>NZ_MKKE01000054.1 GCF_001942305.1 Saccharomonospora sp. CUA-673 | reverse complement strand
CGTTTCGTTTATCACGCTCCAGGCAGGGCGCAAGGTTTCGTTGTTGTGTGACGGGTTTGTTGGTGGTTGCGCCCTACCTGGAGCGTGATGGTTTCGGTTTAGGTCGACGGGATGACACTCCGGGGGCGAGGTTTGTTTGGGTTTCGTGGGTGGTTGCGTTTCGGGGCTTGGTGGGAGCCTTTGCTTCGCTCGACCTCGGGTTCGGACCGGGTTGGCGGTTGGTTGTTTGTCGAACTGGTGTTTGGTATTATGGGACTGTGGCCAGTGGTGATTCTCTTGCTCAGTCTGTGCAGTCGCTTCGTGTGCGGCGGGCACGGATTGATGCTGAGGAGATGAGGGTTCTGGCCTCGCTGCGCCGTCGGACGAGGGCGAGATGGCGTGGTTTGCCGAGTCACTCGTGCCGGAGTATCGGGCCTCTCGGGAGTTTGTTCTCGGGCGCGTTCACACCGCTGTTTCGCTGGTTTCTCGGATGCCTCGACTGTTGTCTCTGATGGAGGACGGGAAGGTCGAGTACTACGCCGCGTCCCGGGTCGTTGAGGTGACCGGTGTGTTGACCGACTCGCAGGCTCGCGAGGTCGACTTGCTGTTGGTCGACAAGCTTTCCTCGGCGGCCGAGACGATGTGGTTGCCGCACAACCTGGTGCGAGCAGTGCGACGGCTCGTCGACAAGGTCGATCCCGCCGGTCGGGTTGAGCGGGCTCGCAAGGCCAACGACGGCCGGAAGGTCACGTTGGAACACGGGGAGAATTGCCAGTCCCGACTCGTTGCCACCATGCGGTCCGAGGTGGCTGCTGCTTGCTACGCCCGAGTCGATTCGCTGGCCCGTCAACGTAAACGTGATGGTCACAAGCGCACCTACGACCAACTGCGCGCCGATGTGGTCGCCGACTTGTTGCTGGGCAACGACCCCGGTGCCACAACTCCCGAGGCTTCCGCGGTGGTCTATGTGCACATGCCGGTGGACACGGCGTTGTCGATCTCCGAGTCCGGCGCCGAACTCGACGGCTACGGGCCCATCCCCGGCGCCATCGGCCGTGAGATCGCCACGAACCCGAACAGCGTCCTGCGGAAGGTGCTCTGCGATCCCGCCACCGGTGATCCGGTCGACCTGGGCCGGTCCCGGTACCGGCCCACCGCCACGCTCCGCGAGACCATGCGCGTCCGGGATCGGGAGTGCGTCATCCCCTGGTGCCACCGACCCGCACGGCACTGCGACACCGACCACGAACAGGAATGGGCCCGCGACAACGGCCCCACATCACTCACCAACCTCACCACGCGCTGCCGCCGACATCACCGCATGAAGAACACACCGGGCTGGACTACCACCCACGACCCGACGCGGGGCACGACCACCGTCACCACACCGCTCGGCACCACGCACACCGGACGGCGCACACCCGTCCTCAACCTGCGGATGGAGTCCCCACCCATCAATGGCACGGAGTGCCGTTAGTTGTCCGAGGTGTCGTCGTCGGCCAGCGCGGCGTTGATCCGCCACATCACATCCGCCGCCGGTGCGGACGTGCTCAGCACCGCCACGACCGTGCCCTCGCCGGCGCCGGGGGAGACGTCCGCAGCCGGCCTCGGCGACGGACTGGTCTCCCGCACCATCGCGAACGCCCGATCCGCCAGCACATGCGGATCCACCGTGCCCCCACTGTGCAACCACTGCCGCAACACATGGTTGTGCGCGGCCGCCACCGCAGCACCCACGATCGGCGCACGCATGTCCGCCTCCGCGTCACCCGCCGCCTGGAACCGCTCCCGGAGAAACCTTGTGAACACCCGCTGATACCGATCCACACTCGCCACCTCACGGTCCCGCAACGACGACACCGCACGCGTCAACCGATACCGCTTCAACGACACATCCGGATCATCCAGATACGAGTCCAACACCAACAACACCGCACGGCACACCGCATCGACCGCATCCTCCTCGGCCGGATCGGACTCCGCCAACGTGCGCTCGATGTCCGCCAACAGGTCATCGTGATTCGGGAAGATCGAATCCTCTTTGGACCGGAAATACCGGAAGAACGTCCGCCGGCCCACACCCGCCGCCGCCGCGATGTCATCCACCGTCGTCGCCTCATAACCACGCGACAGAAACAGATCGATCGCCGTACTCGTCAACGTATGCCGAACCCGACGCCGACCCGCAGGCGTCCTACCCACACGACGACGCGGAGCACCGGCAGTCGCCGCAACAGGCGGAGGAGAAGCGGACATGCGGCGAAACCTAGCAGAAAACCCTTGCTAACGGCACTGAGTGCCACTAGCGTGTGGTTCGTCGAAGTTGGCACGAGCCTCGAATGAGCAAAGGCGCCGCAGGAGGACCGCGATGACCGTGGAGCTGGACGCACAGCAGCCCATCCGTCCCGACTACCGCGGGACCTTCGGCTGGCCCGTCGAACAGTACGCAGGCGGCTTCCGCCTGATCACCGGCTCCGGCGTCGCCGCCGTCGTGGTGCCCCGCGCACTGTCCGACGCCGTCCTCACCGACCTGCGCAAACTCGACTGCCTCGGCCCCGCGCTCGGCCTGCCCACGCGCCGCGAACGCGTCACCGTGCTCCTCGCCGAAGCCGACGACCTCGGCGCTGCACACCACGAACCGCCCGAAGGCATCCGCGTACTGCCCGCCGGCTCCATCGTCCCGCTGCCCGACGGCCGCGCCGAATGCGCAGCCCAATGGCTCGTCGAACCCGACGCCATCCGCCGCTGGCTGCCCAGCCTCGGCGCCGTCCTGGCCGCCGTCGCCTCGATGCCCACCATCAGAAACTCCCGCGGCGCGCGCACGGCCGACCGGCGCGACATCCCGCGGGAGCTTCTGACCTGGTGACACCCCGGCCCGCCGCAGCGGGCCCGAAAGGCTCAGACCGGGCGGATCAGATATCCACGCCCTGACTGCGCAGCCAGGGGAGCGGATCGATCTTGTTGCCGTTCTCGTGGATCTCGAAATGCAGATGCGGGCCCGTCGACTGACCACGGTTGCCCATCGTCGCGATCTGCTCGCCGGCCTGGACCTGCTGGCCCACCGACACCATCGACTGATCGATGTGGCCGTACACCGAGATCAGGCCGCCCTCGTGCTGCACACGAACCCACATGCCGAAACCGCTCGCGGCACCCGAGTCGATCACCTCGCCCGGCAACGTCGAGTAGATCGGCGTACCGATGCTGTTGGCGATGTCGATGCCGTAATGCACCGTGCCCCATCGGGCACCGTAGGTCGACGTCAACGTGCCCTCGGCAGGCTTCGCCGCACCGCCGGGCACCGCGGCGACCGCACCGGTCGCCGGCGCCGGCGACTGCGCACGGCTGGCCAGGCGGTCGATCTCCGCCTTCGCCTCCTCCTGCTGCTCCTGCGCCGTCGCGTAGGCACTGCGCGCCTCGGCCTTCGTCGACGCGGCCTCACGCTCGTTGGTCGTCGCCTCGCGCAACGACGACGTCGCCTCGCGCTCCGACTGGCGCATCTCGCCGAGCGCCTTCTGCATCCGATCCAAGACACGCAGCTGATCGTCGCTGATCGCATTCAGCAACGACGCACGCTCCAGCATCTCCGTCGAGCTCTCGGCGCCGAGATAGGCCGACATCGAACCGATCGTGCTGCCCTGGCGGAAACTCGCCGAGGCGAACCGGTCCAGATCGCCCTGCATGCCGTTGAATCGCTTCGCCGCCGTGTCGGCAGCCGAACGGGCCTCATCCGCGCGTTCGCGGGCCTGCGTCGCGGCCCGCTGAGCCGCGTTGTGCTTCCGCTCCGCCTCGGTGAACGCCTGGTAGCGCTCCGCCAGCCGCGCCTGGGCATCGCTCAACTCGGCGCGCGCGGAATCGACGTCGTTCTCCTGGCCGTGGGCCGGGGTGATGGGGGCGACGACCAACGCCAGCGCTGCGAGCGCCGCGGTCGTCACCCGTCTGAGCGCGTGGGGCGCACTCATGCGGGGTCTCCAATTGTGTTGCGGGCGCGTCGGGGGAAACACGCCCATTCGGGTCGGGGTCTCGTGACTATGCGCAACACGCGCCGCGCAAAGCCAGCATGTTTGAGAAGTACCACAACGATCAGGTCACGGGAAAGCGACGATCAGACGCTCCGTGCTTGACCCGAAACGCGCCGTGCACGCTGGTTCTGCCCAGAGTGATGGGCCCTGATCACTGCGTGTCATCACCGGACGTGCGTCAGGGGAGTCGTGCGTCAGGGGCGTGGCATCACGGGGCGGCGTCGCCGTGGGCCGTGCCTGCGCCGACGAGCGGCTCCGTGTGCACCGTCGCGGCGGTCAACCTCGGCACCGTACCCATGAGCGTCCGCTCCACGTCGTGCGCGATCGCATGCGCGGCCACGACGTCCAGCGTCCCGTCGACCGCGACATCGAGCTCGGCGCGCATGCTGTGGCCCACCCAGCGCAACCGCACCTGCCGCACGGCCAGCACCCCGTCGACCTTGGCCGCCGCGAGCTCGACCCGCTCGGTGAGGTCGGGTTCGACCGCGTCCATCAGCCTGCCCAGCACCTCGCGGGCGGCGCCGCGCAGCACGCCGAGGATCGCCACCGTGATGACCAGACCCACGATCGGATCGGCGATGGGAAAACCGAGCATCGTCCCGCCCGCGCCCGCGACCACCGCCAACGACGTGAACCCGTCGGTCCTGGCGTGCAGTCCGTCCGCGACCAACGCCGCCGACCCGATCTGCCTGCCCACCCGGATCCGGTACTGCGCGACCAGCTCGTTGCCCACGAACCCGGCGAACCCGGCGAGCATCGCGACCCACGCGTGCGTCATCGGCACCGGATCGAGCAACCGGCGCACCGACTCGTAGCCGGCGAACGCGGCCGACGCGGCGATCACCAGCACCACGACGATGCCCGCCAGATCTTCGGCCCTGCCGAAGCCGTACGTGAACCGGCGGGAGGCCGCACGCCGACCCAGCACGAACGCGATGGCCAACGGGATCGCCGTCAACGCGTCGGCGAAGTTGTGGATCGTGTCGCTGAGCAACGCCACCGAACCCGTCAACAGCACGATCGCCAGCTGCGCGAACGCCGTCACCATCAGGGCGGCGAACGACCATGCCAACGCGCGCAGGCCCCTCGAGCTCGTCTCCAACGCCGTGTCGACGCGGTCGGCGGCATCGTGGCTGTGCGGCGAGAACAGGTGCTTCACCCAGCCGCGGAACCCGCGCCCGTCGTGTCCGTGTCCATGGCCGTGTTCGTGGTGGTGCTCGTGCCGACGTGTCACGGCCTCACTATCTGCGCACTCACGCAGATATGCAAGTGCGTATGTGCGTGACATGACGTACGGTTGCCGACATGCACAGCTCGGTGCCCGATTTCGACATGCCGAACGACGAGCAGGTCAACCTGGCCGCGGAGTCGTTCCGACTGCTCGCCGATCCGACCCGGATCAAGGTGCTGTGGGCGCTGCTGCAGGGCGAATCGTCGGTCGCCTGCCTCGCGGAACTCGCGGGCGCCGCCCCGACCGCCGTCAGCCAGCACCTCGCCAAACTGCGCCTCGCAGGCCTGGTCACCGGCCGGCGCGAGGGCACGTTCGTCTACTACTCGGCCGCCAACAACCACGTGCGCGGACTGCTCGCGCAGGCGTTGTTCCACGCCGACCACATCGACCGCGACCTGCCGCCGGTCGCCGACCCGGACGCCGACAACGCCCACCACGCCCGCACCGGGGTGAAGACCGCGACATGACGAAGGCCGGCACCGCGTTCGTCGAACGCGGCACCGGCCTCGCGGTTGTCCGGACTCAGGAGTCCAGGTCGACGGCCTGGAACGTCTCGTAGAGATCCGGCGTGTAGTAGATCTCCCCGTCGCCACCGGCGATCACGCGATCCTGCGAACCGACGTGGAACAGCTGGTAGTGGCCGTCCTCGCACTCCGGCAGAACGCCCTCGCGGTTCTCGTAGGTCTCGCCCGAGGCACCGTCCTGCGCGTCGGAGACGGTCTGCCGCGCGTCGGCCGACAGGTCCGACAGCGCCACCGTCTCGAGGCCGGTGGCCTCACCGCACGTGGGGTCCGGCTCCGGCTCGGGGTCCGGCGAACCGCCGTCGTCCCCGCCGCCACCGCCGTTGCCGAAGATCTCCGCGGCCCATTCGGGGTGGTCGATGAACGGGTTGCGGTTCTGCTGGAACTCGTCGTGGATAACGTCGTTGCGCTGCCGCTCGAAGTCGTCCACCGGGTCGGCCTCGTGCCACTCGAGCAGCACCGACTCGCGGCCCATGAACGGCTGCGAACCGTTGTTGACCTCGTCGTTGAGCTCGAGGTCGGGCGCGCCGCCCTCGCCCTCGTACCGCACGGCCATGTAGAAGATCATCCGTGCGACGTCGCCCTTGACCTCGTCGCGCGGCTCGAACGAGTCGTCGTCGGTGAAGTTGCCGGGAGCGCCCTCGACCTCCTCGCCGCCGTTGTCGAAGTCCTTGTTGCCGCGGATGCTGTTGACCTGGACGTCCGTCGGACGCAGGTGGTGGGCGTCCGCGCCGGGGCCCGACGTGCCGAGGTCGCCGTGCGACTTCGCCCAGACGTGCTCCCGGTTCCAGTCGCCGGACCCGCCGCCGTTGGCGTCCTTGCTCCGCGACTCGCCGCTGTAGAGCAGCACGACGTTGTCCGGGTTGTTCGGATCCTCGTCGGCGGCCTTGATCGCGTCCCACACCTCGTCGTAGGACAGCTGGTTGCTCTCGCTGATGATGTCGTTGAGCGCCGTCTTGAGCTCGTCGCCGGTCAACCCGTCGGTGCCGTCGTAGTACCCGGCGGGAACATCGGCCGCCTCGGGGGAGGTGGGCGTGCCCGCCGCCGCCGGGATCGGGGCGAGCAGTCCCGCCGTCACCGTCAGGGCCGACAAGGCCCCGACCGCCCAGCGCGTCGTTCGTGTCCGCATTCGGAGGACCTCGTTTCTGCCGTAGTCACAGACTGCGGAGTCAATTTCACACGCTGTGGCGAAATGGCAGAACCAACGATCGTCGGCGAAAAGTGAACACCTCGACACCGCGGCGTGATCTCCGGACTTTCGTCGGGTGACATTCGCGAACGGAGCAGCATGGCTGGGCCGAACAGAGCAGTGCGCCTGTTCGCCACATTGTCGGATATGTCGGTTATTGCGTGAATTCAGTGTCCGGGAAAGAAACAATCGTCGCTATCGGGGAATGTGTACGCGGACCTAGTCTGTGCGCGAATCCGAGAGCATTACGCAGCGTGGTGCTCACAGTGCGATCAGTGGAAGAGGTGAGGTCATGGCAGTACGGAAGGCGGCGGCGGTCGCCGGCGCGCCGCGCTCGTGCTGAGCCTGTCGGCGCTCGTCCCGGCGCAGGCGGTCTCGAACGGTGCGGTGTCCGCGGGGCCGGGCGCGGCGGTGGCGCAGCAGGAATCCGACGTCGCACCGCGCGGCGAAGTCACCCTGGACATCGACTACGAGGTGCAGGAGACCGGCTACTGGTGCGGGCCGGCGGCGACGCGGATCGCGCTGTCGGCGCAGGGGGTCACCCGGAGTCAGGCCGAGCTCGCGGAGGAGCTCGGCACCCACACCGGCGGCACCGACCACATCAGCCAGGTCACGACGGTGCTGAACAACCACATCGGTGGTTACGAGACGACCGAGATGCCGAACGATCCGCCCACACAGGAACAGAAGGACGTGTTGTGGGACGACATCGTCAGCACCATCGACAACGGTGAGGCGATCGTGGCGAACATCGTCGCGCCGCCCGGCAACCAGCCTCCGGGCTACCCGTCGGACCGGACGATCTACCACTACTTCACGGTGACCGGGTACAACGACGCCGAGGGCACGGTGCAGATCGCCGACCCGGCCTCGTTCGGCGGCAACCAGATCTACTGGTTGACGTTCGATCACCTCGCATCGCTCATTCCGCCGAAGGGCTACAGCTCCTGACCGGCGATCCACGGTCGTAGCTCCGGCCGGTGCCGCGGAACGGGCCGATGTCCGTTCCGCGGCATTTTCTCGCAGAATGCGCGGCTCGTTTCGGTGACCCTTGGTTCGACATCGATTCCGGTGTGTATTCATTCCTGCCTCCCGGCGAATCTGCGCTAAACTCGTAGACCGTTTCTTCGCTCGCCGGAGAGGTGGAGACCGTGTCCGTGATACGGGTGGAAAGTCTCTACAAGGTATTCGGCCGCCGCGGTCCCGAGGTGGTGCGATCACTCCTGGGCGGAACGGATCCGGCGGAGATCGACATTCCCGGAACGACGGCCGCCGTCGTCGACGTGTCGTTCGAGGTCGGTGCCGGCGAGATCTTCGTTGTGATGGGCCTGTCCGGTTCCGGCAAGTCCACGTTGCTGCGCATGCTCAACGGGATCCTGCCCGCCTCGTCGGGAAAGGTCTTCGTCGAGGACGCCGAGCTCACGTCCATGACCTCCCGGGAGATCCGCGAGCTGCGCCGGAACCGGATGAGCATGGTGTTCCAGCATTTCGCCCTGTTCCCGCACCGCAGCGTGCTGCAGAACGCCGCCTACGGACTCCAGGTGCAGGGCGTCGCGAAACGCGAGCGGTTCGAGCGGGCCCAGCGGGCGCTCGGGATGGTGGGGTTGTCCGGTTGGGAGGACCGGCTGCCCGAGCAGCTGTCCGGCGGCATGCAGCAGCGGGTGGGGCTGGCCAGGGCGTTGGCCGCCGAGACCGATGTGCTCCTCATGGACGAGGCGTTCAGCGCGCTCGACCCGTTGATCCGCCGCGAGATGCAGGACCAGCTCCTCGACCTGCAACGCCAACTGGGCAAGGCGATCGTCTTCATCACGCACGACCTGAACGAGGCGATGCGGCTGGGCGATCGCATCGCGGTGATGCGGCAGGGCCGGATCGTTCAGATCGGCACCGCCGAGACGATCCTGTTGCATCCCGCCGACGACTACGTCGCACAGTTCGTGCGCGACGTGGACCGCGCCCGGGTGCTGACCGCGCGGTCGGTGATGGACAAACCCTTGCCCGCGGTACGCGCGCAGACGCCGGCGGCCGACGTGCTGCGCGCGATCCGGGAGTCGGGACTGGCCGACCTTGTGCTCGTCGACCAGGACGGACGTCCCACCGGCGCGGTGACCCTGACCGATGCCGATGCGGCTGTCCGCAGTGGACTGTCGGACGGTCCACTGCGGATCGAACCGGTGTCGCGGGTGGTCGAGTCGGCGACAGTCGACGAGCTGTTGTCCGTCGTCACCGGCCGGTTGCCGCTGGCGGTCGTCGACGACGACGGCGTGCTCGTCGGCGTGGTGCGCCAGCCGACGTTGCTGGCCGCGTTGAGCAGTGGAGGTGGCGATGCGTGAGGTACTCGCATCCGGCAGGGCGGCGGCCACCGACTGGGAGGTGCCGCGGATCCCGCTCGGCGACCGGTTCTCCGACCTGGTCTCCTGGCTGAAGGACAACCTGGGCGAGCTGTTCGACGCGGTCTCCGACGGGCTCGACACCGCGGTGACCACGCTGGCCGAGCTGCTGACCTGGCCGCCGACGTGGGTCATGATCCTCGTTTTCGCCGCGTTGGCATTGTGGCTGCGGGGCTGGAAGTTCGGCATCGCGGCACTGCTCGGATTCGCACTGCTCGACGGACTCGACTCGTGCGCCAGCGCGATGCAGACACTCTCGCTCGTACTGCTCGCCGGTGTGGTCGCGGTCGTCATCGCCGTTCCGTTGGGGATCCTCGCGGCGCGCAGCGACAGCGCGAGCCGCGTGGTCAAACCCGTCATGGACTTCCTGCAGACCGTGCCGCAGTTCATCTACCTCATCCCCGCGGTCATCTTCTTCGGTATCGGGGTCGGGCCCGGGGTGGTCGCCACGGTCATGTTCGCGCTCGCGCCCGGCGTGCGTCTGACCGAACTGGGGATCCGTCAGGTCGACAAGGAGATGGTGGAGGCGGGGGAGGCGTTCGGCTCGTCGCCGACGCGGATCCTCACCGGAATCCAGATTCCCCTTGCCATGCCGTCGATCATGGCCGGCGTCAACCAGATCATCATGTTGTCGCTGTCGATGGTCGTCATCGCTGGCATGGTCGGCACCCCCGGACTGGGCGCCGACGTGTTCGAGGCGACCACCCGGCTGCAACTCGGTGCCGGGTTCGAATACGGCGTGAGTGTCGTGATTCTCGCGATCTACCTGGACCGCATCACCGCGTCGCTGTCCGCGAAATCCGCGGTCAGCCGTGCGCGCAGGCTCGCGGGCGTCACCTGAATCCAACCGGGACATCGGGGCCTGGGCGTATGTGGATCTGCCGAAAGGAGGACGGGATGCGAATCAGGAGAACACGGGTGCTGCCCACCGTCGCGGTGGCACTGTTGGTATGGGTGACCGCGGCATGCGGCGGAGGTGGCGGCGAGGGGGAGGGCGGTGGTGAGGCCGGCGGCGGGGACCTCACCATCGGTTACATCGCGTGGGACGAGAACATCGCGCTCGCCAACCTGTTCAAGGCCGAGCTGGACCAGCGTGGGTACAACGTCGAGTTGCGACAGCTCGACGTCGCACCGACCTGGCAGGCCGTGGCGCAGGGCGAGGTCGATCTGTTCCAGGACGCGTGGCTGCCGACGACGCACTCCGATTACTGGGAGCAGTACAAGAACCAGGTCGAGGATCTCGGGGTCTGGTACGACCAGGCGACGTTGGACATCGCCGTGCCGTCGTACGTGCGGGACGTCAACTCGCTCGCCGACCTGAAACAGCACGCCGACATGTTCGGCGGCACGATCACCGGCATCGAGCCCGGCGCGGGCGAAACCCGGCTGGTGGAGACGAAGATGATGCCGGACTACGGCCTCGAGGGCACCATGACGCTGCAGAAGTCGTCCACCACGGCGATGCTCTCGGCCCTCGACTCGGCGATCGCGAAGAAGGAACCGATCGTCGTCACCCTGTGGCATCCGCACTGGGCGTACTCGCGCTACGACCTCAAGGACCTCGAGGACCCGAAGGGGTCGATGGGCGAGGCCGAGGAGCTGCACATGATCGGCCGCGAGGGATTCGGCGAGGACTTCCCCGAGCTGACGAAGGTCATCGAGAACTTCCGCATGGACGACACCCAGCTCGGCGACCTGGAGAACGCGATCCAGCAGGCCGGCAGCGGTCAGGAGCTCACAGCAGCCCAGCAGTGGGCCGAGGAGAACAAGGACGTCATGGACGAGGCGTTCGGCAGCCTGCCGAAGCAGGGTGCCTGATCGCCGGAGTTGTCGGGGCCTTCGTCAGACGGCGAACACCTGGTCGTCGTCGGCGAAGGCCTTGAACTCGAGCGCGTTGCCGGCCGGGTCGCGCAGGAACATCGTCCACTGCTCGCCCGGTTCGCCCTCGAACCGCACGTAGGGCTCGATGACGAACGTCGTGCCCGCCGCGCGGAGTCGGTCGGCGAGGGTGTGGAACGCGGGAATCGTCAGGATCAGGCCGAAGTGCGGCACCGGCACGTCGTGCCCGTCGACCGGGTTGTGGATGCCCTCCGACCGTTCGGGTGCGAGGTGGGTGACGAACTGGTGGCCCTGCAGGTTCCAGTCGATCCACGACGCCGAGCTGCGTCCCTGCTGCAGGCCGAGCACCTCGCCGTAGAAGCGGCGGGCCGCGTCGAGGTCGTCGACGGGCATGGCCAGGTGGAATCGGGGGATGGGCGAGTCGAGCACGGCCATGGGTGCGCCTCCTGAATCCTCGGTGGACCGCGTCCAGTGCGCGGGCCTTGTCCGAATGTTAACATTGGGACAAGAGGAGGTCGTATGGTCGAGCGCTCGATCACACCCGCCCGTCGCCGCGGGCTCGCCGACGAGGTCGCCGATGCGGTCCGGGAGGCGATCTTCGACGGCACCTACGCGCCCGGGGCGCAGCTGCGCGAGGTCGAACTGGCCCGCGCGCTCGACGTCAGCAGGGGTCCCATCCGGGAGGCCCTGCTGCGCCTGGAACGCGAGGGGATCGTCCACACGGCCTGGCACCGCGGGGCGTTCGTGATCGAACTGTCCACCGAGGACATCGTCGAGCTCGACAGTCTGCGCGGCGCGCTGGAGGAACTGGCCGTGCGGCAGGCCGTCGACCGCGCCGAGGACACCGATCTCGACGCCGTCGCCGCGGCGGCCGAGCAGCTGGCCCGCGCGGCCGATCCACATGCGACGGTTCGCGCCGACATCGCCTTCCACGACGCGGTGTACGCCGCCGCGCGGCATCGCCGACTGCAGCAGGCATGGGAGGCGATCCGCTCCCAGGTGCACGTGTTCCTGCTGACCCGGATCGGCCTGGACGCCGACGTGACGCACCTGCCCGGCGAACACCGCGAGCTGGCCGAGGCCCTGCGCGGCCGCGACGCCGACCGGGCCGTGCGCCTGTTCGCCGACCACCGCGCCCACGCCTTCGACGTACTGACCGACGGGCACACCGCGGCATCGGAGTCCGCTGAGCGGAAGTCCGAATAGGACTCACGGTGCGCCCGCCGGTGGGATCGTGCGGGTGGATCAGTTCAGCGGGCCGGCGTCGATGACCTCGTCGTAGTGCTCGCCGTTGATCTCGACGTTGTCGAGGTTCAGGTTGCGGACGTGTTCGAGTTCCATCGGCGTGCCGACGTCGGAGAACGTCGAGTCGCGGATGGTGATGTCACTGACGGGGGAGCGTTCGTAGCCGCGCAGGTACAGGCCGAAGTCGCCGCCCGTGCTGTGTACGTTCTCGATGTGGATGTCGCGCACCGTCGGGGTGTGCTCGCCCGCGTCGCCCTCCTCGTACTGGAAGTTCACCCGGATGACCTCGCCGCCGACCTGCGGGATGCTGTTGTTGCGGAAGTAGACCTGCTCGACGGTGCCTCCGCGGACCGAGTTCGTCTTCACCCGCAACGCGCGGTCGAGGTCCGGGCTGTCCATGACGTTGTCCTCGGCGAAGACGTTGTAGACGTCGCCGGACATTTCGCTGCCGATGACGACGCCGCCGTGGCCGTCGGCCATGGTGTTGTCGTGGATGACGATGTTCTGGCTGGGAACATCGACTCGCCTGCCGTCCTCGTTGCGTCCGGACTTGATGGCGATGCAGTCGTCGCCGTTGTCGAAGCTCGAGTTCTTGATGACGACGTTCTTGCTCGACTCGGGGTTCACCCCGTCACTGTTGGGCCCGTCCGGGCTGTCCAGGGTGACCCGGTCGATCGTGATGTTCTCCGACAGCACCGGGTGGATCATCCACATCGGAGAGTTGGTGAGGGTCACGCCCTCGACGAGGATGTTCTCGCTCTCGTAGAACTGCACGAAGTTCGGGCGCAGCTTGCTGTCGTCCAACCGGCGCTCCTCGACGGGCACGCCGTCGGCGCCCCACTGGAACAACTGGTTGCGGTGCTCGGTCTCGATCACGCCGTCGCCGGCCGGCTCGCGTTTCCACGGCCACCAGTGGTCCTCGTCGGCCTGTCCGTCGAGGGTTCCGGCGCCGGTGATGGCGACGTTCTCGACCTCGTCGGCGTAGATGAACGACGAGTAGTTGTACAGCTCGACGCCCTCCCAGCGGGTGCGGACGGCGGGCAGGTAGTCGGCCGGATCCTGGCTGAACCGCACGGTCGCGCCCTCGCTGACGTGCAGTTCGATGTTGCTTTCCAGGTGGATCGCGCCGGTGTGGAACTCGCCGGGCGGCACGACGACCTTGCCGCCGCCACGCTCGGTCGCGGCGTCGATCGCGTCGGCGAAGGCCCCGGTGCTGTCACCCTGGCCGGAGGCATCGGCGCCGTAGTCGGTGATGTCGAACGGCCGCTGCGGAATCCGCGGCGGTTTGACGTCCTTGCGGATCTGATCCGCCAGTTCCCAGCCCTCCGGTTCGGCGGTCGGCTGCTGTGGTTGTTGCTGGGGCGGCGGGTCGGACGCGGCCGCCGGGGTGAAGAACGACAGGGCCAGCGCCGTGGTGAGCGCGGCCGTCACGATGCGGGTGGAGCCTGCTGAACGCATGAGTTCTCCTCGGGTACTCGACGGTGAGCACGCTGATGTCGGCCGAACCGAGAGAAACCGGTTTCTGGCCGGTGTCCGATGGAACAGCAGGAACGGTGGTGTGTCAATGCGTGTTTCGGGCGTTCGTGTCGCCCGCGTCGCATTCGGTCGAGTGCCGCGGGAGGGTCGCCACGTGGTCGCCGGACGGGTGATCCCGTGCTCCGGAAACGTCGAGAGGTCCACAGTATGGCGCTGACGTGGGATAAGCTGGCCAATGCCGACCAGGGCGGCTGAAAGCGGTTTCCGTCGCGCGGGCCTGGTTGACGGTGTACTGACCTCGGATGTCGACGAGTGAGGGGCGGTCAGATGGGCGCGAGCGAACGCTCGCAGTCGGTGACGATCCGGGACGTCGCGCGAGCGGCGCAGGTCTCGCCCGCGACGGTGTCGCGCGTGATGAACCGGCGGAGCACGGTCGACGTCGAACTGGCGCGCAGGGTGCAGCAGGCCGCCGCATCGCTGGGTTACCACCCGAGCGCCGTGGCGCAGGGACTGGCGCGCGGGCGCACCGAACTCGTCTCGATCCTCGTGCCCGACCTGGGCAACCCGATGTTCCAGTCGGTGCTGCGCGGCATCAGCCGCGCCGCCGGACTGGAGGGATACCGGGTGCTCGTGACCGACAGCCGGGAGATGCCGCTCGAGGAACCCGTGCTGGCACACGAGACCCGGCTGCGCACCGACGGCCTCGTACTGTGCTCACCACGGTCGCACGATCAGGAACTGTTGGAACTGGCGGGCAAGCTCGAACCGTTCGTCCTGGTCAATCGGCGGGTCGAAGGGCTGCTCGCGCCCACGGTGTCGGTCGACTACGCGGCCGGCATCCGCGTGCTCGCGGCCCACCTGTCCGGGCTGGGGCACCGGCACGTCGCCTACCTGTCCGGTCCGATGGCCAGCGTGTCCAATCAGGAACGGCTGGACACGCTGCACGAGACGGCGCAGGGCCGGTTCGAGTTGACCGTGCTCGAATGCGGATCGATGCACGAGGACGGCTACGAGGCCGCCGACCGCGCGCTCGGTACCGGCGCCACCGCCATCATCGGCTACAACGACCTCGTCGCACTCGGCGCGCTCGGCAAGTTCCACGCCATCGGCGTGTCCGTGCCCGAGCAGGTCAGTGTCGTCGGCTTCGACGACATCGCCTTCGCCCGGTACGCCTCACCGATGCTGACCACGGTCGCCGTGCCGCAGGAGGCGCTCGGCGAGGAGGCGTGGCAGCGGCTGTCGGCGATCCTCGGTGGCGGCGAACCACCCGCCGACGTCTGCTTCACCCCGCGGCTCGAGGTGCGCCAGAGCACCGGCCGTCCGGCGTCCTGACGCCGGCGTTTCGGGCGAGCGTGCCGGTACTGCCTCGTGCGGGCTGAATCCGGGCAGCTCGGGGCGCATCGTCGCGCCTGGTCCGGGTCGAGATGAGTCTTGACACCGTCGTGGCGGCGGTTAGGCTGGGAAACCGGTTTCTCGCACGGAACGATCACGTGCGAGCTCCATCAATGTCGATCGGAGTTTCCCGTCCATGTCACAGTCCCCATCGAGGCCGGCGGCGCGGCCGATCCGGGTGTTACGCCTGGGGCTCGCCGCCGTCGATCGGACGACCGATGTGCTGACCCTGCTCGGCCTCGTGGCCATGGTGCTGGTGGTCAGCTGGCAGGTCTTCGCCCGTTTCGTCCTCGGATTCACCCCGGGCTGGGCCTCCGAGGCCGCGCTGCTGTTGCTGTGCTGGCTGGCGTTCCTGGGCATCGCCAAGGGAATCCGGGAACACAGCCACATCGCCGTCGGCTTCGTCGTCGACCGTTTCCCGCGGGTCCTGCGTGCGGTCACGGTGCGGATCGCCCCGGTGCTCATGGCGGTGTTCGGCGGTTACCTCGTGGTCCAGGGCGGCGAGTTCACCCGGCTGATGACGAGCTCGACACTGCCCGGCACGGGGTTGCCGACCTCGGTGCAGTACGCGGCGATGCCGGTCGCGGGCGTGCTGATCGTCATCTACAGCGTGCTGCAGATCGTCGGTGCGATCCCGGTGGACCCGCCGGAGCCGGTCGAGTCCACTCAGGACGGTTCGGAGGGCGGCACGCCGGGCGATCCGGCGACCGGCGGGGGTGAGGGCCGATGATAGATCCCGTCGCCGTTCTGCTGCTCTTCGGCGGATTCGCCGTCCTGTTGCTGCTGCGCGTGCCGATCGCGTTGGCCCTGGTCGTGTCGTCGATCGCGGCGGCCCTGTGGATCGCGGTCCCGCTGCCGTTGGTCGGCCAGAAGATGGTGCAGGCGCTCAACTCGTTCCCGTTGCTGGCGATCCCGTTCTTCATCCTCGCCGGTGAGGTGATGGCCAGCGGTGGCGTCGCGCGCAGACTCATCGATCTGGCCAACATCGTCGTCGGCTGGCTACGTGGTGGGCTGGCCATGCTCAACGTCGTGGCCAGCACGTTCTTCGGCGGGATCTCCGGATCGGCCGTCGCCGACACGTCGTCGGTCGGTTCGGTGATGGTGCCGATGATGCGCAAGCAGGGATACCCGGCCAACTACTCGGTGGGTGTCACGGTCGCGAGTGCCACTCAGGGTGTGCTGATCCCGCCGAGCCACAACATGATCATCTTCGCGCTGGCGGCAGGCGGCAGCGTCTCGATCGGCGGACTGTTCATGGCCGGCGTCGTGCCCGGCCTGCTCATCGGGCTGTTGCTGATCATCATGTGCGCCGTCATGGCCCGCACCCAGGGACACCCCAAAGGCGAGCCGATCCCGATGCGGGACGTGCCGAAGATCGTGTGGCAGGGCGTGCTCGGCCTGTTGACGCCGGTGATCGTGATCGGCGGCATCCTCAGCGGCGTGTTCACGGCGACCGAATCGGCCGCGATCGCGTGCCTGTGGGCCGTGCTCATCACGTTCGGCGTGTACCGCGAGGTGCCGCTGAAGGCGTTCGTCGGCATGCTGCGCCGTTCGGTCCGGACGCTCGGCACCGTGCTGTTCCTCATCGCGGCCGCCGGTGCCTACGGCCACCTGCTGACCGTGCTGCAGCTGCCCGAGGCGCTCACGCAGACGTTGCTCGGCCTGTCCGAGAACCCGATCGTGATCCTGTTGCTGTGCAACATCCTGCTGCTGGCCCTCGGCGCGATCATGGACATGGCACCGCTGATCCTCATCACGACGCCGATCCTGCTGCCGGTCGTCACGTCGCTCGGCATGGACCCGATGCAGTTCGGCGTGATGCTGATGCTGAACCTCGGCATCGGCCTGATCACCCCGCCCGTCGGAAGCGTGCTGTTCGTCGGCTCCGCGATCGGCGGCATTCGCATCGAACAGGCCGCCCGCGGCGTCCTGCCGTTCTATGTGCCGATGGTCGCCTGCCTGATGCTGGTGACCTTCGTCCCCTCGTTGTCGTTGGCCCTGCCCCAATGGCTGGGCTTCTAGCGGCGATTCCCGGTTCCCCGTGAAAGGAGACATATGCGCAGCGCAGCGCTTCGTCGCATCACCACGGTCGCCATGGCGGCCACGCTCGGTCTCGGGCTCGCCGCGTGCGGCGGCGCCGGAGGCGCCCAGGACACCGTGACCTGGCGGCTCGCCGAAACCCACCCCGGTGACTACCCGACCACGAAGGCGGACGAATGGTTCGCCGAGGAACTGGAGAAGCGGTCGGACGGCCGTATCACCGTCGACGTGTACCCGGACGCCCAGCTGGGCGAGGAACGGGACGTGCTCGAGCAGATGCAGCTCGGCTCGGTCGAGTTGAACCGCACCAACGCGAACCTGGTGGGCGAGTTCGTCGACTCGTGGAAGGCGTTCGGTGTCCCGTACGCCTTCGAGAGCGAGGAGCACTTCTGGAACTTCCTCGAGGGCGACGGCGGTCAGGCCAAACTGGACGAGCTGTCCGAGATGGGCGCGGTCGGCCTCGCCTACTACGACTCGGGTGCCCGGTCGATCTACAGCAACGGGCAGCCGGTCGAGGAGCCCGAGGACCTGGCAGGCCGCAACATCCGGGTCCAGCCCGGGTCGATCACGGCCGAGGTCGTCCGGGAACTCGGCGCCTCGGCGACCACGATGGACTTCGGTGAGGTCTACAGCAGCATCGAGACCGGCGTGATCGACGGCGCCGAGAACAACCTGCCCAGCTACGTCTCCACGCGCCACTACGAGGTGGCCGACAACATCACGCTGAACGAGCACCAGCGGGTGCCCGAGGTGCTGATGATCTCGCAGACCGCGATGGACCAACTGTCCGAGGAGGACCAGCAGTTGGTGCGGGACGTCGCGCGGGAGTCCACCGAGAAGCAGCGCGAACTGTGGGCCGAGGAGGTCGAGCAGAGCCGCGCCACGCTCGAGGAGGCCGGCGTGACGATCACCGAGCTCGACGACACGTCCGCGTTCGAGGAAGCCGTGGCGGACCTGAAGGGGCGCTACAGCGAGCAGTACGCCGAGTTCATGGACGCCGTCGAGGCGGCGAAGCAGTAGGCGTTCACGCCCCGGCACCACCCCGCGGGACGACACCGCGGGACGACACGGCCGTGCGGATCGACGGGGCTCCGTCGATCCGCACGGCAAGGAAGACACTGGTGAGGAGTAGGAATGCGGGTCCTCGTGACCGGAGGGTCGGGACGACTGGGACGGACCGTCGTCGATGCGCTGGCGGCGGAGTTCGAGGTCGTGTCGGTGGACGCGGTGCCACAGCAACGTGACGACGAGGTCGTGACGCTGCCTGCGGACCTGACCGATGCGGGGGAGTGCTACTCGACGGTGGCGCGGTTCCAGCCGGATGCGATCGTGCACCTGGCCGCGATTCCCGCGCCGGGCCTGGCTACCGACGTGCGTACGTTCACCACGAACACCGCGATGGCCTTCAACGTCTGCCAGTCCGCGGCCGACCTCGGGGTGCGGCACGTGATCGTGGCCAGCAGCCCGACGGTGATGGGCTACGGCAATCCGGCCGGCTGGCAGCCGTCCTACCTGCCCCTCGACGAGGCGCACCCGGTGGCGCCGTGGAACGCCTACACGATGTCCAAAGTGGCCACCGAGGACGTCGTGCGCGGGTTCGCGTTGCGTGGTGAGGGCACGTATCACGTGTTCCGGCCGTGCTTCGTCGTCGCGCCCGAGGAGTGGCGCGGCGCGCCGAGCCAGGGCGGGCGGACGATCCGGCAACGGCTGGAGAACCGGACGGCGGCCGCGGTGTCGCTGTTCAACTACATCGACGCGCGCGACGCGGCCGAGTTCCTCCGGCTGTTGTTGGTGAAGCGCGACGAGGTGCCGAACGGGGAGACGTTCTTCGTCTCGGCCGACGACGCGCTGGCCGAGAAGCCGCTCAGCGAACTGCTTCCGGAGTACACGCCGGTGTCGGCGGAGACGGCCGGTGTCCTGAAGGGCAACGCGTCGGCGTTCGACACGAGCAAGGCCGCCCGACTGCTCGGATGGCGGCCGCGCTACGACTGGCGTTCGGAGCTGGTGTGAGCGGCGAGGCGATCGCCGACCTGACGTGCGCGAGCAGGCGGCTGCCGCTGCCGGGAACGTGGGACGGCGGCGTGAGCTTCCACGACGTCGTCGTCGCCCGGGTGCGCACCGACCACGACACCGAGGGGACCGGGTTCGCCTGGACCCCTCGGGTCGGCGGCAGCGCTGTGCGGGCCGTGCTCGAGGACGAGTGCGCCGAGTTCCTGCGCGGCATGGGCACCCACCCGATCCCCGTGTGGGAGGCGCTGTACGCGCGCCTGCACGAGGGCGGACCCGGCGGCATCACCGCGATGGCGCTCGCCGCCGTCGACATCGGACTGTGGGACCTGCGGGCGCGGACCGCCGGGGTCGGGCTGGTCGACCTGCTCGGCAGGCGCCGGGACGTCGTCGGCACCTACGGCAGCGGCGTCAACCTCGACTACACCCTCGACGAACTGCGCGAGCAGGTCTCCCGCTGGGTGGCCGCCGGCTTCCGCGCGGTGAAGATCAAGGTCGGCTCGGCCGACCTCGACCGCGACGTCGAACGCGTCGCCATGGTGCGTGAGCTGATCGGACCGCAGGCCCGGCTCATGATCGACGCCAACCAGCGGTGGGACGTGCCCACGGCATCCCGGGCGATCAACGCGCTCGAACGGTTCGACCCGTACTGGATCGAGGAACCCCTGCCCGCCGACGACATCGCCGGACACGTGCGACTGCGCGCGACCACCCGCGTGCCGTTCGCCGTGGGGGAGAACCTGCGCACCGTGCGGCAGTTCCGCGACATGCTGGTCGCGGGCGTGTGCGACATCGCCCAGCCCAACGTCGTGCGCATCGGCGGGATCACGCCGTTCCTGCGGGTCGCCGAACTCGCCGCGGCGTTCGACGTGCCCATCGCGCCGCACCTGCTGCCGGAGATGTCGACGCAACTGGCACTGAGCGTGCCGCTCGTGTCCATGGTCGAGGCGATCGACCGGGCATCGCTGGCCGAATTGGGCGGACTCGCCGAACCCTCCGGCGTCACCGTCGACGCGACGGGGGGCGGGCGCGAACGGCTCCGGGGCACGGACTCGTGTTCGACGTCGGCCGCGGTTGACGGAGCCGAGCGACACCGGCGATCTTGGTAATCGCCGCACGGGCCGTGCGGCCAACGATGTCCGCACGCCCGCACCCGCGGGTGGCTTGCCCCGGGAGGTCCGCACATGTCCCCGCGATACGGCGATTACCAGCTGGAGATCTACCTCAACGGGATGCGGGGACGCCTACCGCGGTTCCCGGCCGACGCGGCGACGATGGAACAACGGGCCGCCGAGGCACTGCCGCCCTGGGTGCTGTCCTACGTCAAGTCCGGTGCCGGTGACGAGGGCACCCAGCGCGCCAACGTCGACGCGTTCGCCAAATGGGGCCTCGTGCCGCGCATGATGGCCGGCGCCTACGAACGCGACCTGTCCACGAACCTGTTCGGCATAGACCTCGAACACCCGCTGTTCCTGTGCCCCATCGGCGTGCTCGGCATCTGCTCGCAGGACCTCCACGGCGACCTCGCCACCGCCCGGGCCGCCGCACACACCGGCGTCCCCATGGTCGCCTCCACCCTGTCGCAGGACCCGATGGAGGACATCGCCGCCGCACTCGGCGACACCCCCGGCTTCTTCCAGCTGTACCCGCCCAACGACCGCGACCTCGCCCTCAGCTTCATCCACCGCGCCGAACAAGCCGGCTTCTCCGCCCTCGTCGTCACCCTCGACACCTGGGTCACCGGGTGGCGGCCCCGCGACCTCAACACCGCCAACTTCCCCCAGCTCCGCGGATACTGCCTCGCCAACTACACCACCGACGAACACTTCCGCGCCCGCCTCGGCGGCGACCCCGACGCCGACCCCCTGGCCACCGCCGCCACCTGGGCGAGCGTCTTCGGCCACGCCACCACCTGGTCCGACCTCGAATGGATCCGCGAAGCCACCTCCCTGCCCATCGTGCTCAAAGGCATCAGCCACCCCGACGACGTCCGGCAGGCCAAGGACCACGGCGTCGACGGCATCTACTGCTCCAACCACGGCGGCCGCCAGGCCAACGGCGGCCTGCCCGCCCTCCAAACCCTGCCCCGCGTCGTCGAAGCCGCCGACGGCGAAGTGCCCGTCATGTTCGACTCCGGCATCCGCAGCGGATCCGACATGGTCAAGGCACTCGCCATGGGCGCCGACGCCGTCGGCACCGGACGGCCCTACGTCCACGCCCTCGCCGTCGGCGGCGAGGACGGCGTCACCCACCACCTCCGCTCCATGCTCGCCGAAGCCGACCTCCTCATGGCCATCGACGGGTATCCGACGTTGGAGCGACTTCGCGAGGCCGGGGTCGAGCCCGTGTTGTGATCGGTTGGCGGCGTTGGGTGCCGTGTCAGCAGCTCCCGTCGCCGTGTTGGCGTTTCGTGGCGCCGTGTTGGCATCTTGCGTCGCTGTGTTGGCGGTTCGGGGGTGGGGGTGCCTCGCCGGCGGGCAGGTCTCTGGGATGTTGGGCGGCTTTGCCGCCCGGGTGAAGTGTCATCCCGTCGACCTCGGCTTTGGGGTATCACACTGCAGTCAGGGCGCAAGGTTTCGTTGTTGGGCGCCTGTTTGGTTTTGGGTTGCGCCCTGACTGCAGTGTGATGGTTCCGGTTTTAGGTCGA
>NZ_MKKE01000053.1 GCF_001942305.1 Saccharomonospora sp. CUA-673 | reverse complement strand
ATGGCCATGATCGCTAGCTCTAAAACCCAAAATCAGGGCAAAAACAACAAACAAAGCTCACAAACACACTGTTGAGTTCTCAAACAACACGCAGTTGGTTTTCGTCGCCAGAGCGCACTCAGCTCACTGTCAAACCTGTTGGCTTGTGTTGAGCGGACCGCTCCGACTGGGAACACCCACTCTACCACAACCGTGGGAGCTTGGTTCGTGTCCCCTCGCCTGGTAACCCGGGGCTTGCGACTCGGCCTTCCGGCTCCGTCTGCCCGGTCTCCCTGGCGACAAAGAGAAGATTACACCTCCGCGTAACCCCCGGAAACAGGGGGGTCGCTTTACTGCGAACCCCCTGGTCAGGGGCGGTTTCAGCCCGTCAGGCGCAGCCCGGCGAGGTTGCGCTTGCCGCGGCGCACCACGAGCCAGCCGTCGTGCAGGACGTCCGACGTCGACGCGCCCACGCCTCGTCGGTGATCTTCTGGTTGTTCACGTACGCACCGCCCTCCTTGACGGTGCGCCGGGCGGCTCCCTTGCTGTCGACGAGTCCGGTGGCGACGAGGACGTCGACGATCGTCGGACCGTCCGTCAACCGCACCTCCCCCTGCGGCACCTCCGCCAACGCGGCCCGCAGCGTCGGCTCGTCGAGCTCGCCGAGCTCGCCGCGGCCGAACAACGCCTGGCTCGCCGCGATGACCTGAGCCGTCTGGTCGGGTCCGTGCACGAGGTCGGTCAGCTCCTGCGCCAGCCGCCGCTGCCCGGCACGCGCGGCGGGACGCTCGACGGTCGCGGACTCCAGTTCGGCGATCTCGTCGCGATCGAGGAACGTCAGCAGCTTGAGATAGTCGACGACGCTCGCGTCGGGCAGGTTCAGGAAGTACTGGTACCAGGCGTACGGCGACGTCAGCTCCGGGTCGAGCCACACGTTGCCGCCGCCGGTCGACTTGCCGAGCTTGCGCCCCTCGGCATCGGTGACCAGCGGTGTCGTGATCGCGTGCACGTGCTCACCGTGCACCCTGCGCACGAGGTCGACGCCGGCGACGATGTTGCCCCACTGGTCGGAGCCGCCGATCTGCAGCCGCACCCCGTGCCGTTCGAACAGCTCCCGGTAGTCGGTCGCCTGCAGCAGCATGTAGCTGAACTCGGTGTAGGAGATGCCCTCGCCGTCGAGCCGGCGCTTGACGGTCTCGCGCGCCAGCATCGTGTTGACGGAGAAGTGCTTGCCGACGTCGCGCAGGAACGTGGGCACGTTCATCGCGCCCAGCCAGTCGAGGTTGTTGACCTCGATCGGCGGGACGTCGGCGTGCTCGAAGTCCACGAACCGGGCCAGCTGCCCGCGCAGGCGCTCGGCCCACTCGCGCACGGTGTCCTCGGAGTTCAACGTGCGCTCGCCGACGTCGCGCGGGTCGCCGATCAGCCCGGTGCCCCCGCCGGCCAGCAGCACCGGCCGGTGACCGGCGTTCTGCAGTCGACGCAGCACGAGCATCTGGACGAGGTGCCCGGCGTGCAGACTCGGCGCGGTCGGGTCGAAGCCGATGTACGCGGCCACGGGGCCGGTGTCGAGGTCGCGCCGCAGGGCGTCGAGATCGGTGGACTGGGTGATCAGTCCCCGCCAGGTCAACTCGTCAAGAATGTGCTCACTCACGCGCTCATTGTCCCCGGTCGCACTGCCGGCGACCGCGCAGGGCCGGTCGGTCAGCGGCGAGCCCGCGCGCCGCGGCGATAGGTGCTGACCGCGGGCGAGCCGTCGATCCAGAACCGCCACGGCACGTCCTGCGCGGCGGCCACGCCGACCCGCGGGCCGGTGCGGATCCGCTCGGCCGGCACGTCGTCGCCGCGGCACAGCCGCACCGGCGACTCGACGTCGGTGAGGTCGAGTCCGTTGTGGGCGGCGTCGAGGCCCAGGATCGACGTCAACACGGCGGGCCCCTTGGCGACCGCGCCGTTGCCCCGCGCCGTCGGACGCCGGGTCCGCGCCAGCTCCTGCCCCTCGAGCACCTCGCCGGCGCGAACGAGCACCGCGCCCGGTTTGCCGTCGGTCAGGCCGACGACGTTGGCGCAGAAGTGCATGCCGTACACGAAGTACACGTACAGGTGTCCGGCCGGACCCCACATGACGTCGTTGCGCGGGGTCCGGCCGCGGTAGCAGTGCGACGCGGGGTCGTCGAGACCGCGGTAGGCCTCCACCTCGGCGAGGCGCACCCGCACCGTGCCCTGGTCGGTGCGGGATTCGAGCACGCAGCCGAGCAACCACGGGGCGAGCGCGACCGGATCGACGGCCAGCTCGTCCCGGCCGACCACACCCACACCCTCGTCGATCATGCCCAGCAGCGTAACGGGGCGAGGCAAAGACGCCGTGAGCCTTGCGTCACGGCGCCTTGGGGGTTGCCCAGGCTCGGTGGGAGGCGGCGCGTTCGACGAGGCGGTCGCGCTGTTCGGCCACTCGGGCCGGGGCCGTACCGCCCTTCGCGTCGCGCGAGGACACCGACCCGGCGACGGTCAGCACCTCACGGACGTCCGGGGTGAGCTCCGGGTGGATCGTCGCGAGTTCGCTGTCGGTCAGCTCGTCGAGCCCGATTCCGCGTCCCTCGGCGACGCGGACGCACTCCCCCGCCGCCTCGTGGGCGCTGCGGAACGGGACGCCCTTGCGGACGAGCCACTCGGCGATGTCGGTGGCGAGCGTGAACCCGGCCGGCGCCAGTTCGGCCATCCGCTCGGTGTGGAACGTGAGCGTGCCGAGCATGCCGGCCAACGCCGGGAACAGCAGTTCCAGATGGGCGACCGAGTCGAAGACCGGCTCCTTGTCCTCCTGCAGGTCCCGGTTGTAGGCCAACGGCTGCGCCTTGAGCGTCGCCAACAGGCCCGACAGGTTGCCGATGAGCTTGCCCGCCTTGCCTCGGGTGAGTTCGGCGACGTCGGGGTTCTTCTTCTGCGGCATGATCGAACTGCCGGTCGCCCACGCGTCGTCGAGCGTGACGTAGCCGAACTCGGCGGTGTTCCAGAGGATGACCTCCTCGGCGATCCGCGACAGGTTCACCCCGAGCATGGCCACGGCGAAGGCGAACTCGGCGGCGAAATCGCGCGAGGCGGTGCCGTCGATCGAGTTGTCGACGCTGGCGGCGAAGCCGAGTTCGGCGGCGACCGCCTCGGGATCCAGGCCGAGCGACGATCCGGCGAGTGCGCCCGAACCGTACGGCGACTCGGCGGTGCGGGTGTCCCAGTCGCGCAGCCTGCCGACGTCGCGCAGCAGCGACTGCGCGTGCGCCAGCAGGTGGTGCGCCAGCAGCACGGGCTGGGCGTGCTGCAGGTGGGTGCGGCCGGGCAGCACGGCGTCCGGGTAGCGGTGCGCCTGCGCGACGAGCGCGTCGACGACGTCGAGGGTGCCCGTCACCACGCGCCGCGCGGCGTCGCGCAGCCACATCCGGAACAGGGTCGCGACCTGGTCGTTGCGCGAACGCCCTGCCCGCAGCTTGCCGCCGAGCTCGGGCCCGGCCCGTTCGAGCAGGCCGCGTTCGAGGGCGGTGTGCACGTCCTCGTCGGCGATCGTCGGGGTGAACGCGCCCGACGCGACGTCGTCGGCGAGCCGGTCCAACGCGGCCAGCATGTCGTCCAGTTCGGACTCCGACAGCAGGCCGGCGCGCTGGAGCACCCGCGCGTGCGCCCGCGAGCCCGCGATGTCGTACGGCGCGAGCACCCAGTCGAAATGCGTCGACGCCGACAGCGCGGCCATCGCCTCGGCCGGGCCGCTGGCGAACCGCCCACCCCACAGCTTCACGTTGTCGGCGGAGTCTCCGGTGTTCTCGCTCATCAGTCGGTCCCGTACTCCATCGCGGCCTCGTCGAGCGGCGTCGGGGTGTCGGTGGACACGCCCGAGGCCTCCGGGTTGTCGGTGATCCGGTCGGCGCCGCCGGAGGGCAGTTCGCCGAACAGCGTGCCGTTCTCGACGAGCACCTGGCCCTGGTCCAGCGGCTGCTCGGCGTAGAACTCGAGCTTGTGCCGCGAGTCGGCGATGTCGAGGTTGCGCATGGTCAGCTGGCCGATGCGGTCGACCGGGCCGAAGGCGGCGCCCTCGACGCGCTCCATGGACAGCCGCTCGGGGTGGTAGGAGAAGTTGGCGCCCTGCGTGTCGAGGATCGTGTAGTCCTCGCCGCGCCGCAGTCGCAGCGTGACCTCGCCGGTGACCAGCGACGAGATCCACCGCTGGATCGCCTCCCGCTGCATCAGCGCCTGCGGGTCCAACCAGCGGCCCTCGTACATCAGCCGGCCCAGCTTGCGGCCCTCGGTGTGGTAGTTCTCCACCGTGTCCTCGTTGTGGACGGCGTTGAGCAGCCGCTCGTAGGTGATCCACAGCAGTGCCATTCCGGGCGCTCGTAGATGCCGCGCGACTTGGCCTCGATGATGCGGTTCTCGATCTGGTCGGACATGCCGAGGCCGTGCCGGCCGCCGATCGTGTTGGCCTCCATCACCAGCGCGACCGGGTCGTCGAAGGTCTTGCCGTTGATCGCGACCGGACGTCCCGCCTCGAAGCGCACGGTGACGTCCTCGGTGGGGATCTCCACGGCCGGGTCCCAGAACCGCACACCCATGATCGGGTCGACGACCTCGAGGGAGACGTCGAGGTGCTCGAGGGTCTTGGCCTCGTGGGTGGCGCCCCAGATGTTGGCGTCCGTCGAGTAGGCCTTCTCGGCGGGGTCGCGGTAGGGCAGGCCGTGCTCGGTCAGCCACTCGCTCATCTCCTGCCGGCCGCCGAGCTCGCGGACGAAGTCCGGGTCCAGCCACGGCTTGTAGATGCGCAGGTCCGGGTTGGCCAGCAGGCCGTAGCGGTAGAACCGCTCGATGTCGTTGCCCTTGAACGTCGACCCGTCACCCCAGATGTCGACGCCGTCGGACTGCATCGCGCGCACCAGCATCGTGCCGGTGACGGCGCGGCCCAGCGGGGTGGTGTTGAAGTAGACGCGGCCGCCCGAGCGCAGGTGGAACGCACCGCACGCGAGCGCGGCGAGGCCCTCCTCCACGAGCTGCGGCTTGAGGTCGAGGATGCGGGCGATCTCGGCGCCGTACTCCTTGGCCCGGTCGGGCACGCCGGCGATGTCGTCCTCGTCGTACTGCCCGATGTCGGCGGTGTAGGTGCACGGGATGGCGCCCTTCTCCCGCATCCACGCCGCGGCCACCGACGTGTCGAGACCGCCCGAGAACGCGATGCCGACACGCTCCCCCTGGGGCAGGGACATCAGAACCTTGCTCATTGCTACTTCCTCACATCACGTCTGGAACTACTCGGGGGCTTGGCCGTCGGCCAGGTCGGTCAGCAGCCGGGCCAGTGCCGGGCCGCCGTTCGGGTCGCGGGCGATCACCATCAGCGTGTCGTCGCCGGCGATCGTGCCCAGCACCTCCGCCAGCGCGGCCCGGTCGATGGCACTGGCGAGGAACTGCGCCGCGCCGGGCGGGGTCCGCAGCACCGTGAGGTTGGCCGATCCCTCCGCCGACACCAGCAGTTCGCCCAGCAACCGCGACAGCCGGGACGTGCCACCCTGCACGCCCTTGACCGGGGCGCCGTCCTCGGGGATGACGTACACGGGCGCACCGGAGTCCGCGCCCCGCAGTTTCACGGCACCCAACTCGTCGAGGTCCCGGGACAACGTGGCCTGCGTGACCTCGACGCCCTCGGCGGCGAGCAGCTTGACGAGTTCCGTCTGGCTGCGGATGGCCATGCTGGACACGAGCTCGGCGATCCTCGCCTGTCGCGCGACCCGCGAGAGCGTCATCGTCGGGCCTCTCCCCGGCGCTCGGGGTCCATCAACCACGTCAGCAACGCCTTCTGCGCGTGCAGTCGGTTCTCCGCCTCGTCCCACACCGCGCTGGCCGGACCGTCGATCACCTCGTCGGTGATCTCCCACCCGCGGTGCGCGGGCAGGTCGTGCAGCACGATGGCGTCCTTGCCGGTGCGGGCCAGCAGGTCGCTGTTCACCTGGTACGGGCGGAACGGGGCGACGCGGTCCTTGCCGTCGTTCTCCTGTCCCATGGACGTCCACGAGTCGGTCGTGACGACGTCCGCACCGTCGACGGCGGCATGCGGATCGGTCAGGACCGTCGCGCTGCCACCGGTCTCGGCGGCGCGCTTGTGCACGGCGTCGAGGATCCACGGCAGCGGGTGGAACCCCTCGGGCGCCGCGATGCGCACGTGCAGGCCCGCGGTGACGCCGCCGAGCAGCAGCGAGTGCGCCATGTTGTTGCCGCCGTCGCCGAGGTAGGTCAACGTCTGGCCGGCCAACCTGCCGGTGCGCTGCCGCACTGTCTGCAGGTCGGCGAGGATCTGGCACGGGTGGAACTCGTCGGTGAGCGCGTTGACCACCGGCACCTCCGACACCGAGGCGAGCTTGTCGATGCGCGCCTGCGCGAAGGTGCGCCACACGACGGCGTCGACGTAGCGGGCCAGCACCCTGGCGGTGTCCTCGATCGTCTCCTCGCGCCCGAGCTGCATGCTTCGCCCGTCGACGACCACCGGATGGCCGCGCAGCTGGGCGATGCCGACCTCGAACGAGAACCGCGTGCGGGTCGAGTTCTTCTCGAAGATCACGGCGACGGCCTTGGGGCCCGCGAGCTGGTCGCCGTAGGGCTGGGCCTTGAACGCGTCGGCGAGGTCGAGGATCTCGGTCTGCTCGGCGGGCGTCAGGTCGTCGTCCCGGAGGAAATGGCGTGGCATGTCAGTCCTTCACGGTGGCCGGCTCGCCGGCCGACTCGGTGGGCGCGGATGTGGTGGGCGCGGTGGTCGCGGGCTCTGTGGCTTGCTCGGGCTCGGCGGCCTGCTCGGCGGCGATTTCTTCGGCGGCTGCTTCTTCGCGGGCACCGTCGAGCAGCTCCGGCAGGGCGGCGACGAGTGCGTCGGCCTGGTCGCGGGTGGCGATCAACGGCGGTGCGAGGCGGAGCACGTCGGGCTGGATCGGGTTCACGAGGAACCCGGACCGCTGCGCCGCGGCCGCGGTCCTCGCCGCGATCGGCGTGGTCAGCTGCACGCCGAGCAGCACGCCGCGACCACGCACGTGGTCGACGAGCGAGTGGCCGAGTCCCTCGATCCCGGACGACAGATGCGCGCCGAGCGCCGTGACGTGGTCGAGCAGCCCGTCGGCGGCGATCGTGTCGAGCACGGCGAGCGCCGCCGCGCAGCACACCGGGTTGCCGCCGAACGTCGTGCCGTGCTGGCCGGGTTCGAACAGCTCGGCCGCCGGTCCGAACGCCAGGCAGGCACCGAGCGGCAGTCCGCCTCCGAGTCCCTTGGCGAGCGTGACGATGTCCGGGGTGATGCCGGCCTGCTGGAAGCCGAACCAGCTGCCGAGCCGGCCGATACCGGTCTGGACCTCGTCGACGACGAGCAGCGCGCCGTGGGCGCTGGTGATCTCGCGCGCGGCGGCCAGGTACCCCTCGGGCGGCACGACGACGCCGTTCTCGCCCTGCACGGGTTCGACGACGAACGCGGCGGTGTCGTCGTCGATCGCCGCCTCGAGCGCGGTGACGTCGCCGTACGGGATGTGCTCCACCCCGGGCACCAGCGGTTCGAACGGGGCGCGCTTGCCGGGCTGGCCGGTCAGCGCGAGCGACCCCATCGTGCGGCCGTGGAAGCCGCCGTCGGTGGCGACGACCTTCGTGCGCCCAGTCCGGCGGGTCAACTTGAACGCCGTCTCGTTGGCCTCGGCGCCGGAGTTGCAGAACAGCGCCCGGCCGCCGTCGATCCCGGACAGAGCGAGCAGCCGCTCGGCCAGCGTCAACGCGGGATCGTTGAGGTACAGATTGGACGTGTGGCCGATCGTCGAGACCTGGCGGGTCACGGCGTCGACGACGGCGGGGTGCGCGTGGCCGAGCGCGTTCACCGCGATACCGGTGAGGAAGTCGACGTAGCTGTTGCCGTCGGCGTCCCACACCACGGCACCCGCGCCGCGCACGAGGGACAGCTGTGGAGTGCCGTAGTTGTTCATCATCACGGCCTGCCACCGCTGCTGGTGGTCCTGATTGGACATCACGACTCCTCCTTCGCCGTCGTGTCGGCGTCGGGCATGACCATCGTCCCGATGCCGCGTTCGGTGAAGACCTCGAGCAGCACCGAGTGCGGGATGCGGCCGTCGATCACGTGCGCCCTGCGGACACCGCCGCGGATGCCGCGCACGCACGCCTCCATCTTCGGGATCATGCCGCTGGCCAGGCCGGGCAACATCGCCTCCAACCGGCTGACGCCGATCCGGTCGATGAGCGACGAGCGGTCCGGCCAGTTTGCGTAGAGCCCCTCGACGTCGGTGAGCACCACGAGCTTCTCCGCGCCGAGCGCTGCGGCCAGCGCGCCCGCCGCGGTGTCGGCGTTGACGTTGTGCACCACACCGTCGGCGTCGGGGGCGACGGTCGACACGACCGGGATGCGCCCGGCGTTGACGATGTCCTGCACCGCATCCGGGTTGACCCCGGCGACCTCGCCGACGAGTCCGATGTCGACACTCGCACCGTCCACGGTGGCCTGTTTGCGCTCGGCCGTGAACAGGCGCGCGTCCTCGCCCGAGATGCCCACCGCGTAGGGACCGTGGGCGTTGATCAGGCCCACGAGCTCCCGGCTGACCTGGCCGACGAGGACCATCCGCACGACGTCCATCGTCTCCGGGGTCGTCACCCGCAGACCGCCCTTGAACTCGCCCTCGATGCCGAGCCGGTCGAGCATCGCGTTGATCTGCGGACCGCCGCCGTGCACGACCACCGGATGCACACCGGCCAGCCGCAGGAACACCATGTCCTCGGCGAACGCGCGCTTGAGCTCGTCGTCGACCATCGCGTTGCCGCCGTACTTGACGACCACGGTCGCACCGTGGAACCGCTGCAGCCACGGCAGCGCCTCGATCAGCACGCCCGCCTTCTCGCTCGCCGTCGCGAGCCGTTCGTCGGCCGGGACGAGGGATTCGGGATCGCTCATGTCGAGTACGCCGAGTTCTCGTGCACGTAGGCGTGCGTCAGGTCGTTGGTCCAGATCGTGGCCGACTCGGAGCCGGCCTTGAGGTCGACGGTGACCGAGACCGCGCGCTCGGCCAGGTCGACCAGGTCGCGCGACTCGCCCGGCTGGCCGCCGCGGCAGATCCACACGCCGTTCATCGCGACGTCCAGTTCGGACGGTTCGAACGCGGCATCGGTGGTGCCGACCGAGGCGAGGATGCGGCCCCAGTTCGGGTCCTTGCCGTACACGGCTGCCTTGAACAGGTTGCTCCTGGCGATCGACCGACCGACGTTCACCGCGTCCGATTCGGACGCCGCGCCGCGCACCTCGATCGCGATGTCGTGATCCGCGCCCTCGGCGTCGGTCAGCAGCTGCTGGGCCAGGTCGTGGCACACCTCGGTCAACGCCGCGGTGAACTCCGCCTCGTCGGCGGCCACGCCCGACGCGCCGCCGGCCATGAGCAGCACCGTGTCGTTGGTGGACATGCAGCCGTCCGAGTCGAGCCGGTCGAACGTCACCCGCGTCGCCGCGCGCAACGCACGGTCGGCCGCCGCCGCGTCCAGCTCGGCGTCGGTCGTGATCACCACGAGCATCGTCGCCAACGCCGGCGCCAACATGCCCGCGCCCTTGGCCATGCCGCCGACAGTCCAGCCGCCCGCCGAACGCACCGACTCCTTGGTCCGCGTGTCCGTCGTCATGATCGCCTCGGCCGCGTCGGCCCCGCCGTCGGCGGACAACGCCTGCACCGACCGTTCGATCCCGTCGGTCAGCTTGTCCCGCTGCAGCTGCTCGCCGATCAGGCCCGTCGAGCACACGACCACGTCGATCGCGCCGAGCCCCAACCGCTCCGCGACCAGCTCCGCACTCGCGTGCGTGGTCTGGAAACCCTCCGGCCCGGTGTAGCAGTTCGCCCCGCCCGAGTTCAGCACCACGGCCTTCGCCCGGCCGTCCGCGGTCACCTGCTCGCTCCACAACACGGGATTGGCCTTGCACCGGTTGCTCGTATACACACACGCGGCCACATCGGACGGACCGTCGTTGACCACCAGCGCCACATCGGGCTTACCACTGGCCTTCAGCCCCGCCGTGACCCCGGACGCCCGGAATCCCTTCGGCGCCGTAATGCTCATGGCGCGACCCCCGTCATCGGCAGCCCGGCCGTCTCGTCGAGACCGAGCGCCAGGTTCATGGACTGGACGGCACCACCCGCGGTGCCCTTGGTGAGGTTGTCGATCGCGGCGACGACCACGAGCCGGCCGGCACCCTCGTCGACCGACACCTGCAGCTGCACCATGTTCGAGCCGACGGTCGCCGCGGTCGTCGGCCACTGCCCCTCGGGAAGCAGCTGCACGAACGGTTCGTCGGCGTAGGCCTTCTCGTACACGGCGCGCACGCTCGAGGCGTACCCGGTCAACGGTGCGCTCGCGGTGGTGAGGATGCCACGCGGCATCGGCGCCAGCACCGGGGTGAACGACACCGTCACCCGCTCCCCCGCGACAGCGCTGAGGTTCTGGATGAACTCCGGCGTGTGCCGATGCGCACCCGCGACGCCGTAGGCGCTGGCGTTGCCCATCACCTCCGAGCCCAGCAGATGCGGTTTGAGGCTCTTGCCCGCACCGGACGCGCCCGTGACCGAGACGATCGTGACGTCGGAGCCCACGAGGCCCGCGGCCACGGCGGGAGCCAGCGCGAGCGAACCGCCGGTCGGGAAGCAGCCGGGAACGGCGACGCGCGTGGCACCGCGCAGGCGTTCGCGGCCACCCGGCAGCTCCGGCAGGCCGTACGGCCACGTGCCCGCGTGCTGCCCGCCGTACCACCGCTGCCAGTCGGCCTCGTCGTCAGCCGGTGGTCGGCGCCCAGGTCGACGACCAGGACATCCGGACCGAGCTGCTCGGCGATCGCGGCGGAATGTCCGTGCGGCAGCGCCAGGAACACGACGTCGTGCCCGGCGAGCGTCTCGGCGGACGTATCGGCCACGACGCGGTCGGCCAGCGGGGTCAGCTGGGGTTGCGTCTGCCCCAGCGGGGTACCCGCACTGCTGGCGGCGGTCAACGCGCCGATCTCGACGTCGGGATGCGCGAGCAGCAGGCGGAGCAGCTCACCCCCGGCGTATCCGGTGGCCCCGGCCACCGCAACCTTCACCGTCATACGAATGATTATGCATGACTGTGCAAGCTCAATACAAACGCCCCGTCATCAACGCCACCACCAGGTGAACGAGAAAGCTCCCGAGGGCCCCATGGTCGCGTTGAGTGCAACTACGGGGCCCTCGGGAGCAGTTGCCGGAGGTCAGGCGCGGAGGGTGGCGCCGAACTGGTCGGCGACGGCGGCGACGGCCGCGTCGCGGGCCTCGGTGGCCTCCTCGACGGTCAGCGTGCGGTCGTCGGCGCGGAAGCGCAGCTTGTAGGCCAGCGACCGCCTGCCCTCCCCGACCTGCTCACCGGTGTAGAGGTCGAACAACGTGACGTCCTCGAGCAGTTCGCCGCCACCGGAGCGCAGCGCCTCGGCCACCGACGCCGACGGCACGCCGGCATCGACGACCAACGCGACGTCGAGCAGCACCGGCGGGAACGCCGAGATCGACGGCGCCGGCTTCACCTCGCGCAGCGGCAGGGCGTCCAGGTCGAGTTCCATGGCGACCGTGCGCGCGGGCAGTTCCAGCGCCTCGAGCACCTTCGGGTGCAGTTCGCCGGCGTGCCCGACGGTCTCGCCGTCGGCGATCAGCCGCGCGCAACGGCCGGGGTGCCACGGCAGCCGGTCGTCGGCCTCGACGTCCAGGTCGACCCTCGCGGCCTGCGCGACCAGCCGCGCGGCCTGGATCGCGTCGGCCCAACCGGCCTGTTCGCCCTTGCCCCACCAGCCGTCGCGTAGCCGCCGACCGGCGAGCACCACGGCCACGTGCCGCGGCTGGTGCGGCACGGCGCCCTCGAGCGCGGCCAGCTGCTCGTCGTCGGGGCGACCGTCGACGCCGGGGTCGGGTGCGGCGCCTGCCGCGTCACCCGGCAGGACAACCTGTCCGATGTGGAACAACGACACGTCGCGCGAACCCCGGGAGATGTTGCGCTGCAGCATCTCCAGCAGACCGGGCAGCAGCGTCGTCGTCAGCCGGTTCTTGTCGGCCTCGAGCGGGTTGCGGATCTGCACCGTGCGGCGCCGCTCGTCGTCGGCGGGCAGGGCGAAGTCGTCCCACACCGATTCGGACACGAACGGGAACGGCAGCACCTCGACGTAACCGGCCTCGGCGAGCGAGCGCGACACGGCACGTTCCCTGCGCTGCGCCTCGCTCAGACCGCGACCGGCCGGGGCCGGCGGCAACTCCGACGGGATGCTGTCGTAGCCCTCGAGCCGCAGCACCTCCTCGACGAGGTCGGCAGGCTGCACCAGGTCGGTGCGCCAGCTCGGCGGCACGGCGCTGACGAGCGTCGTGCCGTCGTCGGCGGTGTCGATCGAGACCTTGCAGCCGATCTGCGTGAGCCGCCCGACGGTCACGCCGCGCTCGTAGCGGACGCCGGCGACCTTGTCGGGCAGGTTGATCGGCATCGTGACCGCGGGCATCGGCGTCGGCTCGCCGACGACCGTGCGACCGGGCTGGATGCTGCCGTCGCCGTACTGGCGCAGCAGCTTGGCGGCCCGCTCGACGGCGGCCTCGCACAGCTGTGGGTCGGTGAAGCGCTCGAACCGCTTCGCCGCCTCGGAGAACAGCTTGTGCCGACGCGCGGTCCGGCTGATCGACGCCGGGTCCCAGTGCGCCGCCTCCAACAGGACGTCGGCGGACTCGGCGCTGATCTCGGTCGTCGCACCGCCCATCGTGCCGGCGAGCGACACGACACCGGTGTCGTCGGCGATCACCACGTCGTCCGGGTCGAGCGTGCGCTCGACGTCGTCGAGGGTCGTGAGCGTCTCGCCCTCGGTGGCCCGGCGGACGACGAGGTCGCCCTTGACCGAACCGGTGTCGAAGGCGTGCAGCGGGTGGCCCAGTTCGAGCATCACGTAGTTGGTGACGTCGACGGCCAGCGAGATCGACCGCATGCCCGCGAGCAGGAGCCTGCGCCGGATCCACCACGGCGTCGGCGCCCCCGCGTCCAGGCCGGTCACCCTGCGCAGCACGAAACGCGGGCAGCCTCGGGGTCCTCGACCCGCACCGGCCACGCCTCGCCCTCGGGTTCGGGCACGTCCAGCTTCGCCGGGTCGCCGAACGGCACGTTCAGCGCGCACGACAGCTCCCGCGCCAGACCGCGGATGGACAGCGTGTAGCCACGGTCCGGGGTCGGCGTCAGCTCGAGCACCGTGTCGTCGAGGTCGAGGATCTCGCGCGCGTCGTCGCCCGGGTCGGCGGTTCCGGGCGGCAGCACGAGGATCCCGGAGTGGTCCTCGCCGACGCCCAGTTCCTTGGCCGAGCAGATCATGCCCTCGCTGACCCGGCCGTAGGTCTTCCGCGCGCTGATCGCGAAGTCGCCCGGCAGCACGGCGCCCGGCAACGCGACGACCACCAGGTCGCCCTCGGCGAAGTTCTGCGCGCCGCAGACGATGCCGTTGGTGCGCGGCTTCGGCAGCCCTTCCTCGAGCTCGTCGTCGGCGCCCTCGTCGTCGGTGTCGTCGGCGTCCTCGGCGTCCGCGTCGGCATCCGAGTCGCCGGCCTCCGCGGCTTCAGCCTCGTCAGCGCCGTCGGCCTCGGCGGCCGCGGCGTCCTCCGCCGCATCCGCGTCGGCGTCGGCGGAGTCCTCGGAGCCGCCGATCTCGACGCGGCAGTAGCGGATCGGCTTCTTGAACTCCGTGAGCTCCTCGATCTCGGCGACCCTGCCCACCACGAGCGGCCCGGTGACGTTGCCGACCTGCTCGACGCCCTCGACCTCGACGCCGAGGTTCACGAACGCTTCGACGAGGGTGTCGGGCGTGACGTCGTCGTCGAGCTCGAGGTGCTCGGTCAGCCAGCTGACGGGGACTCGCACTACGCCTCCTTGGTGCCGCGGTGCGGATGCATGGGATTGCCGGGGTACGGGCGCGCGTTCATCAGGTTTCCGTCCCGAACGGCACCGTGAAGCGGACGTCGCCCTCGACCATGTCGCGCATGTCGGGGATGCCGTTGCGGAACATCAGGGTCCGCTCGAGACCCATGCCGAACGCGAAGCCGGAGTACACCTCCGGGTCGACGCCGCAGGCGCGCAGCACGTTCGGGTTGACCATGCCGCAGCCGCCCCATTCGACCCAGCCGGCGCCACCCTTCTTCTCCGGGAACCACACGTCGACCTCGGCCGACGGCTCGGTGAAGGGGAAGAAGTGCGGGCGGAACCGTGTGCCGGACTCCTCGCCGAAAATCGCCCTGGCGAACGCGTCGAGGGTGCCGCGCAGGTGCGCCATCGTCAGCCCCTTGTCCACGGCCAGGCCTTCGACCTGGTGGAACACGGGCGTGTGCGTCGAGTCGAGCTCGTCGGTGCGGAACGTGCGGCCCGGGCACACGATGTACACGGGCAGGTCGCGGTGCAGCAGCGTGCGCGCCTGCACGGGCGACGTGTGGGTGCGCAGCACCAGGTTGGAGTCGTCCTCGCCGGCGTAGAACGTGTCGGCGAGCTGACGCGCCGGGTGGTCCTTGCCGAAGTTGAGCGCGTCGAAGTTGAACCACTCGGCCTCGAGCTCGGGCCCCTCGGCGACCTCGTAGCCCATGCCGACGAACACGTCGGAGACGCGCTCGGCGATGGTCGTCACGGGGTGGCGGGCGCCGCGCGGGATCCGATCCCAGGGCAGCGTGACGTCGACGGCCTCGTCGCGGAGCACGCGCTCGTCGCGTTCGGTCTTGAGCACCGCCAGCCGCTCGTCGTAGGCGGTCTGCACGGACTGGCGCGCCTCGTTGACGCGCTTGCCCGCGTCGGCCTTCTCGGTCTTGGGCAGCGATCCGATCGCGCGCTTGGCCAGCGGCACGGGCGCTGGTCGCCGAGGTGGGCGGGCTTGACCGCGGCCAGTTCGTCGAGGTCACCCGCCGCGGCGAAGGCCTGCTCAGCCGCGACGACCGCCGCCTGCAACGTCTCGGGGGCGAGCGCCTCGGGCCCGCCTGAGGACTGTTTATCGCTGGCTTCGGACATGTCTCCTCGGCGTGGAGCTGGTGAGGTCTGCAGTGCACTGGCGCCGGGGCGTGACATCCCCGTAAGACGCTTAATCGGATTCTAGGCGACCGGTCCCGTTCGACCGGCGGTCACCCTCGGTCAGCGATCAGCCGCGGACGATGCGGGCGTAGAGGCACACGGCGGCGGCGGTGGCGAGGTTGAGGCTCTCGGCCTGGCCGTGGACGGGCACGCGGACGGCCTCGTCGGCGGCCTCGACCACCTCGGCCGGCAGACCGTGGGCCTCGTTGCCGAACACCCACGCGATCGGGCCGTCGAGGTCGACGTCGGTGAGGTCGCGCTCGGCGTAACCGTCGGTGGCCAGCGTGCGCAGGCCCGCGTCCCGGCAGGCTGCCAGCGTCGCGGACACGTCCCGCTCCCGCGCGACGGGAACGTGGAACAGGCTGCCGGTGGAGGCGCGGACGCACTTGCCGTTGTGCACGTCGACGGCGTCGCCGGCGAACACGACGCGTCGGCCCCCGCGGCGTCGGCGACGCGCAGCACCGTCCCGGCGTTGCCGGGGTCGGCGATGCCGCACAGCACGGCGACCAGGCGCGGAGCGCCGGCCAGCGCGTCGGCCAGCGAGGTCGTCACGGTGTCGCACACGGCGACGATCCCCTGCGGGGACACCGTTTCCGACAGCAGCTCGGCCGCCCTGCGGTCGATGTGGGACACCGCGGCCCGCTCGGCGGCCTCGGCGACGAGGTCGGCATGCCGTTCGGCGGCGGCCTCGGTGACGAACAGCTCGTGCACCCGGCCGTGCCGCAGGGCCTCCCGGACGGCCTGGGCGCCCTCGGCGAGGAAGCGCCCGGACTCGTCACGACCGGACCTGGTCGTCAACCGCCGCGCAGCAACGACCCGGGGCGTCTTGTGTGTGAACACGGTGACTGCCCCGGGTCGTGTGGCGCGCGAGCTCAGGCCGACTTCTTCTCGTCGGTGTTGACGTTCTGCTTGGCCACCTCGACCAGAGCGGCGAACGCCTCGGCGTCGTTGACGGCGAGTTCCGCGAGGATCTTGCGGTCGACCTCGACACCGGCGGCCTTCAGGCCCTGGATGAGCCGGTTGTAGGTGATGCCGTTCTGCCGGGCGGCCGCGTTGATGCGGGTGATCCACAGCTGGCGGAAGTCACCCTTGCGGGCACGACGGTCCCGGTACGAGTACTGGAACGAGTGGAGCGTCTGCTCCTTGGCCTTGCGGTACAACCGCGAACGCTGACCGCGGTAACCGCTGGCCATGTCGAGAGTTGCGCGACGCTTCTTCTGGGCGTTCACCGCCCGCTTGACGCGTGCCACGAATCCATCCTGTCGTTCGGGGGGCGCGTTGGCGCCCCGGGCTTACGGCGAGTGCGAGGAGGTCAGCGACCGAGGAGCCGCTTGACGCGGGGCACGTCGGAAGCGGCGACCTCGGTCGTGCCCTCGAGGCGGCGGGTGAGCTTGCTGGCCTTGTGCTCCATCAGGTGCCGGCGGCCGACACGCTGGCGGCGGAGCTTGCCACTGCCCGTCACGCGGATGCGCTTGGCCGTCCCCTTGTGCGTCTTGTTCTTCGGCATTCTTCCCTCTTTCGAACGGCAGCACACCGGCTCGCGGCGTGCTGCACACGTTGCCCTCCGTCCGGTGCCGCGAGGCACCGGAACGGGCGGCCATCATTCGCGCCGAGTCAGGACTCGGCGCCCTCGCTTCCTTCGTCGCCTTCGACTTCGCCTTGGGGTTCTTGTGCGGCGCCAGCACCATGATCATGTTGCGGCCGTCCTGCTTCGCCTTCGACTCGATGAAGCCGAGGTCGGCGACGTCGTCCGCCAACTTCTCCAACAGGCGGAACCCGAGTTCCGGCCGGGACTGCTCACGGCCGCGGAACATGATCGTGACCTTGACCTTGTTGCCCTGAGCGAGGAAGCGGGACACGTGCCCCTTCTTCGTCTCGTAGTCGTGCTGGTCGATCTTCGGGCGCAGCTTCTGTTCCTTGATGACGGTCAGCTGCTGGTTGCGGCGCGATTCGCGAGCCTTCTGCGCGGACTCGTACTTGAACTTTCCGAAGTCCATGAGTTTGGCTACCGGCGGCCGCGCCTGCGGGGCCACCTCGACGAGGTCGAGGTCCGCCTCCTCGGCGAGTCGCAGCGCGTCCTCGATGCGGACGATGCGACCTGCTCGCCGTTCGGCCCCACGAGGCGTACCTCGGGGACACGGATGCGCTCATTGATGCGCGTCTCGGAGCTGATGGGGCCTCCTTGGTCCAAGTGTCGCTAGTGTTCGTTCGACCCTGGTGCCCACTGTGCCCACATACCACGGGCCCCGGACACCGGTACGCTGAGTACCTCGGTGCGGGGCCCATCAATCCGATCATCCTGCAGCATGGCTGCGAGGCGTTCCGCCGGCATCCATGTCGATGAATGCTGCGGGACCGGACCCGGCCGCCTGACGTACGGCGGCGACTCGGGTGGGAGCGGGGCTCCACTTGCGGCCCCCGATGGCTCGGGAGCTGGTCGCACATGGAAGGGTACCAGACGTGGTCGACGACTCTTTCAACGCACCGGACGCCAACGATAATCCGGCCGACGGGGTGCGCGATCTGCACGACATCCCGAGCGTCGAGGTGATCAGCCGCGCGGCCGTGATGCTGCTGTCCGCCGCGGCCGAGCGACTGGGCCTGTCCGACGAGGAGCCCGAGAACAGTCCCCGGCGCGACCTCGACGAGGCCCGCAGGCTCATCACCGCGCTCGCCGGCCTGGTGACCTCGTCCGCGGAGTACCTCGGCGTGCACGCCGCTCCCCTGCGCGACGGACTGCAGTCCCTCCAGAAGGCCTTCCGCGAGGCCTCCGCCGTCCCCGACGCCCCCGGCCAGGGCCCCGGCGAGAAGTACACCGGCCCCGTCGCCTGACCCCCGCTTTGGTGCTCCCGAGGGCCCACAGTCGCGTTCAACACTGCCGCGCGCCGGCGCGTCGATGAGGGGTGGTGGTCGGGCGACGGGCGGGCGCAACCATGGGGCCCTTGGGAGCGTTCAGTCGAGGACGGCCAGGGCGTCGATCTCGACGAGGAAGCCCGGTGGGAGGCCGACGTAGACGGTGGTGCGGGCGGGCAGTTGCTCGGCCGGCACGGCTTCGTCGAGGACGGCGTTGTAGACCTCGTTCATGTCGCCGAAGTGGTCCGGGTCGGTGAGGTAGACGCGCAGCATGACGACGTCGGCCAGGCTCGCCCCGGCCTCGTCGAGGATCGCCGCGATGTTCGCGAGCACCTGACGGGTCTGCGCGCCCACCCCGCCCGGGACGGCGCCGCTCTCTGCGGCCGCCGGGTCGATGCCGACCTGCCCGGCCACCTGGACGATGTTGCCCTTGCGCCGCGCCTGCGAGTAGTTGGCGACGGGCTGCGGCGCCCGCTCGGTGCTGATCCGTGTCATGGTCGGCCAGCGTAGGAGATCGAACGCGCCCGGACCCGCCCGTCAGGCGTTGCGGGACATGGCCGTGTAGCGCACCTCGGGTCGGCCGACGCTGCCGTAGTGCGGTTTGCGTTCGGCGAGGCCGTTGTCGGCGAGGTATTCGAGGTAGCGCCGCGCGGTGACCCTGGCGACACCGGTCGCGTCCGCCACCGCGGCCGCCGACAGACCGTCGCCGTCGTGCCCGCCCCCGTCGGCGGCGAGCACGGCGCTGATCGCATCCAGCGTCTCGCCGCTCATTCCCTTCGGCAACGACGCACGGTCGGTGGTGCGCAGTGTCGCCAGCATGCGGTCTACGTCGGCCTGTCCGCCGACCTCGCCTGACCTGGCGACGCTGTCGCGGAATCGCGCGTAGCTCTGCAGTTTGTCGCGCAACGTCGCGAACGTGAACGGTTTGAGCAGGTACTGCACCACGCCGGCCGACACGGCCGCCCGCACGACACCGAGATCGCGCGCCGAGGTGACGGCCAGGACGTCGACGGTGTTGCCCTCCGCGTGCAGCGTGCGGCACACCGCCAGGCCGTGCGTGTCGGGCAGGTAGAAGTCGAGCAGCACGAGATCCACCGGGTGAGCTCGGCAGAACCGCACCGCCTCGGCGCCGGAATGCACGACCCCGGCGACGGTGAACCCGGCCACGCGCTCGACGTACTCCCGATGGGCGTCGGCCGCGACGGGATCGTCCTCGACCACCAGCACCGCAATCATCCTGATCCCTACCCTACTGCCGGGCCGGCGGCCCGATCCTGGTCGGCACCGCCGTCGCCGCGCGCCGGCAGTCGCACGGTGAAGACCGCGCCGTCGTCGCCGTCGACCTCGACGCTGCCGTGGTAGCGCCGCACGGTCTGCCCGACGAGCGCGAGGCCCAGACCTCGCCCGCCGGCGGCCCCGCCCGGTTTGGTCGACCAGCCCCGCCGGAAGATCCCCGGCAGCGCGTCGGCGGCGATCCCGCGACCACTGTCGGCGACCCGCAGCACCAACTCGCCGGCACCGTCACCCGAGTCGGCGGCCGGCTCGGCACCGTCCACCCGGACGGTGACGGCGACCCGCGGCGCGCGGGTCGCCGCGTTCTCGATCGCCGCGTCGACGGCGTTGTCGATCAGGTTGCCGAGAATGGTGATCAGGTCCCGGGGCGCCACGTCGGAGGCTCGGTCGTCCATCGAGCTGTCCGGGGTGAGCGTCAGCTCGGCGCCGCGTTCGGCCGCCTCGCTCGACTTCCCGAGCAGCAGCGCGGCGAGCACCGGTTCGGCCACGGCGCCGACGACCCGGTCGGTGAGCTGCTGGGCGGTCTCCAGTTCGGCGGTCGCCAGTTCCACCGCCTGCTCGCCCTTGCCGAGCTCGACGAGGGAGACCACGGCGTGCAGCCGGTTGGCCGATTCGTGGGCCTGCGAGCGGAGCGATTCGGCGAAGCCGCGCACGGTGTCGAGCTCGCCGGTGAGCGACTGCAGATCCGTGTGGTCGCGCAACGTCACGACGTTGCCCATCTCGCCGTCGCGCGCCTGCACCGGTGCGGAGTTCACCAGCAGCACGCGGGTGTCGGTCACGTGGAGTTCGTCGGTGCACGGCTCGCGGGAGGTCATGGTCTGCTCGAGGTCGGCGGCGAGGTCGAGCTCGAGCAGCGGGGTGCCCGCGGGGTCGCCGGTCAGCCCGAGCAGCTCGAGCGCCGCGTCGTTGCACAGCACGACGCGGCCGTCGCGGCCGACGAGGACCAGGCCTTCGCGCACCGAATGCAGGATCGCCTCGTAGTACTCGAACATCGACGACAGTTCGGCCGGCGCGACCCCGCGGGTCTGCCGGCTCAGCCGCCTGCTCACCAGGTAGCTGCCGACGCCGCCGACCACGAGTACGCCGACCGCGACGATCGCGACGACACCCAGCCGGCTCGTCAGCTCGTCGGAGATGGCCTCGACGGTGATACCGACGGACACGAGGGCGACCACGGCGCCGTCCCCCTCGCCGCGCACGGGCGCGACCGCCCGCACCGACGGCCCCAACGTTCCGGTGTAGGTCTCGGTGAACATCCGCCCCTCGAGGGCGGGCCGGATCGTGCCGATGAACGCCTCGCCGATGCGCTCGGGGTCGGGATGCGTGTAGCGGGTCCGATCGGTGCCCATGACCGTGATGAAGTCGATGCCCGTGTCGGCGCGGACCCGGCTCGCGTACGGCTGCAGCACCTCGCTCGGATTCGGGTCCTGCACGGCGGACCGGACATCGGGCGAATCGGCCAACGTCGCCGCAACGGACATGACCTCTTCGGCCGCTTTGTCCTTTGCGGCCTGTGACGCGTCCACATAGGCCAGTCCCGCACCGGTCACGACGAGCACCGTCACGACGACGAACTGCAACACCAGCAGTTGTCGCGCAACGCTCCAATTCCGGCCGTCACCGGACGTCGACCCGAGGCATTCGGAAGTACCCGCACCGATCCATCACACCACACGCCCGCCGACCGAAATGAACACAAGGTGGACGTCGCCGATACCGCGCGCCGATAGTCATCCGGAATCTGGCGGTACCCCGCACTCGACTCCCGCGATCGCTCGACATCGAACGGTCCGCGAGTCCGTGCGGTCGCACCGCAGGCGACTTTTCCGTGAGGAGGCAACGTTGCCCGAACAATCGACGACGTCCACCGCGTCGACTCCGGAACCACCGGAGCCACCCGGCTCCCCGGCGACCGGACACCGCGACAAGATGCATTACCTGTACATCGCGGTGATCGCCGCGGTGGTGGCGGGCATTCTCGTCGGCTTCGCGTTCCCCGATTTCGCAACCAATCTGAAGCCGCTCGGCGAGGGTTTCGTCGACCTGATCAAGATGATGATCAGTCCGATCATCTTCTGCACGATCGTGCTCGGCATCGGGTCGGTCGCGAAAGCGGCGAGCGTCGGCAAGGTCGGCGTGATGGCCATCAGCTACTTCCTGGTGATGTCGACGTTCGCGCTCGGAATCGGGCTGATCGTCGGGAATGTCCTGCACCCCGGCGAGGGCATGCACCTGAGCCAGGACGCGGTGTCCGAGGTGCAGAGCCAGGCCTCCGAGGGCAACGAGAGCACCGTCGACTTCCTGCTCGGCATCATCCCGGACACGATGGTGTCGGCGTTCACGAACGAGGCGGTGCTGCAGACGCTGCTCGTGGCCCTGTTGGCCGGGTTCGCCCTGCAGAAGATGGGCGAGACGGGCAAGCCGATCCTGCGCGGCATCGAGCACATCCAGCGCCTGGTGTTCCGCATCCTCGCCATGATCATGTGGGTCGCACCGGTCGGCGCGTTCGGCGCGATCGCCGCCGTCGTCGGAGAAACCGGATGGGATGCCCTGCGTAGCCTCGCCGTCATCATGATCGGCTTCTACGTCACGTGCCTGGTGTTCGTGTTCGCCGTCCTCGGCACGGTCCTGTGGTTCGGCGCGCGGGTGAACATCTTCACGCTGCTGGCCTATCTCGGCCGTGAGTTCCTGCTGATCGTGTCGACGTCCTCGTCGGAGTCGGCGCTGCCGAGGCTGATCGCGAAGATGGAGCACCTCGGTGTATCCAAACCGGTCGTGGGCATCACCGTGCCGACGGGCTATTCGTTCAACCTCGACGGCACCGCGATCTACCTGACGATGGCGACCTTGTTCATCGCCACCGCACAGGGCAGTCCGCTGTCGATCGGTGAGCAGATCTCGTTGCTGGTCTTCATGATCATCGCCTCGAAGGGGGCGGCGGGCGTGTCCGGCGCCGGTATCGCGACCCTCGCGGGCGGTCTGCAGTCGCACCGGCCCGAGCTGGTCGACGGCGTGGGCTTCATCCTCGGCATCGACCGGTTCATGTCGGAGGCGCGGGCGCTGACGAACTTCGCCGGCAACGCCGTGGCGACCGTCCTCATCGGATCGCTGACCGGGCAGTTGAATCGCGACCAGCTGCACCGCGTACTCACCAAGCAGGATCCGTTCAACGAGGCCACCCTCGTCGACGACGGCCACGGCCCCGACCCCGACGGAGCCGTGGGTACCGACGCCGATACCGACCGGCGTCGCCGCGCCGGCCACGGCCGGCTGAGGTGCCGTGTGGTGTCGTCACCGCCGGTCCGTCGGCGAGTGACCGACC
>NZ_MKKE01000052.1 GCF_001942305.1 Saccharomonospora sp. CUA-673 | reverse complement strand
CTGCAAGTGTGATAAACAAAAAGCGAGGTCGAGGGATGACACGGAGCCACACCGCACCCACCCCCCGTCATCCCGGAGACCAGCCCGCCGGCGAGGCACCCCACACCCCAAACCGCCAACACCACGCGCAGATTGCCAACACCACGACGCGAACTGCATACACGGCGACGTGAACTGTAAACACAGCGACGCAGAATGCTGACACGGCGACGCGAAACGCATACACGGCGACGCCAAATTCCGACACGGCGACGTGGAATGCCAACACCACACCCCCACCCCAAGTCACACCACACCCCCGCCCCAACCCACCTCGGCTACAGTGCGGGCCGTGTCGCTCGAACCGATCGTCGTGCCTGCCAATCAGCCGCCGCAGTTCTATCGGGGTGGTGCTGCCATCGCGGAGTTGCGTGGGGACGCTGCGCGGGAGTACGGCCCCGAGGACTGGGTGGGGTCGACGACGAGCCTGTTCGCGAGTGAGACGGACGGGTTGACGCGGTTGCCGGACGGGCGGTGGTTGCGGGAGGCGGTGGCGGCGGATCCGCGTGGTTGGCTGGGTGATCCGCATCTGCGGAGGTTCGGGGATTCGACGGCGTTGTTGGTGAAGTTGCTCGATGCCGGGCAGCGGCTGCCGGTGCATTTCCACCCGGACGACCGGTTCGCCCGGGCGCATTTCGACTCGCATTTCGGTAAGACCGAGGCGTGGATCGTCGTGGGCACCGGGTCCGCGGAGTCCACTGTGTACGCCGGTTTCCGGGAGACGCAGTCAGCGGCGACCGTCCGCGAGTGGGTACGGGATCAGGATGCGCCGTCGATGCTCGGGGCGCTGAACGCGGTGCCGGTGTCGGCGGGCGACACGGTGGTCATTCCGGCCGGTCTCCCCCATGCCATCGGTGCGGGCGTGTTCGTGGTCGAGCTGCAGCAGCCCACGGATTTCTCGCTCACCATGGAGTGGCGGGATTTCCTCGGCTCACCGGAGAAGGGGCATCTGGGCGTCGGTTTCGACACGGCTCTGCAGGTGCTCGACAGGTCCGGGTGGGACGCGGAACGGCTCGCCACGATCGTCCGGCACACCGGCGACCCGTACCGCGCCGAGGACTCCGCCCCGGCAACCGAGCTGCTCGCCCCGCCCGCGGACGGTTTCTTCCGCGCCGACCGGCTCCGTCCGCGCCCGCGCTGCCGCTGACCCCGTCGTTCGCGGTGCTGATCGTCGTGGACGGTTCGGGCACGCTGGCCTCCGAGACCGGAACCGTCGCCGTGAGCCGCGGCGACACGGTCGTCGTGCCCTACGGCGCGGGCACCCTCGAGCTGGCCGGCGACGTCACGGTGATCCGCTGCCGCCCACCGGCCTGATCCGGCGGCGGCCACCGCGCCGACCGCGGCCAGGGTCGCCACGATCGTCGTGGCCGTCGGCAGCGGGCCGACGAGGGTGATCAGTCCGACGAGCACGGCGGGGATCGCCGAGCCCAGGTAGAACGCGACGTGCAACGCACCGGTGATCGCGGCCTTCGACGACGTCGGCGCCGCGGTCTCGACCGCGGCCGACGCGCCGCCGTAGGCGAGCCCGTGTCCGGCGCCGGCGATCACCGCGGCCACGAGCGTCACCGTCGCCGAGCCGCCGCCGCTGGCCGCCACCAGCACCAGGCCCACGACCAGGGCGCCCAGTCCGGCCGGTTGCGCCAACCTCGGCCCCAGCCGGCGGACCGACGGTTGCGCCGCGATCGAACACACCAGCACCAGTCCCAGGATCGCGCCGGTGACGGCCGGGTCCGGCTGCCCGGACCGCTCGAGCGACAACGGGATGATCGCCAGGAACAGCCCCGCCGCCATCCATGCGACGAACCCGGTGGCCGCCGCCGACGTGAACAGGCGCCGCATCCCGTGCGGGATGCGCGGTACCGCGGGCCGCCACGCGGCCCGTATCGCGGCCGGTTCGAGCGACGACACGAGTCGCCAGCCGATCGCCAACAGTCCCAGGTGCGCCGCGAACGGCAGCGCCGTCGACTCGGGAGCGACGCGGGCGAGCAACCCGCCGACGACCGGCCCCGCGGCCGTCCCGCCGACGAACGCGATCCCGGCCAGCGCCGCCGGATGCACCCGTCGCCCGGTGTACGACGCGGTCAGCGAACTCGCCGCCGCGGTCGCGGCACCCAACGCCAGGCCCTGCGCGGCGCGGCCGGCGAACAACCATTCGGCGCCGGTGGCGAACACGAACGAGGCCGACCCGGCCGCCGCGGCCACCACCGCACCGCGCAGCACCGGCCGCGCGCCGATCGCATCGGTCGCCTGTCCGAACAGCACCAACGCCGGCGCGCTCACCACGGCGAACGTGGCGTAGACGAGCGTCATCGTCAGGTCGTCGATGCCGAAGTCCTGTTGGTACGCCGGCTGCCACGTACTCGGTAGATACGCGCCGAAGGTCAGCACCACGAGCATGTACGCGCCGGTGCCCGCGGCGGAACCGCGAATCCGGCGTCGAGCAGGGCGGGAAGGGGAGATCGTCGGCAGCACGACGTCCAGGGTGCCGACGTCGAGCCCTGAGCGGAATCAAACGATTTCGCATCCGATCGTGCAAACTTGTTGCATGATCGATGGAAAGCTCCGCGTCCTGCAGCTGGTGGCTCAACACGGCACGGTCACCGCGGCCGCGGCCGCCTCGCATTACACCCCGTCGGCCGTCTCGTACCAGCTGCGGCAGCTGTCGGAGGAACTCGGCGTCGACCTGATCGAGGCGCGCGGACGGGGCATCCAGCTCACCACCGCGGCACGCACGCTGTTGCGCCATGTCGACGTGCTCTCGGCGCAGGCCAACCGCGCGTACGCCGAGCTCGCCGCTCTGTCCGACGAGCCGAGCGGGCCGTTCACGCTCTGCGGTTTCTCCACCGCCGCAACGCATCTGCTGCCGCCGGTCGCCGCCGCCCTGCGCGACCGGCACGAGCACGTCACCGCGCGCGTGTTCGAGGCCGAACCGGTTCGGTGCTTCGAACTCCTGCTCGCCGGCGACGCCGACCTCGCGCTCGTCATCAACACCGCCGATACGCCGCCGACCGGGGACGACCGCTTCGACCAGCGTCCGCTGCTCGACGATCCGCTCGACCTGGTCGTACCGGCCGAGCACCCCTTCACCCGGCGACGTCGAGTGCGGCTCTCGGACGCCGCCGACGAGGACTGGATCGTCGGCCGGCCCGGCAGCGCCTATCACGATCTGGTGCGCACGGCCTGCAATGCGGCCGGCTTCTCCCCCAACATCGCCCACTACGCCGACGAATGGGACACCGGCGCCGCGCTCGTCGCCCACGGGTTCGGCGTCATCCTCGTGCCGCGCCTGGCTCGGCTGCACGAGGACCGACCGGTTGTGCGCGTCCCGCTGTCCGGCGATCCGGCCCCGGCGCGGCGGGTGCTCGCGGCGACCCGGCGGGGCAACGGCGCACATCCCCTCGTGACCGAGTGCCTCGAGGCGATCAACGACGTCGCCGCCCGGTTGTTGCCGACCGAGGCACCGGAACCCGCCTGACGACCGGAACAACCCGGGAACACCCCCGGATACGACTCGGCGCCGGCGGATCGCGTCGATCCGCCGCGCCGAGGAACGACTCACCGGATCAGCTGGGCACCTTGAGCAGCAGCGCGTCACCCTGACCGCCGCCGCCGCACAGTGCGGCCGCGCCGAGACCGCCGCCGCGGCGGCGCAGTTCGTGCACCAGGTGCACCGCCAGGCGGCGCCGGAGGCGCCGATCGGGTGGCCGAGCGCGATCGCGCCGCCGTTGGCGTTGACGATCTCCGGGTCCAGACCCAGCTTGTCCGTCGACACCAGACCCACCGCGGCGAACGCCTCGTTGATCTCCACGAGGTCGAGTGCGCCGGTGTCCAGGCCCGCCTTGGCCAGCGCCGCGTTGATGGCGTTGGACGGCTGCTCGTGCAGGCTCGCGTCCGGGCCTGCGACGACGCCGTGTGCGCCGATCTCGGCCAGCGGCGTGCTGCCGAGCTTCTCGGCCATGGCCGGGCTCGCGACGACCACGGCGGCGGCGCCGTCGGAGATCTGGGAGGCCGAACCGGCCGTGATCGTGCCGTCCGCGGCGAACGACGCACGCAGCTTGCCGAGGGACTCGACCGTCGTGTCCGCGCGCACGCCCTCGTCGGTGTCGAACACCACCGGGTCGCCCTTGCGCTGCGGCACCTCGACCGGCGCGATCTCGGCGGCGAACACGCCGTCGGCGATGGCCTTGGCGGCGCGCTGGTGCGAGCGGGCCGCGAACTCGTCCTGCCGCTCGCGGGTCAGGCCGTAGCGCGCGTTGTACTTCTCCGTCGAGGTGCCCATCGCGACCTGGTCGAACGCGCAGTGCAGCCCGTCGAAGGCCATGTGGTCGACCAGCGTCGTGTCCCCGTACTTGAAGCCCGAGCGGGACTTCGGCAGCAGGTGCGGCGCCTGCGTCATCGACTCCTGGCCGCCGGCCACGATCAGGTCGAACTCGCCGGCGCGGACGAGCTGGTCGGCGAGGGCGACCGCGTCGAGACCCGACAGGCAGACCTTGTTGATCGACAACGCGGGCACGTCCATCGGGATGCCGCCCGCCACGGCCGCCTGCCGCGCGGGCATCTGCCCTGCGCCTGCGGTGAGGACCTGGCCCATGATCGTGTACTGCACCTTCTCCGGTGCGACACCTGCCTGTTCGAGCGCGGCCTTGATGGCCACGCCACCGAGCTGGGCGCCCGAGAAGTCCTTCAACGAGCCGAGCAACCGACCGATCGGCGTGCGGACCGCACCCAGGATCACGGAACCGGACACTTCACTTCCTCCAAGCGTTGACGACGCTGCCCCGCGCACGCGCGCTGCGCGTCGACGATACCGGGCGTCCGCCCGGGTTCGGCCCGCCCGCGGCGTGGGCCGCGCTGTGAACAAGCGCACCCCCGGCCTCGGGGGCGGCGCCTTATCCTGCGGCTATGCAGCAGGCAACCGCGGCGTTGACGCCGTTCATCACCACCATCGACCACGTGGGCGTCGCGGTGGCCGACCTGGACGAGGCATTGGCCTTCTACGCCGAGACCTTCGGTCTCGAGGCGAGTCATGTCGAGGTGAACGAGGAGCAGGGCGTGCGCGAGGCCATGCTGCACGCTCCCGGCGACGAGGCGGGACCGGCGGTGCAGCTGCTCGCGCCGCTGAACGCCGAGTCGACGATCGCGAAGTTCCTCGACACCAAGGGTCCCGGCCTGCAGCAGCTGGCCTACCGGGTCACCGACGTCGAGGCCGCGGCCGAGGCGCTGCGCGGCAAGGGTCTGCGCATGCTGTATCCGGAGGCCAAACGCGGCACGGCAGGCAGCCGGGTCAATTTCGTGCACCCCAAGGACGCGGGCGGCGTCCTCGTGGAACTGGTGCAACCCGCCTGATCCGGCTGCCTTCCACTCGGCGGTCTACCTGTCAGTGCTGGCCCGCCATGCGGTGCGCCGCACTGGCCACCGGGACGGCCGCCGCGCCGACGAGCACGGTCAGGCCGCCGATGATCCAGGACGTCCACGCGGCGCCCATGAACGCCGTGTAGCCCATCACCCACGGCGACGCGAACGCGAGCGCGCCGAGCACCATCTGGATTCCCTCACCGACGATCAGGCCGGGCATCGCGAGCGAGACGAGCCCGTCGACGGCGATGAGGGCACCGAGCACCACCATCGTCCACATGGCGCCGGCATCGGTGCTCAGCCACAGCGGCGAGAGCACCAGCACCGCACCGAGGACCACTTCGGCCCAGTCGTGCGGCCGGGCCCACGGACGTACCGAGATCCTCGACGATCCGGTCATCGTGATCACCTCCACGAGGTAGCCCACGGCGGGCACGTCGGTGTGCCCGCGCCGGGATCGCCGGCGACACGCCGACGGTTCCCGAGTTCAGAGTGCGCCTCGCCGACCCGCCGGTCAATCGGCATTCGCGCCGGTCGGACACCCGCCGCATCCGCCCTGCACACACGGAAACGACGGCACGGCCCGTGAACCGTGTGTGAAACACCGCAAGGCCACATCTGTATACAGCGGCGCGGGCGGAACGCGTGCGGTTAGGGTGGTGCCTATGAGCCTTGGCGACGAACGGGAGCTCGTGCCGCTGGGTGCCGGCTTCGACTTCGAGAAGCGCGGATACAGCCGGGCACAGGTCGACGAACACCTGGAACGGCTGGACGCCGACCTCCGCATGCTCACGTCCGACCGGGACGCGGCGATCTCGCAGGCCGGCGACCTGGCGAAGCAGCTCGAATCGGCCCGTGTCGAGATCGACGACCTGCGCGGTCAGGTCGAGCGGCTCGCGCAGCCCCCGACGACGATCGAGGGCCTGTCCGAGCGGCTCCAGCGCATGCTGCGCCTCGCACAGGAGGAAGCCGCCGACACGCAGGCGCGTGCCGAGGCCGAGGCCGGGCACATCCGCGCGAAGGCCGAGGCCGATGCCAGCGCCATGCGCGCCCGGTACGAACAACTGCTCACCGAGCTCGCCGAGCGGCGCCGCGAGATGGAGGCCGAGCACCGGAAGGTGATCGCCGACGCCCGCGCCGAGGCCGAGTCCATCCTCACCAAGGCCAAGGACGAGCGGGACCGGCTCGACAGCGAGGCCGAGCAGCACCGCACCAAGGTCGAGGAAGACTTCGAGATCGCCATGGCCACGCGGCGCACCGAGGCGATGCGTGAACTGGCCGAGCAGGAGGCCGCCAGCAAGGCCGAGGCCGAGCGTCGCGTGCGCGAGGCCACCGAGGAGGCCACGGCGATCCGCGCCGAGGTCGCCGAGGAGCAGGCCACCGCGAAGGCCGACATCGAGCGGCGCCAGCGCGAGTCCGTCGAGGACGCCAACCGGCGCAAGCAGAACTCGATCAGCGAGGCCAACGCCCGTGTCGCGGAGGCCACCGACGAGGCCAACCGCCGGGTGCGCGAGGCGACCGACGAGGCGAACCGCCGCGTGCGGGAGGCCACCGAGATCGCCCAGCGCCGGGTCGCCGACGCCAAGGGCAAGGTCGAGGCGCTGCGCACGCTGCGGCACAAGGTCGCCGACCAGGTCGTGTCGGCCAAGTCGATGTTGGCTCAGGTGGACGCCGCGATGGAGGGCAAGCAGGCCTCCGACGGCGACCTCGCCAAGCGCAACGGGCAGAAGGCGCACGCGGGTGCCACCGCCGGATCGGAAGCAACTCGCGAGTAGGTACGTGTGGCCCCGGCTGACGGGACCCGCTACTGTTCGGCTCACCGACGCCTGCTGAGCCAGCTGGAGGACCGATAAGCATGGGCGCTTACCAGACCATCGTCGTCGGCACGGACGGCTCCGACTCGTCCTTCGCCGCCGTGGACCGCGCCGCCGCCGTGGCGGGCGATGCCGGAGCGACCGTCGTGATCGTCTGCGCCTACTACCCGCTCGGTAAGGACGAGGTGGAGCGAGCCCAGGACGAGCTCCGCGACGAGGCGTACCAGGTGGTCGGCTCCGCCCCGGCCGAGGACACCCTGCTGACCGCGCGCGACCGCGCGGCCAAGGCCGGTGCCCGCAACATCGAGACGCTCGCGATCAAGGGCCAGCCGGTGGACGTGCTGCGCAGCACCGCCCAGGAGCGGCGTGCCGATCTGCTCGTCGTCGGAAACCGGGGGCTGAACACGCTCGCCGGGCGCATCCTCGGTTCCGTGCCGTCCGAGGTCGCGCGCAAATCGGGCATCGACGTCCTTATCGTGCACACCACGTAGGAACGGGCGTGGACGAGGCGCTCGCACGCCGGCTCGAGCGGATCCTGCTCGACGGCAAGCGCAAGTACACCCGACTGCAGGTCGCCGCGCGCGCCGGCGTCGACCCGGAACGCACGAAGCGGCTGTGGCGCGCACTCGGACTGGCCACCGCTGCCGATGACGAGGTCGTGTTCACCGATGCCGACGTCGAGGCCGTCCGCATCGTCGACCGGCTGGTCAGCGCGGGACTGCTCGACGAGGAACTCGAGACGCCGGTCGCCCGCGCCGTCGGTCTGCACCTGTCCCGGCTCGCCGAGTGGCAGGCCGATCTGTTGTGGTCGCTCGTGGCCGACAACCCGAAGTTGGCCGGCGACGAGCAGCGGATCACCAAACTCGTCAAGCAGGTGCTGCCCGAGCTGGAGAACGTGCAGAACTTCGTCTGGCGGCGCCATCTCGCGGCGTACTCGGCACGGCTGCTGACGACCGTCGACGAGGAACCGGACTCTCGCAGCGAGGTCGTCGGCTTCGTCGACATGGTCGGCTACACCCGCATGACCCGGCAGGTGGACGAGGCCGAGCTGGGCGCGGTGCTGGAACGGTTCGAGACGTTGGCCTCCGACGTCATCGCCGAACGCCGCGGCCGCATCGTGAAGATGATCGGCGACGAGGTGCTGTTCGTGTGCGACGAACCGGCCCACGGCGCCGAGATCGCGCTGACCCTGGCCGAGCGGTCGGCCGAGGACGACGACCTGCCGGACGTGCGGGCCGGGATGGCCGCCGGCCGCGTCCTCGGCCGGTTCGGCGACGTGTACGGCTCGGTGGTGAACCTGGCCAGCAGGCTCACCTCGTTGGCCCGTCCGGGCACGGTGCTGGTCGACCGGGAGCTGGCCAGGGAGCTGGCGGACCTGCCCGAGTACGAGGTGCGGGCCCGGCGGACGACGACGGTGCGCGACTACAGCCGATTCCGGCCGCTGGTGCTCCGCCGCCGCGCCCGCGAGCCCAGCCGGATGCAGAGCGGCCAACAACTGGCGGCAGAACTGTTGGGGCTGAGCAAACCGGCCGCCGAGGAGGCCCCGACGGCCGGTACGGCCGATGATGCGGCGTCGCCGCCCGAGGACCGGACCGACTGACGCCGCCGCGTCGCACTACTTGTTCTGGTAGCGCTCGCGGCGCACGGTGGCCTTGCGGCCCTTGATGCTCGTGCCCTTCAACGCGGCGATCACGTCGTCGGCGGCGCCGGAGGGCACGTCGACGAGCGAGAACCGGTCGGCGATGTCGATCGCCCCGATGTCGCGGCCGCGCAGCCTCGACTCCCCCGCGATCGCGCCGACCAGGTCCTGCGGCCGCACGCCCGAGGTGCGGCCGACACCGACGAACAGGCGGGTCATGCCCGGGCCGACGGCCCGTCCGCCCTTGCCGCCGCGGCCACCGGGACCGCCCGGCGCGCCGTCGCGCTTGCCACCGCGCTTGCCGTCGGCCGGCGGCCACGCCTTCACCTCGGGGATCTCTTCCTCCTCGGTGACCGTGCCCGCCGCCTCGTGGGCGAGTTTGACGGCCGCGAGCGCGATCTCCACGACGTCGTACTCGTCGGCGAGGGGTTCGACGACCGACCGGAACCGGTCGAGGTCGGCGGTGTCCTGCAGGGCCTCGGTGAGCGAGGCGCGGGTCTGCTCGAGCCGCTGGGCGCGCAGGTCCGCGATCGTCGGCAGCTTCTTCACCGCGATCTTGTGCCCGGTGACCCGCTCGATGGTCTTGAGCATCCGGTGCTCGCGGGGTTCGGCGAGGGTGATCGCCGTGCCTTCGCGGCCGGCCCGGCCGACGCGGCCGATGCGGTGCGTGTAGGACTCGGGGGCGCTCGGCACGTTGTAGTTGACGACGTGCGTGAGCTGGTCGATGTCGAGCCCGCGGGCGGCGACGTCGGTGGCGACGACCAGGTCGGCGCTCGACCCGCGCAGCCGCTCGACGACGCGGTCGCGCTGCAGCTGGTTCATGCCGCCGTGCAGCGGCTCGGCACGGTAGCCCCGGCCGTTGAGGGTCTCGGTGAGCGAGTCGACCTCGTCGCGGGTGCGGCAGAACACGATCGCCGCAGCCGGCGATTCGACATCCAGCACCCGGCCGAGCGCTGCGGGCTTGTGGCCGCGCGGCACGACGTAGGCCGTCTGCGTGATCGGCGACTCGGCACCGTCCGACGTGCGCTCCCGGCCGACCGAGATGCGCGCGGGGTCGGTGAGGTAGCGCTTGATCAGACCGTTGATCCGCGGCGGCATCGTCGCCGAGAACAGCATGGTCTGCCGCTCCTCGGGCATCTCGGCGAAGATCGCCTCGATGTCCTCGGCGAAGCCCATGTCGAGCATCTCGTCGGCCTCGTCGAGCACGACCATGCCGAGCTCGCTGAGTGACAGCGTGCCGCGGGACAGGTGGTCCAGAGCGCGGCCGGGCGTCGCGATGACGACGTCCACGCCGCGTTCGAGCGCCTTGAGCTGACGGCCGATCGGCTGACCGCCGTAGATGGGCAGCACACGCGTGCCGAGTTCGGTGCCGTAGCGGTGCATGGCCTCCGACACCTGGACGGCCAGCTCCCGGGTCGGCGTGAGGACGAGCGCCTTCGGATTGTCGCCCTTGCCGTGGCCGGTGATGCGCGTGAGGATCGGCAGCGCGAACGCGGCCGTCTTGCCGGTGCCGGTGGCGGCCTGGCCGACGAGGTCGCGGCCCGCGAGGACCGGCGGGATCGCCTCACGCTGGATAGGCGTGGGCTCCTCGTAGCCGAGCGCCGACAGCGCGCCGAGCAGCTCGGGCCGCAGGTCGAGGTCGGCGAACGTCACGTGCGTCTCGGCGTCGGCCTCATCGGTGTCGGCAGCGGCCTCGTCGGCGCTGCCGGTCGCGGGCGCCTCGTCGGTGTCGGTGCCGGGCTCGTCGTTGCCGGCCTCGTCGGCCTCGGGGGCAACGGTGGCGTCAGCCGGGTCGCCGGCGTCGATCGTGTCGTCGTCGGGCGTGCCGCCGGTGGCGGTGTCATTCACTGTGGTGGACCTTCCTGATCCGGGGAGTGTGCGGCGACATCACGGCCGTGACATCCCCGACAGGGGTAACCACCGGCCGCATCCGGGCGGCGGTGGGACGTGCGTCATCGCGACGCCGGCAGCACCGCGTACTGACGGACGTACAGGTCGGTGTAGGTGACCGGGCCGCGCGGACCGGGGACGCGGTCCAGGTTGATGCCGGTCTCGGGGACGCCGAGCAGTTTGAAACCGTCGAGCAGACGGGTCGGCGCGTTCCAGAATACGCCGGTGCCCTGGTAGGCGTCGAAGAACGCCTCCGCGGCGGCGGCGTCCTCGGTGGCGATGCCGGCGGCCAGGCCGGAGGTCTGCTCGTTGGCGACGGCGGCAGCCTCGGCGAGGCCGTCGACGGTCGCCACGGTGACGGTGGCCTCGCGGTCGGAGTCCAGCGCCCACTCGTAGCCGATGGCGTGCTCGTGCGGCGCCAGCGACGGGGTCACCTCGCGGGCGGCGAGGGCCTCCTCGATGACGGGCCACAGCTGCTGGTGCACCGCGGAGTGCACCAGCAGCAGGTTCAGCCGGTTGCAGACGCCGAGGCGGTCGAGGCTGCCGCGCACGAGCGTGGCGACCGTGTCGGGGTCGGCGGCCTCGTCGACGTAGAGGACGCCGCCGCCGTCGGCGTGGGCGAGCGTGCGCACGCCGTGCGTGGCGCCCTCGGTGGCCAGCGCCCGCGTGCTGTCCCCGCTGCCGCGCAGGATGACCAGCGGCACCAGGTTCGGCAGGCGGACGAGCGCGGCGGCCGCCTCCCGTTCGCTGCGGGGCACGAGCTGCACCACGGCGGGGTCGATCCCGGCCTCGGCCAGTGCGGGCGCGACGACGACCTCGACCAGTCGCTGGGCGGAGCCCAGCGCGGCGCCGCCGGTGCGCAGCACGCCCGCGTTGCGGGACTTCACCAGCTGCGAGGCGACGTCGACGGTCACGTTGGGCCGCGCCTCGTAGTTGGCGCCGATGACGCCCACCGGCCTGCGCCGCTCGACCAGCTTCAGTCCACCGTCGAGAGTGGACACATCGAGGGTGCGCTCCTGGTGGGGTGCACCGGCGAGGAGGCGGAGCTGGTCGGCCATGCCGGTCAGTCGCTCGTCGGTGATGGTGAGCCGATCGAGCAGGCCGGCGCTCATGCCCTCGGCGGTGGAGCGCTCGACGTCGGCCCGGTTGGCGGCGAGGAGTTCGTCACGGTGGGCCAACAGCCGGTCGGCCATGGCGGTCAGGGCGGCGTCGATCGCGGTGTCCGGCGCGGTCGCCAGCGACGGGGCGGCGTGCTTCGCCGCACGCGCGCACTCTTCGACAGCTTGGCGACCTCGTCCGTCACAGCCAGAGCCCTTTCCCTGCTCGGGCGGACGCTTTCGGCCCGCCTGTCCCACCACCGCCGGCGCGGGCGGTGTCAACCTCCCAGTGTGCCGCACGGCCCGACGCGCTCCGACGCCCGGTCCCGCGCCCGGACCAGCTCAGAGGCGTTACAGGGGGCCGCCGATGGCGGGGTCGATCAGCAGCATCCCGCCGACCACGGCGCATCCGACGATCAGGACTCCCATCACGAGCAGCCAGATGCCGGCCGGCAGTGCGGTCAGCCGCGCCAGCTGGTCGATGTCGGAGTCGCGGGCCTGGCCGCGGCGGCGTTTGGTCTGCAGTTCGCCGAGCGGCCGGACCGAGCCGAGCACCAGGAACCACGTCACCAGGTACACGAACACCGCCTGCACGCCGGGCGGCGCCGTCCAGGCGACCGCGGCCAGCACGCCGGCCACGAGCAGGACGGTGAACACGCCGTAGGCGTTGCGGACCATCACCAGCACACCCAGCAGCAGCACCGCCGTGATCACGAGGACCGCGGACAGGTGTTCGCCCCAGACCAGCCACGAGAAGAGCAGGCCGAGCAGCGCCGGCGCGGGGTATCCGGCCAGGGCCGTCAGCACCATGCCGGGACCGTCGGGGCGCCCGCGCGAGACGGTCACGCCGGAGGTGTCGGAGTGCAGCCGGATGCCCTGCAGCCTCCTGCCGACGAGCAGGGCCGCCAGGGCGTGCCCGGCCTCGTGCACGATCGTCAGCACCCCGCGGACGAATCGCCACGGAACGGACGAGACCACCACGATCAACGCGGCGATGCCGCTGAGCACGATGATGGTGCCCGCGGTGGTGGTGTCGAGCGAGAAAGCCTGCGTCAAGTCGTCGATGCCGTCCTGCACGGCGATACCTCACCACAACGGGTGTCAACCCCCGGTGTCAGCCCCCACCACCGCTCGCCACGGGGCAGTGCCACGCGCAGCAGGAAGCTCGCCCAGCTGCGATACGGCGCCCAGCCCTCGGCGGCCTGCTCGGCCGGTTCGCGGTAGACGTCCTCGACCAGCCGCACGAGATGCCGGTCGTGTGCGGGGAAGACGTCCGGGTGGCCCGCGCCGCGGGCGAGGACCAGTTCGGCGGAGTACGGACCGATGCCGGGCAGTTGCCGCAGCAGCCGGAGCGCGTCGGCGGCTTCCATGGCCCGGAGTGCGGTGGCGTCCAGCAGGCCGGATTCGGCGGCCTCGGCGACCACCGCGAGCCGCCGCCGTTTCTCGGCCGACATGCGCGTGGCCGCGCTGACGGCACGCAGTTCGCCGGGCGGCGGCAGCACGGCGCGTTCGCGCCCGGCGACCCACACGGTGCGGCCGTGGCGTGCCGTGAGCCGGGTGAACACGCGCACGGCCTGCGCGGTGTTCAGGCCCTGGCAGACGATCGCCCAGCATGCGGCCTCGTACGGCGATCCGAACAGCACGGGCCGGCGTCCCGGGGCCTCGCGGAGCAGCAGGCGCAGCCAGGGGTCCAGGTCGGCCACCTGCGCGAAGGCGGCGTGGTCGGCGTCGAGCGACAGGATGCGGCGCGCCTGAGCGACGACCCGGTCGAGCCCGTCGACCGGTCCGGACGCCCGGAACTCGACCATCGCCTGCGACCGTCTGCGCACGCGCAGGCCGACCGGTTCCCAGGTGTCGTCGAGCAGGAACGCCGGCCACAGCTCGTCGGGTTCGGGCGAGCTGCCCGTCGCGACCGGGTTGACCACCCCGGCCGTCCTGCCCGAGGCGGTCAGGTCGAACGTGCGGCCGGAGACCGGTTCCAGCCGTCTTGCCTCGGCGTCCGGTCTCGGCGTGATTCCCAGCAGGGTGCCGCCCACGGGCATGCTTCCCGGGGGCGTGACCGACTCCGCAGGTGCGGGGTCGATCCACTCGATCCGTGTCATGCGTGCCTCCCTCGTCGTTCCTCGTCGGTCGCGCACCGGCGGCGGACAGGTGCGGCCGGTGCTCATTCGAACGCTAGAGCGACACGCGAGGGGCCGGGAGCGGCAATCCTGGGGCCGACGACGTTTTCCCAGGAGCGGTGTCGCGAGTGGTGCCATCGCTTCGCTTCCGGGCGTCGCGAATGGACCGTTCGCACCGGCCGTCAACCCGCCTGCGGCCGGTTGACGAGGTACCCGGGTGGACGCATCGAGGGACGAACCGGGCCTGTGAAGGACTCACGACGGCCCGGCGCGTTAGTGTGACCCGGTGACTGATCGTCTAGTCTGGATCGACTGTGAAATGACCGGCCTCGATCTCGCGAAGGATGCGTTGATCGAGATCGCCGTTCTCATCACCGATGCCGAGCTCAACGTCCTCGACGAGGGTCTCGACCTCGTCATCCACGCCGACGACGACGCGCTGGCCGACATGCCGGACGTCGTGCGGGAGATGCACGCCAAGTCGGGGCTGACCGACGAGGTCCGCCGCTCGACCATCGCCCTGGCCGACGCGGAGCAGCAGGTGCTCGAGCACATCAAGCAGCACGTGCCCGATGCCCGCACCGCGCCGCTGGCCGGCAACTCCATCGGCACCGACCGCGGGTTCATCGCGCGCGACATGCCGGAGCTCGACGCGCACCTGCACTACCGCATGGTGGACGTGTCGTCGGTCAAGGAGCTCGTGCGCCGCTGGTACCCGCGGGTGTACTACTCGAAGCCCGAGAAGGGGTTGGCGCACCGCGCGCTGGCCGACATCAAGGAGTCCATCGCGGAGCTGCGCTACTACCGCAGCACCGCGTTCGTGCCGCACCCCGGCCCGACCAGCGACGAAGCGAAGGCCGCCGCGGAGCGCACCGTCGCGCAGGATTGACCTGCCCGCGCGCGGGCCGCGGCAGACGGCCCTGCGCGCACGGCGCCGAGCCGCGTGCGCTACGCTATGTCGGCCGAGGCGCTGAGGCGGCTCGCATGGTGGGTGTAGCTCAGCTGGTAGAGCATCGCGTTGTGGTCGCGAGGGCCGCGGGTTCGAGTCCCGTCACTCACCCCAAATGTGCGAGGTGTGAACCCTTGACCGAAGAACCGCCTTCGGTTGGGGTTCGCACCTCGTTCTCGTTGCGGGCGTTCTCTACCCAGGTCAGGGCATCGGCCTGGACCTCGCGGCTGGTCAGCGCATCGAACGGGCGGGCGTAGCCGACCCTCACGTCTCCGTCTTCTTCGATGTAGATCTTGGTGAAGAACGCCTGGTTGCACAGCCTGCGGTTCGCGTCATCGCAGCGGGCGTAGATGTCGGCGGCCTGCTCCAGCAGGTTCAGTGAGTCGTCCAGGTTGTTGCGGGCATCGGCGTACTCGTCGTGGTGAGCCTCGATTCGGTTCTTGATGGTCTCCAGCCCGGCACTGATCCGGTTCTGCTCCTTCTTCAGCAACTCCAGTGGGATCGCTCCGGCGTAGTGTGCCTGGAGCAGCTTGCCCTGTTCGTCCTCCAACCGGGCCCGCTCCTTGGTCAGGTCGGCCAAGGCGTCGGACTCCGAGGCCATGAGCTCATCGAACTGACTGTGCAGACGCTCGGCGACAGCCTGCCGGGTTGTGGCGCTGATCTGCACGGTCTCGTAGTGGCGCTCGACCAGCCGCTCGACCTCTTCAATGAGCATTGCCTGCCGGGTGCAATCACCACGGCCCGAGTGCTTGTTGGCACAGACGAAGTACGGGTAGACGTTGCCGTGCCGGTTCTTGGAGTTGCACACCAGCAGCCGTGACCCACACTGGCCGCAGAACACGGTGCCCTTCAAGTAGTGGTCATGCACCTGAGAAGCATCAGCCGCGCTGCGGTGGGTCCGCAAGACCGTCTGCACCTGATACCAGACCTCCGGCGGCACCAGGGGCTGGTGCGTGCCCTTATATGTCACGCCCTGGTATCGGACATTGCCCTTGTAGTACGGGTTGGTCAGCATTCGATGGATCGAGGACTTCCCAATCGGACGCGAGGGGCGACGAGGAGTCGCAGGCGTGCGCAGGCCGCGAGCGGTGAGCTCGGCGTGGAGCTGGTTGGTGGTCCACTCTCCGGAGGCGTAGACCATGAACGCCCACGCCACCAGCTTGGCCCGCTCAGGATCGATCTCCACCGTGCGAACCTCGCGGCCGTTCTCATCGCGGACACCGACGTTGCGATACCCCAGCGGTGCTTTGCCGATCGTGCCGCCTCGGGAGACCTTCTGCGTCAGACCCTTCAGCGTCTCCGTGGCGAGGTTGCGGGAGTAGAACTCCGCAATCGTGGACATGATCCCGTGCAACAGCATCCCCGAAGGAGTCTCGTCGATGTTCTCCGTCGCCGAAACCAGCATCACCCCCGCATCCCGCAGAGCCAAGTGAATCGTGACGTCATCAGCGCGGTTACGTGCCAACCGGTCGACCTTATGGACGATGCAGTAGTTCACCTGGTGAGTGGCGACGTACTTCATCATCTTCATCAGCTCGGGCCGGTCGGCTCTGCGTGCAGATTCCCCGGCGTCCACGAACTCGGCCACGATCGTGGCACCCATCTGCTCGGCCTTGCGCTGGTTCGCTTCTCGCTGGGCAGGGATTGAGTACCCCTCGTCGCTGCCGTCCTTCTCGGCCTGCTCCTTGGTCGAGACCCGCAGGTACGACACTGCGACCGCTGCTCCGGGCGTGTTCGGCAAGACCAGGCTATTCAGGGCAGACGCTTCATCGTCAACGGTCGTCATGGCTCTTCTCCTACAGTCGGTGATCCTGACTCCCGACAGGAGAAGATGACTGCGGATGTTGAGTGTTGAAGATGAGCCCGGTAGGGCCGTTAGGACGAGACCATGACGGTCAAGTAGTAGATTCCCCCACCCGAGGGTGAGGTTCAGGATCACAACACCCGCCTCCTGGCGGGTTGCTCCCATTCTACGACGAAGTGGTCACCTCGGTGGGAGAAGCGCGCCGCTCCGTCGACGGCTGCTCCTGCGAAGTGCGCGACTGGCGCAGAGACAAGCGGATCAGCAGTTCAGTGAGCTTCTGATAGTCAGGTGGGTCGTGCAGCTCAGCGCGGACCGACAGTTCCCGGTCTTCCTGGCGGCGCCGGTTGGTCTTCTTCACGTACTTGCCCATCAGGTTCTCACCTCCCCGGTGACGGGGTCGGCGCCGGCGTAGAAGGCATCCTCGGCCTCACGGCGGGCGGCTACTTGTTCGGCGACGTAGGTGACGAAGTCGTGGTCACGGTCGGCGACGAACACGTCCTCTACCGGGTCGGCGGGGCCTTCACCGGGCCAGCTGGTCTGCCGGGTTGGTCGGTCGCGGTCCAGGCGGGTGCCGGAAGCGGCCACCCATTCGCGCAACCGTTGGCGGGCGTCAGCGAAGTCGCGGTGCCAACCAAACGGTGCGGAACCGTCTTGTTCGGGGTGATAGGCACACAGCCAGTGCAGGTGCAGAGCGGAGAGCTCCCACCGTAGTTCGTCGTGGCGATGCCAGAACGGCGGGATCACCGATGCGGGCAGCCCGTAGGTGCGGCGCAGGGTCTCCACCCACCGGTTCAGGGCGTACCACTCGGCTTCGAGCTCATCGGCACGCAGCAGGTGCCAGTTCACCGGATGCGGCGGGGCACTCTCGTCGTCCTGACCGGGAAAGTCCTCACCGGGATACTCGATGTCCTCGTCAACCAAGTCCTGCTCAACGGCGGGTGAGGTGTCTGGGGTCTCGGAGGTGGTGTCGTTCATGATGATGTGTCTCCTTCCCGGTCTCAGAGGCCCATGGCCGGTGGCTGCCGGTCCTGACGCTGCTCAGGGGCGGCGAAGGCTGAGCCCTCACGGTCAGCGGCATGCTCCCGTCCAGTGGCCTCGTGTGCGGGGGTCTCGTGTTCTGGGGCTTCGCGGCGTGGGGTGCGATCGACCTCGTAGCGGGTGTAGGCCATGTCGTGACCGGCGGCGGTGGCCACGAAGCGCTGCTTGATCTCGCCGGTGCGCTTGGAGAGGTAGTCCTCCATGCGTCCTTCGGCGATGAAGTAGTCGTTCTTCTGCAACTCCTTATACGCCCGCACGGCAGGGCCTTTGAAGGCCACCAGGTCGTGATAGCTATTCGGCAGGCGGGTGTAGGTGCCATCGGGCTCGGGGTGCCAGTGCCGCTGCTCGACCTTGGCGTAGAACTTCGCGTGGCCCTTCTTCGTGGTGCTCAGCTGCGGGTCGGACTTGATGCGGCCCTTGAAGGACTCACGCACATCGGCCTCAGGCACCGACTCTGGTTCGGGGGTTTGCTGGGGGTGTTCGTTCTCGGCCATCGGTCTGCTCCTGTCTGCCCGGAGCCACCAGCAAGAAGGTGGCTGTGCCAGCCAGGTGCACTCGCCTCATCCGCCTCTACGAGCGCGGGTCTCGCCGTTGCAGCAGGGTCTCGACCTCACCCCGGTCAGTCTTCAGCTGGGAAGCATCGGACCTATCGGGCCAGGCCCGCATGTCGGTGACAATCGGTGGGGCTGCTCGCAGCAGGGTGACCGCGGTGCCAAAGGGGAGGGTGCGCAGCCGGTCCGGCGGGAAGATCGCCACACGGCGGACGGAGCGCTGGTTCTGGCGGGTGCCATGATCGCCCAAGGTCACGCTGTCGGTGTACTCGTCCCGTTCACCGATCAACGTGGACAGGTCCTGGAGGTCTTTGGAGTTCGAGGCTCCGCCGAGGATGATCTTCACGATGGAGGCGTCCCATATCGCGGAGGCCTGGTTCTCTGACCACTTCTCGCGGGCCTGAGCCAGGGATTGCAGGACGGGCAGGGTGGTGATGCCGGTGCCGCCTCCCTCGGCCATCAGGGTCGGCAATGACGGGAGAGGTGCGAGGTTGCCGATCTCATCCAGGGCCAGCAGCATCGGCGGATCGAGTCTTGCGCCGGCTGAGCGGGCGGCGATCCGCCGGGCAGTTTCCACCAGATCTTCCACCAACGCCGCGACTAGCGCGGCGGAGTTGCCGGCCCCAGCACCGGTGGCCAGCAGGAACAAGGTGCCACGTTCTTGGATGAAGGTCTCGGGATCGAAGGACTCACCGGGGCCGGGACTGACCGCATCCAACACCCGCGGGTCAGCCAACGCCGACAAAGCCAGGGACACGCCTTGCCAGATGGAGTCACGGGTGCGCGGGTCGGCACAGATGTCCTGATGAGAAGCATGTCCACCGCCCGAGGAGCAGCGCGATTCGGGTGATGTGACCCGTTACAGATTTGTCTCTGAGCACCCCACGGGCCGAGCGGTTGTTATCCGTGATGTTGCAAGGAGAAATATGACCCGCGTTTCAGACCTGTTCGACCACGTCGTCGCGTGGACACCCACGCCAAGACCAACACGTTCGCACTGCTGGAGGCTCGAACCGGCGCGGTTATCGCGACGGCCGTGTTTCCGACCAGCACAGCTGGTAATCGACGAGCCGCTCGGTGGGTGCTGCGCAACAGCGACAGCTCCGTCCTCGCGGCGATCGAAGGCACCTCGTCCTACGGCGCGAGCATCACCGCTGCGCTGCAGACCGACGGAATCGACATCATCGAAGTCCGGCCGCTGAGTCACGCCAGTCGGTCCCATACCGGCAAGAACGACGCGATCGACGCCGAGGCCGCCGCCCGCCACGTGCTGGGACAAGATTTCGACCGCCTCGCCCGGCCCCGCAACGCTGGACGACGATCGGCGCTGCGGATCCTGCTGTCGTCTCGGTCCATCATTGACCAGCAGCGAACAGCGAACCGCAACGCGCTGACAGCGTTGGTGCGCACCAACGACCTCGGTGTTGATGCTCGCCGGCCGCTGACCGACGATCAGATCCGAACGATCGCAATGTGGCGCCTCAGAACAACCGACTCCATCGACGCCGTCACCGTCGCCCGCGGCGAGGCTCGCCGCCTGGCACGGGCGATTCTCGAACAATCCGCCCTGCTGGCCGAAAACCACCGCCAACTGCGCGGTCTCGCCGAGGAAATCGCTCCCGGGCTGCAAAGTATCCAGGGCGTCGGACCAGTCACCGCCGCGATCATCATCTGCGCCTACTCACACCACGGACGCGTTCGATCCGAGTCCGCCTTCGCTGCGCTGGCCGGCGTTGCACCGCTGCCAGCGTCATCGGGCAACACGACTCGCCACCGACTTTCCCGTACTGGCGATCGCCAGCTCAACCGCGCGTTCGAAGTCATCGTCCGAACACGCGTCACCTGCGACCACAACACCAAGCCTACGTCGCCCGCCGCAAGGCCGAAGGTATGAGCACCCGCGACATCCGACGCTGCCTCAAGCGCTACGTCTGCCGCTCGATCTACCGCGAAGTCCGAACCTGTCTAACTTGACTCGAAGCATAGAAGCGTCCTTTTGACGGCAGATTAGCCTGCCAGAGATAGGCCGCGGCCCGGCGCAGCACGAGGTTCTCCTGTTCCAGCAGCCGGTTACGCCGGCGCAGCTCAGCCAGCTCGTCCTTCTGATCCGTGGTGCGGCCTTCGCGTTCACCGGCATCGGTGGCGTCTTGGCGCAGCCAGTTCGTCAAGGTGGCGTAGCTGATCCCGAAATCAGAAGCGATCTGCTTCAGGCTCACACCAGCCTCGCGGTTCTTCGCGACCGTGACGACATCGTCGCGGAACTCCTCCGGGTACTTTCCTGCCATAGGGACATCCTCTCCTGCCCAGCACCAGCGGTGCTAAACATCAGATGTCACCTATCCCTGCACCAGCCCCATGTTCCCCGACCCTGCAGAAGCACGAGACCACGCACTTCCCCTCGCACAGCTGGATGCTGAGGGACCCCAGCGTCTGCTGGAACTGCGTCCGCGCGAGCTCTGGATTCTCGATCTCGACAGGTGGCACATGGACGGAGTCTCGGCACGGCGACCTGTCGACATCGAAGCCGTTGAAGACGTCCTTGCACCACCTTCAACAAACGCTCAACACTCCTTGCCAGCCTGAAGAGGCATGACGACCGCGGTCAGCAGACGTCTCCCGCTGATGCCCCACCGTCCCTCGATTACATCGATGCCAAAGTCTGATCGCGGGTCCACATCCGGGTGCAACCGGCCGGTGAACGTCGCAGTGACTGGATCGATGCTCAGCGTGCATTCCTCGAAGCCCAGCCAGTGCCCAGTCAAGGGGAACCACGCCTTGAAAATTGACTCCTTAGCACTGAACAACAAGCGATCCCACGCAATATCCGGCCACGACGAAGCAAGCGATGCCAGCGCTAGACGTTCAGGGGCATCTGCTGCCAAGGCCAACGCCTCTGTGGACAGACCTATGTTGGGCTCCACGTCGATGCCCAGCGATCGATACTGGGACTTCAGCGCCACCGCAGCTGCACGCAGATCCGCGCCGTGAGTCAAGCTTCCTACGACGGCCCTCGGCCATACCGGCTCGCGAGTGGCCCCGACCGGTATCGGACACGGAGGAAAGCCAAGCTGCCGGAGCGCTCGACGCGCGCACTCACGGGTGGTGATGAACTCAGCTCGTCGCTCTGGAACTGCCTCGGCGACGTAAATAGCCTCCTCCTGCCAGGTGTCAACATCGCAGACATCCCCCACTGTCTGTTCGACCATCACAGGCGAAGGCAGCAGATCGACGAATCCGCGGCAGTGCCACACACGTCCATTCTTGCTCATAACTATCGCTCCCGACCTGATCAACCGACACGATTCCAGATCCCGATCGAAGCCATGCCAGCTGCAGTTACAGGCGGACCGCATCCGCCTCGTCCTCAAGATGGTTGTCCATCTATCGAATCAAGAGAGCCCCCGTGCCAGCTCCAAACGACACCGCATGCGGAATCTCTCGGCCCAGTTCCTTCCTGCGCAACCTCGTACTGCATCCCGGGGCTGCCGTGTACCCCAGTCAGCCATTGCCGAGTACTCTGATATCACGATGAGATCACCTCCACGACGAGGAGAGGCACCATGTCCGCGACGACGAAGGACAAGCAGAGGTCAGCGACCCCTGCGATCACGGGACGAGGCAGGATCGAGGCGATCGGAGACCGCCTGATCATGCGGCTTCCCGCGCAGGCCAGCCTCGAGCTCCCCTCCCGCGGCCAGGTGGCGGTCGAGGCCATGGTGGACGGACACGCCTTCACCGCTGTCCTCGAGCCCGACGGCCGGAAAGGCCACTGGCTCGCCGTGGGCGAGCCTCTCGGAGCGACGGCCGGCGAGGTCCTCGAGTTCCGGGTCCGGGTCGCCGCCGCGTGGCCCGAGCCCGAGGTCCCCGAGGACCTCCGAGACGCGCTCGACGCCGCTCCGGAGACCTCCGGCCCTTGGCAGGACATCACACCGATGGCCAGGTGGGAGTGGGTCCGCTGGATCGCGGCGACGAGGAGTCCCCAGACCCGCGCCCGCAGGGTCGCGGTCACCGTCTCGAAGCTCTCTGCCGGCAAACGCCGGCCGTGCTGCTTCGACCTCTCCTCCTGCACCGATCCGGAAGTCGCGAGGAGCGGCAAGCTCGTCGAGACCGGCTGAGCGCGTAACCCTCCCAGGCCCCGCGCTCGGGCCTCGCGCTCAGGCCTCGCGCCGAGGACGCAGTCGACGGCCATGCCAGGGTCTGGGTCTCCGTCGCCAGGATCGACTCCTCGTCAGGTAGGGCCCTCTCGATCCCGAACCCGTTGAGCACGGTGAGCAGGAACCTCGCCGGTTCGTCTCGTTCGTCCGCACCTACTGGGCGTGACGGTTTCGATCAGGGTGATGACAGCTGGGCAGGGGTATCGGTACTTGCTGAACAGTGTTGTGGTCGGTGACGGTGATCGTGATGCTGTGACCGCGCTGACCCGGTACTACGAGCAGGCCGGCACGCCTCCTGGGCGGTGGTACGGTTCCGGCCTGTCTGGCCTGAGAGAACCTCTCGAAGCAGGTAGCGAAGTCCGCGAGGAACAGCTCAAACGGCTTCTGGGTCATGGGCAAGACCCCGTCACAGGTGAGAACAGGAGCAATGCTTGAAACCTGTGGATGGCCGGGAGGGCGTACCTTCCCGGTGACCGGATGAAGGTTCCAAGCATGGCCGACGCGCCAACGTCGGCCGGGAA
>NZ_MKKE01000051.1 GCF_001942305.1 Saccharomonospora sp. CUA-673 | reverse complement strand
ACGGGATGACACTTCGCTGGGGCGGATTTGTGTGTGGGGTCTGGGGTGGTTGGCGGGGTTGCCTTGCTTCGCTTCGGCGGTGGCGGTATTTGGGGTGGCAGTGGTGGGGTTACTTTGCGTGGTGATTCTTTGTCATGCTTGTGGGTGGTGGTGCTCGATCAGTTGTTCGGTATCATTGGTTGCGTGACAGGTGTTGAGATGGTTGTTCGTCGGGCTCGCGGGGTTCTTGCGCTGCGGGCTCGGGCTGATGCTGCTGAGGTGGGGTTTCTTGCTTCGCTCGATGACGGTGCGTCGTCGGATTCGGTGGAGCGGCGGTCGTTGGCTGAGGCGTTGGCGCCTGAGCTTCGACTGTCGCCGCAGGGCGTGTTGGATCGGATTCATACCGCGCTTGCTTTGACTTATCGGATGCCTCGGCTGCTGGCTGCTATGCGGGATGGTCAGGTGGATCGGTATTGCGCTGAGCGGGTGCTGAATGTGGTTGCTCCGGTTTCTGATTCTGATGCGCTTGAGGTTGATCGGCTGCTGGAGGAGAAGCTTTCTCGGCTGTCGATTACTGCGTGGCAGCCTCGGAATATGGCTTGGCATGCGTCGCAGATCGTCAAGCAGGTCGATCCCGGCGCCGAGACCGCTGCCGCTCGAATGGCTCACGAAGGTCGGAAGGTGACTTTGGATCACGGGGTCTGTGCGCAGTCGCGGTTGGCGGCCGATCTTCCGTCCGATGTTGCCTCGGCCGCGTACGCGCGGGTGGATGCGATGGCTCGCAAGCTTCGGGTCTGCGACTCGTCGCGGAATCTCGACCAGCTTCGTGCTGACGTGTTCGCCGACCTGCTGCTGGGCAACGATCCCGGCGTGGCCGTGCCGCAGTCGGCGGCGATGGTCTACCTGCACATGCCGATCGACACCGCACTCTCCATGTCCGAAGCCGGAGCTTCCATCGACGGCATCGGCCCCGTCCCCGCCGCGTACGCCCGGGAGATCATGACCAACCCCAAGTCCATCTGGCGCAAAGTCCTCTGCGACCCCGCCACCGGCAACCCCGTTGACCTCGGCCGCACCTCGTATCGCCCGAACTCGACGATCCGCAAGCTCGTGCAGGTCCGCGACCGGATGTGCATCGTCCCCTGGTGTCGACGGCCCGCTCGGCACTGCGACTTCGACCACCAGAAACAGTGGGCCAAAGACCACGGCTCAACATCGACGGCCAACGCCGCACCACGCTGCCGCAAACACCACCGACTCAAGAACGCACCCGGCTGGATCCACACCTACGACCCCACCCACGGCACATCCTCGATCACCACACCCCTCGGCGCCACCTACACCGACAAGCGCGAAACCGTCCTCGAACCCCGGTTGTCGGATCCGGACGAACCGCCGCCCTTCTGAACCGCACGCACGGACCCACATTCGAACCGGCCACGAAACCATGCCGCGTCCTGACAGGGTTCACCGCCAGCCTGGACCTATGGACACACTGACAGGACGGACGGCCGTCGTCGCCGGCGGGACCCGCGGGGCCAGCCGCGCCATCGCCGTGGAACTGGCCCGCCGCGGCGCATACGTGTACGTCACCGGGCGCAGCTCGGGTGCGACGCGGTCCGAAGTGGACCGGCCGGAGACGATCGAGGGGACGGTCGAGCTCGTCGTCGAGGCGGGTGGGCAGGGCACGGCGATCCGCGTCGATCACCTCGACCGGGAACAGGTGGGGGAACTGGCCGCGCGGATCGACGCCGAACGCGGGCGGATCGACATCCTGGTCAACGGGCTGTGGGGCGGCGACAACTACATCGGCTGGGACACGCCCGTGTGGGAACAGCCGCTCGACGACGCGCTGCGCATGATCCGGCTGGGCATCGACGCGCACATGATCACCAGCCATCATCTGCTCGGCCTGATGATCCGGCGACCCGGCGGACTCGTCGTCGAAATGACCGACGGGACAGCCGAACACAACGCGGCGTACCGCGAGGGCACGTCACTCGGGTTCTACGTCGCCAAAGCCGCCGTACACCACCTTGCCATCGGCCAAGCACACCAACTGGCGCCGCACGGCAGCACCGCCGTCGCCGTCACACCCGGCTGGCTCCGCTCCGAAGCGATGCTCGACCACTACGGCGTCACCGAAGCCAACTGGCGCGACGCACTCACCACCGTGCCGCACTTCTGCATCTCCGAAACGCCCACCTACACCGGCCGCACCGTCGCCGCCCTCGCCGCCGACCCCGACAAGAACCGCTTCGCCGGACAGACACTGTCCAGCGGCCACCTCGCCCAGATCTACGACATCGACGACGTCGACGGCAGCCGGCCCGACGCGTGGCGCTACATCGCCGACATCGAACAACCCGGCAAACCCGCCGACGCCACCGGCTACCGGTAATCCCTGCGCACCGGCAACGACCGGCGCACAATGCACCCCATGCGAGCCGAACGCCTCGTGGCGCTCCTGTTCACCCTGCAACGTCGCCAAGCGGCGACCGTCGCCGAACTCGCCGCCGCACTCGACGTCTCCGAACGCACCATGCACCGCGACATCGCCGCGCTGCAGAACGTCGGCGTACCACTGTGGACAGAACCCGGCCGCCACGGCGGCGTCCGCCTCGTCGAGGGCTGGCGCAGCGACTCGACGGCCTCACCACCCGCGAAGCCGTCGCCATCTTCGCCATGGGCGTCCCCCGCGCACTCGCCGAACTCGGCCTCGGCAACGCCGTCGCCGCCGCCCACGCCAAAGTCACCGCAACCCTGCCCACCCCACTACGCGACCAAGCCCAACACGTCGCCCAACGCTTCCACCTCGACGCACCCACCTGGTTCAGCGACAACAAAGGCAACAGTGACAACAGCGATGACAACGACGGCGTGCTCGGCGAACTGGCCGCGGCCGTGTGGCACCAACGGCGCGTGCGCATCGACTACCGGCGCGGCGACACCAACGTCACCCGCACCGTCGAACCGCTCGGACTCGTACTCAAAGCCGGCGTCTGGTACCTCGTCGCCCGCGTGACCGGCACCGACGACACCCGCACCTACCGCGTAGGCAGGATCGGCAACGTCGACGACCCGGGCGAACCGTTCGACCGGCCCGCCGACTTCGACCTCGCAGGCTGGTGGCAACGATCATCGGCACGATTCGAACGATCCGTGCGGCGCTGCGACGTGCGGGTGCGCCTCAGCCCCGTCGGCATGCGCATCCTGCCGCGCGCCCTCGACGCCGAGGTCGCCGCCGACGCCCTCGCCACCGCGGACGAAGGCGCCGACGGCTGGACCGACGTCACGCTCGCACTGGAGGAACCGCGGATCGCGGCCGGTCAACTACTGCCGTTCGGACCCGAGGTGCGCATCGTCGAACCCGCCGACGTGCGCGACCACTACGTCGACCTGGCGACGCGGATGGTCGAACGGAACACGATCAGCGGTGCGCCCGGTTGATCGCCGACACCACGGCGCGCAGCGACGACGTCACGATCGACGGGTCGATGCCCACGCCCCAGTAGATCTTGTCGCCGATACCGCACTCGATGTACGACGCGGCACGCGAATCGTCGCCCGGCGACATCGTGTGCTCGCTGTAGTCCATGAGTCGCAGGTCGTAGCCCAACGTCGACAGCGCGTCGAAGAACGCCGCGATCGGACCGTTGCCCCGCCCGGAGATCTCCCGCTCGTCGCCGTCGACCAGCACCGACGCCGTCACGTCGTAACCCTCGGCGGTGGCGTAGGCGTGCGCGCTCTCCAACTTCAGCGGCGCCGCGGCCTCCAGGTACTCGCGGGAGAACGCCGTCCACATCGTCTCCGGGTCGACCTCGCCGCCCTCGGAATCCGTGTAGTGCTGCACCACCTGCGAGAACTCGATCTGCAGCCGGCGCGGCAGATCCAACTGGTGCTCGCTCTTCATGATGTAGGCGATACCGCCCTTGCCGGACTGCGAGTTGACGCGGATGACCGCCTCGTACGTGCGGCCCACGTCCTTCGGGTCGATCGGCAGGTACGGAACCTCCCACGGGAACTCGTCGACCGGGGTGCCGGCCTTCTCGGCCGCGGCTCGCAACGCGTCGAAACCCTTGTTGATCGCGTCCTGGTGGCTGCCGGAGAACGCCGTGAACACCAGGTCGCCGCCCCACGGGCTGCGCTCGTGCACCCGCAGCTGGTTGCAGTACTCGACGGTCCGCTTGATGTCCTCCAGGTCGGAGAAGTCGATCTGCGGGTCGATGCCCTGGCTGAACAGGTTCATGCCCAACGCGACCAGGTCGACGTTGCCGGTGCGCTCACCGTTGCCGAACAGGCAGCCCTCGATGCGGTCCGCGCCGGCCTGGTAGCCCAGCTCCGCGGCGGCGATGCCCGTGCCGCGGTCGTTGTGCGGGTGCAGCGACAGGATGATCGAGTCGCGCTTGTCCAGGTTGCGGCCCATCCACTCGATCGAATCGGCGTAGACGTTCGGCGTCGCCATCTCGACCGTCGCGGGCAGGTTCATGATCACCGGACGTTCCGGCGTCGGCTGCCAGATGTCGGCGACCGCGTTGCACACCTCCGCCGCGTACGACAGTTCCGTGCCCGTGAACGACTCCGGCGAGTACTGGAACCGGAAGTCGGTGTCGGAGTACTTCGCCGCGTACTCCGCGGCCAGCTCCGCACCCTGCAACGCGATCTTCTTGATGCCCTCGCGCTCCTCGCGGAACACGACGCGGCGCTGCACGATCGACGTCGAGTTGTAGATGTGCACGATCGCCTGCGGCGCGCCCTCGAGCGACTGGAAGGTGCGCTCGATCAGCTCGGGCCGGCACTGCGTCAACACCTGGATGCGTACGTCGTCGGGAATCGCGCCGTCGGTGATGATCTCGCGGACGAAGTCGAAGTCGGTCTGGCTCGCCGCGGGGAAACCGACCTCGATCTCCTTGTAGCCCATCCGCACGAGCATGTCGAAGAACTTGCGCTTACGGGCCGGGGACATCGGGTCGATCAGTGCCTGGTTGCCGTCGCGCAGGTCGACGGCGCACCACAGCGGCGCGCGGTCGATGCGCTGATCGGGCCACGTGCGGTCGGGCAGCTGGATGTCCTCCACCAGGCGGAACCACGGCTGGTAACGGTGGTACGGCATCGACGAACCGCGCTGGGGATTCCAGACCTTCTGCTCGGCCGGTGCCCGGCGGGAGGGGGTGCGGATGCCGTTGGGGGACGGAGTGGTCTGAGAGATGCCGCTCTCGGGCGTGCTCATGAGGGTGTCGCTCCTGCTCGCTGTTTCTCGAAAGGCTCGGTCTCAGACCGGCACGAGGAAACCCCGCGACGGGGAGCCGGTCCGATCAGGCCCCGTCGCGGCGGCGAAGCAGAAGTGCACGTGCCACGAGCTCGAGGCTAACCCAAGCGCGCGCCGGCTGGCGAGGGCGGGGCTCGACACCGAAATGTTACGGCGCGGAGTTCGTGCAGGTTACTGGCACGTAGCAATTGACCATGTGACGTGTCAGACTGCCGGTATGGGTGAGCACACGGAGAAGAACGCGCAGGGTAGCGCGGGTGGCAGCGTCGATTCCGAGGCAGCCGGAGTGCATCAGCCGTCGGTCCCCACCGAGACGAACGAGGCGGGCGCGGCAGGTGCGCCGAAGCCTGAGCAGACCGGTGGACGAGGGTCGAGGCGTGCCGAGAAGAGCGAGCCGTCGGTCGACTGGGCCGCGATGCGCGGCCGTGTCGTGGGGTTGCTCGCCGGCATCGTCCGGTGGGTCGGGCTCCTCTTTGCGCTGATCCTCGTCGGCCACATCATCTTCGTCATCGGCGACGCGAACCCCGACAACAGCATCGTCGCGTGGGCGGCCGAGCGCTCGGAGGGTCTCGCCCTCGGATTCCACGACCTGTTCCAGCCGGACGACCCGAAACTCACCGTGCTGATCAACTTCGGCATCGCGGCGATCTTCTGGCTCGTCGTGTCGTCGATCCTGTCCAAGGTGATCCGCCGCGTCGGTGGCGGAGCCTGACGCAAGCCTGATCTCGACGCGGCCCCGGCTCCGGAGTTCCGACACCCCGGAGCCCGGGCCGTCCTGTCTTCGCGGCCGCGCCCAGATTGCGGGTTTGCGGCGAAAAGCCCGGAACTCTCCCTTTGTCGGGTGTGCTCGGCGATACTGGGCGAACACATCTGTTCGACTGGGGAGACGGAACCTGTGGGTATCGAGACCAATATCGAGGCGATCCGGGGTTACTCCCGCATCCTGCCCCACTACGAGGACGAGGCGGAGAAGTTCAAGGACCTCGTCGACACCGCCGACGTCACCGACGAGGCCTGGGGCGTCGTCGGAATCTGGGCCAAGCAGGGCTACACCGAGCGCCTCGAGGAGCTGCGCTCGCTGCTGGATGCGATGAAGGACGGCGTCGACGGGTTCATCTCGAAGATGCAGACGGCCGCCGAGATGTACCAGGGCATGGAGGATGCCGGGGTCGTCACGTTCGGCCAGCACGAGGCCGAGATCGACGCCGTCGACGACCGCCGCGGGGGTCAGGTCTGATGGCCGAGGACAGCATCGCGGACTCGCTCGACGTCGAGGCCTACGACAAGAGCTTCACGGCCAACCTCGACCGTGCGGCGAGCGGCGCACCGGTGATCGGGACTGTGTACAACACCGGCAAGTCGATCACCGGGCACGCCCAAGAGCTGGCCCAGGCCGAGGGAGCCGGGGACGTCGGTGGCGCGGCTCTGGGGCTGATCGGTGACGGGGCGGGCTTCGTCGCCTCGGCCACGGGCGACATGGTCACCTTCGCGATGGACCCGATCGGCTGGCTCGTCAGCAATGGCCTGGACATGCTGCTCGAACTGGTCCAGCCGCTGCAGGACGCGCTGCACTACGTCACCGGCGACGGACCGTCGCTCGGCCACGCCGCCGACAACTTCTCGACCATCGCGCACGGATTCGTCGCGCTCGCCGAGGACTTCGAGGGCAAGGGTGACGAGGCGCTGGCCGAGTGGGTCGACGAGGCCGGCAATGCGGCGAAGGAAGCGCTCGGCGACTTCTCGTCGGGCATCCGTGGGATCGGCTCGGCCGCCGGCTCGGTGGCGAGGTGCTGCAGATGTGGTCGATGGTCATGCAGGTCATCGAGGAGGTCATCAAGGCGATCCTCAGTGAGCTGGTGTCGTGGATGATCACGCTGTGGCTGCCTGCGCTGGCCGCATCGGTGATCAGCTTCGGCGGGTCGGTCGCCGCGGCGATGACCGCGTCGATCGCCAAGGCCGCGTCGGCGATGACGAAGGTGACCAAGCACCTCGGCAAATTCGGCCAGCTCATCGACAAGTTCATGGGCTTCCTGGTGAGGATGTCGGGGCAGATGGAGACCCTCACGAGGAAGTTCCGAGTGGGCCTGATGCCGGGAGAGCGGAAGTTCGCGTTGGGCGAATTCGGCGTGGGCAAGGCTGCGGAAGGCTTCAAACCCAGTGCGCGAGTGGCAACCACGTTGTTCGGCGGCGACGCGGCAACGCTGGCGACGGGCTTGGCGTCGAAGGCCGGCATCGCGGCCGGTACGACCGCCGGGTCCGAGCTGTTCGACGCCGCCACTCCCGAGCAGGAGGAACCGTGGCTGAACAAGAGCGAGATCGGCGGGGGTTGGACGCCGGAGCAGACGCGGGGGAATCTGGACATCTGAGCGGAGCCGCGGAGGGGCGCCGCGAGGCCGGGCGCCGGTTGGCCGCCGGTCAGGCGCGTGCCGACGACGTCAGTCACAACGCCACGGTGCGGCCCGGATTCCGCGAGCGGGTCGAGGCCGTGATGGCGGCGCGCGGTCGTGAGCCGGTGCTCGCGGTGCGCCTCAGCGACAGTCGGATGGGCTTCGACGTCGAGGGTCGGCGCGTCGACGGCACGGTCGTCGGCGGTCAGTACGGGACGGCGATCTGGCGCGGACTCGGCAGGCTCGCCGGGGCCGGACTGCGGGTCGCCGCGTACGTCGCCGCCGGTGGCGGCGGGCGGGTCGGTCCGTTCGACCGGCCGGTGCAGGTGCGTGGACCGGCGGGGGCGTTGGCGCTGCCTGCCGCCGACGCGATCGGCGAGGCGCGTGGAGCGTGGCTGGCGTTGACGCCGTCGCGGGCCGCCGTGGTCGACACCGGGCCTACGTTCCTCGATCCGGCCGACGCCCCGGAACCACAGGTGGTCTGGGAGGCCGGGCGCCACGACCGGCCCGAGGTCCACCTGGGCAAGCACCTGGTGACGTGGCCGGACGGTTCGTCGCTGGAGTTCGTCCCGCACGACCCGACCGAGGCGCGGTACGTGCGCGGGTTCCACCAACCCCCGAACACGATCCGCTGGCCCGGCACTCCCTGAGTGTCTACAGCCCGCGGCCCCAGGTACCGGTGAAGGCGATGTCGGACAGGGGAAGACGGGTGCTCGGGGCGCGTTCGCGGTCGGCGTCGCGCTCCGAGATGCCGCTGAGGGACTCCGGGTCGGCCTGCTTGCCGACGGCGACGACGACCATGGGGGTGACGTCGTCGGGCACGGCGAACGCGCTGCGTACCTGCTCGGCGTCGAAGCCCGCCATCTGGTGCGCGGCGAGCCCCTCGGCCACGGCCTGCAGCACGAGGTTCTCGGCGGCGAGCCCCGCGCCGTACTCGGCGTAGGGCACGTCGCCCTTCTCGTTGCGCCGCACCGCGAGAGTCACCACGAGCGCGCCGGCGCGGTGGGCCCACGCCTGGTTGCGTTCGGACACCGCCGCCAGCGCCCGCTCGTACGTGTCGTCCCCGCGCAGGCCGGCGACGAACCGCGCCGGTTGCGTGTTGCCGAACGACGGCGCCCAGCGGGCCGCCTCGAGCAGCCTGCGGAGCTGCTCGTCGGTGACCTCGTGCGCCGGGTCGAACAGGCGCGGGCTCCACCGGCCGGCGATCAGCTCGTGCAGTCCCGCTCCGCGTGCGGCGTGCTCGTCGACCATGCATTCCTCCTGTGCGCACCGGTGGCCACCGTGCGATACCTAACCACCTCCGGCGCCGCCACCGCGAACGCCTCACAGGCCGAGGACGGCTCCGGCGACGAGGAAGTACAGGATCAGTCCGCTGGCGTCCACCAGCGTCGTCACCACGGGTGCGGAGAACACGGCCGGGTCGATCCGCAGCTTGTGGGCGACCAGCGGCAGGACACCGCCGACGCTCGAGGCCCACAGGCAGATCGCCAACAGCGTGACCGCGATGATCGCCCCGAACTCGAACCCGTAGAAGAACGCCGCGATCGGGAAGCCGACGCCGGCCAGCAACAGCCCCAGTGCCAACCCGACCCTGGCCTCGCGCCACAGGATCCGCGGCAGATCGCGCACCCGCACCTCGCCCACCGCCAACGCGCGGATGACGGCGGTCGCCGCCTGCGAGCCCGCGTTGCCACCGGTGTCGATGAGCAGCGGGATGAACAGCGCCAACGTCACCATCGACTCGAGCGTGGTCTCGAAGTACTCCAGGACGTTCACCGTCATCACCGCGGCGAGGATGAGCACCAGCAGCCACACGGCGCGCGTGCGCGCGAGGTGGAAGACGGTGGCCGACAGGTACGGCACGTTGATCGGCTCGGCGCCGCCGGTGCGGTAGGCGTCCTCGGTGACCTCGGCCTCGAGCACCTCCATGGCGTCGTCGACCGTGATCACCCCGAGCAGCCGGTGCTCGCCGTCCACGACGGGCAGGGCGAGCAGATCGGCCTCCTGCACGAGCCTGGCCGCCGTCTCGCGGTCGTCGTGGGCGCTGACCTGGTAGAGGTCGCGGGCCAACAACTCGTCCACGCGCGCCCCGGCCGGCGCGGTGGCCAGGTCGGTGAGCGTGACGGTGCCGATCAGCCGGCGCGTTCCGTCGGTCACGGGCAGCACGGCCAGTTCGCCGCCCCGGTCGCTGCGGCCGCTGAGCCGGGCCAGCGCCTCCTCGCGGGACAGGTGGGCGTCCAACGTGGTGGTGACTGGCAGCATGATCCGGCCGGCCGAACCCGCCGGGTAGCCGAGCAAGGTGGCCGTGGCCTGCCGTTGCTCGCGGGACAGGCCCTGCTGGAGGCGGGCGGCGACCTTCGCCGGCATCTCGTCGAAGAGCCGGGCCCGGTCGTCGGCGGCCATGGCCTCGACCAGTTCGCGCACCCGGTCCTCCCGTAGGCCGTCCAACAGCGTGGCCTGGTGCTCGGGGTCCAGCGCGTCGAAGACCTCGACGGCCTCGTCCTTGTTCAGCAGCCGGAACGCCACGGCCCGCTCGGTCGGGTCGAGGTGGGCCAGTTCCTCGGCGATCGTGACGGTGGGGGTGTCGGCGAGAAGGTCGCGCAGGTCGGTGGTGGCCTCGGTGTCGATCAGGTTCTTCAGGGCAGCGTTCATGGCAGCGGGCTCCTCACGGCGCGTGGACCTGCACCGCGCACCGCGCGGACAGGGCGGGGCGAGGCGGTGAACAGGCTGGGAAGGGCAGCCGGGTGCCGTGGTGAATCGAAAAGCTGGGACGCCGTACGCGCGAGAAGGACCTCAGCGCAGGAAGTACGAACCGCTGAGGCAGGCACCCGGGGCGCGAACGACGCCGCGACTACTCGGACTCTCGTCCATCCGGACCCACCTCCTTTCTGCTCGCCCGCCGCTCGCCGGCGGACGCACTGCTGCGATCCGGCGCCGAGTGTACCGCGACTGTGACGTCACTCATTGCATCGCGTGGTCCAGGGCATCGCGGACGGTCGTCCGGAGCACGGTGCCGGGTGGACGTTTCCGCTTGCTCGGCAACCGATTCGCGGCTCCGGAAGGCGGAAACCAGCAGCTAGACTCGCGTGCCGGGAGTCACAAAGCCGGATGGCATCCGTGTGAACGACCGGTAGTCTTAACCCCGACGATACGGAGCGTGCGCCCCTAGCGACCAGGCTGCGAAGCGGGCGCCGCTCCCTCGAGGAGGTTCGGCCAAAGTGGCGCTCGTAGTCCAGAAGTACGGCGGTTCGTCGCTGGAGAGCGCAGACCGGATCAAGCGTGTCGCCGAGCGCATCGTTGCCACGAAGAAGGCAGGCAACGAGGTGGTCGTCGTGTGCTCCGCGATGGGGGACACGACCGACGAGCTGCTCGACCTCGCGGAGCAGGTGGCTCCCGTCCCGCCCGAGCGCGAGATGGACATGCTGCTGACCGCGGGCGAGCGGATCTCGAACGCGCTTGTCGCGATGGCGATCTCGGCGCAGGGCGCCGAGGCGTGGTCGTTCACCGGCTCGCAGGCGGGCGTCGTGACGACGTCCGTGCACGGCAACGCCCGCATCATCGACGTCACGCCGGGGCGCGTGACCGAGGCTCTCGACCAGGGCTACATCGCGCTGGTCGCGGGTTTCCAGGGCGTTGCACAGGACACCAAGGACATCACCACCCTCGGCCGTGGCGGTTCGGACACCACGGCGGTCGCGCTCGCGGCGGCTCTCGAAGCCGACGCCTGCGAGATCTATTCCGATGTGGACGGTGTCTACACCGCAGACCCGCGGATCGTGCCCGACGCCCGCAAGCTCGACACGGTGCCGTACGAGGAGATGCTCGAGCTCGCGGCCAGCGGCTCGAAGATCCTGCACCTGCGCTCGGTCGAGTACGCCAGGCGATACGGCGTGCCGATCCGGGTCCGCTCGTCCTACAGCGACAAACCGGGCACGACGGTGGCCGGTTCGATTGAGGAGATCCCCGTGGAACAGGCGTTGATCACCGGTGTGGCGCACGACCGCTCCGAAGCGAAGATCACGGTCACCGGGGTCCCCGACCATGCGGGCGCCGCGGGCCGCATCTTCCGCACGGTCGCGGACGCCGAGATCGACATCGACATGGTGCTGCAGAACGTGTCCAACACCGAGGGCCGCACCGACATCACGTTCACGCTGTCGAAGGCCAACGGCCCCGACGCCGTGCGCGCTCTCGAGGCGCTCAAGACCGACATCGGGTTCTCGGCGGTGCACTACGACGACGCCGTCGGCAAGGTGTCGCTCGTGGGCGCGGGCATGCGTTCGCACCCCGGCGTCACGGCGTCGTTCTGCGAGGCGCTGGCCCAGGTCGGCGTCAACATCGAGATCATCAACACCTCGGAGATCCGCATCTCCGTGCTGATCCGCGACGAGCACGTCGACGACGCGGTGCGTGCGATCCACGAGGCATTCGAACTGGGCGGCGACGAAGAGGCCGTCGTGTACGCGGGGAGTGGTCGCTGATGTCGGAGGGTCTGCGCGTCGGCGTGGTCGGTGCCACCGGCCAGGTCGGCGGAGTGATGCGCCAGCTGCTCGAGGACCGGAAGTTCCCGATCTCGCAGCTGCGCCTGTTCGCCTCGGCCCGGTCGGCCGGCTCGACGTTGTCGTGGGGCGGCAAGGACATCGTCATCGAGGACGCCGCGACGGCCGATCCGTCCGGTTTGGACATCGCGCTGTTCTCGGCGGGCGGTTCGACGTCGAAGGCGCAGGCGCCGCGGTTCGCCGAGGCGGGCGTGACGGTGATCGACAACTCGTCCGCGTACCGGCTCGACCCGGACGTCCCGCTGGTGGTCAGCGAGGTCAACCCGGACGCGATCGCCGACGCGAAGAAGGGGATCATCGCCAACCCCAACTGCACGACGATGGCCGCCATGCCCGTGCTCAAGCCGTTGCACGACGAGGCCGGCCTGACCCGCCTGATCGCCAGCACCTACCAGGCGGTGTCGGGCAGCGGGCTCGCCGGCGTCGAGGAACTGGCCGGGCAGGTCGAGGCCGCGGGCACGCGGGCGAAGGAACTGACGCACGACGGCGCGGCCGTCGAGTTCCCCGCGCCGAACAAGTACGTCGCGCCGATCGCCTACAACGTCCTGGCCATGGCCGGGTCCGTTGTGGACGACGGCACCGCCGAGACCGACGAGGAACAGAAGCTCCGCAACGAGAGCCGCAAGATCCTCGACATCCCGGGCCTCGCGGTGTCGGGCACCTGCGTGCGCGTTCCGGTGTTCACGGGCCACTCGATCTCGGTGAACGCCGAGTTCGCCGCGGCTCTGTCGCCCGAGCGCGCCCGCGAACTGCTCGCCGGTGCGCCCGGCGTCCAGCTCGCCGACGTGCCCACCCCGCTGGATGCCGCGGGCAAGGACCTGAGCCTCGTCGGCCGGATCCGCACCGATTCGGGCGTTCCGGACGGACGCGGACTCGCGCTGTTCCTCGCCGGTGACAACCTGCGCAAGGGCGCCGCGCTCAACGCCGTGCAGATCGCGGAATTGGTGGCCGACCGCCTCGGCAACTGACCGCCGCGGCGGTAAGTTGCTCGCTCATGTGGAGAAGAGCGGTGCCGGTCGCCGCAGTGGGAATGATGGTGCTCGCCGGCTGCTCCGAGGCCGCCGAGATGCACGAGGACGTCACCGGGGCCGCGGACAAGGCGAGCGTGTGCGGTCAGGCGCTGGGCATCGTCGACCTCAACCCGAACGTCGACCCGGAGAAGGTCCAGGCGGAGGCGGGCGAGAAGGCGCAGCAACTGCGTGACCTCGCCTCCGACGTGGCCGATCAGGACGTCAAGCAGAACCTGACGGCCCTCGCCGACGGGTACGTCGAGATGGAACAGCGACGCGTCGACCGGCTGGGCGACTTCAACCAGTGGGTGCAGCGGAACCTGAACAACCTCGAGGAACTCCGCCAGGCCTGCCTGTAGGGCCCGGCCTCCCTACGGCCGGGCCTCCGCGGTGGGGACCTCGGCCGGCGGCGTTCCAGTCCGTCCGCGGCGGTCGGTGTGCAGCAGCGCGCCGACCGCCGCGAACGCCAAACCTCCGACGCCGGCCGCGACGAATCCCATGCCCGGTGACGTGTGGTCCATGACGAAGCCGACCGCCGGGCTGCCGAGCGCCAGTCCGATGCGCGTGGCCGAGTCCTGCACGCCCATCGCCTCGCCGCGCACCACCGGCGGGGCCAACCGCGACACCTTCTCCGTCGTCGCCGCGAGCGTCGGCGCGCACACGAGGTTCGACGGGATCAGCACGAGCGCCAACAGCCACCACGCTCGTGCACCAACGCCACGGGGATCGTCAGCACGGCCAGCGCCACCATCAGCGGCAGCTGACCGGCCGAGCGGCGCGCGACGCCGTGCACCATGCCGCCGATCAGCGACGCCACGCACATGACGGCGATGACCACGCCCGTCCAGCTGACCTCACCGGACTCGCGCAACGCGGCCAGCGCCGCGAGTTCCGCGCCGACCAGGACGAACAGGGCGCCCGTCGCGACGAACAACGTCGCGAGCATGGGGCGGCCCAGCCACGTACGTACCTTCGGGCGCTGCCGTGCGCGGTCCCGTCCGGTCTCCTCCGACGTCCGCACCGGAGGGTTCACCACGTACAGCGCGCACGCGCAGACGCCGAACAGGGCGCCGATACCCGTCAACGCGGCCGTGGACGAGACCTGCGTGCTGATCAGGATGCCCAGCGCCGGACCGGTCATGAACGTCAGCTCGACGAGCACCGAGTCGAGGGAGTAGGCGGTGCGACGCTGCCCCATGGGCACGAGCGCGGCGATGACCTGACGGGCGATCGGGCCGGCCGGGATCAGCAGCGCGCCCGCGGGGAATGCGGCGATCAGCAGCACGAGATACGGCAGGTGCGGGGCGCTGATCCAGAAGGCCGCCGACACCGTTCCGCACACGGCCACGACGGGCCGCAGGCCGTATCGGTCGATCATGCGGCCCAGCAGCGGTGCGGCTGTGGCCGTGCCCGCCGTCGTCGCGGTGCCGACCAGGCCGGCGGCGCCGTAGCCGTGTCCGAGTTCGCTGACCACGTGCAGCGTCAACGTGACGCCGGTGGCGGTCATCGGCAGGCGGGCGAGCATGGCCACGAACGTCGAGGTGGCCATGCGGGGAATGCGCAGTACGTGCAGGTACGCCATCAACGACACACGTCGACGTAACCGCATCCCGGTACGGGCGTGCAACTTTTTTCGGACACATCACGCACCGGCTCCGCGGGTGACGCGCCGGTGGGTGAACGCGCGGGTGAACGGAGCCATCTGCTACTTCGAGGGACGGATAAGGCGTGTGTGGTGGACGCTCCGATCGCATCGTGACTGCCGGATCGCTCGTCTCGGTACTTGTTCGGCCGGCGAACGAGTGCATCGTGGTCCGAATGGCGCAGCGTCGGTGGTCGCATGGAGTACTCACGGTAGACCGATCACGCCACGGAATCGGGGGATTGCAGCCGGTGTGCACCGGGGCCGGTTGGTACGGCTTGACGTGTTCGTTGCTCTTCCACGCCAGGAGGTTGGCAGACATGAAGTCCGGATTCGCTCGCACGATGGCCGCGGTGCTGACGGGAGCGGCGATCGCCGTCTCGACGTCGGGGATCGCGGCAGCCTCGTCCCTCACCGACGAGGGCAACGGCTCAGTCGCCACGCAGTCGGCTGCGCACCAGCTGCTCGACCTGCGCGACCAGCTGGCGACCAAGGCGTACTCGGGTGACGTCCAGGGCACGGAACGCGCCCTCGACTCGATGACCCCGGTGCTCGACAAGCTCACCACCGCCGACACCGAACGTGCGCACGTGACCGAGGCGAAGGACGCCTTGGCGCAGAACCAGCAGGTGCAGGAGGTCCTCGCGGACCCGAGCGCGAAGCCGCAGACCTACGCGATGAGCGCCGAGGCCCGGCAGCTGCCGGAACTGCCCGACCCGTTGACGATGGTCAACGGCTTGCTCCAGTCGCTGCTCGCGACGGTCGGCGGCCTGCTCGACGGTCTGCTCGGCGGCGGCGCCGTGCCGGACGTGCCGGTCCCGGACGTGCCGGAGGCCCCGGTCCCGGAGGTGCCGGAGGCGCCGGTGCCCGCCCCGGACCTGCCGTGACGCCCTAGCCCGCCCGCCGCAGGGTGAAAGCTCCCGTGGCATAGTTGCGTTGACCGCGACCATGGGGCCCACGGGAGCACTTCTTTGTTACGCCGATCGGGGGTCGCGGGCCAGGCCCACGCGGAGGGCGCCTGCGGCCTCCGCGGTCGCCTCGCGGAAGCGGGTACCGAGGCCGAGCATGTTGGCGAACCCGTGGATGAGGTCCTCCTGCCTGCTCAGCGCGACCGGAACGCCGGCCTCGGCGAGCCGGTCGGCGTACGCCTCGCCCTCGTCGCGCAGCGGGTCGAACCCGGCCGTCACGACGTACGCAGGCGGAAGACCGGCGTGGTCGTCGGCGACCAGCGGCGACAGCAGTGGATTCGACCGGTCGACCCCGGTGGGCGCGTACTGCCCGATGAACCACTCCATGTCGGCGTCGCTCAGGAAGAAGCCGTGTCCGAACAGTTCGCGCGAACGCCGGCGCACCGTGCTGTCGGTCGCCGGGTAGATGAGCAGCTGGAACGCCGGTGTCGGGCCGCCGCGCCGCTTCGTCGCCAACGCCGTGACCGCGGCCAGGTTGCCGCCCGCGCTGTCGCCGCCGACGGCGATCCGGTCCGGGTCGACGCCGAGGTCCGAGGCCTTGGCGTGGGCGAAGTCGAACGCGGCGAGCGCGTCCTCCTGCGCCGCCGGGAACGGGTGCTCCGGCGCCATCCGGTAGTCGACCGACAGCACGCGCACCCCCGCGTGCTTGGCCAGGAAGCGCGCGGTGTTGTCGTGGCTGTCGAGCGAGCCCAGCACGAAGCCGCCGCCGTGGTAGTAGACAAGCAGCGGCAACGCCGCCGCCACGCCGCGCGGCGTGTAGAGGCGTGCGGGGATGTCGCCGTGACCGGCGGGGATCATCAGGTCGCGCGCGGACACCGGTTGGATCGTTTCCCCGCTCACCAGGTACCGCGCGGCGTTGAAGGCCTTCCGTGCCTGCGCGGGGTCGGCGGAATCCACCAGCGACGTGCCGGACAGCTGCTGCATGCGCAACAGCAGCTGCGCGTCGAGGGCCAGTCGCTGGCCGTCGCGCTCGATCTCGCGCCCGCGATCAATCGCCGCAACGGCCGCGGTAGAGCGTAGATCGCCTTCATCGCCGCTGCCTGGACTCGGATCTGGACCGGAATCGCCATCGGTGGTGCCTCCTGTCGACTCTGACTTCCCGCACGGAACGCACCCTGAGGCTACTAACCAGTAGGCCCGTCGGCGAGATGTGATCGATCTCGTGTCCGCGGCGCCCGGACTGGACCTCGACCATGCTCGAACCCTTAGCCTCGAGGGGTGACTTCTTCAGGTGCGGTCAAGGTGCTCGGTATCGGTGGTTCGCTGCGCGACGGTTCGCAATCCGAACGCGCACTGCACGTCGCGCTCGCCGCGGCGGCGGAGGCGGGCGCCGAGACGTCCGCCCTGTGCGGCCCCGCCCTGAACCTGCCGTTCTACGACGCCTCCTCGATCGAACGCACGTCGGAGGCACGGGCGCTCGTCGAGGCCGTGCGCAGCGCCGACGGCATCATCGTCGTGTCCCCCGGCTACCACGGCGGGCTGTCCGGCCTGGTCAAGAACGCCCTCGACCACATCGAGGACCTGCGCACCGACGAACGTCCCTACCTCGACGGGCGCGCCGTCGGACTGATCGGCGTCGCCTACGGGTGGCAGGCCGCCGTCACGACGTTGGAGCAACTGCGCACGATCACGCACGCGCTGCGCGGCTGGCCCAGCCCGCTCGGCGGCTCGGTCAACTCGGCGGAGGTCAAGTTCGACGCCGAGGGCGGCGTCTCCGACCAGAAGGTCGAGCGGAACCTGCGGATCATCGGCACCCAGGTGGCCGAGTTCGCCCGCCGCCACTGAGGTTCTGCGTTTCGCCTCCGCGGCCGTCGGTTACTCCCCAGGGGAAACCCGTGCGATGACCCGACGCAGGAGGTAGAGATGGCGACGTCGCCGATCAACAGCCCGTTGAAGGCCAGCGACAAGGACATCACGGCGAAGGTGCTGCAGAACACGCTCGTCGACCTGATCGACCTGTCGCTCACTGGCAAACAGGCGCACTGGAACGTGGTCGGCCCGCATTTCCGCAGCGTCCACCTGCAGCTCGACGAGCTCGTGACCACCGCGCGCACCTACACGGACTCGGTGGCCGAACGAGCCAATGCGATCGGCGTATCGCCGAACGGCAAGGCCAAGACCGTCGCCGAGACGACCGGACTGACCGAGTTCCCGGGCAACTGGCAGGACACGAAGGCCACGGTCGACGCGATCGTGTCGATCCTCGCCGAGCTGATCGAGCGCCTGCGCACGCGTATCGACGAGACCGACAAGGCCGACCTCGTCACCCAGGACCTGCTCATCGAGATCGCTGCCGAACTCGAGAAGCAGCACTGGATGTGGCAGGCCCAACAACACTGAGCCCGAATGCTCCCAAGGGCCCGCCTGCCGCGCGGCTGCGTTCGATGGGCCCTTGGGAGCTTCTAACGGTTATGCCAGGCCGACGGCCTTCATGGCGAAGTGGACCTCGATGGCGGTCTGCCGGAGCGTCTCGGAGATGACGAGGGATCCGTGGCCGGCGTCGTAGCGGTAGAACTCGAACGGGGTGCCGCGTTCGCCGAGCCGGTCGAGGTAGTTCTCGATCTGCCGGATCGGGCAGCGCGGATCGTTGTCCCCGGCGAGCACGAGCACGGGCACGTCGACGTTGTCGATGTAGGTCAGCGGCGAGCAGTCGCGGTACACCTCGGGCACGTCCTCGGGTGAACCGCCGAACAGGGCGCGGTCGAACGAGCGCAGCTGTTCCATCTCGTCCTCGTACGCGGCGACGTAGTCGGCGACCGGCACGCCCGCGACGCCCGCCGCCCACCGGCCGGACTGCGTTCCCAGCGCCAGCAGCGTCAGGTACCCGCCCCACGATGCGCCCGACACGACACACCGTTCGGGGTCGGCGACGCCGTTGCGCACGGCCCAGTCGTGCACGGCCGCGACGTCCTCGAGCTCGGTCAGCCCCGGCCGGCCCTCGATGGCGTCGCGCCACGCCGAGCCGTAGCCCGTCGAACCACGGTAGTTGACCTCCACCACGGCGAATCCGGCGTCGAGCCACACCGCGCGGTAGGCGGAGAACCGGTCCTCGTCGGCGGCGTGCGGTCCGCCGTGCAGGTTGAACACGGTCGGCCGCGGCCCGGTCGCGCCCTCGGGTCGGGCGACGAGCGCGTGGATGCGCCCGCCGGGCCCGTCGACGAACGCGTCCTCCAACGGCTGTGATCCGGGCGCGGGCTCGCCGGGCGGGTTCAGCAGCACGCGGTCGTCGCCGTCGGCGGCGCGCACCCGCACGACCGGCGGCCGTGCGGCGCTCGACCACGAGTACTCGACGTCGCCGTTCGGCCGCACGCCCGCGCCGCCGATCCGTCCGGGCGGGGTCTCGAGCGCGGTGAGCGCGCCGTCGGCGAGGTCGTAGCGGTGCAGCGAGCTGCGGCCCTCGTGGAAGTGGACGATCAGCAGCGCGTCGGCGTCCGGGTACCACGTCGCGGCGACCTCGCCGGGCAGGTCGAGGCTGATCTCGTGCTCGGAGTCGGCCGCGACGTCCCAGATGAGCAGCTCCTCCTTGCCGCGGCGTTCGTGCAGGAGCAGCAGCCTCGGGTCGCCGCTGCGCGGCGAGAACTCGAGCGCGTCGAGGCCCTTGCCCTCGCCGTCCCACTTGTCGGCGACGGTCGCGAAGCCGTCGGTGGCCAGCACCCGCACGGCGGGATGGCGCGAGTCGCCGTGCTCGGAGTGCGCGATGGCCAGCAGCGTCTCGTCCCGCGACAACGCCGCGATGCCCGCGTCGTCGGCGTGGCTGTAGAAGCGCGTCGTCGCCTCGCCGGCGCGGGCGTACAGCGCACTGCCCTCGTCGGTGGACACGCCGGCCGCGACGAGCCGGTGTCCGATCTCGAGCCCGGCGGGGTAGCCGTCGGGCACGTCGGCCAGGGCCGGCTCGGCGGACCGGTGGTCGGCGGCGAACGGCTGCCGCACCCACGAGCCGAACTCGTCGCCGTCGGTGTCGTCGAACCACCAGATCCACGCGCCGTCCGGCGACGTCGTGGCGTGCAGCGTCCCGTTGGGACGGTCGGTCACCTGCCTGCTCTCGCCGGTCGCGCGGTCCCACGCGTAGATCTCCCACACGCCGCTGGCGTTGGAGACGTAGACGTTCGCGTCGGGCGCGTCGAGCGACCAGTTCGGCACCGACACCCGCGGCGCCAGGAACCGTGACCGCCAACGCTGCTCGCGCGCGTCGTCACCGGGAAAGAGCTGGTCGGGCACGTTCGGCGCGGGGTACTGCTTCGCCGCTGGCTGTTGTGACGTCACACCCCGATCCTGCCAGGCCGCGTGTCCCACGCCGGGGCAGGCGTCATGATGAGCGGCGATGTCTGCCGAACAGTCTGCCGAAACCGCCTCCGCCCGGCCGGCCGCCGCCGACGCGGAGCCGGACGAGCCCCGTCTGCGCCGTTGGGAGCAGCACACCGAGTGGCCGCTGATCGGCCTGTCGGTGCTGTTCTTCGTCGGCTACGCCTGGATCGTCCTGCAGCCGGACATGTCCGCCGGCCTGCGGTCGACCCTCGACCTCACGATGTGGATCACGTGGGTCGTCTTCGCCGTCGACTACCTGGTGCGGCTGGGCCTGGCCCGGCGGCGCGGCCGGTTCGTCGCGCGGAACCTGTTCGACCTCGTGGTCATCGCCGTGCCGATGCTGCGTCAGCTGCGGGTGCTGCGCCTGGTCATGGTGCTGGTGCTGATGAACCGGCGGCTCCAGGCACGCGTGCGTGGGCAGGTGGTCGTGTACGTGGCCGGGGCGACCGTGCTGATCGGCGTCTCGGCGGCGTTGGCCGTGCTCGACGCGGAACGCAATGCCCCGGACGGCACGATCCACAACTTCGGCGACGCCCTGTGGTGGACGATGACCACCATCACCACGGTCGGCTACGGCGACTTCTCGCCGGTGACGGGCAACGGCAAGCTCATCGCCGCGGGCCTCATGCTCGCCGGGATCGCCCTGCTCGGTGTGGTCACCGGTTCGATCGCGTCGTGGTTCGTCGAGAAGTTCGGCGGCATGCAGGAGAACGCGGAGAAGGCGGCGCAGTCGGAGGCCGCCGAGATCGCGCGCACGGAGGAGTTGCGCAGCGAGGTCGCCGATCTGAAGGCGGAGATCGTCGCGCTCCGGGAGCAGCTCTCGGGTGCGAAGGGCGGCGATTCGACGCCGTAGCCGCGTCCGCTGCGGTCCCGCTTCGGAGGTCTGGTCCAGGCGTGGGTCATCGACGCATCACCCTTGCGGGTGGCGATCGGCGCTCCTATGCTCTCGGGAAGCGCTTTCGGAAAGCGCTTACATTTCGGCGAGCCAACGGAGGTGATCGCCGTGAGGGGTCTCGGGCTCCGCGGCAACAGGAAATGGTGGGCGGCCGGCCTGGCGGCCGCGGTCGTCGGGGCATCGCTGGTGGCACCACCCGCGATCGGCGCCCCGGCCGGCAGCGCTCCACCGGGCAGCGCTCCTCCTGGCAGCGCTCCGCCGGGGCATGCACCGCCGGGTAGCGACGAACCGATCACCGATCCGATCCTGGAGGATCCCGAGCCGGCCGAGCTGGGACTCGTGCTGTCGGAACACGCGCAGCTGCCGGAGACCGACACGACACCCCCGACCGACGACCCGCGCCTGTTGCGGCACAACAGGATCAACTACATCGGCGACGTGCCGGACGGTTCGGGCCGGCAGTACGTTCCCGACCTGAACGGACCGATGTACCTGCTCGACGACGGCCGGCACCACGAGTACCTCGACCTGCGTGAGCACGACGAGTACTTCTTCTCCGGGCGCGGCATGGGCTCGGGCGCGGGCTTCATCACGTTCCACCCCGAGTTCTCCGACAACGGCAAGTTCTACACCGTGCACTCGGTCGGCGAGGAGGGCATCGCGGCGCACGAGCGACGTACCCGAACCAGCCGGATTCGGTGGTGCAGAGCGTCGTCACGGAGTGGACGGCCGACGACCCGTCGGCGAACACGTTCTCCGGTACGCACCGCGAAATCTTCCGCTACGGCTTCGGCACCTACACGCACGCGGTGCAGCAGATCGACTTCAACCCCACGGCGAAACCGGGCGACGAGGACTACGGCCTGCTGTACATGGCCGTCGGTGACGGCGGAATCGCGCTGGACAGCGATATTCCGTTGGACCTGAGCGAGCCGGGCGGCAAGCTGTTCCGCATCGATCCGTTGGGGGACAACGGTCCGAAGGGGCAGTACGGAATCCCGGCGTCGAACCCGTTCGTCGGCGAGGAGGGCGCGCTCGGGGAGATCTACGCGCTCGGCATGCGCGATCCGCACCGGTTCGCGTGGGATCCCGAGGGCGGCAACGAGATGTACCTCGGCCACATCGGACAGCGCGCGCTCGAGGCGGTGTACGAGGTCGAGAAGGGCGACAACTACGGATGGCCCGAGCGGGAGGGTCCGTTCCGGTTCGATCCGGATACACAGTGCGCGTTGTTCCCGTTGCCGCCGGACGACGCCAAGTACGGCTACGAGTATCCGGTCGCCGCCTACGACCACGATCCGCCGTACAACTGGCCGTGCAACTCCGACAGCGGGAACGCGCTGTCGGGCGGTCAGGTGTATCGCGGTGACGCGCATCCGGAGTTGCAGGGCAAGTACATCTTCGGAGACCTGGTCAACGGCGAGGTGTTGTCGACGGAGACCGACGAGATGCAGCGGGGTGCCGAGCGGGCGCCGATCACCGAGGTGCAGCTGTTCAATGAGGACGGTGACCGCATGCGGATGAGCGACTTCGTCGGGGACGGCCGGGTCGATCTGCGGTTCGGCGCGGACGCCGAGGGTGAGCTGTATCTGCTGGCGAAGGCGAACGGCAAGATCTGGAAGGTCACCGACGTCAAGCCGGCGGTGCCGTCGGAGGTGAGCGACGCGGTCGCGGACAACCTCGTGGCGCATTGGGACTTCGAGCATCCGTTCGCAGTGGACGGTACGAAGGAACAGGATCAGGGCAGTGCCAACACGTTGCTCGATCTACTCAACGGCGGCGAGGACATGCGGGTCGCCGACGGGGCGTTCCCGGGCAGCAACAACTCCGTGCAGTCGCAGCAGGTGAATCCGGACGCGGTCGGCAACGACGACTGGAAGGCCGGCGTGTGGGACTGACCTGATCCCCGGGTGGTGGTCCGGTTGTTGTGAGAGTCCGATGCCCGATGATGGGCGCAGGAGGACTCGACGACGATGAGTGAGCGACGCCGGCG
>NZ_MKKE01000050.1 GCF_001942305.1 Saccharomonospora sp. CUA-673 | reverse complement strand
ATGGTTTCTGTTTTAGGTCGACGGGATGACACTCCGGGGGCGCGGTTTGTTTGGGGTGGGTGGGTGGTTGCGTCGGGGGCTTTGCGTGGGGGCCATTGCTTCGCTCGGCCCCGGGTTCTGTCGGGTTGACGTTTTGATTGTAAGTCGAACTTGTGTTTGGTATTATAGAGCTGTGACCAGTGGTGGATCTCTTGTTCATTCTGTGCAGTCGCTTCGTTTGCGGCGGGCACGGATTGATGCTGAGGAGATGAGGGTGCTGGCCTCGCTGCGCCGTCGGACGAAGCTGAGCTTCCGTGGTTTGCCGAGTCACTGGTTCCGGAGTATCGGGCATCTCGGGAGTTTGTTCTCGGGCGGGTTCACACTGCTGTTTCGCTGGTGTCGCGGATGCCTCGACTGTTGTCGCTGATGGAGGACGGGAAGGTCGAGTATTACGCCGCATCCCGGGTTGTTGACGTGACCGGCGTGCTGTCCGACTCGCAGGCTCGCGAGGTCGACTTGCTGTTGGCCGACAAGCTGTCCTCGGCTGCCGAGACGATGTGGTTGCCGCACAACCTGGTTCGGGCAGTGCGTCGACTGGTCGACAAAGTGGACCCGGCCGGTCGCGTTGAGCGGGCTCGGAAGGCTGACGAGGGTCGGAAGGTCACGTTGGAGCACGGGGAGAACTGCCAGTCCAGGCTCGTAACCACCATGCGCTCCGAAGTCGCCGCTGCCTGCTACGCCCGGGTCGACTCCCTGGCCCGGCAACGCAAGCGGGACGGCCACGAGCGCACCTACGACCAACTGCGTGCCGACGTGGTCGCCGACCTGTTGCTGGGCAACGAACCCGGCGCGAAGACGCCGGAGGTCGCTGCGGTGGTCTATGTGCACATGCCCGTGGACACGGCGTTGTCGATCTCCGAGTCCGGCGCCGAGCTCGACGGCTACGGCCCGATCCCTGGTGCGGTCGGGCGGGAGATCGCTACGAACTCCAAGTCGACCTGGCGCAAGGTGCTCTGCGACCCCGCCACCGGCGACCCCGTCGATCTCGGCCGGTCCCGGTATCGACCCAGTGCCACGATCCGCGAGGCGATGCGGGTGCGCGACCGCGAGTGCGTCATCCCGTGGTGCCACCGACCGGCCCGCCACTGCGATGCCGACCACGAACGCGAATGGGCCCGAGACAACGGACCCACCTCACTGACCAACCTCACGGCCCGCTGCCGCAGACACCACCGCATGAAACACACACCCGGCTGGCTCAGCCGCTACGACGTGGCACGCGCCCGAATCTCGATCACCACGCCCCTCGACACCACCTACACCGGACGCCGAACCCCCATCCTCGCCCCGAATCCGAAACCACCCGGCCAACCACCGGGTCAGGACGAACCCCCGTTCTGACCCGCCACCCGACGCCCACGAACGAGGCCGCCGGCGCCGGCCGCATCCGCCGCCGTCCTACGGCCGGAGTAACAACCTTCCACCCCGAGGGAACTATGCGCGAGGATAATCCGTCATAGGCGGACAAACTGCGCTAACTACTGGGGTGAGCAGCATGACAGCAGGGGGCGGCCACGAGGTGCAGACCGGTGAGCTGCGCGGATATCGCGGGCTCATCGACCGGCAGGCCGAACACTTCACAACGATCAACGACCACGCCCAACAGCACGGCGCGGACACGAGCGGCTACACCGGCCTCCTCGCGCTCCTCGCACCCGCCGTCACGGGCGTCGCGGCGTTGTACGGCGAAACGCTGAACCTGGCCAACCGGAAAATGCTGGAGCTCGGCGAGAAACTCGAGGACGCCGCCACCAAGTACGACACCAACGAGCAGGAAACGCAGAGCGGCATCGCCGCCATCGGCAGCAGCCTCGAGGCCACCGACACCCCGACGATCGGCGGCCGCTGATGGGAACCTACGCGGACATCGAAGCACCGGGCGAACTGCTGAGCCGCGACCCCGGCCTCTACGGCGGCGGAACCATCGAGGACGCCATCTCCAACGCCGGCTTCCAGGTCCAAGCCGTCAACTGGGTCTGGCAACAGGTCGTCGGCGAAGACCTCGTCTCCTCCATCATCACCCCCATCACCGGCGACTTCGAGAAGATCGCCCAAGGCGCCGCGCAGTGGAACAACGTGCGCGACGCGTTGCAAGGCGTGCGCAACAACCTCAACAGCGGCCTCGGCGAACTGTCACCCGCATGGCAAGGCGAGGCCGCCGCCGGTTTCCACCAAGAGGTCGGCACCAAGTGGACACTGGGCATCGAGGCCAACGCCCAAGGCGCCAAACTCATCGGCTTCGCACTGTCCAAGGTCGCCGACGGCTCCAAACAGGCCTGCGACCAGGCCCTCGACCTCATCGAGAAGCTCGTCAACAAACTGATCGAAGCCGCAGCCATGCTGCCGGTGCCCGTCGTCGGCTGGGGACGCGCCGTCAAACTCGTCTACGACGGCATCCAGATCTACAACGCGATCATGTCGCTGATCCGCGCCATCGAATCGATCATCAACGGCGCGATCCAGGTCCTCCAAGGCATCCAAGGCGCCGCATCCGCCCTCCGCGAATTCGCCCAGGCCGAGAACCTCAACGACTTCCTCAACGCCGGCAACAGCGCCTTCGACGCCTACGACGACATCACCTCCGGCTCCAGCGCCGTCACCGGCGGCGTCACCTCGGCCACCAACGCCGCACAATCCACCGTGGCAGCCGCCTCCAGCGCCGCCGACAACTACGACGGACTGCAGAACGAACGCGCCCAAGCCGCCGACCAGAACACCGGCACCACCGGCGGCGACGACACCGCGGGCGGCAACCAGCCGGCGGCGCCGCAAGACTCCATGGCCGCCAACTCGAACAACGAGAACACCGAGGGCCGACCCACCAGCTGCGTGCCGGGCACCGGCGACCCCGTCGACCTCGCGACCGGCCAGATGTTCATGACACAGCGAGACCTCGAACTGCCAGGCCTGCTGTCCCTCTCCTTCGAACGCACACATTTCTCCGGCTACCGCGTCGGCAAGTTCTTCGGCCGCAGCTGGGCATCCACAGTGGACCAGCGCATCGAGGTCGAACCGGACGCCGTGTACTACGCGGCCCCCGACGGCGCGCGCCTGAAGTACCCGCGACCCGAACCGGGCGGCGACCCGGTGGTACCCGAGACCGGCTCGTTCTGGCCGCTCACCTGCACGGCCGAGGGTGCGTACCGCATCGAACAGCCCAAGGCCGGCCGCACGCTGACATTCCTCCCCGGAACAAGAATCCAGCACCTGGCGTCCATTCAGGACCGCAACGGCAACCGCGTCGACGTCCGCTACGACGGCGACGTCCCCGCCGAACTCATCCACTCGGGCGGCTACCGGCTCGGCCTCGACTCCGCCGACGGTCTCGTCACCCGGCTCTGGCTGGCCAACCCGGCCGGCTCCCCGATCACCATCGCGAGCTACGACTACAACGACCGCCGCCAACTCGTCGCGGTGTACAACTCGTCGTCGCAAGCCATGCGGTTCGACTACGACGACGACGGCCGGATCACACAGTGGACCGACCGCAACGACGAGTGGTACCGCTACCACTACGACGCCGAAGGCCGCGTCACGTCCAGTTCCGGCTCCGGCGCGCGCTCACGGGCGCGTGGGAATACGACGACACCAACCGCATCCGCCGCTACACCGACGCGGTCGGCGCGACCACCACGTACGGCTTCAACGAGCGCTGGCAACTCATCAGCGAGACCAACGCACTCGGCGCGACCACGACGCGACAGTGGACCAGCTACAACGAACTGCTGTCCGTGACCGACCCGCTCGGGCGCACGCTCCGGCGCACGTACGACGGCCGCGGCAACGTCACGCAGGTGACACAGGCCGACGGGTCGGAGGTGACCGCCGAGTACAACGCGTTCGGCCTCCCGACCCGGATCGTCGAACCGGACGGCGCGACCTGGCAACGGTTCTACGACGACGCCGGCAATGTCGTGTCGCTCGTGGACCCCACCGGGGCGATCACCCGCTACACCTACGACGACCGCGGCGGACTGACGTCCATCACCAACGTCCTCGGCAACATCCGGCGGGTCGAGACCGACTCGGCCGGGCTGCCGGTGAGCGTCGTCGACGCCGAGGGCGGCACCACGCGGTACGTCCGCGACGTCTTCGGCCGCGTGTCGTCGGTCGTCGATCCGTCCGGTGCCACGTTGCGTATGTCGTGGACCATCGAGGGTCGGCTGCTGTCGCGCACGTTGCAGGACGGCTCCACGGAACGGTGGCGCTACGACGGCGAGGGCAACGTCGTCGAACACACCGACGCGGTCGGCAAGACCACGCGCACCGAGTACGGACACTTCGACCTGCCGAAGGCGCAGACCGGTCCGGACGGTGCACGCCTGGAGTTCACGCACGACGCCGCGCTGCGGCTCGTCGCCGTGCGCAACCCGCAGGGCCTCGTGTGGCGCTACACCTACGACGCCGCGGGCAGGCTGACGTCCGAGGTCGACTTCAACGGCCGCGAACTGCGCTACGAGCACGACGAGGCGGGGCAGCTCGTCGCACGGATCAACGGTGCAAGACAGCGCGTGGAGCTCACCCGCGACGTGATCGGCAACGTCGTCGAGAAGCGCGCCGGCGACACCGTCACGACCTACGAGTTCGACCCGGCGGGTCGGCTCCTGTCGGCAGCATCGCCGGACGCCGACCTGCGCTACGAACGCGACGCCCTCGGACGGGTGCTCAGCGAGACCGTCAACGGCGCCGCGGTGCGCTCGACCTACGACATGCTGGGCCGCCGCGTCACCCGCACCACACCCAGCGGTGCCGAATCGGCGTGGACCTACGACGCCGACGGCCGCCCGGCTGTCCTGACCAGCGGCACCAACACCATGAGCTTCGCCTACGACGCCGCGGGACGGGAGATCCGGCGACAGCTCGGCGCGGGCGCGACGATCGCGCAGGGCTGGGACGCGAACCACCGGTTGGCCTCGCAGACCGTCACCGCGGTGGATCCACACCGCCCGAACGGCGCCGCGCGGGTCGTCCAGCAGCGTGCCTACCGCTACCACCAGGACGGCTACCTGGCGGCCATCGACGACCACCTCGCCGGGTCCCGGCACTTCGACCTGGACGCGGCCGGGCGGATCACGGCCGTGCGCGGGCAGGGGTGGACCGAGCAGTACGCCTACGACGCCGCAGGCAACATCACGCACGGCACCTGGCCCGCGGCGCCCGACGGTGCGGGCAACCCCGAGGCGCAGGGCCCGCGCGAGTACGCGGGCACGGTCATGCGCCGAGCGGGCAACACGACCTACCGGCACGACGCGCAGGGCCGCATGGTGCAACGCACCCGCCGCACGCTGTCCGGACGTCAGCAGACGTGGACGTTCACCTGGAACGCCGAGGACCAGCTCGTCGCCGTCTCCACCCCGGACGGGGCACGGTGGACCTATGCCTACGACCCGATCGGCAGGCGCATCGCCAAGCACCGGGTGTCCGACTCCTGCGACGTGGTGGAGTCGGTGCGGTTCGCGTGGGACGGCGCCACGTTGGCCGAGCAAGCCGTGAACGGGACCGACGGCGCACGCGACGTGACGACGTGGGACTTCGCCCCCGGTTCGTTCCGCCCGATCACGCAGCGGGAACGCACTGCCGACTCCAGTGCCGACGGCGCAGCCGGCGCCTCCCAGGAATGGGTGGACCGGCAGTTCTACGCACTGGTCACCGACCTCGTCGGAACGCCCATGGAGATGGTCGCCCCGGACGGCGACGTCGCGTGGCGCAACCGGACGACCGTCTGGGGTCAGGCACTGGCGCAGGTCGTGTCCGGCCCGTCGTGCCCACTCCGATTCCCTGGCCAATACCACGACCCCGAAACCGGCGACAACTACAACTTCTTCCGCTACTACGAGCCGGCAAGCGCCAGTACACCGCCGCCGACCCGTTGGGGCTCGAAGGCGGTATGCGGCCCCATGGTTACGCTCGCAATCCGCGACGCTGGATGGATCCGCTCGGGCTGAAATGCAACGACGCCACTCCACCGCAAGAAGGCGACCGGGACTACTTGGTCAGGGACCCGTCCAACCTGGAACGAAGCATTACCGACATCGACCACATTCAGGACGGCGTTCTGTGGGAGGAGAAGTCCGCAACGAACGCCGGAGACGTCGACCGGTGGGTCGAGAAACACGTTGAGGGAAAGATGGAACGCTACGTCGAGGCTCGTCCACACCTTCCCGGGTATGAGGATGCACCGATCGGGATGCGGTTCACCGAGCCGGGCGCGGACCCCACCTTCCAGGCCGCTGTCGAACAGGGTATGGATCGCGTGCGCGGTAGACACCCGGACGTCGATTTCAGGACGGAGTGGGCATGAGCTACGTATTCGACATCGGCAGAGAAACGGTGTGGAGCCCGGCCAACACCACCGGCCGTGTCTACACCGGACTCCTCACGCTGGCCAACGAAGCGTTCGAGCTCGACCCAGGGGCGAACGTCATCTCCTCCGACTACTACGAGTTCGAGCCCAACGCGTTCACCGCCTTCGTCAACCGCCTCCTCGAGATCTACGAGAACGACGACCCGGCACCGCTGGTCACGATGCTGCACGGATTCCTGAAGATCTCGATCGTCATGGCCACCCGCGCCGGTCTCTCCCTGAGCCCGACCGGCGAACGCGGCCGGGCGATCATCGACCACGCCGGCCGACTCGGCCACACCATGCCCGACCTGTGACACGTGCTCGGCCTGGAGACCCCCACTGCACCAGGCTCACGCCGGCAGCGCCGTGCATGCCGACATCGTCACCCGAACCGTTGAGGAGAAGCCGTATGACCGATCCGAATGCGTGGCAGACGCCGCAGCTTCGTGAGGCGCTGGCGCAGCTGGAGGAGGCCGAGGTGGGCCTCGATCAGACCGTCGCCAACGCCAGGGAGCTGTCGCGCAACACGTCGCAGGGCGGGCTGTCGGCCGACGACATCCGGCAGATCGAACAGCACGCCCGCAGCTCCGCCGCGCCGCAGGAGCTGCGCGAACTGCAGAAGCGCATCGACCGCGGCGACCTGTCCTGGAGCGACATCTCCTCGGGCCGGTTCCTCGACGACCCCCAGGTGCGCTCCGCCCTGCAGCACGGCGTCCACGGCATGACCGCCGCCTACACCATGATCCAGGAAGGCCAGGACTTCGACGACATCATCGAAGCCGGCGGACCCGCCGTGCCCGCGGCACCGACCGACCCGGCCGACAGCGGCGGCGGCAGCGGCGACGACAGCCGCGACACGTCCGGCACCCCCGACACCGGCAGCAGCACCGGCACCGACACCGGCAGCAGCACCGGCAATCAGGGCACGAACCAGCCCGACCGCACCCGGCCCGGCACCGACCGGGACAGCGATCCGGACGATGACGACTACTTCGGTGGTTCGGTCCTCCGCTGACGCCTGAGTCTCCTGACATTCCGCCACGAACCGCTCACCACTCGCGATCACGGAGAGCCGCTCAGGTCACACCTCGCTAACGCCGTCGCGACTCGAGGCGACATCCCGGGGCAGAACGTCGAACACTCCTGGAACAATAGGCGGTTCGAAAGTAGCGAGAACGGGAACGGAGCGTGAGCGGAGGATGACGTACCAGCGGTTCGTTGCGCTCGGTGACAGCTTGACCGAAGGCCTCGACGACCTACACCCGGACAACTCCATCTACCGCGGATGGGCCGACCTGGTCGCCGAACGCCTCGCCGCCGACGCGCCCGCCCTGCGCTACGCCAACCTGGGTGTGCGGGGCAGGCGGCTCGACCAGATCGTCGTCGAGCAGTTCCCGGCGGCCGCCGACCTCGAACCGGACCTCGTCGCCCTGTTCGGCGGCGCCAACGACCTCATGACGACCCGCGGTTACCGCGCCGACGTCGTCGCCAAACGTGTCCGCGGCGCCGTCCGTCTGCTCACCGACATCGCACCCGAGGTCGTGGTCTTCACCCTCAGCGACGTGTCGAACCGTATCCCCGCCGTCCGCTGGATGGGGTCGCGCATCCAGGCGTTCAACGACATCATGCGCGAGGCCGCCGACCGGCACGGCGCCCACCTGGTCGACCTGTGGCCCGACGAATCCGTCCACGACCTGCGCTATTTCGGCCGCGACCGCCTCCACCTCAGCGAACACGGCCACCGCCGCGTCGCCGGCCACACCCTCGACGCCCTCGGCGTGCCCTACGAGCGCAGCTGGCTCGAGCCGCTCCCCGGCGACCCCGCGACCCGGGCCTGCTCGCCCACGCCCGCTGGGTGTGGGGTTCGGTGCTGCCGTCCGCGCGCACCCGGCTGGTCAACTACCTCACCGGACGCTCCGCCGGCGACGGGTTCACCGCCAAGCGCCCGCAGCTCGCGCCCGTCCTCGGCGACGTGCTCACCGGCGACCGCGACACGCGCGCCCGCGCCTGAACCCGCGCCGGGCGACCACCCACCGGGACCGGACGCACACGGACCGCACGGCAACGGCGACACCCACCGGATCCGTCACCCGACTTGACGCCTTCCGGCAATCACGACGGCGCCGATCAGTAGGATGGCAGCCATGTCACAGGCCGTAACCAGCGGAGCCAAGGTCTCCTTGACCGGTATCAAGCCGACCGGCGAGCCCCACCTGGGCAACCTGATCGGCGCCATCCGGCCCGCGCTCAAACTGGCCGAGGACTACGACTCGGTGTACTTCATCGCCGATTACCACGCCCTCACCAGCGTGCGCGACCCCGAGGAGCTGCGCAGGTACACGCGCTCCGTGGCCGCCACGTGGCTCGCCGCCGGACTCGACCCGAAGCGCACCACGTTCTACGTGCAGTCCGACGTGCCCGAGATCTTCGAACTCAACTGGGTCATGTCCTGCATGACCGGCAAGGGCCTGATGAACCGGGCACACGCCTACAAGGCCGCCCGCGACCGCAACGACGAGTCGGGCGAGGAGCCCGACGCCGGCGTCAACATGGGCCTGTACAACTACCCGATCCTCATGGCCGTCGACATCCTGATCATGGAGTCCGACGTCGTCCCGGTCGGCAAGGACCAACTGCAGCACGTCGAGTACGCCGCCGACATCGCGGGCAGCTTCAACCACGTCTACGGCAAGAGCTACTCGTTCAAGATCCCCGAGCCGATCATCCCGGACGACGGCAACAGCCAGACGTTGCCGGGACTCGACGGGCGCAAGATGAGCAAGTCGTACGACAACACGATCCCGCTCTTCCTGCCCGAGAAGAAGCTGCTCAAGCTCGTCCGCCGCATCCCCACCGACAGCACGCCCGTCGAGGAACCGAAGAACCCCGACACGTCGGCGCCGTTCCAGATCCTCGAACAGTTCGGCTCCGCCGAGGTCGTCGCCGACACGCGCAAGCGACTCGAGGCCGGCGGCATGGGCTGGGGCGAACTCAAGAACGTGCTGTTCGAGGTCCTCAACACCGAGCTGGCACCGCTGCGCGAACGCTACGACGCGCTGATGGAGCCCGGCAGCGAACTCGACACCGTGCTCGCCGAGGGCGCGCAGACCGCCCGCGAACGGGCCGGGCGCGTGCTGGCCTCGGCGAGGGAAGCCATCGGCCTGCCCAACCGGGCACGGGCGCGTGAGGTACTGGGGTAGACGAAGGTGACGCGGTAATGAAGGTCCTGGGGGAAGGCGAGCAGGAGTACGCGGGCCGATATCGCCTGCTGGCCATGCTCGGCGAAGGCGGCATGGGCCGCGTGTACCTGGCGGTCGCACCGGACGGGCGACCCGCCGCGCTCAAACGCATCCATCCCGCGTTCTCCCACGACCAGGGATTCCGCGAACGGTTCCGCCGTGAGGTCGACACGTCGCGGCAGGTGTCGGGCGCGTTCACCGCGGCCGTGATGGACGCCGACACCGAGGCCGACCAGCAATGGCTCGCGTCGGTGTACGTCCCCGGGCCGTCGCTGCAGGACGCCGTCGACAAGGCCGGCCCGATGCCGCCGACCGCGGTGCGGCACCTGGCCGCGGGCCTCGTGTCGGCGCTGGCCGACATCCACCGCGCCGGCCTCGTGCACCGCGACCTCAAACCGAGCAACGTGCTGCTCGCCTCCGACGGGCCGCGGGTCATCGACTTCGGCATCGCCCGCGCCGTCGAGGGCAGCTCCGAACTCACCAGCACCGGCTCGGTCGTCGGCTCGGCCGGCTTCACGTCCCCCGAGCAGGCCGAGGGCCGCAGCCTGACCACGGCCAGCGACGTCTTCTCCCTCGGCACGCTGCTGGTGATGGCCGCCACCGGCGACAGTCCGTTCGCGGGCAAGACGACCCCGCAGACGCTCTACAACGTCGTCCACGGCCAGCCCGACCTGAGCAAGGTCCCCGCCGAACTGATGTCGATCATCGGCCCGTGCCTGGCGCGCGACCCCGAGCAGCGGCCGACGCCCTACCAGCTCCGCGGGCTCATCGGCAGCCTCCCGCCGACCAACAACCCGTGGCCGCCGCGCGTGCAGCAGGAGATCGCCCGGTGCGAGGACGAGGTCGACGCCGTCATGTCCGGCGCCGACCTGTCCCGGTCGCGCACGCCGCTGATCGTCGCGGCCGCGTCGCTGGTCATGATCGCCGCGGTCGGCGCGACCGCAATGATCGGCGTCACCAGTCCCGAGGCGGGCACGCCGACGACCGTCGCGGCGCCCGCCACATCCTCGGCGACGCCGACCTCGGAACAACCGTCCGGCCCGCTGGCCCCTGCCTCGCTGCGCCAACTCGACCCGTGCAAGCTCCTGCCCGACGCGAGCGACCCCCGCGCCTCGTACTACTCCGGCTGCCGCTTCCGCCTCGGCGAGGACGTCAGGGTCTCCGTCGACCTCGGCACCAGGGCCTCGACCAGCGGTACCGACAGTGAGGAGATCGAGGGCACCACGGTCGTCACCCGCCGGGTCGACGGCACCCTGTGCACCGCCACGGCGCTCCTGCCCGAGCAGCCGACCCACGGCATCGAGGTGATGGTCAGCGCGTCGGGCGACGGCCCCGACGACTTCCGCCCCTGCGAGGTCGCCAAGGAACACGTCGGCGACGTCATCGCCGCCGTCAACGAGGGCACCGGCACGTGGGACGGCGAGTTCAAGCAGCTCGCCGAGGTCGACCCGTGCGCCATCCTCACGCCGGAACAGGCCAGGGAGGTGCTCGGCCAGGCACCGTCGACCGAGTCGTTCAGCCTCAACGAATGCCAGTACAACGCCAACGGCCGAGCCACCGTCCGGTTGGACGTGCGGCCCGACCCGGCCGACAGGGACAGCGACGCGCAGGAGATCAGCATCGCCGGCCAGGACGCCTACGAGTCGCCGGGCGGTCCCGAGGTCACCAACTGCAGCATCGCCTGGGCCCAGGCGCCCGTGCGCGCCGAGGGCCTTGAGGATCTCTCCCAGGTGGTCACCATCGAGTACTCGCCACCCACCGGTGACGAGGAGATGACCAACGACGAGGCCTGCGAACGGGCCCGATCGTTCGCCGAGCAGGTGCGCGAGGGGCTGCCGACGCCATGAAGCCGTTGAAGCCCGAACAGGCACATCCGATCGGCCACTACCGTCCGCTGGCGCTGCTCGGCGAGGGCGCCATGGGCCAGGTGTTCCTGTGCCTCGGCCAGGACGGCAGGGTCGCCGCCGTCAAGCAGATCCACCCGAGCTTCTCGCGCGACGAGGGCTTCCGCACCCGGTTCACCCACGAGGTCCAGGCGTCGCGGCGCGTGTCGGGCGCCTACACGGCCGCGGTCATGGACGCCGACCCCGAGGCCGAGGCGCCCTGGTTGGCGTCGGTCTACGTCGCAGGCCCCTCGTTGCGCGACGCGATCGACGCCGCGGGCCCGTTGCCGGTGTCGTCGATGCGGCGGCTGATCGCCGGCCTCGCCGTCGCACTGTCCGATGTGCACAGAGCGGGTCTGATCCACCGCGACCTCAAGCCGGGCAACGTTTTGCTGACCTCCGACGGTCCCCGCGTGATCGACTTCGGCATCGCGCGCGCTGCGGAGGGCGCCGAGTTCACCAGCACCGGCACGGTCGTCGGCTCGCCCGCCTACATGTCGCCCGAGCAGGCCGAGGGCCACGACCTGACCGCGGCCAGCGACATGTTCTCGCTCGGCGCGCTGCTGGTCATGGCCGCGACCGGACAGGGCCCGTTCACGGGGACGACCGCGGCGCAGACGCTCTACAACGTCGTCCACGAACCGCCGACGGTCGACGGCGTGCCCGCCGAGATCCGCCCGATGATCGAGGCGTGCCTCGCGCGCGACCCGGCCGCCCGGCCCACCCCGCAACAACTGTTGGACATGGTCGGTCCGCTCGACCGCGAGGGCCCGATGTGGCCGCAGGCCGTCCAGCAGCTCATCCAGGCGCAGGAGGCCGAGGTCCGCACCGTCCTCGCCCTGCCCCCGCCCGAACCGCCCGCCCCACCTGCGAAACGCCGCTGGCCCGCGGTCACCGGCATACTCGCCGCCCTCGCAGGCGTGATCACGCTGTCCCTCGTGCAGGGCCTCGCGCCGACCGAGGGCATCGCGATCGAACCGGAGACCCGGGAATCGCCGTCCGAGGCGCTGACGGTCGACCGGCTCCGCACCATCGACGCGTGCCAGCTGCTCGACGGGGTGGAGCTGGGCGACCTCACGCTCGAGGCGAGCCCGTACTCGCTGTCGGCGCACCAGTGTCGCTTCGGCGAGTCCGGGTCCTACGGCAGTGCGGTGACGCTGGCCCTCGGCGCCACCGTCGACCCGAGCCGCATGGTCTCCACCGGCGAGCAGGTCGCCGGCCTCGACGTGCTGACCTCCCAGCACGACATCGGCGGATGCACCAACGCGGTCGCCCTGCCCTCGGACCAGCAGTACGGCATCGAGCTGTCCGTCATGAGCGACGACGAGCACGGTTTGTGCGAGCACCTCAACCGCGCGATGGACATCGTGATCGACGAGCTGCGCGTCGACCCGCCCGTGCGCGACGTGCCGGAGAACAGCGCGACGCGGACCGACGTGTGCTCGCTCGTCGACCGGGAGGCGATCGCCGAGATCGCGGGCGTCGTGCAGACCGTCAGCCCCGACGGGTTGGACCAGTGCAGCTGGCGATCCGTGCGGGGCCACGGCTTGGCGCAGGTCACCCTGGCTCCCGAGAACACGCACGGCGAGGACCGCGACACCGAGCAGATCCGGCTCGGCGACGTCCCCGCGCAGCAACGCGGCATGGCGGGCACGTGCACCGTCGAATGGCAGCACCGCACGTTCGAGGAGCAGGCCGACGACTCGTTGGGGCCGCTCGTCGAGATCGTTCGCGTCACCTACAGCCCGAACGGCGACGGCAACGCGTGCCGCCCGGCCCGCGCCGTCGCCGAGGCGACCCTCGCGGAGTTCCCTCCCGCCGAGCGGTGACCCGGCCGGTGGAACTCAGTCGTCGTAGTCGACGGCGACGGAGTCGGAGACCGGCAATGCCTGACAGGTCAGGACGAACCCGGCGGCGACCTCGGCGTCCTCGAGGGCGAAGTTGCGCCGCATCGCCACCTCGCCCTCGGTCACCCGGGCGCGGCACGTGCCGCACACCCCGCCCTTGCAGGCGAACGGCAGGTCCGGACGCACCCGCTGGGCGCCGTCGAGCACGGGCACGTCCTTGGCGACGGTCGTCGTCGTGCGCCGACCGTCGAGCACGAGCGTCACCTCGCACGCATCCGCCGGCGTCGCCGGGTCGGCGTGCCGCACCGGTTCCGGCGGTGCGTCGTCGACGAAGAACAGCTCGCGGTGGATCCGCTCCGCGGGTACGCCTGCCTCGCGCAGCAGCGCGCCGGCCCCGACGACCATGTCGTAGGGGCCGCACAGCCACCAGTCGTCGACCGCGTCCGGGTCGGGCACGAGGGCCAGCAACGCGCGCAGCTTGTCCGTATCGAGCCGCCCGGACAACAGATCGGCCTCCCGCGGCTCACGGGAGAGGACGTGCACCAGCTCCAGCCGCTGCGGCCGGTGGTCCTTCAGGTCGGCGAGCTCGTCGGTGAACATCACCGTGTCACTGCGGCGGTTGCCGTACAGCAGCGTCACCGTGGCGTCCGGATCGGACAGTACGGTCGACGCGATCGACAACAGCGGCGTGATGCCCGAACCCGCGCCGATCAGCACGTGCCGTCCTGCGTGGCGGGCGGGGGTGAACGTCCCGGCCGGCGCACCGACGTCGATCGTGTCGCCCGGCTGCACCTCGCGGACGAGCCACGTCGAGAACACGCCACCCGGCACCTCGCGCACGCCGATCCGCAGCTGCTCGCCCTCCGCGGCGCAGACCGAGTACGACCGGCGTTCCTCGCGGCCGTCGACGGTGCGGCGGAGCGTCAGCGACTGGCCGGCGCGGAAGCGGTACGTCTCGGCCAGTTCCGACGGCACGGTGAGGGTGACCGCGACGGCGTCGGCGCAGAGCCGGTCCACGCGGGCGACGGTCAGCGGATGGAACCCCCGGGCGGTCCGTGACCGGGCGGGAGTCGTCGACGCGGTCAACTCAGATCTCCTTGAGGTGGTCGAACGGTTCGCCGCACGCGCGGCAACGGCGCAGGGCGCGGCACGCGGTGGAGCCGAACTCCGACACCGGTTCGGTGTCGGTTTCGCCGCAGCGTGGGCAGTCGACCCGGCGCTGCGGGGGATGCAGCTGCACGGGGATCGGGCCGGCGGGTCGCCGCGGCGCGGGGCCCGGTGGGGCGATGCCCGCGTCGGCGAGCCTGGCACGGCCGCATGCGGTGATCCAGTCGGTGGTCCACGGCGGGTGCAGCACGGTGCGCACGTCCACGCGCTCGAATCCCGCGCCCCGCAACGCGTGCACGAGGTCGTCGCGCATCGTGTCCATCGCGGGGCAGCCACTGTAGGTCGGCGTGATCGACACCGTGACCCCGTCCGCCGTCTCCGTCACCTCGCGCAGCACCCCGAGGTCGGCCAACGTGAGCATGGGCAGCTCGGGGTCGGTGACGGTCTCGGCCACGGCGCGCGCGGTCGTGCCGGTGCGCTGCTCGTCGGTGGTCACCATGTCGCCTCCGGATGCGCCCTGGCCACGCTCTGCAGCTCGGCGAGCAGGTAGCCCATGGCCTCGGTGTGCCTGCCGTCGCGCCCCGTGCCGCCCGCGACGCCCGCCCTCGCCGGCACGTCCGGCACGGTGAGCGTCGCCGCGCCCAGCACCTGCGCGACGACGTCGTCGAACTCGGCACGCACCTCCGCCGGGTCGACGGCGACACCGGCCAGCCGCCGTTCGACGTCGTGGGTGTGGAACAGTTCCGGCACGAGCGGCCACACGTCGTCGAGCGCCGCCCGCATGCGTTCCCTCGAGACGTCGGTGCCGTCGCCGAGACGGACGACCCACCCGGCGGCGTAGTCGCGGTGATACGTCAGCTCCTTCACGCCCTTGTCCGCGATCGCCGCGAGCACCGGGTCCGTCGAGCTGCGCAGCCGCTGCAGCACCGCCAACCGCCACGTCGAGGCGACGAACAGCACCGCGACGAGCCGCGCGAAATCGCCGCGTTCGGTTTCGACGAGCCGGACGTTCCGGAACTCGTGCTCGGCGCGGAAGTACGCGTAGTGGTCCTCGCCGCGCCCGCTGCCGTCCGCCTTGCCCGCGCGGGCGAGCAGCAGGCGCGCCTGGCCGAGGAGGTCCAGTGCGATGTTGGCGACGGCCACCTCGTCCTCGAGCTCGGGGCCACGGGTGCACCATTCCTGCAGTCGATGCGACAGGATCAGCGCGTCGTCGCCGAGCATCAGGCAGTACCGCGCCAGATCGTCGCCGTCCACACCCGACGGCACCGTCGTGTCCACTCCCGACAGCGGATCCTCGAAGCCGGTGCCGAACGCCCACCGCGAGTCGTCGGGTGCGTCGATGAGCGCCTCGTACGCGTTGTCGAAGGCCATGCGCGCTCCTACATGTGCGGGACGTTCGCGGGGATGTCGTAGAACGTCGGGTGCCGGTAGACCTTGTCGGCGGCCGGGTCGAAGAACGGATCCTTCTCGTCGGGACTGGACGCCGCGATGTCGGCCGAACGCACCACCCAGATGCTGACGCCCTCGTTGCGACGCGTGTAGAGATCGCGCGCGTGGTGCAACGCCATGTCGTCGTCGGCGGCGCGCAGCGACCCGACGTGCACATGGTTGAGCCCTCGTTTGCCCCGCACGAACACCTCGTACAACGGCCATTCGCCAGTCATGCCACGGCCTCCTTCCGCTCGCGCTCACGGTTCTTACGCGCGTGCGCGGCCGCGGCCTCGCGCACCCACGCACCGTCCTCGTGGGCGTGCCTGCGCCGGGCGACGCGCTCGGCGTTGCACGGGCCGCCGCCGGAGATGACCTGCTTCAGCTCCGACCAGTCGATGCGGCCGAAGTCGTAGTGCCCGCGCTCGGCGTTCCACGCGAGGTCGGGGTCCGGCAGCGTCACCCCGAGCGCCTCGGCCTGCGGCACCGTCATGTCGACGAAGCGTTGGCGGAGTTCGTCGTTGGTGTGCCGTTTGACCTTCCACGCCATCGACTGCGCCGTGTTGGGCGAGTCGTCGTCGGGCGGGCCGAACATCATCAACGACGGCCACCAGAACCGGTTCGTCGCGTCCTGCACCATCTCCCGCTGCTCGGGGGTGCCGCGCATCATCGTCATCAGCAGTTCGTAGCCCTGCCGCTGGTGGAACGACTCCTCCTTGCAGATGCGGATCATCGCGCGCGCGTAGGGGCCGTAACTACTGCGGCACAACGGAACCTGGTTGCAGATGGCCGCGCCGTCGACGAGCCAGCCGATGACACCGACGTCGGCGAACGTCGACGTCGGGTAGTTGAAGATCGACGAGTACTTCTGCCTGCCGGTGATCAGCTTGTCGGTGAGGTCGTCCCGGTCGGCGCCCAGCGTCTCGGCAGCCGAGTACAGGTACAGTCCGTGTCCGGCCTCGTCCTGCACCTTGGCGAGCAGGATCGCCTTCCGCCGCAGCGACGGTGCACGCGTGATCCAGTTCCCCTCCGGCTGCATGCCGATGATCTCCGAATGCGCGTGCTGCGCGATCTGCCGGATCATCGTCCTCCGGTAGCCCTCGGGAACCCAGTCGCGCGGCTCGATGCGTCGATCCTTCGCGATCGTGTCCTCGAACCGCTCGTGCAGTTCCTCCTCGGACGGTGTCGTCGTCATCGTCATGACCGCTCCTTCGACACGAGCGTGAGCACGTCGTACTTGGCAACCGAGTCGCCGTCGGCGTTGGTCACGTCGGCGTCCCAGCGCACCTCGCCGTAGTCGGCGTTCTCGCGCGGGGTGATCTGCTTGGCGGTGAGCGTGACGGTCAGCTCGTCGCCCGGCTTGACGGGCGTGAGGAACCGCAGGTTCTCGAGCCCGTAGTTGGCCAGCACCGGCCCCGGTTCCGGCGCGACGAACAGACCCGCCGCGAACGACACGACGAGGTAGCCGTGCGCGACGATCCCGCCGAACAGCGGGTTCTCGGCGGCGGCCGTCTCGTCGGTGTGGGCGTAGAACGTGTCGCCGGTGAACTCGGCGAACCGGTCGACGTCCTCCCGGGTCACGGTTCGCGGGCCGGCAACGACGGCATCGCCCACCCGCAGTTCGGCGAGCGACTTGCGGAACGGGTGCACCTCGTCGGTCGTCCGCGGCGCTCCCGGCGTCCACCGGCCGGTGATCGCGGTCAGCACCGCCGGTCCACCTTGGACGGCCGTGCGCTGCATGTGGTGCAGCACGCCGCGGATACCGCCCATCTCCTCACCGCCGCCGGCGCGCCCGGGTCCGCCGTGGACGAGCTGCGGCATCGGCGAACCGTGTCCTGTCGACTCCCGCGCGCTGTCGGCGTCGAGCACGAGCATCCGGCCGTGCCACGCGGCCGCGCCGAGCACCACCTCGCGGGCGAATTCGGCGTCCGCGGTGACGACGGAACCGGCGAGGCTCCCCCGTCCGCGGGCGGCGAAGTCGACGACCTGCTCGGCGGAGGTGTACGGCAGCAGCGTCGACACCGGGCCGAACGCCTCGACCTCGTGCGGTTCGCTGCGTTCGGGATCGCCGGACAGCAGGACGGGCGACAGGAACGCGCCGCGTTCGGCATCGGCGCCGACGACCTCGACACGGTCCGGGTCACCGAACACGACCGTCGCGGCGTCGCGCAACGCCTTCAGCGAACGGCGCACCTCCTCGCGCTGCTCGAGGCTCGCCAGCGCGCCCATGTCGGCCGTGGCCGGATCGCCGACGGTGATGCTCGCGAGCTTGTCCGCGGCCGCGGCGGCGACGTCGTCGAGCAGTTCCGCCGGCACGAACGCCCTTCGGATGGCGGTGCACTTCTGGCCCGCCTTGACGGTCATCTCGGTGACGAGCTGGTTGACGTACAGGTCGAACTCGGCGGTGCCCGGCGTGGCGTCCGGGCCGAGCACGGAGCAGTTCAGCGAGTCGGCCTCGGCGTTGAAGCGCACGGAATGCCGCACGATCGCCGGGTGCGCGCGGAGTCTGCGTGCCGTGTCGGCCGAGCCGGTGAACGAGACGACGTCCTGGTCTGTGACGTGGTCGAGCAGGTCGCCCGCGTCCCCGCAGAGCAGCTGCACCGCACCGGCGGGCAGGATCCCGGATTCGACGACGAGCTCGACGAGCTTCTCGGTGAGATACGCCGTCTGCTCGGCGGGTTTGATCAGGCTCGACATGCCGGCCAGGAACGCGGGGGCCAGCTTCTCCAGCGGACCCCACACGGGAAAGTTGAACGCGTTGATCTGCACCGCGACGCCCCGCAACGGGGTGGCGATATGCCGCGCGACGAACGTGCCGCCCCTGCTCAGCGGCTCGACGTCACCCTCGACGTACACGGTGTCGTTGGGCAGTTCCCGCTTGCCCTTGCTCGCATACGCCAGCAGCACGCCGATGCCGCCGTCCACATCGAACTTCGCGTCACCGCGCGTCGCGCCGGTGTGGGCCGACAGCGCGTACAGCTCGTCGCGGTGTTCACGTAGATGGGATCCGAGCGCCTTGAGGAGTGCGGCGCGCTGGTGGAAGGTGAGTTCGCGCAACGCCGGTCCGCCCGTGCGGCGGCCGTACTCCAGCGCGGCGGCCCGGTCGATCCCGGACGTCGACACGCGGGCGACGTCGTCACCGGTCACCGCGTCGTGCACGGATGTTCCGGCACCGTCACCACGCTGCCAGTTGCCGCCGACGTAACTGCGCAGGACCTGCATGGGTGACCTCAGCTCCCTCGTCATCGAGTGGACTGTCCGCGCGACACCGTGACCGACCGATCTTTACCGACCGACCGGTCAGGAACACCAGCCTAGCGACGTCGGCGGTCGCCGACAAGCCTGTGCTGCCCGCCTTGACAGTCGGCTCGCTCCGGTCCTTTACTCGGTTCCATTCGACCCGGTCGGTGTCCGGCCGCGGCGATCAGACTTCCCGGCAGCGGCGCCGGGACGAGGAGACGGGCGGTGGATCCTGGTGTCCGAGTCGACGCGGCGGATGCAGGGCCTCGCGGATTCGACGCGCACGATGCTCGAGGCGGACGCCGCGTCGGCGGCGCTGGGCATCGAGGTCACGGAGGCCGTCGACGGTCGCGCGGTCGCCCGGATGACGGTCACCGAGCACATGGTCAACGGGCACGACATCGCGCACGGCGGTTATCTGTTCCTGTTCGCCGACACCACATTCGCCGCGGCGTGCAACAGCCATGGCCCGGTGACGGTCGCCTCGGGCGCGGAGATCTCGTTCGTCACGAGCGCACGGCTGGGTGATGAGCTCGTCGCCACCGCCGAGCAGCGCACCAGTTTCGGCCGCAACGGAATCTACGACGTCACGGTGCATCGTGACGCGCCGGCGGGCCGCGAGGTCGTCGCCGAGTTCCGCGGGCGCAGCCGCACGATCGACCGCAGCAGGGACTGACCGCCACCCGGAGGAAGCGATGACCACCACACACGACGACGTGTCCGGTATGCGCAGGGGCGAGGCTGAGGCGCCTGCGGTCGACGAACTGTCCGCTGTGGAGCGCATCGGCGTGGACGAGCTGCGGGCGTTGCAGCTGGAGCGGCTGCGGTGGACGTTGCGGCACGCCTACGAGAACGTGCCGTTCTACCGCGCGAAGTTCGACGCCGCGGGAGTTCATCCGGACGATTGTCGAGAGCTCGCCGACATCACGCGGTTTCCGTTCACCACCAAGCAGGATCTGCGCGACAACTATCCGTTCGGCATGTTCGCGGTGCCGGAGGAGCGGGTGAGTCGCATCCACGCATCCAGTGGCACGACGGGCAAGCCCACGGTCGTCGGCTACACGACGTCCGATGTGGACAACTGGTCGACGGTGATGGCGCGGTCGATTTTCGCGGCGGGCGGCCGTCCGGGGCACAAGGTGCATGTGTCGTACGGGTACGGGTTGTTCACCGGCGGGCTGGGTGCGCATTACGGGGCGGAGCGGTTGGGCTGCACGGTCGTTCCGGCGTCGGGTGGGATGACGGCACGCCAGGTGCAGTTGATCACCGATTTCCGGCCCGAGGTGATCATGGTGACACCGTCGTACATGTTGACGTTGTTGGACGAGTTCGAGCGTCAGGGCCTGGACCCGGCGGCGAGTTCGTTGCGCGTGGGGATTTTCGGTGCGGAGCCGTGGACGGAGCAGATGCGGCGGGAGATCGAGCAGCGGTTGGATCTGCATGCGGTCGACATCTACGGGTTGTCGGAGGTGATGGGCCCGGGGGTGGCGCAGGAGTGTGTGGAGACGAAGGACGGCTTGCACATCTGGGAGGACCATTTCTTCCCGGAGGTGGTCGATCCGTTGGAGGACGATGTCTGCGCCGACGGTGTCACCGGGGAGTTGGTGTTCACGTCGTTGACGAAGGAGGCGTTGCCGATCATCCGGTATCGCACGCGCGATCTGACGGCGTTGCGACCGGGCACGGCGAGGCCGGCGTTCCGGCGGATGGACAAGGTGACGGGGCGCAGTGACGACATGATCATCGTGCGTGGGGTGAATGTGTTCCCGACGCAGATCGAGGAGGTCGTGTTGGCCACGGCGGGTTTGTCGCCGCATTTCCAGTTGCGGTTGACGCGCGAGGGCCGTGCGGATGTGTTGACGGTGGTTGTCGAGTCGGTTGTGGACGCTCCGCACGATGTGCGGTCGGCGGCGGCGTCGGAGGTGTCGGCGCGGGTGAAGGCTGTCGTCGGCGTGAGCGTCGGGGTGGATGTGGTCGATCCGGAGTCGTTGGAGCGGTCGGTCGGCAAGTTGCGTCGGGTTGTCGACCAACGCCCGGCGCAGTGATGCGACCTGCGATAATCGGGTTATGACGGAGCCGCAGTCGAGCCGTCCTCGTCGTGGGAGGCCGGGGTACGACCTGGAGTCGTTGTTGTCGGTGGCGGTCGCGTTGTTCAACGAGCGTGGCTACGACGGCACGAGCATGGAGGACTTGGCGCGCAAGCTGGGGATCACGAAGTCGGCGATCTACCACCATGTGCGCAGCAAGGACGAGTTGTTGCAGTTGGCCGTGAACCGCGCCTTGGACGGCCTGTTCGCGGAGGCCGACCGGCTGGGTGAGGTCGACGGCCCGGCGATCGAGAAGTTGGAGCAGTTGGTCCGCGCGAGCGTCGTCGTGCTCGTCGAGCGGCTGCCGTTCGTCACGTTGTTGTTGCGGGTGCGGGGAAACACGAAGGTGGAGAAGGCGGCGCTGGCGCGCCGCCGCGAGTTCGACCACCGTGTGACGGACCTGGTGAGCAAGGCCGCGGCCGACGGCGACCTGCGCCCCGACGTCGACCCTGCAACGTCGGCCCGCCTGCTGTTCGGCATGGTCAACTCCTTGGTCGAGTGGTACCGCCCCCGTGGCGACGTCGACGCGGAGGCTCTGGCCGACACGGTCGTGGCGGTGGCGTTCGACGGCCTGCGGGTGCGGAAGGCTTAGAACGGCGGCGGTTCGGGTTCGGCAGTACTGTCCGTTTCGGACGATCGCGGTGGCAGGACGGTTTCGCGCTTGTCGGTGTAGGTGACCCCGAGTGGTGTGGTGATCGACGAGGTTCCGTGCACCGGGTCGTAGGAGTGGATCCAGCCGGGCGCGTTCTTGAGCCGGTGGTGTTTGCGGCACCGCGGTGCGGCGTTGTCGGTGGAGGTCGAGCCGTGGTCCTTGGCCCACTGTTGTTGGTGGTCGAAGTCGCAATGCCGGGCGGGACGTCGGCACCAGGGCACGACGCACATCCGGTCGCGCACCTCGACGACCTTGCGGATCGTCGAACTCGGACGATACGAGGTGCGGCCGAGGTCAACAGGGTTCCCGGTGGCCGGATCGCAGAGCACCTTGCGCCAGACCGACTTGGGGTCGGCCATAATCTCCCGCGCGTACGCCGCGGGGACCGGCCCGATCCCGTCGATCGAAGCGCCGGTCTCGGACATGGATAGTGCGGTGTCGATCGGCATGTGGAGATAGACCATCGCCGCCGACTGCGGAACCTGGACGCCGGGATCGTTGCCCAGCAGCAGGTCAGCGAACACATCGGCCCGAAGCTGGTCGAGGTTCCGCGACGAGTCGGAGAGTCGAAGCTTGCGAGCCATGGCGTCGACGCGCGCGTAGGCAGCGGAGGCAACGTCGGACGGCAGGTCGGCGGATATCTGCGATTGAGCGTAGACCCCGTGGTCGAGCGTGACCTTCCGCCCCTCGTGAGCCATGCGGGCAGCAGCGGTCTCGGCACCGGGGTCAACCTGCTTGACGATCTGCGAAGCATGCCAAGCCATATTCCGAGGCTGCCACGCAGTCAAGGAAAGTCGAGCCAGCTTCTCCTTCAGCAACCGGTCAACCTCAAGAGCATCGGCATCAGACACCGGCGCAACAGTATTCAGCACGCGCTCGGCGCAATACCGATCCACCTGACCGTCTCGCATAGCCTGCAATAGCCGAGGCATCCGATAAGTCAACCCAAGCGCGGTATGAATCCGGTCCAACACACTCTGCGGCGACAGTCGAAGCTCAGGCGCCAACGCCTCAGCAAGTGACCGCCGCTCCATCGAATCAGACGACGACCCGGAGTCGAGCGAAGCAAGAAACGACACCTCAGCAGCATCAGCCCGAGCCCGCAAAGCAAGCACCGACCGAGCCTCATCGACAATCCCCTCAACATCTCTCACGCAACCCATAATACCGAACAATTGATCGACAAGAACCACCCACAAGTATGACAAGGAACCCCACGCAAAGTAACCAAAACCGCACTCCAAACACCGCCAATCGCCGAAGCGAAGCAAGGCACCCCCGCCAACCACCCCACCCACAGAACCGCCCCCGTGAAGTGTCATCCCGTCGACCTAAACAGCAACCATCACACTGCAGTCAGGGCGCAACCACGCACCAAACCGCAGCCAAACCCGAAAACCTTGCGCCCTGACTGCA
>NZ_MKKE01000049.1 GCF_001942305.1 Saccharomonospora sp. CUA-673 | reverse complement strand
CCCACAACAACAACCACATAAAAAACCCCAACACCCCAATACGAGAAACCAATAGGCGCCGCGGTGCCCATGGCGTGGTCGTGGGCGCACACTGGGCTCGCGTCCGCACGGCGACGTGTGGTGCTGCCGGGTACTGGCGGGTGCGGCCGACGTGGACGGTCGCACCCGCCTTCGGCACCCGAGGCGCCCGCATGCACCCACGGTCGGCGTAACCGGTCGGCGTGTGGAGCCTCGACCTCGGTCGATGCCCTCCGTGTCGGCCCCGTTCCGCCGGTGACGGTGTGCCCACCGTTCGTCAGCGATTCGTCCCCGGTCATGCATGATCCGTTGTCAGGGTCGGCCTGGGCGATCAAGCTGGAAGGCGGAAAGTCGAGCGCAACGCGATGGTCGGCGATCGTCGCGGCTCGGTCCCTCCGCCGGCGATGAGGCCTGCATTCCGCGGCCGTCGTCTGTGGCCGAATGCAAGGGAGGACGCCATGCGGCGACACGATTCCGAACCAGTCGACCCCGGTGATCCATCCCCGCCCCGCTCCAGTCCCCACCGGTTCTGAAAGGCTGCTGGCCCGCCGTGTTTATTCATTGCCTGGGAGTAGCGGCAGGCGGAGGTTTTCCGCAATGGAATTGCGCCTGCGAAGGGTGCGACAAGGCGCGCGCGAAGCCCGAACTCGCGTCGCGGCATGCCGGAATTGCGGTGTCCGGTGACGGTGACCGGTGGTTTCTGCTGAACGCGACCCCGGACGTGCACCACCAGATCGCGGCGGACCCGGCGCTGCACCCCGGGCCGGGCGTGCGGGACACGCCGGTGGCCGGCGTGCTGCTGACCGACGCGGAGTTCGACCACACCATCGGCCTGCTCATGCTGCGCGAGGGGTCGTCGTTGACCGTGTACGGCACCGACCCGGTGCTGGGGGCGTTGCGCCGCAATTTCCCGGTGCGGGACCTGCTCGGCGACTACGCCGACGTCGCGTGGTCGCCGGTCGCGGTGGGCGAACCGATCCACCTGGACGACCGCGTGCGGGCGACGGCGTTCCTGACCGGCTCCAAGGCTCCCCGCTACGTCGGCGCCGCGTCGACGGCCGACGCCGACGGGCCGGCGTGGGAGGTGGGGTATCGCCTGGAGGACACCGTGACGGGCGGGACGGCCGTGTACGCCCCGACGTTGCCGCGGTGGGACGAGAGCTTCGCCGCACAGGTCGCCGCGGTCGACTGCGTGTTCGTCGACGGCACGTTCTGGACCGACGACGAGATGTCGGTGCGGGGAGCCGGGGGCCGGACGGGACGGTCCATGGGACACATGCCGGTCAGCGGAGACGACGGTTCGGCACATCGGCTGGCGGCACTGACGGCTCGACGCAAGATCTACACCCACATCAACAACACGAATCCGGTTCTCGACGAGGACTCGAAGGAGCGGCGCTGGTTGACCGACCTGGGTATCGAGGTCGGTCGGGCAGGCCTGGAGGTGGAAGTATGAACGCTCGCTCGGCCGAGGATTTCGAGAAGCAGTTGCGCGCGATCGGAGAGGGGCGGTACCACCACCTGCACCCGTTCAACGTGCGCATGCACGCGGGAACACTGTCCGAAGAGGAGTTCCGGGGCTGGGTGCGGAACCGGTTCTACTACCAGGTGAACCTTCCGGTGAAGGACGCGTTCATCCTCACCAAGCTCCCGGGTCGGGACGACCGGCGGCGGTGGATCCAGCGCATCATCGACCACGACGGCCGCACCGGCGACGAGGGCGGGATCGAGAAGTGGATCCGGCTCGGCGAGGCGGTCGGGCTGACGCGGCAGGAGCTGCTCAGCGGCGACACGGTGTTGCCCGGTGTGCGGTTCGCCGTCGACGCGTACGTGGATTTCTGCCGCACGAAGCCGTGGCTGGAGTCGGTGGCCTCGGCGCTGACCGAACTGTTCGCGCCGGACCTGCTGAGCAAGCGGATCGCCGACGTGGAGCGGCACTACCCGTGGATCGACTCCGACGGCCTGGAGTACTTCCGGGCGCGGTTGACCCAGCAGCCCAAGGACATCGCGCATCTGCTCGAGCTGGTGCTCGAGAACGCCACGACGGCCGAGCAGCAGGACGCCTGCATGCGGGCCCTGGAGTTCAAGTGCGACGTGCTCTGGAGCCTGCTCGATGCCGTCCAACTCACCTACAGCGGGCGCTGATCATGGACGAGAGCGAGTTGGCGGGCAGACCGCGGTTGGTCGGCAAGGCGATGCTCCGGCACGACGACGTCCGGGACGTGGAGTTGTTGCTGCTGCCGGAAAGGGTGGTGCTGCTCAACAAGTCCGGGGCGGCGATCCTGAGCCTCTGTGACGGCAACCGGACCGTGCGGGAGGTCGTCGATCAGCTCGAGCAGGACTTCGCGGCGACCGACCTGGTGAACGATGTCATGACCTTTCTCAAGGACGCGCGAGGACGAGGCTGGGTGGTGGTCACATGACCGGAATGCCGCGACCGTTCGGTCTGCTGGCCGAGGTGACGCATCAGTGCCCGTTGCACTGTGTCTACTGCTCGAACCCCGTCGAGTTGTTCCAGCGTGAGGGCGAACTGGGGACCGACGACTGGCTGCGGGTGATCAGGCAGGGGGCCGAGCTCGGCGTGCTGCAGGTCCACTTCTCCGGTGGGGAACCGCTCGTGCGCGGCGACCTGGAGACGCTCGTCGCCGAGTGTCGCGGGCTCGGGCTGTACACGAACCTGATCACCAGCGGCCTCGGGCTCACCGAGAGCCGCGCCGAGTCCCTCGTGTCGGCGGGGCTCAACAGCGCCCAGCTGAGCATTCAGGGCGACACGGCCGAATCGACGAACCTCGTCGCGGCGAGCAAACGGTTCGACAAGAAGGAGGCCGCCGCCCGGATCATCCGCGACGCCGGACTTCCGCTGAACATGAACGTCGTCCTGCACCGGCTGAACCTCGACCGGCTGGACGCGATCATCGACGTGTGCGTGGAGTGGGGCGCCGAACGGCTCGAGCTCGCCAACACCCAGTACTACGGCTGGGCCCTGCGCAACCGCGAGTTGTTGTTGCCGGGCAAGGCGCAACTGGACAAGGCCGTGGCGGTGTACGAGCGCCGCAAGGCCGAGCTGGCCGGGCAGCTGGAACTGCTCTGGATCCTGCCCGACTACTACGAGCCCTATCCGAAGCCGTGCATGGGCGGGTGGGCGCAGACGGCGCTGACCGTCGCCCCGGACGGGCGCGCGTACCCGTGTCCGGTGGCCGAGGAGATCACGACGATGGAGTTCGCGTCGGTACGCGAGCACGACCTGCAGTGGATCTGGGCGGAATCGCCGGCATTCCAGGCATTCCGGGGCACGGACTGGATGCCCGACCCGTGCCGCAGCTGCTCGCGCAAGGAACTGGACTTCGGCGGATGCCGGTGCCAGGCGTTCGCGCTGACCGGCGACGCAGGGCGGACCGACCCGGTGTGTATCCATTCGCCCGACCACCACCTGGTGGAGGAGTCCCTCGCCCGCGCCAACAGTGCCGACACCGCCGACAGTCCTGCCGCCGCGGAGTCCACAGGGGATCGTCAACAGCTCGTCTACCGCAGGCCGACCGTGGCGACGCGGAGGTCCTGACGGATGGCAGGCGATCCCCGCGCCGCGACGAGAAGTCCCCTGACGCAGGACGAAGCGGTCGCGCGGTCGTCCGTGCTCTCCGCACTGCACTACGACATCGAGCTCGACCTCACCGTGGGAGACCGGACGTTCGCGGTGACCGCGGAGCTCCGCTTCCACGCGAGTACGGCGGACACGCCCGTCCACCTCGACTTCATCGGTGAGGTGGATGCCGTCGAGTGCAACGGAACCCGGTCGGGCCCGGACGTCCACGACGGGCGGCGGGTGCGGTTGGACGTCCGCGAGGGATGGAACACCGTACGCGTGTCCGGTACGGCGTCCTATTCGCACAGTGGTGAGGGCCTGCACCGTTTCCGCGATCCGGTGGACGGCAACGTATACGTGCACACCAAGTTCGAGCCGTTCTCGGCGCACACGGTGTTCCCGTGCTTCGACCAGCCCGACCTGAAGGCGACGGTCGAGCTGGCCCTGACGGTCGATGCGGCCTGGGTGGTCGTGTCGAACACCGACCCCGTCGATCCGGCGCGGCGGGGAGCGCCGGATCGGCGAGGTGGTGTTTCGCCCGCACCCCCGTGCTGCCGACGTACCTGGTGGCGTTCGCCGCGGGACCGTTCCGCGTCCTGCGGTCCCGACACGGCGACGTCCCCCTCGCGCTGTACGCGCGGCCCTGCTTGGAGGAGCAACTCGCCGCCGAGGCGCCCGAGGTGTTCGACGTCATCGGCAGGGGGCTGGACTTCTTCGGCGAGCTGTTCGGCGTGCCGTACCAGTTCGGCAAGTACGATCACGTCTTCGCGCCGGAGTACGCGTTCGGCGGGATGGAACACCCGGGGTGCGTGACGCTCAACGAACGGTTCCTGTTCCGGCACCGGGTCACCGACGATGCGCGGCGCAGGCGGGCGTCGCTGCTGATGCACGAGATGGCGCACATGTGGTTCGGCGACTACGTGACGATGCGCTGGTGGGACGACCTGTGGCTGAACGAGGCGTTCGCGACGATGCTGGCGGTGGTCGCCCAGCCGGAGGCGACGTCGTACGGAGAGGGCTGGACGTCGTTCACCCATGTCGACGTGCCGTTGGCACGCCGCGCCGACCAACTGCCCACCAGCCATGCGATCCGGGTCCGCACCGCCGACACCGATGCCGCGCGGTCGAACTTCGGCCCGATCGTGTACCGCCGGGGCGCCGCGGTGCTCCACGAACTCGCCGAGCGCGTCGGGTGGGACACCTTCGTCGCGGGCGTGCGGAGCTACCTGCGCACGCATGCGTGGGGCAACGCCGGTCTCGACGACCTCGTGGCCGCGCTGCGCGAGGTGTCGGGGGAGGATCTCGACCGGTGGGTCGACGAATGGTTGCTGCGGTCCGGGATCAACACCGTCGCCGTGCGCAGGGACACCGGCGGTGTTCGCATCGTGCAGGAGGCCGAGCCGCGGGTCGAACCACGTCATCTGCGGATGCGGCTCGGCGCGTTCGACCACGACGGCACGGCCCTGGTGCCGCGGACACCGGTGGAGGTCACGCTCGACCCGCCCGGCTGCGCCCGGGAGCTGCCCGAGTTCGGGGATCCGGAACCGGATCTGTTGATTCCCAACGTGGATGCGGTGAGTCACGTCAAAACCGTGCTGGACCCCCGATCTCGCGACACGGCACTGCGCAGTCTGTCCGCAGTGGACGATCCGCGGGCGCGCGCGGTCGTGTGGGGTGCGCTGTGGGACGAGGTGCAGGACGGCCGGCTCCCGGCCCGGGACTACGCCTCCGCCGTCCTCACGCATGGCCGCTCGGAGCGCGACGTCGGCGTCCTCGAGGCACTCCTGGACCGCGCGTCCCGTGCCGTGTGGGTGTACGCCGATCGGGCGCGGGTGCCGGAGGCGCTCGAGGCGATGGCACACGGCCTGCGGGAGCAACTCGCGGACGCCGGCTACGGCAGCGACCGGCAGCTGGCTCTGGCCCGCGCGCTGGTAGGCGTGGTCGGCGCCGACGAGCACGCCTTCCTCGGCGACGTCGTATGTGGACGGTCGCCGTGGCCCGGCCTTGAGGTCGATCCGGACCTGCGTTGGCGGGCGGTGGTCAGGGTCGCCGAGAGCGGAGGCGACATCGACGAGCTGCTCGAGGTCGCACTGGAGGCCGATCCCGGCGACTACGGGCGCCGGAGCGCGTTGACGGCCGAGGCCGCGCGTCCGTCGGCCGCCGCGAAGGAGAAGGCGTGGACCCGGCTGCTCGGCGGGGACCATTCACTCGCCGAACGACAGGCCATCATGGCGGGACTGCGGAAACCGGGGCAGGAGGCGCTGCTGACCCCGTTCGCCGGCCGCTACTGGCAGACGCTCGAATCACTCGCCGGTACCGCCGAGGTCGAGTTCCTGTCGGCGTTCGCGCGCGCGTTGTACCCGTGTCTCACCGACGACGACAAGGGTGTTCTCGAAGCTACCGACGAGTTTCTCGCCCGCGGCCCACTTCCCTCGAGTGTGCTCAAGGTTGTGCGGGAGGAGCGCGCGGAACTGGCCGTCGTGCGGACCGCGCGCGCGTGCGATGCGGCCGGCGCCCGGCGCTGACCGGAATTCGACGGTATCGACCGAAATCCGGCCCTTGCGCTTCGCAGCATGCACCGTGAACGCCACGTCCCGCAGGTAACCACGTTCCCACCGTTCGTGCCGTGTCGCGTCGCGTTCGTGCACAACCGATTGACGGTCCTTTCGGCACACCTGCACGCTCATGCCACGCGACAACGGGTGCCGCGTACCGCGACAACTGTGCCGCGACGTCCGATGGAACGAGAGGTGGAATCGTGGTTCTTCCGTCGAAGATGCCGCAGCTCGCGGACCTGGATCTGTTGCTGTCCGTCGAGGACTACGGCAGCGTCGGAAAGGCCGCGCAGGCGCACAGCCTGTCGCAGCCCGCGGCCAGCATTCGGCTCAGCGCCATGGAACGCCGTCTCGGTATCCGGCTGCTGGAGCGTTCGCCGACCGGTTCCAAACTCACCGAGAACGGCCGTATGTTGGCGAAATATGCCCGCAACGTGATGCATGCGGCGCGTGAGCTTCTCGAGTTCGGATCGGGGACGTCGCTGTCGGAGGCGCAACGGCTCCGACTCGCCGGTAGCCCCGGCATCGCGGAGAACCTCATTCCCGAATGGCTGAGCCGCGGTGGTGCCGCGTTCAGCGAGGTGCGCGTCGAGGTGCAGACGGGCAAGGTCGAATCGCTCCGTGAACTGGTTCGCGCCGGCCACGTCGACCTCGCGTTCGTCGACGGCTGGTGCGAGTCCGGTGGGCTCGTGCCGATGCAGTCCCGCGAGGACATGGTCGTCCAGAACATCTGCGAGGACCGGCTCGCGGTCGTCGTCGGGACGGGACATCCGTGGGCCACCCGCCGCGGCGTGGTGACGACGCAGGAGCTGGCGGATGCGCCGCTCGTCGTCCGGGAGCGGGGTTCGGCGATCCGGGAGTTCACCGAGGACCTGCTCGGCGGCACGCGCGGTCCGCGCAACTACCTCGAGTTCCCGTCGAGCGAGGCGATCAAGCACGCGCTCGTCGGCGGTCAACGCGTGGCCGTGCTGAACGTGTCGACCGTGCGCTCGGAACTCGCGGACGGCCGGCTGCACTGGGTGCCGCTCGACTGCGACATGCCGGCCAAACCCATCTACGCGGCGTGGAGCACGAGCGAACCGCTGTCGGCCCACGCACGCGAACTCGTGGAGATCGCGGCGAAGAAGGGAAGCCCGTTGCCGCCTGTCGACGGCGTCTCGAGCCTCGGCAGCAACGTGATCGCGGAGGCGAATGCCGCAAAGACCATGTACGTCCATTCCTCGTCCATGGAAACGATGACCTGAACTCCGACGAACCCGTGTGACCCTGCCGAACGCTTCGGCACCGAGCCAGGAGGATCAAAGCTCAATGTCCAGTCTGAACAAGATCGCGCGTACGCTCGTTTCCAACAGGCGCGGGATCCTCGCCGCCGACGAGAGCATCGGGACGATGTCCACGCGGCTCGAGAAGGTCGGGGTGGAGGCGACAGCGGAGAATCGCCGGTTGTATCGCGAATTGATCGTCACGACGCCGCAGCTGGCCGAGTCGATCAGCGGCATCATCCTCGCCGACGAGACCTTCTACCAGAAGCTGTCCAACGGGCGCACGTTCCCCGAGTACCTGAGCGACATCGGCATTCTGGCCGGCATCAAGGTCGACACGGGCGCGAAGGCATTGGCCGGTGCGCCCGGCGAGAAGATCACCGAGGGGCTCGACGGTCTGCGGGAACGGGTCGAGGAGTACGCGCGTCTCGGTGCGACGTTCGCCAAGTGGCGTGCTGTGATCACCATCGGCGACTCCGTGCCGTCCGATCGTGCGGTGCACGCCAACGCGCACGCCCTGGCGCGCTACGCCGGCCTGTGCCAGGAGGGTGGACTGGTGCCGATCGTGGAGCCCGAGGTGCTGATGGACGGCTCCCACTCGCTCGCCACGTGCCAGAAGGTGACGACCTCGGTCATCCGGACCGTGTTCGACCAGCTCGAGCTGATGAAGGTGCAGCTCGACGGCATCGTCCTCAAGCCGAACATGGTCGTCGCCGGGTCGGAGAGCTCGGAGCAGCCGTCGGTCGAGGACGTCGCCAACGCGACGGTCGATGCGCTGCGGGCGTCCGTGCCGCCGTCCGTGCCGGGTATCGCGTTCCTGTCCGGCGGGCAGCGTCCCGAGGTCGCGACCGAGAACCTCGCGGCGATGCAGAACATCGACTCGCTGCCCTGGGAGCTCACCTACTCGTTCGGCCGGGCGCTGGTCGGTCCCGCGCTGGAGACGTGGCGGGGTGAGTCCGCCAACGAGGCGGCGGCCCAGGGTGCGCTCTCGGAGCGCGCCGTGGCGAACGCGTCGGCACGCTGACCCGGTGACGGCACCGGCGCGAATGGACGGGTGTCGATGACACGTCAGCAGTACGACCTCCGCGAGCGCCCCGCCCGGGTCCGTGCGCCGTATGCGCAGCCGGACCCGGTCGGGGCCGCCGGCGGCGACGGCACGTTCGCGCTCGACCTGGTGCGCGTGACGGAGGCGGCGGCGATCGCGGCGGGCCGGTGGGTCGGGCACGGTGCGGACCGGGCCGGCGAGATCGCGGCCTCGGCGGCGGTGCGCGACTACATCATGCGTGTGCCGATGCGGGGCGTCGTCGTGCTCGGCGACGACCGGCCGGACGGCTCGCCCGCACTGGCACGGGGTTCCCGCGTCGGTGACGGGACCGGCCCGGAGTGCGACGTGGGCGTGTCGGCGGGTGACGCGACGTTGTCGCCGGCGCGGGACGTGCCGCACGCGATCACGGCGATCGCGGTGACCGACCGCGGCGGGATGTTCGACCCACCCGACGTGCCCATGCAGAAGCTGGCCGTCGGCGCGGACCACGCCGACGTCGTCGACATCCACCGGCCGGTGGCGGAGAACCTGCGGGCGATCGCCGCCGTCACGGGCTCCATCCCGGCGGACCTGACCGTCGCCGTGCTCGATCGTCCACGGCACCGGAAACTGGTGCACGACATCCGCGAGACGGGCGCGCGGGTGCACCTGCTCGAGGGCGGCGAGATCGCGGGCGCCGTGGCCGCCGCCCATCCCGACAGCCCGATCGACGTGCTCATGGGCACCGGCAGCGGCCCGGACGGCGTTCTCGCCGCGGCCGCCCTGTCGTGTCTGGGTGGTTCCCTGCAGGCAATTCTTCGCCCCGACGAAGCGGAGGGATCCGACGGATCCGCACGTTCGGGCCGCGCCGCCGAACGGGTGCTGCGTACCGAGGATCTGGTGCGGGGCAACCGGATCCTGTTCTGTGCCACCGGAGTGACCGGCAACGAACTGTTGCGCGGGGTCGGCCGCTGTCCGGACCGCATGACCACCGAGTCGACGGTGCTGTGTTCCGATCCGGCCACCGTGCGGTCGGTCAGGTCGGAGCACCGGCCGAGCGCGGCCGGACGGCACCGCGCGGACGAGGAGTAACGACGCCCATGACCGAGGAGACCGCAGTCCTGTCCGCACGGTCCCGGCCCCTCATCGACCGCTACCGCGGGCTGATCTGCGATCTCGACGGTGTGGTGTATCGCGGTGCCACGGCGGTTCCCAACGCCGTGGAGACCATCAGCCGGCTGACCGGCGACGGCGTTCCCGTCGCGTTCGCGACCAACAACGCGTCCCGGCCGCCCGAGCTCGTCGGCGACCACTTGCGCGACATCGGCCTGGCCCCCGGCGGCTGGTCGGTGGTCACCAGCTCACAGCCGCCGCGGCGCATCTCGCACAGCGGCTGGCGCGCGGCGCGCGCGTGTACGCGGTGGGCGGACCGGGCGTCGCGAACGCCCTCGCCGAGGCCGGACTGACGCCGGTGCGTGTGGCCGAGCTGGACGACGGGCCCGTCGAGGCTGTCATGCAGGGGCTGGGTTTCGACATCACCTGGCGCGAACTCGCCGCCGTGGGCCCGATCGTCGACGGCGGCGCGCCCTGGGTGGCCACGAACCTCGACCGGACCCTGCCGACGCCACGCGGCAGGGCACCCGGCAACGGTGCGCTGGTCGCCCTGGTGCAGGAGACGACCAGCGCTGCGCCGCACGTCGTCGGCAAACCGCAGCCCGCCCTGTTCGACCTCGCCCGCGCCCGCCTCGGCAGCGAGCCCGCCGACACCCTCGTGTGCGGCGACCTGCTGCACACCGATATCGAGGGCGCCAACGCGGCCGGGCTCGACTCGCTGTTCGTGCTGAGCGGGTCGTCCCGGCTGCGTGACCTGGCGTTGGCGGACCGGCCGTTGCGGCCGACGTACGTCGCCCCCGACATCGGCGGACTGCTCGAACCGGGACTGCCGGTCCCCGCCGAGCCCGTCGCCGACCTGCTCGAACTCGGCCCGGGCGGGATTCCCCGGGTGCCGGGACGCTGTGCGAATCCGGGCAGCGGTGGGACGTCCGGGAACGGTGGGACGTCGACGAACGGTGGGAACGCCGCCCTGTTGCAGGCCGTGGTCGCCACGGCGTGGGCCGCGCGCGACGAGGGCCGGGCCCTGTCCGACGACGCGAAGGCGTGGGAGGACCTCGAACGGCGGCTCGGGCTCGTCGAACCCGTCTGAGCCCGACGCCGCTGGTTCGGCCCGGGACCGTGGACCGCCGCCCGCGGCTGCTCAGCCGGGCAGGGCGGGTGGCCTGCCGGACCGCTCGTACTCGGCCAGCTGGTCGATCCTGCGTTGATGCCGGCCACCCTCGAACTCGGTGGTGAGGAAGGCCTGCACGATGTGCTCGGCCTCGTCGGTGGTGTGCATCCGGGCGCGATCGCGCCAGAAGGGCGTTGTTGTGCTGGCGACACAAGCGGGCGGTCTCCACGCTCCACATCAGGGCCGCGCGTGCTCCGGGCACCTTGTTGGCGGCGATCTGCTCGCCGTTGCCGGAACCGCCGAAGACGAGGCCGAGACTGCCTCGTGGGCCACGACGCGCCGCGCCGCCTCGACGCAGAACGGGGGGTAGTCGTCGTCGGCGTCGTAGACGGCAGGCCCGACGTCGACGATGTCGTGCCCGAGGACCGGGAGAAGCTTCGCGAAATGTTCTTTGAGTTCCAGACCGGCGTGGTCGGATCCGAGGTAGATTCGCACCACTCGAGTCTAATTCCGGCATCGCCGGCCGAGTAATTTACGCTCGTTCACCCGCCATTCGATAACCTTATGAGGAGCGGATCCGGGGATTTCCCACTCCGGATTCGGAGCGGTGTTCCCGCTCCGTGCCCCGAGGGCGACTCTGCGCAGGTAGAGGTGCAGGTAGAGCCCAGGGCTGCTCCGATCGGGCGACGTCGGGCGGCCGTGCCCGTTGGTGACGGGGCTCACCCCGATCGTGTCGCGCCTCCCGCCGTTCGGCACGGGTTGCGGGCCACTGGTCCTGACTTTGTTGCAGGAACTTCGAAGGGTCGCGGATGCTCGGTCAGGTCATGCCGTTTCGGGGCACGAGCCTCGAAGTCGGCAGCACATGCTGCCCGGTCAACCGGTATGCCGAACACGAGGAGGTCACAATGCAGTGGGAAACGCCGGAATACACGGTCGTCGAGGTGTGCGCTGAGGCCACGGGGTACTTCTACCGAGGCTGACGATCGCGTTGCACTGACCGTGCTTCTCGAACTCGTGTGCTCACGGCGGGTGTTCTACGGCCCGCCGTGAGCACGGCGACGTCGGCGCCATGTGGGAGGACACCAATGCCGGAGAATCCCGACACCCATGTTTACCGCACGTACGACAAGGTCCTCAGCGAGGGAGCGCCGCAGACCGAGCGGCGCCATCCGACGGCGGGCGGTGACCCCAACGACTGGTGGCCGTATCGCGTCGACCTCTCGACACTGCGGCGACACGGCCCCTCCAAGGATCCGCTCGGCGCGGAATTCGACTATGCGGCGGCATTCTCCGCGATCGATCTCGACGAACTCGCCCGCGACGTCGACGAGGTCCTGACGACCCCGCAGGAGTGGTGGCCCGCCGACTTCGGGCACTACGGACCGCTGGTGCTGCGCATGGCCTGGCACGCCGCAGGCACCTATCGCATGTCCGACGGCCGCGGCGGGGCCGAGGCCGGCATGCAGCGCTTCGCGCCGCTGAACAGCTGGCCCGACAACCGCAACCTGGACAAGGCGCGCCGCCTGCTCTGGCCGGTGAAGCAGAAGTACGGGCGCGCGATCTCCTGGGCGGATCTGATGATCTTCGCGGGCAACCGCGCGCTGGAGTCGATGGGCTTCCGCACGTTCGGCTTCGGTGGCGGCCGGGCCGAGGTGTGGGAGGCCGACGACACCTATTGGGGCCCCGAACGCAAATGGCTGGCCGACGAACGCCACACCGGCCGCCGCGAACTCGACGAGGGGTTGGCCGCCAGCGACATGGGGCTGATCTACGTCGACCCGCAGGGCCCGGCCACGAACCCCGATCCCGTGCTCGCCGGCCGCGACATCCGGCAGACGTTCGGGCGGATGGGCATGAACGACGAGGAGACGGTCGCCCTGATCGCCGGTGGGCACACGTTCGGCAAGACCCACGGTCTCGTCGACCCGGTCCTGCGACTCGGCCCCGAACCGGAGGCGGCGCCGCTCCACGAGCAAGGCCTGGGGTGGTCCAACGCCGACGGCACCGGCAAGGGTCCGGACACCACGACCAGCGGTCTCGAGGGGATGTGGACGCGCACGCCCGTCACGTGGGACCACACGTTCTTCGAGACGCTGTTCGAGTACAAGTGGGACATCGAACTGAGTCCCGCCGGACTGTGGCAGTGGATCCCGAGCGACGGGCAGGGCGAGGACACCATCCCGGACCCGTACGACCCCGATGTCAAACACCATCCGGTCATGCTCACGACGGACCTGGCGCTGCAGGAGGATCGGGCCTACGAAGCCATCTCCCGGCGGTTCATGAAGCATCACGACGAGTTCGAGGATGCGTTCGCGCGCGCCTGGTTCAAGCTGACGCACTACGACATGGGGCCGGTCCGACGTTATCTGGGATCGCTCGTGCCGGACGAGCCGTTGATCTGGCAGGACCCGGTCCCGGAGCCGGACCACGAACTCGTCGACGAGGCCGATATCGCTGCCCTCAAACGGGAATTGCTCGCGTCGGGCCTGACCGTCGGCCGGCTCGTCACGACCGCATGGGCGTCGGCCTCGACGTACCGGCACACCGACAAACGTGGCGGAGCGAACGGGGCGCGGATCCGGCTCGAACCGCAGAGCGGCTGGCCGGTCAACGAACCCGAGAAACTGCGTGCGGCCCTGACGGTGCTGGACGCGATCCGGGAGCGGTTCAACGCCTCCGGCGATGGCACGAAACGCATCTCCCTGGCCGACCTGATCGTGCTCGGCGGCTGCGCCGCGGTGGAGCATGCCGCCGCGAAGGCAGGGCACCCCGTCGAGGTGCCGTTCCGTCCGGGACGTGGTGACGCGACCCAGGAGTGGACGGACATCGACCGGTTCGCCGCACTGGAACCACAAGCCGACGGCTTCCGGAACTACGTCGGTGCCAACCTGCGCCTGCCGCCCGAGCACGCGATCGTCGAACGGGCCGATCTGCTGACGCTGAACCCGCCCGAGATGACCGTGCTGATCGGCGGGATGCGCGTACTCGGGACCAATCACGACGGTTCCCGTGGCGGTGTGCTCACGTCGACGCCCGGAGTGCTGACCAACGACTTCTTCGTCAACCTGCTGGACATGGGGACCGAGTGGGTCGTGAGCGCGGACCGGCACGGACCGGAGAACTACGAGGGACGCGATCGCGACACCGGTGAGCTCAGGTGGTTCGCGAGCCGGGTCGACCTGCTCTTCGGTTCGAATTCGGAACTGCGAGCGATCGCCGAGGTCTACGCGAGTGACGACGCGAACGAGAAGTTCGTGCGGGACTTCGTCCGTGCCTGGGTGAAGGTCATGGAACTCGACCGATTCGATCTGCGCCAAAAATAAACGGATTGTCCGGTTTGTGAATAATTGCGGAGCGGGTCGCGGTGTCCCCGCTCATGCCCGTACCGCGGCCGCTGGTTGCGCGCCAGTGGCCGCCGGTGCCTCGAGCGTTGCTCACCCGAAAGGGTGGAGCGAAGGTGGGACGGCACTTGCCGTCCGGTGAGTGAGTTCCGTTCGCCGAGACCGAAGAAGTTCGAGGTGTCATGGAATCAATCGCCCTTTTCGTTGTCGGCGCCGCGCTTCTGATCTACAGCGCCGAGAAGCTGATCGGATACCTGGTGGGGGTGGCCGCCGGACTCCGGATATCGGTATTCCTGCTCGCCATCATCTTCACCGGTATCGAGTTCGACGACATCGCGCTCGGACTCGTGCTCAACATGGAGGACCTCGACGGGGCGGCGCTGGGGCTGGTGTTCGGCACCGCGCTGTCACTGCCCGGCGTGGTGCTCGCGTTGGCCGCCCTGCTGGTGCCGACGAAGGTGAACATCCCCCGGATCTATCTGATCCTGTACGCCTGCTCGCCGTTGGTGGTGTGCGGGTTCGTGGCGTTCGCCCCGTTGAACCCGGCGACCGGCATCGTGCTGTTGTTGGTGTTCGGCGCCTTCCTGGCCTACATGGTGGTGCGTGAGACCCGCGGCGACCGTCCGATCTTCCGGGACGCCGAGCTCTACGAGTCCTATGCGGCCGCACGCGAGAGCGGTGGGGGCACCACGACGTTGGTGTCACCGCCTCCGACGCAGGAACCGCCGAAGGATCCGGCCGGCGGGCGGGACTTCTCCGCGACGATGCCGTTCTCGGAGGCGCGCAAACTGAGCGGGTGGGCCGGGCTGACGCTCGCGGTCATCGCACTCGTCGGTGTCGTCGCGGGTGCCTGGGCCACCGGCGAGGGAACCGAAGGAATCCTCGAGGAGTACGGACTCGAGGCGACCCTCTTCGGCGCCACGATCGCCACGCTCGTGCTGACCATCGAGGACATCTTCCTCACGGTGGAGCCGGCTCGGCGTGGTGCACCGGAGATCGGTGTGGCCAATGTGATCGGCAGCGTGGTGTTCTCTGTGACCGGCAAGCTCGGCATCATCCTGCTTGCGGGCGGCGTTGTGGTGCATTCGAGTGTCTTCACCGTGCACATGCCGGCGTTGTTGCTACTGACGGCGTTGTCCGCGTACTTCCTGTCCACGGGGCGACTACGCCGTTGGCACGGTGTCGTGCTTCTCGGCTTGTACGTCCTGTACTGGGCGGTCTGCTTCGGTCTGCTGGGCATCGTTCCGGTGGATGCGGACTAGCCGGGATCGGCCCGTGGGAGTCCACTGTGGAGTCGTGTCCCGCCCGGTCCGCACGAACGGTGTCTCCGCGCCGGGGAACGGTGCCGGAGAGCCGGTCGGTGGTAGGGGATATGGAAAAGACTCGGCCGTGGGTAGCGTCGAATTCGTTGCAGACGCGGGAGGCGGGATCGCACCGAGACCGAGCGTCTGTGATCGAGATGCCGTGCCTGGAATTTGCAGGCGGCATGTTCCGCAAATCCAGAAAATCGACGTCATTTTCGAGTTCACAAGGAGGTGAAGTCCGGTGACGATTGCCGAGGACCGTGAAGCGCTCCTGGCCGAGATCGGCGGACAGAACAAGGCGACCATCGGTGCCGTGCTGGGATCCGGTTCGATCGAGAAGGCGACCGAACGGCCCGACGGGACCATGGAGGCGACCATCCGGATCGGTGAGGATGCGCTCGCCTGGGAGCCCGCGGTGTTGCTGATGCCGCATGCCGGGACGATCGAGTTGACGATCATCAACGACGACAAGAACACGCACGCGTGCCTGTTGCCGAGCAACGGCGACAAGAAGTTCATCGGTCTGTTGAACCACTCGAAGGGTCGCGCGACGCTCGAGCTGGATGGCCCTGGTTACTACTGGTACGGCTCGCCGGCCGGTAACGACGAGGGCCGGGGTCTGACCGCCGCCATCGTGGTGGGCGGAGAGGTACCGCCGGAGGCCAAGCTCGACCGACCCGCCCAGCCGCGGCCCTGACAGGGAAGGAATCAATCAATCATGACCATCGAATACGTCGATGCCGGCGAGGCGATCAATCACGGTCAGCTCTCCAGCCTTCCGCATGAGGCCCCTGATGTGACCCGCGGTATCAATTACGACCGCATCCTCAACGCGCGGAGCGAGTCGCACAACTGGATCACCTACTACGGCGACTACGACGGCAAGCGTTACAGCCTGCTCGACCAGATCAACGTCGACAACGTGAAGAACCTGAAGGTCGCGTGGATCCACCAGTCGAGCTCGACCGGTCTGATCGCCTCCACGTCGACCTACGCCTTCGAGGCGTGCCCCCTGGTCGTCGACGGTGTCATGTTCGTGACCGGCTGGGACGGCATGATCTGGGCCCTCGACGCGGTCACCGGCGAGCAGCTGTGGCGGTACAAGCACGCGGTTCCGTTCGACGTGACCCTGTGCTGTGCCAACGTCAACCGTGGGTGTGCGGTCGCCAACGGCAAGGTCTACATGGTCACCCAGAACGCCCAGCTGCTGGCGCTCGACGCCCGCACCGGCGAGAAGGTGTGGCAGAAGACCATCGGTGACGTGCGTGCGGGCGAGAGTGCCTCGCTCGCGCCGCTGGTCGTCAAGGACACCCTCATCACCGGCTCCGCCGGTGGCGAGTTCGGCGTCCGCGGCCACATCGACTGCTGGGACCTGGAGACCGGCGAGCAGCGCTGGCGCACCTACACGGTGCCGAAGCCGGGCGAGCCCGGTTCGGAGACCTGGCCGGCCGACGGCGAGGCCTGGCAGCGAGGCGGGGCGAACCACTGGGTCACCGGCACCTACGACCCGGAGCTCAACCTCTACTACGCGGGCACCGGAAACCCGGCCCCGGACTTCGACGGCGAGGTCCGGCAGGGCGACAACCTCTACAGTGACAGCGTCGTGGCACTCGACGTCGACACCGGCGAGATCAAGTGGCACTACCAGTTCACGCCGCACGACCTGTGGGACTACGACTCCACGATGGAGATGACCCTGTTCGAGCGGGACGGCAAGAAGCTGATGGCCCACTTCGACAAGAACGGGTACATGTTCGTCATCGACCGCACCAACGGCGAACTGCAGCACGTCACCCCGTTCGTCGACCGGATCGACTGGGGCGCCATCACGCGCGACGGCAAGTTCATGCCGCGTAAGTACCCGGACAAGGAGGGCGAGCCCTGCCACTTCTACCCCGGCCCTGCCGGTGCGAAGGAGTGGACGCACGCGTCGTACAACCCGAACCACGACCTGTTCTACGTTCCGGTTGCCGACGTGGGTGCCACGGCCACCCGTCGTCGTCGTGACTTCAAGGAAGGCATGCCCTACTGGGGTGCCGCCGTGGAGGTCGACGTCGACAACATGGCCGGTTCGGTGAGCGCCTTCGACTCGCACGGCGAGGAGAAGTGGCGTTACCGGATGGACATGCCCATGGCCGCCTCGACCCTCGCCACCGCGGGGAACCTGGTGTTCGCGGGCAAGCCGACGGGTGAGTTCATGGCCCTGCACGCGGAGACCGGCGAGAAGCTCTGGGAGTTCCAGTGCGGTAGCGGTCACCACAGCAGCCCGAGCACCTACACCGTGGACGGCAAGCAGTACATCACCGTTCCGGTCGGTTGGGGTGGCTGGCTCGAGGGCATCATTCCCGGCATGTCCGGTCAGGGTAAGGGTGCCGCGCTGATCACGTTCAGCCTGTAACACCTCGCCCGTTCGGTGGCCGGGACATCCCCGTGGTGTCCCGGCCATCGGGCGGTTGTTCGGCATGAGACGCGGAGGCGAAGGTGATTCCGATGAACCAGTCGCTGCCGCAGGACGCCGACGTCGAACGGCTGTCGTGCCCCTTCTGCGGAGATTCCTACGAACCCGACGACCTGGGACGGCACAGCGAGCCGGTCCACTGTGGACCATGTATCCAATGTGTCGGCAAGCCCGCGTGCTTCACGTGCGGCCTGATGTACTGCAGGTGCGACGTGCACAAGTTCCGGGGCTGACGAACACGCCGACCCGGTGACCCGGCCACGGCCGGATCACCGGGTTTCGCCGTGTGTCCGGGATCTGCGCGGCCGGCTCGTGTTTCCGGCCGCATTGCGTTCCGAGGGCTGTCCCGTAATCGAGGTGCACCCTCACCGCCCCGCGGGTAGCGTGCGTCGACATGACTTCGGAACGGGCGCGCCCTCCGCTCGACGCGGACGAACGGACGGCGATCACCGGTTGGTTGGGCCTGCAGCGCCAGATCCTCCGCTGGAAATGCGAGGGCCTGAGCGACGGCGACGCCCACCGCTCGGTCGTACCCACCTCGCCGGCCATGACGATGGCCGGCCTCGTCTCCCACATGCGCTGGACCGAGCACACGTGGCTCGAGGTGTTGTTCCTCGGCGGGGACGAGACGCAGAACCCGGCCTTCGACGAGTCGGCCGACGGTGCCGACTGGGACACCGGCGGCCGCCCGCTCGCCGAACTCGTCACGGAGTACGACGCCCAATGCGCCCGCAGTGACGCGATCATCGCCGCCGCCTCCCTGGACGACCTGGGCCGCCACCCCGGCTTTCGTGCCGGGAGCATCAACCTCCGCTGGATGCTGATCCATCTCGTCGAGGAGACGGCACGGCACGCAGGGCACGCGGACATCGTCCGGGAACTGCTCGACGGCACCAAGGGTTATTACTGAGGCGGGTTACTGCTGAAGCGGCTGTCGCCGAGCCGGGTCAGCCTTCCGGAGCGGTGAAGAACTCGAGCGCGATGTTGTCCGGGTCGCGAAAGGACACTCCGCTGCCGTAGTGCGCCTTCTTGATGCCGTCGTGGGTGATGCCGAGGTCGGTGAGTTTCTGGGCCCACTGTTGGAGTTCGGCGTGGGAGCCGACGCCGAAAGCGATGTGGTCGAGGCCCGTGCGTTCCTCGGAGAAGCGTTCACCGGACTCCCGGCCCTGGTGCGTGTGCAGTCCGAACAGGGTTCCGCCTTCGAGGGCATAGACGGCGTGGTGGAACCGGCCGCCCTCCTCGTCCTCGTCCAGAACGGGATCCGCGCCGAACAGCGCCGAGTACCAGGCCGTGCTGCGTTGCAGGTCGCTCACGGTGATCGCGATGTGCTGCACTCCGGGGAACGTCATGCGGAATCTCCTTCGTGATCGGTTGCTCTGCGAGCACTGTGACCTCTGCCGGTGGAGGGTTCAGATCTCCAGCAGTTGGCGCACCGCCGGGGTGTTCCGGCGGGAAACGGGAACCATGGTGTTGTCGTCGTCGTCCATCACGAGGCACAGCTCGCCCTTGAGTCGTCGTTCGACCTCCCTGATCCGGCTGAGGTTCACCACGTACTGGCGGTGCACCCGCAGGAAGCCGGAGCTGCTCAGTTCCGACTCGAGCTTGTCGAGTCCCGGCGATGCGGCGCGGAGTCGTCCCTGATCGGTCGAGAGCCACACGTCGCTGCCGTCGGACTGCGCGAACGACACCTCCGGCAGGCGCAGCAGCACCATCCGGTTCTCCCGGGTGCCGACCAGGCGTTGTGGCTGTGCCCGCGTGACCCCGTCACCCGTCGACTGGGGAAGCGGATCGCCCGCGGACAGGCCGAACGAGACGAGGTTGCCGAAAAGGTGCCCGGAGCGGAAAACCGGGCGGAACGCTACCGATGTCGGTTCGTTGGCGAGCCGCGTGAAGATCTGCGTCGAGCCGACCCAGTCGGGATTGTGTGTCGCCTGTTTCGCGGCGTACTGGGCGGCTTCGATGAATTCGGGCAGTTCCGGTTTCCACCGGACGGCGGGATCGGGCGCGGTGTGGAGCCGGGAATTCCGAGGAGCACCGCGGCCGTGTCGTCGGCGAGCACGACCTTGCCGGCGGGGTCGACCGCGGCGAGGGGAACCTTCGACCCCGCGCGGGCCTGACTGAAGGCGGCGATCAGTTCGGCACCGTCGTTCTGCGCGTGCTGACGCAGGATCCGTTGCGTCATCTTGGCGATGTTGCCGAGCCACGTCCCGGCGGCGGCGGGAAGATCGCTGCGCCAGCACGAGATGTTGAGCGTTGCTACGGGATCCCGGGTCACCACGTCCCGGATCGCCACGCCCCCACAGGTCCAGTCGTGGAACGCCGCGCACCAGTGTTCGGAACGGCGGACCAGTACCGGCGTGTAGGACAGCAGTGCCGTGCCCATCCCGTTGGTCCCGGTGGCCCCTTCGGCCCAACAGAACCACGGCGCGAGGTTCGCCTTGGCGGCCACGGTCCGGGTCGCCTGATCGCCCCATTGGGCCAGCACCCGGCCGACACCGTCGGTGATCGTCACGATCCCGCCGATGTGGCTGACCTCGTGGGCGAGCGACGCGGCGCGGAATCCGAGCTCGGCGATCACCACGTCGTGTTCGAGGGCGTGGTTGACCTGGGTGACCGCGGCCGGCGCCTCCGTCAGGTACGGGTCGACACCGTGCTGGTCCCGGCATCGCTGCCAGGAGATCGCCACCTCGGGCCGGACGCCGCGGAGGTCGTCCTCGCCCCGCACGAATCGTTCCCACGCGCGATGCACCGTAGCGTCGTCGGCGCTGGGAGAGGTGGGGTCGAGCCAGCCAATTTCTGCCATCGAAGACCGCCTTTGGTCCGTTGCCGACCCGGGCGGATGGGTACTCGGGTCGATGACCGTGCGCGACGCTCGGTTGCCGGGCCGGGCCACGTCGCCTCCGCCGACGGCAAGGTAGGTCCGCGCTCGATTCGGGGGCAAGCAGACTGGGATGACTGTCGGCAAATGCCGCACGAGCGGTTCCGCTGCGGCGCCCACCGGTGGCCCGTGGGATGGCAACGGCGAGGCCTGAATATTCGGACAGAATTATGCAAGCCTTCGTATTCCTTGAGGTTCGGCGCCCGGCAACGTTAAACTATGACGTCCGTCACTGGCCGTGACGCGCTTTTCCCGTGCGGCCAGGGCGGTGGATGACAAGGAGGTCACCATGCTGGAGGCTTGCCACCGCTGGCGATTGCACCAAGTCGGCGTCCCCGGATCGACGATTCAGCCGATGGTTCCCCCGATCCCGTCTCGTCCAGGGAAGTGGCACGCGCTTGGGAGGACTTCGCCGCCGGTGAGGAAGTAGCGGCCGGCGTCCGTCCCGAGATCTTGGCGTCCTGGTACCGATGCCGGGACCGGTACGAGGTGGATCGGTCCCTCGATGCCGCACCGGGCGCACGGTGCGAGGACGTGCACGGCGTCGACAACGGCGTCGTGTTCACGACGCTCGGCGGGCTCGGCGCGTTGGCCGGCAGTGAGGTCGAACGGGACGGCGCCGTCGTCACCGTGACCGACGGCGAGGGCAGCGTTCTCGGCTCGTGGGGCGATCCGGCCGCACAGCGCAGGGCCGAGCTGCACAACCTGGCCCCGTGGTCCTCGTGGTCCGAGGACAGCACGGGCACGAACGGCATGGGCACCTCGCTCGAGGTGTCGGGTCCGGTGACGGTGACCGGGCCGGAGCACTGGTGCGAGGCCTTCCACAGGTGGGCGTGCGCGGGGATCTCGATCCGTGACGTCGTGACCTCGGCGCCGGTCGCGTCGATCAACATCTCGCGGTGGAACGCGTCGCTGTCGCCGCTGACCCCGCTGTGGCTCGCCGAGGCCTCGCGGTGCGTCGAGAAGGAGATCTACCGGCGCGCCATGGTCGAGACCGACAAGGTGTGGACCGAGTTCAGCAAGAAGTCCGGTGAGGTGGGCGTTCCGGTCATGGCGATGGACCGTGGCGGCAACGCGGTCGCCGCCAACGAGGCGGCCGCCACGTTGCTCGGACTGGCCGACGAGAGCCCGATCCTGGCCGGCGCGCTCGAACCCGTCCAGCGGTGGACCCCGGACATCCCGGGCCTGTCGGATGTCGTGCGGTGGGCCAAGGAACGGGCGCGGGAACCCGGGCAGTGGAGCGGCTACGCCTCGCTGCCGGTGGGCACCGACGGTGACGAGATGCCCGTGACGTTGCAGATGGTCACCGACGCGAACCGCATCGTCGGCATGCTGTGTTACTTCGGGATGCAGGAGGGTGAACAGTACGCGGGCACCTCCGAGCCCGTCGTCGGTTCGGTGCCGGAACGCATCATCGGCATTCGCAACGACCGGCTGGTGCTGCTCGCCCCGAGCGAGATCCGCTACGCCGAGGCCGACCGCAACATCGTGTGGCTCGTGACCGAGCGAGGCAGGATCCAGGCCTCGACGCGGGGGCTCGACAACGTCGAACGCTCCCTTGCGCCGTACGGCTTCCGCCGCGTGCACCGGCGTTTCCTGATCAACCTTCGCCGGGTGGCCGAGCTCGAACGCGGCATCAAGGGCGAGCTGTTCCTCATCACGGACTCGCGTTCCCACGAGTTCGTCCCCGTCTCGCGGCGCCACGCGCCGGAGCTGCGGAGGATCCTCGGGGTGTGAGTGCTCAGGACGTTCCGGTGCGCGCCTGGTCGCGGAGGGCCTCGACGGCGCGCGCCGGATCGTCGGCCGAATAGACGGCCGATCCCGCCACGAAACAGTCGACACCGGCCTCCGCGGCCTGCTCGATCGTGTCGGCGTTGATCCCGCCGTCGATCTCCACCACGAGATTCAGGTGCCCGGTGTCGACCATCGTGCGCGCCCTGCGCACCTTGTCGAGAACGTCGGCGATGAACTTCTGGCCGCCGAAGCCCGGTTCGACGGACATCACGAGCAGCGTGTCGTAGCTCTTGAGCACGTCGACGTACGGCTCCAGCGGGGTGTTCGGCTTGATGGCCAGGCCCGCCTTGGCGCCGGCCGCGCGAAGATTCCGCGCCAGCGCGATCGGATCGTCGGCCGCCTCGACGTGCACCGTCACGTTGTAGGCGCCGGACTCCGCGTAGCCGATCGCCCACCGATCCGGGTTGTCGATCATCAGGTGACAGTCCAGCGGCACGTCCGTGGTCGCCAGCAGTGACTGCACCACGGGAAGCCCCAGCGTCAGGTTCGGCACGAAGTGGGCGTCCATCACGTCGACGTGCAGCCAGTCGGCCCCTTGCCCCGGTGGGCCCTCGACGGCGGCGACCTCGTCGGCCAGCCGCGCGAAGTTCGCCGACAGAATGGACGGAGCGATCAACGGGTGATGAGCCACGCGGACGACCGTAGCAAATAATTCACGGGGCGACCTATTGGTTTCTCGTATTGGGGTGTTGGGGTTTTTTATGTGGTTGTTGTTGTGGGT
>NZ_MKKE01000048.1 GCF_001942305.1 Saccharomonospora sp. CUA-673 | reverse complement strand
GGGCCGCCGGGTCCTGGCCGTCCGGGCCCCGCGGGGCCCTGTGGACGCTGCGGCGGTCCCGGTGGCGCCCGGGCGGCTGCTGTGGGCCCGATGAGCGTGGCGGCGGCGTGGTGACGGACATCCGCTGACTTCTTCCCCTCATTGTCACTCGCGTTCCCCCGATCGGCGGTATGCGATCCACGTGGTTCGCCTGCTGCGGGCCCGTGTGAGAAGAACACGCAGCAAAAACAGCCATCCCGGGGAGTCGCAGACTAGCGGGTGTTGGTAGAAACCAACACCAGCCGGTCCCGCACGGCTATCCTGCGGAACCGTATCGCGATGGGGAGGCAGTGGGGCGAGAATGCCGTCAACACCGACAACAAAGTCACAGGTTCAGGCGTACCGGTTCGTACTGCGGCGCATGCAGTCGGCCCTGGTGCGCAAGGACCCGGTCATGCTGCACGACCCGATGCGAACCCACGGGCGTGCCACCACGGTCGGCGTCGTCCTCGGTGCCCTCGGCTGTCTGGGGTTCCTGGTGTTCGGCATCTTCAAGCCGGCACCACGGGTTCCCGACGACGGCATCGTGATCAGCGAGGAGTCGGGTCAGGTCTACGTCGTCAACGGCGAGGAGATGATCCCGACGTTCAACGTCGCGTCGGCCAAGCTCCTCATCATGGCGCAGCAGCAGGAACAGAGCGACGACGGCAGCGTGCCGCAGGCGCCGGAGGAGGGTCTCGAGCCGACCGTCGTCCCGGACGAGCAGCTGACCGACATCGCGCGGGTGCGGCTGCGCGGCATCCCGGACGGTCCGCCGTTGCTGCCCGGTGAGGACCAGACGATCCGCAGCCAGTGGGCCGTGTGCGACGAGCTGGACTACGACGAGTCGTTGCCACCGGAGCAGGCGCGTCAGCAGGCCACGGTCACCAGCCAGGTGCTCGGCGGCGTCTCGGGCGGCGACGCCCAGCAGGAGCTGCCGCAGAACCAGGCGATCCTCGCGCAGGAGGGCGAGGAGACTCACCTGATCTACCGCCAGGAGAACACGCAGGCGGGGCCGGGCAACGCGGTCAAGGCGCTCGTCGACCTGAGCCCGAACGACCCGGTGACCAACGCGTTCCAGCTGGACGCGCAGCAGGCACGGAAGATCTCGCCCAGCCTGCTGGAGGCCATCCCGAACGCCACGGGCCAGCTCAGGGCGCCCGAGATCGAGGGCGCGGCGACACGCCGGAGTACGAGATCGGCACGGCCACCCCGCCCATCGGCTCGGTCATCAACGTGGTCGACGCGGGCTCGGAGCGGCTGTACGTGGTGCTCCAGGACGGCATCCAGGAGGTGTCCGAGGGCGCGGCGAACGTGATCCTGGCGAGCAACCAGTCGGGCACGGGGGAGACCCCGCGCGACGTGTCGCTGGCCGACATCTCCAACGCGCCGGCGTTCGGAGCCAACGACCCGCGGCGGATCGAGGTGGACCACTTCCCGACCGAGGGTCTCGAGCTCGTCGACCAGCAGCTGAGCCCGTACACGTGCCTCGGCTGGCGCGTGCAGGGCGAGGGCGCGGCCAGGAACTCGTTCACGTCGGTGTACGTGCACCGCACGTCGCCGCTGCCGGACGGGGCGCAGCCGATCGACGTCGGCACGGCCGCGCCGGACGGCTTCAACAAGGTCGACCAGTTCTACATGCAGCCGGGCTACGCGGCGCCGGTGCGCGCGGCGACGAGCCGCGAGACGTTCGGCAAGGGCCCGCTGCAGCTGATCTCCGACCGGGGTATCCGCTACGGCATTCCGAACGTCGCGACGGCACAGTGGCTCGGGTTGAACGAGAACCTTTTCCAGCCCGCGCCGGAGACGATCATCAAGTTGCTGCCGGCCGGTGCGTCCCTGAACTCGCAGGACGTGCGCCGGACGTACGACTCGGTGGTGGCCCCGCCGCCGGAGGAAGGCGGAGCAGCGGCCCAAGGCGGCGGCTGAGCACCCTGGCGGCGCAGTAGACACACGTGGCCCCGTGGGCGGATATCCGCCACGCACGTGCATGTCGGCGAGGGCTACGCGGGGGAGCGGCAACGGACGGGCGGTGGCTCGTAGGCAGCTGTCGGATGGAGATCTCCACCCGTCCGTGCGTCACCTGAAGGACGCTCGCACCCCTGTGGACAACCACCCACCCTGTGCACACCCCTGTGGACAACCCAACAACCCCGGGGTACTCCCAAGGGGAGTACCGGCGGTTACTTCGTGGGGGATTGGTTCCGGCGGACCGTGTGGACGACGAACATCGTCACGCCGATCGCGAGGAGGGCACCGGCGGCCCCGCCGACGGCGACCGCGAAGGGCGTCCAGTTCTCGTACGGCGGCGGAGGCAGGTCGTCGGGCAGCGCCTGGGGTTCGACCGGCTGGGCGTTCCGCTCGGCCGGCACGTTGGCCGTGAGCGCCGCGATCGGGTCGACGACGCCGTGCCCGATGTACTGGTCGTGCCCGTCGGGCGCGGCCGGGTGGTGCGCCGTGTACTTGATGCGGTCCATGACCTGCTCGGCGTTCAGCCCCGGGTGCATCTGTCGGACGAGCGCGGCGACGCCCGCCACGTACGGCGCGGCGAAGCTGGTGCCCTCGATCGGGGCGGCGTCGCCGTTCGGGTTGATGGTCTGGTTGACCAGCCGGTCGGAGCCCTCCGCCGGGTCGAGCGAGATGATGTCGGTGCCGGGTGCGGCGACGCTGACCCACGGTCCGTTCATGCTGAAGTTCGCCGCCCCGCCGCTCTCGTCGATCGCGGCGACCGACAGCACGTGGTCGGAGAAGATCGGCGGCGAGACGAACGAGTTGAGGTTGTCGGACGCGGTGTTCTGCGGGCAGTTCTCGCCGACGTTGCCGGCCGCGCTGACGACGACCGCGTTGCGCACCTCGGTCGCGTACTTCACCGCGGCCTGCAGCTTGCGGTTCTCCGTGTCGATCTGGTCGGGGCCGGTCGCGGGCTGGCAGTTGTTGATGGACACGTTGATGACGCCGCCCGCGCTCTCGTCGGCGGCGCGCATGATGGCCGCGGCGAGTGAGGCGAGCGTGCCCGCGCCCTCGCTGCTCTCGGCCTGACGCTGCGCCGGTCCGGTCGCCGACGATCCGCCGGTGTCCTCACCGCCGCCATTGCCGCCGTCGCCGCCGTTACCGCCGCCATCTCCGCCGTCGCCGCCGTTGCCGCCGCCGTCACCGCCGCCGCCCTGGTCCTCGGGGCTGGGCGGCGGCGGTTCGTCGGCCTTCTCGTACGACTCGCTGGACTGGCGGATGGACTTGATCGACACGTGCGGGGCGACGCCGGTGAATCCGACGTCGGCGGGGCTCTGCGCGCCGATGATGCCGGCGACCTCGGTGCCGTGTCCGTCGCAGTCGAGGACGCCGGGTCCGTGGCCGCCCTCGGTGCTGACGAGATCGAGGACGCCGTCGACGCGCCCGGCGAGGTACGGGTGGTCGTCGCGGACGCCGGTGTCGATGACGGTGACGGTCTGCCCGGCACCGGGCCGCATGCCCTGCGACTCCATCATCCGGTGCAGTTCGTTCAGGCGCAGGTACTGCTGACCCCACGGGGCGTTGCGGAGCTGTTCGACCTCGTCGAGCTGCGCGGCCTGCACGCATTCGGCGCTCTGCTGGTAGTTCTCCGGCGGTTCGCTGGAGCGCAGGGATCCGGGGCTGGGCAGTCCGGCGTCGAGCGGCGGGATCCAGTCGGACGACTGGGCCGACGCGGGCACGACGCCGAGACCGGCCACCGTCGCGCCGATGGTGGCCGTGAGCAGCATCGCCGACGCGCGCCGCACCCGACCGCCGTGTGCACCTCTACGGACCGAACGCACCCGAAACCCCCTTTGCCAGCTGTCTTTCCGCACCCGCCCTGGAGTCACCTCAGCTGAGGAGGTCGAGATGGCGGAAGTACGAGTACAGCTCCATGACCGCCAGTGCGAGCGGCAGCACGAGGGCGATGCAGATGGCCTCGATGATGTCGACGGTGCGGCGGATCGGCGGCGAGAAGCGCTGGTGCGGGATGACCGCGCCGAGCACGACGGCCGCCGCGGCCAGGCCGACGAACGTGACCGAGCCCCACAGCAGCTGGTCGAACGGGTCGGCGCTCCACAGCCAGCCGACGAGGATGCCGGCCGCGGCCACCATGCCGGTGACGAGCAGCGCGATGGCCTGCGAGCCGTTGGCGTAGGTGCGGGCCCGCAGCAGCAGCGCGGCGGTGGCGACACCGCCGGTCAGCACGCCCCAGATGTTGGGCGCGGTCGCGGTGATCATCGCCGCGACCGCGGTGACGGCGCCGCAGCCGACGAGCAGGCCGGTCATGTAGTTGTGCGCCGAGCTGGTGCGCTGCTCGATGTCGGAGTAGTCGGGGACCTCGGAGTCTTCCTTCAGCTCGTCGGCCGTGCCCGGGACGGTCGGCAGCGGCAGCTTGGCCAGCCAGATCGTGGTCCGCGGCAGCATGGAGATGCAGCCGAGCGCGACGGCCGTGGTGCCCGCGGCGATGGCGGGGGCGGGCTCGTCGAGGATCGTGGCGACGAGGAAGGTGACGATGCCGAACACGCCTGCCGTGGCGGCGGCGATGAACGTCGTCAGGCCCGTGCCCATGATCATGATCGAGGCGGCGGCGACGACCACCACGAGTGCGCTGCCGAGCAACAGGTTCGGCCGGACCGACACGTCGAGCGGGACGATGAAGAACCCGGCCACGAACGCCATCGGGAGCCCGCCCGCGGCGGCGACGAGCACACCGGTGGACACGGAGCCGTAGGCGCGGACCAGGGTGGCGCCGAGCGCGACGCAGGCGATGGCGACGATGCCGGAGCCGATGGCCGCGAACAGCGGGAACATGCTGTTGTCGGCGCCGAGGATGCCGCCGAGGAAGATCGAGACGGCGGCGAGGATCGCGGCGAGCCCGCCCGCGGCGTGGCCGATCTTGAGCGCGGTCTCCTTGCTCCAGGGCCGGAAGCCGTCCGGGTCGGCCTCGGCGATCGCGTCGACGACGTCGTCGTAGAGCGGCGGCGGCGGGTTCTCGCTGCGCTTGCGCAGCTGCAACAGCTCGCCGTCGACGACGCCGAGGGAGGCCAGGGTGCGGCTCGGGTCGAGCGGCGCGTCGCCCAGCTTGGCCAGCGCCCAGCCGCCGTGCCGCGTGCCGCCGTCGGGAGAGGTTTCCTTGGCCATCTCCAGCAGCATCGGCATCAGATCCGCAACGGCCACGTCGGCCGGCAGTGCGACGTCGATCCTGGTGCTCGGTGCGACCACCGTCACCCGGCTGAATACGGTCGTGCCCGTTGCCACCTTGCTATCCCCCTACCTGGATGTATCGCTGCCCGGTACTTATACCGCGAGTCCTACCGCGCACGGCAACATACCGTCCGCGGCCCCGGGCGTCTTCATCTACCGGAGATTGGGCCGAACCGGCGCGAGTTGGCCGGTCTGCCGATCACGACTTGCCCGGGTTCGCTACCGTGTGGGCTCGGCCAGCATGTCGCCGGTCGTCTGCCGACTTGAATAGCCGAGTTGAAGAGGGGTCTTTTCGGTGAGCACGCTGCAGTTCAAGCGGTCGCCGCGGCTGGCTGCGCCCCGCCCGCCGGGCGGGGAGGTTCATCTCGAGCCGCCGCCCGAGGTGCCGCGCAACATCCCCGGCAACATCCTGATGAAGATCCTGCCGGTCGTCATGGTCGTGGCGATGCTCGGCATGGTCGGCATGATGTTCACGATGCGCACCCAATCGGGCGGCATGATGAGCCCGATCATGATGATGATGCCGCTCATGATGATGATGTCGATGGTCGGCATGTTCGCGGGCGGCGGCCGGGGCGGTCAGCAGAAGAAGGCCGAGATGAACGAGGACCGCAAGGACTACCTGCGGTATCTCGGCCAGATGCGCGACCGGGCCCGCGAGGCCATGGAGGAGCAGCGCGCCTCGCTGGAGTGGGTGCACCCGGACCCGCAGATCATGTGGTCGTTGGCCGCGACCCGTCGCATGTGGGAGCGCCGCCAGAACGACCAGGACTTCCTGCACCTGCGCGTCGGCCGCAGCGCGCATCGCCTGGCGACCAGGCTGGTGCCGCCGCAGACCGGTCCGGTCGACGAGCTCGAGCCGATCTCGACGTTGGCGCTGCGCCGGTTCGTGCGCGCGCACTCGATCGTGCCCGACCTGCCGACGCAGATCTCCCTGCGCGGCTTCGCCGCCGTCGGCATGCAGGGCGAGCGGCACCGCACCCGCGGCCTGACCCGCGCGATGCTCGCCCAGCTCGTCACGTTCCACAGCCCGGAGGACGTGCTCATCGCCGTGGCCTCCACCGGCCGGTCGAAGGCCGAGTGGGAATGGGCCAAGTGGCTGCCGCACACCCAGCACCCCACGTTGTCCGACGGCATCGGCCAGCTGCGCATGATGGCCGGTTCGCTCGCGCAGATCGAGGCGTGGCTGGAGGACGAGCTGGCCGATCGGCAGCGTTTCTCCCGCAACGCCACGCCGCCGGCCGACCAGCCGCACATCGTCATCCTGCTCGACGACGCCGACGTGACCGGCGAGGAACGACTGATCCTCGAGGAGGGTCTGGTGGGCGTCACGCTCATCGACCTGTCCGACGCCGTCGGCAACCTGGCCGCCCGTCGTGGTCTGCGCCTGGTCGTCGAACCCGACCAGCTCGGTGCGCGCAGCGCAGGCGGCGTCGAGTGGTTCGGCGCGCCCGACACGCTCAGTCTCGTCGAGATCGAGGCCCTGGCCCGCAAGTTGTCGCCGTACCGCATCGGCGGCGCCGCCGCGGACGACGGCGAGGAGCAGCCGCTGCTGTCCAACCCGTCGCTGCTGGAACTGCTCGGCATCCCGGGCGATCCGATGACGTTCGACGTGCAGCAGGCGTGGCGGCCCCGTCCGGTCCGCGACCGCTACCGTGCCCCGTTCGGCGTCGGCGAGATGGGCCAGCCGGTGGAGCTGGACATCAAGGAAGCGGCCATGGAGGGCATGGGCCCGCACGGCCTGTGCATCGGTGCGACCGGTTCCGGTAAGTCGGAGTTCCTGCGCACCCTCGTGCTCGGCATGCTCGCCACGCACTCGTCGACGACGCTCAACTTCGTGCTCGTCGACTTCAAGGGTGGTGCGACGTTCCTCGGTCTGGACAAGGCGCCGCACGTGTCCGCGGTCATCACCAACCTCGCCGACGAGGTCACGCTGGTCGACCGCATGAAGGACGCGCTCGCCGGCGAGATGAACCGCAGGCAGGAGGCGCTCAAGAACGGCGGCAACTTCAAGAACGTGTGGGAGTACGAGAAGGCCCGGGAGAACGGCGCCGACCTCGACCCGCTGCCCGCGCTGTTCATCGTCGTCGACGAGTTCTCCGAGCTGCTGAGCGAGAAGCCCGACTTCATCGAGCTGTTCGTCGCGATCGGCCGGCTCGGCCGTTCGCTGCAGATGCACATGCTGCTGGCCTCGCAGCGCCTCGAGGAGGGCAAGCTGCGCGGCCTCGACTCGCACCTGTCGTACCGGATCGGTCTGAAGACCTTCTCCGCGGCCGAATCGCGCGCCGCGATCGGCGTTCCGGATGCGTTCGAGCTGCCGTCGGTGCCCGGTGGCGGCTACCTCAAGTACGACACCTCGACGCTCGAGCGGTTCAAGGCCTCGTACGTGTCGGGTCCGTACCGGCCGGCCGGCATCAAGGCCGCCGCGCCCGGCGCGAAGGTCGTGCGCGCCGACAAGCGGCCGCAGATGTTCGTGCCCGACTACATCGAACTGCCCAAGGAACCGGAACCCGAGCCGGAACCCGAACCCGAGAAGCCCGCGGAACCCGAGTCCGAGGAGGCGGTGGAGCCGAGCGAGCTCGACGTCATCGTCGGCAGGCTCATCGGCCAGGGCCCGCCCGCGCACGAGGTGTGGCTGCCGCCGCTGAACGAGCCGAACTCGCTCGACACGCTGCTGCCGAACCTCAACCCGACCGAGGAACGGGGCCTGTCGCCCGTCGGGTTCTTCGGCAACGGCAAGCTGCAGGTGCCGCTGGGCATCGTCGACCGGCCGTACGAGCAGCGGCGCGACCCGCTGTGGGCGGACTTCTCCGGCGGCGCCGGGCACGGCGCGATCGTCGGCGGTCCGCAGTCCGGCAAGTCGACGCTGCTGCGCACGCTCGTCATGTCGATGGCGTTGACGCACACTCCGGAGGAGGCGCAGTTCTACGCCATCGACCTCGGCGGCGGCACGCTCGCCTCGCTCGAGGGCCTGCCGCACGTCGGCGGCGTGGCCGTGGCGAGGCGGGACCCGGACAAGGCGCGCCGGATCGTCGCCGAACTGGCGGTGCTCGCGGCCGAACGCGAGGCGCGCTTCGGCGAGCTGGGCGTGGACTCGATGGCCGACTTCCGCAACCGCAAGCGGCGCGGCGACCTCACGCACGAGCAGGACCCGTTCGGCGACGCGTTCCTCATCGTCGACGGCTGGCGCGGTCTGCGGGACGACTTCGAGGAGCTCGAACCGCAGATCACCAAGCTCGCCGTGCAGGGCCTGGCCTACGGCGTGCACGTGGTCATCGCGTCCAACCGGTGGGCCGACATCCGGCCCGCGATCAAGGACATGCTGGGCACGCGGTTCGAGCTGCGGCTCGGTGACCCGAGCGAGTCCGACATCGAACGGCGCACCGCGATCAACGTGCCCGCGGGCCGTCCCGGTCGCGGTCTGACCCGCGACAAGCTGCACTTCCTCGGCGGACTGCCGCGGATCGACGGGTCGAGCTCGCCGGAGACCATCGGTGAGGGCGTCGTCGACGCGGTCCAGAAGATCAGCGCCGCGTGGCAGGGACGCCCCGCGCCGCAGGTGCGGCTGCTGCCCGACTACATGCCGTACGAGGACCTGCTGGCCATCGACAAGCACCGCGACTCCAAGCTGGTGCCCATCGGGGTCAACGAGGACGAGCTCGCGCCCGTCTACCTCGACTTCGCCGCCGAACCGCACTTCATCGCGTACGCCGACGGCGAGTCCGGCAAGACGAACCTGCTCCGGCAGATCGTCCGCGGCATCACCGACCGGTACACCAAGGAGGAAGCGGTCGTCATCCTCGTCGACTACCGGCGCACGATGCTCGGTTTCGTCGAGGGCGACCAACTGTTGGCCTACGCCGTGTCGGCCAACCAGCTCGAGGGCATCGTCAAGGAGGTCGCCGGGTCGATGCAGAAGCGGCTGCCCGGGCCGGACGTCACCCCGCAGCAGCTCAAGGACCGCTCCTGGTGGTCCGGACCGGAGCTGTTCGTGGTGGTCGACGACTACGACCTCGTGGCCACGCAGCAGAGCAACCCGCTGCGGCCGCTGTCGGAGTACCTGGCGCAGGCCAAGGACGTCGGTCTGCACATGATCGTCGCCAGGCGCACCGGTGGTGCCGCGCGCACCGGTATGGACCCGATCATCGGCAAGCTCAAGGAGATCGCGATGCCGGGCATCGTGATGAGCGGGTCCAAGGACGAGGGCACCCTGCTGGGCAACGTCAAGGCGGCCCCGATGCCGCCCGGCCGGGGCAACCTGGTCAGCCGCAAGGTGGGCAAGCAGCTCATGCACGTCTCCTGGATCAATCCCGAGTGACCCGCATGTCGTCGCCCGACGCACCGGTCGCCCCTGAGGCAGGGGGCGGCCGGTGACGTTTCGCGTCGCGATCGACTTCGGCACGTCGAGCACGTGTGTCGTGGCCGCGATCGGCGAGCGGCAACCGCAGGTCGTCGTGATCGACGGCCAGCCGCTCATGCCGTCCGCGGTGTACGCGCACGCCGACGGCACGCTGTTCGTCGGCCAGGAGGCCGAACGACAGGCCGCGGTCGACCCGGCACGGTTCGAGCCGACGCCGAAACGGCGCATCGACGAGGGCGAGCTGCTGCTCGGCGACACCGTGCTGAACGTCGTCGACGTCGTGCGGTCGGTGTTGGCGCGGGCCGTCGGGGAGGCGCGCAGGTTGGCCGCGGGCGCGGAGATCGATCTGCTCGTGCTCACCCACCCCGCGGACTGGGGCGCGGTGCGCACCCGACTGCTGCGGCAATCGGCCAACGGGCTGGGCCGGGAGGTCGCGTTGGTGCCCGAGCCCGTCGCCGCGGCCGTCTTCCACGCCGCCACTTACACCCCGCCCGACGACAACCCCGAGAAGACCGTCGCGTTCACCGGGCGGCCCGGCGACACGATGGCGGTGTTCGACTTCGGCGGCGGCACCATCGACGTCAGCGTCGTGCGCCGCACCGAGTCGCAGCAGCGCAGAACCGCCTTCGAGGTGCCGGCGACCCGCGGCGACCCCGGTTTCGGCGGCGCCGACATCGACCAGGCGCTGCTGGAGCATGTCGGTTCGCTCGTGTCCGACGAACACAAGGAGGCGTGGGAGGAACTCGTCCAGGGGCGCGAACTGGCCGACCGGCGCCGGCGGCGCGTGCTGCGGCAGGACGTGCGCGGCGCCAAGGAGACGTTGTCGCGGCACGCCTACACCGACGTGCCGATGCCGCCGCCGTTCGCGGACGCGCACGTGACGCGCGAACAACTCGAGGAGCTCGTCGCCGCACCGCTCGGCCGGGCCGTCGAACTGGCCGTGGCGACGATCGAGGAGGCGCAGCTGCGGCCGAAGCAGCTGACGGCGATCTTCCTCGTCGGCGGCTCGAGTCGGATCCCGATGCTGTCGCGCCTCATCCACGAACGCACCGGCGTGGTGCCGACGACGCTCGATCAGCCCGAGACGGTGGTCGCGCGCGGCGCGTTGCGGGCGGTGCAGGTGATTCCCGACCGCGGCGGTGCCGTGCCGGGCGCGCTGCCCGGCGCGAGTGACGAGACGACGTCCCTCGTCCGCAGGCCCGGCCATGGTTCCCAGGGGCATGGTTCCCAGGGGCATGGTTCGCAGGGCCACGGTTCTCAGGGGCACGGTTCCCAGGGGCACGGTTCTCAGGGTCCAGGTGCGCAGGGGCCCGGTGCGCAGGGTCCGGGGAGTCCGCAGCGGGGATTCGTCGGTGGGCACGCGCCGCCAGGGCGGCAGGCGCCGTATCCGCGGCAGCAGCCGTCCGGTCCGCACCGGCAGCCGTCCGGTCCACATGCGACGCCCGGACCGGCGCAGCACCCGGGACCCCAGCAGGCGCACCCCGCACAACAGACACAGCACGGCCCCCAGGCACACGGGCACCGGTCGGGTCCGCCCGGTCAGCCCGGTCAGCCCGGTCAGCCCGGGCCGCCGGGGCCGCCCGGTGGTCCGACCGCCGCCGCGAGCTCGGCGGGTTCCGGCGCGTCCGGGGGTTCCCGGGGGCGCCGCCGCGCGCTGCTGTGGTCGGCGCTGGTCGTGGCCGTGTTGTCGGCCAGCGCCGCCGTGTGGTTCTTCTTCCTGCGCAGCGACGAACCGGCGGGCCAACAGATCTCGCGGTTCTCCTACACGTTCGTCGCGCCGGAGGGTTGGCAGCAGTACGACGAGAACGTCGAGCGCGCCAACATCACGTTCGGCCCGCGCGGTTCGGAGTCGGACCGCGTGATCGTCCAGCAGATCCGGCAGGACTTCGACGCGGGTCAGCAGCGCAGGCAGCTGTTCGACGAGATCCGCCGGGACGCGGCGTCACGGCCGGGCCAGTACGAGGGTTTCGCCGAGCACCACGAGTTCGGCGGCCGCGACACGATCCACTACCGGGAGAACTCGCCGGACGCGACGAACCGGTGCGGTGGTACGTGCTGGCGAACGGACAGGTCCAGGTCAGCGTCGGCTGTTATGCGGCGGAGCGGAAAGAGGCGGTGGACGCGGGCTGCGAACAGATCGTCCGCACCCTCGAATTCACCAACTGACGCGCGTTCCCCCGCCGGCGACCTCCGGTGACCCCCGGCGACCCGGGGATGCCCCGTTCGTGGTCCGTTCGGCCTAACCCCGTGTCCGGTTTGCACCGGTGAAGTCGGATGCGAAACCGGCTCGGAACGCTGTGACCTGCGGAAATGCCCTCGGTTCCGTCCGGTTCCCGTTTTGCGCGTTTACTGGAGCAACTACTTGCCAATCGGGCGGGACAACATGGAACCAACCATGGGAAGGTCTTCGTCGTAGGGTCAGTACCAGCAAGGAAGTACTCGACTGAACCACTGACGAAGGGGGTCATCCCAATGGCAGGCGGCTTTACAGGAACTCCGGAACAGTTCCAGCAGGCGTACCGCGACGTCGAAGAGACGAAGGCGGCCATGGACCAGAACATGTCGACGCTGCGTGAGCGCATCGAGGCGACCCGCGCCGGCTGGGGCGGCGAGGCTGCGCAGGCGTTCCAGAACGTCATGAACGCGTTCGACGAGAAGAACATGAAGCTGAACCAGGCGCTGCAGGACATCGCCGAGCTGCTTCAGCAGTCCGGTGTCAAGTACCAGCAGGCGGAAGAGGAGCAGCAGTCGTCGATCGGCAGCATCTCCAACGCCCTCGGCGGCCTCTGATTTCTCTCGCACCCCGATTCACTTCGATTTTTTCTTAGACTTTCTGGAGGGTAGACATGTCCGGTATCAAGGTTGATTACGCAACGATCCACACCGCGGCCGAGGACTGCAAGGCCACCGGCGGCGAGCTGGAGAACCTGTTCGAGCAGCTGCAGAGCCAGCTCGCCCCGCTCGTCGAGAGCTGGGAGGGTGACGCGATGATGGCCTGGAACGAGGTTCAGAACAACTGGAACACCTCGCTCGAGGAGCTCAAGCAGGTTCTCGCGCAGATCGCCACGGCGCTGCCGCAGATCGCCGACGGCTACCAGGGCACCGAGAAGGGCATCCAGTCGATGTTCTGATCGCGGTGACTTTCAGTCCCTGGGGGCAGTCCCCGGCAGTGGTCACCACTCCGGCGGCAAGCCACGGCTGAACACCACGAGAACGGGCCCGGCCACCAGGCCGGGCCCGTTCTGCATGTCCGGGGTCACCACCCTCGGTGAACCGCGGACGCGCCGGGGCGGCCTGTCGCGGGGAGACGGTGGATGACATTAAGATGACGGCCCGGTCGACCCCGCCTCCATGCGCTCCGAGGCGACCGGGTATCTTCGTAGTCTGTGCGCGCGCCGAGTGTTTGCGCCCAGCCCGCACGTACCCACAAGCAATCTTGACGACGAGGTAGACCCTTGCCCACGTACAGCCCTAAGCCCGGCGATGTCACCCGTGCCTGGCACGTGATCGACGCCCAGGACGTCGTGCTCGGCCGGCTCGCGACCGAGGTTGCCACGCTGCTGCGCGGCAAGCACAAGCCGATCTACGCCCCGCACGTGGACACGGGTGACTTCGTCATCATCGTGAACGCCGACAAGGTGGCTCTCACCGGCAACAAGCGCGAGCAGAAGTTCGCGTACCGCCACAGCGGTTACCCGGGCGGTCTGCGCAAGCAGTCGTTCGGCGAGCTGCTGGACACCAAGCCGGAGCGTCTTGTCGAGAAGACCGTCAAGGGCATGCTGCCGAAGAACAAGCTCGGCCGTGCCATGGGGAAGAAGCTGAAGGTTTACGCCGGCCCGGAGCACCCGCACGCCGCGCAGAGCCCGCAGCCCCACGAGATCACCAAGATCGCTCAGGTGACCAAGTGAGTGAGGAACAGCCTGTGACCAGCACCGAGACCGAGGCCGCCACCGAAGCGGCTGTGACGAGCGAGACGCCGGCCGCGCCGAAGCCGTCTCGCGCCGCCGGTGGCACCGCGCAAACGGTCGGCCGGCGCAAGGAGGCCGTCGTCCGGGTGCGTCTCGTGCCCGGCAGCGGCCAGTTCAAGCTCAACGGCAAGCCGATCGAGGACTACTTCCCGAACAAGGTGCACCAGCAGCTCATCCGTGAGCCGCTGGTCACGGTCGAGAAGCCCGAGTCCTTCGACATCGCCGCCAACCTGCGCGGCGGCGGCCCGTCGGGCCAGGCCGGTGCGCTGCGCCTGGCCATCGCCCGTGCGCTCGCCGAGATCGACGCCGACGACCGTCCGGCGCTGAAGAAGGCCGGCTTCCTCACGCGTGACGCGCGTGCGACCGAGCGCAAGAAGTACGGCCTCAAGAAGGCCCGTAAGGCTCCGCAGTACTCGAAGCGCTGACCTTCGACGTCAGTGGCATGTCTCGCATCGACGCCGGTGCGGGGCAACGCGCGACAGCGCCCATCCGATACACGGGTGGGCGCTTTCGCGCGTTCAGGGCCTGCACCACGCACACTTGATGCGAAGCACACGAAGGTGCGAGCCGGCGCCCTCACCCTCCCCGTCGACGGGTGGGGTGTGTCGCTAAGTTGTCCGCGCGACGCGGAGTCCGCCCGGTGGGCTCGTGCAGCGTCGGTGACGCGATGTGTTTGCAGCTGGAGGAAGTATGGCCCGCCTGTTCGGCACCGATGGCGTGCGTGGTCTGGCGAACAGCGATCTGACGCCGGAGCTGGCGCTGTCGGTGGCTGCGTCGGCCGCCCGCGTCCTGGCGGCGCACGACCGTTCGCACCGTCCGGTGGCGGTCGTGGGCCGCGACCCGCGGGCGAGCGGCGAGATGCTGGAGGCCGCGGTCGTGGCCGGGTTGACGTCGGCGGGCGCGGACGTCGTGCGGGTGGGCGTGCTGCCCACCCCGGCCGTGGCGTTCCTGGTCGGCGACCTGGGCGCCGACTTCGGCGTGATGATCTCGGCATCGCACAACCCCATGCCCGACAACGGTGTGAAGCTGTTCGGCGAGGGTGGGCACAAGCTGCCGGACAGCATCGAGGACGCCATCGAGGCCCAGCTCAGCAGCGAGGACAAGCTGGTGCGGCCGACGGGGTCGCAGATCGGCCGCGTGCGTGACGCCGAGGATGCGCTGGGCCGCTACGTGGCGCATCTGGTGGCGGCGACGCCGCATTCACTGGCCGGGTTGAAGGTCGTCGTGGACTGTGCGAACGGTGCCGCGTCGTGGGCGGCGCCGGAGGCTTACCGCCAGGCGGGCGCGGAGGTCGTCGCCATCCACGCCGAACCGGACGGGGTGAACATCAACGAGGGCTGCGGGTCGACGCATCCGGAGACGTTGCAGGCCGCGGTCGTCGAGCACGGCGCCGACCTGGGGATCGCGCACGACGGCGACGCCGACCGGTGCCTGGCCGTCGACGGTGAGGGCAACCTCGTCGACGGCGACCAGATCATGGCCGTGCTGGCGTTGGACATGGCCGAGCGCGGCGAGCTCACGCACACGACGCTCGTGGCCACGGTGATGAGCAATCTGGGCCTGCACCTGGCGATGAAGGAACACGACATCACGTTGCGTACCGCCAAGGTCGGCGACCGCTATGTGCTCGAGGAGTTGCGGGCCGGCGGGTTCGCCCTCGGCGGCGAGCAGTCGGGGCACGTCGTGCTGCCCGCGCACGCCACGACCGGCGACGGGCTGTTGACGGCGTTGCGCCTGATGAGCAGGGCCGCCGCGACGGGCAAGCCGGTGGTCGAGCTGGCCGCGGTGATGCAGCGACTGCCGCAGGTGCTGGTGAACGTGCGCGTTGCCGACAAGGCCGCGGTGTCCGCGTCGCAGGCCGTGCGGGACGCGGTGGACGCCGTGACCGGCGAGCTGGGTGAGGAGGGGCGCGTGTTGTTGCGTCCGTCCGGCACCGAGCAGCTCGTTCGGGTGATGGTCGAGGCGAGGGCGGAGGCCACGGCCCAGGCCGCCGCGGATCGGCTGGCCGGGGTCGTCGCGACGGTGGCGTGAGGCGCCGTGCGGTGCCGCGGGTGTGAACGGCACCGTTCGTGCGCTGCTGGTTGCGCGAACGGATCCGTTGGCGTCGGGTGTGACCGGTTCCCGCGACAACGACCCCCGGTGCTGGGTATGTTGCTCTGAGCGTTGGCGATTCGGTGCGCCGGGAATGGCACCGAACGCTGCCGCCGTGCGTCCAACCCTCCGCACAGCGAAAACGACGACGCCGATCAGGGGGAGGAACCGATGTCAGGTGGACACCAGGTAGACCCGGGCAAGCTGGGTGGCGCAGGGGGCGCCTACGGCGACAAGGGCGAGGAGCTCGGCCAAGCCGCGGGCAACGTGCAGCCTGGGATCGGTGAGGGGCAGATCGGCCAGTTGTGGCAGGCGACGGCCGCCAAGTACGCGGACGCGATCGACAAGTACGCCGACGCGATCAAGCAGTACGGCAAGCAGGTGGGCGAGCTCGGCGGGAAATTCTCCAGCGCGGCGGAGTCGTACCAGAACGGCGAGACCGTGAACGCGACGAGATCGCCGGCAAGGGTAGGGGGCTGTAATGGTTTTCGGAATGGTCGGTCCGCTGCATGAAAAGCTCGACGAAGCTGCGGCCAAATCGATTCGCGAATCAGAGTTCTCCGACTCGGAGATCGCCGACGCGCGGGAGATGCTCGACGACCAGAGCGTCTCGGCGCAGGATCGGCAGAACCTGCTCTACATGCTGGCCAACCACGCGAGCTCAGCCCCAACGAGATCGAGCAGTACGCCCGCGAGGTCGGCGCCGACGTCGAGGACGTCCAGTCGGGTGGCGAGAACAAGAGCCAGAACGCGCAGAACGCGCGCGAGAGCCTGACCAACGCCAACAAGGGCCGGATCGACGACGCCCAGGAGAAGCTGGCCCAAGGCGGTTTCGGTACCTCCGACGAGATCGTCGACCAGGCGAAGTCGATCGTCAAACTCTTCGAGGATTTCCACCCGCGCTACGAGCGGGCGAAAGCCTTGCCCAAGATCAACGCCGGTGGCGGTGGTGGTGAGGCCGAGTACGTCGAAACCGACCTGTCCCGCGGCGGTGACGGCGAGGGCGGTGGCAACGGCCAGTACGCGCACCAGGGTGGCACCCCGGGGGAGATCCAGGCCGGACTCGACGAGTTCCGCGGAATCGACTTCGGCGCGTTCGGGCGCGACGCCTCGATGCTGGAGCCGCGAGCGGCACGTCGACGGGGCGAAGGAGAGCCTGAACAAGTCCTGGCAGGACGGCACCTCCGACTGGACGGGTGACGCCAAGGAAGCGGCCCAGGGGGCCAACAAGGAGATCGCCGACAACGCCGGGAAGTTGTCCGAGGCACTGGGCCGGGCACACGAGGACGTACGGGCGGTCGGCGACGACGTCAAGACCAACGTCACCACGTACGCGCAGAAAGTGCTGGACCTGTACGGGGACGGCACGATCGGCGAGCTGACCCAGACCAATGTCGACGACCTCATCAAGGCCGCCGAAGAGTTTCCCGGCGCCATCGAGGAGATGAACGCGGCTCTCGAGGAGGTCCAGAACAAGAGCTGGTGGGATCACCTCACCGACTTCATGATGGTTCCGTTCAGCGGGGTCCTGGCGATCACCTCGCCGATCAGTGCGCTCCTCGGCATCCACTTCGCGTCGACGATCACCGAGGCCAACCTCAACAGCGAGCTCCAGAAGATCACGGACGCGGAGACGGAGACCCTGAACAAGCTGTCGGAATTCATCACCGCCTACGACGAGAAGGCGAATGCGTTCCACGAGCAGGGCCGCACCGCCGGTGAGTACGTCCAGAACGGCTACAACGCGCTCCTGCAGCACCTCGGCGAGGGGCTCGGGGACGCGTTCGCGAAGCCGGGCGGTAACGGCGAAGGCAACGGCGAGGGCCAGGGCGAAGGGCAGCCTCCCGGCGGCGACCAGACCGGCGCGTCCGGTGATCCCGGCGGTGGCGGCGGTGGTGGCCAGACCGGCGGCGGTGGCGGCGGCGGAATGCCGCCGGGTGGCGGCGGTGGCGGAATGCCCCCGGGTGGCGGCGGCGGTGGAATGCCGCCGGGCGGTGCCGGCGGTGGCGCTCCGGGCGGGCCCGACGACGCGGCCAAGCCCGGTGACGTCGAGAACCCCGTCACCGGTGAGCAGGCCGAGATCAACCCCGAGACCGGTGAGCCGTACCCGATCGACCCCGAGACAGGTGAGGCCGTCAAGGACGGCGCCGAGCGCGAGACGCTGAGCGTCGAACAGGGTGACCGCAAGCTCGACCTCGTCGCGCCCAACGAGAAGGGCGAGATGGACATCTCCGTCACCACCGGCGACGGCGAGCCCAAGGACTTCAAGCTCGACTTCGGCAACGAATCCGCCGAACCCGGCGTCGGGGGCGAAGGCGGCGCGGCCTCGCCCGGCGGTCAGCCCGGCGGCCAGCCGGGCGGTGCCCAGGACTTCGGCCCCGAAGGCGCCGCTGGTGCGGGTGGCGCCGGTGCGGGCGAGGAGCAGGTGTACACGCCCGACGAGGACGGCAAGATCCGCATCGAAGAGGACGGCCTGAAAATCACGGCCGAGCAGCCCGACGGTCCCGACGGCCCGACCACGGTCACCGTCGACGACGGCAACGGCGAACCGACCACCTACACCCTCGGCGAGGGCAACGGCACAGGAAACGGCGAGACCTCCGGTTCCGGCGCCGGTGCGGGCGGCATGCGTCCTGCCGGGCTCGGCGGGGACTCCTCCGGTGAGAGCGGTCAGATGCGTGCCTTCGCCGGCGGCGCCGAGGACGGCCCCGGCGAGCCGGGCGTCGGCAGCGGCGGAGTACCCGGCGTGGGCGGCGAGATGTCCGGCGGTGCGAGCGGCGAGGTCTCCAGCGCTCCGGGTGCGCCCGGCGTCGGTGGCGAGGTTCCCAGCGGTGCGAGCGGTGAGGTGTCCAGCGCTGCCGGCGAGCCCGGTGTCGGCGGCAGCCAGTCCGGTGACCTCGGTGCCGCCGCTGCCGATGGTGCCGGCGGTGCCGGTCTCGGTGGTGCGTTCCAGGGCGACATCGCCGGTGGTGAGGTTTCCTCCGCCCCCGGCGCAGGCGCCCCGGGCGTGGGGGATTCCGGTGCAGGCGACTCCGGTGCGATGCAGGGCGACCTCGGTGCCGGGTCGATGACGGCCGCGGCCGCCGACGGCTCCGACGCCACGGGCCCGGCCGCGAACGACGGGACGTCGCCCGCGGCTCGGGACCCGGTGAGGCGCTCGGCAACGCGCTCGGCGAGGGTGAGCCCGGTGCGGGTGGCTCCGCCGACGGCAGCAGCCTCGCCGACTCGCCGATCGGCGGCGGTGACGGTGGTGACGGAGCCGGCCAGGGTGACGGCGGCCAGGGCGGCCGCGACGAGTCCGGTCGTTCCGGCATGGGCGGTGGCGGCATGATGGGCGGCGGAATGGGCGGCGCCGGCGGTGGCGGCGGTGGCGGCGACGAGGAGCGCCAGAGCCAGTTCGTCCTCAGCGCGGTGAGCGACCTGTTCGACGCGACGCCGTCGAACGAGCGCATCAGCGGCGCCTTGGGCGAGGACACACCGGTCGTCCTGCCGTTCAGCCGGTGAACTAGCGAGGGGATGGCGACATGTCGAAGGGTCCGAGCCCCGGGTTGCTCGACGCGCTGGCGGCCAACCAGGCCAAGTTCCGCGCGGCGTCCACCGAGATCTCCGAGCGGGAACAGCGCACACAGCAGGAGATCCGCGACGCCGCCCGCGAACGGCGCGAGGCGAACGAGGCGCGCTGCAAGGAGCTCGACGAGAAGTCGGCGGCCGCCGAGGCCGCCCGCGAGGATCCGAACGCCAAGAACGAGTGGTTCCACCGCAAGGACGGCGGCGACCACACGATGAGCTTCGGACCGGGTTCCGACGAACTCGACGAGCCGGCCGCGCAGGACACGCCACCGGCCGCGGCGGAGCCGCCGACCAACCCGGCGACACAGCCCCCGGCGAGGGCGCGGCGCGCCCCCGGCGACGAGGACGACGACGAGGACTTCGCCAACCGCTCCTGGCTCGGCTGAACCCGGGCAGAACGGGGCGGACCGGGCCGTACGCGGCCGCGCGGGGAGTCAGCGGGCGGTGGCCTTGTCGTCGTCGAGGTCGACGATCTTGGCGGCCTTCACGCTGTCGTCGAGCAGCGGCCGGTACGTCTTCGTGCCCGTCAGGTGCGTCAGGAAGAACGCCGTGAACAGGGCGCGGACGGTGCGCTGGGTCGCACGGTGCGGTTTGCCGTGCACGAGCAGCTGGCTCCAGTGCGTGCCCTCGGCGACCGCGAGGTGCGAGCCTTCGGCAGGGTGCGCAGCTGGGCCTCGCCGCCCCAGGAACGCGTGATGAGCTCGGCGTTGCCCTGGGCCGGTGCGACGAGGTCGTCGGCCGCGGCCAGGTGCAGACCGGGACATTCGACCTGCTCGGCGGCCTTCGACGCCGACGGGATCGTCTGCGCCGGTGCGAACGTGGCCACGGCGCGGACGTCGGAGGACTTCGCGGCCGCCAGCACGGCCGAACCGCCGCCCGTCGAGTGTCCGGCGACGCCCAGCTTGAGCGGGTCGACGCTGATGGCGCCCGGACCGAGGCGCACCTTGGTGACCATCTCGAGGGTCGAGAGCAGGTCGTCGGCGAGCAGCCGGTGCGAGGGCAGCGGTCCGCGCTGCGTGGACGGCGCGGCCGCGACGATGCCCCAGCTCGCCAGGTGCCGCAGCAGCTCGCGGTACCGGCCCGCCGGCTGCAACCAGCCGTGACCGAACGCGACCGCGGGCAGCCCGCGCCCCTCCTTCGGCGTGTAGACCACGCCGGGTTGGCCGACGAGCGCCAGGTCGCCGCGCAGCACCTCGTGCGGTCCCGCGAAGGTGAGGTCCTCGAGCAACTGCTTCGCCTTGGCCATGCCGCGCAGATTACTCGACCCACCCCGCCGCTGTTCCCCCCGACACAGCCCACCCACCTCCCACCCGGGGGAACACGCGCAGGGTGCGGCGGGGAGGGGTGCCGGATGCGGGGTCGATACGCTGGGGGACGTGTGTGGAATCGTGGGATACGTCGGGCACCGGAAAGCACTGGACGTCGTGCTCGGTGGACTGCGACGCATGGAATACCGCGGCTACGACTCGGCGGGTGTCGCCGTCCTGGACGGGGCGGGGTCGCTGACCGTCGAGCGGAAGGCGGGCAGGCTGGCCAACCTGGTGGGCGCCCTCGACGAGGCCGGCCGGTCGCGGTTCGAGGGTACGGCCGGCATGGGCCACACGCGGTGGGCCACACACGGCCCGCCGGTGGACCGGAACTCGCATCCGCACCGGGACGCCTCGGAGCGCGTCGCGGTGGTGCACAACGGCATCATCGAGAACTTCGCGGAGCTGCGTGCCGAGCTCGAGGCCGTCGGCACCGAGCTGGCCAGTGACACCGACACCGAGACGGCCGCGCACCTCATCGCGCGCGCCTACGACAAGGACCCGGACACGGCGGGCGACCTGCCGGCGAGCGTCCGCGCGGTGTGCCGCCGGCTGCAGGGTGCGTTCACCCTGGTCGTCACCCACGCCGACCACCCGGACGTGATCGTCGCGGCGCGCCGGTCGTCGCCGCTGGTCGTGGGCGTCGGCGAGGGCGAGACGTTCGTGGCCTCCGACGTCGCCGCGTTCATCGAGCACACCCGCGAGGCCGTCGAGCTGGGCCAGGACCAGCTCGTCACGATCACCCGCGAGGGCTACGAGGTCACCGACTTCCACGGCGAGCTCGCCCAGGGCAAGCCGTTCACCGTGGACTGGGACCTGTCGGCCGCCGAGAAGGGCGGCCACGAGTACTTCATGCTCAAGGAGATCGAGGAGCAGCCCGAGGCGCTGGCGAACTCGCTGCGCGGGCACTTCTCCGGCGGACGCATCGTCCTGGACGAGCAGCGCATCTCCGACCAGGACCTGCGGGACGTCGACAAGGTGTTCGTCGTCGCCTGCGGTTCGGCCTACCACTCGGGCCTGGTCGCCAAGTACGCGATCGAGCACTGGTGCCGGCTGCCCGTCGAGGTCGAGCTGGCCAGCGAGTTCCGCTACCGCGACCCTGTGCTGGACCGCGACACGCTCGTCGTGGCGGTGTCCCAGTCCGGCGAGACGATGGACACCCTCGAGGCCGTGCGGCACGCCCGCGAGCAGCGGGCCCGCGTGCTGGCGGTGTGCAACACGAACGGCGCGCAGATCCCGCGCGAGTCCGACGCGGTGCTCTACACCCACGCCGGCCCCGAGATCGGTGTCGCGTCGACGAAGGCGTTCCTCGCGCAGATCGCCGCCAACTACCTCGTGGGCCTGGCGCTCGCGCAGGCCCGCGGCACCAAGTACCCCGACGAGGTGGGCCGCGAGTTCGCCGAGCTGGAGGCCATGCCGCAGGCCGTCGAGCAGGTGCTCACCAAGGTTGAGCAGGTGCGCGAGCTCGGTGCGCGCCTGGCCGATTCGAAGGCCGTGCTGTTCCTCGGCCGCCACGTGGGCTACCCGGTGGCGCTCGAGGGTGCGCTCAAGCTCAAGGAGCTGGCGTACATGCACGCCGAGGGTTTCGCCGCGGGCGAGCTCAAGCACGGCCCGATCGCCCTGATCGAGAAGGACCTGCCGGTCGTGGTGGTCATGCCGTCGCCGCGTGGCCGGGCGGTGCTGCACGCCAAGCTCGTGTCGAACATCAGCGAGATCCAGGCCCGCGGCGCGCGGACGATCGTCATCGCCGAGGAGGGCGACGAGACGGTGCGCCCGTTCGCCGACGAGCTCATCGAGCTGCCCGCCGTGCCGACGCTGCTGCAGCCGTTGGTGTCGACGGTGCCGTTGCAGGTGCTGGCCGCCGAGATCGCCCGCACCCGCGGCTACGACGTCGACAAGCCGCGCAACCTCGCCAAGTCCGTCACGGTGGAGTGAGCCGTGCGCGGCGTGTGGACGACCGCCCGGGTGCGTGCCGCGGAGGACGAGGTCCTCGCCCGCACGCCGGAGGGTGCGCTGATGCGCAGGGCCGCCCACGCCGTCGCCGGGCGCGCGGCCGCGCTGCTGGCCGAACACACCGGCGGGGTTTCCGGACGGCGGGTCGTTCTCGTCGTCGGTTCCGGCAACAACGGCGGTGACGCCCTGTGGGCCGGTGCGTTCCTGCGTAAACGCGGTGTCGGCGTGGACGCGGTGCTGCTCGAGCCCGAACGGGCGCACGCAGCCGGCCGCGCCGCGTTCGTACGGGCCGGTGGACGCATCGTGTCGACCGGCGACGAGCTGGACGCCCGGCTGGAGCGGGCCGATCTGCTCGTCGACGGCATCGTGGGCATCTCGGCCCGCGGGCCGCTGCGCCCGGCCGCCGCGGACGTCGTCGACCGGGCCGCCCGCGCCGGTCTGCCCGTCCTGGCCGTGGACCTTCCCAGCGGCGTCGACCCGGACACCGGCGCCGTCGACGGGCCCGCCGTCGAGGCGGTCGCCACGGTTACCTTCGGCGCGCGCAAACCCGTGCACGTGCTCAACCCCGGCCGGTGCGGCGAGGTCACGCTCGTCGACCTCGGCCTGCCGCTCGGTGGGCAGCACGGCCGGGAACCGGACCTGCGCCAGCTCGACGCGGCCGACGTCGCCGCGGCGTGGCCGCTGCCCGGCCCCGGCGACGACAAGTACACCCAGGGCGTCGCCGGGATCGCCGCCGGCTCCGAGACCTACCCGGGCGCCGCGGTGCTCGCCGCCGGTGCCGCCGTGCGCGCGACGGCCGGCATGGTGCGGTACGCGGGCGCGGCCGCCGACGACGTGCGCGCCTGGTGGCCGGAGGTCGTCGCCACGGGATCGGTCGCCGACGCCGGCCGGGTGCAGGCGTGGTCGGTCGGACCCGGACTCGGCACCGGGCACGGCGGGTTCGACGTCCTGTCCCACGTGCTCGGCCAAGGCGTGCCCGTGTGCGCCGACGCCGACGCGATCACGCTGCTCGCGAACCGTCCCGAGGTGCTCGACGCGCGCGACCCCGACACCCCGCTCGTGCTCACCCCGCACGACGGCGAGTTCGCCCGCCTCACCGGCGCGGCGCCCGGACCCGACCGGGTGGCCTCGGCGCTCGCCGCGGCCCGCCGGTTCGACGCCGTCGTGCTGCTCAAGGGGCACTGCACGCTCGTCGCCGCGCCCGACGGGCGGGTGCTGGTGAACCGCCCGCGCGGCGCGTGGCTCGCCACCGCCGGTTCCGGCGACGTGCTGTCGGGGATCCTGGGCGCCTGCTGGCGTCCGGGCTCGACCCGTGGCTCGCGGCAGGCGCCGCCGCCGACGTGCACGCCCGCGCGGGCCTGATCGCCGCCGCCGGCGTGCCCACGTCGGCTCGCAGGTCCTCACCGCCGTCCCGGAGGCCATCCGGCAGGTCGGCGCGGTGGGAGGAAGGCCATGACTCCGCAG
>NZ_MKKE01000047.1 GCF_001942305.1 Saccharomonospora sp. CUA-673 | reverse complement strand
CTGCAAGTGTGATAAACAAAAAGCGAGGTCGAGGGATGACACGGAGCCACACCGCACCCACCCCCCGTCATCCCGGAGACCAGCCCGCCGGCGAGGCACCCACACCCCAAACCGCCAACACCACGCGCAGATTGCCAACACAGCGACGTGAACTGCGAACACCACGACGCAGAATGCTGACACGCCACCCGCCCCGGCCCCGCCGCTAAATCGACACGCGGACAACCTCGGATCCGTTGACGGAGAACCAACAAACCAACTCACTCACGAGGTCGAACTCGACCCCGACAACATCGGAAACATCCCCCACCTCAACCCGAACCCGAAAAACAACCTCCCCACCAACCGGCACCCCGCCGTCTCCTCGGCCGGGAAGCGGGATCCGCCCACCGGAGTGCGAGAGCCGGTCGCTGACGGTCCCGTCGGTGAGAACGAGGCGGGCGCGAGGAACACGGGCCCGTGGGGCGAGTCGGAAGGCAGCCAGTGCCGCGTCCCGGTGTTGACGGCGCGGCAGGTGCCGCTCACGACGACGCCGTCTCCTGCCCGCTCGACGGTGACGTCATCGAGGGAGAGGGCGGCGGTGAGGCCGTCGGCGATGCGGCTGTCGGGGGTTTCGGTGCCGGCGCGGCGGAGGGTGAACATGCGGCGGTCGCCGATGGCGGCGCGGGCGGGTTCGGGGAAGACGGACGGGTCCTCGCGGCCGGCGCGCACGTCCTGGAAGGTGGGCAGGTCGACCCACTGTGGGGACGAGTCGAGCAGGCAGAGGCGGATCTCGGTGAATCCGCGGTCCTGGGCCCGTTGCCAGACGTCTTCGATGATCACGTCGTTCTCGAGTACGCCGAAGTGCCGCATCTCGTACTGGGACTGGGGTTGCAGGGAGTGGGTGGCGCCGGGTTCGGAGAAGGCGGCGATGCCGCCGGGGCGGAGCACGCGGGCGAATTCGGCGATGACGTCGTCGGGGTTGGGCACGTGGTGCAGCGCGTCGTAGGACAGGATGCGGTCGACGCTGGCGTCGGGAAGGTCGATGCGGTGGCCGTCGAACACGAGGAATTCCGGTTCGGGCCGCTCGCCCAGGACGGGTGCGCGTTCGTACAGGTGGCGGCCGAGTTCGAGTGCGGATGGTGAGATGTCGCTGGCGATGACGCGGCAGCCGAGTTGGGTGAGCCACCGGCTGGTCCAGCAGGTGCCGGCGCCGAAGTCGAGGACGGTCATGCCCGTGGCCGGTTGCAGACCGCGCAACACCTGCCCGAACGTGACGAGCAGTTCCGCGGCCTCGCCTGCTTCCTTGAAGGGTTTCGTCAGCAGCTGTTCGACGTCGTCGAGGGTGGCGAAGTACTGCTCGGCGGTGGCGGCGAGCTGCTCGACGGACGTGGCGGCGATCAGTTCGGCGGGGTCGATGAGGTCGGGGTCGGCCTCGCGCGCGCGGTGCGGGCCCGTGCGGTCGGGTCGGTCTGTCCGGTGCGGACGGCGAGCCGGTCGGCGAACTCGTCCGACGTGGCCAGCGCCGCGCACAGCTGCGGCACGGTCAGCTCACCCGAGCGCAGCTTGCCCACGTAGTGGGCCTCACCCTCGGCGTCGGCGGCCCGGCCGAGGATCAGCCGGTAGGCCTGTTGGACGGCGGTCGTCGGGTCGACCTCGGTCGTGCGGGGGTCGGTGCTCATTACCGGCGAGGTTAACGAAGTCGCCGTTGCGGGGTGGGTGTTCTCGACAAACGTCCACCCGATGCGTGGGCGACCCCATAGGTGCACCACGCATCGGGTGTCCACAGTAGACCCAGATGTGGTCGCTCCCGGCTCAGAGGGTCGGGTCGACGACGACCTTGCCGAGCACGGCGCGGTCGTCGAGCTGGGCGACGGCCTCGGCGGTGCGGGCGAGGGGATAGGTGCCCGCGATGGGCGGGTCGACGACGCCGGAGTCGAGGTACGGCGTGAGGACATCCCATCCTTGCGGACGTGGCGACGTCGGACATCGCGTAGGCACCCCAGGCGACGCCGCGGACGCGATGTTGTTCAGGAGCAACCGGTTGACCTTGACCGTGGGGATGTCGCCCGCGGTGAAGCCGATGACGAGCAGCCTGCCCAGCGGGGCGAGGGTGCGCAGGGAGTCGGTGAAGCGGTCACCGCCGACCGGGTCGACGATCAGGTCGACGCCGCGGCCGCCGGTCAGTTCCTTGACGACGTCCTTGAACCCGTCGGCCAGCACGACCTCGTCGGAACCGACCGTGCTGACGAACCGTGCCTTGTCGTCGGTGGAGACCACGGAGATGACGTGGGCGCCCATCGCCTTGGCGAGCTGGATGGTCGCGGTGCCGATGCCGCCCGCGGCGCGTGCACGAGCACGGTCTCGCCCTTCTGCAGTCCACCGCGCTTGAGCAGGGCGAACGTCATGGTCAGGTAGTTCATCGGCAGGCAGGCGGCCGCCGCGAAGCCGATCGAGTCCGGCAGCGGCAGCACCATGGGCACGCGGGCCACGGCCTGCTCGGCGAAGGCGCCGGTGGTGGTGCTGGCGGCGACGCGGTCGCCGGGGGACAGGCCCGAACCGGCGGGCGCCTCGCGCACGACGCCGGCGAGCTCGCCGCCGAGGACGAACGGCGGTTCGGGCTTGTACTGGTACATGTTCTTCGTCAACAGCAGGTCGGGGAAGTTCACCCCGGCTGCCTTGACGTCGATGAGGACCTCGCCGTCACCGGGTGTGGGCACGGGCCGTTCGAGGATCTCGAGGGCCGCGGGTCCGTCGGTGCGGGTGACCGTCGCTGCGTACATCGTCGTGCGCGCCTTTCGCCGTTGATCATCGCTCCGGGCCGAGTCTAAGCGATTGCTTAGTGCGGTGGTTGCGACGTTCGGGTGCCCCCGACTACGCCTCGGGGGCACCCGGCGCGGGCGCGCCCTACTTCCGGGACGCCAGCGCCCGCAGGAACAGGCCCAGGTTCGCCGGTTTCTCGGCCATGCGCCGCATGAAGTAGCCGTACCACTGGGTGCCGTACGGCAGGTACACGCGCATCGCGCGGCCGCCGGCGGCGAGCCGCCGCTGCTCGACGTCGCGCACCCCGAACAGCATCTGCAGTTCGAACTCGTCGGAGGCGAGCCCGCGCTCGGCGGCGATGTCCAGCGCGGCGGAGATCATCGCCGGGTCGTGGGTCGCGACCATCGGGTATCCGCCGCCGCCCAGCAACACCCGCAGGCACCGGACGTAGGCCTCGTCGACCGCCGCGCCCTGGTACGCGACGCTCGCCGGTTCGGCGTAGGCGCCCTTGCACAGCCGGATCCGCGTTCCGGCCAGCTCGGCGCAGTCGCCCTCGGTGCGCTTGAGGTAGGCCTGCAGCACCGTGCCCAGGCTCGGGAAGTCGGCCCGCAGGCTGCGCACGATCGACAGCGTCGAATCGGTGGTCGTGTGGTCCTCGGCGTCGACCGTGACCCACACGCCCGCCTCCTCGGCCGCCGCGCAGATCTTGTGCGCGTTGTCGAGGGCGATGCGGTCGCCGTCGACCGGCAGGGACTGGCCCAGCGCCGAGAGCTTCAGCGACACCTCCACCGGCCGCGGCCGGTGCGCGCCTGCCGCCGAGTCCGCCGCCAGCGGCGCGAGCGCCGACAGCAACGACAGGTACGCCGAGACCGTCGCCTGCGCCTGCGCGGCGTCCGTGGTGTCCTCGCCGAGGTGGTCGATCGTGATGTACCGGCCGCTGTCGAGCAGGCCGCGTGCCGTGTCGACGGCCTGCTGCTCGGTCTCGCCCGCGACGAACCGGTCGACGACCGTGCGCGTCAACCGCAGGTTCGCCGCCGTGTGCTCCAGCCGCTTCGACCGCGCCGCCGCCAACAGCGTCGATCGCAGCGGCTGCGCCAGGCGTGGGTACGGCATGAGCGTCACACCCCCTGGTGCGGGTAGTGGTGATCCCTCGGCGCGTCGAACGTCTCCTTGATCGACCGCGCCGAGGCCCAGCGGAGCAGGTTCTGCGCCGACCCGGCCTTGTCGTTCGTGCCGGAGGCGCGGGCGCCGCCGAACGGCTGCTGGCCCACGATCGAGCCCGTCGGCTTGTCGTTGACGTAGAAGTTGCCCGCGGCGAACCGCAGCGCCTCGGACGCCCTGGCGACGGCCGCGCGGTCGTCGGCGATGATCGCGCCGGTCAGCGCGTACGCCGAACCGGAGTCGACCACCCGCAGGATCTCGTCGAAGGCGCCCGGCTTCGTGTCGTCGTAGACGTGCACCGCCAGGATCGGGCCGAAGTACTCCTTGCTGAACGCCTCGTCGGTGGGGTCGTCGCCGAGCAGGATCGTCGGCTCGATGAAGTAGCCGACGCTGTCGTCGGCGCGGCCGCCCACGGCGATCGTCAGCCCCGGCGTCGACTTGGCCCGTTCGAGCGCGGCCTTGTTGCGCTCGAACGAACGCCGGTCGATGACCGCGCCGCCGTAGTGCGACAGGTCGGACACGTCACCGTAGGTCAACGCCGCCGTCTTCGCGATCAGGTCCTCACCCATCTCCGCCCACACCGAGGCGGGGATGAACGCGCGCGAGGCCGCCGAGCACTTCTGGCCCTGGTAGTCGAACGCACCACGGATCAGCGCCGTCGTCAGCACCTCGGGGTCGGCCGAACTGTGCGCCACGACGAAGTCCTTGCCGCCCGTCTCGCCCACGAGCCGCGGGTAGGAGTGGTAGTTCGCGATGTTGGTGCCCACCTCGCGCCACAACGTCTGGAACGTCTCGGTGGAGCCGGTGAAGTGGATGCCGGCCAGGCGCGGGTCGGGCAGCACGACGTCGGAGATGTCCGGGCCCGGGCCGGTGACGAGGTTGATCACGCCCGGCGGCAGACCGGCCGCCTCCAGCAGCTGCATCGTCAGGTACGCCGCGACGGCCTGGGTGTCCGACGGCTTCCACACGACGGTGTTGCCCATCAGCGCGGGCGCCGTGGGCAGGTTGCCGGCGATCGCGGTGAAGTTGAACGGCGTGACCGCGTAGACGAAACCCTCCAGCGGCCGGTACTCGACCCGGTTCCACACTCCGGGAACCGACAGCGGCTGATCGGTCATCAGCTGGCGCGCGAAGTGGACGTTGAACCGCCAGAAGTCGATCAGCTCGCACGGGGCGTCGATCTCGGCCTGGTAGGCCGTCTTGGACTGGCCGAGCATCGTGGCCGCGGCGATCGTCTCGCGCCACGGTCCGGACAGCAGATCGGCCGCGCGCAGGAACACCGCGGCGCGCTCGTCGAACGGCATCGCCCGCCACGCCGGCGCGGCGTCGTTCGCGGCCTCGACCGCGTCGCGCACGTCCTGCTGGGTCGCGTGGGTGAAGGTGCCCAGGACGGAGGCGTGCTTGTGCGGCTGCACGACCTCGGTCACGGTCGTGGCGCTGCGGCGGTGCTCGCCGGCGATCACGTGGTGCACCTCGGTGGGGGTGGCCTCCAGCTCGGCCAGTTTCGCCTGCAGCCGCGCGCGCTCCGGCGTGCCGGGGGCGTACGAGTGGACCGGTTCGTTCACCGGCTGCGGAACGTTCGTGATGCCGTCCATGGCGACCCTCCTTCGTTGTTGCGCGGGCACTGCCCCGCGAACGCAGTGAAGCAGCCCCGGCGACCCGAGTCCGTGAGATGATCGGACGAAGAATTCGACCACTCCTTGTTCGACCGACCAAGGACGTGCACGGGTGGAGGCGGCGGTGACCGAACCGGAACGCGCGATCACGGTGCGCGAGCTGACCGAGGCGCTGGACACGGCGGTGGCCCGGCCCGCCGCCGCGGAGCACGCCGGCACCGTCGTCGCGTCCGTCGCGCTCGTGGACGGGACCGAACTGGCCGGCACCGAACCGGCCGCCGACCCGGACGGCGCCCCGGGGGGCCGCGGCTCCGACGTCGTGGTGCACGTGGGGGTGCGCGACGAGGAGGCGCTGGCGTGGTTCGCGGCCGTGGCCGGGTCCGCCGAGGCGGCACGTCCGCGGGTGGTGTTGTCGAAGACGTCCGCGCGCGGTGCGCGCCGCCGCCGAGAAGGCCGGGGTCGCGCTCGTCGAGGTCCACCCGAAGGCGCGCTGGGACCACGTGTTCCCCCGGGTGCAGCGGATGCTCGACCGCAGCCCCAAACCCAGCGCCCCCGACCTGCTGGCCGCCGACACCGACCTGTTCGACCTCGCGCAGAGCGTGGCGCGCAACGCCGGCGGCATGGTGTCGATCGAGGACGCCGCCTCCCGCGTGCTCGCGCATTCGCCCTCCGACGAATCGGCCGACGAACTGCGCACCCTGTCGATCCTCGGCCGCGAGGGCCCGCGTGACTATCTGCGCGTGCTGCACCGGTGGGGCGTCTACGACCGGTTGCGCGCGAGCGACGAGGTCGTCGACGTGCCTGCCCACGCCGAACTCGGCACTCAGCGCCGCCTGGTCGTCGGCATCCACGAACCCGTCGAGGACGACCCGAGGATGCTCGGCTCGATCTGGCTCCAGCAGGGGGACCGGCCGTTCGCGGCCGACGCGGCGGAGGTGCTGCGAGGTGCGGCCGCGATCGCCGCGCGGATCATCGCGCGCAGCCACAACGCCCCGTCGACCGAGGAACTGCTGATCCAACGGCTGTTCGGGCTGCGCGGCGACGGGGTGGACGTCCCGTCGCTGGCGGGTGCGTTGAACCTGCCGCAGGGCGGGCCGGTGGCGGTGCTCGGCTTCGCGGCCTCGGGGCAGGCCGAGGCCGCCGGCGGGACGGGCCCGGGCGTGGGCAGCGTCCTGCGGCTGCACGCGAGCGCGTTCCGCCGCGACTCGGTGACGACGATGCCGGGGGAGCGGGCCTATGTGCTGCTGCCCGGCTACGCGTCGGAGCATGCGGTCGGGGCGTGGACGCGGCAGCTCGTGGCCGCGCTCGAGGACACCCGCGGCGTGGTGTTGCGGGCGGCGATCGCCACCGGGGTGGCCGATCTCGGGGAGGTGGCCGCGGCGCGGGCCGAGGTGGACCGGGTGCTGGACGGCACGCGGCTGCCCGGCGCGGCGGGTGGCACTGCCGGGGCGGCCGACGCCGCCGCTCCGCCGGAGGCGCGGGTGACGACGCTGGCCGAGTCGCGGACCGCTGTGCTGCTCGGCGAGATCCTGGACCTCGTCGCGGCGCGGTCGGAACTGCGCGACCCGCGGGTGGACGCGCTGGCCGAGTACGACCGCGCGCACGGCAGCGACCTCGCCGACAGTGCCGCCGCGTATCTGGCCGGGCACGGCGACGTGCGTTCGGCGGCCCGGGAGCTGCGGGTGCATCCGAACACGCTGCGGTACCGGCTGCGGCGGATCGAGGCCATCACCGGTCTGGACCTCGCCGACGCGTCGGACCGGTTGCTGCTGGAGCTGCAGCTGGCCATGCGCGGGCGCGCTCCCGACCGGTAGCGGTTCCCGCCGCGGTGTCCCACGATGTGGAAAGTGGAAACAATTCGTGAATCTTGGCGTTGACTGCCTACGCACCTGTCGGAAATTCATCCCCGGAGCGGCCTCGTGTCCTTCTTACGCACCTACACCAAACCCGCGGTGTTCGCCTCCGCCGTCATCGGCTCGCTGCTGGTGGGCGCCCTGCTCGGCGCCGTCGCCAGGGTCACCGAGACGGTGTGGCTGACCGAGCTGCTCGACCAGGTCGGGTCGGTGTTCACCACGTTGCTGCAGATCGCGGTGGTGCCGCTGGTGTTCACGGCGATCATCGTCGGCATCAACAGCCTCCGCGGCCTGGGTGGTGGCCGCACGGCCGCCCGGCTCGGCGGGAAGACCGTCGGCTGGTTCGCGACGACGTCGCTGATCGCGGTGCTGATCGGCATCGGCGTCGGGCTGCTGTTCAACCCGGGCTCCGGCGGGCTCGGCGGTGTGGAGGCGACAGCCGAGAACACCGAGCGCGCGGCGGACTCGGTCGCCGAGTGGGGATCCTGGACGGCCTTCGTCGAGGGCATCGTGCCGGAGAACTTCGTCGCCGCGTTCGCCGAGGGGCAGATGCTGCAGGTGCTGTTCCTCGCGTTGGTGATCGGCGCGGCCTCCTACAGCCTGGGGGAGCGGGCGGAGCCGTTCGTGAACGTGGTGTCGAGCGTGTTCGAGATCATCCAGCGGTACCTGGGCTGGATCGTGCGGCTCGCCCCGATCGGCATCCTCGGCCTGATCGGCGGCGCGGTCGCCAACTACGGTGACGCGTTGTTCCGGCCGCTGCTGTCGGCGACGCTGGCGGTGTATGTCGGTTCGCTGCTGGTGATGTTCGTGGTGTATCCGCTGCTGCTGCAGTTCGTGGCGCGGGTGCGGCCGGGTCAGTTCTTCGGCAAGTCGTGGACGGCGATCCAGTTCGGATTCGTGTCGCAGAGCTCCGCGGCGACGTTGCCGCTCACCCGGCAGTCGGCGGTCAACCTCGGCGTCGACCCGGGCTACGCCGGGTTCGCCACGCCGCTGGCCACGGCGACCAAAATGGACGGTTGCGCCGCGGTTTTCCCCGCCATCGGTGCGATCTTCATCGCCAACATCTCGGGGATCTCGTTGAGCTTCGGTCAGTACGTGGGCATCGTCGTGGTGGCGGTGTTCGGCGCGTTGGCCACGGCGGGCACGACGGGCTGGCTGACGGCGCTGACGTTGACGGCCACGGTGATCGGCCTCGACCCGGCGCAGGTGGCCATGGGTATCGCGTTGATCTACTCGGTGAACCCGATCATGGACATGATGCGCACCGCCACGAACGTTGCGGGCCAGATCGCCGTGACCACGGTGGTCGCGCGCACCGAGGGTCTGATCGACGACGAGGTGCTGAACGCGCCCAGCGCCCCGCCCCTGCTGAGCGACACGGGAACCAAGGCGGGCACCCCCGCCTGACCGGCATCACCGGCTACCGGCGCGGGACGACACGACCGTCGTCCCGGCGCGACGCGTGTCGGGGGCCGTTCGTGGTGTCCCGTCGACTCAGGGAGATGAGGCGCCGGGGACGAATCGGCTCAACGTCGTCGTGATCGCGGCCTCGAACTCGTCCGGCTCGGACACCATGCCGGGATCGATCGATGCGACCAGCGTCACCTCGTCGCCGTAGGTGAACGTGGTGAATGCGACGGGACATGCCACGGCGGGGGAGACCACCGCGCAGGTCTTCACCTCGGCTCCGCCCACGCGCATGCGTTCGCCGCGGCCCACGTTGCTGGCGACCACATCGGACCGTGCGAACAGGCGGACGTGCAGTGCGGCGCGCAGTCGTTCGGGTAGCAAGCGCATCAGGTCACCGGCGACGGGCCGGTGATCGTCGCCGGTAGTTCCACGTCGCCGGGCGTCCAGCGCTGCGTGCTCCACGGGCGCGAGGTGGCCGGACCGAACGGCGTCACGGTCGAGGACGAGGACACCGGTTGCGAGACTGATCGCACCGTCCTGCACCGCGTGCGGATCGGTGCTGCGCGTGCTGACGGGCATGATCGTGACCGAGTCCGAGTTCGGCCAGCCGTGGTAGTCGGCCTCGGCATGTGCGGCGATCAGGAGGAAAAGGCTGTTGTGCCGTCCGCCCAGCGCGTGCGCAGCGCGTCGCCAGGCCTCCAAGGGCGCCGTCCAGACCGCGATCCGCTGGCCGCGTCGGGACCGGCCGAGCCTTCCCGGCGGAGGCGGCGTCTTCCAGATGTCGATCTCGGCGCGGAGCGCGGATCGTCCTGCCGTGGTGCACAACGCGCCGACGGTGCGTCCCGCCGCGCCGAGGGTGCCGCGCATGGTGCGCAGGAGGTCGAACGGGGGCCGGGGGCGTTCGACGGCGACCAGACCGGGGCCGGAGTCGGCGAAGGCCTGCTGGAGTGCGGCGACGTAGGTCGCGCCGTCACCCATGCAGTGGTGGAGCCGCAGTACGAGCAGCTGCGCCCGCCCGCGATGTCGCGGACGTGGTAAGCGTGCCATGGGGCCAGGGTCGGGTCGAACGGTTGTTGCAGCAGCGTGGTGAGCTGGCCGAGGACGGTGTGGAGGTCGGCGGAGTCCGCGGAGAGTTCGGCAAGGTGCCGGTCGATGGCAACGTGCGTGGCTTGCGACCAGTTGGTCCGCCACGGAGAGGCGTGGACGATGCGCTGGCGGAACCGCGGCACGGTCGCGGCGAGCCGGGCCAGCGCGGTGTGCAGGTCGGCGGTGGTGGGGGTGCGGTCAAGGTTCAGCAGGAAGACCATCGAGACGTTGACCTGATGCCTGCGCTCGACCGCGAGATAGGACAGCTCGGCCGGGTTCATCGTCGGCCGGAATGCTGCGCGCACCGTGCTCACCACCTCTCGCGCAGGTTGTAACAACGCCTGTTCATGGTGGGCAAACGAAATTCGGGACCGTGGAGCCGCTGACACTTAATTCAGCGGGTTCCAGGGTCGCCATCGATCACTACGTTGGGGCCGGCGATCGCGAAAAAGCCCCAGACTTCTGCCTGGGGCTTCGCTGTAAGGAGGGGAGTGCGCCGTCAGGGACTCGAACCCCGAACCCGCTGATTAAGAGTCAGCTGCTCTGCCAATTGAGCTAACGGCGCGTGACGCTGAGACTCGCTGCGACCTCGGCTGGGCCTGTCGCGGTCGGTCTCGCTTGCGACGGGAAAAAGATTAGCACGGTCCGTAGTGGCCCCGAACGACCCCCCTCCGTTCGGCGTTCGCGCACGTCGCGGGCCCGCGGGCGCCGGCGCGCGGGTCGACACGGGATCGAGGAGGGCCCGCAGGCAACGATCTCAGGCAACGATGTGATGCATCCGTGCGTCTCACTCGTATCACTGCGGGCCGGATACGCGCTGTGTTCCGGCAGACTTGTCGAGGATTGTTCAGGACAACGTCATACGGAAGGTTGTTGATGGGGCGCTGGGGGTTGTCCGCACCCGGCCGGTGGGCGCGGACGGTAACGATCGTGGTCGTCGGGGGCATGCTGGTCACGGGCTGCAGTTCGTCGGCGGGTGACCAGGGTGGCAGCGGCGCCGCCGGAGCCGACCCCACGCCGGCGCAGCAGGCCGAGCTCGAACTGTCGGTGTCCGACGGCGAGGACGGGGTCGAGCCCGGTGGCGGGTTCACCGCGACGGTGCAGCACGGCACGATCACCGACGCCTCGCTGGTCGGCGAGGACGGCACGGTCGTCGAGGGCGGCACGACCATGCAGGACACCGCGTGGCGCGCATCCGAACCGCTCGGATTCGGCAAGACCTACACCCTCGAGGCCACCGCCGAGGGCGACGACGGCCAGTCCGTCACCGAATCGGCCACCTTCACCACCGCCGTGCCGCAGAGCCAGAACGCGGTGCACGTCAACGTCCAGGACGGGCAGACCGTCGGCGTGGGCATGCCGATCGTGTTCACCTTCAGCGCCGACGTGCCCAACCGCGACGTCGTCGAACGGGCGCTGCGGGTGCGGACGCAGCCGGAGACCGAGGGTGCGTTCCGCTGGCGCAGCGACTCGGAGGTCATCTGGCGGCCGCGGGACCACTGGGCGCCGGGCACCGAGGTCAACGTCGACGCGATGATCTACGGCAAGGACTTCGGCGACGGCATGTACGGCGCGCAGGACCGGCAGGTGTCGTTCACCGTGGGCCGCGAGGTGTCGGTCGTCGCGGACGGCGCATTGCATCACATGTCGGTGTTCGTCGACGGCGAGCGGGTCCGGCGCATGCCGATCTCGCTCGGCAAACCGGAGACGTCCACGCCGAACGGCACGTACACGGTGATGAGCGAGCACAACGGCTACACCATGGACTCCAGCACCTACGGCGTTCCCGTCGACAGCAGCGAGGGCTACCGCATCGAGGTGGACTACGCCGCGCGGATGTCCTACAGCGGCATCTTCTACCACTCGGCGCCGTGGTCGGTCGGTGCGCAGGGCAACAGCAACACCAGCAACGGCTGCATCAACCTCTCGACCGAGGACGCGGCGTGGGTGATGGAACAGTCCAAACCCGGCGACCTCATCACGGTGCGCAACGCCGGCGACCGCACCCTCGAACCCACCGACGGGTGGAGCGTGTGGCAGATGTCCTGGGCCGAATGGACGTCCGACGACTGAGGACGCCCGGCGCGCTGTCCATTCACGACAGCGCGCGGCGTGCGTCCACTCAGGACGCTGGGTTCTCAGGACGCTGCTGCGATGAGCGCGTCGGCGACGTCGGCCGGGTGGGCCAGGTAGGCGCAGTGGCTGCCCGGCACCTCGGCGGGTGCGTCGATGCCGAGCCGCCGGCGGGCGAGGTCGCGTTGGAAGGCGGCGGGGAAGAAGCGGTCGTCGGCGAACACGACGAACGACGTCGCGTCGCCGGCCAGGCGTCCAGCGGGAACGGGTCGCCGGTGAGTGATCCCGAGACGTCGGTGGCGTGCCGCGGCGCCTCCGCGATCAGTGCGGCGTCGACGTCGTGCAGGAACAGGGCGACCTCGTCGTCGGGATGGTCGAGTTCGGCGGCGGTGAAACCGCTGGCGTCCCACCATTCGTCGACCGTCTCGCCTGGCAGCGGAACCATCGCGCTGCACAGCACGAGGTGCCGCGCGCCGAGCGCGTCGGCGGCCAGGGGAGCGATGAACCCGCCCATCGAATGTCCCACGACGACGATCCCGTCGTTCGGAACATGCGCGGGACGGTCGTCTGCCGCGACCGTCCGACCGCGGCGACGACGGCGTCGGCACAGGCGGCCAGTCGGGCGTCGGCGCCGCCGGTGGGCAGGTCGACGGTGATGCAGTCGTGCCCGCGGGCCTCGAGCTCGGCGCGCACCCGATGCCACTCCCACGCCGACCCACCGGCCCCGTGACACACGACGAAGATCATGACGACTCCTGCGGGGGAAGGGTGGCCGGGTTGGGAAGGCTGAAGCACGCGACGAACCGTTCGACGGCGGCGGTGTCGCCGTCCACGGTGACAGTGCCGGCCGCGACGTGCTCGGCCGTGGGGCGTCCGGAGTAGACAAGTTCGATGAACGCGTGGGGTGTCGCGACGATCTTCGCGTCGGCGCGGTCGGTCTCGCCGGTCCTGGTGGGGCCGGCTTCGGCCATGGCGGGGGAGCGACGCAGATCGAGGGCCGTCCGGCGCACCGTGGCACGGAACTGCTCCCGGCCCAGATCGATGTCGATGCTCAGATCGGCGTCAGGGGCCCGGTCGGAGTCGAACATCGTCCGCAGTGACATCGCAACCGAGGTGCAGCTCAGCGGCTGGTCGGCGGCGAAGAACGGCGAACGCGCGCCCCATCGGCCCATGGCCTGCACAACGGGTTCCAGCTCGGCGCCCCACTCGGTGAGTTCGTAGACCCACAGCGACACCGGCGCGGGAGTCGACGTCGACGCAGCACCGCGCGCGCCTCGAGTTCGTCGAGACGCTGGCTGAGCACTGCCTTGCTGATTCCGGGCAGCTCGTCGTTGAGGTCCGCGAAGCGCTTCGGGCCGAACAGCAGCTCCCGCACGATCAGCAACGCCCAGCGTTCGCCGATCACGTTCAGTGCCTGCGCCATCCCGCAGGAGTCGGGGTAGCTCCTTCTCGTCGCCATTCACCCAGCATACCTTGTGGTAATAAATTCATACCTTTAGGTTGTGATGTAGAACCCTGCCGATCGGTGGGGTGCACAGGAGGCTCGGAACCGGAGGAGAGCAGTCATGAGCAACCCGATCGTTCACGTCGAACTCGTCAGCGCCGACCCGGATCGCCTGGAGGCGTTCTACGGAGCGGTGTTCGGCTGGGAGTTCCAGGACCGTTTCGCGCAGGCGTCGTCGGCCGGTATCAACGCGAACCTCGACGAGGGTGACCCCTCGGAGCAGCGCATCACGTTGTATGCCGCGGTCGACGATGTCGAGGCCGCACTCGTTCGTGCCGAGGAGGCAGGCGCGGAGCGCGTACTGGGGCCGCATGTGGTGGCGCCCGGGGAACTCGTCGTCGGCCGGTTTCGCGACCCGCTCGGCAACCTCATCGGCGTCGCCGGGCCGCAGTGACCGCGCGCAGGGAATCCGCCGCGGCGGTGCTGTTGGCCGCTGGGCGCGTGGTGCCAAGTTATCCGCACCCACCTGATCCGCGACCGCGGCTGGCACCGCAACCGCATCGTGGCCACGCCGTTCTGGACACCCGGACAACGAGGACTCCACTGAGCAAGCGTGGCCCCACCAGTGGCACTAGTTATACTAGTGCTACTAGAGCTACGTGTGAGGATCCACGGAGGTCGGGATGGGTGATGACGAACAGTCAGGCAAGTTCGCAGCGATCGTGAAGGTCGGCCCGAAGGGGCAGATCGTCATCCCGAAGGAAGCGCGCGAGATGTTCGACATTGAGCCGGGCGCCTCGCTGCTGCTCCTCGCGGATGAGACGAAGGGGATCGCGATCGTGCGGAAAGAGCCGTTCCGCGAGTTCATCGACGCTGTCATGCCGGATATCCGGTCCGAGAGCTGACCGCGGTCCCTGTGTGCCCATGAACGAGCATCGCGTCACCGTCGACGGTCGCACGCTCAACATCGCGGAGGGCCCGGACAATGGGCCGCCGGTCGTTCTGCTGCACGGCCAAGCATCCCGTTGGCAGGACTTCCGGCGCGTGCTTCCCGCGCTCACCACACGCCATCGCGTCATCGCCATCGATGTGCCGGGGCATGGCGCATCCGAGCATCTGAACCACGAGGAGTACACGTGCGTCACCGTCGGCGAACTCCTCGCCGGCGCCATCGAAAAGCTCACCGATGACCCCGTCCTCCTGTCGGGGCACTCGTCCGGCGGCGTGCTCGCCGTGCAGATCGCGGCGAATCACCCCGAGATGGTGCGGGGACTCCTCCTGGAGGATCCGCCGTTGTTCTCGTCCGTGCCCCCGCGAGGCGACAAGACCACCGGCGCCGTACTGCACCGCATCGCGGCGGAGTACCTGCACGAACAGCCGGACGGAGGATTCCAGCGTTACTACCTGGAGCGGGCCGACTACTTCGAGTTCTTCGGCAAGCTTGCGCCACTGCTCACGCGCTGGGCGCTGCGCCGGGTCGATCGGCATCCGGATGAGCCGCTTCGCATCCGGTTCCTGCCCCGAGCGGTCGATGTCTGGTTCGAGGGGATGGTCGACTACGACCCCGCGTTCGGGAACTCCTGGCACGTGGGCCGCTGGTACGAGGGCTTCAGTACCGACAGTGCGCTGGCCGCGATCAAGGTCCCGACGACGCTGATTCACACGCGGTGGTGGTTCGACAAGCACGGCAGCTCGTACGACGAGAACGGCATACTCAAGGCAGCAATGGACGTCGAGGACGCCTCACGCGCTCTCGCGCTGCTCGCCGACGCGGAGCTCGTGCCGATCTCCGGCGGGCACCTGGTGCACTTCGAGCGACCGAAGGACTACCTCGCCGCCCTCCACCGGTTGGGGCAACGCTGCGGGCGACGCCGCTGATGATCGCGCGACCGTGCTCAGATCCCTTCCGTCGTCAACAGCGCTCGCACCGCGGCGGTGAGACCGGATGCCGACGGTGTCGCCTCCGGTTCGATGAGCCACTGCAACGCGGTGCCGGTGATGACCGCCAGGACGAGAGAGCCGAGCTGCCGGCCGGCTTCGTCGACGGCAGCGGGATCGATGTCAAGCAGTATCGCCGCGAGGCTCCGGCGGTTCTGCTCATAGGTCTCGGCGAGTTGGTGACGCATGTCGGGGGCGAACTCCGCTTCGGCGAAGGCCTGCACGCTCGCCACGAGCGTGGCCCTCTGCTCGGGAGATCCGGCGAGAAATCCCTCGAGGAACCGCTCCAGGCGCGCGAGCGGCTCGCCCGTCTCTGAAACGCCCCGAGCGTGCTCGATCGCGCTGCCCCACTCCTCGAGTGACTCCAGGACTGCGGCGTTGAGCAAAGCCTCCTTCGAGCCGAAGTGGTAGCCGATCGCAGCGAGGTTCGCACCCGATGCGGCGGTGATGTCACGCGCCGTCGTGCGCGAGTACCCCTTCTCGGCGATGCATCGCTTCGCTCCGGCGAGGAGATCCTGACGCTGTCCCATACACCCACTTTAGCCCGCATCCATACACGCGTCTTGTACGCACGTATTAGACACACGTATTAGACACGCGTATTCTTCCTCGTGTGACCGTCGTAACACCCCCTCGCGCGACCACCCGCGACTGGCTCGGCACGGCCGTGCTGGTCCTCCCTGCGCTCGCCCCCACTGCCAGTCAGCATCTGCAAGCCCGAGGAGTGACGACTCGATGATCAGCGACAGCACCCAATCCCGGCAGGTCCAGGCCTACGTCGGTGCCACGGTGATCGACGCTACGGGAGCTCGGCCCAGACCAGAGCAGACCGTGATCGTCATCGACCGCGTGATCACAGCGGTGGGACCCGCGAGCGAGGTCCCGATCCCTCCAGGAGCAGTGGTCCGTGACATCCGTGGCAAGTATGTGATCCCCGGCCTCACCGACATGCACGTCCATAGTGAGTCCGAGACCGAGGACCCTCGTCACTTCGCGAACCTGTACGTGGCCAATGGCGTGACCGCGGTGCGCGAGATGTGGGGGCGTCCACGGCTGCACGAGATCCGTCAGATGATCGAGTCCGGCGAACTGCTCGGGCCACGAATGACCATCGCCAGTCCTCTACTCGACGGCGATCCTGGATTGTGGTCCGACGTGCCGGACACGCCGATCGTCACGGTCGACTCACCCGCGCAAGCCCGCCGCGCGGTGCCCGAGGCGATCGATGGTGGAGCGGACTTCATCAAGGTGTACTCGCGACTGGGGCCGGAGGCCTACCGAGCCGTCCTCGCCGAGGCTCAGCTCCGCGAGATCACCGTCGCCGGCCATCGCTCGGACCATCTTCCCTTCGATGAGCAGATCGAGTCGGGACAGCGGTCCTTCGAGCACCTCTTCGGTAGCATCTGGCCTGCGGCCTCGTCGGACATGGATCGGCTCGAGGCAGCCATGTCCCGAATCCAGACGACCCCCGGCTTCCACCTGGGCAGCTGGATCAAGCAGGTCAGCCGGATCGAGTGGGAGGCCGTCGCGTCCTACAGCCACACAAGGGCGACGTCCATCTTCGAACGGCTCGTCGCAGCAGATGTCGCCTACACACCGACCCTCGTGGTTCACGCCGCCATCGACCATCCAGAGTCGATCCGGCTCGACGATCGACGGATGGAGTACATGGTCCCCAGCACACCCGAATCCTGGGACTTCCTCCGGACGGAGATCTACTGCGGGGGGCACCGGTCGAACGAGGAAGCCCACCAGCACCGCGAATTGCGCAACTGGCGTCTCGCGACCGTGGGGGCCATGGAGGAGGCAGGGGTCAGGCTGCTCGCCGGCACAGACTTGGTCGGCCCCGGACTCTTCCCGGGATTCAGCTTGCATACCGAACTCGAGCAACTCGTCGCGGCGGGCCTGACCCCCATGCGCGCCCTCCAGTGCGCCACGGTGGAACCGGCCAGATTCCTCGGCCGCGAGCGGTGGGCCGGAACGGTCGAGGAGGGGCGCGTAGCCGACCTCGTGATCTTGGACGCCGACCCGATGGACGACATCCGCAATACCCAGTCGATCCACGCAGTCATGGTCGACGGCTACCACGTCGACCGGGCCGAGCGCGAGGAACTGCTGGCGACCGCGAGGCGGATCGCAAGGGGCGGCCAGTGAACCGCCCGAGCGGTCCCGGCCTCCGGGCTCCGGGGAACTCTGACCCATGAGGTCTACCGTCTCGGAGCCCTCGCCGCGCTCCTGGGGCACTCCCTCGACACCCTCCCGGGCATGCGACTCGAACGCCTTGCGCCGCGAGTTGTCGCAGGATCTGCGACATGACGCGAACATCCCTTCAATCGGACAACACACGCACCTTCGCGTCGCGACGAGTCCCTCACTCAAAGGCAGGCGAACCATGAACAATCAGGCGAGATCTGTGGATCCGGTCGCGTGGTGTGCGTACGCGGGCATGGCGGTCGCCTTGCCGACCGCACTGTGGCGGCTCCCGCTGGCCATGGGAGCCACTCTCGGCACACCGGCCGCCTGGCGCGAGGAGCAGAGCATCCCGGGTACGGGAGTCTGGTACCTCCTGCTGTTGTCGGTTGTCCAGCTCGCAGCTATCGCCTGCATGCTCTTCCTCGCGGCCGATCCGAAGATGGTGACCCCGCGTTGGCTGCCCGCTCGCCTGCACCGCCTCGTGCCGGCGATGATCGGCGGAGCGGGCGTCGCGGGTGCGCTCGTGCTCCTTCTGCTCGTCACCATGTCCGTCATCGCCTGGGACAAGGTCGACCCGTTCGCCGGCACCGACTACGACGCCTGGGCATGGCTCTGCGCCATCTGCTATCTGCTCGCCGCCCTTTGGCCACCATTGCTCGCCGCGGCCTCTGTCGGATACCTCCGTCGCCACCGCCGTGCGTCGTCCCCTGCCTGACGCCATCTCCCGACACATTCACGGTCGGCGCGATACCGCAAGACCCGATTATCCCGGGTCGGCCCGTGCGGTACTGGCACTCATTCGCGTGCCTCGAACACGTTTGTGTCTGGCCGACGCCCGATCGCACCTGGGGGACGCGCTCCATCTGCTGGAGAACCTGTTGTGCGGTGCCGAGGTTCAGGCGAACGCCTGAACTGGGCGAAAAAGAAGGCGAGGTGTGAACTCCCTGACAGCGGTCAGGGAGTTCACACCTCGCCCATCTGGGGTCACTGCGTAGCAGTTCAGCAACATTCCCCGCAGGACAAAAACCCTGGTCACACGGTGCTACAGGGGTCTGTACGAGGCTCCGAAGCGAGTGTCAACACCTCCTGTGAGGGATGCCCGTGGTTCGTTAGTCCGGAGAATCGAGACGGCTCAAACCTTTCTGACCCCTTCTGAGGTGGACCGTCTGATCGAGGACTACAACTCCGGCATGAGCGTTCAGGGTCTGGCGCAGAAGTACGGCATCCATCGGGCCACGGTATCGGCGCATCTGAGTCGGCGAAGCATTCCTCGGCGTCGTCCTGGGCTTGACGTGGACGAGCGGGCCGAGGCGGTGCGCCTGTTCCGTGCTGGTGTGTCGATGCGGTCGATCTCCCGCAGGCTCGGGGTTGGTCGTCAGTCGGTTCGGGTGTGCCTGGTGGAAGCAGGGCTGGTCGCTGCCGCGCCGTCGGACTCGCAGACGGCCAATGAGGTCGCCCGTGACGAGGGGGAGTTGCTGACTGCTTCATAGCAGCTAGGTACTCGTTGCCTTTCACGGTGTAAAGAGGGGTCGCGCCGTCCCCGGATGGAGGCGGGCGCGACCTGTGGAGTGGACCGGGGCGTCAGCCCTCGGGTTCGGTGTCGTCGTGGAGGCGTTGAGCGTCCTCCGCGGCGAAGAGGTACGCCATGTCTCTGGTGCACTCATCGGCCATAGAGCCGCTGAGGGTGCCGTTGGCGACATGGATGGTGAGACCAGCATCATCGAGGGCGTCGAAGTTACGAGTCGCGGCTGGCGACTTGCGGCCCAGGCGGGAGAGGTCGGTGACGACCACCTCGGTGGCCCCGGTCTTGGCGGCGGTGTCGATGAGAGTGGTGAACTCGTCCTGGGGGTGAGCGATGTCGGTGACCGTGCCGACATCGAGCAGGTCGCGCTCGCGCAGGTAGGCGCGGCAGTCGGCTTCTTGTCGTTGGGTCTGTGCCTGGTTTCCGGTCGCGCTGCGCAGGTAGATAAGTGCTCGTGTCATGATGCACCTCCGGCCATCGCTGGTATCTGCGCGTAATCCGGAGACTGTTGGCGCTGGCCCTCTCGTTCGATCGCTCGGCGGTAGTGGTGCTCCTGCCAGCGGGCCTTAGCGAGCATGACCAGGCTGACGGGGCCGATGGCGAGGATCTTGAACGCCGACCAGATCGAGACGAGCACGAGTACGTTGAGGCCACCGGGGCCGCCGTCGTTGATGATGACGACAAGCACGCTCGCGCCGTAGAGGTAGGGGATCGCGATCAGCATCGCCGGTACACCCCATTTGAGGCCACGGCGGGTGCGGATTCGGTCGAGCAGGATGTTGGTGGGCATCCAGCAGCGGAAGAACCCGGCCAGATGGATGCTGGTGATCCAGATGAGTCGGAACATGATGTGCCTCCAAACACGTGACTGTGGTGAGGCAGTACGTGTGGAGTGTCCCGAAGGACAACCCCATTGGAGGGGGCTACATGGTGAGGGGTTTCCGCCTCGTATCCTCTACGATACGCCTGGCCTGCGACAAACGGAACCCTCCCCGGGTCTGGCGTCCGCGCGTCGGCAGTCGAGCACTGAAGCTGATGAGCTCTACCCTTGGAGCATGAACTTCACACCGTTGCACCGAGTTCTGGGTCTGCCTCCTGGCCCGCTCACTGATGAGCTCTTGGATGCGGCAGTCGAGCACGGAGTGACGGAGACCGACGACTTGGATTGGAAGTCGGAACTGCCCCCGACGAAGAACCTCGCGCAGACCGATGTGCCGAAAGACATCGCGGCAATGGCGAACACCGGCGGCGGGATGATCGTCTACGGCATCGAGGAACAGAACAAGGCCGCCACTGGCCGCAAAGACACGGGAGAGCTCACCGAGATACACGAGCGCACGTACCGAAGTGTTGCGGTCACCGCGATCTCTCCACCGGTTTTCGGACTCGAGATCCATCGTCTCGGAAACGAATCCCGCGCGGTCGCGGTCGTAGTTCCGGCCAGCGTGGATGGCCCGCACTTGATCTATCGAGGTGAATACTTCGGTGCTCCAATCCGGAACGATGCCGATACCGCTTGGATGAAAGAACGCCAGATCGAAGCCACGTACCGGGCACGCTTCGATGAACGTCGCCGAGCATCGGAGGCCCTGGACTCACTGTTCGCCGAAACGATCGAAGGACGAGACACCGACCAGCGGGCATGGCTTGTCGCAGTCGCTCATCCGCGTATCCCCGGCGTGCTGGCACGCCCCACCCGTGACGAGGCGCGCGAGATCTTCAAACATGCCTCCACCATCACGCTCACATACTCCACTCGAAACGGAATCCACCCCTTCGAAAACGTTGAGCATTACAACCCGCGTCCCGGCCTGCGCCGCTGGACGGCACCGAGTACGGCGGTCAACGACAGCTCAAACTGGCGCGAAGCCTGGATGAGCGTCCACCATGACGGTTCGGTGACAGTAGCCGCTGCCCTCGGCGGCCACCGACAGAGTATGGATGGTTACTTCGAGGGATGGCAGATCGAAGGGCGCGGGATTGAATGCGCGATCGCTGACTTCACCGCACTGATTCGCGCGACAGCAGCCGCACTCCATCACGAGGAGTACGACGTGCGTGTCGGCGTCGAATACACGGGTGAAGAGCCCATGAGCATCCTGACGATCGACAACGCGGGCCTGACTTACGATGGGGTTTCCACCCCACTGCGCTCCTTCACCTCGGTGCGCTCAACCCTGAACGCGGCCGCACCGGACTCCGATTTTCACCGGCAGGTCTACGAGCTGGCCGAGGATTGCGTGAACCAAGGCGGAATCACGCACCTCCACGCCATCGAACCGCTTACCGATCCAGGAGACTAGAGCGATGGCCCGCCTCGACCCATGCCAAGGGTATCGCGACGGGCATCCTCACGCTCAGACTGAGTCTGTGGGCTGAGCCTTCGCAGCGCGGGAGCGGCGCGGGCGTAGTCGATCTTCTGCGACGCCGACTCCGGCTGCACCCCAAGCGGAGTGTCATCATCCACCCCGTAACGGTCACGATAGGCAGCGATCGTGCGGGCCGACTGCCGCCAACGCTGCTGCTCGCGCTCATCTTTTGGTGGTTGCCCCAGGTGCTTTGCCCAGGGCTCGTGCTGGCTCAGGGCGGTGTCGAGGGTCGCATCGGCTCGCTGTTCGATTAGCTCTCGTCGTTCGGTGAGAGCGTCGCGCATCTCGGTACTCATGGGGCCGGTGGCGTGTGGGATGAGACCGGCGATCAGCGCTGGGCTCTTGCGGGTGCGTCCGGAGCCGGCGGGTCGGCTGGTGGCGCGGGCGAGACGGTAATGCATGACCTTCGCAATATCGTCGGCATCCTCGAACTCACGAGCCGCGACCAGGCGCGGGAACAGCGCATCGACATCGTGATGGTTCGCCTCAGCCCGCCGCAACTCCGCCGTCAACGCCCCGAACGCCTCCGAACTGAGTGCGGCCTCGGCCTGCTCGTCACTGAGCCCCGAGGCCCGGATCAGCGAAGCCCACCGGTCGTGTTGGGCGGCGGAGGCGATGGTCTCGTACTCGGCAGCCAGCTGCGCGATGGAGCCCCAATGGTCCTGTTCGGCGGTGATGGTCTCGTGCGCCGAGAGCTCAGCACCCGAATGCGACAGCACCCCGTAGAGCACGCTCCGACCGATGGCTTCCTCGTTGTCGGAGGGGTGCGGGGCGGAATGGGTATCGTCGGGTCGGTCGAGGATCACCCAGGCCTGGTTCGACTCCTTCCCGCGGCTCATGGCGACGTAGAAGTTCTCCCGCGTACTCGTCGGTTCGACCAGGACATGCGATGTGTCCACGGTGATGCCCTGGGCGCGGTGGGCGGTGATCGCGTACCCGAGATCGACATGCTCAGCCACATAGTCCGCTGGCAGCACGATCGCCCCTCCCCGATGGCCAGGTCTGCGCACAGTGATGGACCCGTCCTCACGTACATCGGTGACCTGCCATCGGTCGCCGTTGCGCACCCAACCCCGCACCGCCCGCAGCCGCCGGTCATTACGGCGCGTGATCACGGTGTCACCGACCCCGGCCTGGGTGCCGTCGATCAATGTCACCTCCCGTTTGGGAGTGATCGTGCCATCGAGGATCAGGTCAGATCGTGCGCGGGCGTTGAGGGCGGTCACATCGTCGCGGGTCTCAGCGATCAGCACGGAGGCTTTCCCGGCCTCGCGGTCGCCACGCCACGCCCGGTAGGCAGCGTCGATCATGTCCTCACCGTCACCATCGTGGATGCGGCCCTGTTTCTCGTAAGTGTCAATCACTTTGGTCCGCCCGTGGCGCAGCTCTAGAGAGGCGGTCTTCTCCCACTCGTTGACAAATCGGTGCACCTCGACCAGCTCCGGGGCATGATCACGTTCGGCCACGAGCATCCCGAACGCGCCACCGGCATCGACAGATTGCAACTGGCCGTAGTCGCCGACCAACAGCACCTTCGCCCCCGCCTCAGCAGCCAGGCCGGTGATCCGATCCAGCGAGAGTGTGCCGGCCAGAGAGGCTTCATCGATAATGACCAACTGGCCGGTGTTGAAGGTGGTGCCGTGGATCATGTGGTTCTGCCACCACTTCGCAGTGTTCTCCGTGGCGATCCCGAGATCATCGGCAAGGACTTGCGCGGCGACCGCCGAGGGCGCCAACCCGACCACACTGCCAAGTCCGTGCTGCTTCTCCCATGCCCTCCGTAGGGCGTTCATCGCGGTGGTCTTCCCCGCCCCAGCAGGACCCACCAGCACATCGAGCACTCGACCGGAGACTGCGACCTGGGTGAGGGCGTCGGCCTGGTCTGGGCCGAGCATCCGGCCTTCACGATCCGGCTTCCCGGTAACTCGTTCCATCGTCTCGATGTCCACCGAGGGGCCGGTGCGGTTACTGGCTCGGTCGATGAGTCGGTCTTCGGCGGCCAGCAGCGTCTCGGAGGAGAACACGGTCGAGTGCTTCGGTCGGAACACCGACGACCCGTCCCCACGTTGGAACGACACTGGCGACGATGTGAGTTCAGGTGGAGTCAGCCGCAGCGACGCTTGTTCGGCGGCGTCGGCGATCATGCCCACGATCGCTTCCCGGTCCTGCACGGTCGCGAAGCGCCAGCCCATCGACTGGCGGGAGGCCTCGGCGTGCAGGTTCCAGCGTCGCCAGGTCGACCGTTTCTCGCCCACGACCTCGACCACGTCTTGGCCGAGGTCGGCGATCGCCTCTAGCGGCACATCATCAGCCCGCAACAGCGGAGTCTTCTGGTCATGGGTGATGCGGCTTGCCCACCCGGTCGCATCCTCACCCAACAGGCCGCTGGCGCGTTCCCGCCACCCAGCGGTCAGGTGAGCCAGCGAATGGACCTGTTTCTCTGGCCGGGTCGCCAATGTTGCTTGGGCACGCAGCCGCACGACCGTTCGCCCAGACGGGCGCCTGCCGTGCTCGGCAACGTAGTCAGCAACCAGCCGGTCAGTCTCGGCGTCAATGTCGTGGGAGCGGGTGGAGAACTCTTCGATCAGTTCCTCACTGACAACGAAGATCTCCCACGCCGGATTCCGGTCACGACCACGCTCGCGCGACTCCCACCCGAGACCGAGAGTGAACCGTACTGGGTTCAGTTCCGTTGTTCTGAAGCGGGAAGTTCCTCCCGCTGGTGTTCATAGTAGGCCGCCTCAACCTCGGCGGGCGTCTGGTGC
>NZ_MKKE01000046.1 GCF_001942305.1 Saccharomonospora sp. CUA-673 | reverse complement strand
GAACCCGCCCGAGAACAAACTCCCGAGAAGCCCGATACTCCGGAACCAGAGACTCAGCAAACCACGCCATCTCCCCCTCGTCCGACGGCGCAGCGAGGCAGAACCCTCATCTCCTCAGCATCAATCCGTGCCCGCCGCACACGAAGCGACTGCACATCCTGAGCAAGAGGATCACCGCTGGTCACAGCCCCATAATACCAAACACCAGTTCGACAACCAACCGACCGCCAACCCGGTCCGAACCCGAGGTCGAGCGAAGCAAAGACTCCCACCAAGCCCCGAAACGAAACCACCCACGAAACCCAAACAACCGCCCCCCGGAGTGTCATCCCGTCGACCTAAACCGAAACCATCACGCTCCAGGCAGGGCGCAACCACCAACAAACCCGTCACACAAAAACGAAACCTTGCGCCCTGCTGAAGCGTGATAAACGAAACGAGAGGTCGAGGGATGACACGGAGCAGCGGCACAGCCGCCCAATCATCCCGGAGACCTGCCCAGCCGGCGAGGCGCTTAACCCCCAAACGCAGATCGCGCCCCGAGAATGCCAACACAGCGACGTGAACTGCCAACACAGCGACCCAGAATGCTGACACGGCGTTCACGAATTGCTGACACGGCGACGCGAAACGCCAACACGGCGACGCGAGACGCCAACACGGCCCCCAACCCGCCCCGGCACCCCGGGGACATCACCCCGAAACCCCCGACCCCCCGAAACGTCAACCCAAGAACCGGACCAACCCCACCACCCCGTGCCGCAGCAACCGCCGAGCGTCGCGAATGGCGATGTCGGGGGTGGGGGCGAGGTCGGTGAGGGCGATGGTGTCGGTGATGCCGGCGGTGGTGAGTTGGTCGGGGTGGAGGGTGATGCGGCCGGCGATGGCGACGACGGGGACGCCTGCGGTGCGTGCGATGGTCGCGATGCCGGCGGGTGCCTTGCCGGCGAGGCTTTGGGCGTCGAGTGATCCTTCGCCGGTGACGACGAGGTCGGCGCCGCGGATGGCGTCGCGACGCCGGTGAGTTGGACGACGAGGTCGAATCCGGATTGGGCGGTGGCCCCGAGTGCGGCCATGGCGCCGCCCGAGATGCCGCCGCCTGCGCCGGCGCTGGCGCGGTCGGTGAAGCCGAGCGCGTCGGCCCATCGGTGCAGGCCGGCCCGGAGTTGTTCGACCTGGTGTGGGCCTGCGCCTTTCTGGGGCCCGAAGACGGCGGCGGCACCGTCGGTGCCGTGCAGCGGGTTGGTCACGTCGGTGGCGACGTGCACGCGGGTGTCGCCGAGTGCGTCGTGGACGGCGGTGAGGTCGATGGCGGCGACGTCGGCGAGTGCGCCGCCGCCGAGGCCGACGGGAGTGCCGTGGGCGTCGGTGATCCGCGCGCCGAGTGCTTGGAGCATGCCGTTGCCGCCGTCGGTGCTGGCGGTGCCGCCGACGGTGAGCACGATCTGTCGGGCGCCGCGGGACAGCGCGTCGGCGATGAGTTGGCCGACACCGTAGGTGTGTGCGGCGAGGGCGACGTCAGCAGTGGGCGTGACGTGTTCGATGCCGCAGGCGCGCGCCGATTCGATGTAGGCGGTGCGTCGAGGGTGACGTACCACGCGTCGACGTGGTCCTCGAGCGGTCCGCGGACCCGCAGGTCGACGCGGGTTCCGCCGGCGGCCAGCAGCACGTCGAGGGTTCCTTCGCCGCCGTCGGCGACCGGGCACAGGGACACGTCGGCGTCGGGGAGGGCGTCGTGGACGCCGGCGCCGATCGCCTCGGCCGCCTCGACGGCGGTGAGGCTGCCCTTGAACTTGTCGGGTGCGACCACGACGCGAGGCGCGGTCACGGTGTGACCTCGGTGAGCGCGGGTTCGCCCGCCAGGACGGCGAGCGCGTTGCGGGCGGCGAGCGTGGCCATCGCGGTGCGCGTCTCGACTGTCGCCGACCCGAGGTGCGGGGCCATCGCGACGTTGTCGAGCTCCAGCAATCCGGGGTGGACGTCCGGTTCCTGTTCGAAGACGTCCAGCCCGGCGCCGGCGATCACGCCGTCGCGGAGCGCGGCGGCCAGGGCGGCCTCGTCGACGACCGGGCCGCGCGTGGTGTTGATCAGGAACGCCGTCGGCTTCATCGCCGCGAGGGCGTCCGCGTCGATGAGGTGGCGTGTCTCGGGCGTCAGCGGGCAGTGCAGGGACACGATGTCGGCGGTGCGCAGCAGCTCGTCCTGCGGGAGGTAGGTCGCCTCCAGCTGCGCCTCGACGTCCGCGGGCGCCTGCCTGCGGCCGCTGTAGACGATGTTCATGCCGAACGCCCGCGCCCGCGTGGCCATGGCGCGGCCGATCTGGCCGAGCCCGATGACGCCGAGCGTGGCGCCCTGGATGCCGGTGCCCAACATGAATCCGAGGTGGAACGACCACGGCGTGCGGGCGCGGAGCAACCGTTCGCCCTCGCCGAGCCGCCGCGTGGCCGACAGCAGCAGTCCGAACGCGATGTCGGCGGTGGCGTCGGTCAGCACACCCGGGGTGTTGGTGACCGTGACGCCGCGTTCGGCCAGTGCCGGCACGTCGACGTTGTCGTAGCCGACCGCGACGTTGGCGACGACCTTCAGTTGCGGCCCGGCGGCGTCGGCGAACGTCCCGTCGACCCGTTCGCTGAGCGTGGTGACCGCGGCGTCGGCGCCGGCGAGGACCTCGTGCAGCTCGCCCGGGGGCAGTGCCCGGTCGGGGTCGGGAACCCACACGTCGCCGGCCTCGCGCAACAACGCCAGTGCCTCGTCGGGAATCCACCTGCAGACCACGATCCGCGGCCGGCTGCCAGTCATCGCCTCACTCCTTTGTCGCGCCCGTCGATCACCTTATCGACAAGACGGCGACGTGGGGTGCCAACACGGCGACGCAGGATGCCAACACGGCGACGTGGGGTGCTGACACGGCGGTTATCGGCGTTCGATGATCGTCACGTTGGCGGTACCGCCGCCCTCGCACATCGTCTGGAGTCCGTAGCGGCCGCCGCGCCGTTCGAGTTCGTGCAGCAACGTGGTCATCAGCTTGGTGCCGCTGGCGCCGATGGGGTGACCCAGCGCGATCGCGCCGCCGTTGACGTTGACCCGGTCCGGGTCGGCTCCCGTCTCGTCGAGCCATGCCAGCACGACGCTCGCGAACGCCTCGTTGACCTCGAACAGGTCGATGTCGTCGACCGTGAGTCCCGTCGCGCGGAGCGCCCGTTGGGTTGCGGGGATCGGCCCGGTGAGCATCCACACGGGGTCCGCCGCCGACACCGACAGGTGGTGGATGCGCGCCCGCGGCGTCAGGCCGTGTTCGCGGACGTAGGCCTCCGACGCGACGAGCACCGCGCTCGCCCCGTCGGAGATCTGACTCGCGGTGGCCGCCGTGATCCGCGACCCCTCCTCGAGGGGTTTCAGCGCGGCCATCGCGTCGAGAGAGGTGCCCCGGCGCGGGCCCTCGTCGGCCGTCAGCTCACCGAAGGGTGTGAGTTCGCGGTCGAACACGCCGTTGTCGAGGGCGTCGAGCGCGCGACGATGGCTGCGCAGCGCGAACTCCTCCATCTCCTCGCGGGTGATGTCCCAGTGCCGCGCGATCATGTCGGCGCTGCGGAACTGCGACACCTCGACGTCGCCGTAGCGCTTGGCCCAGCCGGTCGAGCCCGAGAACGGGTCGTCGAAGCCGTGCTCGCGGCCGGCGAGCATCGCCGCGCTGATCGGGATGGCGCTCATGTTCTGCACCCCGCCCGCGACGACCGCGTCCGCGGTGCCCGACAGCACCGCCTGCGCCGCGAAGTGCACCGCCTGCTGGCTCGACCCGCACTGCCGGTCGACCGTCACCCCCGGTACGTGGTCGGGCAGGCCCGCGGCCAACCACGCGGTGCGGGCGATGTTGCCCGCCTGCGGGCCGATCGTGTCGGTGCAGCCCAGCATGACGTCGTCGACGCTGCCCGGGTCGATGCCGCTGCGCTCGACGAGGGCGCCCAGCGCGTGCGCAGCCAGATCCGCCGAGTGCACAGTGGACAGTGAACCGCCCCGCCTGCCCACGGGCGTGCGGACGGCGTCGACGAGATAGGCCTCGGCCACGTTCGACTCCTCGGGATGTAGGGATATCGGTTACGGGTGCTGGCTCGACACGGACACCGTCTCGCCCGTGAGGTAGGTGGCATAGCTCGACGCGAGCCACACCATGACGTTGGCGATCTCCCACGGCTCGGCCGCGCGGCCGAACGCCTCCCTGCTCGCCAGCTCGGTCAGCAGCTCCTCGCTGGTGACCTTCGCCAGGAACGGATGCGCCGCCAGGCTCGGTGCCACCGCGTTGATGCGGATGCCGTGTCCGGCCACATCCATCGCCGCGCACCGCGTCAACGCCATCACCCCGGCCTTGGCCGCGGCGTAGTGCGCCTGCCCCTCCTGCGCGCGCCAGCCACGACGGATGCGTTGTTGACGATCACCCCGCCCTCGCCCTGCTCGACGAAGCGTCGCGCCGCCGCGCGGGTGCAACGGAACGTGCCGTTCAGTGTGATGTCCAGAACCTGCGACCATTCCTCGTCGGACATGTCCAGAATGGACTTTGTGCCGCCGAGGCCGGCGTTGTTGACCATCACGTCGATCCGGCCGAAGCGCTCGACCGCACCGTCGATGAGCGAACGCACCTGTTCGTCGTCGGTCACGTCGCACGGGATCGCCTGCACCGGGCCGAGATCGGCCAGCTCGTCGGCCGTGGCCCCCAGGCGGCGCTCGTGCCAGTCGCTCACGACGACCTGCGCGCCCTCCTCGAGACAGCGCCGCGCCGTGGCCGACCCGATGCCCGTTCCCGCCGCCGCGGTGACCACGACAACCTTGCCCGCCAACAGGTTGTGCGGCACCGGGTACGCCGGCGCCACGTTGGCAGCCGCCCCGTTCGCAGCCCCCTGCGTGGCAGCTCCGCTCATCGTCGCTCCTTGTTCTTGCGGGACACCCGCACCCGGTCGCGCCGATGAGTCGGTGGAAGGGTGATGGTCGCTCATCGTCGCTCCTTCGGAAGGCCGAGGACCCGCTCGGCGATGATGTTGCGCTGGATCTCGTCCGAACCGCCGTAGATGGTGTCCGCGCGGCTGAACAGCAGCAGTCGTTGCCATTCGTCGAGTTCCCCGCCGGTGGTGAGCCCGCGCGCGCCGCGGACGCGCATCGCCAGCTCGCCCAGTCGCCGGTGCCAGCCCGACCACAGCAGCTTGCCCACGGCCACCTCCGGTCCCGGGCGGCGTTCGAGGGTCCGCAGCGCGTGGGCGCGCAGCACCCGCAGGTCGATCCGCGCCCTGGTCAGTTCCGCGCGCAGCACGGGGTCGTCGATCGCCCCGGTGCGCCGGGCCTCGGCGACGATCCCGTCGAGCTCGCGACGGAAACCGATCTGCTGGCCGAGGGTGGACACGCCGCGTTCGAACTCGAGCGTGCCCATCGCGACCCGCCATCCGTCGCCCGGTGCGCCGACCACCAGATCGGCGTCGGTGCGCGCGTCGTCGAAGAACACCTCGTTGAACTCCGAGGTCCCCGTCAGCTGTGTGATCGGGCGGACCGTGACCCCGGGCTGGTCCATGGGCACCAACAGGTACGACAGTCCGCGGTGCCGCGACGATCCCGGTTCGGTGCGCGCGAGCACGAAGCACCAGTCGGCGACGTGCGCCAACGACGTCCAGATCTTCTGCCCGTTGAGCACCCACTGTCCGTCCTCGAGCCGTGCCGACGTCGACACGGCGGCGAGGTCCGATCCCGCACCCGGCTCCGAATACCCCTGGCACCACAGTTCGTCCACGGCGCGGATCGCGGGCAGGAAACGCCGGCGCTGCTCGTCGGTGCCGAATGCGATCAGGGTCGGGCCGAGCAGCTGTTCGCCCAGGTGGCTCACGCGCGCGGGCGCGCCCGATGCGGCGTACTCCTCGTGGAAGACGACCTGCTCGGCGAGGCTCAGCCCGCGGCCGCCGAACGCCTCCGGCCAGCCCACGCACGTCCAGCCGTCCGCCGCGAGGTGGCGTTCCCATGCGAGCCGCTCGTCGAACGCCTCGTGCTCCCGCCCGGGGCCGCCGAGTCCGCGCACGCCGGCGAACTCGCCCGCGAGGTTGTCGGCCAGCCAGGAGGCCACCTCCCGGCGGAATCGCTCGTGGTCTTCCACTCGCACCTCCTGCTACCGTGCCTTCAATAATAAGAACACGTTCTAGATTTCGCGTCCAGTGAGGGAGCGGGATGGACGAGGCAAGGGTGCCGGCAACGATCCCGGAGGCTATCCGCGTTGCTGCTCAGCGGTTCGGTGACCGTGAGGTGGTGGTCGACGGCGACGTGCGCATGACGTATCGACAACTTCTGGAACACGTTCGCGACATGGCGCGGGTGTACCTCGCCCACGGCGTGCGGCGCGGCGACCGGATCGCCGTGTACTCGCCCAACACCCACCATTGGGTCGTGGCCGCGCTTGCGGTCCACTACGCGGGCGCGACGCTCGTGCCGATCAACACGCGCTTCACCGGGGCCGAGGCCGTCGACCTGATCCGCCGCAGCGGCGCGACGGCGCTGGTCGTGGCGGGCGAGTTCCTCGGGGTCGAGCCGCCGGCCGAGATCCGTACGGCGGCGGAGCCCGGCGATCTGGACTCGCTGCGGCTCGTCGTGCGGGTGCCCGTCTCCGGCCCGCTCGCCCCGGACCCGGACGCGGAGACGTCCGGGGCGGTCGTCCTGGACTGGCCTGACCTCGCCGCCGCTGCCGAACCGGTCACCGCGGAGTCTGCCGAGGCGCGGGCCGACGAGGTCTCCGGCGACGACATCAGCGACATCCTCTTCACCTCCGGAACGACCGGACGCAGCAAAGGGGTGCTGTCGACCCACGGCCAGGCCGTCGACGTCGCCGCGGCGTGGGCGGACTGTGGACAGGTGCGTCCCGGCGACCGGTACCTCGTCGTCAACCCCTTCTTTCACAGTTTCGGCTACAAGGCCGGGATCCTCGTCGGCCTCCTCGGCGGTGCGACGTTGATCCCGCAGGCGACCTTCGACGTCGCCGCGGTGCTGGAGGCGATCGAACGCGAGCGGATCTCCGTGCTGCCGGCGGCGCCGACCGTGTTCCAGACCCTGCTCGACCACCCCGGCCGGCAGGGCACGGACCTGTCGTCGCTGCGGCTGGCGGTGACCGGCGCGGCGACCGTCCCGGTGCGGCTCGTCGAGCGCATGGGCGACGAGCTCGGCTTCGACACCGTGCTCACCGCCTACGGACTCACCGAGGCGGTGGTCGTCACGATGTGCCGGCCCGGCGACGACCCGGAGGTCATCGCCCACACCAGCGGCCGCGCCACCGCCGGTTTCGAGGTGCGCATCGGAGCCCGCGGCGAGATCCTGCTGCGCGGCCCGAACGTGATGCGCGGCTACCTCGACGACCCGGAGGCGACCGCGAAGGCCGTCGACGCCGACGGCTGGCTGCACACCGGCGACGTCGGCACGCTCGACGACGCCGGAAACCTGACGATCACCGACCGGCTGAAGGACATGTACATCTGCGGCGGGTTCAACGTCTACCCCGCCGAGATCGAACAGGAACTGTCCGGGTTGGACGGTGTCCGCGAGGTAGCGGTCGTCGGGGTCGCCGACGAACGACTCGGTGAGGTGGGCAAGGCGTTCGTCGTCGCCGACGGTGTGTCCGAGTCCGACGTGCTCGAGCACTGCCGCCGGCGCCTGGCCAACTACAAGCGCCCCCGTCACGTCGAGTTCGTCGCGGCGCTGCCGCGCAACGCCTCCGGGAAAGTCCTCAAACGTCTGCTGGCCAAGGAGAAGGTGGCATGACCGACAACGACAGCGCCCACAACGACAGCGCCCACAACGGCGGTGCCCACAACGGCGGTGCCGACGACGATGCCGAAGCTGTCGTCCGGTACGAGCGGCGCGGACCGGTGGCGGTGGTGACGATGAACCGGCCCGAGTACCGCAACGCGCAGAACTCGGTGATGACCTACGCACTGGACGACGCGTTCGCCCGGGCCGTCGACGACCCCGAGGTCAAGGTGATCGTCCTGGCGGGGGAGGGCAAGCACTTCTCGGCCGGGCACGACATCAGCTCGCCCGGTCGCGACGTGGACGTCAGCTACGAACGCAAGGCCGTCCTGTGGTGGGACCATGTGGACCGTGCGGGCGGCGATCAGCGGTTCGCGCGCGAGTCCGAGGTGTACCTCGGCATGTGCCGGCGGTGGCGGGAGATCCCGAAACCGGTGATCGCCTCGATCCAGGGCGCGTGCATCGCCGGCGGGCTGATGCTGGCGTGGTCGTGCGATCTGATCGTCGCCTCCGACGACGCGTTCTTCGCCGATCCCGTGGTGCGCATGGGAATCCCGGGCGTGGAGTACTTCGCGCACCCGTGGGTGCTCGGCGTCGCCGCGGCGAAGGAGGTGCTGTTCACCGGCGAGCGGTTCACCGCCCAACAGGCGAAGGAATGGGGCATGGTCTCGCGGGTCGTGCCGCGCGCCGAACTGGAGTCGGCGACCACGGCGTTGGCCGAGAAGATCGCCGAGATGCCCTCGTTCGGACTCACGTTGACGAAGAAGGCCGTCAACCAGGCCCAGGACCTCATGGGCATGCGGTCCGGAATGGACTCCGCGTTCGGGCTGCATCACTTCGCGCACGCCCACAACGCAGAGACGCAGTCCGACCCGCTGGCCGGGCAGACGGCCAAGTCGATGCGCGACGCGGGCAGGTGAGCATGGACCTGGACATCGACCCCGAGTCGGCGGCGTTCCGCGACGAGGTCCGCGCCTGGCTGGCCGACAACGTCCCCCGGCCCGCGTTGCCGTCCATGGACACCGCGGAGGGCTTCGCCGCCCACCGGGAGTGGGAGGCCCGGCTCGCCGACGCGCGGCTGTCGGTCGTCACGTGGCCTGCCGAATACACCGGCCGCGGCGCGTCGCTGCTGCAGTGGCTGCTGTTCGAGGAGGAGTACTACGCCGCGGGAGCGCCGGGCCGCGTCGGGCAGAACGGCATCTTCATGCTGGCGCCGACGTTGTTCGCCCACGGCACACCCGAGCAGCGGGACCGGATCCTGCCCGCGATGGCGCGCGGCGAGCAGGTGTGGGCGCAGGCCTGGTCCGAACCCGAGGCCGGCAGTGACATCGCGGCGCTGCGCAGCAGGGCGGTGCGCGTCGACGGCGGCTGGCGGATCACCGGGCAGAAGACGTGGAGTTCGCGGGCGGCGTTCGCGGACCGCGCGTTCGGTCTGTTCCGCAGCGACCCCGAGTCCGAACGGCATCGCGGACTGACCTACCTGATGGTCGACCTGTGCGCCGAAGGCGTGACCGTGCGGCCGATCCCGCAACTGGACGGCGAGCCCGGATTCGCCGAGATCTTCTTCGACGACGTGTTCGTTCCCGACGAGGACGTCATCGGTGAACCCGGCAACGGCTGGCGGGTGGCGATGACCACCGCCAACAACGAACGCGGACTGTCGCTGCGCAGCCCCGGCCGGTTCGTCGCCTCGGCCGACCGGCTCGTGCGGTTGTGGCAGGAACGCGGGGAACCCGCCGGCACCGCGTCCCGTGTCGCCGACGCGTGGATCGACGCCCGCGCCTACCAGCTCTACACGTTCGGCACCGCCGCCCGTCTCGCCGAGGGCCGCCAGCTCGGCCCGGAGTCGTCGGTGAACAAACTCGCCTGGTCCACATTGGACGTCGAACTGCACGAGACGGCGCTGGACCTGCTCGGCCCGGACGCCGAGGTCGACCCCGCGTGGGTGGGCGGCTACCTGTTCTCGCTGGCCGGTCCCATCTACGGCGGCACCGACCAGATCCAGCGCAACACCATCGCCGAACGCGTGCTCGGACTGCCCCGGGAGCCCCGACCATGAGATTCACGCTCACCAAGGAACAACACGCCTTCGCCGACACCCTCCACGAACTGCTGTCGGCGGCCGGCACCCCGGCGATCGGCCGCGCCTGGGCCGGCGGCGACCACGCACCCGGCCGCGCGCTGTGGGGCGAGCTGGCCGACCTCGGCGTGTGGGGGCTGCTCGTGCCCGAGGAACACGGCGGACTCGGCGCGACGCCGGTCGACGCCGTCGTCGCCTGGGAGGCGCTCGGCTACCACGGCGTGCCCGGACCGGTCGTGGAGACGCTCGGGGTCGCGCCGCGACTGCTGGCCGGCGACGGCGAAGTGCTCGCCGGTATCGCCGCGGGCGAGCTGATCGCCACCGCGGCGCTGCCACCGGCCGTGCCGCGGGCGCTCGACGCCGACGTCGCCGACGTGCTGCTCCGGTCGGACGGGGTGACCGTGGAGCGCTGCGAGCCCGGAGCGCCGGAGCCCGAGACCTCGATCGATCCCACGCGGCGGCTCGTCGCGGTGCCCGCCGGCGGAACGGCGGTCGCGGCACCGCAGGCGGGGGCGTTCGAGCACGGCGTGCTCGGGGTGTCGGCGCAGCTCGTCGGCGCGGCCCGCCGGATGCTCGACCTGGCCACGGAGTACGCCGCGCAGCGCAGTCAGTACGGCCGGGTGATCGGCTCGTACCAGTCGGTGAAGCATCTGCTGGCCGACGTCGCGATGCGCGTCGAGATGGCCCGTCCGGTCGTCTACGGCGCCGCGGTGATCTGCGGTGAGCCGGGCGGCGCGGGCTCGGTGAGCCCGGCCGTCGTGCGGGAGACCTCGGCGGCGAAGGTGGCGGCGACGCGGACGGCATTGCTGGCGGCGCGGACCGCGCTGCAGGTGCACGGCGCCGTGGGTTACACGGCCGAACACGATCTGGGGCTGTGGCTCACGAAGGCACGCGCGCTCGCGGGCGCGTGGGGTACCGCCGACGACCACCGCCGGCGGGTGCTGGCCACGCTCACGGGCGGTCCTGCCGGTTCGGGGGGCGCGGATGTCGCATGAGGACGTACGTGCGGACCAGGCGGAGATCCGTGAGCAACTCCGCGACTCGGTGCGCGGGCTGCTGACGAAACACTCCGACGTGCGCGCCGCGATGGCGGCGCCGCGCGGGTACGACGAGACCGTGTGGTCGTTGCTGTGCGAGCAGATCGGCGTCGCGGCACTGGCCGTGCCCGAACGCTACGGCGGCATCGGCGCCGGGCTCGCCGACGTGGGCGTGGTCGCCCACGAACTGGGCCGCACACTGACGCCGAGTCCGCTGCTCGGCTCGACCGTCCTGGCCGCAGGGGCGATCCGGGCCGCGGGCGACGACGACACCTGCGCGCGGTTGCTACCGGGCATCGCCGACGGCTCGACGGTGGCGGCCCTGGCGTGGACCGGCCGGGAGGGCGACTGGTCCGGCGTCCCGTCGATCCGGGCGGAGGGCGGCGTGCTGAACGGAACGGCCGAGTACGTCCTCGACGGGGACACCGCCGACCGGCTGCTCGTGCTCGCCGCCGAACGTGACGGGGTGGGACTGTACGACGTGGACGTCGACAGCGACGGTGTCGAACGGGTCGACGCGCAGGCCCTCGACCCGACCCGACGGTTGGCGACCGTGCGACTGTCCGATGTGGAGGCTGTGTGCATCGGCGGGATGGATCCCGGCGGGCTCCGCCGGTTGCGGGACGAGGCGGTCGCCGTCCTCGCCGCCGAGCAGACCGGCGCCGCGGAGCGGGCATTGGAACGGACCGTCGACCACACGCTCCAACGACACCAGTTCGGCAGGCCGATCGGGAGTTTCCAGGCGGTCAAGCACCGGCTGGCGGACGCCTACGTCCGCCTGGAAACCGCCCGATCGGCCAGTCACGCCGCACTGGCCCCGGCCGAGCCGCCACCGGAGGAGGTGGCCGTCGCGCGCGTCGTGTGCACGGAGAGCTTCGAGCACATCGCAGCGGAGATGATCCAGCTGCACGGCGGCATCGCGATCACGTGGGAACACGACGCGCACCTGTACTTCAAACGCGCCCACGGCAGCGGCGTCCTGTTCGGACCGCCGCAGCGCTATGTCGACGAGCTCGGCGAGTCGGACCTCAGCCCAGGTTGAGCGTGTCCGGGTCCGGCCCGGTGCGCTCGCCCCGCTCGAGCTCGGCGAGCGCGGCCAGGTCGGCCTCGTCGAGCTCGAAGTCGAACAGCCGCAGGTTCTCGGCCATCCGTGACGGGGTCACCGACTTGGGGATGACGACGTTGTCGAGCTGCAGGTGCCACCGCAGCACGACCTGCGCGGCGGTGCGGCCGTGCTTGTCGGCGATCGCGGTCACCGCCGGGTCGGCCAGCAGCGTGCCGCCCTTGGCGAGCGGGCTCCATGCCTCGGTGACGATGCCGTGTGCGGCGTCGTACTCGCGCACCTCGCGGTTCTGCAGGTACGGGTGCACCTCGATCTGGTTGACGGCCGGGACGACGCCCGACTCCTGCGCCAGCCGCTCGAGGTGGGGAACCTGGAAGTTCGACACGCCGATCGCCTTCGCGCGGCCGTCGGCGTAGATCCTCTCCAGCGCCTTCCACGCCCCGGTGTATTTGTCGACACCCGGCATCGGCCAGTGGATCAGGTACAGGTCGACGTAGTCGGTGCCCAGCGCGGCCAGGCTCGCGTCGAACGCCTTCAGCGCCGCGTCGTAGTCGTGCGAGTCGTTCCAGAGCTTGGTCGTGAGGAACAGGTCCCCGCGGGCGATGCCGGATTCGGCGATGCCCTGGCCGACGCCCGACTCGTTGCCGTAGACCGTGGCGGTGTCGATGCTGCGGTAGCCGGCGTCGATCGCGGCGCGCACGGCGACCGCGGTCTCGGGTGGCGGCACCTGGAACACGCCGTAGCCGACCGTCGGGATGCTCAGACCGTTGTTCAGTTCCACCGACGGAATGTCGATCTCGGTCACTGCCTTTGTCCTTTCGATGGAGATAACCGTGTGGGACCACCCGGGGTCCGCCGGTGCCGCCCGGCGCGGTGACACGCCGGTGACGTGGGCTTTCGCCGCGTGACTCCGTTCTCACACACTGTGGTCCAGATGCCGGTGGCCTACAATGGCGGCCCCTGTCGTGGACCCGTGCGAGTGAAGGAGGCCCCTCGTGCCAGGTGTGAGGTCAGGCGAGGCCGCCTACGTCGGGACCCTGACCGGCGACCTCGAGGCGGTCGGCGCCGATGCGACGAGGTGGTCGGGATCTTGGAACAGGCACTCGGACGGCGGTATTCCCTCGAGTCCGGACCGCGGCGCGTGCGCAGCATCACGTACGTCGACACGGCCGACTGGCGGCTGCACCGCAAGGGTGTGGTGCTGGCGCACGAGCGGTACGAACGCCGGTCCGGCGGGGGAGTGCTGCTCGCTCGGGCGGGTGAGGACGTGGTCGCCGCGGAGCTCGCGGAACAGCCGACGTGGCCCGCATTGTCCGCGGATCTGCCCGAAGGTGACGTACGCGGCGCCGTGTCCGGTCCGATGTGGATTCGCGCCGTCGAGCCCGTCGCCCGCGCCCGCGTCGTCACCAGGGACGTGACCGCCCGCGACGACTCCGGCGCCGCCGTTGCCGTCCTCGAGTGGCAGGAGGTCACCGGGATGGAACCGGCGCGTACCGGTCCTTTCGTGCGCGTCGAGGTGCTGCTGCCGGACTCCGACCCCGGCGCCGACGGGGTGAAGGCCGCGAAGCGGGTGCGCAAGGCGTTGCGCAGGGACGACTCCGGGCCGGTGCTGCGCAAGACCGACGCCGATCCGTACGCCGCCGTGCTCACTGCGGCCGGTCTGCCCGACCGGCCGCAGCCACCGACGATCACTCGCGATCTGCCGGCCGACGTGGCCGTGGCCCGCGCCCTGCGGGCCCACGCGACGGCCCTCGCGGCCACCGTCGACGGCACGATCGCCGACACCGACACCGAGTACCTGCACGATCTGCGCGTCGCCGTGCGCCGCATCCGGTCGCTGATCAAGCTCGCCGAGGACGTGCTGCCGGAGCGGCTCACGACCCGGTACGCACGGGAGTTCTCGTGGCTCGGCGACGTCACCGGCCCGGTGCGCGATCTCGACGTCTACCTGTTGGGCTTCGACGATCTCGCCCAGCGCCTCGTCGCGGCCGAGGCCGCCGACCTCGACCCGTTCGGCGCCGACCTGCGGCGCGGCGGGAGAGCGCGCGGCGTTCGCTCGTGCGGTCGTTGCGCACCAAGCGCTTCGCCCGGCTCATGGAGGAATGGAGTGCCGAGCTCACCCGCATCGAGGACGCGGGCATGCCGTCCGAGGCCGGCGCCGGCAAGGCGGACGGTGCGGCCGGCGACCCCGCTGCTGCCGGTTCTGAGAGCGCCGACGCGCCCACGGACCCGGAGTGGCCGGTCGCGAAGACCGACAGCCGCCCGGAGCCCGAGTCCGAGGCGGCGGAGGTGCCGGACGTGGCGAGGTTCGCGCGGAAGCGGCTCGCCGCGACGGCGAAGAGGGTCACCCGCCGCGCGGCGGCGATCACGCCCGAATCGCCCGCCGACGACGTGCACGATCTGCGCAAGCGGTGCAAGGAACTGCGGTATCTGCTCGAGTTCGCCCAACCGCTGTGCCGGCAGGGGGAGTACTCGGCGGTGCTCAAGCGGCTCAAGCGCTTGCAGGACATCCTCGGTGCGTTCCAGGACGGCGAGGTGCAGAGCCTCGACCTGCGCGAACGGGCGGCGGAGATGTCCGAGTCCGGCCGGGCGCCGGTGGGCACGCTGTTGGCGATGGGCGAGCTCGCCGGCACGTTCGCGGTCGATCAGCAGCGCGCGCGGCACGAGCTGACGGAGGCCCTGCGCCGGTTCCTCGGCGAGGACATGCGCAAACGCATCACCTCCCTCGTGAAGTGAGCCGCGCCGGCGCCACGGGGGGTGACGGTGCGGTAACGCCTGTCGTGATGGGGCAGCCGCGACCGGTGGGTCGCTCGGTAGGGTGAGCGTTGGCGGGTGAGCCCGCCCGGATCCGGGGCGCCACGGCCGGATCCGGACACCTCAGCACCCGGGGAACCACCAGGAGGAGCAATGGCGCCGAACGATCCGAACTCCGTGCCCGAAGGCGTGGACCTGGAGCGGCCGAACCCCGCGCGGATCTACGACTGGTTCCTCGGTGGGACCAACAACTGGGCCATCGACCGCGAGTTCGGCGCGAAGGCCGTCGAGACGTTCCCGCTGGTGCGCACGATGGCTCGGGTCGGCCGGGAGTTCCTCGGGCGCGGCGTGCAGCACCTGGCCAACGAGGGCATCACCCAGTTCCTCGACCTCGGTTCCGGCGTGCCGACGGTGGGCAACGTCCACGAGATCGCCGATTCGGTGAACCCCGACAGCCGCTGTGTCTACGTCGACAACGAGCCGGTGGCCGTGGCGCACTCGCGGGTCCTGTTGGAACGCGACGGCGACCCGACGCGGCACGCGGTGGTCCAGGCCGATCTGCTCGACGTCGACAAGGTGTGGGACGCGGCGCTCGAGAGCGGCGTGCTCGACCGGACCAAGCCGATCGGGCTGATCGCCGTCAACGTGCTGTACTTCTTCGGCCCCGAGCAGGACCCGCACGGCGTCATCCGCAACTACATGGACCGCCTGCCCTCGGGTTCGTACCTGCTGACCTCGCACCTGACGTTCGACGGCGTGCCGGACGAGGGGCAGGACAAGCGCGAGGAGATCAAGGAGCAGTACAAGCGCTCCAGCTCGTCGCTGCACATGCGCACGCGCGAGGAGTTCGAGCAGTTCTTCGAGGGCCTCGAGATCGTGGAGCCGGGCATCACCTGGACCCCGGAGTGGAGGCCGGAGCTGCGGGAATCGCCCGCCTCCGAGGAGTTCCGGGACAACCCGGCGATGGCCAGCGGCTTCGTCGGCCTCGGCCGCAAGCCCTGAGTCGCGCCGTAGACGCGAGCGGGCCGCCGGAGGCGGGGTGACCTCCGGGCGGCCCGGTGAGAGTCAGCTGCTGATCGAGGCAGCTGCCAACTGAGCGGGGCGTTGTCGGCCAACCCTGCTCAGTAGCCCTGGTAACCGCCACCCCCGGACATCGACTTGAGGCCGGGGTGCTCTTCGAAGCCGCCGTAGCGGTCGAACGTGTAGTTGACGCCGGCGATGATGTTGTCGACCGGGGCGTAGATGTCGTTGTGCCCGGCCAGCTTGTAGGCGTCGAACGTCGGGTCGATGGTCTGCATCAGGCCCTTGGACGGGATGCCCTTGGCGGCGTTGCTGTCCCACAGGTTGATGGCCCGCGGGTCACCGCTGGACTCCTTCTCGATGATGGTGCGAATCTCGTCGCGCTGGTCGTGGGCGACCGGCACGCCGTGGTTCTGCAGGACGTCGATCGCACGGTTGATCCAGCGGTCGACCTGGTCGAACTGCGGCTGCGGTGCGGGCTTGGGCTGGGCCTGCTGGGCCTGCTGCTGCTCGCCGCCGCCCTGGTTGCCGGCGTTCTCGCCACCGTTGTTGTTGTCGCCAGCGTTGTTGTTGGCGTTCTGGCCGCCGTTGTCGCCGTTCTGCTGGCCGGCCTCGGCGTTGCGCTGCTGGCCCTGGTCGGCGTTGTCGCCGGCGGGCTGCTGGTCGGCGGACGGGCTCTGGGCCTTCTCACCGAGCTGCGCGATGCCGAAGTGGCTGTGGGCGCGCACGACCTCGACGTTCTCGGCCGTGGTCTCGTGGCTGTTGCGCTCGCTCGTCGCGGCGGGTTCCACCGTCGTGTCGGCGAAGGCGGCCTGGCCGACGATGCCGGCGAGCGCCGTCGCCAGCAGGCCGACGGCCGCATAGCCGCGGACGCTTCCTTCAACGAGGACGGGTTGAGTTTCGGGGATGCAGGGGTCAGGGTCTTTCGCGCGAAGATCTTCTTCGCGTTTCGGGGGATGTTGTTCCACTCCACGGGGTGGTTCTCCTTATTGGATTGGGCGTGCCGACCGGTCGGGGTTCCGAGTCGGCAGCGTCGCGACCGTGTTGGGGGACACGCGGGGTTGTCGCGGCGCCTCCTCGTAGATTACGAAACGGCAACGGGGATGTCACGAACCGGTGTTGTGGAACACAGATCATTTCGTAAAACGAGGTTTAGCGAGGCTCAGATGGCCTTTCCTGGAGGAGATCCAGCAACCCGGCGACCGTATCAGAACGCCGTAAGTTTGTCGTCAAGTGCCATCTGACCTGCGCATATCCAGTTGTTGCGGACCAGTATGAGCACGTGAAGTGAATAACTCATCGCATGTAGTCAGTACGGGTGATGCTCGGCGTGTCGAGGCAACTTCGCTACGTGATCAGTGGATACGGAACGTGAACGAGGCGGTTTCTGATTCACGAATCAGTATTGGTAGAGACATTTCACCGAACAGGCAATAGATCACCGATGTGGTTGATGTGGCGACCGGGTTCACCGATGTGGGTTTATGGATTTGCATTCTTGCTGCGTGCCGGCCGTGTCGATCTCGGTGAATGGACCATTCGCGCCGCCGGTGATCGCCCCCATCGCTCGTGAGGGTGACCCACGGTGCGGGCTAGGGTGCGAACGGCAGCACCCGGGGGCACAGTGCACCCGGAGCGAGTATCCGAACCAGCCGGCCCCCGGACCGAGAGCACCACCCAGGAGGTAGTTCGTGCCACGCATCGCCACCGCCGAACGGATCGACCGCGACGCGCTGCTCGAGTTCGTCCGGCCGCGGCACCGCACCGTGCTCATGACGACGCGCGCCGACGGCAGGCCCCAGCTGTCGCCGGTGACCTGCGGTGTGGACGAGAGCGGCCGCATCGTCATCTCCACCTATCCGAGCAGGGCCAAGACGCGGAACGCGCGGCGCGAGCCCCGCGTGTCGCTGTGCGTGCTGTCGGACGAGTGGAACGACGCATGGGTGCAGATCGACGGCACCGCCGAGGTCCTCGACATGCCCGACGCGCTCGACGGCCTCGTCGAGTACTTCCGCTGCATCTCCGGTGAGCACCCCGACTGGGACGAGTACCGCGAGGCGATGCGCAAGCAGGACAAGTCCCTGCTGCGCATCACCATCGACGACTGGGGCCCGGTCGCCACCGGCGGCTTCCCACCCGAACTCGCCGACTGACACTTCCGTCGACCGGGCCTGGCCGGAACCACCGTCGAACCACTCCCGTGCCACCGGGCGGCGGCAGCATCGCGCGCAGTCGCAGGCGGCGCACGGGGTGCCTGCCGGGTGGATACCAGGGGTGGGCTCAGGCGATGACGGGTTTCGGGTCGGTGCCCGACGAACTCCAGCAGACGGCGGGACGGATCGCCGAGACCGTCGCCCAGGCCGCGGGCGTCGTGTGGCGCGGGCCGGGCGCGGACTACGGCAACGCTGCCGTGCAGCAGGCGTGGGGCGGGTTCATGGACGAGGTCGGCGCGCAGCTGCGGGCACTGCAGTCCGCCGCCGACGAGCACGGCGGCGGACTGATCGACGCGGCGCGTTCGTACGTGCAGCAGGAACAGGAAGGTCTCGACGTCTTCTCCGGCCTGCGGGCCGCGGTCGAGCAGGGACCGGCCGCACCCGCGTCCGGCGGCGGGGTCGCCGGGTTCGGCAATGCGGGCCTCGGCGGTGGGATCTCGAGCGTCCTGGACGGGGGCGCCTTCTGATGGTGGCGCAACTGGGGCAGACCGCCGATCCGAAGCAGCTGATCCCGGGCGAACCCGAACAGATCGCGGAGGATCTGCGTGGCGTCGTCGGCAACATCGGCACGGTCGGCGACATCGGCGGCATGCTCGGTCGCATCGACCCGGCGAACTGGATGGGCGCGGCGAGCAACGCGTTCCGCGACGCCTTCGGTGCCGAACCGCCGAGATGGCACGGGCTCGTCGACACCGTCGCCCGCGGCGGGCAGACCCTCGCCGACTACGCCGATGTGCTCACCTGGGCCCAGGGCGAGGCGCAACGGGCGATCGAACTGGACCTGCAGGCCCGGGCCGCGCATCGGGCGGCGGCCGCGGCGAACCCGTTGACAGGCGGCGCGCAGGACGCGGCAGGCGGGATGCTCGGCGAGGCGCAGGCCGTGCTCGACAACGCCCGGGGCCGCGTCGACGCCGTCGGTACACAGCTGGCCGCCAAGCTCGGACTGCAGCCCGACGGTCAGGGCGGGTACGCCAACGGCTTCGAGCGCGAGGCCCTCCACGAACGTCACCGGTACGAGCGGACCTTCGGCGGCGAGCAGAACCTCAAGCAGGATCCGGTGTCCGAGCTCGTCGGCCTGCTCGGCATCGAACTGCCGAACACGGGCTGGCAGGGCGAGGCCACGGTGGCGGTCGCCGAGGGCGAACTCGCCGGCGGGTTCGACGGCGGTGTGGTCGCCGGCGACGGTTCGCTGCAGGGTTCGGTCCTCGGGGCCGGCGCGAACGCCGAGGGCTCGCTGGACGCGACGGGCCTGTCCGCCGGCGCGGGTGCCCAGGCGCACCTCGCGCAGGGCGGTGCGCAGGGCGCGCTCGACCTCGGCGGGGTGGGTGGCGTCAACGCCGAGGCCAACGCCGCGGTCGAGGCGGAGGCCAACGCCAACGCACAGCTGGGCCTGACCGGACTCGACGTCGGTGCCGACGCCTTCGCCGGAGCCCGGGCGGACGCCTCCGTCGGCGCGGAGGTCCTCGGCATCTCGGCGGGTCTGAACGGCGAGGCCTGGGCGGGGGCCGGTGCGGAAGCCGGACTGCAGTTCGGCATGGGGGAGGACGGCAAGTTCCACGCCGGCGGGTCCCTCGGCGCGGCCATCGGCGTCGGCGGCCGCGTCGGTGGCGAGGTCGCCGTCGACCCGGGGCAGGTGGCCGCCTCGGTCGGCGGGGCGGCGAGCTCGGTCGGCATGATGATGCTCGGCGTCGGCGGCGGGTGAGGCCGGTGCTTCCGGTGCCGATCGCGTTCACCCTGCCGACGGATGGTGTTCCGTGCCGCCGGCGGAGGTGGGCGGTCCCAGCGGTCCAGGCAGTCCCGGCGCGGAGTTCGTCGCGCTGCACCCGGCCTCCCGCGATGGGTTCACCGCCACCATCACGATGAGCGGCGAGACCCGTGCCGACGGCGCCGACCTCGACGCGCTCGCCGACGAGGCGGCCGCGCGGCTGGTCGGCGCGGCCGTGGCCGTCACGGTCGGCCGCCGCGAACGGGCCGGCGTCGCGGCGGCGGGCAGTCTCACGCAGGCCCTCGGCGTGCGCGTGCGCGCCGGCTCCACGATTCGGGACCTGGCCCAGCTGCAGACGTTCGTGAGCATGGCCGACCAGGCCGGCAACCGCCGCCGGGCGATACTCACGGCCGCGCTGACGGCGACCCCCGCTCAACTCGCCGGCGCCGGGTTGATGGGCGACTTCCAGGCCTTCCTGGCCGGTATCGAGTCGGACCGGCCGCTCGCGCCGGCCGGGGTTACGCGGGCAGGCATCGACGAGAACCGTGATCCGCGGCCGAACAGCGAGACGAGGAGTGGCATGACCGAGCCCGGCGAGCAGCTCATGCGGCGGATCGAGGCGATCGACACCGCGGCGGCCGACAACGCGCGCGCGGCAGAGGCGTATCAGCGGGTGACCGAGGAGCTCGCGCAGGTCCGGGGCGAGGTGACCTCGCCGGACGGGGTCGTCACGGTGGTGGCCGGTGCCGACGGGGCGGTCGAGCGCGTCACCTTCGGCGACGGTGTGCGGCGGCTGGCGCCCACGGAGCTGTCGGCCACGGTCACGCACACGATCGCCGAGGCCCGTTATGCGGCCGCCCGCGCACAGGCCGAGATCGTCCGCCGCGCGTTCGGCGACACCGAGCTGTTGGACAGGGTCCTCGACGCCGACGTCCGCGTGTTCGGCGACCGCAGGCCGCGCGATCCCGGACCGCCGCCGGTGGGGTATCCGGGGCACGGCCGGGGCCGGCACCACATCGATACGGAACCGGAGGACTACTCACAGTTGTCCTATGTGCGCCGCGGTCGCTGAGTCGACCCACATTTGAGGGTCGTTCGACCGACAAACCCTCGCCGAGCGTGTGGATAGCGTCGACGCCGCATCGGGTGACCGGCCGGTCGCCATCACGTTCGGGGTGGGGGATACGATGACGTCGATCGAGATCGACATGCTCGGGGAACTGGATGTGCGGGTGGCCGGGACCCCGGTGCCGATTCCACGCGGGAAGCAGCAGTTGCTGCTGGCGGCCCTGGCGCTGCGGCCGGGGCGGTTCATGTCCACGGAGGACCTGATCGACCGCGTGTGGGGCGAGGATCCGCCCGAGACCGCGCGGACCACGCTGCGCGGCTACATCAAGCGGCTGCGTTCGGCGCTCGCCGGGGCGCGGGAGCCGGTGATCGAAGCGGCTTCGGGCGGGTACCGGCTGCTGGTCGGACAGGAGGGGACCGACCTCGGCCGATTCCGGTGTCGGCGACGGGCCGCCGCCGACTCCGGCGGCCCCGCCGAGCTGTGCGGGTTGCAGGGCGCGTTGGAGCTGTGGCGGGGACGTTCGTTGGACGGGCTCGACCGCATGGCGTGGGTGGAGCAGGAGGCCGAGGTCCTCGACGAGGAGTACCTCCAGGTGTGCGAACGCGTCGCCGATCTGCTGCTGGAACTCGGCGACGCCGAACGGGCCGTCTCCCGGCTGCGTCCGCTCGTCCGGACCCATCCCTATCGCGAGTGCCTGTGGGCGCGGTTGCTGCTGGCGTTGCACCACGCGGGCCGCACCGCCGATGCGCTTGTGACCTACGACGAGGTGCGCCGGATGCTGGCCGACCGGCTCGGCGTCGCACCGTCGGCCCACCTGCGCGGTGTCCACGAACGCCTGCTGCGTGAGGACGCCCACGCCGCCGCGGTCGCACCGCCGCGGCGGCCGTCGGTGCCCCGGCCACGCGGAACCGAAGAGACGCCGCAGGGCGACCTGGTCGGCCGGGCGCGGCTGCTCGACCTGCTCGGCCGCACGGTCGACGCCGGGAGGAGCCGGCTGGTGGTGGTCGACGGTCCGGCCGGGGTGGGCAAGACCGCGCTCGTCGACCACTGGGCGGCCGGGGCCGCATCGGGGTTTCCCGGCGGGGTGCTGCGGGTGGACCTGCGCGGGTTCCACGTCGACCCGCCGCTGTCGGTGGCCGAGGGGTTGACGGACCTGCTCGTGCAGACCGGTGCCGAACCCACGGATCTGCCGGTCGGCGATCCGGCCGCGTTGGCCGCGCTGCTGCGGTCGAGGACAGCCCGTCGGCGGGCCCTGATCGTGCTCGACAACGCGCGCGACGCCGCGCAGGTGCGGCCGCTGCTGCCCGGGACCGCGTCGGTCGCGGTCGTGACCAGCCAGAACCAGCTGCGCGGCCTTGTCGCGGGCGAGGGCGCGGTGCGCGTGACGGTCCCGCCGCTCAGCGCTCGGGACGGGGTGGAGCTGCTCTGCCGCCACGCAGCTGTCGAGACCGATGGTCTCGACAATCGGGAGGCACTGTACGAGCTGGTAGATCTGTGTGACGGCCTGCCGTTGGCGTTGCGGATCGCGGCCGAGGAGCTGGGCCGGGTGCCCGGGGCGCATGCGGGTGGGCTGGTGGCGCAGCTGCGTGCGGAACGCAGCAGGTTGGACCAGCTCGACACCGGTGACGAGGCGACCGGGGTGCGGGCCGTGTTGTCCCGCGCGTACGCGCACCTCACCCCGGCGGAGGGCGAACTGCTGCGCCTGCTGGCCGCCGGGGGGAAGCTGGAGTTCGACGTCGACGACGTCGGGCGTCTCACCGAGCGGGATCGCGCCGGGGCGCGAGCGGCGATGCGTGGTCTGCTCGCGGTGAACGTCGTCGCGGAGCGCGCGCCGGACCACTACCGGCTCGGCGATCTGCAGCGACTTGCGGCCGGGGGCGAGGCCGCCGTCCGGTGATCGTGTTTCTGGGGGTGGCACGATCACCGGACGGTTTTCGTCCGTGGGCCGCCTACAGGTCGTCGACGTTGACGAGGCCGTCCTGGATGGCGCGGGCGACGAGCGCGGCTTTGCTGCCGGCGGGCCTGCCGACGTTGGCGTACTTGAGGCGGACTCGGTCGAGGTAGGTCGTCACGGTTTTCGGGGAGATGCCGAGCCGTTCGGCGACGAGGTCGCGCGATTCGGACTGGAACCATTCGACGAGGACCTCTTCCTCGCGGACGGACAGTTTCGGCCGGTCGGAGCTGGTGTTGGCCGACAGTGCACCCGCGAGCGCCGGTGGGGTGTACGGGCGGTGCCGCGCGGCCGCGAGCGTCGCGGGCACGAGGTGGTCGGCGCCCTCGGTCTTGGTCAGGAACGTGACGGCGCCGAGGTCGAGACAGGTCAGCGCGGTCTGTTCGTCGTCGCGCATGGTGTAGACGATGACGTGCCTGCCGGCGTCGACGAGCCTGCGGAGTTCGCCGTAGGCGGGTGCGGTCTGTCCGGCCAGTTGCAGGTCGAACACGACGACGTCGGCCGTGTCGCCGGGCGGCAGCCAGGCGGTTTTCGCGGTGGGGCCGCCAGCGACGACCCGCACCGGCTCGGGTGCCGTGGAGTACCAGTGTTCGATGCCGACCAGGATCGCGGGGTGGTCGTCCACGACCGTCACGGTGATCTCGTCTGCCATACCGCCTCTGTCCAGAGTGTCCGATCGTTGGTGGTCGTCGTGACCCGGGTGTGGGTGCGTGGGGCGCGTTCGATGGTGGTGGCCGTGTCGTGCGGGGCGTCGGCGACGACGCTGACGCGGACGGCGGTGGGGGTGCGCATGACGGTGGCGCGGGCGGTGGTGCGGGCCGAGGCGAGCGCGGTCGCGGCGGTGTCGACGAGTTCGCGGCGCGCGGGGTGCGGCACGTCGCGGATCTCGCCGCGGACGGCGAGTTGCACCGATACGCCTTGGCGTTGGGCGATGTCGATGCCGGCCCGCAGTTCGTGCAGGAGCCGGTCGGACACGTCGTCGGTCTCGGCGAACAGTTGGCGCATGCGGGCGGCTTCGACGGCGCTGCGGCGGCGCACGGTGTCGTCGTCGGCGTCGAGGGTGCCGTAGGCGAGGCCGGTGAGCAGGGGGACGGTGGTGTCGAGCAGCCGGGCGTAGCGTTCCTGGTGGTCGCGGTGGGTGAGTTCGCCGACCTCCTCGTCGATGCGGGTGCGTTCCTCGCGTTCGGCTGCCTTGCCGGCGGCGGCCGCGGTGCGGCCGAGCAGTGCGGCCAGGAGGGCGACGGCGATCTGGACGCCGAGCACCGACACGGCGGCCAGGCCCATCAGCGCGGCGATGTAGCGCTCGGGCATGCCTTTGACGGCGATCTCGGCGACGGTGGTCGCGGCGTGCAGGCCGAGGAAGCCGGTGATCACGGGGAGCCGGGTGCGCAGCAGCAGCGCGACGATGTACCAGCCGGCGATGCCGAAGGACCAGTCGTCGGCGACGAGCAGCAGCCGGGCGGGGACGGGGATCGAGGCGACGACCGACGCGGCGATGCAGATGCCGGCGAGCAGGAATGCCAGTCGGTGGGACCACGAGCGGCGGCGCAGGAGCATGGCGCCCATGACGCCGGCGACGGCGGTGAGGGCGGTGAAGCCGGCGACCTCCATCCACCACGGCCCGAAGCGGTGCTGGTTGGCGATCAGTTGTGGCAGGCAGTTGGTGATCTGGATGGTGACCGCGACGATCAGCGCGACGAGTTGCGCGCCGCGCAGGAGCCGGTCCCGCACGTACTCGGCCGTCGCTGTTGCCGGTGCTGTTTCCGGTGTCGCTTCGGGTGTTGCCGGTGCTTCGGGTGCCGTGGTGTCAGCCATGCCAGATCCATCGGACGGTGGTGCCGTGGCCGGGGGTCGAGTCGAGGTATGCGGTGCCGCCGACGGCGGTCATGCGTTCGACGATGGAGGTGCTGACGCCGCGTTTGTGGGCCGGTGTGGTGGCCGGGTCGAAGCCGTTGCCGTCGTCGGTCAGGGTCACCTCGATGCCGCCGGGGTCTTCGGTGCTGTGTGCGTCGAGCCGGGCGTGGGGGACGCCGGCGTGGCGGGCGATGTTCTCGACGGCTTCGCGGACGCGTCGGCGATGGCGAGTGCGGGGCGGGCGGGGAGGGGGAGGTTGTCGGGGAGATGGTGGTGGACGGTGACGAGTGGGTGTTCGGTGGCTTGGTCGAGAAGCGTGGTGAGGTTGACGGTGCCGGTGTCGGTGGTGCCGGCGTGCGTGGTGGTTGTGGTGGTGGGTTCGGCGGTGATGGCGTCGAGGTCGCGGCGGGCGCGTTCGGGTAGCCATTCGCGGTGTCGGCCGGGGGTGGCGCCGAGGGAGACCATCAGGAGGGTGGAGCTGGCGGTGTCGTGGAGGGTGGCGAGGTATTCGCGTTCGGCGGCGCGGCGGGCGGCGGCGACTTCGGTGGCACGGCGTTGGGCCGAGGCCCGGGCGCGTGCGTGGTCGGCTTGGCGGGCGCGGGTGCGGATGAGCACGTAGCCGCCGCGGGCGAGTGCGGTTTCGAGGAGGAGGCGGGCGCGAAGAGTGCGGCGTCGGTCAGTTCGCGGGTCATGGCGGCGCCCGCGGTGTAGGACACGGCGGCCACGCCTGCGACGAGTAGTCCGAGGCGGGGTCGGGTGGATTGTTCGAGCTGCATGGTGATGCAGGTGATGCTGGCGACGGAGAACGCCCAGCCGTTGTAGGGGCCGACGACGGTCCAGGGTTGGGTGAGTTCGACGACGAGGAGTGCGGAGATCGCGGCGGCCACGGGTAGCGCGGGGTGTGGTGGGGTGCGGCGGCCCCAGGTCCACCATGCGGTCAGTGCGCACCAGGCGGTTGCCAGCAGTGTCACCGCGACGACCGGCAGCGGGTCGGCGGGCGCTCCGACGAGGGCGAGCGCGGCGCCGGCGAGAATGACGAGGATGCGCACGCCGACGGCGTACCGTTCGAGGGTGGTGTTCAGGCCGGTTTCGGTGGGTCCGGGGAGGGCCGGATCGGTTGCGACCACCTGAGGGGATCCTGTTCGTCTGGCTGTGCGGGGAGGTCTCGCCTGCGCGTTGCGAGCGGAGAGTACTCCCGCCGTTTTCGCGGTCGTCAGGTGTATGCGCTGCGGAAACGTCCATTGCGGACGAACGGCCCGGTTTCGGTAAAGATCGGACGCTCTGTGGTGTCGGGAAAGCCCTGCGGTGCCGGGAAAGTTAGAAGGGTGGGGGTTCGTCGGGATCGGCCGGCCGAGCCGGTGTCTTCGGTGTCTTCGGGCTGAGGATGGATGTGCGCTCGCCGGTGTGGGTGCGTCCGAGGGGTGTGGTGACGGTGGTGGTGCCGTGGGTGGGGTCGTGGCGGGTTGTCCAGCCGGGTGTGTTCTTCATGCGGTGGTGCCGTCGGCACCGTGCGGCGAGGTTGGTCAGTGAGGTGGGTCCGTGGTCGCGGGCCCATTCTTGGAGGTGGTCGGTGTCGCAGTGGCGTGCGGGACGTCGGCACCAGGGGATGGTGCACTCGCGATCACGCACGCGGATGGCTTCGCGGAGGGTGGTAGTGGGTCGATACCGCGACCGACCCAAATCGACCGGATCACCGGTACCCGGATCGCAGAGGACTTTGCGCAGCACGCTGTTGGGGTTGGTCATGATCTCTCGGCCGAGTGCTCCGGGGATGGGCCCGTAGCCGTCCAGCTCAACCCCGGTCTCGGAGATCGACAACGCGGTGTCGACGGGCATGTGTAGATAGACCATGGTTGCAGCCTGAGGGACCTGCGCACCAGGATCGTTGCCCAACAGCAGGTCGACGGCGATATCAGTGCGGAGCTGCTCAAGGGTGCGGGACTCGCCCTTCTTCCGCAGCTGCCGAGCCATGGCATCCACCCGGGCGTAGCAGGCGGAGACGACCTCCGACCGAGTCGAGACGATCAGCTCGGATTGGGCGTGGTCGCCGTGCTCGACCACAACTTTGCGATCGGCCTCGGCCTTGCGGGCCCGCTCCACCCGACCACCGGGATCAACCTTCTCCACAAGCCGCCTGACGATCCGTACGAGGTTGTGCGGCTGCCACGCCGTCTCGACTGCAGACGACAGCTTCTCCGCAAGCTGGGTATCCACCTCGCGGGCCTGTTCATCGGACAACGGCGCCGTGACATCGAGAACCCGTGAGGCCGGGTAGTACTCGATCAACCCAGCGCGCATCGCGTCCAACAGCCGAGGCATCCGCGAAACCAGACTCGACGCATGAGCGATCCGAGCCTCAACAAACCGCACCGAGGCTCGGTACTCGGGAACCAGCGCTTCGGCCAACCAAGCCCGACCCTGTCGATCCCCAGGATCAGCAGCAGCTAACGCCACCATCTCCTCAGCATCCAACCAAGCCCGCCGAGAACGCAACGACACCACAATCGAGGCAACATCCCCAAAACCATTCACAAACCCAATATTACAGAACAATCACACGAAACGAACCACCCACAAGAACGACAAAACCCCACTCCAACCATCACCCCGAGTAACGCACCCCCGAAGCGAAGCAAGGGCAAACCCGCCCACCCCAAAAACCTCACCGAAACCAAACCCCACCCCCGGAGTGTCATCCCGTCGACCTGAAACCGAAACCATCACACTGCAGGCAGGGCGCAACCCACCCCCACACCGCCACCGACCATCGAAACC
>NZ_MKKE01000045.1 GCF_001942305.1 Saccharomonospora sp. CUA-673 | reverse complement strand
GTCGCCGCCGAACTCCGCACCGCCCTCGCCTGGAGAGCCCCCCGACGGTCCCTTTGGTTGCGTACACAACAACCTTGGGGGGTATCGGTCGGTCAGGAGGCGGGGAGGGATTCCAGGCGGGCGGTGATGCGCTCGATGTCGGCGGCGGCGGTGTCGCGGCGGACGCGGATCTTCTCGACCACGTCGGCCGGCGCCTTGTCGAGGAACGCCTGGTTGCCGAGCTTGCCGTCGGTCTGCTTCAGCTCCTTCTCGGCCGTCGCGAGGTCCTTCTGCAACCGCTTGCGCTCGGCGGCGACGTCGATCGTGCCCGACGTGTCGACCTCGACGGTCACCGTGCCGTCGGCCAGCGCCACCTCGATCGACGCGGTCGCGGCGAAGTCATCGCCCGGCACGGTGAGCTTCGCCAGCGACCGGATCGCGTCCTCGTGCGCCGACAGCGCGTCCATCGCCGCGCCGGACAGCCGCGTCGCCACCTTCTGCCCCGGGTTCAGGCCCTGGTCGGAGCGGAACCGGCGGACCTCGGTCACGAGCTTCTGCACGTCGGCGATCCGCGCCTCGGCGGTCGTGTCCGCGGCGGGCAGCTGCTCACCCGACGGCCACGCCGCCACGACGAGCGAGGCTCCCCCGCCGGCTACGCCCTCATTGGCGGGGGTGCCCCCATTACCCGTGAGCGTCTTCCAGAGGCGCTCGGTCACGAACGGCACGAACGGGTGCAGCAGGCGCAGCACCGTGTCGAGCGCGTGCCCCAGCACGGCCCGCGTCGCGTCGGCCCGAGCGGCGTCCTGATCGGACAGCTGCACCTTCGCCAGCTCGATGTACCAGTCGCACAGCTCGCCCCAGGTGAAGTGGTAGAGGATGTTCGTGGCCTTGGCGAACTGGAAGTCCTCCAGCAGTTCGTCCACTTCGGACAGAACGGTGGACAGTCGGCCGAGGATCCACCGGTCGGACTCGGTCATGTCCTCGACCGCCGGCAGGGGGCGTGCGGTCGTCGCGCCGTTGAGGATCGCGAACCGCGTCGCGTTCCACAGCTTCGTGCAGAAGTTCCGCGATCCGGCGGCCCATTCCTCGGCCAAGGCCATGTCGGTGCCCGGGTTGGCGCCGCGGGCGAGCGTGAACCGCGTGGCGTCCGCGCCGTAGTCGTCCATCCAGTCGATGGGGTCGAGGACGTTGCCCTTCGACTTCGACATCTTCTTGCCGTACTGGTCGCGAACCAGGCCGTGCAGGTAGATGTGCCGGAACGGCACGGACCCCTCGGCGCCGCGCTCGCGCATGCCGTGCAGGCCGAACATCATCATCCGGGCGACCCAGAAGAACAGGATGTCGTAGCCGGTCAGCAGCACGCTCGTCGGATAGAACTTCGCGAGGTCGGCCGTGTCGTCCGGCCAGCCCATCGTGGAGAACGGCCACAGCCCGGACGAGAACCACGTGTCGAGCACGTCGGGGTCCTGGTACCAGCCCTCGCCGGTCGGCGGCTGCTCGTCGGGACCGACGCACACCTGCTCGCCGTTCGGGCCGTACCAGACCGGGATGCGGTGGCCCCACCACAGCTGCCGCGAGATGGTCCAGTCGTGCATGTCGTCGACCCAGTCGAAGTAGCGCTTGGCCAGCTCCGGCGGGTGCAGCTGCACACGCGAGTCGCGGACGGCGTCGCCGGCGGCCTGGGCGAGCGGGCCGACCCGGACCCACCACTGCAGCGACAGCCGCGGCTCGACGACCGTGTCGCACCGCGAGCAGTGCCCGACGGCGTGCACGTACGGGCGCTTCTCGGCGACGATCCGGCCGTCCTCACGCAGCGCGGCGACGATCGCGGGCCGCGCCTCGAATCGGTCCAGCCCCTCGAACGGACCGGGCTCGGTGATCACGCCACGTTCGTCCATCACCGACGGCATGGGCAGGTCGTGGCGGCGGCCGATCTCGAAGTCGTTCGGGTCGTGCGCCGGGGTCACCTTGACCGCACCGGTACCGAACTCGGGGTCGACGTGGGCGTCGGCGACGATCGGGATACGCCGCCCGGTCAGCGGCAGGTCGACCTCGGTGCCGATGAGGTGGGCGTAGCGCTCGTCGTCCGGGTGCACGGCCACGGCCGTGTCCCCGAGCATCGTCTCGGCCCGCGTCGTGGCCACGACGACCGAGGCGTCCCCGTCGCCGTAGCGGATCGACACCAGCTCGCCGTCGTCGTCGGAGTGGTCGACCTCGATGTCCGACAGCGCCGTCATGCACCGCGGGCACCAGTTGATGATCCGCTCGGCCTGGTAGATCAGACCCTCGTCGTAGAAGGCCTTGAACATCGTCTGGACAGCGCGCGAGAGGCCCTCGTCCATGGTGAAGCGCTCACGGGACCAGTCGACGCCGTTGCCGAGGCGCTTCATCTGGTCGAGGATCTTGCCGCCGTACTCGGCCTTCCACTCCCAGACGCGCTCGACGAACCGCTCGCGGCCGAGGTCGTGGCGCGACGTGCCGTCCTTGGCCAGTTCGCGCTCGACGACGTTCTGCGTTGCGATGCCGGCGTGGTCCATGCCGGGCAGCCACAGCACCTCGTAGCCCTGCATGCGGCGGCGCCTGCTGATGACGTCGGTGAGCGTGTGGTTGAGCGCGTGGCCCATGTGCAGGCTGCCGGTGACGTTCGGCGGCGGCAGGACGATGGAGAACGGCGGCTTGTCGGACGACGCGTCCGCGGTGAAGTAACCGGCGGCTACCCAGCCCTGGTACAGCGCGGCCTCTTCGTCGGCCGGGTTCCAGGAGGTGGGCAGGTCCGTGTGCTGCTGGTTCGCGTTCTCCGTCACAGCCGGTAAGTCTACGAACCGCCTGCACGCCCCCTACGACGAGGTGGTGGTGACGATGGTCGCCGTCATCACGGCAACCATCACGGCCGCGGTGATCTCGTCGACGGCCTTGTGCACGGCCTCGCCGCCCCAGTTGCCCTCGGCGATCTGCTCCGCGCGCTTGCGCGTGGTCTCCGGATCGTCGGTGGGGAACGCCCCGTCGACGGCCTTCGTGCCGACGAGCAGCGCGACCAACGCCGACGTGCGGTCGTCCGGTTCGCCACCGTCGACGAGCACCCGGTGCAGTTCGGCGCGCAGGCGCTCCTCGTGCCGCGAATCGGCCGTGGGCCAGCGCGTGACCGGGAACAGGCGGAGCACCTTGCGGCTCTCCCTGCGCAGGACACCGCGGTCGGCGAGCCCGGACAGCAGCCGTTCGACCGGGTCGCCCTTCGCGAGCCGGGCCACGGCGTCCTTCGGCTTCGCGCCCTCGACCTCCCGGAGGGCCTCGAGGGCGCCGTCGAGCTCGACGTTGCCGACGGGCGTGGCGTCCCGCACGACGATCCGGCCGGGCTTGCCCTCGTCCGCCTCGCCGGTGAGGTCGACCCGGCCGAGCAGGGTCAGCTCGAGCAGGAAGGCGCCGCCGACGGCCTGGTCGAGGTTCTCGATCCCCGCGACGGGCTTGCCCTCGGTGTCGTCGAACTCCAACAGCAGCAGGTCCTCCGCGATGAGCATGGCCGCACCATAACTCCGCGGAGGACCCGCCACCATCCGATTCCTACGATCCGGCCCAGAACACCGCCGAGGCGACCTGCGCGTACAGGCCCTTCGGGTGATCACGGAACAACGGTTCGGTGCCGAACAGCACCGCCCTCGTCCCTCCGGCGGCCTCGCCGGAGACCACCGAGGCCTGACCAGCGGCCGCGCCGGGGCCGTTGCCGTTGTCGCCGGGCAGCCAGTGGCCCGCCACCAGCGGATCGTCGGCGTAGCGCTGTTCGGCATGCACGCCCTCGCCGAGGTCGGTGAACCACAGCGGGGAGTAGACGAACGAGTGTTCCGGGGCGTCGGCCGACACGGGGCCCTCGCCGCCGGTCACCGACACCACGCCGTTGGCGTCCGAACGGCCCGCCTCCGACGTCACCGGCAGCACGTCGGCCGCCTCGTTGAACGCCGCACCGCCGCTGCCGCGGGTGACGAGCCCGCCGTCGGCGAGGAACTCGTCCACGGCCGCCCGCGCCTCGGCGTCGAGCTCGGCGTAGTCGAGCCCGGTGGAGACGTACAGCGTCGAGACGTCGGACAGGTCGAATCCCTCGTTGAGCGCCGCGGTCGACACGGGACGGACGTCGAAGCCCAGTTCCCGCAGCACGAGCAGCTCGTCGTCCGACGCGGCCGCGGCGATCACCGGTTCGACGATCGGCGCCCCGGCGCTGCCCCGGTCGGCCCGCGTGAATTCCACGCCGAACCGTTCGGCCGCCACGACGGCCTGCGCCCTGGCCGACGCCGGCACGATCAACGTGCCGTCCTCGCCGCGGGTCACCTCGACTCCCTGCTCGAGCAGGAACGTCGCCGCCTTCACGTCGGCGCCATCGGTCAGGGTCAACGCCAGGTCGGCGTTGGGGCCCGGGGACACCGACCCGGTCGGCCCCGCGGCCGAGACCGGCGTGGTGCGCACCGACAGCGGGTCGTCCGACGCGGCGACGGTGGCACCCCACAGCAGGCCGTGGCTCCACCCGGAGATGTCGTACATGCCGGGGACGTCGTCGGAGATGTCCTTGCCGGCGGCCAGGATCACGTTCGCCAGCCCGCGCTTGGGCTGGTGCATGTCCACGACGTACGAGCCCTTCGCGTACCGCTGGCCGTCGACGTGGAACGTGTGCCGGGCCTGCGTGACCCGCACGTCGTGGGCGACCAGGTGGTCGACGAGTCGCGCGGCCGCGCGGTCCGAACGCTGGCCGTGGCCGGCCGGGATGACGTAGGCGCCCGGGAACTCGACCGAGTAGCGGTCCTCCTCGCCGAAGCCGGGAACGTACCCGTCCGGGATCTCGGGCTGCGCCTCACCTTCCCACCCGCGGCGGAACAGCTCGATCTGGTCGTCGATCAGCTCGTCGCGGTTGTGGTCGGTGTACTCGATCGCCGCGTCGATCGTCGCCTCGGCGACCTCGCGGTTGATGCCCGACCGGCGCTGCAGCTCCTCCTCGGGCAGCTGCTCGTAGTCGGCGCGGTTCACGCGCAGCGGGAACTCGATCGTGTGGCCGACGGCGCCCTGGTAGATCGAGTACATCGGCGTGAAGATCGGCGGCCAGTCGTCCCACTCGCCCGGCTCGAAGTCACGGAACGGGATGTCGACCTGCGCGGTCTCGGAGTACCCGAGGTCCTTGACGGCCTGCTCCATGCCGAGCGCGTTCTCGTAGGCGTGCTTGATGTACAGGTCGTACTCGTAGTTCTGCCCGTGCGGCGGCGTGCCCGGCTCGATCAACGTCGTGCTGGTGTAGCCGTGCTCGTCGATCATGACCAGCGGCTGCGTCTCGATCAGCAGGTCGCGCATGGCCCGCGACTCGGGCTGCGACGAGGTGATGAAGTCGCGGTTGACGTCGAACCCGGCGGCGTTGGCGCGCGTACCGGCGACGCGGCCGTCGGGGTTGTTGCTGACCGTGAGGTAGATGCGCGTCGAGTCCAGCAGTTCGACGTCCTCGGCGTCCTCGGAGGTCGCGAGCCGCTCGATCACGTCGAGCGCCCCGTCGGTGCCCTCCCACTCGTCGCCGTGGATGTTGGCGTTGATCCAGATCGGCGCCTTGTAGTCCTCGGCGAGGGTCTCGTCGGCGGCGGCCGCGGTCGGGTCGTCCTCGATGAGGTCCCGCCAGCGGTTCTGCTGCGCGGTCTCCGCGGGCGATTCCGGCGAGGTCAGCGTCACCAGGTAGAGGTCGCGGCCCTCGGTGCTCTGCCCGACGACCTCGGCCGAGACCCGGTCACTGCGCTCCTGCAGCTCGTTGAGCTGCGGTGCGATGTCGTGGTAGGGCGTGAGGCCGAGCTTGATCGACTTGTCGTCGGGGTCCTCGGGGAACTCGCGCAGGTCGGTCTGCCGCGGATAGCCCTGGGCCTCGTCCAGCGCGTTGTTCTGCCCCGACGGGGCAGAATCGCCCAGGGTGGATTGCTGTGCGCCGGCGGGGGCGACGGCCAGCGCGGGCAGCGTGACCGCCACCGTGGCCGCAGCCAACACCCGACGGACGGAGCGGGATACAGCCACTGCGCCTCCTGTTGGACATGCTCGGGACCGGGGAAGCCACAGCCTTTCGCACGGCTAACGATTCCCGCAAGAGTGAACGCGTAACGCTGACGTAAAGCCACCGCGAGGTCGCGTTCACCCTCCGGGTTCAGCCCCAGGGACAGCCGCTGCGTTCACTCGCAGCGTTCAGCCGCCGAACAACTGCACCAGGGTGCGCCCGAGCTCGGCCGTGCCGTAGGCGAACGGCAGACTCACCCACGCCCACGCGAAGACCAGCAGCCCGGTCCGGCGCTTCGGAGCGCCCGAGCTCGCCTGCGTTCCCGCCGTGTCGCTCATCGCCTCTCCTGTTCCTTGCCCGACGGCTCCTGCCCCTTGTCCGACGGCTCGTCCGTCCGGTCGTCTGCGGCCGGTTCGTGGAAGCGCGGATTCACCGGACGCACCAACTCGTTCGCGATGAACCCGACGACGAGCAGACCCGTCATGATCAGCAACGACATGATGTACAGGTCCGGACCCTCCCGGCCCGCCGCCGCCTGCCCGTCCGCGATGGCGTTGACGATCAGCGGGCCGAGCACGCCCGCCGTGGACCACGCGGTCAGCAGCCGGCCGTGGATCGCACCGACCTGGTAGGTGCCGAACAGGTCCTTGAGGTACGCGGGGATGGTGGCGAATCCGCCGCCGTAGAACGACAGGATCAACGCGGCCGCGAGCACGAAGAGGAACTTCGACGAGTTCGTCGTCAACGCGATCACCAGATACAGCACCGCGCCGACGCCGAGATAGAGCCGGTAGATGTTCTTGCGTCCCACGATGTCCGACGTGGACGACCACACGAACCGGCCAACCATGTTCGTCATCGACAGCAGTCCCACGAACCCGGCCGCGGCCGCCGCGCTCACGGGCGCCGACGTCTCCGCGAAGAAGTCGCTGATCATCGGCGCGGCCTTCTCCAGGATGCCGATGCCCGCCGTGACGTTGAGGCACAGGATCACCCACAACAGCCAGAACTGCGGGGTGCGGAGGGCGTTGTTCGCCGACACGGAGATCGACCGGCCACCGACCTGCTGGACCGGCGCCCCCGGCGGGGCCCAGTCGTCGGCCGGCACCCGCACGAGCAGCACACCGACGAGCATGAATCCGAAGTAGACGACACCGTGCACGAGCATCGTCGTCGCGATGCCGCCGGAATCGTCGCCGAACAACGACAGCATCTGACTCGACCACGGCGACGCGATCAGCGCACCGCCGCCGAAGCCCATGATCGCGATTCCCGTGGCCATGCCCGGCCGGTCGGGGAACCACTTGATCAGCGTCGAGACCGGCGAGATGTAGCCGATGCCGAGCCCGACGCCGCCCACGACGCCGTACCCCAGCACGACGAGCCAGAACTGTTCGGTCGCCGCGCCGAGCGCCGAGATCAGGAACCCGGACGAGAAGCAGGTCATCGAGATGAACATCGCCCAGCGCGGGCCGTTCCGTTCGACCAGCGTTCCGCCGAACGCGGCCGACAGGCCCAGCATCACGATGGCGATCTGGAACGGCAGCGCACTCTGCGTGCCGCTCAGGCCCATCGACCCCTCGAGGGGCGGTTTGAAGACGCTCCACGCGTAGACCTGGCCGATCGCCAGGTGCACGGCGAGCGCCGCGGGCGGCACCAGCCAGCGGCTCCAGTCCGCCGGCGCGATCGTGCGGGACCGGTCGAGAAACCCGATGGCCAATGCGGTCACCTCTCCTACGCTGGAGCCACAGGTGTGCGGAGCCACCGTATGCCACCAACCCGGTACCGCACAGTGCGAAAATCTGTGCGCGATGCGAACCCGGCAGGAGTGACGCGGAAATGGGCCGACTGACGGTACGGCGACCGGTGCGCATGTTGACCGAACGCGGCGAGCGGACCAGGCCGGACGCGCTCGCGGCCGAGGAACCGCTCGAGCTGGGCGTGGCCGGCTCCCCGCTGGCGGTGACGATGCGGACGCCCGGGCACGACGTGGAACTCGCGCACGGTTTCCTGCTGTCCGAGGGCGTCATCGACGCGCGGGAGGACGTCTCCACCGCGCGCTACTGCGCCGGTGCGGACGACGAGGGCCGCAACACCTACAACGTGCTCGACCTCGCGCTCGCGCCCGGCGTCGCGCCGCCGGACGCCGGTGTGGCGCGCAACTTCTACACGACCTCGTCGTGCGGCGTGTGCGGCAAGGCGGCGCTCGAGGCCGTGAAACTCCGCACCCACCACCCGCCCGCCGACGCCGCGATGAACATCACGCCGGAGATGCTCGCGTCCCTTCCGGACACCTTGCGGGAGCGGCAGAAGGTCTTCGCCTCGACCGGCGGACTGCACGCCGCGGGTCTGTTCACCGCCGACGGCACCCTCACCGACGTGCGAGAGGATGTGGGCCGACACAACGCGGTGGACAAGGTGCTCGGCAAGGCGCTGCTCGACGGGGTGATTCCCGCGCGCGACCGGGGACTGCTCGTGTCCGGACGTGCCTCGTTCGAGTTGGTGCAGAAGGCCGCGATGGCGGGTATACCGGTTCTGGCGGCCGTCTCCGCTCCGTCGTCCCTGGCCGTGGAGCTGGCAGCCGAGCAGGGCATGACGTTGATCGGGTTCCTGCGGGGGACGAGCATGAACATCTACACGAGGGAGGACCGCGTTGCCGAGTCGCGGGGCGGCGGGCATCCAGCCACCGCGTAGTCGACGATCGGTACTGCTGGGTGGGGCGGCGGCGCTGGCGACCGCCGGACTCGGCAGTCTCTGCAGTTCGGCGACGGCGCAGAGCACGCTGACGCGGATCACTCCCGACATCCACTCCGAGCAGGTCTACTCCCGGGCGCGCGGCGGGCACGTGCACATGGTGCTGATGCTGCCCAGCACCGTCCCGACGATGCACCTGCCGATGGTGGTCAACCTTCATGCCCGCGGCGGCACGGCGCGGCGTTCGTCGCCGAACGGGTTCATCTCGCATCTGACGCAGGAGGTCGCGGCCGGCACGGTCCCGCCGTTCGGGATCGTGGCCGTGGACGGCGGCGAGTACTCGTACTGGCACGAGTCGACCCCCGGTGACGACCCGATGGCCATGCTGCTCGACGAACTCCCCCGGTGGCTGGCCCAACGCGGCCTCGGCGGCGCCGACGGGCATCCGTTCGCGGTGACGGGCACGTCGATGGGTGGGTTCGGCGCGCTGGTCTACACCCGCCGGCGGCACGAACGCGGCTACCCGGTCGACGCGGCCGGGCTCATCTCGCCTGCGCTGATGACCGAGTGGTCGGAGATGGAGGAACGCGAGGCCTTCCGCAGCGCCGACGCCTGGGCCGAACTGGACCCGCTGCGCAACCTCGACGCGCTCGGCGACGCGCCGATCGGCGTGTGGTGCGGCACGTCCGACTGGTTCGTCGACGGGACCCGGCGGTTCGTGCGCCGCGCCGACCCCGAGGTCGCGTACTTCGCCGACGGCGGGCACACCGGAAGCTTCTACACCAGTGTCGTGCCCGACCTGGTGCAGTTCCTCGCCCGGCACGCGCCCGATCTCGACGAACTGCGCAGCTGAGTCAGCAGCGGAACCAGATGCGGGTCGCCGTGTGGTCCGGCCCGCGGTAGGTGCGGAGCAGATCGGCGATCCGGTTCACCAGCAGCAGGCCTCGTCCACCGAGCTGGTCCGGGGAGGCGGGCACGCGTCCCGCGAGCGGGTTGCTGTGCCGTCCGGCGTCGTCGACCTGGCACACGAGCGCATCGGTGCCCACGGCAGGGTCGTGTTCGCGCCACACCCGCAGCACGCCGGAACCGCCCGCGTGCTGGATGCTGTTGGCGCTCAGCTCCCCCACGGCGACCGCGACGTCGTCGATCCGGTTGCCGCGCAGTCCGCACGCCTCGGCGCGGCTCGCCGCGAACCGGCGCGCCTCGCTCAGGGTGCCCAGGTCGAACCGGAACGCCTCCACGTCCACGGGCGCCGGCAACGGCCGGTTGCAGCCGGCGACCACGGCGCCGGGTGCATAGGAGTCGCTGGGATGCGGCCCCCGTTCGTCGATCAGCTCGGGGTGCGTGGCCGCGGCGTCGGCGATCGTGGACGGCGCGAGCGTGCTGACGTCGTAGGGGCACAGGATCGTGGCGTCCCGGCCGGCGAACGCGTCGTTGATGAGCGCCTCGTGCTCGAGCGCGGCGAGGTACTCGATGCTGGTGCGGGCCGACCAGATCGGTTCACCGACGAGGCGGACCCGGCCCTCGTACCGATCGGCGAACGAGCGCAGCACGCCACCGATGATCCCGGTCGGATTGCGGCCCACCTCGGTCATGTCGAGCATGTGCACCGCCGCCGCGTCGGTGCCGCCGAGCGCACCGCGCAGCGTCGTCAGCTGCGGACCGGGTACCGCGACCGCCACCGGCTCACCGGCGGCAAGGCCGTCGCGGACGAACGGGACGATGGTGTCGAGGTAGGCGCGGGTGTCGCGATAGAACAACGCCTCATGGGCGAAGCCGAGGCATCCGCGCACATCGGAACCGGCGATGCTGGCCACAGCCTGGGGTCCTCTTCGCGTTGACGCAGTGCCTGCCGTGATGCGTGTATCCCGGTTCCGCGGCAGCGAAACCTCGCATTCGTGGTTTCTTGCGCGGCCGGGTTCACCACAGCCGGTTAATCATACCCAGAAGCCAGAAACCGAACGCAATGCCACCGGCCGCCGCGCTGGTCCAGCCGACCACGTGCCGGTCGTCGGAGGCCACCCGCGCGCGCCACGCCGCCACCGCCGCCAGGACGAACGACCCGAGCGGCAGCAGCGGCCACACGGAGGCCCGCGTGATCGTCGCGGCGACGCACACGAGCATGAACACGATCAACGCGGACGCGATCGTCCACTGCACCTTCGGCCGCCTCAGCCGCAAGGCTGCGACGAGACGGGTGGTCACATCACCGGATTCGCTCACTCTGTCCCCAGGCATCCGCGGCACCGACGACCGCCGCGCGGCCGCCGGTCCCTGCGAAATCATGATTTGCGACGTGTGGTGGTCCGCCCGGATCAGGCGGACTTCTCCCCACGCTCACCGCTGCGCCGCCTCGACGGCTGCCGCGACACGATGGTCGGGTTCACGTTCTCCCGCACCGTCTGCTCGGTGATGACGACCTTGGCCACGTCCTCGCGGCTGGGGATGTCGTACATGACCGGCTGCAGCACCTCTTCCATGATCGCCCGTAGGCCACGGGCGCCGGTGCCTCGCAGCAGCGCCTGATCGGCGATGGCCTCGAGCGCGGTGTCGGTGAACTCGAGCTCGACGTTGTCCATCTCGAACAGCTTCGTGTACTGCTTCGTCAGCGCGTTGCGCGGCTCGGTGAGGATCTGCACGAGCGCCGGCTTGTCGAGGTTCGTCACGCTCGCCATCACCGGAACCCGGCCGATGAACTCGGGGATCAGCCCGAACTTGATCAGGTCCTCGGGCATGGTCTCGCTGAAGACGTCGCTCTGCTCGATCTCCTGCTTGGTGCGGATCTCCGCACCGAAACCGAGGCCGCGCTTGCCGACCCGCTCGTTGACGATCGTCTCGAGGCCCGCGAACGCGCCGGCGACGATGAACAGCACGTTCGTCGTGTCGATCTGGATGAACTCCTGGTGCGGATGCTTGCGCCCGCCCTGCGGCGGCACGGCCGCGGTGGTGCCCTCCAGGATCTTCAGCAGCGCCTGCTGCACGCCCTCACCCGACACGTCACGCGTGATGGACGGGTTCTCGGACTTGCGGGCGATCTTGTCGACCTCGTCGATGTAGATGATGCCCGTCTCGGCGCGCTTGACGTCGTAGTCGGCGGCCTGGATGAGCTTGAGCAGGATGTTCTCGACGTCCTCGCCCACGTAGCCGGCCTCGGTCAACGCGGTCGCGTCGGCGATGGCGAACGGCACGTTCAGCATCTTCGCGAGCGTCTGCGCGAGGTAGGTCTTGCCGCAGCCGGTCGGGCCGAGCATCAGGATGTTCGACTTGGCGAGCTCCACCGGCTCGTCCTTCGAGTCCTTCGGCCCGGACTTGCCCTGCGACTGGATGCGCTTGTAGTGGTTGTACACCGCCACGGCCAGCGCGCGCTTCGCGTCGTCCTGGCCGATGATGTACTGCTCGAGGAACTCGTGGATCTCCGTGGGCTTCGGCAGTTCGTCGAGCTTGACGTCGCCGGCCTCGGCCAGTTCCTCCTCGATGATCTCGTTGCAGAGATCGATGCACTCATCGCAGATGTAGACCCCGGGTCCGGCGATGAGCTTCTTCACCTGTTTTTGGCTCTTACCGCAGAACGAGCACTTGAGCAGGTCGCCGCCCTCGCCGATGCGTGCCATGGCCGTTGACCTCGTCCCCTCCGGTGCGTCAGGCGCACCTGACTCGTCTCGGTGCCGCCTGGTGAACACAGTGAACAGGCGCACGCGCTGTCAAGTTGCACGTGGGTTCGTGCACGCGCTGGCTCTCGACGGTACCCGTCACCCGGGACCGATGGGAGCCTGCCGCCCCGACTCGGACGGCTTTCCCGACACGATAGCCCGCCGGGCGGGAGCATGTCCGTCGACGACACGCTCCCGCCCGCGGGCGAATGATCACTTTCCGGTGCCCTTGCGGTACGGGAGCACCTCGTCGATGATCCCGTACTCCTTGGCCTCGGCGGCCGTGAGGATCTTGTCGCGCTCGACGTCCTTGCGGACCTCGTCCTCGGTCTTGTCGGTGTGCTGGGCCAGCGTCGACTCCATGAGCCGCCGGATGCGCTGGATCTCGTTGGCCTGGATCTCCAGGTCGGACACCTGACCGTAGGTGCCTTCCGTGGCGGGCTGGTGGATCAGCACCCGGGCGTTGGGCAGTGCGTAGCGCTTGCCCTTGGTGCCGGCGGCCAGCAGCACGGCCGCGGCCGAGGCGGCCTGGCCGAGGCACACCGTCGCGATGTCCGGCCGGACGAACTGCATCGTGTCGTAGATCGCCATCAACGCCGTGAACGAACCGCCCGGCGAGTTGATGTAGATCATGATGTCGCGGTCCGGGTCCTCGTGCTCGAGGTGGAGCAGCTGGGCCATCACGTCGTTGGCGGAGGCGTCGTCCACCTGCACGCCGAGCATGATCTGGCGCTCTTCGTAGAGCTTGTTGTACGGGTTGGACTCCTTGATCCCGTAGCTGGTGCGCTCCACGTAGGAGGGCATCACGTACCGGGACTGAGGAAGCTGGAAGTTGCTCATCGATGGTCTCCTTCTCGGGTCCCGGTCAGTTCGAGTTCGAGCCCGGCGCGGGGTTCTCGCGCGTCAGCACCTGGTCGACGAAGCCGTACTCGTGGGCTTCCTGCGCGGTGAACCAACGGTCGCGGTCACCGTCGGCCAGGATCTGCTCGACCGTCTGCCCGGTCTGCTCGGCCGTGATGCGCGCCAGCTCCTGCTTCCACTTGCCGAAGACCTCGGCCTGGATGGCGATGTCCGACGCGGTACCGCCGACGCCCGCCGACGGCTGGTGCATCAGGATGCGCGCGTGCTCGAGCGCGTAGCGCTTGCCCGGCGTGCCCGACGACAGGAGGAACTGGCCCATGGAGGCCGCCATTCCCATCGCGTACGTCGCCACGTCCGGCTCGATGAGCTGCATCGTGTCGTAGATGGCGAAACCGGCCGTGACCGAGCCGCCCGGCGAGTTGATGTAGAAGCGGATGTCGGACTGCGAGTCCTCCGCCGACAGCAACAGCAACTGCGCGGTGATGCGGTTGGCGACCTCGTCGTTGACCTCGGAACCCAGCACCACGATGCGTTCCTGGAGCAGCCGCTCGTACACGGAGTCGGTCAGGTTCAGTCCCGCGGTGCTGGTGCGCCCCTCGGGCATGTGCTGCGTCACGTCTGCCTGCCTTTTTTCGAAGTCTCAGATCTTGTATCCGACCCTAACGAACTCGGGCGGCGCAGAATGCCTGACGCCGCCCGAGTTCGCTCAGAGCATGAGAAATCACTTGTCCGAGGACGACCCAGACTCCGCCTCGGTGGTCTCCTCGGCCTCGGCGGCCCCGGCGGCCTCTGCGGCCTCTGCGGCCTCGTCAGCCGCCTCGACCGTGTCGGTCTCGGCGGTCTCGGCCTGGTCCTCGTCCGGTCCGAACAGCTCGGTCAGGTCGAGCGCCTCGCCGGACTCGTCGGTGACGGTGGCACCGCGCACGATCGTCGCGAGCGCCTTGCCGCGGCGCACGTCGGCGAAGATGGCGCCGAGCTGGCCGGACTGCTGGGCCCGCTGGATGTACTCGTCCGGGCTGACACCGAAGCGCTGGGCCTGGTAGATGATCCGCTCGGTGAGCTCCTGGTCGCCGACCTGCACCTCACGCTCGTCGGCGATGGTGTCGAGCAGCAGCTGGGTGCGAACCGACTTCTCGGCCTCGGTGCGGACCTCGTCCTCCCACTCCTGCGGGTCGCGACCCTCGGCCTCGAGCGCCTTCTTGTAGGCCTCTTCGTCGTGGTCGTACGGGTGGATCGCGTCGTGCTTGGCGTTGTCGATCTCGCCCTGCAGGACCTTCTCCGGCACCGGCACGTCGATGCGCTCGAGCAGCTGCTCGAGGACCTTGTCGCGCGCCTCGACGCCCTGCTGCATGCGCTTGGAGCCGGTGAGCCGCTCGCGCAGGCTGGAAGTGAGCTCGTCGATCGTGTCGAACTCGCTGGCCATCTGGGCGAACTCGTCGTCGGCCTCGGGCAGCTCGCGCTCCTTGACGCTGCCGAGCGTGACCGTGACCTCGGCGTCCTTGCCCGCGTACTCGCCGGCGACGAGCTGCGTGGTGAAGGTCGCCGTCTCACCCTCGGACAGGCCGATGAGGGCCTCGTCGATGCCGTCGATCAGCTGACCGGAGCCGATCTCGTAGGACAGCCCCTCCGTGGACGCACCGGGGACCTCCTCGCCGTCGACCGTCGCGGACAGGTCGATGGAGGTGAAGTCGCCGTTCTGGGCGGGACGCTCGACGCCGGTGAGGGTGCCGAAGCGGGCGCGCAGGTTGTCGAGCTCGCCCTGCACCTCCTCGTCGGTGAGCTCGATGTCGGCCACGCTCACCGCGAGGTCGTCCAGCTCCGGGATCGTGATCTCGGGGCGGACGTCGACCTCGGCCGTGAACTCCAGCACGTCCTTGTCCTCGAGCTTGGTGATCTCGAAGTCGGGCTGGCCGAGGGTGCGGACGTCGCCGCTCTGCACGGCCTCCATGTACTTGGCGGGGATGGCCTCGTTGACGACCTCGTCGAGCACCGGAGCGCGGCCGATCCGGCTCTCAAGGACGGGCGCGGGGGCCTTGCCCGGACGGAAGCCGGGGATCCGGACCTGCTGAGCGATCTTCTGGTAGGCGCGGTCGAAGTTCGGTTTGAGCTCGTCGAACGGCACCTCGACATTGATCTTCACGCGCGTCGGGCTCAGCTGCTCGACGGTGCTCTTCAACGTTTTCTCCTAGGCGGACAGGTGTTACGGACTGTGTACTCGTGTCGCGTACGCACCGGTGCGCGCCGGAACCCGCCGGGGCGAGCAGAGCGCGCGGGCGTACGCGTGGTTCGGGGGTTCGCCGGTGTCCACCGCAGGTGAACGTGGGGAACCGGAGCCCGAGTCTATGCGAGCGGACCCGCGAAGGCCGGGCCGCCCCTCACCGGCCGTGAGCACGGCGCGCCGACACCGCCGCGCCCAGCGCGTCAGCGTCCGTCCGATTCGCGCCCCGTGCCGTTTCCGGGGCCGTTTCCCGTGCCGTTCCCGGTGCCGGGATCGGGGTCGGGTTCCGGCTCGCTGGGGCCGCCGAGTTTGCGGAGCCAGCGGCGCCAGATGAGGAAGGTCGGAATTCCCGCGGCCACGATCACGCCGAGGACCATGACGACCGGAGCGTCGGCACCGGCGCCGACAGCGACGAGCACGCCTCCGCCGATGAACAGGCCGAGGAATGCCAGCGCCGTCCAGATCAGGCGCGACGTACCGGGGCGCAGTGTGGCCAGGCGCTGGGCAAGTTGCGGATCCTCCTCGCCCAGCCGGCGTTCGATGTCGGCGAGAGCTCGCCGTTCGTCGTCCCGAAGACCCATACGGCATCACCCGCCTCCTATTATGGATCAACCGGGCCGCCGCGGACAGTCCCCCGGGCCTTCGACTTCGACGGGTTCTCGCACGTGCGCGCGGTTCCGCCCGATCCGACCGACCCCCGTGCGAAACGCAGCCCGGCCCCGAGCGACCGCAGCCGCCTTCCGGCACGGGACTCGCGGGGCACGTGCCCTTCCCGCTGCCCGGCCCGGGCGACTAGATTCACACCGTCGGTGTGAACGCGGCCGCCGAGCGGCCCGGCCGCCCCCACCGGCGGACGATGTTGTCGGGTGCATCCGGGAGTACGCATGTCCGTCCCCGCGCAGGAGGGTTCCCACCGGGGAATCGTCTGGTCGCGGCGCCTGCGCGACCCGGCGGCGATCCTCGAGGTCGCCCGGCACGTCGCGGACGACCTCGCCGACGGGCTCACCGGGCCGCGGGTGCGCTCGGCCGCCAGGGCGATCCGGCGGCTGCTCGCCTCGGAGGGCGTGGCGCTGGCCGATCTGTCCGGCAGGCTCACCCTCGCGGGCACTCTCCCGCGCGACGTCGACACGACCGCGCTGGTCGACGACGTGCTCCACACCGAGAGCCGCCGGCGCCGCGCGGAGGTCGTGGCCGAACCACTCATCGTGCACGACGAGCTGGCCGGGGTGCTGGTGGTGGCGGGCACGACCCGACTCTCGGCGCTGCGTGAGGTCACGGCCCTGCTCGTGGGGGCACTCGAACGGGGGAGGTTGGAGGCGTCGGCGGCGGAGGCGGCCGAGGCGGAGCTGCGCGCGCTGCGCGCCGAGATCTCGCCCCACTTCGTCTACAACGCGCTCACCGTCGTCGCCGGGCTCGTCCGACCGGACCCGGCACGTTCGCGGGAGCTGCTGCTCGATTTCGCCGACTACATCCGCTACAGCCTCGCCAGCCACGGCGAGTACACGACGGTGGCCGACGAGTTCCACGCGATCGAGACGTACCTGGCGTTGCAGCGCGCGGTGCTCGGCGACCGGTTGAAGGTGCAGGTGCGGGTGGCGCCGGAGGTGCTGGCCGTGGCGATCCCCTATCTGGTGCTGCAGCCGCTCGTGGAGAACGCGGTGCGGCACGGCATCGAGCACCGCACCGAGGGCGGCACCGTGCAGGTGCTCGGCGAGGCGGAGGGGTCGGACTGCGTCATCAGCGTCGAGGACGACGGCGCGGGCATGGATCCCGCCGTCGCCCAACGGCTCCTGGCCGGCGACGCGGAGGCAGGCGGAATGGGACTGGCCAATGTGGACCGGAGGTTGCGCAACGTGTACGGGCCGTGGTTCGGGCTCGTGATCGAGACGGCAGAGGACGCGGGCACCCGGGTGGTGGCGCGCGTTCCGCGATTCCAACCGGGGGTCGTGCCATGACGGTGCAGGAGAATCCACACCCCCTCGCCACCGCGGCGACGGGGCTGCGGGTGCTGGCGGTCGACGACGTGCCCGCGGCGCTCGACGACCTGTGCAGCCTGCTGCGCGAGGCGCCCGAGGTGGCGTCGGTGACGGCGGCGGGTAATCCGCTCGCGGCGCTGAAGTCGATCCGCGAGGGCGAGTACGACGCGGTATTCCTCGACATCGCGATGCCGGGCCTCGACGGGCTCGAACTGGGCGACCTGTTGCGCAAACTCGCCGCGCCGCCGGTGATCGTGTACGTGACGGCCTACGACCAGCACGCCGTCGCCGCGTTCGGGATCGGCGCGGTGGACTACCTGCTCAAGCCGGTGCGGGCCGAACGGCTCGCCGAGACGCTGACCCGGGTTGCCCGTGCGGCCGCCTCCGAGGACTCCGCCGTGCACGCGACCGCGTCCGGGGCTCCCGGCGGTCCCGCCGGCACCGGCCATCCGGGACAGCCGGCCCGGCCCGCCGAACCGCGGATCCCGGACGCCCGGGTGTCCAACTCGATGGCGGCGCTACCGGTCGAGGTGGGCGGACGCACCCGCTACGTGCAGCGCGGCGAGGTGCGGTTCGTCGAGGCGCACGGCGACTACGTCCGGCTGCACACGCCGTCCGGGGTGCACCTGGTGCGGATGCCAATCTCGCGACTCGAGGAGTACTGGGAGGGCGCCGGCTTCCTGCGCACCCACCGCGGGTTCCTCGTCGCACTCGCCGCGGTCCGCGAGCTGCGCAGCGACTCGGTCGGCGGGCTGCTGGCCCACACCGACGTCGGCGACGTGCCGGTGAGCAGGCGGCACGCCCGGCAGCTTCGGCAACGCCTGCTGGAGGCCGCCCAGCAGGGTGAGCTCGAGCGGCCGACATGACGGGTCGCCGGGTCGCCGTCACCAGCCCGCAGACACGGCTCGCGCACGCACGTAAGCGCTACCGTGCGCCGTGGCGGCCCGCGACGCTCGATCCGGCCGAGGTGCCGCGCGCGATCGCGCTCTACCGGGGCGGGCGGCGCCGGGCCGTGACCGCACTCGCGGCGTTGGGCGTGCTCATCCTCGGACTTCCGCTGGCGCTCGCTCTGCTGCCCGTGCTCGACGAGGTACGGATGGCAGGCGTTCCGGTGTCGTGGTTGGCGATCGTGCTCATCCCGTTCCCGGCGATGGTCGCGCTCGCGTTCTGGCACCTGCGCCGCGCCGAGCGCATCGAGGACCAGCTCTACGCCGACACCGCACCGCATGCCGGAACCGATGGTTCCGACGGTGTCGGCGGCGCCGACGGCTCCCCCGACACCGGCACCTCCTCGGGCGATCCGGCCGCAGGCGGGGGCCGCCCGTGATCGTCGCGTTCGCGATCGCGCCGGTCGTGCTGGTGACGATGCTGATCGGCCTGCGCGGGGTCGCGGCGATGCGCACGACCTCCGACTTCCTCGTCGCCTCGCGCCGGGTGTCGCCGCTGCTCAACTCCGCGGCCGTGTCCGGCGAGTACCTGTCGGCCGCCTCGTTCCTCGGCGTCGCGGGGCTCGTGGTCAAGGACGGCGTCGGCTCGCTGTGGTACCCGGTCGGGTTCACCGCCGGCTACATCGCGATGCTCGCACTCGTGGCGGCGCCGATGCGCCGTTCGGGCGCGCTGACCGTGCCCGACTTCGCCGAGGCGCGGCTGGGTTCGGCCGCGCTGCGCAAGCTCGCCGCGGTCGTCGTCCTCGTCATCGGCGTGCTGTACCTGGTCCCCCAGTTCCGCACGGCCGGTCTCGTGCTCAGCGTCGTCACCGAGACGCCGTACTGGGTCGGTGTGGTGCTGGCCGGCGCCGTCGTGAGCGCCACGCTGGCGCTCGGCGGCATGCGGGCGGCGACGTACGTGCAGGCGTTCCAGTTCGTGCTGAAGCTGGTGCTGTTCATCGTGCCGGCGATGTGGCTGCTCATCCAGGCGGGCCCGGAGATCCGCGGCGAGGCGGTCCAGCCGGCCGAGTTCACGCACTTCCGCGAGGACACGACCGTGACGTTCCGCGTCGGCGCGACGCTCGACGTGCCGCCCGGCACCGAGGTCGTCGAGGACCGGGGCGGCCCGGGCGGTGCGGACGTGCGGGAGCTGGAACCCGGCGCGTGGGAGGTGCCGCCCGGCACGACGGTCACGTTCGCCGACGGCACCCGGGTGCCACAGGTGCAGGGTGAGGCGGTGCCCGGCGCCGACGGGTGGCAACGCCCGCTGCTCGACTTCCACGACGCCGGGTTCCCACTGCTCGGCACGTGGGCCGTGTTGATCGCGACGATGCTGGGGACGATGGGCCTGCCGCACGTGATCATGCGGTTCCACACGAGCCCGGACGGCCGGGCCGCGCGCCGCACCGCCGCGTTGACGGTGGCGTTGCTGAGCATCTTCTACCTGTTCCCCGGTATCTACGGCGTGCTCGGCAGAGTGCTCGTGCCCCATCTGTATCTCACCGGCGCCACCGACAGCGCCGTCGTCGCCCTGCCCGCCCAGGTCGATGCCGGCAGTACCGGAACCGTGTTCACGGGACTGCTCACCGCGGGCGCCTTCGCCGCGTTCCTGGCGACCTCACTGGGTCTGCTGCTGGTCGTGGCCGGCGCGATCTCGCACGACCTCGTCCCGGGCGGACTGCGACAACTGCGCCTGGCGGTACTCGGCGCTGCGGGGGTGGTCGTGCTGCTGGCGCTGCCGGCCGCGGGGATCGACGCGGGCACGCTCGTCACGTGGGGGTTCACCGTCGCCGCGTCCACGTTCTGCCCACTACTCGTGCTGGGCATCTGGTGGCGAGGACTGACCGCGGCCGGCGCGCTCGCCGGTGTGGCCGCGGGACTGCTGGCCAGCGTCGGCTCGTTCCTCGTCAGCATCGCCGGCCCCGCGCTCCACGGCTGGGTCGCGATCCTCGTCGCCCAGCCCGCGCCGTGGTCGGTGCCCGTGGCATTCCTGACGATGGTCGCCGTGTCGTACGCGGGCCGGCCCGCGCCGTGGGCGGCGGCCGCGATGCTGCGCCTGCACCTGCCCGAGCACCGGCAGTCGCCGTTCCTGCCGCGGCACACCACGGAGCCACCGAAGACGACAGCGCGTGACCTGGGCCACTCGTCGTGGCCCGCGCGCCGTTCGTCGGCCGTTCGTCGCATCACCCGCCGCTTGGGCCGCTGACCAGTTCTCCGACCCGGTGCGCAGCCTTACGGTGACGCGCAGCACAGACTCCCCGTGCCTTTTTCGAGAGGCGTGCACCGTGACAAGGAGGTCACCGTGAATTCCACCGAGCCTCAGCCCCCTGAGGCGGAAACGTGGGCCGCGGTCCACGGCAGTGAGGAGTTCCAACGGCTGCGCAAGCGGCTCCGGAACTTCGTCTTCCCGATGACCGCGTTGTTCCTCACCTGGTATCTGACGTACGTCCTGCTGGCCGACTACGCCCACGACTTCATGTCGATCAAGGTCGTCGGCAACATCAACCTGGGCCTGGTCCTGGGGCTCCTGCAGTTCGTCTCGACGTTCGTGATCACCGGCGTCTACGTGCGGTACGCGAACCGGAAGCTGGACCCGATCGCCGAGCGCATCCGGGACGAGGTCGAAGGTGGTGAGAAGCGATGACGCTTGCCCAGGGAAGTATCGAGGGCGGCAACCCGCTGCTCAACATGGCCGTCTTCACGGCGTTCGTCATCGTCACGATGATCGTCGTCTTCCGCGCCTCGCGGAACACGAAGACCGCGGCCGACTACTACGCCGCGGGCCGGTCGTTCTCCGGACCGCAGAACGGCACGGCCATCGCGGGTGACTACCTGTCGGCCGCGTCGTTCCTCGGTATCGCCGGTGCCATCGCCGTCTACGGCTACGACGGGTTCCTGTACTCGATCGGGTTCCTCGTCGCCTGGCTGGTGGCGCTGCTGCTGGTGGCCGAGCTGCTGCGCAACACGGGCAAGTTCACGATGGGCGACGTCCTCGCGTTCCGGATGCGGCAGCGTCCGGTGCGGGCGGCCGCCGCCACCTCGACGCTGGCCGTGTCGTTCTTCTACCTGCTCGCGCAGATGGCGGGTGCCGGCGGCCTGGTGTCGCTGCTGCTCGGTATCGAGGGCGACGTCGGCCAGGGCATCGTCATCGCCATCGTCGGTGCCGTGATGATCGTGTACGTCCTCGTGGGCGGCATGAAGGGCACCACCTGGGTGCAGATCATCAAGGCGGGCCTGCTGATCGCCGGTACCGCCGTGATGTCGGCGTGGGTGCTGGGCAAGTACGGACTCAACCTCTCCGAGCTCCTCGGCTCGGCCTCGGAATCGGCGGGCGGCAACGACGCACTGCTGAACCCGGGTGAGCAGTACGGCGGCTCGAGCATCTCGCAGCTGGACTTCCTGTCGCTCGGTATCGCGCTGGTGCTCGGTACGGCGGGTCTGCCGCACGTGCTGATGCGCTTCTACACGGTGCCGACGTCGAAGGAAGCGCGTCGCTCCGTGGTGTGGGCCATCGCCCTGATCGGCCTGTTCTACCTGTTCACCCTGATCCTCGGGTACGGCGCGGCGGCGATCGTCGGCAAGGACGCCATCCTGTCGGCACCGGGCGGGCAGAACGCGGCGGCTCCGCTGCTGGCCCAGACACTCGGTGGACCACTACTGCTCGGGTTCATCGCGGCCGTGGCGTTCGCGACGATCCTCGCGGTCGTGGCGGGCCTGACGATCACGCGTCGGCGTCGTTCGCGCACGACGTCTACGCCAACGTGATCAAGAGGGGCAAGGTCGACGGCAAGAACGCCGAGGTGAAGGTCGCCCGGATCACCGCGTGCGTGATCGGTGCGGTCGCGATCGTCGGCGGCATCCTCGCCAAGGATCAGAACGTGGCGTTCCTCGTGGCGCTCGCGTTCGCGGTCGCGGCGTCGGCGAACCTGCCGACGATCCTGTACTCGCTGTTCTGGAAGCGGTTCAACACCCGCGGCGCGTTGTGGTCGATCTACGGTGGTCTGTCCGCCACCGTCATCCTGATCATCTTCTCGCCGGCCGTGTCGGGCAGCGAGGACGCCATGATCCCGGGTGCGGACTTCGCGCTCTTCCCGTTGTCCAACCCGGGCATCGTGTCGATCCCGCTGTCGTTCCTGCTCGGCATCATCGGTTCGCTGACGTCGAAGGAACACCTCGAGGACAAGCACAAGGAGATGGAGGTCCGCGCGCTCACCGGTGCCGGCGCGAGAAGGCGACCGCGCACTGACGAGAACGAGGCCCTCGTAGGCATCTCACCCGCCGCCCCCGCGCGACTTCGGAAAGGTCGCCGCGGGGGCGGTCTCGTGTTCGCGGTTTGATCCATACTCGGGGGCATGGCCGCATTCGACGTCTCCCAGCTCCGCTCGCAGTTCCCCGCGCTCGCCGAGGGGGCGGCGCATTTCGACGGTCCGGGTGGTGCGCAGGTCCCCGAGCGGGTCGCCGCGGCGGTCGCCGACACGCTGCGCAGTGCCGTGGCCAACCGCGGCGTGCACACCGCGGCCGAACGGCGCGCCGAGTGGATCGTCGGTGCAGCGCGGCGGGCGGCGGCGGATCTCGTGGGCGGCGCCGCCGACGGCATCGTGTTCGGTCGCAGCATGACGCAGCTGACCTACGACATCTCCCGCACGCTCGCCAAGGACTGGGGTCCCGGCGACGAGGTCGTGGTGACCTCGCTGGACCACGACGCCAACATCCGGCCGTGGGTGCAGGCGGCCGAGGCGCGGGGCGCGCGCGTGCGGTGGGCGGAGTTCGACGCGACGACCGGTGAGCTGGACGTCGCGGCGGTGACGGACCTGCTGTCCGAACGCACCCGGGTGGTGGCCGTGACTGCGGCGTCGAACCTGCTCGGCACGCGGCCCGACGTTCCGGCGATCACGGCGGCCGCCCGCGAGGCGGGCGCACTGTCCTATGTCGACGGCGTGCATCTCACGCCGCACGCCGCGGTCGACGCCTCGGCACTGGGCGCCGACTTCTACGCCTGCTCGCCGTACAAGTTCTTCGGTCCGCACCTCGGCCTCGTGGCGGCCGACCCGGCGCTGTGGGAAACGTTGACCCCGGACAAGCTCGCGCCCTCCACGAACGTCGTTCCCGAGCGGTTCGAACTGGGCACGCTGCCCTACGAGCTGCTCGCGGGCACGACCGCGGCCGTCGACTTCCTCGCCGACCTCGCGGGTGACGCCTCGGGCACGGAGGCGGATCGGCGGCCCCGGCTGGAGGCGTCGCTGACCGCGCTGGCCGCACGCGAGGACGCCCTCGCCGAACGCCTCGAGGACGGTCTCGCCGCGACTCCGGGCGTCACGCTGTACGGCGCACGGCAGCGTCATCGCACGCCGACCGTGCTGTTCACCGTGGACGGCCGCTCCCCCGCCGAGGTCTACGCGGCGCTGGCCGAGCGGGGGATCAACGCACCGGCCGGCACGTTCTACGCGCTCGAATGCTCCCGCCGGCTCGGACTCGGCGACACGGGTGCGGTGCGCGCCGGGATCGCGCCCTACACCACGGAATCCGAGGTGGACGCACTCGTGACCGCGGTCGCGGATCTGGCCGCGGATCTGGCTGCGGGGCGCTGACCCGCGTCGATGCCGTCCCGAACCCGGATGCCGCCCGGAACGCAACCCCCCCCCCGTTCCGAAGTCGGTCGGCTCGCCGTCGCACCGCAACTGAGGCGGTGGCGCACCAACGACGCCGACCGCACGGTGCTGGTCGTCGTCCGCACCGGCACGTGTCTGATGCGCCTGCTCGACGTGCTGCCACTCCTCGCCTCGGATCACCGGGTGCAGACGGTGTTCACCTACGACGACCGGCGGGCGGCCGTGTTCGGCGCGGGACTGCCGGCGCTGCTGGAATCGTGGGGGCTACCGGTGATCCCGTGGCGGGTGGCCACCCGCCGCCGGTTCGCCCTCGCCGTGGCCGCGAGCGAGAACGACGACCTGCACCGGCTCCGCGCTCCGGTGGTGCTGCTGCCGCACGGACTCGGCCATCAGAAGTACTACCCCGGCACCGACACGGTCGCGGGCATGGATCCGCGGCGGCTGCTGCGCCGCCGGTTCCTGCGCCCGGACGCCCCGGTGCCGGCGGCGGTCGCGTTGCCACATCCGGCAGAGCGCGACGAGCTGCGCCGGCGGTGCGGATCCGTCGCCGACCGTGGTCACGTGGTGGGCGATCCCTGCCTCGACCGGATCCTCGCCAGCACTCACCGCATCGGCCGGTATCGCCGGGCGGTCGAGGCCGGTGACCGGACGCTGGTGTTCGTCGCGTCGACGTGGGGACCGGAGTCGTTGTTCGGCACCGATCCGAGCCTGCCCGAACGTCTGCTGGCCGAGTTGCCCGTCGACGAGTATCGCCTGGTGATGTCGCTGCACACGGGGGTGTGGGCGCACGGGCCGTGGCAGTTGCGGGCGTGGTTGACGCGGCGCGCCGGGGTGGGCTGTGGCTCGTGTCCGAGCACGAGGGGTGGCGGGCCGCGCTCGCCGCCGCCGACGTGGTGGTGTCGGACCTGGGCAGTCTCAGCGTGTACGCGGCCGCGGCGGACACCCCGATGCTGCTGGCCGCCGGGGGAACGAGCACGGTGGCCGCGGGGTCGGCGGCCGCGGAGCTGGCGGCGACGGCGCCGCGTCTCGATCCGGCCGCGCCGTTGCGTCCCCAGGTCGACGACGCCCGCGCGGCCTACGATCCCGGCCGGTTCCGTGGACTTGTCGACAGGACCGTCGACGGGCCGGGCTCCTCGATGCCGCGGATCCGGTCGTTGCTGTACTCCGTGCTGGGACTGTCCGAACCGGACGATCCGGTCGAGGCGGATCCGGTTCCCTGTCCGGATCCCGAACCATCACATCCCGCGGCACTGCGCGTCGGCGCTGTCGTGACCGGGGACGGGGTTGCGGTGTCACGATTCCCGTCCCCGGGCGACTCGTCGGCGGGTTCGGCGGGGTTGGATCACTGGCACCGCACAGCCGATCCCGAACGGGCCCGGATGTCCGAAGTGGATGCGGCGACGATCCTGTATCTGCCGGATGGCCCCGATCCGGCCGACCGTGCGGCGCGGGCGTTGGCGACGTGGCCGAGCGCTCGGCTCGTCGCGGCGGTGACCGGTGCGCGTTCGTGCACGGTGTACGCGCGGGGTCACGCGCCGGTGGTGCTGACACTGGACGAGCCGGTCGATCCACTGCTGGCGGCGTCCTTGGTGCACGTCGTGCGCACCACCCGCGGCGAGCTGCGCGAGCGGGAGCTGCTGTTCGTCGGCGATCGGCGGGTCGTGGTCAGCGTCGACACTGTTCGGAGCGCTGGATGTACCACGCCGCCTTCGGGTGATTGTTCGTCATAGCCTCGTGTGCCAGCCCCGCCCACAGGCCCGCGGCGTGGTCGGCGGGGCCGGTGACGGTGGCGATCTCCGCGCGGAGTTCGGACAGTTCGCGTCCGTAGGCGGTGGTGCCGGGATCACCGAGTGCCGCGTGGGCGACGCCGGCCCAGTACGTCGCGTCGGCCGGGTAGCCGGCACGCAGCGCGGTCCAGCCGCGCACCATGTGGACGCGGGCGAGGTTGCGGGCGTCGGCGCGCGGGACCGCGGCGGCCTCGTCGAGCAGCGGCCACGCCTCGGCCGGCCGACCCGCCTCGGACAGCACGGCCGCGAGCATGCGCGCGTGGATGAGCAGCGCCCGGTGGTCGCCGTGCTCGCGGTCGATGCGGACCGCCTGGTGCAGCTGTCCGGCGGCAAGGTCGAGCCGGCCCCGGATCTGGTGGTATCGGCCCCAGAACTCGAACAGCGACGACCGGAGCCGCCACCGGTCGGGGATCGCCGCGAACTGGCGGTCGGCCTCGTCGAGGTGGGGTTTCGCCCGGTCGGTCAGGCCCGCGAGGTAGTAGCTGCGGCCCTGCATCGCGTGCGCGCGGGCGAGCATCGCCGGGTCGCCGAGCTGTTCGGCGGCGGGCAGCACGCTTCGCCGAGCTGGATGTACCACTCGTACATCCCGCGTGTCGTCGCCAGCACCTCGAGGGCTCCGCCGAGCTGGCACACCTCGGTCGCGTACCCGCGGTCACGTCCCTGCCGGGCGAGTTCGAGCAGGATGTGCCGGCGCCGGTCGAGGTAGGGCAGCAACGGTTCGCCGCCCCGCGGCCGCTCGCCCCAGCCCTCGGGGTAGACGCGGAGCCGGCCTGCCTTGGGGTCGACGTCGGTGTCGAGGTCGGCGTGCACGGCGCAGTCGCGGAAATACCGCAGGGTCCGGGCGAACGCCTCGTCCACCGCGGCATCGTCGCCCTCGCGGTGCAGTACGAGGTCGCGGACGTCGTGGTGGAGGCGAACGCGCGGATCGCGGCCGGCGCTGTCGCTACCGTTGCCGTCGCCGTTGTCGCCGTTGTCGATGGTGGTGAGCAGGCCCGCGTCGCCGAGGTCGGCGAGGATGTCGGTGGCGTCGTGGCCGAGCAGTGCGCTCGCCGTGTCGGCGTCGAGGTCGCGGCCGGGGTGCGTGGCGAGCAGCCGGACGTCGGCGGCGTCGCGTTCGGACAGACCGCCGAGGTACTCGTCGACCGCGTCGGAGGCCATCTGCAACGCGTCGGTGACGCCCCGGTCGCGTAGTCGGCGCACGAGCGCGGCGACGGGCGTGGCCGTGCCGCGAGAGCGGCGGAGGCGCGCGCCGGCATAGCCGAGGGCGTCGGGCCGCCGGTCGCAGAGTTCGACGAGTTCGTCCGCCGCCTCGGGTTCGGCGGCGAGGAGCGCCGGATCGCACACGTCGGCGAGCAGCTCTCGCGCGCCGTCCTCGTCGAGCCCGTCGAGGTGGATGACGTTGCGGTGGCCGTAGCGGACGACGAGGTCGTCGGTGGGCGTGGTCGTGGTGGCGATGAGCAGGGCGCTGCGGGTGGCCGGTTCGAACGGCGCCAGTTCGGCGGCGCCGGCGACGTTGTGCACGATGAGCAGCATGCGCCGGTGGGCCAGTTCGGTGCGGTACTGCGTGTCGACGTCCGCGGCGGTCGTGGCCTGGTCGGCGGCGGGGATGCCGCATTGCCGGAGGATGTGGCGTTGGGCGTCGCGGACGACGAGTTCACCGTCCTCGCCGCGGTGCTCGTCCAGGTCGACGGCGAGGCTGCCGCCGTGGAACTGTTCGGCGCGCCGCTCGGCCAGGCCGAGGGTGAGAGTGCGTCGCCCGATGCCGGGGCGGCCGCTGACGACCCACACGCCGCTGTCGCCGATGGCGCCGAGCGCGTCGTGGCGGTCGCGCAGGGGCCGGGGCAGCCGCTCGCAGCGCGGTGCCGGCCGGTCGCTGCCGAGCTCGGCGAGGACGGCGCTGATCTCGGCGGACCATTCGGGATCGGCGGCCACGGCGGCGCGCAGCTGTCGTTCGAGTTCGTCGGTGTCGACCTGGTCGTCGATCTTCTTGCGGGTCAGCAGCTGCTTGAGGCGCGCGCCGGCTTTGCCGCCGAGCCCCCACGCTTGCAATACGGCGAGTTTGGTCAGCTCGGCGACGGCGGTGTCGGCAGCCGTGTCCAGACTCATCCATCCCCCATTCGATGTGGTGCCCGGCTCGCCGCTGCACGCTAGCAGTGGGAGACGACCTCGTCACGCGATGTGTTCGGGCGGCCGGGAACGCGTGCGGCTGTAACGACCGGCGGGGTCCGGTCGACACCACGGCTGTCGCCACGGACACATCCGAGAAGTGTGCTGTTTTTCCGCTCTGCTGTTCACCGTGTTTGTTTCCGACATGTTTGTTTCCGACATTGCTTGTTGACACTACTTGTTGCTGACACCGTGTGGTTTCGCTGATTCGGGGTACTTCTTTCTGCGCGCCGGCGCGGGTTCGTTTCTGCCTTCGCCGGTCGACGTCTGCACTGTTGTCTCGTCGCCGACGTCGGGGTTGTGTCTGTTTTGTCCGGTCGGGGTTGTTGTTGGTTCCTTGTTGTTGGTTCGAGCAGAAGGGTTCGCCATGCGAGGTTCGATCGCTGTGGTGTTGTTGGCCGTGTCGGTGCTGGCGTTGGGGTTGGTGACGGCGCCGCCGGCGGATGCGGCGTCACGGATCCAGATCGTCCGGGTCAATTACGACCCGCCGGGTCCGGACCGGGGCCACAATGCGGCGTTGAACGCGGAATGGGTGAAGTTCCGGAACGTGTCGCGGGTTCCGGTGCGGATGACGGGTTTCACGTTGCGCGACCGTGCGAATCACCGTTACCGCTTCGGTCCGACGACGGTGATGCCGGGCTGACCTGATCCCCGGGTGGTGGTCCGGTTGTTGTGAGAGTCCGATGCCCGATGATGGGCGCAGGAGGACTCGACGACGATGAGTGAGCGACGCCGG
>NZ_MKKE01000044.1 GCF_001942305.1 Saccharomonospora sp. CUA-673 | reverse complement strand
TAGTGCTGGCGGTGGAGCTTGAGCACCCGGCACGCCACCGCCACCGGCACCCGAATCGGGGCATCGGGGGCGGCCAACTCCCTTACGAGCGGGTAGAGCCTTTTCCCGGCAGGTTGCCCTGCGACAAGTACGCCGCAGCCCGACGCAACACCTCGTTCTCCTGCTCCAACAACCGGTTACGCCGTTTGAGCTCCCGCAACTCAGCCGCCGCATCCGAGGACACACCCGGCTTGGCGCCGTCCTCGACATCAGCCTGACGCAACCACTTCTGCAACGTCATCTCGTGAACACCGAAGTCCGCGGCGACCTGCGCCAAAGTCACACCAGACTCGCGGTTACGCGCGACCCGGACGACGTCCTCACGGAACTCACGGGGATACGGCTTGGGCACAGTGGCATCCTTCCACGCCCACCTCTCGGCAAGCGAACTCAGATGTCACACACCCCTTCAGCAGCCCCACCTGGACCTGACCGGCCCGGGGTTTCTGGCCTTCGACATTGGGCTCCCGCTGCTAACTGATGGCGACGTCGATCAAATCCATCCTACTGACTTACTACGTAGATACCAGGTGAGGCCCCGGACCCGCTGCCCTCCAGAACTGTTAGCCGTGCAATGCCGAGGAACGGGCGCTCCGGGTTGTACGTTCGCGCGTTGATCGGCCAGTGAAACGTCGCCATAGCACCCGTCAAATACGCCGTGTGGCCTGATTTCCACGCCGAACGCTGTTCGACGTGGAAATCCGATGTGGAATGCGTGAACGCCCTTCTTCGTCAAGATCGCCAGCACCGGGTTCGGCGTGACGCCTGTGCCGTCGATCCGGTCGTCGAGCACCACGAGGAACTGCGTGGCCGCCTGGCTCCGCGGTCCGATCGCCGGGTGCATCCTGCCGATCTGATGACCCGCAACTTTCACCGGCCCATGCAGTCCGTCATCGGCCCCATCGCATGGGCGGCGGACATGCCTCCGACGAGCAGCACCAGCGCCAGCAGGCCGATCGTCGCGACCGCGAGCAGCGGCGCGGACAGGGTGGAATGTTTCCGTGCCGCGGACGGCAGGGCCGGGCTGGAGAGATCCCGGGTCAGGTCGGCGAGTTCCCCAACTGTCCGGGCGCGGTCGGCGGCTGCAACCCGTTCGGAGAACTCGTCGAGCGTGAGCCGGCCCTCGGCCACCTGGTGTTGCAGGTGGGCCGCCACGCGCTCGCGATCGGCGTCACTGGCCCGCGTCCACATGTCCATCAGCGCCTCCTGTTTGTGCCCTCACCGGCCTCGGAACGGCAGCACGCCTGTATAGAATCTACTACGTGCGTACGTAGATCGTAAGCTGGAGATGTAAGGTTTGTGTTGCACCGCCTGCGGCGGCGACCTGAGGGAACGGGGCGTACGCGATCCCACGTACGCTGGATGTGGCCGGAGGCGATACGGGAGGGCGCATGCGCGGGTTCGGTGAACTCGAAACGGTCGTGATGGACCGGGTCTGGGACGGTGACGACACCGTCACGGTGCGCGAGGTCTTCGAGTCACTCAAGACCACCAGGGAGATCGCCTACACCACTGTCATGTCCACAATGGTCAACCTGCACCACAAGGGTTGGCTGAAGCGCAAACGGCAGGGCAAGGCGTACCTGTACTGGCCGGCGCTGAGCCGCGAGGAATACAGCGCCGACTTGATGCGGGAAGCGATGGACTCCGGCGGCGACCCGGGACTCGTGCTAACCCGGTTCCTGGAGCAGATCGGGGACGACGAGTCCTCCCGGTTGCGCAAGGTGGTGCGGCGGTGGGCATCCGGCAAGGAGACGACATGAATCCCGCCAGCGCGCCCTTCTTTCGGGAGGCTGCATGAGTATTGCTGCCTGTCTGCTGCTCTACAGCCTCGTGGTGGCCGTACTCGGACCCCGCCTGCTGACCCGGTGGACCCGCACCGGGATGGCCCCCCGACTCGGCGTCGCGGCGTGGTTGGCCGCGATCGTCAGCGTGCCCGCCGCCTGGGTGGCCGCAGCGCTGTTTCTGGTCATCGAACTGGCCCAGGTCTGGAACCGGCCCGGGCAGATCCTCCACAGCTGCCTGGCCGTGCTGGAGACCGTGGCTGTCGGCGACGCTGGCGTGGCCCTCCAGGTCGCCCTGTTCGCCGTCACGGCCGCCGTGCTGGCAGGCGCCGCTGTGCTGGCCGCGCGCCTCAGTCGCTGCCTGCTCGGTGCCCGGTCGCGCACCCACGATCACGCCCGCATGGCCCGCGTGGCCGGACGGAGCATGCTCGACTCCGACGCCGTTGTCGTGGACAGCCCGCAACGGCTCGCCTACTGCGTCGCCGGCCGCCCGAACACGATTGTCGTCACCCGCGGCGCGCTCGACACGTTGGACGAGCCGCACTTGGCAGCCGTACTCGCCCACGAGCGCGCCCACCTCGCCGGCCATCACCACCTTCTGCTCGCCGCCACCCGCGGCTTGGCCGCGACCGTGCCCAAGGTCGCTCTGTTCACCCTCGGTGCCACCGAGGTGGCCCGCTTGCTGGAGATGTGCGCCGATGACGCCGCCGCACGCGCTCACGGTCGGCACACGGTGCTCGGAGCCCTGCTCGCCCTGTCCGGCGCAGCAACACTTCCCGTCGGCGCGCTCGGCGCAACCGGCGTCGGCGTCGCGGACCGTGCCGAGCGGCTGGCCGAACCCGCCACTCTCGGACAACGGTGGCAGGCGCGCGTACTGCTCACCACGACAGTTTCACTACTTGCGACCGGCCCTTTCGTGGCAGGGCTGCTCGCAGCCACCGGTCTCGCCTTCTGCGATCCACTGACCGTCGCCCAGCAGATCTAGGGCATGTCTGACAATTGTCGCGGTCGGTAGAGTGCGGGCATGAACACGAAAGCGTTCGGCGCTCTTGCCGCCTGCATTGCTGGTCTCGCGGTCCTGCTGTGCGGTCTGTCGGTGGCGATGGAACTGCCGATGCGGGTTGAGATCGTGATGATCGTCGGAGCCCTCCTGCTGTTGGCGTCCGCGGGTGCGTTCATCGGCGCTACTGTCGCCGAGCAGAAGAAGTCGAGAGTTTAGAACGCCTGGGACAGCCGCCGTGTCCAGGCGATGACGGCGTTGAGGATCACGGCGGCGCGATATACGACCGCGAGTTTGTCGTAGCGGGTGGCGAGCCCTCGCCATTGCTTGATGTGGCAGTAGCGACGCTCGATGACGTTTTGACCCTTGTAGTCGGCGGCGTCGAGGCCGACGGGGCGGCCGCCGCGTGAGCCGCGCCGCTTGCGGTGGCCTTGCTGGTCGGACGGCTCGGGGATCACGGCCTTGATCCGGCGGGAGCGCAGGTGCCCGCGGATCGCGTGGGACGAGTACGCCTTGTCGCCCCGGACCGTGTCCGGGCGAGTGCGGGGCCGACCGACGCGGCGAGCGACGCGCAGGTGTGCCATCAGTGGCAGGAACATCGGCGAGTCCCCGGCCTGCCCTGCTGTCAGCAGCGCGACCAGCGGGAGCCCGTTGCCGTCGACCAGCTGGTGGATCTTCGTCGACAGCCCGCCGCGGGAGCGGCCGACCGCGTGATCAGGCGGCTCGGCGCCCGGAATCGTGTAATTTGATCCAGCCCCCTGTGAGGCGCTTCGTGTTCGTCGCGTGCTGATGAGCTCTGGCGATGGTCGAGTCCACCGACAGCGACCAGTCCACCAGTCCGGCTTCGTCAGCGGCGGCGGTGAGCTTGGCGAGCACCTTGTCCCAGGTGCCCTCCGTGGCCATGCGGTGATGCCACGTCCACCGTCTGCCACGGCCCGAACACCTCCGGCAGATCCCGCCACGCGATCCCGCACCGATACCGGTAGAGGATGCCCTCGACCATCAACCGTGCGCCCGAGAACGGCCGCCCCTTCCGCCCCGTCGGACGCGGCAGCATCTCCTCGATCAACGACCACTGAGCATCCGAAAGCATCTGAAACCGCGACACGATCACAGACTCTCAGCGCACCGCCCGACTATTTGTCAGACACGCTCTAGCCGCCGATCACCCGAACCCGCAGCACAGAGGGTCGTCATGATTACCGGCCAGGGCCGGGCTGGACTGTGCCCTCGGTGTGCGAGCGTGGTTGACGACCGGCAAGGATCGCATCGAGGGTGCCGGACATCAGGGAGTGGGAGACCGGTCCGGTGATTTTGGCGACGATGGTTCCGGAGCGGTCGAGGAAGAAGGTCTCCGGGATTCCGAAGACACCGAAGTCCAGGGCCAGCCGGGAGTCGGGGTCGGTCACGTACCGGTAGGCGCGGGAGTCGCCGCGTCCCAGCTCGTCGAGGAACGCGGTCGCCGCGCCGCGCTTGTCCTGGTAGTTGACGCCGACCACGGTGACGCCCTTGGCCTGGTAGTTGTCCGCTGCCGCCGTGAGTGCGGGGTGTTCCGCGCGGCAGGGGGTGCACCAGGATGCCCAGAAGTTGACGACCACCACCTGTCCCTGCAGGTCGGCCAGTGACAGCGTTCCCTCGCGTTCCAGGTAGGGCAGCGGTCTGGTCGACGCGGGCTTGCCGATCAACGGGCTGTCGACCAGGGTCGGGTCCTGTCCGAGTCGGCTGCCGAACACGGCGCCGAGACCCACAGTGGCGGCAACGATGAGCAGTGCGATCCAGCGGATGGTCCGCCAGCGCTTGGTTCGCGCAGCGGTCAGATTGTCCGTTGTGGTCATCGTCTGGTCGCCTCCTTCGCGCGCGCCATGAGTTGCGAGACCTCGTTGCGGCGTTCGGGTGGGAGGTCGCCGCGCGCCGCGAGGCGGCGGAGTATGTCCAGGGCGCCATGCGGGTCGCTGCGGCCGTCAAGCAGGATTCTCGCCTTGTACCACTGCGCATCCGGCGATGTCGGCGTGTCGGCAAGTGTCTCGTCGAGGAACCGTAGGGCGGCGCCGGTGTCGCCGGTCTTGAACAACAGCCATGCGGCGCCTGCCCGCACGGTCGGATCGTTCGGCGCTTGCTTGAGGGCCATGCCGTAGTGCTCGGTGGCCTTGTCGTACCGGGCCTCTGCGATGTAGCGGTCAGCCAGGGCGAGACGCATGCCGAGGACGTTCGGGTTGGCGGAGATCACGGCTTCCATCTCGGCGTTGGTGACCTCGGCCAAGTCCCGAGGAGCCGTCGGCGCCGTACGGGCGCTGCCGGCCTCGTTGCCGCTGACGAATCCGCCCTCCGGCCGTTCGTCCGCGTACTGCGGAACCAGCACGAGCGCTGCGACGACCGTCGCAGCGGCGGCCAGGTAGGCCACGAGGCGCCCGCGGCCGCCCGTCCTCGCCGGGACGGGGCGGGTTCGGGCTCCTCCGCCGGCTGCTCGTCGAGTGCTTCGATCGCACGGGTCGCGGTGGTCTCGTACCGCCGTCGCAGGTTTCGGGAGATGTCGTCGGGAATCTCGCCTTCGGCGACCTGCCGTTCGAGATCGACGAGGTCGGCCAGTGCCTGATCGCGTTGCTGTTGGAGCAACTCGCGCTCGCGGCTCACGGCTCTTCCTCTTCGCTGAGCGCGGCGCGTGACCCGTGGACGGCGTGGTTCAGCCGTTCGCGCTGGGCGGGGTCGAGTTCCTCGACGTCAGTGGGCTCCGGTTCCGACGGCACCCGTCGTCGCCGCAGCGCCGCCAGTGCGATGCCGCCGACCGCGAGCGCGGCGATGGGCAACAGCCACAGCGGCAACGTCGTGCCGGACGCCGGAGGGTCGAGCAGGACCCAGTCGCCGTAGCGGGCGCGGAAGTAGTCGATGATTTGCTGGTCGCTTCGGCCCGCGGCGACCTGTTCAGCTACGATCGCGCGCATCGCTCCGGCGCTGTCCGAAGGGGATTCCGCGATGGAGACGCTCTTGCAGACGGGGCAGCGCAGCCGTTGCTCGATCTCGTAGGCCCGGTTCTCGCCACCGGCCGAGCCGCCGGTGAGAAGGCCCACCACAGCCAGGCCCAGCAGGGCGAGCACGGCCAGTACCGTACCGCCGTGCAGCAGCCGGCTACGCATCGGCGGACTCCCGCCCCCGGACCTCCTGGGAGCGGGCGCTTCGTCTCCGCCCGCTCCACGCCCAGCAACCGCCCGCGGCCATGAGCACGCCGCCGACCCACAACCACGACATCAGCGGGTATCGGTAGAGGTTCAGCGACACCCGTTCAGGCCGGAACTGGGCCAGGGCGACGTAGATGTCGCGGGTCGGGCCCTCCCACACGTCGGGCTGGCCCACCGACTGCGGTTGGTTGGCGAAGCTGTTCAGCTTCGGCTTGGCGGCCCAGACCGCATCGCCCTGCTCCCGAAAAATGATGTGCGCTTCGGTGCTGGTCCGGTCCGGCAGTTGGTGGCGGGCGGTGCGCTCGAAGGTGATCTGGTAGCCGGCGAACTCGGCCGTCTCGCCGCGATCGATCGTCACGGTGGCTCGCGTGGCCAGGGCTCCGGATGCGGCGATGGCCACGGCGACGACGACGAGGCCGAGGTGCGCTAGTTGCCCACCCCAGTAGCCGCGTTGACCGCGCAGCACGCGGGGCACGCCTTTCCAACGCGGTGCCGGTGCGGTGACCCACAACTGCCGGGCGCTCGCGGTGGCGATACCCACGGCGATGGCTACCACCGCGACCACTCCCGGCGCGTCGATCCCTGCGAGCACCACACCCGCGGCGGCGGCACTGGCCAATAGCAACGGCACCCGCAGCCGCGTCCACAGCACGCCGGGCGAGGCGTGCCGGTACGGGGTGAACGGGCCCACGCCCATCGCCAGCAGCAGTGCGAAGGCCAGCGGCACCGCCAAGCTGTCGAAGAACGGCCTGCCGACCGAGATCTGGTCGCCGGTGAACGCCTCCACGAGGATCGGGTAGAGCGTGCCGGTCAGCACGACGAACGCGAACACGGTCAACAGCAGGTTGTTCACCAGGAACGCGCCTTCACGGCTGGCCAGCGACTCCGGACGTGATGTCGACGCGATCCGCTCGCCACGCAGCGCGAACAGCGTAAACCCGCCGCCCAGCACCAGCACGAGGAAACCCAGGAAGGCCGGCCCGATTCCGGACTCGGTGAACGAGTGCACCGAGGCGACCACGCCGGAGCGGGTCAGGAACGTGCCCAGGATCGTCAGCGCGAACGTGGCGATGACGAGCACGAAGTTCCACGCCTGCAACATGCCCCGCTTGACCTGCACGACCGACGAGTGGATGAACGCGGTCGCCACCAACCACGGGATGAGCGCGGCGTTCTCCACCGGGTCCCACGCCCAGTAGCCGCCCCAGCCGAGCACCTCATACGACCACCACGCGCCGAGCACGAGCCCGGCGGTGAGGAAGCTCCACGCAACAAGATTGGCTCGCCTTGTGCGACGTAGCCAGTCCACCCCACCCTTGCGCAGCAGCAGCGCCGACATCGCAAAGGCGAACGGCACGGTGAATCCAACGAAACCCAGGTACAGCAGGGGCGGGTGGAACGCCACCATCAGGTGGTCGGCGAGAATCGGATTGGGTCCGGCCCCGTCGGCGGGTGGGTCGGGAAGGATGCGGAACGGATTGGCCACTGTGGACACCAAACCGAAGAAGAACACGCTCACCAGACCGAGAACACCGAGTGCACCGGTGCCGAGCCGGTCCCCGGTGTCGCGTACCTGCCGCAGCACGACGGCGGTGTAGCCGGCGAGTACCAGGGCCCACAACACGATGCTGCCGCCCAGCGCCGACCATGCGCCGGTGATCGTGAACAGTAGAGGCGTCGCACGGGAGTGGTTTTCGGCCACATAGGACACCGTGAAGTTGTCGGTGAGCAGCGCCACCTCCAGCGCGCCCATCGCCAGCAGTGCGCCGGCGAGCATGCAGCCCACCGCGAACCGCAACTGGCTACGGCGGTCCCGGTCCGGACGCCGCTGTGCTCGAAAGCCGAACACGGTCAGCGCCACCGACCCGGACAGGCCCAGTAGCACGCCTGCCCAGCCGGCGGCGGGTGTCACCATAGTCACGACTTCTCACCACCGGGCGCGGGTGGCTGGTAGTTCTCGTCGTGCTTGACCTTCATGGTGTCGGAGACGAAGACCGCACCTTGCCAGGTGCCTTCCAGCACCACTCCGATACCGGGTTCGAACAGCTGGGCCGGAGCACCGTGGTGCTCGACGGCGACGGTGGCACCGCCCGGTCCATCGCGAGACGTGAGCGTGAATCGCAACCCGTCCCCGGTGCGGACCACGCTGTCACCTGCCACGAGACCACCGAGTTGGAACCGGCGCCCGTCGTCGAAATCGGCCCGCTGGTCGACGGCCTCCTTGGGGTTGAGGTAGTAGACGAGGTTCTGGTTGAGGTTCCCGAACACCAGCACGCCGACCAGCACCGCAACCACGCCGAGACCGGAGAACGCCAGCAGCCGGTAGCGCTTCACCCTCGCCCCTCCGTCCGGCGCCGCAACCGCGCCCACCGCAGCGTGAGGCTGATCAGATACCCCGATACGGCCACGGCAGTGATCCCGTAACCCAGTGCCACCCAGGCCCATTCAGACATCGGCTCGTGATCCTTTCTCCAGCTGCGGAGCCAGTACCGCACTGCCGGCCAGTTCCTGTCCCTCGGCTACCTGGCGGGCCTCCAGTTCCTCTTCCGCCGTGGCCAGCCGGGCGCGTGCCCGCAGCGCGAGGAGGTACAGCAGCGTGAACGCCAGTACGTTCACCAACAGCGCGGCCAGCATTGTCGGGTCGATGCTCGGATTGTCGGGTTTGAGCACGGTCGGCGGCTGGTGCAGGGCCCGCCACCACACGACCGACATGTGCACGATCGGCACCTGCACGAACGCCACGACGCCGTACACCGCCGAGCGGCGCGCCCGGGTCGTGGGATCGAGGGTGGCGCGGCGCAACGCCAGGTAACCCAGGTAGACGAAGAACATCACCGCCGTGGTGATCACCCGCGGGTCCCAGGTCCACCACACACCCCAGGTGGGTTTGCCCCAGACCGAGCCGAGCACGATGGCCAGTCCGGTGAAGAACACACCGACCTCGGCGCTGGCGGCGGCGAGGCGGTCGTAGCGGGACCGGCGCCGCCACAGCCATGCCACACTCGCGCCGAGCGTTACCGCGAAGCTGAGGTAGGCGGTCCACGCCGCCGGGACGTGTACATACATCAAGCGCTGCAGGTTGCCCTGTAAGCGATCGGGTGGGGCTAGCATCGCGGCGGCCACGCCGATCGTGACCGTCGCGGCGACCACGATGGGCAGCCGGCGTCCGAACAGTCTCATGTGGACTCCTCCAAGTGCCGTGCGGTCAACCCCACGGCGACAGCCATGGCGAGATCCACCGTCAGCATGAGTAACAACCAGGACCACGGAGCGCGGCCGTAGCGGGCGGCATCCAGCGTCTGCGTCGCGCCCACCAGTAGCGGCAGCGCCACCGGCACCACCAGCAACGCGCCAAGGGTGGTCCGCCCCGCCAGCCCGTGCGCGAGCGCGCTCGCGAGCGTGCCCAGCACCGCCAGTCCGACGGCCACCAGCGGAAACACCGCCAGTAGCCAGGGCCAGCCGGACAGCTCAGGGTCGTAGAGCAGCACTGCGACCGGCGCCAGCAGTACCTCGAACGCCAGCAGCAACACGGCGTTCGCTGCTGCCCGTCCGGCCAACCGCACCCCCGGGTGCACACCGCACAGTCGAAGCATCGCCTGCTGCGCCGGATTGTCGACCGCGCTCTGCCGCAGGGTCACCAGCACGCCGAACAGCACCACGACCACCCAGTACAGGCCGGGCCCGACCTGCCGCAGCAGCGGCACATCGCTGCCCACCGCCAGCGGTACCAACAGCAACGCCAGCGCCCCGAACGGAGCGGTCACCAACAACGCCTCGCCTGCTCGCAGTTCCAACCGCAGATCCTTGCGGGCCAGCTCGACCCCTTGCTGCAGCGCACCGGGAACAGTCGGGGCCGTCATGAGACAACTCCGTCGCGCAGCGGTTCGGCTCGCCCGCCGACGATCTCCACCAGCTGATCGGCGAGACCGTGTAGCCGCGGGTGATCGTGCGAGACCACCACGCTCGCCCCGCCGCGGTCGCACACCTGCCGGACGACGACCTCGACGAGGCCAATCGAAGCGGCGTCCAGCCCCGCGTGCGCCTCGTCCAACAGCAGCAACCCGGGCTCGGTCAGCAACACCCGGGCCAACTCGGCCCGGCGCCGCATGCCCTGCGAACAGACCTCCGCCGGCCGGTTCCGCGCGGGCCCCAACCCGACCGCCTCCAGTGCGTCATCGACCGCTCGGCCGGACCGCCCGGTCAGCCGGGCCACGAACTCCAAGTTCTCCCGCAACGTCAAGCGGGGATACAACGCGGCGTCATGACCGACCAGCGCGATCCGCGGGCGCACGGCCGCGCAGTCCGGACTGCCCAGCGCCGCACCGAGGACCTCACCGCGTCCACTCACCGGTGGCAGCAGCGTCGCCAGTACGCGCAGCAGCGTGCTCTTGCCCGAGCCGTTCGCCCCCACCAGACCCACGGAGTCGCCAGGGCCCACGGTGAGGTCGACCCCGCGCAGCACGGCGGTGCGCTCGACATCGACCGCGACGCCGGCCAGCGTGGCGATGGCGTCGTTGTCGGGCTTCGGGCTGAACATGGTCGGTCTCCGCGGTAGCTAGCGAGTCATCTACTATCTACGTAAGTACGACTTATGAGCGTAGATTAACGCTCCCTGCTGCCGGTCTCGAACCCGGGGGCGGGGCCGCACGCGAGAGAGGAAGGCACGGCGTGGAGTTCCTGGCGCTGGCCTCGCTTGCACTGGTCGCCGGGCTCGTCTCGTTCACCTCGCCCTGCACGCTGCCCCTGCTACCCGGCTACGTCTCCTACGTCTCCGCTCTGTCGGAGCCCGTTGGAGCCACGGCGGTGACGGTGCCGACCCGGCGGGCATTTGCGGGGGCGTCGCTGTTCGTACTGGGCTTCTCCGCGGTGTTCACCGCGCTCGGCGCGACTGCGTCGACGTTCGGCTTTCTGCTGGCCAGCAACCTGGGTGCAATCAATGTGGTCGGCGGGGCGCTGATCGTGCTGATGGGCCTGACCGCGACCGGGCTGATCAGAATCCCGCTGTTGCAACGCCAGATCCGGTTCGACCTCACCCGCGTCAGCCGTGGACCGGCCGGCGCCCTCCCGCTGGGCGCCGCGTTCGCGTTCGGCTGGACCCCGTGCGTCGGACCGGTGCTGGCCTCGATCCTCACCACCGCCGCCAGCACCGCCACCGTCGGCCGCGGCGCGCTGCTGCTGGTTGCCTACTCACTCGGCCTCGGGGTCCCTTTCCTCGCGCTGGCCGCCGGCCTCGCGCGCGGTCGCGCAAGCCTCGGCTGGCTCCAGCGCCACGCGCGTCGAATCGAAGTCGCCGGGGGACTGCTGCTCGTCGCCATGGGGATCGCCGTCATGACCGGAGGCTGGACCGCCCTGATGAGCCGAATGCTCGCCCTTTACGCCCAGCTCGGTTGGCCCCCGATCTGAACCAATGAACCCTTTTGCGGCAAACGGCGGGAGGTAGCGGATGTCGAACGCGGGACGATGGACCATCGTCGTGCTGGTCCTCGCTGTCGCGGGGATCGTGGCCCTATGGCCGGGCGCCGACGACGCAAGCCAGCCTCGCACCGAGCAGCGCACGCTCGGCTCGCCTCGCCCCGCACCCGCGGAGGGTGACGCGGTACTCGCTCCGCTGCGCGAGCGCGCCACCCTCCAGCCCTGCCCAAGTCCCGAACGGAACGCACCTGCTCCGTCCGGCCCGCTGGCAGGGGTGCGCGTGGCATGTCTGGGCGCGCCGGGAACCGTGGACCTCGGCACCGCACTGGCAGGGAAGACGACGCTGCTGAACCTGTGGGCGTCCTGGTGTGGGCCGTGCCGGGAAGAGATGCCTGTGCTGGCCCGCTATGCCAAGCGGCCCGACTCGGTTGACGTCCTTGGCGTCACCGTCCAGGACCGCGCCTCGTCCGCCCTGGAGTTCATGGCCGAAGTCGGCGTCAACTACCCGTCCTTGTACGACGGGGATCGGCGGGTACAGCGCGCACTTCGTATACCGCCGCTGCTGCCCGTCAACTATCTCGTCCGACCGGACGGGTCCGTCGTTCGCATCACGAACCCGCCGGTATTCCACAGCCCTGAAGAGGTGCAGGCCGCAGTGGAACGTTACCGCCGCGCGGACCCGTGAATGACCGTCGGCAACCCTGTCCCGAAACTCGCCCGTGGCAGCGGGCCGACGGAAGCCGCATCGTCACCCCGTCAGTGGTAGCCGTGCGCTGAATTCCTGATGTCAGCGACACGAATCAGGCGTCGAAAGGTGGAGTCGACCGATTCGTCGGCTTTTCGGCCCTGTCTTGCGAGCCCTGCGCCCGCAAGATCCGAAGCTCTTCACTCAGACCGGCAATTTCGCGGTCCAACTCCACGTCCTGCCGCGAACCCATCATCCCGCAATGCCCTCGCGTCATCGGCCGCAAGCAGAAGAAGTACACCGGGACAACAACACCGACCGCGACGAGCGCGGCAACCAGGGTAGACATCACCGGGTCCCTTCCGTCCCGTGTACGGAGCGCTCGGCCTTGAGCTGCTCGACCTCGGCACGCAGCTGCTTCACCTGGGTGCTCTTGTCATCGCTACCGTTGCCGCGCCTCATCATCCACATCATCAGCCCCATTCCGACCGGACAAGCCAGCAGGGCAACCGTGTACAGCAACGACTCCATCAGGGCACCATCTTCCCGAGCTACTATCTACGTTCTACGTACGTAAATAGTAGCTCGGGAGGGTCGGGGTCCGCATCCAGCCGAACACAGAAGCCACTGGCGACCCGATAGCTGAATACCGGAATCTCACGCCTACCAGCGCCGATTTCGGCTGACACCCCCGCCGCAAGCTTGGCATCGGCTTTTGACACGAGCCGCGTCTCGCCCACGCTGTTCCGCGGACCGGGCAATGGTTGCAAAGACACCCGTGGAGCTTCTTGGGAGATCACCGGTTCGTCGCTTACGGCAGCAGGGGACCGGAGCCGATCGGCAGCACGAGTCCCCCTGCGATACCGAGCGCGAGGGAGATCGTTCCGGCGGCGTAGGCGCGAGTGCAGAGAATCGTCCGGCTGGAACCAGCGCGTCCTGCTCTTGGTCGGGGGCGGCGAGGAAGGCTGGGGCGATCCAGCGCAGGTAGTAGAAGAGGCTGGCGACGGTGTTGATGACCGCGACGACGGCCAGCCAGGTCAGGCCGCCGTTGATCGTGGCGGTGAAGACTTCGAGTTTGCCGAGGAACACCGCGGTGGGCGGGGTGCCGACCAGGCCGAGCAGGCACACGACGAGGACGGCGGCAAGCCCTGGATGCTGGCGGGCGAGGCCGCGGTAGTCGGCGAGTCGTGTCGCGCGGGGTAGTTCGGCGACGACGGCGAAGGCACCGAGGTTGGTCACGGCGTAGGCGGCCAGGTAGAACAGCAGGGCTGGGAGGGCGAGGTCGCTGCGGGTGGCGACGGCGACGGCCATGAGGATGTAGCCGACTTGGCTGATGGTGGAGTAGGCGAGCAGGCGGCGGACGTTGTCCTGGAAGAACGCGGCGAGGTTGCCCAGTGTCATGGACGCGGTGGCCAGGATCGCGATCAGCAGTGGCCAGTCGAGGTTCACTGCGGGTAGTGCTTCGGCCACGAGCCGGTAGGCGGCGGCGATGCCGCCGATCTTGGGCACGGTGGTGACGAACGCGGCTACGGGTGTGGTGGCCCCTTCGGTCACGTCGGGGACCCAGAAGTGCGCGGGTACGCCGCCGATTTTGAACAGCAGTCCGGCGAGGATGGCGAGTACACCGATGGCGACCGCGGTGTCTGGGGCGTCGGGCAGCGTGCGGGCGAGCGTGGTGTAGTCGCTGGCCCCACCGGTGCCGTAGAGGATCGTGATGCCGGTGAGCATGAGGACACCGAACAAGGCCCCCATGAGGTAGTACTTCAGCGACGCCTCGGTACCCGGTTCGGTCTTGGCGAACCCGGCGAGTGCATACAGCGGCAGGGAGGCGAGCAGGTAGGCGGCGACGAGCAGCAGCAGGTCGAGTGCGCCGACGAGCATGATCGTGCCGAGTGCGCCGAGTTGCACCAGGACGTAGAACTCGGTCTCGCGGTGATGGGAGCCGACTGTGTCGATCGACAGGCACAGCACAAGCAGCGTGGCGGCCAGCACGATGAATCGGACCGCGTTGGTGGCGGTGTCCACGGCGAAGCTGCCGCCGAAGACCATCTCGGGGGCTGCGCGTATCGCGACGACGGTGGCGGCCAGGCCGACGACGCAGGCGGTCGCCGCGAGCACACGCACCCACCACTGCCGGCGCCGTGGTAACCAGGAGCCCAGTAACAGTCCGAGCACGGCTCCGGCGACCAGCGCGAGTTCGGGGATCAGCGCGGCGGGATTTTCGTTCATGGTCATCGGCTGATCAGTCCGATCAGCGTCGTCGCGGCGGGTTCGATCACATCGAGCAGGAAGCGCGGCAGCACGCCGATGACGACGGCCAGGCCGAGCAGCGGCAGAATCGCGGTCGTCTCGCTCGCGCGGAGGTCGGTGAATCCGCGGGCCGCACCGGGTGAATCGGGCACCTGGAGCTCTCCGAGAAAGACCCGGTGCAAGACTCGCAGGAACAGTCCGGCGGTGATCAGGATGCCGAGCATTGCCAGCGCGGTGGCCACGGTGGCTGAGGCGAGGCTTCCTGTGAAGATCTGGAACTCGGCTATGAACCCGGAGAACCCGGGCAAGCCGAAGGAGGCGAAAGCGACCAGGGCTGTGGTGCCCGCGAAGACCGGTGCCGGTCCGGCTAGGCCCGAGTAGGCGCCCATGTCGTAGGTGCGGCGGCGGTCGTAGAAGATTCCGGCGAGCAGGAAGAGCGCGGCGGTGAGTAGGCCGTGGCTGACCATTTGGGTCACCGCACCGGTCACGGCCAACGACCGCGCTTGCGCATCACTACCGGCGAGGATCCCGGCTGCACCGACGGCGAGGACAATGTAGCCCATGTGGTTGACCGAGGTGTAGGCCACCATCCGTTTGAAGTCCTCCTGGGCCAGGGCGACGAGCGCGCCGTAGAGCACCGAAAGCACGCCGATGACGACGATGACCACCGCGTAGTGGCGCCACGTGTCGGGCAGCAGCGGCATCGCGATGCGGACGAATCCGTAGGTGCCCATCTTCAGCAGCACCCCGGCCAGAATCGCCGACCCGGCGGCCGGAGCGTCGGTGTGTGCCGGCGGCAACCAGGTGTGGAACGGCACGGTCGGGGTCTTGACCGCGAGACCGACGCCGATCGCGAGCAGCACCAGCCCGCCGTAGACGCCGCCGCCTGCGAGGGGGTTCGCCCGGGTGAGCGCGACGATGTCGAAGGTGTGGGGTTCGACGGCCAGGTACAGGCCGATGAATCCGAGCAGCAGCACCAGCGAGCCGATGAAGGTGTAGAGGAAGAACTGCAGTGCCGACCGGCGTGCGTTGCCGTGTCCCCATCCGGCGATGACGAAGTACATGCCCACGATGGACAGATCAAAGTAAACGAAGAACAGGATCAAATCGAGGGCGGTGAACAGGCCCAGGCTCACGGTCTGCAGGAACAGGAACAGCAGCACGAAACTCTTGGTCCGCTGAGTCTGCGGCAGCGAGTAGACCGCGCAGGCGAGAAACAGCAGTGAGGTCATCGCGACCAGCGGCAGCGAGAGGCCGTCGAGACCGATGTGGTATCCGACTCCTGCGCTGGGGATCCAGCGCAGGTTCTCCTCATACGCCAGTCCGGTACCGGCGTCGTAGCCGATCCAGGCCGCCACGACCAGGGCGAAGTCAGCTACCGCGATCGCGATCCAGCTCCACACGAACACGCGGCGTCCTGCCGATGCGGGCACCGCGGCCAGGGCGCCCCCGGCGGCCAGGGGTAGGAAGACGATCAGTGACAGCACGGGCTACCTCACGAGGATGATCAGCAGGGCGAGTACGACCAACGCCGCGACGGCTTGGGCGTAGTAGTGGTGTAGCTGCCCGGTTTGCGCGCCGGGCGAGCGTTCCGAGCCACCCGGCACCGCGAGCAACGCGTTGCACGAGACCGTCGACGGGGATTTCGGTACGCTGATCGGCGAGTTTGGCCAGCCACAGCCCCAGTGCGGGTACGGCCGTGACCGTTCTGTTGAGGATCCGATCGTCGAAGGCCGCCAGCGCGCGTGCCAGCGTCATAGTCGGTCGCACGACGAGCAGGGTGGCGGCGCGCTCGAACCCGAGCCATGCTGCGAGCCATCGCCGAAGGGCTACGGAGACCGGCACCGGCCGGTCTCCCCACCACCAAGCGAGAGCCGACGCACCGACCGCGAGTGCCGCCGACAGCGCAAGTTCCCACACCATGGGCGTGGCTGCAGGTCCCGTGCCGAGCAGCCCTCGCATGCGCTCGGCCACCGTTGGGAGGCCGAGCACGCCCAGTACCGCGGCCGACCCGGCCAGCACCACCAGTACCGGCCAGGCAAACGTGGACACTTGGCGAGAGCCCGACTGCTCGGTGACCCCACCGCGTTCGGTACCTGGGCGTTCCGGCTGCCAGACGAACCAGACCGCTTTGATGCTGTACATGGCGGCGACCATCGCGGCGGCCAGTCCCACCACGTACAGGCCGGGCGCGTGTTCCAGCGTCGCGGCGAGCACGGCGTCCTTGGTGACCCACAACGACAACGGAGGCAGCCCAGCTAGCGACGTGGCGGCGACGGTGAAGGTCACGCCCACCACCGGGTAGCGCCGCGCGGCACCGCGCAAGGAGGGCAATGCTTTCGTGCCGAGCGCGGTCAGCCATGCTCCGGCTGCCAGGAACAGCGCGGACTTGGTGGCGGCGTGCGCAATCAGCTGCATCGTGCCGCCGGTGACGCCACCGGTGCCCGCGGCCAGCACCATGAACCCGATCTGCGCGCAGGTCGAGGCCGCGAGCAGCTGTTTGAGGTCGGTCTGGGCGAGGGCGACCAGTCCGAGCACCAGGGCGGTGCCCGCGCCGCACCAGGCCACCAGCGGCCCACCCCAGCCCGAGGCCGCCAGCAACGGGTGCAGTCGCAGCAGCAGGTAGGCCCCGGCGGCGACCATGGTCGCCGAGTGCAGCAGCGCCGAGACCGGGCTCGGTCCTTCCATGGCGCGTGAGAGCCAGAAGTGGAAGGGAACCTGGGCCGATTTGCCCAGCGCGGCCAGCACGATGCCCACGGTGAGCACGGTCAGCCAGGGTGGCCTCGCCGCGGGCAGCTCCGGCAGGGCGAGGGTGCCGATGCCACCGGCGAGCGCCGCCCCGGCCGCGAGGTAGAGGCCGAGATCGGCGGCCCGGGTGGTCAGGAATGCGACGTTGGCGGCGTGCACCCGGCGAGGTTCGCGCCACCAGAACCCGATCAGAGCCCAACTCGTCGCGCCCATGACCTCCCAGCCCATGAGCAGCAGGGCGAGGCCGGTGGCGGTGACCGTGACGAGCATGGCTCCGGCGAACAGCAGCATCAGCCCGGTAAACCGAGCCCGCGGCTCATCCGGACCGAACTCACCCGCGGCGAAGACCAGCACTGCCAAGGTGATCATGGCGACCGTGACCACCAGGACCGCCGAGAGCCCGTCGACGGCCACACTCGCGTCGATCCCCTGCAGGAACCGCGCGGTCACGACCGGGCGTACCACCGCCGCCAGCACGGCAAGCCCAACCGTGATCGCTGCGCAGGCGATCCCGACTACGGGCGCGATTCGATCGCCCCGCCGTCCCGCGCACGCCAGCACCGCCCCGGTGACAAGCGGTACCGCGATCAGCAGCCACGCGAGCGCGCCCATCGGCTACTCCTTGAGATCCGCGGCCATGTCGGTCATGTCCACATCCCGGGCACGGAAAATCGCAGTCACCACGGCGAAACCAACCGCCATCTCCACCGCCATAAGGGTGATCACCACGATGATCAGCACCTGACCATCCGCATTGGACGGAGCAACGTAGTACCAGAAGGCCGCCGCCGCAACGGTGATGCCGTTGAGCATCAGTTCCAGGCCCATCATCAGCATCACGATCGACTGCTGCGACAACGCACCGTAGAGGCCGATGGCGAACAGTCCGGCCCCGAGCAGCAGAAACAGCTCCAGACTCATCGACCGATCCCCCCGCGCACCGGATCATCGGCCCGCGTAGCGCGCAGGCGTCACCCAGCCGGTCGTAGCGTCCCCTGTGGGTGGCGAGCACGACGGTGGCCACGATCGTGGCGAATAGCGCCAGTCCCAGGGTCATCATGGTGAGCATGTGCGGGCCCATCAGCGCTTGTCCGAGCGCGAGGGTCGGGTCCGGCGGCGGTGCGCCGGTGCGCTGCGGCCAGTCGATGAGGACGATGCCCGCTGCGAGCACGACGAAGGTGCCCACCGACAGCGTCATGGCGCCGGCCTTGTTGTGATACATCGCCATCGGCATCAGCCCGGCGGGATTCATCATGTACATGACCATGAACACGGCCATGATCACCATTTCCATGACCATCATCAGCACGATGACCACACCGAGGTAGGCCAGCCCCAGCAGGATCACCTCGGAGGCGACAAACACGAACGAGGCCAGCAGCGCGAACGTCACCCGTGCCATCGAGTTCAGCCGAAAGACCAAGAACCCGGACACCAGGCGCCGACCGCGAACAGCCAGAACAACGCCACCGTCACCACGCACACCTCCTCACCGGATCAGCACCACCAGGGCGACGACCAGTGCCTGCAAGATCGTCACGGGGATCAGCACCACCCAGGCGAGCTCGGCGAACCGGTCCATCCGCACCGTGGGAATGCGGCGACCGAGCCACACGACCACGACCAGCACCACGGCGGTCTTGAGCAGCGTCCACACCCAGCCCGGCAGCCACGGGCCACTACCTCCCCCGAGGAACAGCGGCACCGCCATTGCCGCCGCGACCACCAGCAACAACCACCGACCGCCGAGGAACACGAGGCGGTCCACTCCGGACAGTTCCCCGGCAGCTCCGCCGGCGAGGTCACGTCCTAGCGGCGCGTCGAACGGGCCCCAGAACGCCATCGCCATCGCGCTGAGCAGGTAGACGACGAAGGCGACCGGCATCCACACCACGAACCACAGACCGGACTGGGCCTCGACGATCCCGCCCACCCGCAGCGTGCCCGCCGCAGTGGCGGCCGTGATCAGCGCGAACATGTGCGGCAGCTCGTAGGCCAACCCCTGGGCCACGAACCGGTAACCACCGACCAGGGACAGCGCCGCGTTCGGGCCCCAGCCGGCCATCCACACCGCCGCCCAAGCCAGGATCTCCATCGCGTTGAACCACACGACCCCCACCGCGAGATCCGACACGGCCACCCCGCCCAGCGGTAATACCAGTGCAGCTAGCAGCGCGATGACGGGAACGAGGACCACACCGGTGCGCCACAGCACGACGTCGGCTGCCGTGGTCGCGCGCCGTTGGCCGATCAGCAGCCGCACCACCGCACGCAGCGGAGCGACGAGCACTGCCGACACCGACAACGGCCGCCCAGCGGCACGCACCTGCAAGGCACTGTCGAAGACCACCGCCACGAACGCAACCACCCCCACCAGCCCGGGCAGCACGAACACACCCCACACCGGAGCCTCACCCATCAGCCGCCTCCGCAACCGCGTGGTCGAGCTCGGTGATATCGGGATCTAAACTTGACACGATCAATCTGGCCCCGGCCAGCTCGGTCCCCTTCACCAGCTGGGGAAGCACCTCCAGCAGCGCCGACGAGCCCCCGACCGCGTCGCGTCTGCCTCGTGGGCCCGCATCGACGGCGGTCAACGGTGCGGTGTCGTCGAGAGCCGGGACCGATCGCTCGATCGCGTCCAACCACGCCTGCCACCGTGCATGCACATCACCCGCGGATCGGCTCGCGCTCCACGCGGGGCCGGTCACTCCGGCGGCCTGGGCCGCCGCTCCCGGGAGAATGCCGAGCCCGCCGGTGAGCCACCGCAGTGTCCGGGACCGGCGCAGCCGCCTGGCCAACCGGCGCACCCGGGGCGCGACCACATCGGCCCGCGCCCCGCCGAGTACGTCGTCGCGGGATCGCCCCGCGCCCAGCGCCGCATCCGCCCAGCCCGCCACCGCCAGCAGCCTCGCTAGGCTGTCCAGGTGCGCCGCCACTCGGCGCCGGGCGGCTTCTCCCGCGATAACGGACTCGCCTGCCGCCGCCCGACGCCACGGCTCGTTCCAGAAATCCGCCAACTCCCCGTGTTCACGAACAATCTCGACCCGCGCATGTTGAACAACATCGCCCTGCAGCGTGGTGTGCAGCACAAGGCCGGCCGGCCAGTCCGGCAGCACCGGACCGATCGGCACGTGAAGCTGATCGAGCACGAGACCGTCCCGGTCCGGCCCACGATCGGCCATTGGAACACCCCCGGGCATGTCCATCCCACCCCCGTCGTGATGCTCGTCGCCCCGGGGCTGGTCGACAGGACGACCGCGCTCAGCGTGACCCGCACCGTTCCACTCGTGCCGCGTCGAATGTCCCCGGATAGCCGGCGACGCCTCACCCCTGTCGGCCAGTAGGCCCGCAGCACGCTCCAGCGCGGTGCCGGCCTCGGCCGCGTTGCCGACGTGCACGCGAACGCGGGGTTGCGGGACCTGTTCCCACAGCTGATCGGCATAGCTCGTCCACCGCGGCCCCGCGGGCCCGACGACGGCCAGAACATCAGCATCCGCCGGACCGGGAACCTTCACCCACCCTCGCCGGCGTAGCACCTGCTCAACCGCCAGCCGGGTAGCGGTGCCCCCGGGGCCTCAGCGACCAGCACATGGGGTAACCCGCCGGCGAAGCGCTGTAAGGCCGTGGTCACACCCATCGCAGCGCCCCTTCCCGCCACGCGTAGGCCACACCGGCCAGCAAGATCCCCAAGAACACGAACATCTCGACGACCGCGCTCGTGCCCACCGAGGAAACGACGAGTGTCCACGGATACATGAACAGCATTTCCATCTCGAACGCCAGGTAGATCATCGTCAGCGCATACCACCGCACGTGAAAACGGGAAAACGCGTGCTCAGCCGGTTCATGACCAGCCAGAAACGGTCCCATGGAGGCACCACCCGACGCCGCCTGCACCAGCGAGGCGACCCCATACACGCTGCCGACCACCGCCATGGCGACGACCAGTAGCAGCAGCGCAATCCCGAACCCACTCATGATTCACACGGCAGGAGGTGCCCCGAGAACACGACCACTGCGCGCCACCTCTCAGGTGTTAGTGCAGCACCCATCGCCACCTCCGGAAGGCGAGATCACGGATCTCCCTAGCGTGGCCGACTTCGCGGCGGAACGCATGGCTGATGCCGTCGGCGGTGGAGCTGCCCAACCGGCGCTACCGTTTTTCACGTTCACCGCTCACAATCCCGCGGCACCGTCACTCGATCTCGCGGGCCGCGTCGGAGACCATAGTCTTGGCCCGGGCGCCGTTGCGCACGTCGAAGCTCGCGTCGCCGGCGCGGATACAGCGCCGGTTGCAGCAAGTTGCGCCGCCGCATCGCCCGCTCCACGGTGGACACGGATATCGCGTAGCCCCGTCGGCCCGCATGTATCAGCCACCAGCTCTTGCGGTGTCCCCACGCCGGTCATGCCTGGCCTGCTTTTGCAGGATCGGCTCCACGCGCTCGACCACCGAGGCTGCCACGGCCCCTCCGGCGGCAACGGTGCCCGGGCGAGGCAGTGTCACCTCCGGTAGGACAGGACCGAAGCCATCCCGGCTGCCTGGTGGTATTCGTTGTGGCAGTGTGTCAACCACTGGCCGGGGTTGTCGGTGTCGAAATCCACCGCCAACCGCTGATGCGGCAGCACCAGCACGGTGTCCTTGCGCGCTCCATTCCTCGCAGGATCGCCCAATGTGAAGAAGTGCCCGTGCAGGTGCATTGGGTGGGGCATCATCGTGGCGTTCTCGAAGAGCAACCGCACCCGTTGATTCGGGGAAACCACCAGTGGTTCGTGGTCCGGATAACGGCGGTCGTTGATGGTCCACACGTACCGCTGCATGTTCCCACCGAGCTTCATGCTCAGCGTGCGGTCCGGACGCCGAGGCGAGAGCCGAGCGGATTCGGCAGCTTGCAGATCCGTGGCCAGCAGCGGTCGCTGGTCCAGCTCGCGCACGTTCGCCGTCGAGGACGGAGCGCGTCCGGAACCGGTGCGGACCAGGGCGAAGGCTCGGTCGTCCTTGCCTTCTGCCGAGGCGACCAACGGGAATGCCCCGTCACCGAGAGTAACGACGCAGTCGTAGCGTTCGGCCATGCCCACGAGAACCGACTGTGTGCGCCGGGGCGTAACAGGTTGACCGTCGGTGTGCGTCACGGTCAGCATGTGCCCGCCCAAGGCACGCGGAACGCCGTGTCCTCGGCAGCGTTGATGACGCGGAGGCGGGCACGCTGACCCGCACGGGCGCGGAAGGTCTCCGGATCTGCCGGTGGGCGTCCGTTGAGCAAGTAGAACGGATATTGCACATCGCCTGCATCGGCACCGAGCACCGACGAGTGGGACTCGCCCCCGTGCATGTCACGCATGTCGTCCATCGAGTCCCTGTCCATTTTCCCGCCGCGCAGCTCGTCGAAGACCTGCGCGGTGTGCGCTGACCAAGCCAGTCGGAGAGCACGACGAGGAACTCGACATCGTAGTCCCCGGGATCACGCGGGTCATCGATGATCAACGCGCCGAACAGGCCCCGCCCGCGCTGCAACTCGCCGTGCGAGTGATACCAGTACGTCCCCGGATCCGGTGGGATGAACTCGTAGGTGAGCTCGTCGCCGGCCGCGATCGGTGGCTGCGTCACCTCCGGCACACCGTCCATGTCATTGCGAATCGCCAACCCGTGCCAGTGCACAGTCGTCGGCTCCGGCAACTGGTTCCGCACGCGCACTTGGACGCGGTCACCCGCCGCGGCACGCAGCAGCGATCCGGGCATCACTCCGTTGTACGCCCACGCGGCAGCGGCGGTTCCCGCGAGATCAACAGTCGTGGGGGCTGCGGTCAGTGTCTGAGAGACCGTACTTTCACGGGGGAAGCGTCGCTGTTGTTCTCGGGCGAACTCTCGCACCGCGGTCGAGCGGGGGCCGAGTTCCGCTGACGCGCGTTCGGAACTGCTGCACGCGGCCGCGAACCCCGCTGCGGCCAAACCGGTTCCGAGTTGCAGCATGCGACGCCGCGACATGTTGGAGGAAGAGCGGTGGGTATTCGACACGGATGTCCTTTCTGTGTGCAGGCACGTGGCCTGCTCCGGTGATTTGATGCACGTCAGTGCCGTAGGCGGTCTTCGTCGGCCCTGAAGGCAGTGGGGGAGGGTTCCAACCCGAGCAGCGGATGAGGGCGAACCGGTGGCCGGTCACGGCGCAGCGTGGAATGCACTGTCACGGCTCGTTTTCCTGGCAGCCCCAGCCCTTACCCCAGACCCAGAGCCGGGGTAGGGCTCCACCGGTCGTCATGGTCTTTGTTGGTCTGGGCTGAGCCGCTCACGCAATGGATTCCCGGCATGCTGCTCGGTCCAGTTGAGGGTGTGTAGCAGGAGGCTCGGGTGCGGTGCCGGGCCGAACGAGGCGGCTTTGTGCGGGAGGCGAATGCCTGCGGCCGCGGCTGCGTGCAAGTCCCGCTCGGTAGGTGGAAGGGTCAACACTACTGCCCCTGCTTCTGCGCGTGCTCGTTGTAGCGCCTTGGCCGCGCGGGGCTCGTAGCCGATGCCGGAGGCAGGTATTTGCCATTCGAGCGTGATCAAGGCGTGGAGCAGGCCGACGTGCAGGCTCTGCAGTTGTTCCGGTAACCGGCCTACAGATCGGTGCAGAAACCGAGGATGCGGGTGGGTCAGCAGAACCGCGTGATCTCCCGTGGCCAGCACGAAGGCAGGACCGCGTGCGGCATGCGCCTGAAGCACTTCGACCCATCTCTCCAGCGATCCCCGGAGGGGAGTGAGGCGGAACTGCCGTGCTGCGGCCGCAAACAGCCTCCCCGGGTCCACACGAGGTAGCACCCGGTGCATGGGCTGGAGCCGCAACGGACTGTGTTTGGTGTCTACGAGGACACCTGGAATGTAGTCCCACGGGCCAGCACCGTGCCCGGCTGCGTACCGTTGCCGCCGAAGCTGGCGGGCCGCGGTATGCCTGTGGTGGCCATCGGCGATCAGCGCTGACCGCGACTGGAGTTCGTCGATGATGTCCGCCCAGCTGTCACGGTCGTCGAGTCGCCAGACTCGGTGCTCTTGTCCTGCTGTGGTGAAGACCTGCGCCAGTGGTCGACGTCGGGTCGCGGCGTCGAGGTGGGCGGCCGTGCGCCCGTCGCCGGAGTAGCCGAGCAGTACGGGCGGAATGGTTCCACTGGTTCGCATGAGCTCGGCGATCTCTTCGGTGCGGGCCGGGATCACGTCCTGATGCGGCAGCAGCCGACTGTCCAGGTGCACTGCCGAGATCACGCCGCGCTGCCATCCCAGCGGGCCCTGCTGTTCATAGGCGAACAAACCTCGCTCTGGTTCGCGCACGAGGACCCGCCGTCGTTTCCATCCGTCCAGCACGCGCAGGGCCTGTTCGGCATCGGCCTGATACCAGGGCATTGCATGTCGATCAGCCTCGTTGCGCAGACGGTCGGGGGCGAGCAACCAGGCATGGAACGGGCGGACCTGGACCCCACCCACTGGGGACTCCGGGGACGGATCACGGTGGGTTTCCGTGTTCGCCGGAGTACCTGCGGACACGGGCGGGGTCTGCTCGTCCGCCGCTTCGTCGGCACCGGCATGATCCTCCGCACGGGCAGGGCCTACAGCCAGCAGGCATGCCACGAGCGAGGCGAGGGCCATCACGAGGACAGCACCACTGACGGGCAGGGCCATGACCAGTGGACCGGCCAGCAGCGGTCCCACCGATTGCCCGACCAGCAGGAAACTGTTCGCCGTGCTGACGAACGAGCTCTTGCGTTCCTCCGGCGCGTGCCGGCTGAAGTGCAGGAACAGCGATTGGGCAAGTGCGGCGAAGCAGAATCCCTGCACCAGCCGCAGCGGGATCAACGCGACCGGCCCCAGCGGGAGCACGACCGCCGCGATGCTCACCGCACAGCCCCCCGCCGCCAGCGCGAAGGCGCGAACCGGATGTCCGGTGACGTCGTTGCGTTTGCCCCACCAGAACGACCCGAGCAGCGTGCGCCCCACATCACCGAATGCAACACGCCCGTCCACAGGCTCGCCGCATTCGGCGCGGCCACGATGCCGCTGACGTGTTCGGCGAACACGGGAATCAACCCGTAGACCCCGAAGTAGGCCCCGATCGCGGCCAACGCCAGCGGCACCGCTCCAGGAACCCGCATTGCCCCGCCCCGCTCGCGAGGTGATTGTGCACGGTCCGAGGTACGTGTGCGCTTCGGTTCCCGCAAACCGACGGCACACCCCACCGCCAAGACCACCGCTGTCGCGGCGATGACGAGCATGAGTTGCCGTAACCCGCCAGCACCGACGAACAGACCTCCGACGATGGGACCGGCCAACGCGCCGGCCGCGGTGGCACTGAACGACTTGCCCAGCGACGACCCGCGCTTCTTATCCGAACCGGTCGACCCGGCGAACGCTGCCGCCGCCTCGACCACGCCACCGAGCGCTCCCTGCAGCAGCCGCCCCGCCACGAGTACCAGCGGGGTGAAAGCAGCGGCCATGACCACCATTGCCAGACCCAGTCCGAGCAAGGCGCGGACCACCATCCATTTGCGACCGACACGGTCACCGAGCCGGCCCCACAGGGGGGTGGCCACGGTCAAGGCCAGGGCCGGGGCAGCGATGGCCACCCCGGACCAAGTCTGGGTCTGCGCGAGACCCAGCACGCCCATGTCTTTGAGATAGAAGGGCATGATCGGCACCAACATCATCAACCCGGCGGTGTTGACGAACTGGCCCGCCCACAGCAACAGCAAGTTCCGGCGATCGGCGTTCGACGCCTGCTTGTCGTGCTCGGGAACGCCCTCTCGCGGACGTGTCTTGAGCGTATTGGTCACGAGCTGACCACCGCTTCGGGCTCCTGCCACGGATCACGAAGACCGGCCACCCAGGCATCGTCGTAAACCAAGTCGAGGTAGCGCTCACCCCGGTCCGGCAGCACCGTGACCACTCGTGCCGCATGATCCAGCCGCGAGGTCAGATGCTCGATCCCGGCGACCACCGCGCCGGAAGACCCACCCGCGAAGATCTTCTCCGTCGCCAGCAGACGCCGGCACCCCGCCGCGGATTCGGCATCGCCGACGTGGACAACCTCGTCGATCTCGTTCACGTCGAGGATTTCCGGAACGCGGCTGGCACCGAACCCGGGCAGCTGGCGGGGCCCGGCCTTGGCGCCGAAGATCACCGAGCCGACGGCATCGACCGCCACGACCTTCATGCCCGGGTGTTCCTGCCGCAACCGGCGCGCGATGCCCTGAATGGAGCCGCTCGTGGACACCGCCGCGACCAGATAGTCGATCGGCCCGTCGACCACATCGAGAATTTCCTGACCGGCCGTCTCGAAGTAGGCGCGCCAGTTGAGGTCGTTGGCGTACTGGTTCACCAACACCGCATCCGGTGTCGCCTCAACCAACTCCCGCGCTCTGCGGACTCGGGTATGCAGGTAACCGCCCGCCTCATCAGGTTCGGTCACCATCTCCACGTCCGCGCCGAACAGCTCCAGCAGACGCAGATTCGCCGAAGATGTCTTGGGGTCCACCACCGCCGTAAACGACAGCCCATGCAGGCTCGTCGCCATGGCCAGCGCGATGCCTAAATTGCCAGACGTGCTCTCCACCAGGCGCATGCCAGGCTGCAGAGTCCCGTCGTGCAGACCCTGCTCGACGATGAAACGGGCCGGGCGGTCCTTCATGCTGCCGCCCGGGTTGAGCATTTCCAGCTTAGCGACCACGTCCAAATTCGGATCGGGAAAACAACGGTTCAGGCGGACCATGGGGGTGGATCCGACACAGCTGATCATCGAATTGTGAATCACTGCGAAAACCTCCTGAAGATGCGCCCGTTAAAATGCGTGCGCATTTCGCTCAAGTCGTTGTCGGGGAAACAAACGAGCGATCAGCGAACAACACCAGGTCGCATTTCCGAATTCTCACGGCGCGAGTCGTCGCCACAAGGTGGCGGCCCACGTCAAATGGGACGAAAACCCCAGCACCGCATGGAAACAGGGCGGGCACGTCATGTCCAGCCGCGAAGTGCTGTCGGAGATGCGAATCAGGTGCGTGACACTGTGAGCAAAATCAGGTCCGTGCGATACACACGCATGTCAGCAGATCCGACCCGGCCGGGCGCCAGGGCGGACGTGAAGACCATCGTCGATAAGCTGTCGGCGGTCGTCGAAGCAGCAACGAAACGGTCAGAACCCCGGCCATCAATACCAGGAAAGCGCCGGGTCCAAACACGCTGTCGTCACCGGGCACGCGAATCGAGGCGATATCAGCGATGTGAGGTGCGGCGTGGCAGTCGGGGACCCCGCCGTCGGGGCTATGGCTATGGTTAGCCGCCCCCTGTTCGTCGTGACCAGCCGTCGCCGTGTGCGTGGATGGCGCGGCCACCGACGAGTGACCTGACGCACCCAGGAGGGTGTCGTGCGTCGCCATTCCATGCGCAGGAAGCAATACGATCTGAATCAGAAGAAGCCCCAGCAACGCCACCGGCAGCAGGATCCACCTGCCCCGGCCGTGCTTCGAGATCAAGAGCTTCTTCACGACCGCCACCTTAGCCAGCGCATGGCGACCGGAGGCGCTTACCTTGGCGTGTCTCACACCAAAGTGGGCACTGCGCGCCCGTCCGTGAAGCACGTTCGCGTTATTCCGCTTCGCATTCGGCGTGCTCGATGAGCTGGCAGATGACGGCGCGCTCACCGCGGCGCTGGCCGTCTCGGGCGGTATGGCGGGCAGAAGTCAACGAGCGGCGTAGGGGCGCGAAGATCGGCAACGGTGCGATCCATCTCGGCGATGCGGCCGTCGAGCAGTTCGGTGACGTGGTCGCACGGGGGTGGCGCCGCCGCGTTGCAGATCGAGAACGTCCTTAATCTCCGACAATTGGAGTCCGAGCGTCTTGGCCTGGCGGACTAACCGCAACACGCCAACATCGGCATCGGCGAACAAACGGTACCCCGCCGCCGTGCGTTCCACAGGTGGAAGAAGTCCTTTGGGTACCCACAGCCGCACCGCTTCCGCTCACACCCGCGGCACCCACAGTCAAGCCCACAACGGTCTCCTTCATCGACCCTCATCCTTGACCTTAGCCCAAGGGTAAAACCTTAGCGTGGCTCCGTAATCAAGAAACAGCAGGTCAGCGCGGGAATGGAGCTGACGATGGAGACCATTGTGTTGTAGGTGACTGGCAACCAAGAAGATCAACATCTGACCGGAGACCTCGGTGGGGAGCGTAGGGGCTGCTGAAGGAAGCTGTGACAGTGGTTTATCCGCTGCGGCTGCGTCAGCCGCATTCGACTCCGTCGAGTTGATTCTGCCGCCCTTGTAGGTCGCACGCCTGTGGGGATCGGGTGTCGCGGCAAGCGTCCTGTACCGGGTCGGGAGAAGCAATGTCGCCGATTGGGGGCTGGAGCGGACTGAAGGGCCTCCCAGCTGATTGGAATACCCCTGGGGGTTTGGTAGGTTGAGGCGAGAGAAGGGAGATGGTCGTCGTGGAGATGAAGCCGGAAATGGTGGGCGACGCTTTGACGCGGTTGCGTCGGGCCCGGGGCCAGTTGGGTGGTGTCATCGAGGCGATGGAGGAAGGGCGTGACTGTGCTGAGGTGTTGACCCAGTTGGCTGCGGTTTCGCGCGCCTTGGACCGTGCTGGGTTCAAGATCGTGGCCAGCGGGATGCGTTACTGCCAGCAGGCCCGTGAGGATGGCGATGAACCGCCGATGACGGAGCAGGAGTTGGAGCGCTTGTTCCTCGCGCTCGCCTGAGTGGAGGCTCTGCGGTGCCGCTCGTCGGGTGATGTGTACCCGTGCGGCCCGTTTATACCCCCAGGGGTAAAGAGGATCTGTTGTCTGAGCAGACGCCCGAAGTAAGCGCCGACCTCTTCGCCGGAATGTGGCGGCGGGGTACCCGATTGGTCGATGTGCGTGAGCCTGAGGAGTACGTCTCGGCCACGTGTCAGGGGCGGTGAACGTGCCGTCGCCGGACGTGCTGGCCGCGCCGGAGCGGTTCGCGGGTGAGGAGTGCTACGTCATCTGTTGCTCGGGAGGTCGCAGCTTCAAAGCGGCCGAGGCGATGAACGCAGCCGGTGGACGAGCGATCTCGGTGTCCGGTGGGACATCGGGCTGGATCGAAGCAGGAAACGAAGTCGAAAGGGGTGCGCAACGGTGACGGCTATGGATGCGGTGGAGGAGGACCGGCTGGCCGGTGGCCTGGTGGTCGAGGTGATCGAGACCTCGTCGCTGGGGGATCGCAGCTATCTGGCCACCGACGGCGAGGTGGCCGTGGTGGTCGACCCGCAGCGGGACGTGGATCGGGTGATCGCTGCCGCCGGTAGGTTGGGCGTGCGGATTGCCTGGTGCTCGACACGCACGTGCACAACGACTATGTCTCCGGGGGCTTGGAATTGGCTCGCCTGACCGGGGCGGAGTACGGGTTGGCGGCTGCTGACGAGGTGCCGTTTGACCGGCGCCCGCTTGCTGACGGCGAGGCGGTGGAGCTCTCGCCGCGGATGCAGGTGCGGGCGGTGGCCACCCCGGGGCACACCTTTCACCACTTGTCCTTCGTGCTGGAGGGCGTGGATGGCCCGGCGGGGGTATTCACGGGAGGGTCGCTGCTGTTTGGCACGACCGGGCGCACCGATCTGCTGGGGGAGCAGCACAGCGAGGACCTGGCCCGGCATCAGCACGCTTCGGCGCAGAAACTGGCGTCGACCCTGCCGGATGGCGCGCAAATCTGGCCGACCCACGGGTTCGGGAGTTTCTGCTCGGCTACGCAGGCCTCGGGCGACTCGGCCACGGTGGGCGAGCAGAAGCGGATCAACCCGGCGTTGACGTTGGCCGAGGGCGATTTCGTCGAACAGACCCTCGCGGGACTGGATGCTTACCCGGCCTATTACGCGCACATGGGTGTGCAGAACACCACCGGTCCGGAGCCGTTGGACCTGCGCGAGCCGACCCGCGCCGAACCCGAGCAGTTACGGCGCCGCTTGGAGCACGGGGAGTGGGTAGTCGACCTGCGCTCCCGCAAGGCCTACGTGGTCTCGCACCTCGCCGGAACGGTCAGCCTCGGCTTGGACGGTCCGATGGCGACTTGGCTCGGCTGGATGATCGACTGGGGCGCCCCGATCACGCTGCTCGGGGAGTCTCGCGAGCAGGTCGGCCAGGCGCAGCGCGAGCTCGCCCGCATCGGCATCGACAAGTTCGCCGCGGCCGCGGTGGGTTCCCCGAAGGAGCTGGCGGCCGACTCCGGCCAGCTGCGCAGTACTCCGACCGCGACCTTCGGCGATCTGGCCGCGGCGCTGGCTGGTACTTCCAACGGGCTTCCGGCTCCGGAGGTGGTGCTGGACGTGCGGACCAACAACGAGTTCGCCGCTTCCCACGTGGCCGGTGCGGTGCACGTTCCGCTCTACGAGCTCAAGGACCGCCTCAGCGAGGTTCCGGCGGGTGCGGTGTGGGTGCACTGCGGTAGCGGTTACCGCGCCGCGGCGGCGGCTTCGCTGCTGGAAGCGGCCGGCCGCACGGCCGTGCTCATCGACGACATGTTCGACGCCGCTGCCGACGCCGGCGTGCCTATGACCGACGGAAGCTGACAGCAACCACGGACACGAACGCGGAGGTATCCGAAGAATGCCCCAAGCATTGCCCAAGACCGTCGACACCGCGCAGATCCGCCATTTGCGCGAGGCCGACCCCCAGATCCGGCTGATCGACGTGCGCGCGCCCGGGGAATTCGCGTCTTCGCACATCCCGGGCTCCTACAACGTCCCCCTGCACCTGTTGCGGGAGCACCGCGAGGAACTCACCGCGCAGCACGGCGACCCGGTGGTGCTCGTATGCGCCTCGGGTGGCCGTGCCGAGCAGGCCCGCACTCTGCTGGAGAGCGCCGGGCTGGACCGACTCAGCGTCCTGCGCGGCGGCATAACCGGCTGGGAGCAGGATGGTGGCGAGCTCAACCGGGGGCGCGGCACGTGGGACATGGAGCGGCAGGTGCGGCTGGTCGCCGGGCTGCTCGTGCTTACCGCCGTCGTGGCCAGCACCGCCTACGAACCGCTGAAGTGGATCGCGGGATTCGTCGGCGCGGGTCTGGCCTTCGCCGCGGTGAGCAACACCTGCGCGATGTCGCGCGTGCTCGGGCTGCTGCCCCGCAACCGCACTCCCAGCACCGACGGTCGAGCCCTGCTGGGGGCCCTCACCGGAGGAAACGGGCCGCGCGGCTGAGGGCTGCTCTCTGGCAGACGCGTGCACGGCGTTGAGGCCGGCGGTGGCAGTTGATGTGTCCGCTGCCGGGATAGGTGGTTTCGTTGTTGTTGGCAGCGGTGTTCGGCGCCGTGATCGGGTTGGCGCTGGGACTTCTCGGTGCCGGTGGTTCGATCCTCGCCGTGCCAGCTCTGGTCTACGGCGTCGGACAGCCCTTGCAGATGGCGATCCCCACCTCGCTGGCCGTGGTCGCGCTCTCCTCGCTGGGTGCCCTGTTCCCGCGCGAGCGGCGCACCGCGGTGCGGTGGCCGGTCGCGCTGGTCTTCGGCGCGGCCGGCATCCCCGCGGCCTTCGGCGGAGCCGCACTCGGCAAGCTCGTCCCGCAGCGCTGGCTGCTGCTGGCCTTCGCCGCACTCATGGTCATCGTTGCGGTGCGAATGCTGCGCGGCGGGGAGAACCAGACCGGCGCATGCCGCACCCAGCAGGGCGGGATCAACTGGCGCACCTGCCTGCCCAAATCCGTGTTCGCCGGCGCGACCGTCGGCGTGCTCACCGGACTGTTCGGCGTCGGCGGTGGCTTCATCATCGTCCCCGCCCTGACTCTGCTGCTCGGTCTGGGAGCGCAGCAAGCGGTGGCGACCTCTCTGGTTGTGGTCTTGATCAACTCGGTGGCTGGGTTCGCCGCGCATGCCGGCTCGATCGCGACCATCGATTACCGGGTCCTGTTGTTGTTCGCAGGCACGTCCCTGGTGGTTTCTATCGTGGCCGCTCGGCTGTCGACGCGGCTGAACTCGTCTACCATGCGTCGCTGGTTCGCCTTCGTCGTGCTGGCCGTAGCGGTCTTCGTCGCCGTGGCCGCCGTCGTCGACCCCTCGGCACTGGGATGAGAGGGCGTGCCAGGCCGCATTGACAATTCACTCAAGGAAGAGAAACGAAAAGTGGAACATGTGTGGTCGCGTTGAGTGCCGCAAGTGCGGCCAGCCGACCTACGCAGGGTGCGACCAGCATGTGGAACAGCTGCTTGCGGGAGTGTCGCAATCCCAACGGTGCGACTGCGGCCCGAGCGCCCAGCACGGAGGCCTCGGTGGGTTCTTGCGGATGTTCGTCGGCCGAGGGTGACCGAACAGCCAAGAAGGCGTCCTTGCACGCCGCGCTGCTGACCAACTCGGCCTCGTTCTCCTCGCTGGTGCCGCGGCTGCCGCGGTGGCGTCCGGATCTTTCGCCTTCACCACGAACTTGCCCCTACGCACCTTCGCCGCGCTCGCGGAACCTGGCTCAGGCTCCAGACGCGGAGACTCCTTGGCCTCGGTGTCTCCAAGCGGAACGACTCGGTCTTCTGACGCACTGGTGTGCGTGCATTCTGGATCCGCCGGGTAGTCATTCTAGTGACGGAACCGATCATCCGAGGAGGTTCGGATCATGGACTACGCGCTGTCTCGGACGCTCGACGTCCCCTACGCGGAGGCCGTGCCCAAGGTGAAAGAAGCATTCCAGGCCCATGGTTTCGGCACGCTCACCGAGATCGATGTGCAGGCTACGCTGAAGGACAAGCTGGACGAGGACATCGAGCCCTACGTCATCCTGGGCATGTGCAATCCACAGCTGGCGCACCGCGCGCTGAACGCCGAACGCGAGATCGGGCTTCTGCTGCCCTGCAACGTCGTGGTCCGCGCCCAGGATGACGGTCGCACCCTGGTCCAAGCACTTGATCCGCAGGTCATGGTGACCGTACCCGAACGGGAAGAGCTGCGCCCGGTGGCCGACGAAGCAGGGCGCCGTATCCTGGAGGCCCTCGACAGCCTTGGGTAGTTGCGCCAAGGACCGACCCATCGCTGCGTGGCGCCCCGGTTCACCTCCGGTCTCGGTGGTTGACCCGGTAAGCGGGCTTGCTCGGCAGGAGCGCCAGAGGCGCACACCAGCCCTACCGGTCGTCGTGCTATGCAGTGAGCTCGTCGCGCGCAAGCTAAAACCCGATCGTGAGTAAGCGCGTCGGCGACGAAGGCAATACTCATGACGGGTAAGTCCGGACTGCTTACGAGGCGAGCACGGATCCGAATATCGGCACTGTCCTGCCCGTCCACATCAGAACGGACGATCACTCCAGGCCGGAGATCCGAGGTCCGTGGGCCGGCTGCAGGATGATGAGCGGGCCGTTTACGTGCGCGTGCTCGACGCCGAGCACACCGGACATCGACGCATCGAGGAGGAACGGATCCCGCTCGACCGAGCCCTAGAAGCGGTGGATGCGGTTCGCCTGGCAGTCGGACTCTGACCTACGACACAAAGTTTGCTCCGCTGCGATCCTGACTCCGATGCCGGGCATTGAGGTCAGGACCTCGGCAACAGGGTGTTCATCGAGGATTTAGGTATATAAAGGAACATAGGTTGGCGGGACCACTCCGGCCCGGACGGTGGCCGGTGGGCCCGCGCCCTTCATGAGTGATTCTGGCGCGGTCGCGGCTGTCGATGCGGAACCGAGTGCCGTCATCGCTCCCGGGACGTTGGCGATCATGCCCCGCGGGGGTATCCGGGGCCGGGCACGGCTTGTCCATGGTTCTGTCCATGAACTGGCTCCGACCGTGCCTCCGGTGTGACGACGGAGGCCGCTGGTTCGCCGCTCTACCACCGGTTTCTGCTCCTGACGGGTGATTTTGCGGGTCATAATCCTGTGGCCGTCGCAACGACGACGGCCGCGATCCATGGGTATCGCAGGTGCGATCATTCCGCATTTGTGTCGTCGAGGGCCTCGCACTGGGCATCTTGTTAGGTGCCTCGGTTAAGTCCTTGGACGTATGCAAATAGTCCTTCGTTGTTCCAGGGCGTGCTCGCCGGACCCGGGCCGATTGGCCGACTGACTGTTAGCGCCGCGTGGGCCTCGAGGCCTTGTGCTTCCCAGTTGGCTTCGATGTCGCCGGCGAAGGTGGTCCAGAAGTCGGGGTTGTCGATGGTGGCGAGGCAGGCGCATTCGAGGTTGCCGCTGACGAGGTTGATGCCGAGGGCGGTGATCTCGAGGCGTAGCGCGTCATGGTGGTGGAGCCAGCGCATGGGTGCGGACAGGCGGCCCTCGTGGAGCGGCGCGAGTGCAAGTGAGGGGCCGAGCGTGCCGTCGAGATCGGTTCGGCCGAACAGTTCCTCCTCCAGCTCGCGGAGCAGTGAGACGCGGAACGGCGCGTCGGCGGTGGTGTCGGTGATGGGCTGGTGGAAGCCCTTGGGGATGACGGTCCGTTGGTTCGGAGCGTTCACTACGGCTGCGGATCGGTCCTGCAGCAGCACGGCGTAGTCGTTTCCGGGGCGGGCGATCGCGGTGAGGACAACAATCCCGCCGACACACAGGCGGTCCGACAGGCCCGTAACGGACGCCAGGTCGGGAAGGTAGCTGTCGCGTAGCGGGAGCGTGCCGGGCTCGGTGCGGCGTCCGTCCGCGATGGCGTCGAGGAGTTCGTTCTCGAGGAGGTCGAGCGTGAGGGCGTACTCGAGGAACTCGGCAACGCCGAGGCGCGTGTGGAGACCGTCGTCGCGAACGTCGATGTCGAGGATGCGGTAGAGGCTGTCGTTGGTCAGTCGGACGCCGGCGGCTTCGACCTCGGCGAGACGGTCGAGCGCTGCGGCTGGGTCGATCTCGACGGTTCCTCGCTCGCCCGTTGAGGTTTCGACGGTGCTGTGTTCGTGTTCGGAGGTTAGCGGCGTTTGCAGGTCGAGCCAGTCGGCTCGGGTGAGGATGCTCGTGGTGATGTCACCGTCGGTGTAGGTCGAGTACACGGGGTCGTCGCCGTAGTAGGCGCGTAGCGCCCGTGCGATCTGCTGCTGGGTGACGCGTGCTCGGCGAGCGCGTCGGGCTGGTAGGTCGCGACGTACCGAGGGCAGTCGGTCAGCGACGCTGCGAGCGCTCGCCCCCGACGGCCAGTCGAGGCGCTGGTCGAGCCACGCACATGCGTGAGCGATGTCCTTGCTGAGCGGTTCGGCTGGAGGTGCGGTGCCGGCAATGTTGAACAGCGCGTGCAGTTGCTCGGGGGTCTGCCGCAGGAGGCGTGCGAGTTTCGGCCGGAGGTAGGGAAGTGGTGTGTAGTCGCCTGCTTCCCAGCGGATGACCGTGGATCGGTCGATGTGCAGCGCGGCGGCCAGGCTTTCTTGGGTGTGGCCCGCCGACTTGCGTGCGGCCGCCAGGTTCGTCCGTCGACCGGACATCATGGGGCCTCCCCTCAGCTGCCGGGAACCATATTAGCAAGAGTGCGTTTCCACAGGTCAATCCGCTGAGTGCAACATTTGGTCGGCGAAGGTTCATCGTTTCTGCTCTGGGTCCCCGCCTGCAGTCGCGTTTGGGTTGGTCGCAGGCACCCGGTGCCGGGATGTTCCTGCCGGAGACGGCTCCGTTCCCCGACGCCGATGTCCGCGCGGTTTTCCCGGCCCCGGGTGCTCCACAACAGAGGAGGGGCGATGGCACCGGTAAGAGCCACAGCGACCGGAACAGCAGAGATACACGACGAGGGCACGGCGGCGACCTGGATGACTTGTGCGCCGGATCTGGTCGAGCACGTCGTCACCGACGAGTCGTTCGCGGCCGGGCGTGGCGAGGGAGTCTTCGACAGCGTGTGTGGGACACGCGTCGTAGCGGCGTCGATGCTCAGCGCGCCACGTACGAGGTGCTCTGTCTGCCGACGTCACGTAGTCGCACCTCACTACTCGGACAACGAAGGTCTGACACCGCGAGGGAAACCAGGCCGGGTCCGGCGGTTCTTCGGGAGGTGGTTCCGATGACTCCGTCGGAGCCACTGTTGCGGTTCGTCCGTCCGCTTCCCGGGACGGTGGGCGAGACGCAGCGGGTCTGTCACGTCGTCCCGGCCGGCCGGGACGAAGCGGCGCCACCCGACGTACTCGTCGCCTACTGCCGCGTGCAGTTGCCACGCGAGCGCGTCGAGTTCTTGTCGCAGGTTCAGGGGCAGCCGTGCTTTCCTTGCCTCGTTCGCATACCCATTCCGGAGGCGGTTGATCGGTGAGGGAGGGAGCTCACGGAGCTGTGAGCAAGGGCCGTCAGCGCCCCGGCCAGAGCGCTCCGATGAGACTGCGGGCGGCAGCTCCCTTGAGCCTGTTTGCGCTGGTCACGATGGGGAGTTGGGTAGGGGAGGGAGCGGGGGAGATCTCCCTCGCTCCCTCCCGGCTCCCTCACTCTTCTCCCCGCTGTGCGAGCGCCGTGTCGACGTCTTCCGCACGGATGACGTGGACGCCGCCGGACTTACGCGGTGTGATGTCGTGCTCGGCAAGGGCCGACTTCAGGCCGGAGAACGTCCAGCCTTCGTACTCGACCGGGTCCTGCTCGACCAGGCGAGTTAGGACGACTCGAGTGGGCACTCGCCGCTCGTCCTGCAACGCCGCCGCGATGTCCGCGAGGTGGTCGGCGGCTGCGCGCTCCAGTGCAGCACGTCGGGTCGCGTCGATGGTCCTTCCTGTCTCGTCGACGATCCCCAGTGCCCGTGTGATCACTGGTGTCACCATGTCGACCTCGTCCTCGAACGGGATGTAGAACGTGCGGATCAGGTCGAAGTTCTCGTCCGTGACGCCGACCGCCACGCACGTTCCTCGGTCCGTCTTCATGCGCAGGTCGGTCGCCCGGATGCCGGCGCGGTACTTGCCGGAGCCGAGCAGCCCGTCGTTGGCGATCTGGTCGGCGACGGAGAACGCCACGCCGCAGGACACGTTGCGTGTGACCTCGCGTGGAATGGAGTCCTTCGTCGGCGACTGTGTCGCCAGCAGGAGCACGATCCCGTATTTCCGGCCACGCTTGATGAGCCGAATCGCGAGTTCGGCCGCGCGCTTGCCGTACGTCGGGTGCTGGAAGAGTTCGTGGCACTCGTCGATGGCGCAAACCAGCGGATGTAGTCCCAGGTTGCGCTTGTCGGCCAGCTTGCGCGACACCTTCGGTGGTCGGCCGGGCTGCTCGCCGAGGACTTTGCCGCGACGTTCCATCTCCTGGAGGAGATCCTCGAGGGCTTCGATGGCGCTTTCGGCCACGGCGTCGTCGATGCCCATGCGATACCGCGCCGCTCGGGCGTCGAACGGGTCGAAGTCCGGCGACTCGCCCATCACGAAGATCCACAGCTCGGCCGTGGGGTCCAGGGCAGTGCCGAGCAGTAGTGTCCGCAGCGCTGCGGACTTGCCCTGGCCAGGCCTTCCGCCGATAAGCCAGTTGGCCTCGAGCAACGGCGCGTTGACGACGATGCCGCGCTGCGTCAACCCGAAGGGAACACCCTCGAAGACGTCGACGTGCCCGTCGTGCTGGAGCGGCCATTCGCCCGCTCCGCCTGCGAGCGCGCCCTTGTCGGACACCCACAGGTCCAGGACGCCGGCCTCGTCGCCCTCGGTAGGCCAGGTCTCGAGCTTCGCCCGGCCCAGGTTCGCAGCAAGCTTGTCCCGGCGGTCAGCAACCATGTCCGCCGTGGCACCGAGCGGGAGCCGCACCTGGGTATAGGTGCCATTGCCGTCCCGGCGTGCCGGCACGCTGTAGACCAGCTCGCCGCCGTTCTTGAAGAACGCGTTGAGTGGTCCGATGCCCAGATGCCCGAGTGCCTTGGACACCATGCGCTCGTCGATCCAGGAATCGGCGTCGTCACGGTCCGCGCGCGTGAGCCACCCGGCGCCGGGTTCATGGCTGCGCCCCTCCCACGCTGCAGCGACCAGCCAGCCGACGGGCCCCACGACCAGTAGTACGGACGTGAAGCCGACCAGCACGCTCCAGGTGACGTCGAGTACCTCGTACACGTTCACGAGCCACGGCCACATGTCCCGGCGATCCAGGAGGGAATCGACCGCCCACAACGACAGCGCGACAGGAACGAGAGCAGCCGCACCGATCGCACAGCGGCTCAGGACGATCGCGGCCCGGCCCCAGCGAGCCTTCGAATCGGCCCGCAGTGTCTCCTGGGCTGTGCGACGTGCCTCGGCGTCACCGGCGAGCCGTGCGGAGCGAGCGTCGGCTCGCAGGTCGCCGTAGGTGAACCATGTCCACGCTTTCCTGATCCACCGGCCGTGTCCGCGGATTACGAACCAGAGCAGCCGGACGATGTCGAGGGGGAGCTTTCGCAGGCGGTATCCGGCGACAGAGCGAACGCGTGTCATCGTCGAACCCGTCCACCACTCGCGCAGAAAGGTGGCGAGCCGTGTGAACGGTGACTTGCCTGATGCGTTCGTGGATGCGTCCTCGTCGATGAGTTCGGCGTCGAAGACCCTCGGTTCGAGGTAGTACTGTTCACGGCGCCCGTTCACGGCCGAGCGCTCACGCGGTTCGTGCGTGGTCATGACGAGCCCTCCTGTTCCGTGATCTCGGCAGTCAGAGCAGATGCGAGTCGAGAAGACAGGCCGCGGGAACACCCGGTGGTCTTGCGCACCCAGGCAGGAGTGACCTCGACATCCGGAGTCCAGGCGCGGCGCGCGTCGGCCAGGTAGTCGGCGAACAGCTTGCGACGACCCGCCGCCGAAGCGGAGTCCTTTGTGGCATTGGCTGCCGCTGCTGTCTCAGGTGCCGGTGTAACCTCGGGTGTCTGTGTTCCCGCGATACTCGCCACGAGCGTGAGGCGGTCGCGGAGGTCGGTTACGGCTTCGGCCGCCATGAACACCAGCAGCGGCGGCACCGAGTGCAGCACGATGCCGGACCATGAACCGGTCGCGAACGACGACCATGTGTTCATGACGTAGGTCGCGCCGAGCGTGAACCATTTCGCGCGACGAACCCACGGACCCATCGCAACGCCGTACCTGGCCGTCACCTGCTCGGCACGCAGGATCGCGATGAGTACGAGCGACACCGTCGGGTCGAGCAGCCATGCAGCAAGCCACGGAAGCGACCATGCCGGTGATCCGGCCGCGGCGAAGTGCTGAACGTTGGTCATCGTGAACGCCAGTCCGAGGGTGATGCCCACCCAGCACAAGCGGTCCACCTGAATACGCACGCGTTCGATCCGTGCCACTTCTGCGGGGGTGGCGGGTGGCCGCCCGGAGGCGGCCACCTGTCCCCGTCCTGCCGGCGGATCATCGCCGACCACCCCGCGTACGGGGAGCCTCCGATGTCGTCACCGTCACGGCCTTCGTGATCGCGTGAGCGGCGAACAACGCCGGAACCCCGAGCACGCCCAGCAGAAGGCCCTGATTATCGGGAGCGGCCACGAGTACCGCCCACTGGACACCCACGATCAACAGGGCTGTGACGGCAACCCGGCCGAACAGCGACAGCAGGCGAGCGCTTGGACGTTCGCTCTCCCGACGCTTCCGGCGCTTCATCGTCGCCAACTTCCACAGGACGACCACGCTGAGCACCGCTCCGATGGCGACCAGCGGCTGTACGAGTGATGCGTTCATTCGTGATCACCACCCTGGATGCCGTCGCGCCGATCCCTCCAGACCAGATACAGCGAGCGGCGGTCCTGTTCGGATAGTGCGCCCCACACTCCGGTCGTGAAGGGTCCCGACTGTCGGAGCTCCAGTTCGAGGCACATCTCCTGGACGGGGCAGTCCCGGCAGATCTCTTCTGCAAGTCGGCGATCGGTGGTGTCGTTGCCCGTCCATTCGGGGATGTCGCCGAAGGTGTAGAGCCACATGCACGATCCGTCCCGGCGCACGATGTGTTCGAGCACGTTCCCAGGCACATCGGTGTAGCGGTTGAGGTCTGCCGCGAGGGCCGACAGGTAGTCGTCGAAGTGATCGAAGTCCTCGGGCTTCCTCATCGCGCACCTCCGAACCGCGCGACTTCCCGCGCCGTGCGCCGCTGTTCGGCGAGGCGGCAGGGGTCGACGACGCTGCCCGTGGCCCTGGCCTCTTCGAGGAGCTGGTCGAGAGCCTCCGCGGGGACGACGTAGCGCGAGCGGAGTCGGATCGCCGGGAAGTCGCCCTCGCGGATGATGCGATACAGCGTCGACGCCCCGACTCGAAGAAGCTCCGCAGCTTCCTTGACGGTGTAGAACGCTGGTTGGGGTTTACGGTTTCCTGTGGTTTCCGGGGTGCCCTCTCGGGGCGTCTCGTTCTGGTTTATATCCATGGCTCCGATTCAAGGAAAAATCGATCCCATCAACCATGCATGACCAGTGCGGTACAAATGCAGAACCAATGCAGGACTCGTGCTGAATGGCATTTCTGTGTCGTTATTGGACGGGTTTTCGTCGCGTAGGCGGTGGCGTCTGCGTGGGTTGTTCAAGCTCGAGTCCACAGGCTAGAAATCGACGATTTCAGCGATCTATGAATGAAATCATCGATACTGTGGTTGAAGTGTTCTCTGTATGGCGGTTGGTCCGGCGGCCATGCATCTTCGTCCGCTACGGTGCGGCGCGGGAACGGGAACACGGAGGAGTGCGTGTCGGAAGACTGGGCCGCGGTCGCAAAGGCCATCAACGATCGCGTCAAAGAGCTCGGCTGGCGCCAGCGTGAATTGGCGGAACGGTCGCAGGTTTCCTCGGCAATCGTCCGTGAAATTCAGCGGAACACGGTCAACCGGAAACGTAGTCCGCGAACCCTCGAATCGCTGTCGACCACGTTGGGCTGGAATCCCGGTTATCTCGACGCGATTCTGAACGGTCGTCGGCCGCCCGAAGACGATTCTGGGGACCAGGGCGACGCTATTGCGGAGAGGCTCGAACAGCGCATGGATTCACTCGAGGGCCGGCTCTCGCGAATAGAAACGGGGCTGGCGACTGTCATCGAGCAACTGCGCGAGCTGACGAGCCGGCGGGACCGCTGACCATGCCGACGGAACCGTGGACCGGACGCACCGCGTGTGCTCTGCAAGGCGCCCTGCGCCTCAGTCATGAGCGGTTCGCCGAGTACCTGGGAATCGGCGTCCGCACCGTCGCATCGTGGCATCAGAACCCTGCCATCACGCCGAAGTCGGATATCCAGCAGCTGTTGGACACCGCCTACGAGCGTGCATCGGCATCGGCTCGCAAGCGGTTCTCCGACGAGCTCGGCGAACCCGCCGACGTGGACGAGACGTCCAACCCGTCGGCGCATGCGGACGCCGAACGCCGCCTGACCGCTGACCCGCACATCAGTGCCGCGCTCGAATGGCTCGATACATATAGCGGCGGGGAAGCCGGCACGCATCGCCGGCGGGTAGCCGAACGGCTGGCGTCCATCGACGTCCGAGACCTCCGCGATCGCGGCACTCGACGCGGCGGCGTCACCTCGACACAGGTCGCCCACGCGCTGGAGCAGTACTACGGGCAGGCCACCGACGGCTACGGCCGTTACACCGCAAGCATCGCTGATAAGCACGTCAGCACGACGATCCTGACCAGACCGGAATGGCTCGACCTCGCATGCCCTCTCGTAACGACGTTCGACGGCCTGGTGTTCAACGAGCAGGACCGAGGAGCGTCGACGGTCGTCGATGAGCTGACCACGGACGCAGCCGTGACACGTCTCGCGGAGACACTCGAGCTCGGAACGCGGCTCGTGAACATGCCGCTGTACGGGCTCGAGAATATCCAGGTCGGCGCCGATGGTATCGGCGGTCGCGTCGGAGTACTGCCGTTCGTGGAGTACGCGCTGACGATGGACCTGCTCGAAGGGGAACTCCTCGACGCGCTCGCAAGTGGGAACGGCCCGCCCGCCGCCGGCGAACTGCCGCTGCGGGACCGTTTCCTGCCCGAACTGTCGTCCGTCGTCGACCCCAGCAGCCGAGTGTGCGCGGGCGGTGCGCTCGCACTCTGCGCCATCGCACGTCCCGCGGGGCTGCACGGTGAAGCGGACTATCTGATCCTCGTCCAACAACGGTCCGGCAACGTCCTCAACGCCAATCGCCAGCTCTCGGTCATCCCCAAGGGATTCCACCAACCAATGGCGGACCTGCGCGGCGACACGCGGCTCGGACTGACACTCCTGCGGGAGACCGAGGAAGAGCTGTTCGGGCGCGACGACATCGACAACACCCTCGGCGACCAGCGAAGCGCCGATCCCATGCACCCCAGTCGACTGACCGACCCGATGCGCTGGCTTCTCGAACGGCCCGTCGGCGAGCGGATCAGGATGGAGTGCACCGCATTCGGCTTCAACCTCGTCAGCGGGAACTACGAGTTCCCCAGCCTGATCGTCATCGAGGACGAAGAGTTCTGGGTGCAGTACGGCGGCCAGGTGGAGGCGAACTGGGAGGCGTCCAACCTGCGGCGATACTCGACGCGTGACCCGGAGCTCCTGGCAGAGCTGATCAGCGAGGTAACGTGGAGCAACGAAGGACTGTTCGCGTTCCTGCAGGGCCTCCGACGGCTTTCCGAGATCGGCGGACAGCGCGTAAAGCCGCCGTCGATCGCATGGGAGACACGGTGACCGAAAGCTGGCACACCGGCAACGCTGCAGACGACGGCGCCGACACGCGAGGTTGGATCGTCGGTCACTTCCTCGACCCGTCGCACGGCGTCCGCTCCACCAGTGATGTCGAAGTCAAGTGGGCCACCCACCCTAAGGGCGACAAGCGCCCTGGCTGGACCACTGACGACCAGCGCACCACCCTCGTCATGCTCATCAACGGCCACTTCCACGTCGAGTCCACGCAAGGCCAGGCGATGTTCACGCGTCCCGGTGACTATGCGACCTGGGGGCCAGGCGTGGACCACACCTGGGAAGCTCTCGAAGAATCGGTCGTTCTCACCGTGCGGTGGCCATCCGTCTGAGCACGGCAAACCGAGGTGGCTGGCGTCCTCAGCGTTTCCGTCTGTACTCAAGATATTTGACGATCGCTTGCCCGCCGGTGGCGGCCCCGGCTAGCAGGAACCCCGCGGACGTAGGCATGTTGATCGTCCTGGATACGAGGAAGGCGAGAACTGGTAGTGCAATAATAGAGATAATGACCGGAGGTGACAGTTTGTACCAGCGCCACGACCATGTCTTTAGTGGCTCGGAGCTGTAACCGCACCGTGTTGGATAGTGTCTTAGTGACGGTTCCAGATTGGTGGCGGGGTTTGGGGTCATCATTGAAGTTGAAATCCCGATGAGGAGCTTTTTAAGGTCGTCGCGGGCCTTCTGGTTACCGACGATCGGCGCGTTCGTTAGTCCGTGCAGGAGCGCTACCTTGAGCTTGTCGCGGACGATCGTGTCCCCGTTCTGATGCCCCCGTCCGTCGATACCGATAAATTGGCCCGGGATGGTTGTTGCTGCTCGTCTGAGTTTTGATCGAAAATCTCGTACTCCTAGGTGTGCCCACCTGGACGGGTTTCCGAAGCGACAAGGTTTCGCATCTCCGGAGGCGACTGCGTTGACTTCGCGGATGGACTCCAGAAGCTGTTTGACCTGAAGCTGGATGCGATCTCGTGCGTAGCGCGATCCCCACATCTTTGCGACGTGGATGATTATGACGAGTAGCAGCGAAAAAGCGAAGAAAAGTGCTGGGGAACTCATCCTTTCGGTGTCTCGAGGGGACCGGGTCAATCCGGCTACCGGCGCTGTGCCAATGAGAATGAAGATGCTTGCGTAGATTGCCCTATACTCGGCTCGATGGGCGCTCCATCGCATCTTTTTTGCCAACTTCGGAGTGATCAGTTTTTCGTCTACTAGTGGTTCGAAGGTGTGCAGGCTGTGTGTCCGATAGGTATCTTGTGTCTCACGTTTAATCCATAATCCAATTGATTTTAGTACTCGCCTGGGAAGGGTGGGCTTCTTGTGTTTGGGATGTGATTCCGAGCCGCTCCCTTCGAGGTCGCTCGCAGTTCCAAATTGGGAAATTTGAGATTGCGCTGTCATGGCGCCGGATATTAGTCGCCCACTGGTGAGGGTGAGTCGGGAATGGTGCGTCTTCAGCCGAGCGGAGCAGTGTCCCTGGGGGTGGTTTCGTGGTTAGCTGAACCGTCTCGTACTGGTGTCCACCTCGGGTTCGGATGGCTCCGATGGGTAAGTCACCGTCGCACGTTTGCCGCGGCTCGCCGCTACGTAGCCCGCTGACTTCAGTTCCGCGATTGCGCGGTGCGCTGTTCCTGTTGACACGTGGTAGCGGGTCGCGAGTTCACTGACAGGAGGCAACATTGAACCCGGTGACAGAAACCCGGCCGAGATTGCGCCACGGATGTCGGCGGCGATCTTCTCGTAGGGGTTCGTCGACTCGGCCTCGGTGTCGGTGTCGGTTTGGACGTTGCCGTCGGAGTCGATGGTGACCGGCGCTTGTGGCATACGGGCTGTGAACGTGCCGGCCGCACGTTGGTCGGCTTCCGAGACCCATGCCGCGTAGGCGCGCAAGGTCGTCGCGCCACGCTGCCGTGTCCGAGACGGCCCGCCACGGTGCGCGGGTCGACTCCGGAGGCGATCAGTTCGGTGGCCGAATAGTGGCGCAGCTGGTGGATGTGCATGTCCCAACCAAGCGCCTTGCACATACGCCGGTAGCGCTGCGAGACCGTCGATGGTTTGACCCAGGTTGAGTGGTCGACCGATGCTGAGAAGACGCGCCCGTCATCGGCCAGCTCGGCGCCCACCGACGCCGCTTCCCGATCGCAGTGTTGGCGGTATGCCCGCAATAGGGCGACAGTTTCTGCGTCGAGCGCGATGCGGCGTTGCTGATGGGTCTTGGTGTCCTTCTCCCACGTGCTCGCCCCGTCCTGTGCGATGGCGGTGCGGATCCAGACCGTGGCTTGATCGAGTTCGAGCTGGTCCCAGCGCAGGGCGCAGAGCTCGCCGCGACGTGCCCCGGTGGTCATTGCGAGCCACACGAACATGCCCCAACGCAGTTCCTGGAACGCACGGTTGACGATCTTCGCTGCTTCCTGCGCCGTTGGGGGCTGAGGATTCGCCTGGCCGCCGCGTGGCGGTTGTGCCTGGTCGAGAGGGTTGACCGTGGTCCACCGCCACCGGAGCGCATCCTTGAACGCCCCGCTGAGGCACCAGTGGATCTTGCGGATGGTCGCTGTTGCCAGAGGTTGGTGCTCGTGGGGCCGGCAGCGGTCCGTGCAACGGTGGGGTCGGCCATGGTCGTGTTTGACGTCGTGCTCGACGAACTGCCGGCCTCCGCAGTGCGTCCGGCAGGTGCGCAGCGTTCGGTAGAAGGAGTCGATCGTCTCGGCATCGAGCTTGGCTAGTGTGAGCTTGCCGATCAGCGGTCGGACGTGACTCCGGATGACTGTTTCGTAGCGGCGCCGGGTGGTGGTGTCGACATCCAGCAGCTCAAGGTAACGATCCATGAGCTGGTTGACGGTCGCATTCGTGCGTGGACTGCGCTGCTGGTTGACCTCGTTGACGAGCTTGATGCGGACGTTCTCGGCTTGCTTGGCCGCGTCGGGACCGGCCGGGACTGTCTCACGGAGGTAGTGCCTACGTCCGGTCATCGCGTCGATACCGGCGTAGACGGTGACGCGGAGCGCGCCGCTCGGCAGGGTCTCGACCCTGCCTCGGGTTCGCTGCGCACTGGCTTTTCCGCTGGTCGCCATGGTGCGAGGTTACGGCACCTCGCACCATGAACGGCACCACGCGGACCGAGGCTTGCGTCTAAAAATCGCCTCTGACCTGGGCGCCCCCGGCAGGATTCGAACCTGCGACACCCGCTTTAGGAGAGCGGTGCTCTATCCCCTGAGCTACGAGGGCTTGCGCGGTGGAGTCTAACCGCAGCGGGACGAATGTTTGTAAGTGGACCATACGGATCGCCGCGATCGCCTAGGCTTAGCGAACTACCGCCCGGTAGCACTGTCGCCGACGGCGTAGGACCTTGTCCATCCCGTTCCCCCCTCCGGGAGGCAAACCGTTGATCACAGTCATGCTGGCCGACGATGAGGAGCTCGTGCGCCAGGGTCTGCGCGCGATGCTGTCCGCGGCGCCCGACATCGAGGTCGTCGGCGAGGCCGCCGACGGACGGTCGGCGGTCGAGACGGCGAGACGTCTGCGTCCCCAGGTCGCGCTGCTCGACATCAAGATGCGGCAACCCGACGACGGCATCCGCGCCCTGCGCGCCATGCAGAGCCTGCCCGAACCGCCCCGCATGGCCATGCTCACCACGTTCGACGTCGACGAATACGTGAGCCTCGCCCTGCGGTTCGGCGCCAACGGCTTCCTGCTCAAGGACATCGAACCCGGCGTGCTGGTCCGCGCCGTGCGCGACCTGTCCCGCGGCGGCGCCGTGCTCGACCCGAGCGTGGCCGCCCGCATGGTCAACGCCCAACGCGACGAGGCCCGCGCCGCCGCACCGGCCCGCCGCCTGCTCGCGTCGCTGTCCGAACGCGAACGCGAGGTCGTCGGCCTCATCGGGCAGGGCATGTCCAACGCCGAGATCGGCAGCAAGCTCCACCTGTCCGAGGCCACCGTCAAGGGCTACGTCTCGGCCGTGCTCTCGAAGATCGGCGCCGCCAACCGGGTGCAGGCGGCCCTGCTCGCCTACCGCGGCGGACTCGTCGACTGACATCGGGTCGGGCCGGGGACGTGATCGGGCCGACACCCCGGCGGGCGCCGGCATTCAGGTGCGTCTCAGCCACACCCGACACACTGGTGGCCATGCGCATACTCGTTGTCGACGACGACCGGGCCGTGCGGGAATCGCTCCGGCGATCCCTCGAGTTCAACGGCTACCAGGTCGACGTGGCCAGCGACGGCGCCGTGGCACTCGAGATGGTGACCGCCGACCGACCGGACGCCATGGTCCTCGACGTCATGATGCCCAGACTCGACGGCCTCGAGGTCGCCCGCAGGCTCCGCAGCGGCGGCGACGACCTGCCCATCCTCGTGCTCACCGCGCGCGACGCCGTGTCCGACCGGGTCTCCGGCCTCGACGCCGCGCCGACGACTACCTGCCCAAACCCTTCGCTCTCGAGGAACTGCTCGCCCGACTGCGGGCACTGCTGCGCCGCGCCGCAGCCGAGGCCGAACCGCAGGGCACCGGGTCGCTCTCGTTCGCCGACCTCACCCTCGACCCCGACACCCGCGAGGTGCGCCGCGGCGAACGCGAGATCAGCCTGACCCGCACCGAGTTCACCCTGCTCGAACTGTTCCTGACCTACCCGAAACACGTGCTCACCCGCAGCCGCATCCTCGAGGAGGTCTGGGGCTTCGACTTCCCCACCTCCGGCAACGCGCTCGAGGTGTACGTCGGCTACCTGCGCCGCAAGACCGAGGCCGACGGCGAACCGCGGCTCATCCACACCGTGCGCGGCGTCGGCTACGTGCTCCGGGAGACCCCTCCGTGACCGGTCCCGACCCCCACGGCACGCCCGTCGACGACCCCACCGCCGGCGACCCCGCACGGCCACCGAAACGGACCTCGCTGCGCACCCGCGTCGTCCTGCTCGCCGCGCTGTGCGTCGGGGGGACGGTCGCGCTCGTCTCGCTGGTCACCTACCTGACCGTGCGCAGCAACCTCTACGACCAGTTCGACAACTCCCTCACCGAACGCGCCCACGCGGCCGCCGCCAGCGTTCCCGTGGTGTCGCGGTTCCAGAACCTGCCCTCGGCCATGCTCGCCAGCGGCGACATCGAGATCGGCCTGCTCCAGGCAGGCGGCGGCATCGTGCTGCCGCAGGGCGGCGCCGAACCGCCGTCCGGCAAGCCCGAGATGGCCGTCGCGCAGGGGCAGGCCGAATGGTCGCTGCGCACCGACGACGCGACGCACATGCGGGTCATCGCCGTCAGCTCCGGGTCCGGCCAGGCGCTCGTCCTCGCGCAATCGCTTGCGGAGACCGAACGGACCCTCCGTGACCTGTCGTTCGTGCTGTTGCTGTTCGGCGGCATCGGCATCGTGGTCGCCGTCGGCGCCGCCACCGGCGTCGCACGGACCGCGCTGCGACCCGTGCAACGGCTGACCTCGGCCACCGAACGCGTCGCCAGCACGATGGACCTGCGGCCCATCCCCGTCACCGGCGACGACGAACTGTCCCGCATGACGCAGAGCTTCAACACCATGCTCGCTGCCGTCGCCGACTCGCAGGCACAGCAGAGCCAGCTCGTCGCCGACGCCGGCCACGAGCTCCGCACGCCCCTGACCTCGCTGCGCACCAACCTCGAACTCCTGCTCTCGGCCAACAAGAGCGACGCCCCACCGCTCGACGAGCAGGTGCGCGGCGAGATTGAGGGCGACATCCGCGGCCAGCTCGACGAACTCACCCAGCTCATCGGCGACCTCGTCGAACTGGCCAGGGACAGCGGACCGCAGGAGATGGAACAGGTCGACCTCGCCGACGTCGTCGAACGCGCCCTCGACCGTGCCCGCCGCCGCGCCGGCGACACCGAGTTCGACGTGCACCTGCAGTCGTGGAGCCTCATCGGCGACCCCGGCGTGCTCGAACGCGCCGTGCTCAACCTTCTCGACAACGCCGTGAAGTTCTCGCCCCCGGGTTCGGTCGTCGGCGTGGCCCTGCGGCCGCTCGGCGACGGCACCGCGGTCGTCGAGGTCGCCGATCGCGGCCCCGGGATCGATCCCGAAGACCTCCCCAAGGTGTTCGACCGGTTCTATCGTTCTGCGGAGGCGCGCACCATGCCCGGCTCGGGGCTCGGGCTGGCCATCGTGCGCCAGGCCACCGGACGACACGGCGGCATCGCCTTCGCGGCGCCCCGGGACGGTGGTGGCACCGTGATGACGATGCGACTGCCGGGAACGTCGCCCGAACAGCCTGCCTGACCAGGGCTGTCGCGGTGGCGCGCGTGCGCCGCGGCCACGGGCTTGTTCGATGCTGTAGGATTTTGTGTAGTTGGGTTGATTTCCTGGGTGTCGGCGCGTCCGATGCCGGACGGCGGGAGACGAAGTGCTGGCGCGGCAGCGACAAGCGATCATCCTCGAGGAGGCGCGGCGTACCGGCGCGGTTCGGGTCAGCGAGCTCGTCGAACGCCTCGGCGTCTCCGACATGACCATCCGCCGCGACCTCGACGTCCTGGCCGGACGCGGTCTGGTCGAGAAGGTGTACGGCGGCGCGACCACCCTCGACGACCGCAGTACCGACGAACCCGGTTTCGAGGCGAAGTCCCTCCAGCAGCAGGACCACAAGGAGGCCATCGCCCAGCGGGCCGCCGAACTCGTCAAACCCGGCAGCGCGATCGGCCTGTCCGCCGGCACGACCACCTGGACGTTCGCCCGCGCCCTCGCCGGTATCGCGGACCTGACGGTCGTGACCAACTCGGTGCACGTCGCCGACGCGCTGCACGAGGCGCAGCAGCCGAACCGGACGGTGATCCTCACCGGCGGCGTGCGCACACCCTCCGACGCGCTCGTCGGCCCCGTCGCCGTGCAGAGCCTGCGCAGCCTGCACCTCGACCTGGTGTTCCTGGGGGTCCACGGCATGGCCGACGGCCCCGGCTTCACGACCCCGAACCTCACCGAGGGCGAGACCGACCGCGCGCTCATCGACGCCGCGCGCAAGCTCGTCGTGCTGGCCGACCACACCAAGTGGGGCACGGTCGGCATCTCCACGATCGCCGACCTCGCCGACGCCAGCGTCGTCGTGTCCGACGAGCACCTGCCCGAGGACGCCAGGAAGACGCTGTCCGAGCACGTGGGCAGCCTGCAGATCGCCGAGGTCCCGGTCCGCCGCGAGGACGACGCGTGAGCGGCACCGTGCGCACGACCTCCAGGCGGCTCGCCGACGGCAGGGAGATCGTCTACTTCGACGAGAACCCCGACGCCCCGCCGCGCACCGCTGCCGACACCCGCGACCTGCCGCAGGTCTCGGCCGCCTCGGAGATCCGCCGCGACCCCCTGACCGGCGAGTGGGTCGCGATGGCCGCCCACCGCCAGACCCGCACCTACATGCCGCCCGCGGACCTGTGTCCGCTGTGCCCGAGCACGCCGGAACGCCCCAGCGAGGTGCCCGAGGGCGACTACGACGTGGTCGTGTTCGAGAACCGCTTCCCCTCGTTCGCCCAGGGTGTCCCGGACGCCGGCCCGACCACCGTCGGCGATGCGGGCATCGTGCCCGTGGCGCCCGGCACCGGGCGGTGCGAGGTCGTGTGCTTCACCAGCGATCACGACGGCTCGTTCGGCAGGCTGACGCCCACGCGCGTGCGCACCGTCGTCGACGCGTGGGCCGACCGCACCGCCGCCCTGTCGGCGACCCCCGGTGTTCGGCAGGTCTTCCCGTTCGAGAACCGCGGCGAGGAGATCGGGGTGACGTTGCCGCATCCGCACGGGCAGATCTACGGCTACCCGTTCGTCACGCCGCGCACCGAGCGCATGCTCGCGACCGCGGCCGCCCACCGCGACCGGCACGGCACCCACGTGCTCGGCGACGTCCTCGCCGCCGAACGCGCCTCGGGCGAGCGGATCGTCGCCGCGGGCGAGCACTGGACGGCCTTCGTCCCGCCCGCGGCGCGCTGGCCGGTGCAGGTGCAGGTCGTGCCGCACCGGCAGGTGGCCGATCTGACCGAACTGACCGACGCCGAACGGGACGACTTCGCCCGCGTCTACCTGACCGTGCTGGCGCAGTGCGACGGCCTCTACGACCGTCCGCTGCCCTACGTCGCCGGCTGGTACCAGGCGCCGACCGACACCGACCGCGAGCTGTCGTGGCTGCACCTCGAGCTGTTGTCGGTGCTGCGGTCGGCCGACAAGCTCAAGTACCTGGCCGGTTCCGAATCCGGCATGGCGGTGTGGATCAACGACTCCACCCCGGAGCAGATCGCCGAACGCCTGCGCACGGCCGGACCACCGGTGCGCTGAGCCCGGCCGCGCCCGGTGGGTCCGGGGCACATCCCCGGCGATCCCACAGGTGGATTTCAGCCAGTTCTCAGGACCGTGTCCCATGATGGAGGCATGAGCGAGAACGACCCCACCTTCGGGAGGTACTCCGATACCCCGGCGCCGAGTATGCCCGCGCAGGACGGATCGGGCCGCGAGCAGGGCGCGACCGGGTCGGCAGGCGACGCGGCGCCCAACCCGTGGTCGGTCGAAGGCGCGGCCCAGGGTCAGCAGGCCCAGGGCCAGCAGGCGCAGGGCCAGCAGGCACAGAACCCGCAACCGGCCCAGCACCAGCAGGCGCAGGGTTCCGAGACCGGGCAGGCTCCGCAGGCCGGGCAGAACCCGTACGCGCCCTACGCCGCCTACCCGGGCCAGCCGGCGCAGCAGGGTTTCGGTGGCGCCGACCAGGGCACGAATCCCGGCACCACCCCCGGCTCGAACCCGTACGCCCCGCCGGGGCAGAGCCCCTATCCGGGCGGCTACGGAACGTTGGGCGGCCAGACCGGCTCGATGCCGCCCGTCCAGGACGGCTCTCGGTCCAGCGGCGGCGGGCGCAGCGGCAACACCAAGCTGATCGTCGGTGTGGCCGTGCTCGCCCTGCTTTTCGGCGGCGCCGCCGGCATGGTCGGCGGATCGCTCACCGCCGGTGACAGTGCCACGGGACCCACGGTCAACTCGCTCGACCAGGAACGGCCCGCCCGGCAGACCGGTAACGCCGAGAACGGCAGCATCGAGGCGGTCGCCCAGGACGTCAGCCCGAGCGTCGTCCAGCTCAAGACCGTGAGCGGCGAGGGAGCCGGCGAGGGGTCGGGCTTCATCATCAGCGACGACGGGCACATCCTCACCAACAACCACGTGATCGCCGGCGCCGCAGGCGGCGGTGGGCAGATCCAGGTCGTGTTCAACGACGGCCAGACCACCAACGCGAGCGTCGTCGGCCGCGACCCGACGACCGACGTGGCGGTGGTGAAGGCCGAGCGTGCGAGCAATCTGCCCGCCGTGGAACTCGGCCGTTCCGACGACCTGCGCGTCGGCCAGCAGGTCGTGGCCATCGGCTCGCCCTACGAGCTCGCGGGCACCGTGACCTCCGGCATCGTCAGCTCGTTGCAGCGGCCGGTGTCGGCAGGCGGGGGCGGCGACCAGACGACGGTGATGGACGCGATCCAGACCGACGCCGCCATCAACCCGGGCAACTCGGGCGGACCGCTGGTGAACATGCGGGGCCAGATCATCGGCATCAACTCGGCGATCTACAGCCCCTCGTCGGGGATGAGCCAGCAGGAGGCGGGCAACGTCGGTATCGGCTTCGCCATCCCGATCGACCAGGCGCGGCGCACCGCCGACGACATCATCAAGGACGGTCACGCCACGCAGACGTTCATCGGTGCCACGGTCGGCAACTCCCGGCAGGGTGGTGCGGCCATCGCCGACGTCGAGCCCGGCAGTCCGGCCGAGGAGGCCGGTCTCAAGGGCGGCGACGTCGTGGTGCGGATCGGCGAGCGCAACGTCGAGGACTCGGACACGCTCGTCGCCGCGATCCGTACGAGGCGCCGGGTGAGCAGGTCACGCTGACCCTCGAGGGCGGCCGGACCGTCGATGTGACCCTCGGAGGCCAACCGGTCGATCCGAATTGAGGACGCTCGGCCGCCGACAGCGGCCGAGACCAACCACCGCCCGCCGCGGAGCCGAACCCGTGACCGGGTGCGTGAAGACCGCGCGCGAGCCGGGAATCCCTTCCGTCCGGCTCGCGCGCGGTCGCGTGTGGAGCGTGTCCGCCGCGTCGGAGACGCGGCCGACGCGAAGCGCGGCATACGCGCGATCAGCGAACCGAGCGATACGGTAGGAGCCATGGAACGGAGTGCACAGCGGCTCGGCCGCGCCCTGGTGGTCGTGGTCGACGACCGCACCGCCCAGCGGGAGACCGACGACTCGACCGGCCGACTCGTCACCGAACTCCTCGAGGAGGCGGGATTCATCGTCGACGGTTCGGTGGTCGTCCGCGCCGACATCGTCGAGATCCGCAATGCGCTCAACACCGCCGTCATCGGTGGTGTGGACCTCGTGCTCACCGTCGGCGGCACGGGTGTGTCACCCCGCGACGTGACGCCGGACGCGACGTCGGGTGTGCTCGACCGACCGGTGCCGGGCATCGCCGAGGCGCTCCGCTCGTCCGGGCTGGCGGCGGGTGCCGTCGACGCGGGCGTGTCCCGCGGCCTGGTGGGCCTGTCCGGCAGCACGCTGGTGGTCAACCTCGCGGGGTCGCGCCCCGCGGTGCGTGACGGCATGGCCACGCTGTCGACGTTGCTGCCGTACGTGATCGGCGAGCTGTCCGGCCTGGACGGCGACTGAGCCGGCAGGACGCGACACCATGACCGAAACGGGCGGATCCGAATCCGCGGCAGACGACGCATCGTCCGGCAGAGCCGACGGCCGGCGCGCCGGGCCGCCGGAGACGCCGGAGACGCCGAAATCGTCGCCTGCGTTGCGTCGCAAACTCGCCGAGGTGTTCGGCGAGGTGCTGCCCGAGACCACGTCGACGAGCGGTCCCCGCGTGGCGGGTCCGGCTCGTCCGACGACTGGTACCGGGAGAACCGGCCGCCGCATCACGACCGGTGAACCCGCTGATCAGCCCCGGTTGCCGGCCTGACGGTCGCGCAGCAGGTCGCGGATCTCGGTGAGCAGCTCGACGTCCGTCGGCTCCACCTCTTCCTCCTGGCCACGCTTGCGGCGTTCCTGGAGCTTCTGGAACGGCATCACGACCAGGAAGTAGACCACCGCGGCGATGATGACGAAGTTGATCGCCGCGTTGATCACGGTTCCGAAGTCGAGGAACGTGCTCTGGTTCTCGGCCAGGATCCGGAATCCGAGTCCCTGCGCGGCATCGCTGCCGCCCAGTGCGTTGATCAATGGCTGGATCAGGCTCTCGGTGAACGCCGTGACGATCGCGGTGAAGGCGGTACCGATGACGACTGCGACGGCAAGTTCGACGATGTTGCCGCGCATCAGGAATTCCTTGAAGCCCTTCAGCACGCTCCGCTCCCTTCCACATTGGACTTGAATGGCTATCGGAGCGTAACCGTCACGGGCTGGGACAAGGACACCGCAGCGAGGCGTGCCGCAGGGTCGGGTCGCGCGGCGACGAGCACGAGCGGGCCCTCGCCCGCGCCGTGGGCCGCGATTCCGGATCCCGCGTCGGCGGAGCCCGGACCATCGGACGCGGCGACCGACAACACCGGAATGTCGCTGGCCAGCACCTGTTCGCCGCCCTGCTCGGACGCGCCGGAGCCGAGTGCCACAATGTCCACTCTGGACCCGGGGTGCAACAGGGGAGCGAGGTCCGCATCGGCCAACCGGATCGGCACGGTGACCGTTCCCGCAGGGGTCGGTGCCCGGTCCGCGAGTCGGGAATCGGTGACAGGTTCACCCTCCCGAGCGACGCCCATGAGGCGCTGCCCAGGGATTTCGTCCGATTTCGTGAGCGCGCCGCGGGGATGGGCCGCCGCGGGGAGGTCGACCGTACGCACGTCGGCCTCCTGCAACGTCGCCCCGAGCGGGACATCCCGGGCGAATACCAGAATCGGACGTGTGGCGTCGTCGTGTGCGGTGGCGGGCCGGGTGGCCAGCGCGACCGCCAGCAGCAGGAGTGCGACGGCGAGCACGCGGCGCAGCACCGGAATCGGTCGCGCCCGGACGGTCGCCGTCCAGCGTGTCAGCGCACGCGTGACGTTCGTGGTCATCCACGCCCCCGGTTCGGATCGGGCCGGGCGCTCGTCGCCTCGGCCCGATCGACGCTAGGAGGGCGTCACGCCGGTTCGGAAGTACCGATTCGCGAACCTGTGGACAACTGGGTCGATGTGGACAACTCGGCTCAGGGAGCCGCGGGAGCCGATGTCGACGTGGAGGATGAGGACGACGAACTCGACGAGCTCGACGAACCCGTCGAGCCGGACGAGTCCGACGAACCGGAGGAGGTGCTCGGCGAGGAGGAGGAATCGGAGCCGGAGGAGCTCGACGAGTCCGTCGAGGAGGACGCCGCCGCCGTCGACGAGCCGCCCGTGCTGCCGCTACCGGAGCGGGCGTCGTTGCGGTAGAAACCGCTGCCCTTGAAGATCACGCCCACCGCGCCGTAGAGCTTGCGCAGGACGCCTGGCATTCGGGGCATTCGGTCAAGCTGTCGTCGGAGAACGACTGAACCACCTCGAACTGGTGGCTGCACTGCTTGCAGGCGTACTGGTAGGTCGGCACAGGTGCTCCTTCAGGCGTTGGCACTCGACTCCACAGAGTGCTAACGAGATTGTGCTGCATCGCATTCCGTGGAGGCAATCAGGCCCAGGTCACACCGGAACCGGTGGACGGTACGCACGCGCGGTCACCGTGGGCCGTCGACGGGCGGCCGGCGTCACCCCGTGGGGTCGAGGTCGACCAGGCCGTGTCCCGGGGTCAGCGCGGCCGACATCCGCACGTCGTGGGGTTCGGCGGGCAGTCGTTCGACGAGCTCGTCGTCGCGGACCAGTGCGATCAGCCGCACGTCGTCGCGGGCGAACACGAGCGAACGGTCGTAGTGCCCGGCGCCCCTGCCGAGCCGGGCGCCCCGCCGGTCGACGGCGAGCGCGGGCACGAGCACGAGCTCCGCGTCGCCGATCGCCTCGGCGCCGAGGCGCGGCCCGCCCGGTTCGAGGATGCCGCGGTACGAGCCCGGCACGAGGCCGGCGGTGCCGGTGTACTCCGACCAGTCCAGCGGTCCGCGTTCATCCGGCACGATCGGCAGCAGCACCCGCGCGCCGCCGTCGCGCAGCACGTCGAGCAGCCCGATGGACCCGGGTTCGGTGCCGAACGGGACGTAGCAGCCCACGGTGGCGGGGCCGGTCGCGGCGATGAGCTCGCCGACGCTCGCCGCCAGCGCCTTGGCCTCGACGACCTGCTGTTGGGCCGACACGGCCGCCCGTCCGCCGGTGATCCGACGTCGCCAGGTGCGCTTGTCGAGGTCCTCGGTCGTCACGGCGGTCCTTTCCGGGGGTCGGCGACGTCGGTTCGGGGTCGATTGTCCGGCTCGACGGCCGCGTCCGTTCACGCGGATGGGAAGCTCACGCGGGCGCGCGATCGCCAGCTGTCGTCAGGCGCCTGTCATTGTCGGCCCGAGTCGCTCGTTCAGGCTAGAGTCTCGGCCCATGACCGGTCCCATGAGTAACGCCGCGTTCCGCACCGCCATCGTTCCTGCCGCGGGTCTGGGGACCAGATTCCTGCCGGCGACGAAGGCCGTGCCGAAGGAACTGCTGCCCGTGGTGGACACGCCCGGCATCGAGGTCGTGGCGAGCGAGGCGGCCGAATCGGGTGCGGAACGCATGATCGTCGTGACCTCGCCCGAGAAGCAGGCCGTGGTCGACTACTTCCGTTCGCGTCCCGAGCTCGAGGCCAACCTCGAGGCCAAGGGCAAGACGGCACTGCTGGAGAAGGTGCGCAGGGCGCCCGGACTGCTGGACGTCGAGGTCGCCATCCAGGAGGAGGCGCTCGGGCTCGGGCACGCCGTGGCGCAGGCGGCGCCGGCGCTGGCCGACACCGACGAGGCGGTCGCGGTCCTGCTGCCCGACGACCTGATCCTGCCTCCGGGGTGCTGACCAAGATGGCGGAGGTGCGCGCCCGGTTCGGCGGCAGCGTGCTCTGTGCATTCGACATCCCGAAGGCCGAGATCTCCCCGTACGGCGTTTTCGACGTGTCCGACACCGACGACGGCGACGTCAAGCAGGTGCACGGCATGGTCGAGAAGCCGAAGCCCGAGGACGCGCCGTCCACGTACGCCGCGGCGGGCCGCTATCTGCTGGACCGGGCGATCTTCGACGCACTCGAGCGCATCGGCCCCGGCAGCGGGGGTGAGTTGCAACTCACCGACGCGGTCGCCCTGTTGATCGAGGAAGGGCATCCTGTGCACGTGGTGGTGCACCGCGGTGGGAGGCACGACCTGGGCAATCCGGGTGGCTTCCTGCGTGCCGCGGTGGACTTCGCCCTGCAGGACGCCGACTATGGCCCTGCGCTGCGTGACTGGCTGAAGGAACGAATCGAGACCGCCGACTGATGAACGACGCCGAGCCGACCACCACGGTCACCGCTGTCCCGGACACCTCCGTCGAGGAGTTCGTGCCGGTCGCCGAGCAGCTGCGCCGGGTCCTGCAGGCCGCGGTGCGGCCGAGCCCGGTGCGCGTCGCGATCTCCGAGGCGCAGGGTCTGCCCTGCGCCGAGGAAGTGGTGGCCGAACAGGCCCTGCCCGGTTTCGACCAGGCCGCCGTCGACGGCTATGCCGTGCGCAGCGTCGACGTGCGCACCGCAGGGGACGAGCCGGTGCAGCTGCCGGTGGTCGGCGAGATCCAGGCCGGGTCGCGGCAGCCGCGCAGGCTCCAGCCCGGCCAGGCCGTGCGCGTGGCCACGGGCGCGCCGTTGCCGACGTTGGCCGACGCGGTGGTGCCCACCTCGTTCACCGACGGCCACCAGGCGAAGGTCACCGTGCGGCAGGCCGTGCCGTCGGCCGGGTACGTCCGGCGCACCGGCGAGGACGTCCAGATCGGCGACGTCGCGGTGCGTGAGGGCGACACGATCGGTTCGGCGCAGGTCGGTCTGCTCGCGGCCGTCGGCCGGTCGAAGGTGCTGGTGTACCCGCGGCCGCGGGTGTCGATCATCTCCGTCGGCGACGAGCTGGTGGACGTCGATCGCACGCCGTCGGTCGGCCAGTCTACGACGTCAACTCCTACGCGCTGGCCGCCGCGGCCAGGGATGCCGGCGCCGAGGTCAGCCGCGTCGGCATCGTCCCGCTCGACCCGAAACGCCTGCGCGAGACCGTCGAGGGCAGGCTGCTGATGTCCGAGGTGGTGGTCGTCGCCGGTGGCGCAGGCGGATCCACGGGCTCCGAGGTGCAGGCCGCGCTGGCCGACCTGGGCAGGCTCGACTCCCGCCGCGTGGCGATGCACCCCGGATCGGTCCAGGGCTTCGGTCAGCTCGGTCCGGACGCGGTGCCCACGTTCCTGCTGCCGGCCAACCCGATGAGTGCGCTGGTCGTGTTCGAGGTGGTCATCCGCCCGTTGATCCGCGCCGCGCGGGGCACGAAGAACCCGCACCGCAGGGCCGTCGACGCCCGGCTGCTGTCGCCGTTGACCTCGACCGCGGGTCGCACCGGGTTCCTGCGTGGTCGCCTGCTGCGCGACGAGACGAACGGCGAGTACCTGGTGCAGCCGCTCGGCACGTCCGGTGCGCATCTGCTCGCCGCGCTCGCCGAGGCGAACTGCCTGATCAACGTCGACGAGGAGCTCACCGAACTGCCCGCGGGCGAGCAGGTCAAGGTCACGTTCCTGGCCCAACGCGCCTGAACGGGGCGGCGAGCCGATGTCGCAGCGGCACTGGGATTCCGGCGGATCACAGCACCCGGGTTGGCCCGCCCGGCCCGACCCGCTGAGGGTTGACGGCTCCGTCGTCGCGTTGCGGCCCGTGCGCTGGCGGGACGCCGGCGCGTGGAGCCGGATCCGGCTGGGCGACCGTGACCACCTCGAACGCTGGGAACCGTCGTCGTCGGGCACCTGGGACGAACGCAACGCCGGTTGGGCGTGGCCGCCGCAGTGCATGTCGCTGCGCTCGCTGGCGCGACGCGGTCAGTGTCTGCCGTTCGCGATCACCGTCGACGGCGCCTTCGCCGGGCAGATCACCGTGGGCAACATCGTGCGGGCCGCGCTGCGCTCGGGCTGGGTCGGTTACTGGGTGGCCTCCGACGTCGCGGGCCGGGGCGTCGGCACGGCGGCGCTGGCGATGGTCACCGACCACGCGTTCGGCCCCGGCCTGCTGCACCGGCTCGAGGCGACGGTGCGCCCGGAGAACGCCGCCAGCATCCGCGTGCTGACGAAAGCCGGTTTTCGCCGAGAAGGCCTGTTCGAGCGATATCTCAACGTGGCGGGGGCGTGGCGCGATCACCTCGCGTATGCGATCACCGCCGAGGAAACCGGCCCTGGCCTGGTGGAACGCCTCGTCTCCGAGGGTGCCGCGACACGCGTCCATTCGGGTTAGTCCGCTGTGTCGCCGTTACCTGATCCGGTGACGGTGATCAAAGATCGGTACGGCGCGTCTCCAGCTTTTCTGTTACTCGTGTGACTAACGTGGTGATTTGTCAGCGTGGAGACAAAGCGCTTCGCGGGCGCCGGGAGCCGTGGCTCGCGGACCCACGGGGCAACGCGGACGACCAGCAGGTCGGGGAGGTGACGGGAGATGCCAAGCTCGTTGATCATCATCGGGCTCGCCGCTGCGTGGCTTGTCGTTCTCGTTCCCATGGTGGCGCGGGGGCGCCAAGAGGTCGTGCAGACCAGCGATTCCGCGTTGGCGGGTCGGATCGTGCGGAGCGGTACGCGCAAGCTGGGGCGGAGGGAGAAGACCGTGTCCGGAGACGCGAACACAACACGTGAGGACCAGGTCGACGACGTTCGCGACGAGTACGTCGACGTCGAGGCGGACGTCGACGACCTCGAACGCCCCGACGAGCTGGACGAGCTCGACGAACTCGACCGGGACCTCGACGACACGGGCTACGAGGACGACGTCGACGACGACCGTGCCGCCGGTGACGTCCCGCACGCCGAGGAGGACGACGTGGCAGACCCGCGCGAGACCCGACGTGGCCGCGAGCCGATCGACGAGGTCGACGACCCCCGCGACTACGACGATTACGACGACTACGGGGCCTACGAGGACTACGGCGCCGAGGACGAGGTCGAGGAGGCCGAACCCGTCGCCCGCCGCTACCGGCCCGGCCGCGGAGGCTTCGACCCCGAGGCCGCCGAGATCGCCGCACGCGCCAAGTACGCCTACCGGCAGCGGGTCGTGCTGCTGCTGCTCATCGCAGCCGTGGCCAGCGCCGTCGTCGCCGCCGTCCTCTCGCCGATGGTGTGGTGGCTGCACGGCGCCATCGACGTCGTGCTCATCGGCTACCTCGGCTACCTGCGTCGTCAGGTGCGCATCGAGCAGGAGATCCGCGAACGCCGCATGGCGCGCTACACCACGGGCGCCGTCGTCCGCGCCGCGCGCCCGCACCCGGCCGCTACGCCGACGAGAGCGACGACGCGTCCGCCTACGACGAGGACCACGACGCCTACGAGACCTACGACGGCCGCGAGCCCCGCGACGTCGCCCCGCGGCCCGCGCCCGGGCCCCGGCCCAGCCGACCAGGGCCGCAGCTCGTCAGCGTCGAACACCGCAGGCCCCCGCGGCCCCCGCGCAACACCGTCGTCGTCGACCTCGAGGACGAGGACCCCGCGTTCCACGAACTCGGCGACCCCGGTGAACTGCCCTACCGGCGAGCCGTCGGAGAGTAGGGACCCCCTGCTCCAGCAGGGCCACCGGCCTTGCTAAGCTGGCGGAGCTTCCTTCACAAGGGAGGCTCCTCCGGGGCTGTAGCGCAGTTGGTAGCGCGTCTCGTTCGCATCGAGAAGGTCAGGGGTTCGATTCCCCTCAGCTCCACCTTAGAGGTACTACTAGAACAAGTGCCTGATTGAAGGCCCTGGAGTAGGACCGCGACGCCGGAAGGCGAGGATGGGCCACCCGCTTGGCGGGTGGCCTTTTTGCTGTCTCGTGGCTCCGGCGCGGTGATGGCGGGGTGCTGTGTTGGCAGCTGCGCTTGCTGGATGGCGTGGAGTTGCCCGAATGGTTCTTGGAGGTTGTGGTCGGTGACTTCCTCGTCCTCGATGTAGATGTTGTGGAAGATCGCCTGATTGAGCAGGCGCCGCTGCTGCTCGGTGCACCGCCGGTACAGCTCCTCGGGGCGTTCGAGCAGTGTCAGGCTCACGTCGATCAGGCGGGCGGCATCGGTGAGGTCGGCGGAGGCGGTATCGCGGCGCTGGGTGAGGTGACGCCGCTGGCGTTCGATGTCGCGGAGCTTGGCTTTGACCTTGGTTTGCGGCAGGGTGCCGTCGGCGGCGAGGTCGATCACGTTCTCCTCCTGGGTGTCGAGTTCGTGGAGTTGGCTGGAGAGCTGTTGATGCAGCAGTCGCGCGGCTTTCTCCTGTTCGTTGACGACGGTGTCGATCTGGGCGCGGATGTCGGCGATGAACGCTTGGCTGAAGCGGATCGTGGCGTAGTGCCGTTCGATGGCGTCCTCGACGAGTTCGGCGTTGACGTGCGGGGCGTCGCAGGTGCCGGTCTGGCGGCCACGGCAGAAGAAGTACAGGTACTCGGCGCCCTTTGAGTTGAGGGTGCGCTGGATGATCATCCGTTGAGTGATCCCGGCTACTCGTCGGCAGCGTCCGCAAAACAGTGAGCCCTTGAGGTGGTGGTGATGCACCCGGCGTCGCTCCTTGGCCGCGGACCGGGAGTTGAGCCGATCCTGGACCCGGTCGAAGAGGTCGTCGTCGATCAACGGTTCGTGCCGGCCCCTGATCTCCTCGCCCTTGTAGGTCACGTAGCCGACGTAGTAACGGTCGCGCAGCATCTGCGAGAGCTTGTTGATCGAGACCTTCTTCGCCGGGTGTTTCGCCGTGGGGCGGGTGCGCAGGCCGCGGTCGTAGAGTTCATCGGCCAGCTCGTCGAGCGTGTAGTCCCCGGTGTCATACAGCTCGAAGGCGAGTTGGACGAAAGGCGCCCGTTCGTCGTCGAGGACGATGGTGCGGATCACCCGGCCTTCGGAGTGATCGATGTGGTTGAGGTAGCCGAGCTTGGCGCGGCCGAGAGTCCCGCCAGTGCGGGCCTTGCGCTCCATCTTGGTGGCGATGTCGGCGCCGGACTGGCGGGACTGGTACTCGTTGAAGGTTGCCAAGATGCCGTGCATGAGCTGCCCGACAGGCGAGCCATCGATCGACTCGGTCGCCGAGACGAGCGTGACGCCGCGCTTGCGCAGATCCGCCATGACGATCGCGTCGTCGTACCGGTTGCGCGCCATGCGGGAGAGCATGTAGACGATGACGTAGTCGACATCGCCCTGACTACGCACCCGGGCCAACATCTGCTGGAATGCCTCGCGTTTGGTCATCTCCGTCGCCGAGCGTCCGGGCTCGACGTACTCGTCGATGACGGTGACGCCCAATTCCTTGGCCTTGCGCAGGCATGCTTCCCGCTGGGCGGGGATGGAGATGCCCTCGGGGTCGTAGTCGGTCTTGACTTGCCCGGCTGAGGACACGCGCAGGTAGATGACTGCCCGCGTACCGGGTTCCACGTCGTCTGCGGGATGTGCGACAGGAACAGCGGTATCCTGCTGCAGCTCGTCGTAGGAGTCAGCGTATGCGCTGGTCATGACAGTCCTTCGTGATTCGGTGTGGTGACGGGACATCTCGCCCAGTGGCCCCCGGGTGGGAGCCGGTTGTGCGGGTTGGTGCCAGTACGTACCGGCACGCTCGTGCCTACGCCGTTCGGCGAGGTGTCTGCTGGTCACCAGGGGCGCCTGCTGCCTCGGGGTCCGTCAGTTTCGGTTGTTCATCCATGTCGGTCTCCACCATGTCGGCCGCCAGGCTGGCGACCACTTTCGCGAGCTTGTGAACATCTGGTGGGTCACGGCGGACACCGCGAACCACCAGGTTCTGGCCCGTCCGGCGGGCGTGCCTCGCTTTCGCGACTTCTTGGCTCGCGAACCAGTGCCGCCCCGCAGCACCGGTTCGGTCTGAACCGTAACGCCGGCGCTCTCTGCGGGGCGGGGCAACTTGGCGACGGTGTCGGACCGTTCGTCGTTGCCGACGGTGACTGGGTCGTGTTGGGTGTGGCATTCGTCGGGGCACATGAGGCGCACCTCCGAGCCAGCGAGCCCCACGGAGGGAACGGGGCTCGCCTGGCTGGTCAGCGGGCATGGGCAACCGTCGACGCAGCGGACACGACCCAGCCGGCGCGCTCGCGTCCCTTACCCGCGGAGGGCTTGATCGGGGGCGGGCACGCGCCCTGACGCGCGCTGTAGTGGCTGGGGGTGTCGACGCGGGCGATCGGTAGGGCTTCGACTCCCCGACTGCACGTGGGCACCCGTCGGGGCCAGCGATCCACCGACCGACTGGACCTCGGCGTCCCCGCTCACCTGGCGGAGACGGTCGACGCGCGTCCAGATTCAAGGGCTAAGGATGAGGAGATCCTTGCGGCCTGATGGCGTCGTTGTCCATCAGGCCGCGTGGCACCACCCCTTCTCTCGATATGCTGGATGGATTCGGCGTGGAGGAGACGGCGCTCGGGTCAAGCCGCCTCGGGCAGATCGGTCCCGGCGGACTGGCTCTCGGCTAGTCGGCGCAGGGCGATGTCGTGGTAGTCGCGCCGCAGGTCGATGCCTTGATAGAAGCGCCCCAGTTTGCGGGCGGCCAGCCCGGTCGTGCCGGCGCGGAGAACGGGTCGAGAACGCGGCCACTTTCTGGACATCCGGCGGCAATGCAACGGAGGGGAATATCGATGGGAAATGGCGCGCAGTGTGCTTCCCGGAGTGGGCGGGTGGAAATCGACCACACATCGCCAGGATTCTTCCCTTGGCCTTGGGGGGTCCACGACATTTTTATGGTATTGTCTTTGTTGCCACCGAAACGGATTTTCCTGCTAAAGGGGCGGTCAGCGGTGTAGGGTTCGCGTATGGAGTCAAGGTCGAAATAATAGTTGTCACTTTTCGTGAGCAGAAACAGTGTTTCGTGTCGGCAGGATAGTCGATCCTTGACTGATTCCGGCATTGCGTTTGGTTTGTGCCAAATGATGGCGTTGCGGAGAATCCATCCGTCTTCTTGAAGGGCGAGAGCGACCCTCCAAGGAATTCCGTAAAGATTCTTTCGAGGTAGGGGTCTGGAACGATTTGTTCCGTTTCCGCGAACGGATTCCCGCATAGGTGCCGCGGCGCTTTTTCCGGCGAGAGTACTGGTGCGCATAGCGTGCTGGCTGCGGCCGGGTGGCTCGGCGGAGTAGGAATCCCCGAGATTGAGCCACACGGTGCCGGTCTCGGCGAGAACTCGATGCAGTTCCGTGAAGACGTCGCGCAGTCTGCGCACGTAATCGTCGGGGGTGGGTTCGAGTCCGTATTGGCGGTCAATACGCCATGCCCCGCAGCGGCGACATTGTTGGGGATCGCCACCCCGATGAGCCACTGACGTGGGGTATCCGACGCGCGGGTTTTTGGTCTGTGCTTGATTGGTTCCCCGACCGGCTGCATGGGTGCACGCCGGGTTGCCGCCGACCCAGCGGCCGGTGCCGTAATCGCGGAGTCCCCAGTAGGGCGGGCTGGTCACGACACAATCCACGGACGCGTCCGGGAGAGAGGCCAGCGCGTCGATGGTGTCGCCGGTGTAGAGGGTGATGGTGTCGTCGCGGTAGTACGTCGTCGTCATCGCGGGGCGCCCTCCGTGTTCGTGGTGCCGGGATCGAGCGCCGAGGTGGGCGTCCGGAAGATCAACACGTCGATATGCGCGGGCCGGGCCGTGGGCAGGCCGTGTGCATCCGTTGATTCTGGGAACGAGCCAGTGTGCATGCGTGCTCGGGAACGAACGTGGCCGTCGCGTGCTGGTGAGGTCAGGGCGATGCAGTGGTCTGAGGGCACGAGACCTACGGCCTCGGCCGCGTCGTGGATCTTGCCGGGCAGGTCCAGCAAGCGCCCGCGGCGGCGCCAGGGGTGACAGGTGATCACGACGTGTCCGCTGGGCCGGATCCAGTCGGCGACCGCGTCGAGGTCTTCATACAGGCCGACCAGGACCCGGCTGGGGTCGCTGGCCGGAGTGTGGCGCAGGCCGGTCAGCACGAGGTCGACCACGCCGGGCAGGTCGGCGGCGCGTGGGTCGTCGATCCTGTCCAGGAGGGTGGCGTGACCGGTGCTGCCGGCGAGTCGGGCGAGGTCGAGGTTGGCTTCCAGCGCGGACTCCCAGCGGGGCTGGGTAGGCAGTGCCAGGGCGTGGCGGGCTGCGCGGACGGCCTCGGCGAGTACGAGGCCCGGGCCGGGGTTGGGATCACAGACGATCTCGCCGGGTTCGGTATAGGTCTCGATGATCCAGCGAGCGATGGCCGGGGTCAGCGCGGTGTCGGAGCGCGTGGCGCCGATGTGCCGGCCGATGATCTGCTGGCGGGGTGAGCGGTTCCCGGTAGCCCACACGCTGGCCGGGCGCACGACGTTCTTAGGCATGACGGGGCTCCAGCGACGGGATCGAGTGGCGGAACACGCAGGCGGTGGAGTGGATGCGGCGATGAGGTCCGAGGGCGACGGTGCGCGGGCTGTGTCGGGTCGTCGGCGGCGCAGTACTCGGGGCTTCGTGCGCCAGGATCAGCCGGTCGGTCAACGTCAGTCCGGCCAGTACTGCGGCCCGCACGACAGCCCCGGAGTCTGCCGCCCGTACCCCCGGCCCGTGATTACTGTGCGTGAGAACAACGAGGGCGCCGTCAGGAGCAAGTAGCGGTGCCCAGTCGGCCATCAGACCGGGGTCGGTCGACTGGGGCGTGCAGCCGCAGACGATCACAGCGAACCGGTCCCGGCTCCGCTCTTCGGTGCGACGAACGGACGGGGATGCGGTCGGCTCCGCGACTGACAGCTGCTCGGGTCCGGGTCCGGACTCGGACTCCGGTACGGCTCCAGTCCGTGCCTCCCCGCTGTCCAGAAGGTGATCATCGGGTGCTGGTCGGGGCAGCTCGGTGACCGCGCCGCGGGCGAGTCGCAGGACCGTCTCTACCAGGCGGTCGCGGTGTTCGCGGCTCGCGGGTGAGCCCGGCTCGGCGGCGTCGGCGAGCGCGACCCGGTCACCGGGGTTGCTGTAGGCGGTGACGACGACGCGGACGGCCGCGGCGATCCTCTCCTCATCACTGGCGTCGGGGGCGACGTGGCAGAACCGAACGCTTGCCGGTACGGCACCTGCGGGGCCGCGACGACAGCCCGAGCGGTGGCGGTGACGGCGCGCCCGCGGCGGGGGCGACTCGGGCTGGATGGGGTCGGGCGAGTTGGGGGCGCTCGGGATCGGCGGTGGCGACATGACAGGCGCTCCATGATCATCGCGGAGGGGTAAGGACATCCCTGAAGTCCGCGAAACCGGGCGCGATTGGACACGCCCTACGAGAATGTCGAAGTGATTCAAGTCACAGCATGCCATGACGGTCGGTAATGCCTCGGGTCGGTCGACCGGCGCCGCTTGTTGATCTCTCCGACATGGCTTCTGATCAACTTCGCGCGGGTTCTACGTTCGGCTTCGTGATCAGGTGCGAGGCTGTTCAGATCGCCTCAGAAATTCGTCAAGATCAACTCTCTTGTCCCGTTGGACGCGGCCTGCGGGGTGACAGCAACGGAACAAGAGCTGACTAACACCGCAGTGCACAGCCTTGCTGGCGCCGGCATTCACGATCTTGGATCGCGTGGCATGTTGATCTTCTTGTTCCGAGACAAGGAGATCATTTTAAGCAGCTCTTAGTACGGAACCGTGCGCTGCGCTGTTCCTTGCCTGGCCCTCTCGGCGGCGTCGTTGACCGCCGTTCGAGAGGAGCCACGAGATGGCACGCCCCTCGGTTTCTGAGCACGCAGAGTGGCCCACTAACCCACTGGATGCCGCCCGCGACGCGTTCGCGTGGCTGACCGCCGGGGATCACCCGGTGGCGGTGGATGGGCGCGAGTTCGACCACCTGCCCAACCGCGAGATCCCCGTCGACGAACTCCGCGATCTGCTGCTGCGCCGATCCTGCCCGCGTCGGGTGTGGGACCAGGTGTGGCGGCACGTGATCACGCGCGCCCGCAGTGAGGGCAGCACGTGGACGATCGTGGCCGTCGGGCTCGCCCTGCCGATGCTGACCCACATGGCGGCCCGGCTGACCGACCGGTACGCAGGCGACCCCGCCGACATCCACTCCGAGATTGTGCAGGGCTTCCTCGACACCCTGCAGACCATCGACCTCACTACGGGGCGGATCACGATCCGCCTGCGGTGGGCCGCCTACCGCTCCGGGCACCGGGCGCTCATTGCGGCGCTGGACGGCCCTACCCCGAAGGCTCCCGGGTTCTTCTCCGCCGAGCCGAAGCCCTCGTCGGGACACCCAGACTTGGTCTTGGCCCGCGCGGTTCAGGTCGGAGTCCTGACCCCGACCGAGGCCGAAATGATCTCGGAGACCCGGCTCGGCGAAACCCTGCTGACCGAGTGTCCGCCCACCACAAGATCGAGTTCTGGGCCGCATGCAAGACCCGCAAGCGGGCCGAGTACCGACTCGCCAATTGGCTCTTCGAGTGCGCTGACGGCGCCGCCGAGGGCGACCCCACGGGCGAGGCGGCCACGTCCCAGACCTCGCCGAGCACGTCCTCCGACACTCCAGAGCAGTCACAGAGTGTAGCGAAAAAAGTCGATGGGGGCCTGTCCAATGAGCCCCCGAAATCCGGACTTCAGGGCCGCGGGTGATCCCTGCCCGCCTCTCGCGCTCTTCGCCCGCTGACAGCCCTGGAGGTCCACGATGCGCTCGATCGCGCCCTCTGCTCGACCCGCCGCCGGTGGCCGCACGCCGCGCCACCGGGCCGGGCGGGTCCTGGCCGTGGCCGCGCTTGTCGCCGCCGGGTTGGTGGTCACTGCCGCCTCGGCCTCAGCCGAGACCGCGCACGTGATCGCACTGGCCCGCTCGGTCGATGAAGTCCTGACCAACATTCGCAACTGGCTGATGGGGGTCTTGGCGCTGCTGGCCACGGTCTTCTTGACCATCGGCGGAGTCCGGTACGTCCTGGCCAACGGCGACCCCGGTGAGGTCGATAAGGCCAAGCAATCGTTCAAGTCGGCGGGCTTTGGCTACGGCTTGGCCGCGCTGGCTCCCCTGGTGGTCGAAATCCTGCGCGGGATCGTGGGGGCCTGATCGTATGTCGGCCACCGCATCCTGCACGGCAGGGGCCGGCCACCGGTTCGGCCGCGCGTTCGCCGCGGTGGCCACCCTGCTTGCCCTTAGTGTCCTTGCCGGCATCACGGGGGCGGGTACGGCTTCAGCCCAGCCTGCTTCCACGCCAACGCCGTCGCGCCCGCGTCGTCGCCGGAACCTGCACCGCCACCAGTGCCGCTGCCACCGGTCGACGAGTGTGCGCCGAACTCACCACTGCCGGTGTGCCAGACCGACCCGCCGCCTACAAATCACAAGCCGCCAGAGTCGGATCAGCCTGAACCGTGCCAAGGGCCAGGCTGTATCCCGCAGCCCACCACGCCCGCACCGAAGCCGGGTGAGCAGCCGGGCCAGTCCGGCAATGGCGACGATTCTGAGGAGTCCTCCTGCGGGATCACCGATATCGCCGCCTGCGTCAATGAGGCGATCGAAGGATTCTTTCGGGATCTCGTCACCCCGGCGTTGAACAACCTGCTGGATCTGCTGGCTAACACCTTGTTGACCACCCCAACGTTGGATCAACTGCCTCGGATCGGCGAGCTGTGGAATTCCTCCTGGCAGATCATGCTGGCCTGCTACGGCATGCTGATCCTGATCGCCGGAATCATCGTCATGGTCTACGAGACCATGCAGACCCGAGTTTCCATTAAGGAGATTCTTCCGCGGGTCATTATCGGTTTTCTCGCCGGCGCCTTGTCGTTGTGGGCGTGCTCTCAGTCGATCACTCTGGCCAACGCGCTCGCGAAAGCAATTATGTCCGGCGGGGTCGATGAGAGTTCTTCCGCCGAAACTCTCAAACGATTGGTTATGGGTTCGCTCAACGGCGGATTCTTCATCATCTTCGTCGGCCTCTTTCTTGCCGGAATGCTGGTCGCACTCCTGCTCACCTACGTCGTCCGTGTGGCACTGACAGTGATCCTTATCGCGGGCGCACCGTTGGCGCTGATGTGTCACGCCCTGCCGCACACCGAGGGCATCGCTAAATGGTGGTGGAAAGCCTTTGGCGGCTGCCTGGCCATTCAATTAGGTCAGTCGCTGACACTGATCACCGCGATGCGCGTTTTCCTGTCCCCGGGTGGATTCACGTTCTTCGGGCCAACCGCAGATGGGCTGGTGAACCTTCTCGTGTCTTTGGCACTGATGTACATCCTGTTCAAAATCCCCTTCTGGGTTCTCGGCTCCATTCGTGGTGGTGGCGGCCGATCACTGGTCGGCTCACTGGTCCGGGGCTTCATCGCGTACAAGACCTTCGGTCTCCTGCGCGGACGTGGCGGCGGTGGCGCTGGCGGTAGCACGCCAAAGCCGCGTGGAGGTCCCAAGGACCCGGGGCCGAGTGATCCATACGCAGGCACACGAGCGACGCCGTCGGGCCAATACATGTTGCCGCTGGATGGGGTCAAGCGGCAACGGGCGTCCAGACCCACCCACCGCGCGGGCGCGAAGCCCGCACCGCGACCCCGGACCAAGGGCCAGGGCACCCAACTGAAGCTGCCGCTGGATGGAGAGTGGCCGGAGCACAAGCCGCGGCTGGGCCGCGACGGACAGTACGAGCTGCCGCTGGACGTGCAGCGCCAACCCCGGCCGAAACCGGCGGCCGACTCGGCGTCCCGCTCGTCGGCAGCGCCGAGCAGCCGGGGACGCCAGTTGCGTTTCCCACCCAGTGGCGAATGGCCGGAGAACCGGCCACGGCTGGGCCGCGACGGACAGTACCGGCTGCCGATCAGCGCGCAGCGCGTCCGTCGCCCGTCGCCGGCCCCACCGCCACCGAGCCCACCGCGACCGTCGACGGCGGGCAAGCAGCTGAAGTTCCCGGCGGATGGCGAGTGGCCGGAAAACAAGCCCCGAGCCAACCGGCAGGGCCAGTACCAACTGCCGCTGAACGTGCAGCGCACGCGCAAGCCGACTCGGTCTCGCGAGCAGCCTCCACCTGCACCGCCGCCGCAGTCGAAGCGCGGTCGGCAGCCACGCCAGCAAGCGCTGCCGCTGGACCTGCCGAAGGTCTCCCCACCCCGCCCGAGTACCCGCCGAGAAGGAGGTGAGTCGACGTGAGTCAGTACAGCGTGCGCATCCCGGCGGATGTCGATCGGGAGGACACCATCCTGGCCGGCTTCACCGCTCGCCAGGTGGCCGTCATGGCGGTAACCGCCTGGTGCTCTACGGCGGGTGGCTCGCCACCCGCGCGTTCCTTCCGGCAGTCGCCTATCTGATCGTCGCGGTACCCGTCGGCGTGGCGGTGGCCGCGCTGGTGATCGTGCGCCGCGATGGCGTGACGCTGGACCGGCTGCTGCTGGCCGCACTCCGCCAGCGGCTCCAGCCCCAACGCCGGGTCGCGGCCAGCCAGCCCTCGCCCGCGGTCCCGGAGTGGCTGGCTGGCGTCGCCAACGACGCGAGCGAACCCGTGGCCGGCGCACTGAAGTTGCCGGCCACCGGGGTCAGCGAGGCCGGAGTGATCGATCTCGGCTCAGACGGGCTCGCCCTGCTCGCCGCCTGCAGCACGGTGAACTTCGCACTACGGACCCCGGCCGAGCAGGAAGCACTCACTGCCGCATTCGGCCGCTACCTGCACAGCCTGTCCGCGCCCGTGCAGATCCTGGTGCGCGCCCAGCGCCTGGATCTCTCCGAGCAGATCGGGCAGCTGCGTGACCATGCGGCGAGCCTGCCGCACCCGGCGTGGAGACCGCCACTCTCGATCACGCCGATTATCTCGCCCAGCTGGGCCAGCACGCCGAGCTGCTGCGCCGGCAGATCCTGCTGGTCATCCGTGAACCGGTGCGCAGCGCACCGCCGGACGCATGGACTCGCCGTGGCCGCCTGCCTCGACGCCGGGGACGCGGCGACGAGGAGACCGAGCCGTCGGACGGGGCTCGACGCGCAGCGGCCTCGCGGCTGCTGCGGCGCATGCACGAGGCGGGTGAGTTGCTGTCCCCAGCAGGGATCGAGGTCACTCCGTTGGACGCCGCACAAGCCACTGTCGTGCTGTCGGCAGCGGCGAATCCGGACAGCCCACTGCCGCCCTCGCCGGAGATGGCCGGCGCCGACGAGGTGATCACCACCCGGCCGGGGCGGATTGGGACCCCGACGAGGAGGGCCACCTGTGATGTTCACTCGGAATCGACGCCGCACCACTCAGGCGGCCTCGGCCGCCTTCGCCCCGGACGCCGTCGAGGTCCACCCACGTCACCTGCAGATTGGCGACGAATGGGTCGCCAGTTTCGCCATCGTCGGCTACCCGAGAGAAGTCCATCCGGGATGGCTGCAACCCCTGCTGACCCACCCGGCTCGGCTCGACGTGTCGCTGCACATCGAACCGATCGCCCCGCAGGTGGCTGCCGAGCGGCTGAAGAAACAGCTCGGCCGCCTGGAGTCCGGACGCCGGCACACCGCAGCACACGGCCGTCTGGCCGACCCACAGGTCGAAGCGGCCACCGAGGACGCCCACGACCTTTCCGACCGGCTGGCCCGCGGGGAGGGGCGCTTGTTTCGCGTCGGGTTGTACCTCACCGTCCACGCGAACTCGCAGCACGAACTCGTCGAGGAGGTCAGCGCGCTGCGCGCCCTGACCGCGAGTCTGCTGATGGACGCGAAGCCCACCACCTACCGGTCCCTCCAGGGGTGGATCACGGCCTTGCCGATGGGCCTGGACCAGATCGGGATAACCCGCTCGTTCGACACCGCCGCGCTGAGCGCCGCGTTTCCGTTCACCAGTCCGGACTTGCCTCCTCCCGATGTCGCCTCGGCGTCAGCCGCCCACGGAGTGCTGTACGGCTGGAACCTCGGCAGCCAAGGCTCGTGCATTGGGACCGGTTTAGCTGCGAGAACTACAACTCGGTGATCTTGGGGCGCTCCGGGGCCGGCAAGTCCTACCTCGTGAAACTCGAAGCGATCAGGAGCCTGTACTACGGCACTGAGATCGCGATCCTCGACCCCGAGGACGAGTACGCCCGCCTCGCCGGGGCCGTCGGGGGCACCTACTTCCCGCTCGGCAGCGAAGGAGTGCGACTGAACCCCCTGGACTTGCCGATCCACACCCGCGCGGACGGGCGCCGCTCTGCACCCGCAGACGCACTCACGAGGCGCAGCCTCTTCGTCTACACCCTCCTTTCCGTCCTGTTTGGACAAGCGTTGAGTGCGGACGAGCGTGCTGTGCTGGATCAGGCGGTCACCGCGACCTATCGACAGGCAGGGATCACCGAGGACGCCCGGACCTGGACACGGCAGGCACCGCTGCTTTCTGACCTGCGTACGGTCCTCGGCCAGTCTGACGACGAGACCGCCCGGGATCTCGCCAGTCGGCTGCACCCGTTCACCCACGGTGCGTTCTCGGGCCTGTTCGACGGGCCAACCACGAGTCCGCCCGAAGGACACTTGCTCGTGTTCAGCCTGCGGAATCTGCCGGATGAACTGAAGCCGGCCGGGACGCTGCTGACACTGGACGCCGTCTGGCGCAAGGTCTCCAATCCCACCACGCGCCGGCCGCGACTGTGCATGGTCGACGAAGCATGGCTGCTGATGCAGCAGCAGGCCGGCGCCGAATTCCTGTGGCGCTTGGCCAAAAGCGCCCGCAAACACTGGTGCGGCTTGACGGTGGCGACCCAGGACGTGGGCGACGTGCTCGGTTCAGACCTAGGCAAGGCGATCATCAGCAACGCTGCCACGCAGATCTTGCTCAGGCAGTCACCGCAGGCGATCGACGACATCGTCCGCACCTTCGCCCTCTCTGAGGGCGAGCGCCAGTTCCTGCTCTCCGCAGGAACGGGACAGGGCCTGTTGTCGACCGGGACGCAACGAGTCGCCCTCCAAGCCATCGCCTCCGACGCCGAGCACGAGTTGATCACCACTGACCCGGCCGAACTCGCCGCCATGGCCGACGACACCGACCACTCCGACACCCCAGCCGGGGAGTCCGATCAGCACCTTGTCTTGGACGAGGAAACCACACAGGGGGCCTGATGCAGACATTCCTGAACGACGTCCTGCACCCATTCACCGTAGCCACCGTGCTCATGGCCCTCACCTGGATCGCTTGTGCCGCAGTGTTCCTCGCGGGGCTCGCGATGGCCACGGCGCTGGTGCGCGCCGCGCAACACGTGATCCAGAAGAGCACGTGCTCCGTCCGCAGCCGCCGCGCTAAGGACAACGCCCAGTCCGTGACGGTCCGTCCCACGGATTCCACCACCAAGGTCATCAACTTGGATCACTACCGGCACAGTCGCAGCAAGCACCACGGGCGGCCGAGCACGCCTGCCTCCGCGGACAATCCAGAGTCGCGTCCCGACGGGCCAGCCTGACCACTCAGCCTGGCCCGCCCAGGCCCCGTATCCCCGTGTCCGAGGTCGCACTCGTCGATCCCGCGCGACCACCCACTTCTTCACCTCACTACTCCCGGGGGTGCACCTATGTCTTCATCCGCTTCTGCAACTGCCGTTGGACCAACACCCACGCGTCCCCGACGCCTGCTCACTCAGAACCGCGAGATGCGGCAGATCGGCGTCTACAACTGGACATTGCCCGCGTGGGCGGGTCGCCTGCCCGATGGGCGTACCTACAACACCTGCCCGTCGGCGGGCATTTGCCGCCAGGTCTGCTACGCCCGGCATGGGACGTACCTGTGGCCGGCTGTGCGTGCGAAGCACCACGCCAACTTGCAGTTCGTGCTCGACGATCCGGACGGCTGGGAGCAGGCGATGCTCGCCGAACTCGCCGCTCCAAAGTTCGCCGGTCGCTGGATCAGGATTCATGACAGTGGCGACTTCTTCTCCGACGATTACACCGTGCGGTGGCTGCGCATCATGCGGCAGCGGCCGGAGGTGAACTTCTACGCCTATACGAAGGAAGTCGCTCGGTTTCGCCGACTCGTGGAACCTGAGCCGCCGGAGAATTTCTTGTGGGCCTACAGCTACGGCGGCACGCAAGACGCACTGCTGGACCCGAGCGTGGACCGGATCGCCGACGTGTTCCCGGACGAGGAGTCCATCGCCGCGGCCGGATGGTCCTCGCAGGAAGCCTCTGACCTGCTTGCGGTGCTGGGACCGCGGTTGGTCGGCGTGCCCGCGAACCGCATTCCGCATTTCCTGCGCCGTTTGGATGGCCGCCGTTTTTCGCAGTGGCAGGCCGAGGTCGACGCCGAGTGCCACACCCGCCTGGGCGCGGCTGAGGTTCGCACGATCACCAGTGCGCCATCCGCCCGCCGTCGTCATCGCCCTCGGAGCCGGCGGGCCGCGTAACCGCCTCCCCCGAAGTAAGGAGGTTCCTTCCTCGTGATTCCGCTGCAACAATCTATTGTGGATGGTCCGCTGGGTGGGCTGCTCACTGATCCTTGGGGAGCGATCCGAGCGGTTGTGGATGCTGCGTGGTCGTGGATGCAGGTCTGGGGACCGATCGTCGGCCCCGTTGTCGTGACCGCGCTGAGCGGTCTGATCAGTGTGCGTCGCTGGTGGGACGACCGCTGCCAGGACCGCCTGCATGACCAGGCGCGGGTGGTCACGGTCCTGGCGCCGCCGACCGTGGACCCCGATGGGGCGGAAGCCGGGTGGTCGAACCTGGTCGGGCTGTTGCGTCCGATGTGGGCTCGGCTGGTCGGCGGCCAGCCGCATCTGGCGTGGGAGTACGTGTTCGGCCACGACGGTGTGCAGATTCGGCTGTGGGTGCCAGGAACGGTGCCGCCGGGGATGGTCGAGCGCGCGGTCGAGGCGGCGTGGCCGGGCGCGCACACCTCCACCGAGCAGGCCAGCCCGCCGTTGACCGTGGAGGCTGATGAGGGCCGTCGCCAGGTGGTCACGGGGGGTGTGCTTCGGTTGGCCCGATCCGAGGCACTGCCTATCCGGTCGGATTTCGACGCGACCCGATCCGCGCGCTGCTGGGCGCGCCGACCGGGCTCGGCGTGCACGAGTCGGCGTGTGTCCAGGTGCTGGCTCGCCCGGTGACGGGACGGCGAGTCAAACAGGCGCGGCGCGCTGCTCGTCACCTCCACGCCGGCCGCTCAACGCGCCCGGTCGGTCGGCTGTTGGACATCATCACTCCGGGTGCGACACCGAAGACTTCCTCCGGGGCGGGCGGCCAGCCGAAGCTGGACCCGCAAACCTCGCTGGAGTACCAGGCGCAGAACCGTGCCATCGTGGCCAAACAGCGCGGGAGCCAGTGGGAAACCCTGATCCGGTACGCGGTGGCGGCCACCGTGCCGGCGGAGACACCGCCGGAGCAGGTGGCACGCGTGCGGGACCAGCTGCGGGGCCGCGCACACGCCATCGCCAGCGCCTTCTCCGGATTCACCGAGCACAACCACTACCGTCGCCATCGGCTGCGTGACCCCGAGCAGGCGCTGGCCCGGCGACGACTGCGGCGCGGGGACCTGCTGTCGGTGCCGGAACTTGCCGGGATCTGCCACCTGCCGACCGACGAGGCTCTGCCAGGGCTGAGTCGGGCCGGGGCCAAGGCCGTGCCGCCTCCACCCAACACACCCACTGAAGGCGAGCTGGTCCGTCCGGTCGGCATCTCCGATACCGGGCACGCCCGCCCTGTTGGGCTGCAGGTCAGCGATGCCCGCCACCACGTGCATGTGCTCGGTGCTACCGGCAGCGGGAAGAGCACGATCTTGGCGCGGATGATCCTCGCCGACGCCGATCATCAGCGCGGTGCGGTGGTCATCGACCCCAAGGGCGACTTGATCACTGACGTGCTCAAACGACTACCTGAACACGCCGCTGAACGCGTCGTGCTCTTCGACGCCGATATCCCCGGCACCACCCCATGCCTGAACCCGCTGGAGGGGCCGAAGGAGGCGGCAGTGGACAACCTCGTGTCGGTGTTCTCCCGAGTGTTCTCCTCAGCGTGGGGGCCGCGCACCGAGGACATCCTGCGGGCCGCCTGTCTGACCCTACGAGCCGCATCGGACACGCCGAAGCTCTCCACGCTGCCGCAGCTGCTCACCGACTCGGCCACTCGCGAACGCCACCGTCACAAGGTCGAGGGTGACGCGACCTTGCGTGGCTTCTGGGACTGGTACGAGCAGCTGAGTGACGCCGCACGGGCACAGGCAACCGCACCGTTGCTGAACAAGCTGCGCGCATTCCTGTTGCGGTCGTTCGTAGTCAAAGCCGTCTCGGCTGGCGAGTCCACAGTCGATCTATCGGCGGCACTGGACGGTGGGCTGTGCTTCGTGCGCATCCCGAAGGGGAGCTTGGGTGAGGACACCACCCGGCTGCTCGGTTCACTCATCGTGGCTCGGGTGTGGCAGGCGGCTACTGCCCGCGCCGCAGTGCCGGAGCGCGAACGCCTCGACGCGTCGTTGTATGTCGACGAGGCGCACAACTTCTTGAACTTGCCGTACGCAATGGAGGACATGCTCGCCGAAGCACGGGGGTATCGGTTGTCCATGACGCTGGCCCACCAGCATCTCGGCCAGCTCGGCAAGGACCTCAAAGAGGGCATCAGCACGAACGCGAGGTCGAAGATCTTCTTCAACGCCAGCCCCGAGGACGCCCGCGAACTCGCGCGCCACACCGCACCTCGGGTCAGCGAGCACGATCTCGCCCACCTCGGCGTGTTCCACGCCGCCGCCCGGCTCGTGGTCAACGGGGAGGCAACCCAACCGTTCACCCTGGCCACGCAGCCGTTGCCCCCGGCGATCCGCGGCCGAGCGCGCATGGTGCGTAAAGCCGCTGCCCGCCACACCCAGCCGCTGTCGTCCTCGGCCGAGGAGACACGCGACCAAGCCGCATCGGAGGCCGCCGGCACCGATCCCCGTCGCGCCGCCTGACAACCGCGCACTCCGACACAGGGCGGGCCACGCGAGCAGCAGGCGTGGGCCCGCCCCCTGTGCGCTCTCGCCGTCCTGCCCACCGGCTTTGCCGAGAAGGAGCCGTTCATGGTCGACCCCAGCACGCCCCAACGTGACCTGCGCACACCGATCCCCGCTCGTGCTAGCTCCCGCGTGGCCGCCTCGACCGAGCACCAGGCCATGGTCGCGGCTCACCTCACCGAACGAGATCGGTGGATCGCCCGCATGTGCGCCGAGCACCGCACCCTGACCTCCGCGCAGATCACCCAAATCGCCTTCCCCACCCGACGCGCGGCCAACCATCGGCTCCAGCGCCTTCACCAGTGGCGGGTCCTCGACCGCTTCCAGCCGTTTGTAGGCAAGGGGCGGTCCCCGATGTTCTACGTTCTCGACACAACCGGCGCGCACCTGCTGGCCCACGAGGACGGCATCGACCCTCGCGAACTGGGCTTCCGTGCGGAGCGATCGATCGGCATCGCCTACTCGCTGCGCCTGGCGCACCTACACGGGCTCAACAGCCTGTTCACCGGCCTCATCGCCGACGCCCTCGCACACGACGACCGGGCGGTCACCGCCTGGTGGTCCGAGGCCCGCTGTACGAGGCATTTCGGGGACATTGTGCGTCCCGACGGCTATGGCCGCTGGCGCGAGGCCGGTCGCGAAATCGAGTGGTTCATCGAGTGGGACACCGGCAGCTACCAGCTGTCCCGGTTCGTGGCCAAGCTGCCCGGATACCTCGAACTCGCCGCCACCACGAGGATTGTGACGCCGCTGCTGGCTGTGTTCGCTACGGCTCAGCGCGAGGCCCATGCTCGCCCGCTGCTGGCCGAGCACCTGCGCGCCCAGCCGCGCCCGCACGACCTGCCGATCGCCACTACGACGGCTGAAGAACTGAACCGCGCCGGGACTGGCTCAGCCGGGATATGGCTGTCGCTGGCCCAGCGCGATGCCGGGCGCTGCCGGCTGATCGACCTTCACACCGCGTGGCCCCACCTGGGCGAACCCGCCGCTAGCGCCCAAACCACCACCAACACCGGCGAGGCCAGCCCCGTACCCCGGCTCAGCCCGCCAGCCCCAATGCCGCCCTTCGCGCAGCAAGACCTGACCTGGAAACCCACGGGGTGATCCATACATGCTCAGACTCGCCACCACCGTCCTCGGCGCCATCGTGGCCCTGATCGTGATGGTCGCTGCAGCCGTGTCCGGGGTCGTCTCCGCCGTCTTCGGTGGGGGTGACTCCGCGAATGCGAGCCAGCCCAGCCAAGCCGCGTTATCCGACATCCCCGGCAACTACCTCGCCCTGTACCGGCAAGCCGCCACCACCTGCCCCGGGCTGGACTGGAGCATTCTGGCAGGCATCGGCAAGATCGAGTCCAACCATGGTCGATCACCTCTAAAGGGAGTCCACAGTGGATCGAACTACGCCGGTGCAGGCGGTCCGATGCAGTTTCTCCAGTCCACATTCGACTCTGTGGTGGAGCGGCACCACATCCCGCCAGGTGGCAGCACCCCGCCGTCGCGGTACAACCCGCACGACGCCATCTACGCCGCTGCGGCGTACCTGTGCGAGTCGGGTGCCCGCGACGGGCGCGACATCTACGGCGCCATCTACGCCTACAACCATGCTGACTGGTACGTCAGCCAAGTCCTTAATCAAGCCGCCCAGTACAAGCAGGCGGCAGCCAACTCCGGAGACGACGCCCGGCCATCACCGCAGGCACAGCAGGCCGTGAACTATGCCCAAGGCCAACTTGGGCTGCCCTACATGTGGGGAGGCAACGGACCCGACCACGGCCACAAGGGCTTCGACTGCTCGGGACTGACCATGGCCGCCTACCAGGCCGGAGGGATCGCCCTCCCGCGGACCGCGCAAGAGCAGTACAACGCTGGGCCACAGGTTCCGAAAGGAACGCCATTGGCCCCCGGTGATCTCGTCTTCTACGGCACTCCAAGCAACATCCACCACGTCGGGATCTACATCGGCGCAGGAAAGATGATCCACGCCCCGGACTTCGGACAACCAGTCAAAGTGGACGATTACAGATGGAAAGGCGATGACTACGCGGGCGCCAGCCGCCCAAGCGGCTAATATCCTTGGTGGTAACGGATGGACTACTTGTGTGGCCGAGATCTTCCCGGGGTGTCGACCCCCTCGGCTTGCGGCTCGTCGCCAGTTGAGGAGTCAGGCAATGGCTGTGGTCCTTCGGCGAGCTGGCGAAGTTTGAGGTAATACTTCAGTGGCCGCCGTCGCGTAAGCATGAGCGCAGTGTACGCGCGCGCGGTCTCGTACAGCGCGTTGTGGATCAGTCCCCCGACGAATCCTCCCATCGGAAGTTCCTCCACTCCTCGTTCACGTTCCTGATCGAGGATTCCTGTCTGCTCGTACAGCAGAACGTTGGTGTGGAGAGGAACGGTGTACGTGCCAATCGCCCTCACCGCCCTTCCCACCACGTCTCGTTGACGCTTGGGGAGGCTGAATTCGTAACGCGGTAGATCCTCGCTCAATCGATCGCATGCGTCGGTCATATTCTGAAGAGCTGACTTCCCTGTTGCCCATGCAAGTGGGTTGCTTGTGGTCAGCCCGTAGAGGCCATGCAGGCTAGCAATCAGGTTGAGCAACTGCGTAGCGGTTTCGCGGCGGGCTCGGTGCACTTCGAGTATCCGGTCCTTACGTGCTTCGAGGCCCGGTTTGGCCAGGTACTCGACAACCATGGTGATCACCGCCGCCGTCACGGCGCTGATCAGGGCGGTCTGAGCTTGAACTGGTAACGACACGTACCGTATCTACCACGTTGTGCCGCCTCTGGTAGGTCAGTTTCGGCATTGGTGGTGGCTCCGTGCTCGACCGGCCTGGGGGTCACCGGGAGCACGGAGCCAGCACCACGTTACTACTGCTCATCGGGCTGGTCATCGGTCTCGGGGTTGTCGTCATCGACGGTCAGCTCGGTGAGCCGTTGGGCGGTGCGGACAGCACTGATCATCAGCTTGTCCCGGCGGATCGTCTTGGTGAGCTGCAGGATCTCGGTACGCCGAGCTTCGGCGCGGCGTGCCCAGTCGCCTTCGGCGAGGGTGTTGGCGACGCATAGGAGTATCCGCGGGCCGAGACGCCACAGCACGCTGTTGACCGCACAGGCGGCGATGGCCAGGTCGTCGATGTCGGCGCCGTACCACGCGACGGTTGTGGGGTCTCGGCCATGTTCGCGCATCGCTTGGGCGACGGCGCGGAGAAGTCCGCCGGTGCCCACAGCCGGGTCGCACACCGAGCTGCCGTCATCGGGCAGGGTCATGCGCGCCATCATGTCCGCGACCGGCGTAGGGGTGTAGATCTGGGCGTTAGCCTTGCCGGCCGAGTCGGACTTGAGCAGGGTGAGCACGACGCCGAGCAGGTCGGTGTCGTAGCGGTCGTCGGTGCCGGTGAGTTCGAGCTGCCCCTCGTGCAGTGCGGCGTCGGCTGTGTGTTTCGCGGCGCGCTGCAACGCGGTTTGCGGCTCATCGAAGACCCAGTGCATGAGCGGATAGACGAGGTGGGTCAGGTCCGGACGGGCGTTGACCAGCGCGGTGTAGATCTCGCACAGTGTGCTGGCGAAGTCCTCGGCGTTCTGCGCGTGCAGCTGTTCGGCGAGGTCTGGGCCGTGCGGGTCGCGCTGACCGACGAGAGACAACGCGGCCACGACCGACAGGGCCACGTCGCGGCGGCCCGAGTGGTTGGACTTGTTCCACGCCGTGTTGACGGCTTCAGCGATGGCGACGGCGTGCTGGCCGGGGTCGCGGTGGGCACGCCGTTGCTTGCTGGATTGACTCACGTGTCCGCCCTCCTGGTGTGCGGCGGTTGTGCCCGGCGCTGTCCTGCATCGGGCACAGGTGTGCCCAACGAGGAATGCGCCTGAGCGAAGGAATCAGAATTCAGAAACGAAGAATCCGGAGCGTTTGTGCTGTTAGAGGTATTGCGTCATTCGTCGTCTAGTGCGTCGGATACGACTACCATTTCTCCTGGGCGCATTCCGTCGGCAACGTCGACGCAGGGACGCACCAGTCGAAGCGAAGGTCTTCTGGGTCGTAGGGATTGGACCAGTTGCAGGACTGGGCGATCGACTCCATCTCGGCCGAGATGACGCTCAGTTGGTCTGAATGTCCGTTATGGACCGCTAGATGAATTGCCGGCTCCCCGGTCTCGGCGCCCGTGTCGACGCAGGCGGAGAAGGCCATATCCGCGCGATCCAGTCGCGTCCTGGGCACGCCCATGATCCAAGCCGCAAGCGGAGGCAGGTCCAGTCGTTCAGTACGGCCATAGTCGCTGCCGTAGACGCGAGCGACTGGCTGTTCGGTCACGGTGCCGTCGTCAGCGAGGCTCAAGCGGAACCACTGGGGGTAGTCCGTGGCGATCGCATGGAACCACTGGCTATCGTTAAGAGCGTAGATGTCGCAGCGGTTTTCATGCGGCACGCAGTCGGCGCGGTGGATTGTGGCCTCGGGGACGGCAACCTTCCCGGGTGTCCGGGCGAACGTGTCGAATCCAGCCACGTCCCAGGCCAGCGCGAACCGCGCGAAGCGGTCACGAACCTCGTCCGGCACGGTGGAAGCCAGCAGTTGCCGTCCGATGGGAAAACGCGTCACGTCGTCGGGGGCCACGAAACCGCCGAACGCGCCGAGCGGTTGGGCGTATGCGCCGTGGTCAAGGGCGAACAGCGTGTGCGCGCGTGGGCTGTCGGTGTCCATGGATATCGGCCTTTCTGCGCGTGCATGCGCGCGTCGTCGTGATCGCCTCCTGGATCAGTCGGTGCAGGGAGGCGAGTGGGGTTGGGCGTTGTCGGCGTCGGAGCCGTCGACCTCGGTGTCGACGAAGGCCGCCATGCCAACGAGTTCGTCAGGTCGGTACATGCGGCATTCGGTCTCGTGACGGTTTTCTTCGTCCTGCTGGGGATCGTCGGAGCGAGGGGTGTACACGTCGGCGAAGACCCAGTCTTCCGAGACGGTGACCGAGACGATGTCCTGTCCGTCGTCGGTGCTCATGCCTTCTTCGAGATCGGCAGCGCGCAGGCAGTAGAAGACCGGAGCGTCGGTGTTCGAGCGGTCCCCGGTTTCGTCGTCCTGAGCGCGGTTGTCGTCCGGGGCGCGTGCGTCGGACGGGTCGTGCGCCTGGTGTGCGTCGGCGCCGGGCGCGACCACCTGCCAGGCGCTGGGAACATTCAGGCCGGCGCGCATCCGCGCGTCCAGGTCGACCACGGCATCGGCCAGTTCATTAGCCAGTCGGCGCACATGCCATTCCGTGGCTTCCTCTGGCAGCTGACGCACCGCTCCGGCGGTGGCGATCATGCTTCGGTACGGACGTTCGCAACTCGTTTTCATCAGCGGCCTCCCAAGGAGAGAAAGAAGCTAGGCAGCAAAGGAGGGATACGAACAGCGGACTCGGATTGGCCGGTCGCGGAGTTCGGTCGCAGCGGCGACGCGAGCGGCATGGGAGGCCGGGGCAGAAAGAGGGCCGACGGACCCACCCCGAAGGGTGTTCGCACGGTCCGTCGGCCTGCCGTAACCCTGTGAAAGGGCTGCCGTCCCCGAAGGGAGGCACGGCCAGGATAGCTCACTGAACTACCGCGCAGCCTCGTACCGCTCGCCCTGTGTAGTTGTGGGTTCGGTGCTGGTCAGACGGGGCACGAGGTGCGCGGCCGATACCGCGCGACCACCTCCCAGAGCCGTCGGTGGTGGCTGGTGTCGGCGAGCTGGACGTCCACGTGCCGGGACTCGTCCGGCATGTCGGGCGGAGCGACGCCGGTCATGCTCGGGTAACCGGCTCCGATGCCTGCGGCGACCGCCTCGACCACGTCGGTGCCGGCGGCATCCCCGATGACGTGCACGTGGACGTGCGGGGTAGCGCGGCACGCGGCGGTGACCACGCTCCGCGTCGCCTGCGCCGTGACCGAGCGGGCGCGAACGGGAACGATGATCAGGTCGACACCGCCGAGCACGGCCACCGTGTCGGACTGGTGCGGGTCCAGATGCGCCAGCGTCACCGCGTGCCGGCGGGCGAGATCGGTCATGGCGTCTCGCACGGCGTCGTGCGGGGGCGCCTGCTGCTCGTTGACGAACAGCGTGCGCAGGCTGCCCGAGCTGGCGACGGGCGCGTCGTATCGCGCGCGCTGGAGTGCCCGGTGCAGGCTGAGCCGGGTGGGGCGAGCGTCGATCAGGCCGAGGTGTTCACCAGCCGCGGTGCCTGCCAAGGCGAGGCTGGCCGTGCTCGCTGTGCCGACCTCACCCGACGGGTCGGGATCAAGCACCGCCACCACCAAGGCCGGGCGTTCCGCGAGCATCGACATTTGCGTTCGCAATGCTCCGGAGCCGTCCGGGACCGTGATCAGGTGGGCGGCGCCGAGGGTGAGGGCGTGCCGGTACAGGTCGGGCTCGTCCTGATCCTCGGGATCGGTGAGCAGTATCACCGCGTCGCGGGCAGGGAGTTCCTGCGGGCGATCGCGCAAGATCGGCGCGGCCTGGGCGTCGATCAGCACCAACGCGGCACGGTTCCAGTCCTCCCCAGTGAGCTGGTGCGGCGGGCGTGCCACCAGACGCACTCCGCGCGCGTATTGCTCGATCTCGTGGCGCATCGAGGTCAGATCGGTGATCAGGAGAACGAAACAGGACATGCTGTATCCCTCCAATGAGGACAATGGGAACGGTTAAGGGGTGGCCTCGCTGGCGGTGGCCCCCGGGGGTGGAGGGCGTCACGGTTCGGGCCACCGCCGTAGGCTCAGGACTTCGGCGGGCGGACGGGCATCAACAAGTGCCGGTATGCCTGCCCGTCGGCTCCGGTGAGCAGCATTGGCCGCGTTGGGGTGGCGAGCTGGAAGAGCACGGTGTCCCCGTCGATCGCGTTGAGCGCGTCGCGCAGGTACGGCGCGGAGAACAGCACGCGCATTGGTGCGTCGGCGCCGTTGACCTCGGCCGGATGTGCGGGTGCGGTTATCGCGTCGGCGTGCTCGCCGAGCACGGGCGCGATAGACACCGTGCCGGCGGGCTCGACGGTCAGCGCCACCTGTGCCGCTGCGCGGTGCCCGTGCTTGTCCCGGGTGGTGTGTTTCTTGGCCTCCAATGCGGCGGCGGCGCGTGCCGTCGAGTGGGCGAGAGCGTCGCGGTCGGCGCGCGCGGTGGCGGCCACCTCGGGGAATAGTTCCTCATAGGCGGGGAACTGCGCCTCGATCGGCCGCGTGATGACGGTCAGGTTGCCGCAGGCCAGCGACACCCACTCGCCGGCCCAGTCGTTCCCGATACCGAACCGCACTCGGTCGGCGGTGGCGTGCTTGAGCGCGGCGGACAGTACCGGCGCCGGGAAGAGCACCGCGCGTTCCTCGGTGGTTGTGGTCGCGGCCACCTCGGCGACGGCCAGCCGGTAGCGGTCGGTTCCGGCGAGGGTGAGCGTGCCGGGCGTGATCCGCACCTGAACTCCTGTGACCATCGGGATGGTGTCGTCGGTGCCCGTGGCGACCAGCACGCGCCGCCCTTCGGTGGTGAGCCGCTCGCGGTCGACCTCGGCGACGGTGGGCGGGGTCTCCGGCAGCGTCGGGAAGTCCTCCGCCGCGTAGGTCGTCATGGGCATGGTGTAGCCGCCGAGTTCAAGCACGGCCGTTCCGTCATCGGTGGTGTACACGGTGACCGGCGCGGCGTCGGCATCGCGCTTGCGCTGGCCCTTGACCAGCGCGCCGAGCAGCTTGGTTACTTCGATGTGATCGATCAGCACCCGCCCCGGGGCGGGTGCGGCATCCGGTACGCGAACCGTGGCGACGGTTTCCAGGTCGGTAGCGGTCAGGGTTAGGTCTCCGTCGCGCCCGTCCAGCAAGACGCCGCCCAGCATCGGCACGGCAGGTCGGCGCGCCAATCCCACACTGACGGTGGTCAAGGCGTGCGCCAGCGTGGCGCGGTCGGTCCGGAACCTCAGCGGCGCCCCAGACGGGGCGGCGGGCATGGTGGCGTTCGTAGCGGTGGTCATTGTGGACACCTCCAGGAAGGCGTTGTAGGAAAGGGAAGTTTGAAGTGGGCGCCCGAGTGCCGGGCGCCCCGAGAGCGAGTCAGCCGACCCAGTAGGTTCCGGTGTGGGCTGTGGTCAGCTCGACGTGCGGCAGCGGTTCACCCGGGTACGGGGTGTGCATGATCAGCCGGCCGCCGTTGTCCGATGCGTCATCGGGGATACGGCGCACGGTGAAGGCGAACGCCCCGCGCGGGTCGCCGACGCTGATCGTGACCGTGATCGAGTCCTCGTCAGGGTCGGTGTGGATCGTGGCGCCGTTGGCCCACGACAGCGGTACTCGCTGCGGGTGGTGCGGACCCTCGCGGAAGTCCGGCGCGGACTCCGCATCGTCAATCTCGGGGTCCTCGTACGGGTCGTAGGAATCGCAGACCAGCGAGCCTGATTCGTCGGCGTAGCGTCCGATTCCTCAGACAGGGACTCGCCGCACGCCTGACACTGCCATTCGGTGTCCTCGGCATTCTCGAACGTGATCACCGAGGAGTCGTCGTCGTAGTCGGTGGAGATCATCTCGCCGTTGGCGGACAGCACAAACACAGCGCACCTCGCAGAAAGGAAGATCAAACGGAAGGGAAGGACGGAGGTGCGGCCGGCCGCAGCGCGGCACCAGCGGCGCGGCCGGCCGCACGGGAGGTCAGAACCGGCAGATAAACCGCACGGCCTTCCCGCAGGTCGGGCAGGCCACGTAGGCGCGGTCGCGGTCACCGAATGGCACACGTACCAGCTCAGGAACACGGTAGGCGTGCGGGCTGCCCGACCAGGAGTACAGGTGCACCGTGTCGGCGGTCTCCCAGCGATGCCCGTTCACGCATTCACCCGTGGCGTTGGAGTAGTCGGCCCACTCTTCCAATTCGTCCACAATGGAGCGATAGACGGTCGGGGTGACGTACAAGCCGAGATGATCGCTCACGGTGATCATCAAATCGCCAAGTCCGGCCGAGGACAGCACCACGAACCCGAGATCATCAATCAGGTGATCAGCGAAGTTGACCAGGTTGTGATGCCACACCTCACCGTCACCGTGCAGACCGGCCGGAGGTTCACCCGTGCGATCAGTGATCCACTTCGCGATCACGTCATCATCCGGCCTCTGGTGACCGTTCGCGTCCATCCACTCGCGCAAGTCGTCGGTCAAATCGTCCGCGTACTCGCCGCGATCGTTGATCCATTCTTGCGTGTCCACGGTCAGATACCCGTCACCATGCGACCACGCTTCAACAGACACACTAGTCATGGGAATGCCTTTCACTGATTACGGCTGCGGGTATATCGGGGTGCGAATCCCTGCCCGCAATATTTCTTTCTGGTCGGAAGCTTTCGGGTTCTCTTCCCTGTGTTCCGATGGCTCTAGCCTAACGCCGGCGCCGCGAGCGACACAACATCGCAAGACAGTTTTCTGACGATTTTCTTTGGTCGCCCCAAGTTGCTTTCGCGTGATCATGACCAGTGCAGATACTCAACTCAACGGATGCCGCAGAGGCAGACTTGATTCCAAGCGCGGGCTCTTTCGCGAGAGAATTAGGCGAGCTTTTGGTAGGTAAGAATGGCGTTGGAAAACACCTGATTGGGAATTATTTTGCACCATCCTCCATCTCGCCTCCGCTATCCGCAGTCGGCTCCGGTTGCTACCTTCCCCATCTCTCCCAGTCGTCAACCGGTTCCCGTGGGGTACCGAGGCTTGGTGTGCTCAGGAAGGGCCAGCGGTGCGCTGACCTGCGACAACGCGCCGCCGAAGGGCTTCCTGCTTAATAAGAAGGTGAGCTGGCAGATGAGCGGGAAGACGAGTAAGCAGTTGAGTAGGGGACACGTTGGGTCACACTGCGTAGATCAGCTGCTGCTCCGATCGGGTGGAGTTGACCACTCAATGGGGTCGAATGGCGCACTTGGGCGGCGTGTCTACTGCGTCGGAGTGACCATGGATGGTCCAGGGGTGCTACCGGCGCCGACCGTGTGGGTAGCAGGTAAGGGAGTCGCCTCTTGCCCCATAAGGGTATCGGGGTGCATACGGGGAAAGGAAGCCAGGCATGGGGATTAGCGCCGACGAGGTGCTGAACTGGTTCGATGCCGTGAATTGGCAGCAGGGGGAATGGGTTCCGGAGATCGTTGTGGCGCTCTGGGCCGGCCAGAAGCGCTTCCTGGATCTGTTGAAGGAAATCCAGGAGAGTAGTACCCAGCACCGGTGGTCAAACAAGACGAAGCCGCTTACGAGGCAGAGTTTGTCGCAGACGTTGACTCGAATGGAGCGGGAGGAGTTGGTGCTGCGGCACGAGGATAACTCGTCGGTACCTCGGGCGGTCTGGTATGAGGTGTCGCCGATTCTTCGCGAGTTCCTGGAGGAACGAGCGCGGCCACCTGCAGGCTGGATAGCCAGTCATCAGGATTTGATCGAGCGAGTTCGCCAGAGCCGGGTCACGCGGGAACACGATCGTCACCACAACGATCAAACTTGATTGCGCTGGGATGGGGGCGGCGATTGTCTGTTAGCTGGCTACCCGGTGTTGGCGCGCTTGTAGGGCGCGCGCCAGTGTCAGTGTGTTGTGGTCCGGGCGCTCGCCGATCTCGGCGAGCGTGGTGGTCAGCAATTGGACGGTACGGCTGATCGCGTCGGTGAACCCGAGTTGAGCTTGCACCCGCATGATGTCGCGGTAGATGGCCTCGTTTTCGGGATTCAATAGCCGAGCGTGTTCGAGCAGCTGTAGTTGACGGTGCGGATCGTGCCCGCGGTAATGGGCTGCCATGCCCGCCAACGCATCGACCACGGTGCGGTGCGCGGCTTCGCGCGGGCCTTCGAGCCAGAGCGCGGACATGCCGTCGGCGACCTCGCCCCGGTAGACGGCCGCGATGCGAGACCAGGCGTCCATGCGGTCCTCGTCGGTGGCTGCGGTGTGCCTATCGTGCTCGGCATCGTGGAGGTGCCAGTAGTCGACTTCGACAAGACTGGGGTCGAGTGCGACTTGCTCATCGTGCTGGGAGATGAGATCCACGGCGCGGTCTCCGGTGACGTGGGAGAACGCTTTGCGTAGCTGTGACAGCGACGCGTAGAAGGCGTTGAAGGGCCGCCGGCCCCGGGCGTCGGGCCAGAGTGCTTCGCGGACGGCCTCGCGTGTCGTGCCGGACGGATGCAGGGCCAGGAACACCAGCAACGCCTTGTGCTTGGGCGCCAGCACGGACGTGATGTCGTGGGCGTGTCCGTCCGGACTGTGCCAGGTCAAGGTGACCGGCCCGAAGATCGACAGCTCCCACGGCCGTTCCAGGTGTTGGCGAGTCCGGTCGGTCGCACCGACTAACGTCGGCAGGTCGGACGTCTCTCCCGCGGCCATCCCGACGGAGGTTTGCTCATTGTCAGGGTGCAGTACGGACGTGTTCTCGATGTCGGCGTCCTCAACCTTGCTGCTGTCTGTCTTCGTGTTCAGCGGTTTGTCAGTGTGGGTATCGCCGCCCTCGGCCGGTCCGGCGTCGAGTTCCGGCTTGGGCATGGAGCCTGGCAGGCTGTCGTCCTGCTCTTCAGCGGTGTCGGGTTCGGCCGTCTCGGGCTCGTCGGTGGTGCCGGGGGACTCGTCGAGATCGGGCTCGGGAGTGCTGTCGGCCAGAACCGCCTGACGCGGCGACGGCGCCTCGGCGAGCAGCGCCAGCAGGTCGCGGGTGTCGGCGGCGTCGAGGTGGAACAGGCAGCTGCCCTGGAGGTCGTCGAGGGAAGGGCTGGCTGCTGCCACGATGCCGTCAGCGCGGACTCGCACGGTGGCCCCGGCCGGCCAGTGACCGAGGAGGATGCCGGCGACACCGCGGCGGGAACCGGTATCGAGCAGGGATTGCAGTCGCGCGTGCGGGAGGTCGATGTCTGCGACCAGGACGGCATTCAGGACCGGGTCCTCTTCCCCGGAGCCGTCGGGAGAGCAGCGCTCCTCCAGCGCCGTGATGGCTCCAGGTAGATCGTCGGTGATGTGCAGCCGATAGGAGGAGGGCAGTTCTGCGCCCAGCAGCGCGCGGGCGTCGTCCGCGGGGATGACCACCGCGGCGGGGGTGGTGCCCAGCACGTGCACCAGCAGCGAGCGAGCCGTGGCTTCTGCACCTGGCCCGGTCAGCCCGAGCCCGCGGACCGCAGCGAGATCGAGGGCGCGTGCGCGTTCGTCGCGGACGCCGACCGCGACGCAGGCACCGTCCATGTGGCCGTGTTCAGTGGCGTTCGTGGTGGAGTGGTTTGCCGGCTCCTCGTCGCCGAAGCTGATCGGCTCCGCTTGGTCGTCGTGGTCATCATCGAGATGAACTTCGTCGTAGGCCAGCTGGAGTGCGTGCACGGCAGGGGCCGGCTCGGGAGGCGGGGTGCGGTCGCCGCTGCCGGGCTTGTAGACGCGCAGGCGTTTGCGACGGCGGACCACCATTGCGAAGGCGACGGCGCTGGCCAGGATTGCGGCGACCAGTCCACCGCTCCACAGGGTGATCGCGGTTGTCGAGGTGGTGCTGACGGCGTTCGGAGTGGGTGCGTGATGTTGGTCCGGTGCAGCGTCCGGAGTGGGCTGGACGGTCGGCGGTTGGGGTGGGGTCGGCTGCGGTGGAGCGGGTTCGGGCGGCGGCGCCGGGTTTGCCGCAGCATCGTCAGGCAACTGGAGAATCCAGCCGGGCCGGATCAGGTGCGGGTTGGTGAGGGCGTGTCCATCGGCTTGGGGTCGTCCCTGGTTGATGCGGTACAGCTCGGTCCAGCGGTGACCGTCGCCGAGTTCGCGTTCAGCGATGCGCCACAGGCTGTCGTGGATGCCGCCGTGCGGGGGCTGCACCACCACGGTGCCCTTTTCGGCCTGTACCTCGGTCCCGGTCGGAGAGCGCTGTGCGACGGCGCTATCGCTTGTCCGCATCGCATCGAAGTGGGTGGTCGACACCGTCGCGGCTGGGTTCGCGGAAGGCAGCGGTTCCGCGCTTGCGGCCGGAGCGCGCGGTTGCAGCAGCCCGATGGCCGCGGAGGCCACCAACACGCCGGCCACCGCGTGCACCGGTCCGATCGGAGGAGGACGCACGCCGCGCAGCGCGTCCGGGATGCAGCGAGCGACATCGAGGACGAATACAGCCCAGGTGGGCCAGGCGATGCAGGCCAGGATGTCGAGCAGCAACGTGACCGACAAGGGATTGAGCAGCGTCGCCTCGATCTCGTCGCCGGTCGGAATGTGGTCTGGCAACGGCCAGCCAATGAAGGTGACTAAGCCCCACGGCACGCCCACCAGCAACGCAGCTAGCGCGAGCAGGGCGGCGAGCGCCACCAGAACACGAAGAAGTCCGAACGCGACTCGTCTAAGATGTGTCATCCGCTGCCTCCCAGCGCACCTTGGTCGGGATGGGCTTGCCCAGCGCCTGAGACGGTCATGTCGGAGATCCCGACGAGGCCGAGGAGTTGGGTCGGTTGATGCGCCTCGACACGCACACGGACCGTGGTGTCGGTGACTGTGACGGTGCCGGTCGCGCCGATGGAGTGCAGATAGTGCCGCGCGGTGGCGCGGGCAGCGACGGGGTTCAACCGGGCAGCATCACCAGAGCGGTACGCGGCCAAGTCCAACTCCTGCGCACCGGCTCTCGCGGCCTCTTGTGCCTGGCCGATGGCGCGCGATTTCGCGGCCAGCGCCAACCCCCCATCGAGTACCAGGCCCGCGAACAGCAGACAGCCGGTTGTGATGATCACAACGAACGCCGTCACCCGGCCTTGTTCGTCCGCGGCCAGCGAGCGTGCACGTCGCTTCATTCGCCAGCACCTCCCGTGGTAGCCACGCTGCCGCGCCACTGGTCAACGACCGACGACGCCGAGGCGTCGGCTGTCGCCGCCCTGGTACCCCCAACAGGGACAAGTCCGAGAGACCGATCTCGCAGCTCACTGTGACGACCACCGTGCTCCCGGGGCGCAAGCCGCCGAGTTGCGCATTCACGCTGAGGCTCCGGCAACTGATGCCGGCCTGTCTCAGAGCCGCCTCGGCAGTAGCGCGCGCGTCGCTGGTGGCCTGGCTGCTGCTGCGGGCCAATGTGGCCGCACGCACAGCCTGATGGGCCGCATCGTCCACGCGTAGGCGGGAGTCGGCGAGTCGACCGCAGAAGACGACGAACAGCAGTAGCACGATCAATACCGGGGTGAGCAGGGTCAGCTCGGTGGCGACCGATCCGTCCTCGTCACGGCGTAACCGCGTCACGAAAGTCTTCATCCGCTAGTCTCCGGGGGCACGAACCGTTCACTTGGCCCGACCGCTCGGGCGTGCACCGGCAGGTCCACGAACGGGATCACGCGCGTGGCGTGCCCGGTGATATCCACAGTGGACTGTTCTGGGCCGCGCGTGACCGCCGCGTTCGGGTTACGCAGTGGGCCGCCTCCGAGTTGGGTGAGGACCGCCTCGGCTTGGGCGTGGCCGTCGGCGCTGCTTGCGCCTTGCACCCGCGCGGCCGAGAGAGCTTGGGATGCGGCGGCCTGGGCGATGTGCGTGGCATGCGCCCAGATCGCGAACTGCGCGATGACTAGCAGCAACAGCAGGAGCGCTGGTACGGCGATGACCAGTTCGGCGGTGACCGAGCCGCGTTCATCGCCGCCGAGACGAGGCCACCCGCGTCGCACTTTCCGCATAGCGGCGGGCCGCACCATCACATCTTGCCTCCGATCTCGTTGGCCTTGCGGGTGATGGCCGCGACGATGATCGCGATCACCGCGATCGCAGCGGCGACCAGCAGTGCGGTGACCAAGACCGTTTCCGTGCTATAGCCACGCTCGTCCGCGCGAATCTGCTCGATGCGGTCGCGGACGGTGGCGACGATGACAGTCAAGTACGCCAACATGTCTGAACCTTTCTCTGCGGGCTACAGGGAGCCGAGGACGGTGGCCATGGCCGGGTAGGCGATGAATACGAGGAAGCCGGCGAACAAGCAGATGACGGGCAGGCTCATGCGCTCGGTCGCCGCTTGGGCCTCGCCTTCGGCTTCGGTGAGCTCGTGGGTGCGCATCGCCGCGGCTTTCGCAGCCAGGGAAGCGCGGACCTTGGCGCCCTCGGTGCCCGCCAGCGAAACCGACGAGGACAGCTCGACCAGTTCGCGAATGCCCAGTTCCTCACCTAGCTGACGGAGGGTTTCCCATGGGGTGGTGCGAGTCAGGCGTGCCGTGGTTAAAGCCCGGCGGATGCGGGCGAAGGCCCATCCTTGGCCGATCAGTGCCGCGTCGTTCAGCGCGCCATCGACCCCGGCCCCGCCTGCCAGCGAGACGCGCACCAGGTTGAGATAGGCACTTAGCGCGTGGCGAAACGACGTGCGTTTGCGTTCAGCTTGTTGGCGTACATCCAGGTCCGGCAGGAAGAAGCCGCCGACCGTACAGGCGACGCCGACGACAAAGGGCACCTGCCAGGGAAAGATCACCCCTGCTGCCCACAGCACGGCCTGCAATAGTCCTGGCAGCAGCAGACCGGCGACGGCCAGCACCGCTTTCTCGGCCAGCAGTGTTTCTGGGGATCGGGCAAGCATGAGCAGGTCCCGACGTTGCCGTTCGGTGGGCAGGCCCAGTGCTCGCAGTGGTCGCACCGCAGGACGTCCCCAGCGCGTTGCCCAACCTCCTGAGTCGACGGCGGTAATCGTGGGCCGGGCCTGGCCGGTCGTGCGGACCGCAGTCAGGGCGCTGGCTAGCGAGGGTCGTGGCGGAAGAAACCAGACCAGCAGCGCCCAGATTCCGAGCCCGATGCCGGCTCCGAGAAGAACAGCAGTCGTGATCACGGCTGCACCTCCTGCGTCGCCCGCGGCTCGGCCCCAGTTAGGTGGGTGAGGAACCGCTCTGGCTCGCCGATGCGCGCGATTTTGGCCAGCCACGCGAACGCGAGGGCGAACAATCCGCCGACAACCAACAACATGATCTGGCCGAACGCGCTGTCGTAGGGGTCGAGATAGCCACGGTTGAGCACCACCAGGCCCGCAGCGAAAGTTAGCGTCGTCGCGACGATCACCCGCACGCTCGTCCGCGTGCGCGCCCGTCCGGACTCCACCCGCAGTCGCATCGAGACCTGCTCTCGGGCCTCGGTCGCCAGCTCACCGAGTAGATCGGCGAGCGAGCGAGCCTGGTGCTGGGAGGCCAGCGCCAGGGCACTGATGACCAGGTCGGCCGTTGGGTCGTTGAGGTCGTCGGCCAGACCACCCAACGCATCGGCGAGCTTGTCCCCGCGTTCGATCCGCACCGAAAGTTCGCGGATGTCGTCCCGGATTGCCTCCGGGGCGGTGTCCACAGTGGCCTGGATTGCTTGCTCCAGGCCAGCGGCGGCCGACAGGGTGTCACGCAGCATCTCGGTCCACGCGGCGATGGCCTCGATCCGAGCGACCCGCCTGGCCTGATCCTTGTTGCGCCCCAGCACTCGGGGCAGCGCCCAGACACCGAGCACAGTCAGGGCGCCGCCGACGACCCAGCCCGTGACCGCGCCCACCAGCACGCCGGCCGCCACGCTCGCCGCGGTCCACCGCGCGGAGGTGCGGTGACGCAGCCGGTCAACCCACTGCGCCCAGCGGCTGGGCATTGCCGACGCGGCGGGGTCTTGGCCCCGCACACCGAGGATGAGCAGGAGCACCCCGAGGGCGAAGCCGACCCCGAGTACTCCCGCCACCGCGATCGAGCCGGTCACGGGTTCCACCACCCTTCAGGCCGCTCCAGGACATCCGGATCGAAACCCACCTCGGTCAGGCGCTCGACGGTCTCGGTCCGCACTGGCACCCCGGGTACGGCGCGGCCCGTCGGATCAGGCCGATACACCTCGTTGGACACGATCTGCTTGTCATCGGCGCCGACGACCTCACGAATCGAGGACACGACACGAGTTTTGTCATCCCTGGCCTCGGCAAGGTGGATGACGAAATGCACCGCAGACGCGATCAGCAGATTCGTGGCCTCCAGCCCCAATCGCTCGGGGCTCTGGGCCGCATAGGTCGCCAGTTTGGTAAACGCCCCCCGCGAATCGCTGGCATGGACGGTGGCCATGCTGCCGTCGTTGCCCTGCGTCATCGCGTTGGCCATCGGGATCAGCTCGGACCCTCGGACCTCACCGACGATCACCCGGTCCGGGCTCATCCGCAGTGCCCAGCGCACGAGGTCGGCCTGGCTGATCGCGCCCTCTCCCTCGACATTCGGTTCCCGGGCTTGCAAGGCCACGGTGTCGGGATGCTGCGGGTCGCGATCCAGACCCAGTTCGAAGTTGTCCTCGATGGTGATCAACCGCTCGTGGGACGGGATAGCGGAAGCCAACCCGCGCAGCATCGTTGTCTTACCGATCGCGGTCCCCCCGACGATGAGCATGTTGAACCGTGCACGCACCAGCGCACCGAGCACGGCTTCCAACCCAGCATCGATCGTGCCGAGCTGGCGCAACCGCGCCAGCGTGACCTGCGAGAAGCGATGCCGCCGGATCGACACCGACGGCCGCCCGGTCACCGCCATCACCGCGAACAGCCGACTGCCATCGGGCAGTTCGACGTTGACGCCGGGCGATCCGCGGTCAAAGCGCCGTTCTTCGACCCCGGCGCGCGCAGCCAACGAGCGCACGAGGTCGATCAACTCGTCGTCCGAGGCGGCCACGGGCGGCATCTGTGCTCGTCGGCCGTCGCTGTAGCGCACGAATACGTGATCACACCCGTTGACGTTGATGTTTTCGATGTCTTCGTTGGCAAGCAGGGGTTGCAGGCCGCCCATGCCGAAGATTTCGTCCAGTACTGAGGTCATCACCTGGCGCTCGACGTCATCGGGCGGAAGGCCAGCGCCCGTTGGGTGAGCCAGTTCTTCGTTGGCGTAAGCGTCGGCAGCATCTGCGGCGAGCTTTTCCGCCAGGTTGCGGCGCGCGTGGTAGTCCAGCGGTGGGCGCCCGTACTGTTCATCTTCTCGGATGCGCTCGGCTAGCCCTTCAGAGACCGCCTGCCGCAGGCGTGTGCGCAAGGCTGCTGCGGCGGGGTGCTCGCCGTCGAGGCTTGCTGTGCCAGGCTGCGAGCTTGGCTCGTGGGATGGCGAGTATGGCGGTATTGCCGAGGTGCGGGTCTGGTATGAGTTGGTCGTCATCGCGGCACCACCCCATTTCCGCTGGACGGCACCTGCGCAGGAACCGCTGCTGGAGCCTGCGCGGTATCAGCGGTCGGTACGCGTTGAACATGAGCCACCAGGTTGCGGGCGAGGCGTTCGGCGGCGCGGCCGAGCGCCGATTTCTCCGGTGACGCCCGCGCTGTTGCCCGCACAACAGTGCGGCACCAGCGGCATCGTCGGGCAACGTGCCCATCACGGGCACGCGCAGTTCCCGCTCTACTTCGACGCGGCTGTAGCCGCCTCCGATGAGTACCAGTCCGGGAATTCGCGTCCAGGTGGGTATCTCATTCAGCAAGGTGGCGACGTGGGATAGCTGGTCAGCACGCGGCCGGGTCATCACCACCAGCGACTCCGCCCCGCGCACCAGTGGTAGGGCTGGAGACGAGGTGTCCAGCCGGCCGACGTCGACCAAAACTGCTGCATCCTGCGGACTGGCCGCTGCCCGCATGGCCCGCACGCCCCGGGTGGTAAGCACCCCCAAGGCGGCGCGGGCTTGTTCGGCGGCCACCGGTCCGGGTATGACCCGCAGGCCGCCGGGGAGCTGCTGGCTGTGCTCAGCAAGCAGCTCGGGATTGGATTGTCGACGTGCTGCCGCGGCCAGCGAGACCAATCCCGGAGCGGCCGGCAGCCGATGTCTCGCGGCGACGTCTCCCCCGGCCGGGTCGGCCTCGATCACCATAGGGTCGCCCACCGGCCACCGTGCCGCCAGCGCGAGGGCCGCGGTGGTGACGCCTGGAGCACCCTTCACCGAGCAGATTCCAACGAGCATCACTGTCCTCCTGCCGGGACGGCGACCAGCGCCAGCTGGCCGGGCGGGATAGCGGCAACCTGCCGGGCGCTGGCCGCGGGCATCTGCAGGGAGACCACCGTCGACTGGTCGTTGGTCTGCGGTGCGACGCTGACTACCGCCGCTTGCCAGGGGCCGCCAGAGGCGGTCGACTGAGTCGAGCCGGTGCTCGAAGTTGTGTCGCTGCCCGGTGCGACGATCACCGAGACTGTCGTGCCTGGGGCGATGTCCGGCGGGGCTTGGCCCGCTTTTACCGCAACGGCAACCACTCCTTGACCCGCGGGCGGTACTTGCGGATTACCTAGCACCGACCGGGACAACAGTGTGCCGGCGGGAAGGGAATAGGCGACCGGCTGACCGAAAACCGACGACGCTTGACTCGCAGGGATCACGTCCGTGCCGGAATCGGCGGACATCGGCACCTGGCGTAGATCCTGCGGAGTCAACACGTGACCGACGTTGACCGGGCGCGCCAGGATCAGCATCGGCTCACGGTCGCCGACCTGCAGCACGGTGATCACTGATCCGGCCGCGCAGACCACGATCAGCAGCACACCCAGAACGAGGTACGGCACCCGTCGGCGCCTTCCGCCGCCCGAGATGCGCGACGGCGCACCCGGCTTGCGGCCAACCCACGACCGCGAGGCGGCGGGCGGCCCCTGGGTGGATCCATGAGTCGATGTGGGTGTGGACATCCAGCGCCTCCAGGCAATGCGGTACCCCGCACCCCTTTTCCAAAGAGGAAATGGGGTGTTGTCGTCGGATTTCTTTGTCCGTCTACAGCGGACTGATCGCTAGCGTGGAGCGTTGTTGAGCGCCTGCGATTCAGCCACTGCGAACGTCGCGTTCGATGTCGTTGTCAGGTCTGGGAACGTGCCGCTTTGGCCGGCCCCTGACCACGTCACCGTCCAGTGCACGGTCGCCGAGACGGGGTAGGTGTTGTTCGGCTGCCCTTGCGAGGTCTGGCGGTAGGTGTGGCCGCAGTCGGGACTGGGCGCCTTCGGATCGCCGCCCGACGGGAACGGGCTGCCCGCGCCTGGCAGGTGATCGTGGAGCCGTCGCCCATCGACCACGTCACGGACTTCGGTGTCGCGGTCGCGGAGACCGAAACGCCGGGCACGGATGCGGTGGCCGTCTGCGGCTGCCATTGGCCGCGGTCCATCCACAGCCACGTCGGCAGGTTCACCAGCTGCGTCTCGGCAGGCGAGGCGTGAATCTGCGGCGACGGCAACCGCAGCTGGTTGTATGCCTGCTGCGCCAGTTGCTCTGGTGATGGTTGGGGGGCAGGCCGTTCACGTTCCGGAATCCAGATCGGCGGTCGATACAGCGCATCCGACCAGCCTTCGCCCGAGCATTGGTACATGTACCACGCGCCCGACTGCCCCGGCGTGGGCTGCTGTTGTTGGGCGAACCGGACCTGCGCCCCCGACGTGGACGGCCGGTACACCGCCGGGGTCGCGGTGATCGCGCCGCCGGTGTTCGGCGGGTGGTAGGCGACCGTGGTTGTCCCCTGACTTGGCGGCTGGTAGTCGCTGCGCACGTACCGGCAGTTCGCCAGGTTCGGATCGCCCAAGACTTGATCGCCCTGCGGCCGTGGCGAACTGCTGCCATCCGAGTCGGAGTTATCGCTCTGACTTGGCTGTTCAGGTCGGGATGGAGACTTCCCTGGCTGACCTCCCCGTCCCGCCCCCAGGTCACATCCTGTGTAGTCGACCTGGCCGCAGTCGACGCCACCCCAGATGTCCGCGAGCGCCGTCCCGGAGCTAGCGATCACCAAGGTGGACACAGACACTGCCACGATCGAAGCCCGCCTTAACATGTGCCCACCCCCTGGACGGCAAACTGACTCACCTTCCACGAACCATCGGGCTGCTTCTTGACCTCGGCCTTGATCGACCGCCGCCCGCCTGGGTCGTCACCACGAACCTGCTTGCCGCTGTCTTCGTGAACCTTCGAGGTTCCGGTCGAGTCACCGCAGTCGGAAATCATCACGGTCTCCGGGGCCTTCGGCGGCTCGACCGAGGTGATCTGTGGAAAGTTCTTCGGAGTGCCGCGGGTGACGACATGGTTGAAGTGATCGGCGTACAGCGACCTGGTGATCGTGGTCAGAGCGTTGCCCGTGGCATAGCGGGCCAGTTCGGGTGATTTCCAGTCCGAGGTCCTTCCGGCACGGGCCATCGCCTGCCACATGCCGACATAAGCCTCCTTGGCCTGCTCCCGAGCCGTGTCGGCCGGGGACGGCGCTGAGGTCGACGGCGGGGCCTCAACGCTTTGCGACGTTCGGTGAGGAAGCCGGAGCTTGCGGGTCCTGCGAACTGCAGGCAATCGCCGCAGTCAGGCAGAGGATTACCGAACCCGACAGAGCGACCGATGGGATGATCGGACTACGCATACAGCCTCCCCCCAGTACGTTGGTCGTCATCCGCTGTGCATGATCCAGGCACTCAACTACGTGTACCTCGGGTTACCTCGGTCACATCAACTGGACCAAGGGCATGAACGGCCGTACATCGCGCCCAGGCTGAAAAGTTCACTCGTTTGGAGTAGCGAGCCACGACATCAGACTCTTGTGGTTGGTTCACTGGGCAACTGACCGAACACGTTGCGAGCACGGCTCTCAATCGCAGAGCGCGTCAAACGCAGGGGGCGTCACTCGCGTGCCAACAGTCCTTGCTCTCTCGGTATGGGCCTGCTGCGGCCTGGCGGTCGGCGCGTTGATCGCGCTCGCCGTCCAACGGCGGGAGGAGGCGAGCCCACGGGAACAGCTGCTGCAGGTCGCTGCCACGGGTGCGATCTTCGTCGCGCTCGCGTGGCGCCACGGCACTGGCTTAGACGTCTGGGCCGCGGCTGGCTATGCCGCGGCTGCAGCGCCGCTGGCCGCCGTCGACTTGCGAACCGGGAGGCTGCCCAACTGGCTAATGCTGCTCGCGTACGTGTTGACGGTCGCGGGACTGCTCATGGCCACGCTGGCGAGCCTACGAGCGGGTGGCTTGCTCGCCGCTCTGGTTGGCGCGATCATGTTCGCCGCGCTTTACGGCGCGTGGTACGTCTTCTTGCCCGGACATATGGGCGGAGGTGACCTCAAGCTCTCGTTGGTGTCCGGAGCGGTCCTGGGCTGGCAGGGATGGCCAGCGGCAGCAAACCCGCACGTCCTGACGGCCGGACTTCAACTGCTCGCCTGGCTGGCAGGAGCGCTCATGTTGATCTGGCTGCTTCAAGCAGCGGTCTACATGGTCGCGCGAGCCGTCAGGGGAGGGCCGGCCACCGTGGCACTGAGACACGGCCCCTTCTTGGTGTTGGGCACGGTCACGGCACTGCTCCTTGTACCGTGAAGCTCATTGCGCCCCGGCGCCAGCATTCGCGGCCCACGGTGCCCACACGCGCTGTTGTTGCTCAGGGTCACGCAGTTGTTCCGCGACGGGCTGCGGGCGGATATCGACGCTATCGATGCTGCCCCACCAGGCCCATTTCAGCTCGCGGCCGTTGCGAATACCCTCGTTTGCCGGTTGGGCAAGGTCTATCTCGAAGACGAAATGTATCTCATGATGGGATTCGATCGCTGTTTCGTCAATGTTCTCAATTGCTGCAGAGAATCGATAGTCGTGGACTGAGAACCCGAAGTCCTCTCGTAGGGTCCGAAGCAACGACCTTATCCACAGGTTCACCGGGCGCGACGACTCGTCCCGGGAGCGTCCAATGCTGCTCATCTTGATGTCGGCACAGGAGAACGTACTAGTCGTGCCCGATGAGTCCGTCAGCCACGATGTCGATAGCAGGAGGCATAGGACCATCCTTTCCCGGCGGTATTCAGCTGAGGTTGTGGTCGGCGTCTTTTGGGTGCTGCGTCGGGTTGACTGGCTAGCGTGGCGCAGCGGCTGACGATACGCGCCGGCGCGACACACTAGCCGCGTGCCGGGTAACCACGGCCAGGGTGTGGTTTAACTAGCAAGGTTGCATTGTGCCGCTCATGCGTGTGACCGACTCGGCGCTGCCGGCTATCGTGACCTGGTCGTGTCCTGGTGTAGTTGATCGGCTGAGCCCAAAGTCGGCGGGAACCCATCTCACCTGCTCGTTCGAGAGCGCTGACATGTTAGCGACCACGCTCGTCCCCCCACAGGAGGATGTGCAGCCGAGTGGAGAGGTTCCAGCTCCTGCGAACCGCTTCCTCGGCTAGCCACGACATCCGGTCCAGGACTTGCTCGCGCGTTGTGCCTTCCGGCATAACCCAAAGCGGGGAGAGGTCGAACTCCTCCGTGTATTGAGAAATTTCGTCTAGATCGCCTTCCTGTGTCACAACGAATTTGAAGATGGATTTCTTTGAAGAAGTGAATACGCGAAGCGCTTCTGGATTGATGCGAGCATCCCACTCCACTGCGGTACCCGCGAATGCCGAGGTCTTCGGTGACACGTTGAACTGGTCTACCGAATCAATGATGTCCGAGTTGGGTACTACCGTTCCGTTCGTCTCAATCTCAATGCGGTGTCCCGCCTCTGCAAGAGATCGAACGAGCGGACGGAGAGATTCCTGCTGGAGTAGCGGCTCACCACCGCTGATCACGACGAGATCGACGAGTTGCGTAGTGACCCACCTGTAGAGATCGTCGACGCTCATCCTCCGACTTTCGCGGCGCGGGTCAAAGCGGGACCAATCCCACGTATATGGAGTGTCGCAACCCGGGCACGACAAGTTGCATCGTGAGAGTCGGATGAAAACCGCGGGCTTCCCCGCAGAGGGACCTTCCCCCTGGACGGTAGGGCCGAAGCACTCCGACACAAGTAATGGCCGCGCCACGGAGGGCCTTGGCGTGGTCACGGTTGCGGCACCTGGTACTCGGCCCAGCTGGTCGGGCTCTCGCGTACCCGTACTGTCTCCAGGCGCGCGGGGATCGTCGGCTCGACATTCTCCTGGAACCAGTCGGCGATGTGGCGGGCCAGGTTCTCGCTGGTCGGCTCGACATCGAGGGCTCTGTTTAAGTGCTGATGATCCAGTGTGGCGTCGAGGTAGTGGCGGAGCGGACCCAGCTCGCCGAAGTCGGTAACGAACCCCGGTGGTGCCAGACTTGCCGCTGACAGAACGACTTCGACGGTGTAGGTGTGTCCGTGGAGGCGGGAGCATTTGTGCTCGGGTGGCAGGCTGGGCAGGTAGTGTGCCGCGTCGAAAGTGAAGCTCTTGCCGATTCGGTAGCTCACGTATTCACCCCGTTTCGCTGTGGGATTTCGGCAGTATCAGTGACGAGGGCAACCCCAAGCCGTAGCTGCCGTGCGCGGGCGGCCCATGTGGACGGCGGGCGGACAGTCACTGGAGATTGCCGTGCGGCTGGTGCGTGCAACGCGGTCGGCGCGGGGGCCGGGGTTGTCGGCGCGTCGGGGTGCCAGGGGTGAGGAAGCTCAAGCAGCGCTCGAAGCGCCTGCTGGGCATTGCTCGCGTACAGCCACACGACGACTTCCGGTGTGAAGATGTCCGTGACGTCCGTGGTGGGCACTCGCGCGCTGATCACTTCGTCGATGTCGCGGATGACGACGAGGTCAACGAAGGGTCCCCAGTCGTAGGTGCCGACGATCAGCGTGGGCTGATGAGTCCCGTTGCAGTAGCGCAAGGTGAAGCCATCCCGTGCGACTGCGGTGAGCAGTTCGTCGACCTCCGCAGGGAACGGGACGTCGGCCGGCTGGTTGTTGGCGTTCATGAGGTGGCGGTACCGGCTCACGGATCGGCTGCAAGGGGGATTGGTTGCGACGAGGCGTCGGGGGACTTCGGGGGAAGCCGGTCGGGGTCGGGGCCGCCTCGCCGCAACCGAGTGGTAGTCAATCGGCCCGTCGGGGTCGGCGACCAGAGCAGACTCGCTGCACGAACGCTGCACACGTGCTGCACACGCTGAGCTGACCTGCGTCGATGCCGTGGCCACGACTACTAGAATCACCTGATCGGATAGGTTCGTGGCCCGAGCTGGCTGGGGCTGCGCGAGACCTGCTTGGCGAACGCACACGGGGGTGCTATGGGGCGTCAGCGACGTGGACTGGCCGCACGTCGTGCTGGCCTGGGATACACCCAAGAGCGCTTCGCGGAGGCCGTCGGGGTTGAGCGCAGCACGGTCTGGCGCTGGGAGACCGGCGCGGTCACTCCTCTACCTGAGCAGTGCCCGCGCATCAGGGCTGTGCTCGACCTGAGTCTCGCGCAGCTCGATGAGCTTCTGCACGAGACCGCCGCCGATGTTCGTCCGGTTCCCGCTCAAGTCGTGGAGCGTGGAGCCACCTCGCCAGCGTCGTCGTGGGATGACCCGGACGAGGTGTGGCTGCATCTTCACGAGCTGCAGGAGTCGAACGTCGGTGATGGCCAGCTACGCCTGCTGGAAGGCCAGGTCAACCGCTTTGTTGCCGAGTACGAGCAGCGCGGTCCCACTGAACTCGGTCCGGCCGCCGCCCGCTTACGCGGGCAGGTCCACCAGCTGCTGAAGGGGCGCCAGCTCCTGCGAATCCGTTACCGGCTGCACCGGGTCGCTGCCCAGCTTGCCGGGCTGCTCGGCTACATGGCTGTCAACACGGGCCGCTTCCGGTTGGCGAGTGCTTACTGCGGGGAAGCGCTGCACTTGGCGGCGGAGATTGACGACGCGGACCTCCAGGTGTGGGTGTGGGGCACCCAATCGCTGGGTGCGTACTACCAGGGCGACTACGCCAGTGCGAAGACGTACGCGGCGCGAGGCCGGGCAGTTGCGCCCTCCAGCCCTCAGACCATTCGCCTCCTGGTGAACGGGGAGGCGAGGGCACTCGGCCAGCTCGGTGATCGCGCCGGTGCCGATGCGGCCGTGGGACAAGCCCTGGCCTTGCTCGATCACTACGACATCGCCCCCGGACTGACGCCGTGTATCTCGTTCGAGCCGTACGGCTACGCCCGGGTGGCTGCGAACGCGGCCACCGCCTATGTCCCGTTGGGCGACACCACACGGGTGCTGCACTACACCGGCGACGTCGATCCAGCCGTGGAACAGGCGGACTCCGCTTGGAGCCGGGCGCTGGTGCGCCTCGACATCGCCACAGCCCTGCTCCGGCAGGACGATGCGGACCTGGAACAGTCCCTTGCGCTAGGCCGGGAGGCGCTGCGCATGTGTGTTGACCACCCGATCCGGTCGGTCTGGCAGCGTGCCACCACGCTGCACGGACTCACCCAGCGTTGGGCGAACGACCCTCGGGTCATCGAGTTCACTGACCAGCTGCGCGCATGGCGGCAGCGTCCCCAAGTCCAGGCGATCTCGGGTGGCTCCCGTTGACCGCTGTTCATCGCAGACCGGTAAGTGTGTACCGCATGGGCACCTCGTACAGCTCGACCTTCCCCGCCGCGCCGCCAGCTGATCACGACGACCCCGCCAGCGTCGCCCAGCACGACCAAGCTGCGTTTGAGCAGGTCGAGCAGATGCTGTGCCACTGGGACCGGCCGCATCGGCGTTCGTTGCACTGGATGATCACACTGGACCAGCAGCCTCGCGCCGTCGAGTTGAGCCAGCGCTGCCAAGCGGTCCTTCCCGAAGACGGCCTGGACCTCATCCCACCGGAGAGCCTGCACCTGACCGTGCGGCGCTTCGGCTACGTCGATGAAGTTCCCGTCGACAAGCTCGACGCCGCGGTCGAAGGCGTCGGCGAGCACTGTCAGGGGACCAGTCCCTTCCATCTCCACCTGCTGCCTCTGGCGGGCTCACCTGGCGCTCTTCGGCTCAGCGTCGCCCCGTGGTCCCCACTGCTGTCCCTGCATCGAGCGGTGTCCGCGGCCTCGGGCTACGAGGAAGCCGAACCGCTAACCCTGTACCGCCCGCACGTAGGCGTTGCCTACAGCAGCCGGGTGCAGGCACCCGCCCCCTTCATCGCAGCTGCTCGCGAGGCTCAGTCGTTGCCGTCGGCCGAGATCATCATCACCGAGCTGCGGCTGGTCGAGCTGCACCGCGCCGACCACAAGTATCGATGGCGTGTTCTCGAACGCCTCTCCTTCGCCAGCGAGACGATGCACTGAAAGTTGGCCTGCGCGGCACGGGGCCGGTGCGTTGGCATCGGGCACTACAAGTGGCTCCCGGCTGCCGCGCCTGGAACGGTACTCATCAACCGCGTTGCGGGACAGGAAATCGGAGGTTACTTGGAGTGCCGCAGAGAGATCGTCAGCGCGGGTCATCGCTGTTCTGCGATGACTTCAACGCTGAATCCTGTCCGTCGCCCAGTTTGTCATGCTCGATCACCCGCTTGATGCCCTGGTTGCCACTTGAACTACTAGCCGTGTGAGGTCAGTTACAGTGGGATGCCATCAGGAATGCGCTTGTCTGGATGATCCACATCAAGGATGAAGGGCTGACCTCATGACCGACGTCGAGCGTACGAGCCACCCGAGCCGAGGGTGGTTCGCTGGGCACCGGTTCTGTCAGGAGTGAACCAACCACTGAGAGGGGCGGCGAGTGGCCGATCAACGCAGTCGCCAAGCCATCCCGGCTTGCCAGCGATACGCCGAAGGCGAGTCGTACTACAACAACGACATCTCCACCACGCGGTATTACGCCGCGCCAGCGTGTGACGAGCTGCCCGAGGAGGTGCACCGCGAGGACTGGGTGATTGAACACGGCTATGCCGTGGGTCTCACGGGGCATGGACCACGAGTGTTCAGCCGCTGGTTCTTCTTCACTGATCTGGCTCCGGCGGTGGCGTTTGGCCGGGCAGGGCGGATGTCGAGGGATGCGGCAGCTGGTGTCGGGGTGTACGAGGCGGCGTGCGAGTTGGTGTTCTGCGAGTGGCACAAGGCTGACGAGCATCTACTGCTGATCCGTCCTCGCGGCCAGGTCGACCGCAACGACGACAACCTGCAACTCACGCAGCTAAAGCGTTTCGTGCAGTCCTGCAAGGAGCACCCGTGGTCATCAAACTGGCAGGAGCCGACGGGATTCATTTCCCGCATGGATTCCCACGCCCGGGTTCACCAGACCACACACCACTCGCTGCCTCTGTAGAGCTTGATCCGGTGACATCTTGACGTTGTGACCGATTCCAACGTGCCGAATCTAGGGTCGAGTTTGTGCTGGAAGGAGCGTGAGTACGGATGGCGCACTGCGATGAGTGCTGTCTCCGAGTATCCCTGAATAAGGATAAGACACTGCCAAAGCATTACTCAGAAACTACCACTGGATTATTTGGTCACGGTGAGCAAAAGGAGTGCTCCGGTTCTGGAACTACCCGGTACACACTCGACAGCCAGTTTAAGCGGAGATGCACTCGACCACGAAGCAGGAAAACCTGCCCTTGCTGTTCTCGAAAGCAGCTCACGCTGAACAAGAACGGAAAATTTCCCAAGCACAAGGGACCAGACGGCGCCAAATGTTCAATGTCCGAAGCAAACCATACTCGATGATGTATCCAGCGTAAACATTGGTCGAACTGCGTCCGTAGGCTGGGGTAGAGGAGTTCGATCACTCTTGCCAATCACTGTTCGGTCTTCTGGTCAGTGTCGGGAACCGCAGCACCGGTGCGTCCAATCCGGAGAGGTCTCGGGTATAGGGGCATGGAAGAGGTTGGGCAACCATCGCACATCGAACACGTGTCTCACGAGGGGTGGCAGTAGGCGATAGTTTCAACCCGAACGAGCTGATCCCGACCCACCTGCGAAGGGGTTCGCCGGAAGGGGGCTCGGCTGACGCGGCGAACATGCGGTGATCGTCCTTTCCGTCTGGGAGTCTGTAGCTAATGGCTTAGGTGCGAACGCCACACAGTGAGGACATTGGGTGGTTGCGTCCCCAAGCGGATGAGGTCGCCATGCTTGCTGAGATCGGCCAGGACCCTCTGGTGGTCCAAGGCCGGGTGAAGATCAGCAGGGCCATAGCGATGGTCCGCCTCGTGGGGTGCGAGGTTGAGACAGACATAGTCGGCTGCGGTGAACAGCAGCTCGATCAGACCCGGCGGATCGTCGGCGTGTCCGAGGACGTCGACGGCATAGGCGAGCTGGTGACGCTGTCCCGAGAGGTGGTCAAGAGTGTGGATGCGGTGGGCCGCGTCGAGATCGCGGTCCAGCCGCCAGCGCGCGTAGTCCAAACACGGGTTGTCGAGGTCATAGCCGTGCACATCGAGACCGGCTTGCAACAGGGCTTGAGTATCCAGCGCGATCCCGCAGCCGACGTCTGCGACCTCGGCGATGCCGTGTCCGTGCGCGAATTCCAGGAGAAAGGCAAAAAACGGGTCCTTGACTCCCATGTAGTGGAAGTGGGTGAGGTCGTAGAGGTATCCCACGCTCTGTCTATAGAAGGCCGCCCCGAGGTGTGTCCACTCGACGTCGAGGAACGCCCGCAACGTGGTGAAGTCCGTGAGTTCGGGGCGGAATTCGGTGCCGACGTAGGTAGCCAATCGGTGCCAGGCTGTGGCGATGTCAGCGTAGGCCCGCACACCGCTCCTCTCGCAGCAGTCGTAGCTCGGCGGGATGTCCGCTGAGGCGCGCGAACTCGATGGCTTCGATGATCTCGACGACGTGGTGGGCACGGTGGCCGCTGCGGCAGTCCGAGGCGCCGCTACGGATGGAGTCGACGAGGTCCAGCACGCCGAGCCCGCGGCCGGTGGAAACGTCCACGTCATCCTGTGGGAGTTCCTGCCAGTTCTGCTCACCGCGGCAGCGGTAGCGCACGGAGCCGTCGTGGAAGTTGGGGTCGGGCAGCACAAGCGAGCCGTCGGTGCCGTAGATCTCCAGGTGCGGGCGCGCGGTGGCGGCGATGTCAAAGCTCGTGGTCACCGTGACGAGGGCTTGGCTGCGGGAACGTAGGAACGCGACCACGTGGGTCGGAGCGTCGGCTCGGAAGGTGTCGCCGGCGTGGGGGCCGGTCCGGATGGTGCGTTCGCTGCGAGTCGAGGTCGCGGTCGCTTCGACGTACTCGATGGGGCCGAGCAGGTAGGTCAGCATCGTCAGGTAGTACGGCCCCATGTCCCCGAGCGGGCCGGTGCCGGAGGCGTAGAACGGTTGCGGTGCCGGGTGCCAGTTTTCGGGTCCCGGTGCCAATAGCGCCGCATCGGCAGTACGGGGCGTGCCGATGACCCCGGTTGTCAATGCGTAGTGAGCGGCGCGTGCGGGTGGGGCGAGCACGGTGTCGGGTGCGGCACCCACAAGCAGCCCTTTGTCTGATGCGGTGCGAAGAAGTAGCTCGGAGTCGGCGGCAGTGAGTCCGAGCGGCTTTTCGACATAGACGTGTGCCCCAGCATCGAACGCGAGGCGGGCGAGGTCGATGTGGGTTGCCGGTGGGGTAAGGATCACGGCGACGTCGACCTGGCTGTTAGCGAGAACGTCGCCGGGCGCGCGAATTCGGGGATGCCGTGGTGCTCAGCGAACTTCGTGGCGGTGCTGATGTCGATGTCGGCGCAGGCGATGATGGTGAGGTCGGCGGCGCGCTGAAGCGTAGTGAGGTATTCGTGCGCGATCTGCCCGCATCCGATGATCGCGCATCGCAAAGGTAGCTGGGGACGGCTGGTCATGCACTCTCGCTTCCGTGGTTGTCCAGACGCAGCGCGGAACGGATCAGGTCCAGGAACGCTGGATGCCGGGATTCGTCGAGCACGGGGACTTGGATGTCGAGGTAGCAGGCCATGTCGACGAGGCTGGCCGTGCTCGGTGTGCCGGGCCAGTTCATGGCCAGATGTGGGTCCCCAGGTCCTGGCCACCAGTGCCGAACGCCTAGCCGGAACAAGTGGTCGGCGACCCGGTTGGCGTGCCCAGGTGTGGGCAGCCAGACGCCGACGAGCGATCCGTTGGACTCCTCAGCGTCGAGGTTCGGCGACTTTCCGATCGCGGTGGGGAGAACACTACGGACCTCCGGCACGTCTTGGAGGAGGCCGATGAGCTTGTCTTGCAGCGGGCGGAGCGTTTGCCGCAAGGCATTGAGGTGGGTGAGTTGTGGCAGAGCGCTCGCTGCGGTGATCTCGCTCATCCGGTCGTTACCCCGGCCGCCAGCATTCTCCGGCAGCGCGATGCGTGTGTTCCCGCCGACGGCCCGCAGTCCGTCCAGCAGATGGCTGTCGTCGGTGGCGATGATGCCGCCTTCCCCAGTGGCAACGAGTTTGTGGGTCTCCGTGGAGAACACCGCCGCCACGCCGCGGCCACCGACCGGCTGCTTGTCCAGGGTGGTTCCCCAGCCTTGGGCACAGTCCTCGATGAGCGTGACGCCGCGCTGGGCGAGTTCATCAGTGATGCGCTGGGTGTCCGGGGCTGGGCGGCCCCGCAGGTGCGCCAGGATCACCACGGTGGTGCGCTCGTCGAGAAGCGGCTCGATCTGCTCCCAATGTGGGGTCAGGTCGCTGGTTGCGGGGGCGATGACCGGTGTTCGCCCGCTGCGAAGGACCGCCGTGGGAACCGAGATCCAGCAGACCTCGGGGACGACGACACGTTCGGCAGCTTCGCGCTGGGAAAGGCAGCGCAGGAGGAGTTCGAGCGCGGCACTGGCAGAGGAGGTGGCGACCGCACCCTGGCGGCCGAGGTAGCCGGCGACCTGCTGCTCGAATTCGCGGACGTGGTCTCCGGCGATAGCGCCGAGTGCTCCGGAGGAGACCACCTTCGTGAGGCGTTCAAGCTGGTCGGCCGCAGTCAGAGTGCTGTATTGATAGACGGCTTCGTCGAGAACGCGCGTCTGTGCAGCGGTGTCCATGGTGATGTCCCCAGAGGTTGCTGTGTGGTGAGTCAGAGCGTGGTGGCCGCTGGGACGCGGCCGAGAACGGGCAGCGGGACAAAGTTCTCGCCGTAGCGGGTGCCGATGCGGCTGCCCCACAGGCGGCCCAAAGTTTCGGCCATGGGGCCGAAATGCTCGGTGATGGGCTGGGAGGCATGCGCGGCCAGCGCCCGCATCTTGGTCTCCCAGGTTTCCGTGACGTCGATGACGCTGTGCGCAGCGATCGGGCTGTGGCTGGTGAGCCCGTTGTAGGTGTCGCTGGTGTAGACCCGGCGCGGGCGCCCGGTGGCGATCACGACCTCGGGCAGCGCCGCGGTGAGCGTGTGAGCCACATGCCGGTGATCAGGATGGACGTCGTCGAGCGGGTGCGTGATAACGACCTCGGGCCGAGTCGCGTCGAGCAGGTCGTGCAGCGCGTTCGCGTTGACGGCCGGGTACGAGTGGTAACGGGCGCCCAGCTCGTCAGCGGCCGTGGCGGCTTCTGTGTTGCGGATGGCGTCAGCGTGTTCGGGCACAGCGATGGTCACGGAAGCGCCGACCTGCGCGAGGCGGGCGAGTGTTCCGCCCGCCCACAGTTCGGCGTCGTCGGGGTGGGCCATGACCGTCAGCACGGACGCCGGGCTGGTCGCGGGGTTTGGCGTGGTCACCACAGCTCCAGCTTCTCGATCACCTCGGCGGGTTTGGGCAACTCAGCGCTGGGATCACCGGTGGGCTCCACCGGCAGCGGCAGGTCCGTGCGCATGCGCACGAGATCCCGCCAAGCCAGTACTTGCTGCCACTGCTGCTGGATGAGCTGGCCCTTGGCGCCGCTGAGTCGTCCAGAGGCGGCCAAGTCGTCGAGTGTGAGTCCTCCTGCGAGCAGTCGGGCAGCGGTGGCCGCGCCAATGCCGTGCACGCCGGGGATGTTGTCGGCCGGGTCGCCCTTGAGCGCACAGAAACACGGCCACTGCTCCGGCCGTACTCCGTAGCGTGCGTCAACCTCTTCCGGCCCGATGTGGCGCTTTCCCGGGTGCATTGCGGTGTTGAGCACGCGGGTGTGCTCGTCGAGCAGCTGGTAGTAGTCGCGGTCGGTGGAGAAGATCCACGCAGGCCGTCTGTGGCGGCGGGCGCGGCTGATGAGCGTAGCGACGACATCGTCAGCTTCGGCGGTCTCGATCTCGATCCAGGCCAGTCCGTAGAGGTCGAGCCCGCGCTGGACTACGGGGATCGCTTCCAGCGCTTTGCGTGCGCCGTCGTCGAGCGCCCGGTTGGCCTTGTAGTCGGCATCGGCGTCTTGGCGTTCGGCGGAGCCGTGTTCGCCGTCGAAGACGATGATCACTTCGGGGGCCGTGGGTAGCTCGTCGCGGATCGCGACCCGGAGCAGGGCGAAGAACCCGAAGCAGGCGGTGAGGTCGCGGGTTTTGTCCCGTGATCTGATTTCGGCGGGGAATCCGAAGGCTGCCCGCCAGAGCAGGTTGTGGCCGTCGACCAGCAACAAGGGGACTTGAGCAGGCATCACCGCACCGCCTTCACGAACCACTCGGCGACTGTGATGGGCCGGAAGTCCCGCGATCGGTAGTACGCAGCCCTGGACAGGTGCCGGTAGCGTACAGGATCACCCAGCAGGTCCCCGGCAGCCGTCCACAGCGCGTGTTCACCCTGTGACTTGGGGACGGTCACGCCGCCGGCCTCGGGGCCAGTACCGACTAGGGACGGCAGGTGGTCGACGTCGTAGCAGACCACGGGCGTTCCCACGGACATGGCTTCCAGTGCGACGAGGCCGAAGGACTCCCGCAGGGAGGGCACGATCACCACGGCTGCCTCGGCAAGCCAGGCGGGCACATCCGCCCATCTGATCCCGCCGGATCGCAGGTGCAGCCAGGGGCTGTGCGCGGCGGCGTGCTGGCAGCGGGACCACTCGCCGCCTTGGGCACCGGGCACGGTCTCGAACCCGGCGTCTGCGACCACGACTTCTGCCGGGCGTTCGAGCAACCGCGCCTCATTGACCAGGGCCGGGATGTTCTTCTCCGGCCCGAGACGACCGAGTACGCGGATCGGGGCTCGCCTGCGCAGCGTCTCCCGAGCTGCTTCGTCCGGGCGCGGATGGTCGTGCAGCAGGCCGTTGGGGATCACGGACCAGCCATCGGTGTCGTAGCCCTGCTCGCGAGCCTGGTCGAGCACCGTGCTCGACGGGGCGACGACGTGCTCAACGCTGGCCAAGGCTACGGCCAGGTCCTCGTCGTGCCCGATGACGTGTGTGGCGAGGACTGAGCGCGCCCGATGCTGGACGGCCACTCGCCCCAGGCCCCACAGGGCGTCGACGTACACGGCGACGTCGACACCGAGCGCGTCGAACGTGGCGACGATCTCGCGGTGCAGCCGGTCACCTGCCTCGTGAATGGCTCGGCGCAGCGTGTCGTCGTCGCACGGGAACGACGAGGCGAGGGTGTGCAGCCGGATGACGTCGGGGTCGGGCTCTGGTTGCTCGGCTGCGGTGAGGATGACCGCGCGGTGGCCGAGCTGGCGCAAGCCGCTGGCCAGTGCGGCGGTTGCGCGTTCCATGCCGGCCGGCGCGTCGACCGTGTACGAGGCGAGCACGAACGCCACCGTCAGCGGTGGCTGTTCGGGTGCTTCAGTCACGAATGATCACCTGATTCAAGGGTGGGAGCGGCGTCGTCGGTTGACCTGCTGGAACGTCCTCCCAGGGGAAGACAACCCAGTCGGCGACGTCCCAGCAGTAGAGATCGGGCGGCGTGGACGCGCCGCGGTTGCGGCACAGGGCGCAGGTGAGGAACCGGGTGTCGGGCTCGGCGAAGGGTCGGAGCACATCGAGGACTGCGGTGAAGGTGGCGCCGGAGCCGCAGATGTCGTCGACCACCAGCACGGTTCCCGCGAGCCGGGTGGGTGCGGTGGGCTGCCAGGAGTTGAGATCGCAGGTCACGGTGCCGGTCGCCGGGCTGTACGGCGCGTCGGTGGTGTTGTGGCTGGCTCGGACAGTGTGCGCCTGCAGGCCCAGGCGTGCGGCGATGTGGCGTGCAGGAGTGGTGCCGCCGTGCGCGATACCGATCACGGCGCTGACTGCCTCCAGGTGCGCGCGGCTTGTGAGCTGGACGGCTGCGGTGGCCAGCAGGCGGCACGCTTGCAGCATCACGGAGGTGCGCAGCTGCCACAGGCGGTGGTGCTCGAAGACGCGGGACGGCGCGGACGAGGCGATGCTGGTGCTCATGCCGAACCATCCCTCCCGGTCAGTGCCAGGTCGGACAGATTGGTCAAGGAATGCAGGGTGGTGATGCCTTCGGCCACGGAGTCGTTGCGCCACACGCGCCCGTCGGCCCGGATGACCGTGAAGCCCCCTGCGTCGTCCCTGGTACGCAGCCGGACAGTCACGGCATCGGGAATGTCGAGGTCGGCAACGATGGCGCGGGCCTGTTCGTCGGTGAGCAGTTCCGCGTCGGCCAGCGCGGCGCCCTCCCCGATGGGCAGCATCTGCAGGAAAGTCACGCCATGCACGCCCAGTTCCTCCGCGAGGTCGACCATGCGCTGCGCAGTCCCTTGGGCGGAGGTCATCAGGACCGTTTGCAGTTGAGTGGGGATGGCGTGGGCGACGGCGGCGCGAGCGCCAGCCACGGCGCGGCGGAAACTCCCCGATCCGCGCCAGCGGTCATGGGACTCCGCGTCGGGACCGTCGAGGCTGACCCGCACGGCATCGACCTGCCCGGCCAGTGCTTCGGCCCGCCGCTGCAAGTGCCATCCGTTGGTCGTCACGCTAACCACGCACCCGGAGCTGGTCAGCGTGGCCGCAAGTTCGCCGAGATCGCGCAGCAGCAAGGGCTCGCCTCCGGAAATGTCCACGGCCAAGACCCCGGACTCGCCGAGCAAGGCTGCGATCCGCTGGCGATCCTTTCGGGCGAGTTCAGGCACGGCCTTGTCGTCCAGACAATGAGGGCAGGCGAGGTTGCAGCGCACCAGCGGAGACCAGCACACGCTGACAGGCACCTCGCGATCCAGCTCGCCGGGATGGATGGTCGGCCAGCTCGCCATCGAACTGGCCGGCAGGCGGGCTCGCCCGAGGGCAATCAAGCTCTCGGCGCGGTGTGTCAGCCCGGTCAGGGGGTCGTGGACGTATCGGGTTTGGTCGCACGCGCCGTGGCGAAGACTCGGTGCGTCGTGGTGGTGATCGCGGTGTGGTGAACGGTTGTCATCGCAAGACCTCGCAGGAGTGCAACAGGGAGTTCATCGCGGTAATGAGCGCGGCGCGTCGTCCGGAACGGGCGGGTTCACCGAGCAGCGCTCGGTAGCGCGCAAGGGTCGCTGGCCAGGTGCCGAGCTTGTGCTGCCATTGCTCGACCGCGTCGGGCGGATCGAGATGGAATCCGACCGCTTGGCGCAGGGGAATCACCAGAAGCCCGGCGGCGATGAGGCAGGCGCCGAGATAGGTGTCCTCCATACCCCAGCCGATGCGCCCGAACTCGGCATCGAATCCACCGACGTCCAGGACCGCGGCGCGGGGCACGGCCAGCAGCGCGGTGACGACCATGCGCTGCAGATCCCAGTCGTAGTACGTCCGCCCGTGGCCGAGATCGCGAAAGTCGCGGGTGTGCTCCAGCGGCCGGCCATCGACGGGTCCTCGCAGGGTGATGCCGCTGTAGAGCAAAGGGGTGTTCACCGGTGGTCGCCAGGTGACTCGATGGTCGGCGGCGAGATCGGGGCCGACGTCGGGCCAGGCAGCGCCGTGCGGCAGGTTGTGCCGGAATCCGGTCAGCACCGCGTGGTCGGTGGCACGTGCCGCCAGGTCCCCCACGGTCGTGGGCGGCAGGAGCATGTCCGCGTCGACGTAGAGCACGGTCTCGCCTTGGGCGATGTAGGTGCCCAGGTTGCGGGCGGTGGCCGCGCCGCACCGGGCGGGAAGCCGCAGTCCCGTTGTGACGGCCGGATGAGTCGCGATGATCTTCGCGGTGGCGTCGGTTGAGGCGTCGTCGACGACGATCACCTCGAAGCGGCGCCCGTAGGTCTGTGCCTCCAACGCGTCGAGCACCATCGTCAGGCAGTAACCGACGTTGTGCGCGGGAAGAACCACCGACAGACGCCGACCGCCGACCCAGCCGGATGGAACAGCGGCATGCCAAGCAATCCCCGTCGTCCGCTCGAAGTCTCGTGTGTGGCCCGCGTGGTCATTTCCGCGGTGTGCCAAGGTCTTGGTGAGCGAGGCGTTCATGTCCACCCCCAGGTGTCGAGGACTGCAGCGGCCCGATGCCAATCCCGCGGGGCGGAGATCCAATACAGACGGATCGCGTCGAGCCGTCGCACCACTGGCTCCAGGGCGAGCAGGTACAGGGGTTCGACGACCGCCAACACGTGCGTCACGGCAGCCAACTCACCCGCGAGATTCGGAGCCACGCGCTGGCGCAAGACATCGGCGTCGGCAACATCAGTCAGCCGGCGGTCGTAGGGCATGATCGGTGAGTCGGCGTGGAGCAAGCCGTAGAGCGCTGACACGATCCGAATCCGCTGGCGCAATTGAACGTTGTCGCCGAGACGATCCCGAAGTCCTGGAATGCAACCGCCCTCGTAGAGGTCCAAGGCAGCGATCGCTGCCCTGGTCGACTTCTTCCGCCGCGAGCAGCCAGCGACGATCAAACCACGCTCAGCGGGAACAGGTGTCGTCACGGCTCACGCACCACCCGGAACCCGATGCCGAGAGACCGAAGTTCAGCCGGTGCTGAGTTGAGAAACGTGCACCACGCGTACAGGGGCGGCGAGGCATAGGAGCCGCCGCGGATCACGAAGCCATCACCCATCGTGGAGCTGGCGGTCCACTCCCAGACATTCCCAGCCACGTCGAGCATCCCATCCGGCGTCGCACCCTCCGGATGTGCCGCAACGTCGGTCGTGCCTTCGAATCCGGAGTCCCGGAGATTGGCCAACTCGGGACCCCAGGGCGCGTTCCCCCATGGCCACACCCGTCGTTCGGCTCCCGATGCCATCCACTCCCACTCCACCGAGCGGGGCAACCTTCCCCCGAGTCGGCGAGCGACATGGTCCGCCGTGGGATGGTCAACACCGGTGACCGGATAGTTCCTGCTTGGACCATCGCCCAGGTGTGCCTGCGTGATCGGCGTGCGCGTCCACAGCAGCGTGGGCACCGTGACGGGGCGTGATTCGTCTCCGAACAAGCAGGTGCCGCCAGGGATCTCGATCCAGTCGATGTTCATCGCGCTACCCATCGATGAGGAAAAGGTCTTCGGCATTGGCATCGCGTCGTATCCGGCTCTTGGCCGCGTTCGGTTCCAACCGCACAGCCGCCATGGCGTCACTGATGCACCAGAACGCTTCCCCTGCGCCCGCCATCGTCGCAGCGAAAGCGCAATAGTTGTCGGCGAACCTCACCACACGGAGCCCCGAAACCTCTTTGTCCACTTGTGACAGTCGGAGGTTGATCAGAAGCGGAGCTAGTCCTGAACCTGGGACCACGGGACTGGGCATCCCCGCGAGTACAGTCCTGAGTAGACGAAGAAAACTGCCGTCATGGATGTACTCGGCGAACCAGTCCACCGCTTCGGCGGCAGTCGCGCCGTCCGAGACCCTGGCTGCGTCGATATCGGCGACGCATCGGTACCCGGCTGTCAAGTGGTCATTCGCGTGGCGAAGCGCAGTGTTGCGGTTCCGCCGGGGCCGGAAGCCGGAGACCCAGTCGGCGAACGCCCGCGCCTCCAGGATGGGCTCCGCCGCGTTCCGCACTGCTCGGTGCACGAGGCGATCCATCACCGTGGGGATCGCGGTCGGCATAGATTTCCCGGCGTAGGTGGGAATCGTCAGCTCTCGAAGCGGACCGGGGCGCCACGTACCCGCGGCGAGCTGGGTGGCGAGATCTGGGAGGACTGCTCCGGCTTGCTGGCGAAGATCGCGCCACGTCATCCCATCGGCCCCAGGGCTTGAAGACCGTCGTCCGCACTGGCGCAGTGCTCGGCGCAGATGCTTCTCGCTCAACAGCGGCATCAACGAGTGCGACTGCGGAGCAGCGTGATCGCCTGCTGGTGTCTCGGGCTCCACATGCGCTAGGCTCGATTCCGCCTGAGTGGCGGGAACGATCCCACCATCCCGCGAGATTGATGCGCAGCCCAGCACACGCGTGTCGGGTCGGGAAAGACGGCCCCACTCAGGTCTTTCCGAACGGTCGGGCTCTGTTCCGGCCATCGTCAGGTGCACCCCACCGCGTAGGTCGTACGGTCGGCCACGCCTGCGTCATGGAACGCCTCTCGGCGCTCCGTGCATGTGCCGCATGTACCGCAGTGCTCCGTGCCGCCGCGGTAGCAGGACCACGTCTGCTCGAATGGAACGTTGAGCGCGGCACCCAGCCGCACGATGTCGGTCTTGGAGCTGGCCAGGAACGGCACCACAAGCTGGAAGTCGTCGGTGAGAAACCCCTCGTTCGCGACCTGTGCTGTCCGGGCGAAGCTGGTCGTGAAGCGTTCCCGACAGTCCGGATAGATCGGGTGATCGCCAGCATGAGCGCCGAACGCGACCGCGTCAGCCTGCGTGGTCACCGCCAGAGCCACCGCGATGTCGAGCATGATGGCGTTGCGGTTAGGAACCACGGTCGCCCGCATCGTCTCGTCGGTGTAATGACCCTCCGGAACTCCGACGCTGGAATCGGTCAACGCCGACCCCTGAAGGACACGCCCGAGCGCGGAGAGATCAACTACTTCGTGCCGCGTTCGGAGGGCCTGTGCGGTCGCCGCTGCGAAACGCAATTCCACTCGATGACGCTGGCCGTAGTCGAAGGACAGCAGAGTCAGCTGAGTTCCGCGAGCCTGGAGCCAGTAAGCCAGCACGGTCGAATCAAGGCCGCCGGAGGCGATCACGACCGCATGACGCGGATGGCGGTGGATGCCGGGTGTGCCCGGGGCGGCCACGTTCCCGATGCGGTTTGCGTGCGATGGTGAAGTGTCGATTCTGGCGCTCATTCTCCGGATTCCTTGCTCGGTGGTGCGCGTGGAGGTGAAGGCCGCGAGACGCGCTCCACCTCCACCGCGGACTATGGGTGCGCCGTAGCTGCGAAGAGGGCAGCGAGCGTGGCGGTGCGTTGGTTCAGGACCCCTGCGATGCCCGGCGGCCTCGGTGGGTGCGCGCCGGCGAGTCGGATGACGTTGCGGCAGACCGGAGCGCCCAACGCAGACGCCCAACATCAAGCGGACGCACGGAGACCGGGCCGGGAGCGGGAAGCTCGACCCCTACATTCCTGCCGGGAAGCACGCGCACAGCGATGCGCGCGCGTCGTCCATGCCCGTCCCGGCAGGGAACAAGGTCGTGGACGGTTTCGACCCTGCCACGCGAGAGCGATCGAAGGCACGCCGTCAGCAGGCGTTTCATCAGCATCGGCCCCTCCCGATCGCGTGCGGGACGGAGGGAGACGAGCGTCTGTCGCCTGGCAGGTGCGGGATCGCACGCGGTGCGAGCCGATGTTCTACGCAACGGGATCGTGGTGCGGCATCGCCCACGAATCGCTGAGGGAGCGTCACAATGTCTCCTCGTTGGCAGCGAGCCCCTTATTCACAGGTCCGAGCACCGGGTGTCGGCCGTGCGGTCGGTGTCCGCAGCGGTGGGGTGCTCAGGTGGCAGTCAACCGGCGGGGTGCCCGCTGAACCAGAGCAGAATCGCTGCACCGTTGCTGCACGAATGCCGCACATAAGTCCGTGACCAGGGAAGATGCTCCTGGAATCAGATGGATACGGTCGACGTCGAGGAGTGGTCACATGCCGGGCAAGCGCCAGCAGCTCGTGCGCCAGCGCCTCGCTTTTGGGGGTGTCTTAGGAACAATTCGTTCCGAAACCTGGGCTGCTACGACACCGAGTAGTCCTTGACCTGCGAAAATCCGACCAGGATCATGGAATCACTCTGTTCGATTGGGGGACGCGTGCATGTCCGGCAAGCGGATGCGTCTGTGGCGGCATCGCCGCGCGATGGGGATGAGCCAAGAGCAGCTTGCCGCGTCCATCGGCATGGGAACCGATCGGTCGACGATCTATCGGTGGGAATCTGGAGAGGTCACTCCTTCGCCACGCAAGCAGCCGCGGCTTGCCCGCGCACTCGGCGTCTCGGCCACCGAGCTGATCGACCTCCTCACGCCGGAAGCCGACCCGGAAGAGCCACTGAGCCGCGGTCGCGTCGGGCACGCCCTTCGCTCCCCGAACAGCACGGACCTGGCGACCGTGGAGAGCTTGTGGCAGGAGGTACACCGCCTGGACGAGCGGTATGACCGGATGCGTCGACATCCTTGCTAGCCGGTACGGGCCAGGCCCTCGGTCAGATCGGCTTCCTCGCCCGCAACGGCGGGGATGGCGCCCTGCAGCGCGACCTCTTCGCGGCCGAGGCCACTGCGGCGACGCTGATGGGACAGCTGGTGTGGGACGCCTCCCAGCGCCGGGATCACCGCACCGCGCGGCAGTACTTTGATCAGGCGACAGCCGCGGCCCGCGAGATCGGTAGCCCAACTGCCGAAGGGCACGCGCTGCTGCGGACGAGCTACCTCGCGCTCTACGGGGAGCGCGATCCCATCGAGGGGCTGCGGCTGACCGAACAGACTGCCGAGGTCACGCGCTCGACCAGCAACGTCCTGACCGGGCTGGCGCAGCTGCACTCGGCCGAGGCCCACGCCATGCTCGGCGACACGCGGCGGTGCGAGTCGGCACTGGCCGCCGCGGAATGCAGCTTCACGAGCGTCCGGGCCACCGACGGTGCTGCGCATCTGTTTTCCGAGACCCAGTTCGACCGGCTGGCCGGCTCCTGCTACCTGTTCTTAGGAGATCACCGCCGCGCCCAACGCATCCTCGACACAGCTGCCCAAGCGATGACTGCGCGGAGCAAGTCCCGCGCGATCGTGCTCGGCAACCTCAGCCTTGCCTATGTGCACCAGGGCGAGCTCGATGCGGCTGCGGCGAGCCTGCACGACGCCATCGACGTCCTGGAGGCCACCCGCGGAGGTGGCGGCTTGAACATCGTCTCCGATGCCGTGCGCAAGCTTCGCCGCTGGCGTGGCGAGCCTGTCGTTCAGGACATCTACGATCGGGTGCTCTCACTGATGACTACAGCGTGACGAGGAGCGCACACAGTGACCACAGCCGAGGTGGACGCGCGTAAGGACACCATCCGCCGGCAGGTGTGGAACCTGCTGGACCAGCAGGGTGTCGTGGCAGGAGACGGCAGTGCGCATGGGCGCATCCCGAACTTCGTCGGCGCCGAGGTCGCCGCCGATCGACTCGCCGCACTGCCGGAGTGGGAGGCTGCCAGCGTGATCAAGGCCGTGCCGGACAAAGCACAGCTCCCGGCCCGTGCCCGCGCCTTACGTGCGGGCAAGGTGGTCTACATGGCCGCGCCCAAGCTCGCGCCACCGCAGCCCTTCTATCTGCTCGACCCAGCCGGTCTGACCGTTCCTGCCGAGGAAGCCGCGTCCAGCCGCATGGCGCCGTCGGTAGCACGCAACGTTGGCCTGGATGAGTTGCGGCCCGTCGATCTGATCGTGTGCGGCAGCGTCGCTGTCAGCCGCGATGGTGTGCGGCTCGGTAAGGGCGCCGGGTATTCGGACATCGAAGTTGCCCTGCTCGCACAAGCGGGCCTGATCGGTCCCGCGACTACGATCGTCACCACCGTGCATCCACTCCAGGTGATCGAGGGCGACATCCCCGAGACCAGCCACGACTTCAGCGTCGACGTGATCGTCACGACCGACGAGGTCATCACCTGCGCACCACCGCGCCGCCCCGGCGGACTCGACTGGGACGATCTGAGCGCAGACCAGATCGCCGCCATGCCGATCCTCCAGTCCCTCCAGAACAACCGTTGAGGGACACCGTGATCGACGAACAGGATTCGATGTCGTCGAGGAGTCCTGTGGGCACGGAGGACACTCGCTTGGTTGTGCTTCGCGGTCCTTCGGGCTCAGGGAAGTCCTCGACTGCGCATCGGTTGCGCGCGCATCTTGGTCGCAGTGTGGCGTGGTCGAGCAGGACTACCTTCGCCGCATTGTGTTGAAGGAAAAGGATGTTCCCGGCGGGCACAACATCGCGTTGATTGACCAGACGGTGCGGTTTGCGTTGAACCGCGGGTGGAACGTGATCTGCGAAGGAATCATGCATGCGGAGCAATACGCGGGCATGCTGAACCGTCTTCGCCGTGATCACCGGGGCCGCACGGTATTCTATTACTTCGACCTTTCGTGGGAGGAGACTCTGCGTCGTCACGAAACGCGGCCCCAGTCCCATGAGTTTGGTCATGACGACATGCGGAAGTGGTATCGAGCTGCGGATCAGCTCGGTTTCGCCGAAGAACACGTCATTCTTCAGGAGTCCTCACTGGACGAGACCGCGAACCGAATCCTCTGTGAAGTGTTCGGCGGTGGCGCCGTGTCGCAACGATCAGAGGCCCGCGCCAGGCTGTGAGTAGTTGCTGATTTGCCCGGAACAGGTTGCAGCATGCTGGGAGACCGAACCGGCGTTGCGCCGGCAGCGTGGCTGTCGAGGGCGAAGGTAGTCATGATCAATAGTGTGACCACAATGAGCAAGCCGAGGATGAAACGTAACGGTGCATCCGGGCCGCAGTGGCTTCCTGACGCGGGTCTCTTAAGGTGTCGCATGGCGAATCTCCTTACATATTCCACTTCTTGCGCATAAGTTCGAGCAGATGTGCCAACTCGTCTGCCGTCATGGGCGGTTGCCACTGAGCTGATCGTTGGGTTGGCGCTTGTTCCGGTTGCGATCGATGGATAGCGACCTCGCTGGCACGCTGCCGTTCTGCCTCCACCTCGGGGTCGTCCATGTCGACCGTTGGCCAGTCAAACTCAACGTCGACGGCTGCCGGCAGTTCTTCGGTCGGGGTGGCCAGTAGCGCCCGCTCGAAGGCAAAGAACGGCACGGTCGGCGCACCCATCATTTCCGCGCTATGCCGTCCACTGTGGAGATAGATAGAGGAACCGATGAGAGGAGTTCCCGTACTGTCGCGGAGTTCGTGGCGTCCCACAGCGACCCGGCATCCATCGGGGCGTGACTGTCGATCAAGCCGGCGTGTTTACCTGGGCGCTCGCGCGTAGTGAGGCGACGTGCGTTTCTTGCTGCAGTGTGCCGCACGTTGATCGAGACATTGTCCACACACGTGCCCGGTCGACTCGGCCTCATCAGAGCGAGGTGGGAGCAAGTGCTCGCTGGAGCACAGTGAAGGCATGACGATCTGGTGCTGGCCCAGCGGCCCGTTGGCGAGGTAGGGTATCGTGACGGGCCAACCGGACACTGTTCGCGGGTAGTGCTTCGTGCGAGGGCTGAGCACACCCGGGCAGGGCGTGGTAGCAGTGACTTCGTCCAGGGGTATACGCACGAGCGGACCTTTCGGTGGCTGTTGACGAGTGGGCATTACTTCCGTTGTCTTGGAAGGCAAGGCGATTTCGCGCATGAGATGTGCGCGTGTGGTTAATGCCGTGTCTGGAGAACCTTGCGGGCGAGTGCTACAAGTGCAGACAAGGGTGGTAGCGGCCGGTTCTGTCGTGGGCGTTGCGGCCAGTGCCGGGTGTCCGCGGGATGCGGCACGACAACGTGCCCGCCGCGAGGAACTGCGCGCACCCGTGCTGTCCGCAACTCGGTGGGCAGCTCCAGATTGGCCCGTTGGCACGGCGCCGTCAGGAGTGTCCACCAGCGGTGGTTGCTGTCGGTGCAGATTGGGCCGTTCATCAGATGCGTGCTCAGCGTTGTAGCGACCGTATTGGCCAATCGCGCCGGTAGGACAAGCGCGTCGAGCACGTCGCCGGTGTACACCACCAGTCGCCCCTGACGGGCGTCCAGGCTGGCTGGCCAACCCAGACGGCGGAAGAACTCTGCGCCAGCGGCGAGGTCAAGCGGCTCGGCGGAATCCGTTGTCGGGGTTGACGTCGGGCCGTCGCGGTGAAACGTGGTTGCCATGGCGATACTCCGACCCTTCGCTCGGGGTGGGGAGGCACAGGCGGGTTCGCGCGCCGTGGCCGGCGTGGCTCGACGCGGATAACGCCTGGGCGGGAGGTGTGCCTGGACGGCGGGGCTCAGGCGGTTCCGAAGGCACCAGCGGTGCGCGGGTCACCACCGCGTCACGGAGGACCGCTCGAAGTTGTCCAGCCTCGGTTGGGGTGAGCGTGTGGTGTCCCGGCTGGGACGGGGTGATCGTGACCCCATCCGTAGACACACCGACCCGCAGCTGCGCCCTGCGGCCCCGCTCGTCGCGACACGGCACGATCCAGGCAGGCGAGGCCAACCAGCCCGCGCGTTCCAGTAGTGCGAGCACGGTGTCCACACGGTTGAGCCGCTTCATGGCAGCTCCCGTGCCATCGAGGCGGCTGTGGAACCCGGTGGGCAGGCGGCGGTCCGGGTCAACGCCTGCCCACCGAGGGTCATGAATGCCACGCGACCCCGTGGGAGTTCGGGACCTCGACGGGGCCGCCGTGGTGGAGTCCTGACCGCTCCGTTCGGGGGAGCGCCGCCGCAGCGACAGCGGATCGGACAGGACGCTTGGGAAGCCATAGCCACGCCACAGGAACCAGGCGGCGGGCAGCGCGCGGAGTCGTCACCCGCGGGAAAGGGACTCGACGCCGCGCTGCCCACCGCCGGCAGCTCGGCCCGTCGGCCCCGATGGGGCGATGCGGCCGAGCGTGCTTGTAGCAGGGACCTGGGAAGTTCAGTGGCATTGGTGCTGGGTACGGAAACCGCTGGGGTGCGCCACCATGGCCCAAGTCCTCGTCGAGTAGGCTCGTAACTTGTGTACTCATAGACTTGACCTCGCAGACTTGGCGGTTCTGAAGATAGGCTGAATCAAACGGTAACTCGTGTACTCAAGTTGAGTACACGTACAAATGGGTGAATTGGCTTGTATCGTGCGTGATCAGGCCAGTTGGCATACGGAGGTGCGCGTGGCCCAACAACAGCTCCCACCAGCGGTAATGAAGATCGTGTTGGGCAATGAGCTCGCTCGGCAACGCGTCGAGGCCGGGTTGAAGCAGGACGACGCGGCGGAGGTCTTGCGCTGCACTCAGCAGAAGATCGCGCACATCGAGTCCGGCAGCGGCATCCGGCCGATGGAGCTGGACGCGCTCCTGGAGCGCTACGGAGCCGCCGAGACTGACCAGGCGTATGCCCGCGACCTGCAAGCCGAAGGCAACCGCCGGACCAAGCGCGGTGCGTTCAGTACGCGGTTCCGGCAGCACATGCGGCTGCTGGTCGACATGGAGCCGAGCTGCCAGCGGATCTTCTCCTACCGGGCGATGGTGGTGCCGGGCCTACTACAGACCGAGCGATACATGCGCACGTTGTTTCGCGCGTGGCGACCCTCACTGTGTCAGGAGCAGATCGATCAGGACACCTCCGACCGACTGGCACGGCAACGGGTGCTCGACAATACCGATCAGCAGTTCTGGTTCATCGTCGACGAAGCGGCCCTCCGCCGCAGCACCGGCAGTCCGGAGATCATGAAAGAGCAGGTCATGTGGCTCGTCGAGGCCCTTGATCGGCCGAATATCGAGCTTCAGCTGGTGCCGTTCAGTGTCGGCTATTACATGGGGCAAGGCTACGAGTACAGCATCTTCGGCTACGACACCAAGCCGCCGGTCAGTATCGTTTACCTGGAGCAACACGATGGTGGTACCTACGTGGACGACAGCAAGCGCACAGCGCGGTACCTGACGCTGTGGGAGCAGCAGAAGGCCGCAGCATCAGGGCCGGAGCAGACTCGCCGCTTCCTGCTCGACTTCGCTGGGACCCTATGACCACCAGCAACGACGCAGCGACACGAAGGGCAGCCGCGGAGATGACCTCCAACAACACCAGCACAGCTCGCCGTGACGGCCCCGTCGGGATCTGGTTCAAAAGCTCGTTCAGCCACCCGAACGGCAACGAGTGCGTCGAGGTCTTCTTCGACACCGATCTCGTTCACCTCCGCGACAGCAAGGACGGCGGTGCCGGCCCGGTTCTGAGCGTCCCCGCTGATGACTGGCCGACTTTCCTGGACGAAGTAGCTGGACGGGTACCGGCTGGCGGTAACACGGTGATCCAGATCATGATCGACGCCGACGGTGGAGCAAGCCTCCGTGCACGCCGCACCCCGGACACGATCCTGTCGTACACGCCGGGCGAATGGTCCGCATTCGTCGCAGCGTCCGCAATGCGGAATTCGATCTCCCCGACGCCAAATCGCTCGCCGCTTAAATCCATTGGCCAGGAGTGGGGCCGTCTATTCCTGGGGCCTATTCCTGGGGCGGCCCCACTCCTGAGCGACAAGCTGTTACTCCTTGCAGTCGATCCGGAGGCATCCATCGTGACTGCGAGTCGCATCACGGACGTCACCCGGCGCGACCGTCCGTGCGGGGAGTGTGGTTGTGGGGCAGCAGTCCGAGCACGCGGGACATCGCGCAGGTGTTGCTCACCGCGGCGAAGGTCAGGCCCGCGCCGACGAAGCCGGCGACCCACTTCAGCGGTTCGTAGGCGGTGCTGACCACGACGCCGGTGAGCACGAGTAGCCCAGCGACCAACCGCACCTGCCGCTCCATGGCCCACGTGCCCCGGCCCTGGTTGAGCTCGCCTCCCTGCTGCTCCCAGCCGGTGATACCGCCGCGTAGCACGCTGAGTCGGTCCAGACCGGCGCTTTCCAGCAGGGTGCGGGCCTGCTCGGCACGACCGCCCGAGGCACACACCAGCACCACCGAGTCGCCATGCTGGTACGGCGTCGTCAACGAGGTCGAGTTTTCTAGGGCGCCTTTACGACCTCGACACGCTGCCCACCACAGATTCCCGGTCCACGCAGTCCCCCTCAGCGCGCGAGGACATCATCCAGCACTGCGTCGCGAACCTGGATTGGCCTGAGGACTGGGTCTTCCACGACGAGCGATTCGGCCTAGCGGATAGCGATGACGCGCTCGTGCGGTTTCTGGCCGAGATGCTGCACCCGATGGTTCGTACGAACCTTGCCGAAGTCGAGCAACTGCACGACTTTCTGAACCGGACACTGGTTCATGACGGCCACGAGATCGTCCAGGTTGACACCAGCGGCGCCCCAGTCTTTGCCGGTCGCAGGATCGGCGCGGGCGTGCGCGGCTCGATGACGAACCTGATCTTCGCCGCCGACGGCCCGAAGCCGAAGATCGTCTTCAGCGATGCCCTTAACAACGACTTCCGGGTGGTCAAGAACGAACAGTTCTGCCTCGTCTACGACCGGCCACTGGCGGCACATGGGCTCACGTGGGCCGACTTGAGCAGCTGGTGGGCCGACCGCGAAGGGATCACAGGGGCTCCGGCACGTGAAATCTCGCGCAGCCTGTATCGACGGCTCGACCGCTCGTTGGGTGACAACGACGCAGAGCGACGGATCCGGCGCCGCGTCGAACACCGCGAGGCTGTACATGTGCATCGCCAGACCAGTGAATCCTGACGCTTGTTGGTCAGCAGCGGCTTGATATCGATCTGCTGGTTCCGCAGCATCGTCAGCCGCTCGTCCCGAGCCTGGTCCAGCGCTGCGAGGAGCGCGTCCCGTTCACGGGATAGTCCCCCGTTACCGCGGGAGGGGGAGGAGGTGGTTGAGGAAGTCGATCAGGTGGTTGGTGAAGATGTCGTTGTCGTCGCCGGCGACCATGTGTGCGGTGTTGGTGACGGTGGCGGTGTGGGCGGTGGGGATGTGGTGGAGCAGGTGTTCGACGGAGTCGTGGTTGACGATGTCGGATAGTTCGCCGCGGATGAGCAGGGTGGGGATGGTGATCTGTTGGGCGGCAGTGTCCATGCGGGTGGTGAGGTGGGTGAGGGCGGCAGTGTCGTTGATGAACTGGAGCAGTTGCGGGTCCCAGTGCCAGTGCCAGCGGCCGTCACGGTGTTGGCGGAGGTTCTTGCGGAGTCCGTGGGGGGTGGCGGGGCGGGTCCGGTGGGGGTTGTAGGCGGCGATCGCGGCGGCGGCCTCGTTCAGGGTGGCGAAGCCGTCGCGGTGTCGGGTCATGAAATCGAGGATGCGTGCGGCGCCGGCGGGATTGATCTGGGGGGCGATGTCGACGAGTACGAGGGCGCGGGCGATGGGGTGGTCGGCGTGCGCGAGCAGTGCGGTGATACCGCCCATGGAGGCGCCGATGAGCACGGGGGTGTCGTTGAGGGTGCCGGTGATGTGGACGAGGTCGTCCACGAGGTGATCGATGGTGTAGTCGTGGGGGTGTGCCCAGTCGCTGTCACCGTGTCCGCGGGCGTCGGGGGTGAGCGTGGTCCAGCCGTGCTCGGCAAGCCGGGCGGCGGTGTGGTGCCAGGAATAGCGGGTTTGTCCGGCGCCGTGGAGCAGGATAGCGGTGCCGCGTGGTGGGGTGGCTGGTGGTGCGGTCCAGTAGTCACCAGCGAGGGTGAGTCCCGCGCGGCGGTAGGTGAGGGGTGTGGGGGTGGTCACGGGGTCTCCGGGGCGTAGGGGCTGAGTTCGCGGGCGAGGAGGTCGAGTAGATCGGCGCCGTGCTGTTCGAGTTCGGGGAGATGTCGCGCGGTGTCGGTGAGTGCGGTGACGCGGTTGGAGGTGTCGGTGGTGGCGGTGGTGGCGATGCGGGCGAGGTCGTGCCAGTGCTGGGTGAGCTGGGCGTAGAGGTCGGCGGCTTGTCCCGCGAGGGGCAGGCCGGTGCGCTGGTTGAGGTAGTGCAGGTAGTCGGCTTGCAGGCGGCGGAATAGGCTGCCGCCGGTGCCGGCCTTGTCGATGAACGCGGCCAGCGCGGTGAGCACCGTGTCCAGTTGCGTGGGGGTGAACACGTCGGGCCAGCGCCGCAGGTCGTCGACGAAGACGCGGAGGCCGTCCAGGCCGGCGCCGTGCGCGAGGTCGGTCACCCCGTCGAGTTGACTGGTAGGCAGCAGTGGCTGGGGGTGGCGCAGAGCTCGGGCGGCGGCGTGGCAGGCGTCGGCGGCGGTGTCGGCCAAGGGCGGCAGGTGGGTGGGGTAGCGCAGGCGGTAGGTGGTGTGGCGGGTGGGTGCGGGGAATCCGGTGGAGTTGCGGGCGCGGGCGAGCGCCTCGTAGCCGACGGGTTGGGGGTCGGCGCGGTCGTTGTCGATGACGGTGGCGGTGCGGGTGTGGTCGTCGTAGCCGGTGATCACGATGTCGTGGCGGCTCATGCTCAGCCGCACCCGCAGGTACGGGAGGTGGGCGATGTCGGCCCAGCACAGCACCGGATATCCGTGGTCGAGTTCGTCGCGGACCCAGGCCCAGCCTTCGCCGGGGTCGTCGGTGGTGTGCTGGGTGGCGGTGATCCCGAGACGGCGGGTGAACCCACCGGTGAGGTCGGGGCCCCGGCCCACGAGGTAGATCGGCGGGCTCATGGCGGGGTGGCGCAGGTAGCTGAACCCGAGTTCGCCGCCGAGCCCGAATACGGTGCCTTCGTCCAGTGGCGTGTCGTCGTAGGACAGCTGGGCCCACTGCATCAGGTCGCGCAGCGCTCCCGACCCGCAGTGCCCGGCCAGCTGGTGCGGGTAGTCGCTGATGACGCGTCGTCCGGTCACGAGGTACTCCTGTCCTGTTCGTCGACAAGCGAAGGGTTGGTAGCGTCGCGGCCTCGGGTTTCCCCTGGCTGCCACGGTCGGTGCCCGCGGTGGCGTCCGGGCGCCCACACCGTGAGCGCGATGGCCGTGACCGCGGTGATCACGGCAAGGGCGCTGAGGGTGTCGTGGAACCCGTCGACGAAGGCACGCCGCGCCGCAGCGGCAAGACCCGGTCCGGCGGGCGTGTCGCCGGCCAGCCGCAGCGCGGCGGCCAGCGAATCACTGGCCTGGGCGCGAGCTGCTGCCGGCAGGTGGGTGATCGCTGGGGCGAGATGGGTGCGGTAGCTGCCGGCGAGCAGGCTGCCGGCCAGCGCGATCCCCACCACGGCACCGAGTTCCCGGGTGACGTCGTTGACCGCGGAGGCCACGCCCTGCTTGGCGCGGGGAACCCCGCGCACGATGGCGGCGGTGGCCGGTGTCGCGCAGATACCCAGACCGAGCCCGAACACACCGAGGAACACCACCAGCCGCGGATAGTCCTCGTCCACCCCCAGCCCGCCGATCCCGACCAGCGCACCAGCCACCAACGCCAGACCGGCGCCGGTCATCACCCGCAACCCCACCCGCTCGCACACCCACGGTGCGAGCACCGCGGCCACGACCAGCGGAACGGCCACCGGCGCCAACGCCAGCCCCGCCCGCAGCGGCGAGTAGCCCCACACCAGCTGCAGATGCTGCATCAGCAGGAAGAACACCCCGAACGCGGCCAGGAACTGCACCACCAGCGACACCGCACCAGCCCCGAACCCGCGGTCGCCGAACAACCCGACCTGCAACAACGGTGCCGCCCGTCGTCGTTCGACCAGCACGAACCCGGCCCCCGCCAGCACCCCACCACCGAGCGAGCGACCACCAGCGCACTGTCCCAGCCGTGATCGGGAGCTCGATCACCCCGAACACCACCAACCCCACCGCCGCCGCCGACAGCACCGCCCCCGGCACATCCAGCCTGGGCGCCGCGGGCTCACGCGACGACGGCACGAACCAGCCACCCACCACCAGCAGCAGCGCCAACACCGCGGTGGCCACGAACACCGCCCGCCACGACCAGACCGCCAACAACGCGCCGGCCCCGAGAATGCCCAGCACCGCACCCGCCCCGGCAAAACCCGCCCACACCCCCACCGCACGCGCGGCCTGCCGTGCAGGGAACTCCGCGGTCAGCAGAGACAACGTCGCCGGCATCACCAGCGCCGCCCCCAACCCCGCGACCGCCCGGCACACAATCACCCCTGTCGGCGTATCCACCACCACCGGCAGCGCCGAACCCACCGCGAACACGACCAGCCCAGCCAGCAGCACACCGCGCCGCCCGAGACGGTCCCCCACCGCGCCCGCCGGCAACAGACGCCCGCCAGCACCAACGTGTAGGCATCCACAATCCACGTCGCCTGCGTCTGACTCGCCCCAATATCCGCCGCCAGCTCCGGCAACGCGTGGTCAGCGACGCCACCCCGGCCATCACCAACGCCACGGCCAGACACGACACCGCCAGCGTCCAGCCACCGCGCGCCCCGCCCGTTCCCCCGGCCGACTCCGCCACACCCATCACCCACAAGCCTCGAACAATTGTGAACCGACAGTATCGGACCTAGACTGACGGTTTCACAAGTCTGGCTGTCGTTAGGCTTGCTCACGCCCGCACCGCCCTCTGGATACGCAGGAGATCGATGTCCACCGCCGCCGCTCCCACACCCGACACCCCGGACGAAGACCCGCGCTGGCACGCTCCCGCGCACGGCTGCTCGACGCCGCCACCCACCTGTTGGCCGAAGGCGGCATCGACGCGGTCACCATCGACGCGGTCACCCGCACCGCCGGCATCGCCCGCGCGACCCTCTACCGCCACTTCGGCACCGGCACCGAACTGCTCGCCGCCGCCTTCGAACGCCTGTTGCCCCCGGTCGCACCTGCACCCGCCCACGGCCCCCTACGCGAACGGCTGCTCACGCTGTTGACCAACCAAGCCCACCTCATCGACCACGCCCCCCTGCAGCTGACCGTGCTGTCCTGGCTCGGCATGAGCATCGCACCAACACCCCCGAGTCCCACCCAGAGCGACCGGCCACGCCTGCACACCCTGCGTCGCCGCATCATCGAGCTATACCGCCAACCCTTCGACGCCGTCCTCACCAGCGACGCCGCCCACAACGCACTCCGCCCCGGCACCGACACCACCGCCGCTCTCGCCCACCTCATTGGGCCCCTCATCTTTAACCGCCTCGTCACCGGCACCCCCAACGACGAACAGTTCTGCGCACACCTGGTTGACGACTTCCTCATCAGCCACGGGCAGACCACCCCTGGGCCAGGCAGAAACGGCTGAACCAACAGGGCGTGTAACTCGGGCCCAAAACAGCTTGGCCAGCGTGGCCGCCAACCGCTGCAGCGTCGCATAGTCCATTGTGGATACACGCTCGCGGAGGTAGTCCACGAACAGATTCCGGACGGGTCGGCAGGCGATGCGGTAGCGGTCGATGAGGTCCTCGATGCTGAGCTGCCCGGTGGTGCTGAACGCGCGCACCGTCGCCGGAGCGCAGGCTCGAAGATCCCGATAGCGTGCAGCAGCTGATAGAAGTAGCCGCTGGTGGTCTTGCCGCCCCCGATGCGGTGCACCGCCTGCAGCAGCTCGAGGCAGTCGCCGATGGTGATCGCGGCCAACGTTCCGCCCTTGGCCGCTTGGAGGACCGCGATGCGGCAGAGCGCCGTTGCTTTGGTGGCCAGGCTCGCCGGTCGGCATCACAACGGGGATGTAGCAGCGCCCAGCCTTGCGGGTCACGTGTGCGGGCCAGGTGCACGGTCAGGTTTTTCGGGGTGGCCGGGCTGATGAACCAGCTCATGTCCGGGCGCAGCACATCGGCGCAGATCAGGCCCATCAGCCCGGTAGAGACCAGCAAGTGACACCGCTTGGCTGACATCGCGGCGCCTCCGGTGGCCGACCACCAGTCCGCTGCGGCGGACTTCCAGCCCGCCTCGTCGCCCTCAGCGAGGGTGGTGCTGGCCAGCAGCCGGTCCTGTCAGGAATCCCCGGGGAACTCGGCCAGCCAGTCCAGCACGGCCCGCACCCCGAGGTCCTGCACCTGCCGAGTGTGGGCGTCCTCACATGCGAGCGGAGGCATCGCCAGCCGCCGCAGCACCGTTGCCCGCGACGCGGCCGTGGCCGGCCAGCGCACCAGCACGACCCGAGGCGGGAATCGGTGCTTCAACTCCTCGGCCGCATGCACGCTGGTCGGGCGATAGGAATGTTCCGAGCGCCGCTTCACCCGCGCCGACGTCCCCGCGGCCTCGGTCATGCCTGCCACCGCCCGAACAACACATCCAGCGACTCCCACCGATACCGCGACACGGCACCGTCGTCCCGCCCCGACACGGTGGTGGTCGGCGCCGTGTTGCGGCGCTCATGGTGGGCCAGCACCGAGGCGATCACGTCCTCCGGCAATGGGTTGGTACACAGCTGTGTTGCCGACAACGACGCATGCCCGAGAACCCACTGGACATCGGTGATCGGCATCTGCGGATCCCGTCGCGCGGCCAGACCCACCGCGACACGGCCCGGATCGACAGAGCTCATGACTCCATGCTCGTGCCATCCGATACGCGGTCGTATGCCGCAAGTCGTGCAACGTCCAGTTCGTGTCCAGCAGCCCGTTGACACGGATGAACATGCGATGAGTTCGCGCGAGGCTTCAACCAGATCCCGGCCCTGGCCTGCGAGACGATCCGTCTCGATCAGCTGGTTGGGCAGCTGAAGCTGGAGCTGCAGTATGCGCAGCACCGCGTGCACCGGCAGCAGGTTCTGCAGATCATCACCGCCGCTGAAGCCCGCGGCCAGCAACGCCTGGACGAATTGAATCAGCAGGTCCTCAGCAACCTCGACCGGATCATCAACACTCTGCACGACGAGGCCGACGTCGACACGAGAGTGTCCGATGCGAGCTGATGACACAGCCCACCTGATCACCGCCGCCCAGCGGCGGCACGAGCTCACCCGCGCCAAAGCAGTACGGGCATTGCGCGAACTCGACCAGCCCGGCAGCACCAACACCTTTGAAGCCGTCGCCCGCAAGGCCGAGGTCTCCCGTTCCTGGCTCTACACCCAGCCAGACATCAAAGATCAAATCCAACAGCTGCGGGGCCTCGGCGAGCGCACGTCGAACGCTCCAATACCATCTCGGCAACGCAGCAGCGACTCCTGTCCACTCCACCGACTGGCAATCGCCAACAAGCGCAACCAAGACCTCGCCGAGGGGAACCAGCGGCTCTGGCGCCAGCTCGATCAAGCCCTCGGACAGCTCCGCGCGAACCGACAGACCAACACCACCAAGTCGTCACCGAACCCGTCCACCCGTCACTCTTCGGTAACGATCGGTCCCCTGCTGAAATGCCGACGCAGACCTCGCGCCGCCACCTTGACGACACCGTCTTTGACGCAAACACGCAGGCCACAACCATGATCAGCTTGGTGATTCAAGATAAGCATCGAGTCGACCTTCGCCACTGTCCGGCATCGGCAGCGGGTCACCAAGGGCCCCGGCTCGCGGGCCGCCGGGGTCGCGATGACGTTCAAGCTCATCGATTCCGCCCCGGCCCGCTGGCGTGCCGTCAACGCGCCCCACCTGGTCGTCCTCATCCGTGCCGATGCCTGCTTCGAGAAGGGCAAGTTCGTCGAACGACCCGAGCAATCAGGAGGTGATCAGCTAGCCGCGTGACACGGCGAACCACAGGTCTTGACAATTCCCCAACGCCGCCGAGGCGACGGCCGAGGAGTTCATCGCGTACACCCGGGAGCGGCTTGCCCACTTCAAAGTGCCCTACCCGGGTCGAGTTCGTGACCGAGTTGCCCCGCACAGCGACCGGAAAGGTTCTCTAGACGGTGCTACGTCAGCAGCAGGGCGCAGACGAACACGCAGTACGCCACTGAGCTCAGTTCAGACTGCTCCCATCGTGCCATCCGGCGCAGGTCACGATTCGAGGGAGAGGAACCGGACCGCGACCTCTGAGATCTTGCGCGCCGTCGCGGTCCGGTTCCATCTGGGCAGCGCCAGATGACTGACCGTCAGGCGAACCATGGTGTCGGCCGCGTCGATGACGTCGTTTTCGGGAAGACTCGGGTAACTCTCTGCGACCCATCCGGCCAGGGTGTCGGAGGCAAGGTCGAGAAGCCGCGCGGAAGTCGTGAGCAGCGGGAGCATCCCCGTGAACGCCTGACTCCCCGCATCCAGGTCACGGTTGGAGATGAGCACCGCCTTGAGCAGGGGGCTACGCCCCGCCTCGTCCAAGGTGTAGTCGACGGCTGCAGCGATGCCGCGCTTCGCATCGCCGACGTGCGCCTCCAGCGCCCCCTGGATGCCCTCCAGGAAGCGCGAGGCTTCCCGAAGCACGACGGCTTCTCCGAGGCCAGCCTTGTCACCGAACTCCTTGTAGAGAGCTGCCCGCGACACCCCGGCTCGATCCGCCACCTCCCCCATGCGCACCCGGTCCCAGCCGCGGTCGACGATCAAGTCGTGGGCAGCCTCAAGGACAGCCGAGCGCATGTGCTCCCTGAACCGTTCGCGCATGGAGTGTGCCCGCATGAAAGACAGGGTAGCGATCTCTGTCTCGCTACCGACTCCCGTCACCGGCCTGGACAAGACCAAGCTACCGTGCGTGCTCGTCGGCCAGCCGGTCGACCATGGCGACGAGGCTGTCATGGAGTCTCTGCATCCCCCGCACCAACTGCCGTGGTCGTCGGCAACTTTTGGAGGTCCTCGAATGGCACCGGTCCCCGACCAGCAGCATGACCGGACGACGAAGGCCCAACACCACCCTCCGTTCGTAGGCTGGCACGATCGTCTGCACGCCCCACTGTGCAACAGGAGTCAATGGAGCTGACGTCTCGTCTCCAGCGTGATGCGAACAGTACCCGACCCCTGAGCGACATCAGACGTCCATCCGGCCGCTTCGTGATCGAACCTTCCGGGTAGACGACGAGGGCGCCGCGGTCCACGGCTTCGACCGCGGCGCGGAGCCCAGCTCGGCCGTCGGAACGATCGACCTCGACGTGGCGGCCGGCCGAAACCACCAGCCGACAGCTCTGCTCTGAAACAGGCTCGTCTTTGCCATGAACCGGGGGCCGGACCCCTGGGCCAGGATCATCTCCGCCAGGAACAACGGATCGGTTTGGGAGACAGGGCTGACCGCCAGCACCGCACCTCCCGTCCGGCGAGGCGTTCCGTGCCGCGCCAGTCCACTCTCCTGGCCCCCAGCAGCAACGGTCTGCAAACGAGCAACACCAGCCACCATGCAGGACCGCGTGCGCCTCTGGGGGCGTGCCTCACGTCTGCAACCGACGCGATTCACGGACGCCCAGAATGATAGACAGAAGTCCTATCGCCGTCCACGCAGTCGACATCCAAGCCATCCTTGTTCGCCGCGCTGGGCGGTGCCTCGGTGGTGACCACGGTCAGCGGTCGGCCGGCTTCGTTACACCGCAACCTCTGCGGTCAGGGCGGCCGTATCGACTGGGGTCCCCTGGCCGAGCATGCGCTTGGTGGTCATGAAGTCCCGGGGACGGTTGACGCAGTCAGCGGCTATCAGCTCGCCCTTCCGCAGGTAGTAGCAGGTGAAGTCGCGGTCGGCGGTCGGGTCACCGCTCAGGACGATGTCGTCATAGCCCGTGTTGAGTCCCGCGATCTGGAGCTTGAGGTCGTATTGGTCCGACCAGAACCACGGGAGCGCCGTGACCTCCTTGTCCTTTCCACAGATGGTCGCCGCTGCCACCTTGGCCTGTTCCACCGCGCTCGGCACCGACTCCAGGCGGATCCGTCGGCCGTAACGTGGCATGTCCTGCGAGGCGCAGTCCCCGGCGGCCACAATGGTGGGATCACTGGTGCGCGCGTGCGCGTCGATCAAGATCCCGTCGTCCACGGCCAAGCCGGCTGCCTCGGCCAGTTCCGTGGTCGGCTCGATACCGACCCCGATGATCACGAGATCGGCTGTCACAGGCTCGCCGCTCGCCAAGACCACCTCGCGGACGCGGTGGTCGCCGACCAGCGCCTCGACCGATGCGCTCGCCCGCACGTCGACTCCCTCATGTTGGTGGATGCGCGTGAAGAATGCCGACACCTCAGGAGCGGTCACCCGCTCGAGGACGCGGTCTGCGGCCTCCAGCACGGTGACGTCGAGCCCCAGCGCGCGCAACGACGCGGCGGTCTCCAGGCCGATGTAGCCACCACCGACGATGACGGCGCGCCGTCCGGGGATGGCGTCCTCGCGGATCCGCTGCACATCGGATGACTGACGCAGGTAGTGCACCCCATCGAGCTGGGTGCCGGCGGCGCGCAGGCGCCGTGGGCGTGCGCCGGTGCAGAGAGCCAGGGCGTCATAGGACAGTCTGTCCCCCGTGCTGAGCAGGACCTGGCGAGCCGAACGATCGATCTCCTCCACGAAGGCGTCCAGGCACTCGATGCCCTGCTTGAGGTAGAAGTCCTGGGAGCGAATGGCCAACTCCGTCAGCGAGCACTTGCCAGCGAGGTAAGCCTTCGACAGAGGAGGTCGCTGGTAGGGCAGTACCGACTCGTCACCGACCAGCACGATCTCACCGGACCAGCCCTCTTGGCGGAGGCTGGTGACCAGCTGCGCCCCGGCATGGCTGGCACCGACCACCACCGCGCGCGCTGAGCTCATCCGGCATCCTTGGGGGTGAGCTTGACCATCAGCTTGCTGATGCCCCGAACGAAGTTGGACTGGACGTACTCCGGCTCCCCGACCACATCGATCCTCTCGAAGCGCGGGAGGAGCTCCTCCCAGAGGATCCGCAGCTGCAGCTCGGCCAACCGGTTGCCCATGCACCGGTGCACGCCGAACCCGAAAGCGATGTGGTTGCGGGCGTTGGGCCGGTCGATGATCAACTCGTCCGGCCGCTCGAACACAGTCTCATCGCGGTTGCCGGACGCATACCACATCACCACCTTGTCACCCTTACGGATGAACTGGCCGTTGAGCACGGTGTCGGTCTTGGCGATCCGGCGCATGTAGGCAAGCGGGGTCTGCCAGCGGATGATCTCCGAGACCATGTTCGGGATCAGGTCCGGATTGGCCTTGAGCTTCTCGAACTGGTCGGGGAACTGATTCAGCGCGAGAACGCCACCACTCATCGAGTTGCGCGTTGTGTCGTTGCCCCCCACGATGAGCAGGATCAGGTTACCGGCGAACTCCATGGGACGCTTGATCAGGTCCTTGGTGCTCTCGTCGCTCTGCAGCATGGTGATGAGGTCGAACCCGGGCTCTTCACCGGCCGCGAGGCGGGCGGCCTTGTCATGCCACAATGCGCTGAGTCCACGCGCCATGCCCACCATGCCGCGGAACAGCTCGTCGTTGTCGGAGGGGCCTCCGTTGGCCTGCTCCATCGAAGTGGCCAGGTCCGACCACTCGACGAGCTTGTGCCGCTGCTCGAAGGGGAAGTCCAGTAGCGTCGCCAACATGCGGGCGGTGAGCTCGATCGACACGGTGCTCACCCAGTCGAAGGGTTCGTTGACGGGCAGGTTGTCCAGGACGTCCCTGACGCGCTCGCGAATGAGGCCCTCCATCTCGCGGAGGTTCTTCGGAGCCACCACCCCTTGGACGGAGCGGCGCTGAACGTCGTGCTTGGGCGGGTCCATGGCGATGAACATCGAAATGTCCATGAACCGCGGCGGCGCCCCGATGACGATGAGAGGTTCCGCGGAGAAGACCTCGTGGTTCTTGTCCACCGCGATGATGTCGGCGTGACGCGTGACCGACCAGAACGGCCCGAAGGGACTGTGAGGTTGGTAGTGGACCGGGGCCTCTTCGCGTAGGCGCTTGAAGTAGGAGGCCCAGCGCCCCTGCCGGTAGAGGAACGGGTTGCTGAGGTCGATGTCTTCGAGCGCGACTTCTTCGACCGGCGGGATCGGGCGTTCGACGAACATCTTCTGCCCGTTCGTGCGGGTCAACCAGCGTCGGCCCTTGTCGTATAGGTGTGCGGCCTGGACCTGTCGATCCAGCGGGATGGCGGCCTCGACCTGCCTCTTGGCTGCTTCAGGGATCTTCATCTCGTCGACACCTCCTGCTACATCTGGAATTCGGGCAGTTGCACGGTCAGGCCATCCCATGACTCGGAGGCCTTGATCTGGCAGGACAGCCGAGACGTCGCGTGTCGCTCGGGGTTCATCGACAGCATCTCCTCTTCCACCGGACCGGACGGGCGACCTTGTCGGCCCAGGCGGGATCCACGATCACGTGGCAGGTGCCGCAGGCGGCCTCTCCGCCGCAGTCACCATCGATGCCCGGAATGGCGTTGTTCGTCGCGACCTGCATCAGCGAGCAGCCCTCCTCGAGGGGCGCCTCGTGCTTCTCCCCGTCGTGCGACACGAAGGTAACGACTGCCATCTACAACTACCTCACTCTTGACTACAAGACGGACACTTCCTTCATGATTGTCGTCGGCATCCGACAAGGCCATGTTGAAGCCGTGCCACCCTGTTGTGAGTTCGGATCACGTGAGGATCGCTATGTGGAGAGACGAGCCAGGCGTCCCATCTCTTGTGTTCGTGCAACTGCTGAGCAGTTCAGCGATCGATCAAAACGCCGTGGAGGAGTTCCGCGCCATCATGACGCGCGAGGGAACCGGCGAGCTGACTCTGATTCGGACCCAAGCGCAAGCACCGCTGCGGTGGTTTCGCGAGGTCTATCCCGAACTCGACGCCGAGCAGGCGACCCGGCTGGGGATCGCCTGCGCGGAACAGGCCCAGCTCACGTCCTTCGGGCCGATGAGCGTGCCGCTGGTCAGCGCAGGAACCGTCGCCGAGGTCGTGCAGCTGCTGACCTATCTTCCGGTGATCACCAAGGCCGTCACCACCCAGTTCGATCGCCAGCCGGAGGACCTGACGATCCGGCTGTCCGGGAACGCAGGAGACCTCGACCTGGACTGTCTAGTCATCACCTACTGCGGACTGGCCCTCATGCGGTTGATCGACGTGCTGGTCGGCGACACGTCGGAGGTGACCATGCATAGTCGCTGGCCGGAGCCGAGCGTCCTGCCTGGAGAGGCCTGGCCAGGGGCTCGGCTCATCTTCGACGCCCCCCTGTCCTACCTGCATATCCCTGCACAAACGCTGCACACAGCCTGCCGCTTCCCCGACCCACTCGCCTACGAAGTCGCCATCACCGACCTCCAGCAGGCGCTCGAACGTCGGGCCGGCACCCAGGACTTCACCCGCAGAGTGCGGGAGCTGTTGGACGACCGGCCAGGGGTGAAGACGATCCAGTCAGTCGCGGATGAGTTCTCGATTTCCTCGAGCACGCTAAAACGCCGCCTCGCCGCGGAGGGAACCAGCTTCCGCGAACTCCTCCAGAAGTCCCTGCTCGACCGCGCCCGGATACGGCTGCTCGACCGGTCCACGTCGGTCAGTGAGGTCGCCGCCGAACTCGGCTACAGCGACGTCACCAACTTCTCGCACGCCTTCAAAGCATGGACTGGCAACTCACCGAGCCACTTCCGACGCGCCCACCAGAACCCTTGAGCAGGGCTCCCAGCGCAGCCCCTCGAAAGGACCGCGGCCGGGGCGCGTCCGAAATTTGTTTGACAGACACTCGGAGGCCGCCCATCAGTCACCCGGCTGACCAACCTTCCTGGAGGGCTCGCCCGGTCCGGGTCGGTTCTCGTGGTCAGTGAGATGCGCGTCGGGGTCGACCGAGGTTTCGAATGCGGCGGCGAGGTCCTCGGCGGAGGTGTGTCCGCGGGTCTGTCGCAGCGGGGTTTCGCGCAGGAAGAGCCGGATGACGAACCCGAGCAGCGCGAACGGTACGGCGGCGAGGAAGGTGGTTTGCAGCGCCTCGGCGAACCCGGTGGTGACTGCGAGATGGATGGGCTCGGGCAGCGCCGCGATCTGTTCGGGGCTGCCCTGGGTGGCAGTCCCGGCGGGCATCTGGTCGGCGGTGACCCCGGCCGCCTTGAGCTGCGCGGGGATGGTGTCGCGGAGGCGGTGGGTGAGCAGTGCGCCGAAGACTGCGACTCCCATCGCGCCGCCGAGGGAGCGGAAGAAGGTGGCTCCGGAGGTCGCGACGCCGAGGTCGGCGTGGGGCACGGCGTTCTGGGTCGCCAGCACGAGGACCTGCATCACCATGCCGATGCCTGCGCCGGTGATGAACATGAACACCCCGGCCAGCCACAGCGAGGTGTCCACCGACATCCGGCTCATCAGCGTCAGCCCCAGGACGGCGACCAACAGGCCGACGACGGGGTAGATCTTGTAGCGGCCGGTGTGGGTGATCATGCGTCCGGAGGCGATGGACGTGGCCAGCAGGCCGACCATCAGGGGAAGCGTCAGCAGGCCGGATGCGGTGGGTGACTCGCCTTTGACGATCTGCAGGTACTGCGGGAGGAAGATGATGGCGCCGAACATGGCGACCCCGACCGCGAAACCGGCCAGGCTGGTGATGACGAAGGTGTGGTTGGTGAACAGTCGCGGGGGCATGATCGGTTCGACCGCCCGGCGCTCCTGCCAGACGGTGAGCGCGAGCATGAGCACCGTGACCGCGGTCAGCCCGTAGGTCCAGCCCGAGTTCCAGGCGAACTCCTTGCCGCCGAGCGAGAGCATCAACAGCAGGGCGCTGATCCCGGCGACGATGAAGAACGCCCCCAACCAGTCGGTGGCATGCCTGCGGCGCGGGAACGGCAGCTTCAGCACACGTTCGGTCACCGCCAGGGCCGCGATGCCGATGGGGATTCCGACCCAGAAGGTCCACCGCCACGAGAGGTGCTCGACCAGGAAGCCACCGAGCAGTGGCCCGGCGACGGTGGCCAGGCCGAAGACCGAGCCGATGTAGCCTGGTAGCGGCCGCGTTCGCGGGGGCTGACGACGTCGCCGATGATCGCCTGGGACAGTGCCATCAGCCCGCCAACGCCGACTCCCATCACGGCCCGGAATCCGACGAGTTGCCCCATGTTCTGGGCGAACCCCGAGGCCAGGGAGGAGACCAGGAAGATCCCGATCGCGGACTGGAACATGATCTTGCGGCCGTACAGGTCCGACAGCTTGCCCCAGATCGGTGTGGAGGCGGTCGAGGTCAACAAGGTGGCCGAGACGACCCAGGCCAGCTGGTCCTGGCCGCCGAGCTCGCCGACGATGGTGGGCAGCGCCGTGGCCACGATCGTCTGGGACAGGGCGGCGACCAGCATCCCCATCATGAGCCCCACCAGGACGGTGAGGATCTGCCGGTGCGTCAGCCCCGGCATCACCTGTTCGCCGGGTACCCCCGGGACACCGGCTCCGGGGGAGGACGGCGTGCTCATCGCTGGCTCCCTTCTGCGCTGTGCGGGTCCGAGGCCAGATGCTTGTCGAGGCCGGCGTTGAACGCGGCGAGCAGGGAAGCGAAGCTCGCCAGATCCTCGGGCGACCACGACTGCAGCAACTCCCGGACGACACCGCGTCGTTCCGCCCGAGTCGTGGTCAAGACGCTTCGGCCGCGCTCGGTGAGCCGCAGCCGGAAGGCGCGTCGGTCCTCGGTGTCGGCTTCCCGCGTGATCAGGCCGGCCTGCTCCAGGGAGGCGACCTGCCGGCTGATCGTCGAGGCGTCCAGGTGGAAGTGTGCTGCCAGCGCACTGGGCCGCAGTGGGCCGGTGTCATGGAGCCACGCAAGGATGCCATAGGCGGCCCTCTCCACGACCTGCTCGGTCGGGCCCCCGCGCAGATGCACCTTCTGGGCGCGCCGCACCAACAAAGTCAGCTCCTGCTCGATGGACTCCACCGAGACCAAGTCGGCCTTCGACCCAAGTGGTTGCATATACCAACCATAACCGGTGGAGAGACAGCGAGCGCACCAGCCCGCCATTCTCGCGTGGCCAGAGCCGGGACGAGGCCGGGAGAAGCGCGGCCACCAGATCGTCCTGGCTTGCCGAGGTCAGATTGTCGAGGCCGACAGCGTGGCGAGCCAGGGCGAGGCCTGGAATCTGCGACGTCGCGAGCGCGGTGCACTGGTGCGTGCCCGGCGCCGACCAGGTCGAAGACCGTGCCAACTATCAGACCGGTTTCGTAGCCCAAGTCAGGGCACACTCCCCACACGGATGGCAACGATGGTGGCTGCATGTCACCCGCAGGGCGATTAAGCACGACTACCTCGTCAACCACGGGAGATGCAGCATGTCGGGCGGCACTCAAACCCGCCTCGTCCATGCGTCCTACAGGCGCAGGAAACGAGCACCTCAACTCCGCACGCCCGCAGCGGCTTGCTTGAGCCGGATGCCGCGACGAGTGGCACCTCCGATTCTCAGGGGCCTCCGACCTCGCCGTCCGCTACGAAGCCCGTCGTGCCGTCACGTCAGCGGCCCGCCGTCGTCGGACGGCTGCCTGGGGGCAACCGCGCCGAGGCGAGCATCGATGTGCACATTTGGCAATTTTGCTCATTGGGCAGAGGCGGGCATACTGAGGGCGTGGATCGTGGGTTGCGGGACCTCAAGCGCGAGGCGACGAGAGAGGCGCTGGCCAAGGCGGCGTTCGAGCTGACCCGTGAGCGCGGCTTGTCGGGGTTTGTCACCGCGGACGTGGTGGAGCGGGCGGGGTACTCGCGGCGGACCTTCGGCAACCACTTCTCTTGCAAGGAGGAGGCGGTCGCTTCGGTCGCGTTCGGTGGTGTCGACGATGCCAGCGCGATCCTGGCTGGCCTTCCCTCTGACCTGCCGCTGCTCGATGTCCTGTTGGCTGTGATGAAGACGCAGTTCACCACGGACGCGTTGGTGAGGATGCGCGAGCTGATGGCGATGGCGCGGCAGTATCCGACCCTGGAGCCCTACGTGCTGGGCGTTCAGCAACGCATGCGCCATACCGCGCAGGAACTCTTGGGTTCGGTGGCGGGGGACCGGTACCCCACCGTCTACGTGCCGCTGTTGTTCGGTGCCGTGTACGGCGCCGTGATGGCGGCCCTAGAGGGAACCCTTGATGTGGACCTCGGCGGCGAGAACGACCCCAGCCCCGCCTCGATGGACTACAGCTCGTTCCTCGACATCACCTTCGACTACCTGCGCCACGGCTTCTAGACCTAGAAGACACCGCCCCTCTTTGCCCTCAAGGAGCACCAGCCCCCATGTCCACTTTCTTGTACCGGCTCGGGCGAACGGCGTTCGGCAGACCGTGGCTGTTCATTGCGGGCTGGCTCGCCGCCCTCGCAGTGGTCGTCGGTGCGGTCGCCATCAACGGGGTGAGCGTCAGCTCGGAGATGAAGATCGAGGGCACCGAGGCCCAGACTGTGCTCGACCGCGTAGCCGATGAGCTCCCCGCCGCGTCGGGAGGGCAGGCCAGTGTGGTCTTCACCGCGCCCGACGGTGAGCGCCTCGACACAGCGGAGCGACTCGCGGTGATCAGCGGCACCGTCAGTGACGTCTATGACCTCGACAAGGTCGTCAACCCCCTCGACCTCGCCACGGGTACCTCTGAGAAGGGCACCCCAGGCACGCCCGAGGAGAAGGCACCGGGCACTCCGCCGGCCGGGCCGGACCAGGAGCAGACGCCTCCTTACCAGCCGTTGCTGGTGGACGGGGCACCGGTGCCCGGCGTGCTCGTGTCCTCGGACGGGCAGGTCGCGCTGTTCCAGTTCCAGTTCACGGTCGCCTCCACCTCATTGACACCTGAGGACGTCAGCTCGGTGGTCGAGGTGGTGGAGCGTGCCGAGCAGGGTACGGGGATCACCGTTCTCCCGGGCGGCTCGCTCAAGGCTATCGAGATCCCAGTCGGTGTTGGCGAGGTGATCGGTCTCGCCGTCGCCGCCCTGGTGCTGGTGCTCACCCTGGGCTCGCTGATCGCGGCCGGCCTGCCCTGATCACCGCGCTGGTCGGCATCGGCATCGGCGTGGGCGGCGCGTACGCGCTCTCCACGGCCGTCGAGATGAACTCCGCCACGCCCGTGCTCGGTCTCATGGTCGGCCTCGCCGTCGGCATCGACTACGCGCTGTTCGTTGTCAACCGGCAGCGACGGCTGATTCTAGATTGGGGACTCACCGCGCGGGAGGCAGCAGGCAGAGCAGTCGGCACCGCAGGCAGCGCGGTCTTCTTCGCCGGCCTGACCGTCCTCATCGCGCTGACCGCGCTGACCGTCATCGGCATCGCGATGCTCTCCACGATGGCCCTGGTCGCGGCGTCCACGGTGGCCCTGGCCGTGCTCATCGCACTGACCCTGCTGCCCGCGCTGTTAGGCTGGTCGGGGAGGGGATCTGCTCGGACAAGGCCCGAGCCCGACGCTACGCCAAGGTGGACGCGGAGTCCCACAGTGTCGCCGACCACTGGGTCAAGGGTGTCATCAGGTTCCGGTGGCCCGTCATCGGCGGCGTGGTCGCGATCCTGGGCGTGATGGCGATCCCAGCGGCCAGCATGAACCTGGGCATCCCAACCGGTGCGACCGCGAACCAGGACACCGCCGCCCGACAGAGCTACGAGGCGGTCTCCCACGGCTTCGGTGCGGGATTCAACGGCCCGCTCCTGGTCACCGCGGAGCCCACCGGCACCGCAGGCCGCGTCACACCCGAGCTGACCGCGAAACTGATCGGCGAGTTCCAACACCGAGACGACATCGTGCTGGCCGCACCCGTCGGCGTCAACGAGGCCGGCGACCTGGCCGTGTTCAGCGTCATCCCCACCTCCGGTCCCAGCGACGAGGCCACCAGCGATCTTGTGAAGTCGCTGCGCGAGCCCAGCAACGCGATCGCCCAGAACAACCAGGTGCGGCTGGGCGTGACCGGGTTCACCGCTATCGGCATCGACATGTCCGACAAACTCGCCGACGTCCTCCCGCTCTACCTCGGCATCATCATCGTCCTCTCCGTCCTGATCCTGATGCTCGTCTTCCGCTCCGTGGTCGTTCCGATCAAGGCCACAGCCGGTTTCCTGCTCAGCATCCTGGCTACCTTCGGCGCCACCACCGCCGTCTTCCAGTGGGGCTGGCTCGGCGGCCTCTTCGGGTTCGACACCGGCGGCCCACTCATGAGTTTCATGCCGATCATCGTGACCGGCATCCTCTACGGACTCGCCATGGACTACGAGGTCTTCCTGGTCTCTTCGATGCGCGAGGCGCACATTCACGGCCAGCCGGCCCGACACAGCGTCGTCCATGGGTTCGACCAGGCCAGCCGGGTCGTCGTCGCGGCCGCCATCATCATGGTCGCGGTGTTCTCCGGCTTCATCTTCAGCCACGACATCATGATCAAGCAGATCGGCTTCGCTCTCGCCGCTGGCATCCTCATCGACGCCTTCGTCGTCCGGCTGACCCTCGTCCCGGCGCTCATGGCCCTCTTCGGCGAGCGAGCATGGTGGCTGCCCCGCTGGCTCGACCGGCTGCTGCCGGACCTCGACGTCGAGGGCGACAAGCTGCTGACCATGCTCAACCAGCAGGCCGAGGCCACCGATCGACAACACGTCGAGGTCCGCGACTGAAGTGCCCCGGAAGCATCCGGAGCCGAACCCTGGGGGCACGTTCAGCAGCCCCACCAGATCGACCCGGTCTGCCGGCACGGCCGAACGCGGTCGACCATCACCGCCGGTGTCTCGGTCACCGAGAATCCAGCCGGTGATCAGACCAGCGCACCAGCATTCCCTCCAGCTCGCTGCGCAGGAACGCGATGAACGTCGCCGCCTCAGCCAATCGATGGCCTTCACCGCCGGGAGCGCCGAGCGCGACCGTGGCGCTCTCCAGCGTGGACTGCCACTGCTTGAGAACCGGGACCCAGGCGGCCACGACCATGCCCCAGACGTTGCCGTCACAGATCCGATAGAGCTCCGTCCTCTTCCCGGGTTCGCGTTCCTTGACCACCATCCGCGTCGCGGTGAGATGGCGCACCGCCCCCGAGATCGCGGCCGGACTGACCCGAAGCCCTTCCGCGAGCGCGGCGGAGGTGTAGCGGCCGGCGCCGTCGGCGAGCATGTAGGCAAACACCCTGGCGGACATCCGCGGGACCCCGGCCTCGTTCAGAATCAGGGCGATGCGCTCCACCACCCGGAGCAGCCCCTCGCCCTCGTCCTGCCAGCGGCTCGCCATCATCTGCTCACCATCACCCATCCAGCCAGGCCCACCCAGTGAGACCTGCGGGGATGCCGACCGGTGCTGCACACCCTGGCCGCGCTGTCGGCCAACGCCTTCGGCCTGGGGGTGGGTGACGTCGCGATGCCGGTCGTGCCGATGTTCCACGCCAACGCTTGGGGCATCGCGCACGCCGCCCCGGCCGCCGGCGCCGCTCTGGTGCTGCCCGGCCCGGTCATGCAGCCCGAGGCGCTGGCGAACCTGATCGTGGACGAGGGGGTGACCTTCACCGCCGGGGTGCCGACGGTCTGGCAGGGGGTGCTGCCGCACCTGGCCGGTCGGCCGCACCGGCTGCGGGAGATCGGCTGCGGGGGCTCGGCGGTGCCCGAGGCGCTGTCGGAGGCCTACCGCGAGCAGGTCGGGCTGCCGATCCTGCAGGCCTGGGGTATGACCGAGACCAGCCCGCTGGCCTCCTCGGCCGTGCTGCCCCGCCGCTACGCCGACGCGGACGCCGCCACCCAGGCCGACCAGCGGGCCCGCGCCGGCATCCCGATCTTCGGGGTCGAGGCCCGTGTCGTCGATGCCGACAGTCTGCAACCACAGCCGTGGGACGACACCGCGACCGGCGAGCTGCAGGTGCGCGGCCCATGGTGTGCGAAGGACTACTACAACCCCGACGCCGGTGTCGCGCTGACCACCGACGACGGCTGGATGCGCACCGGCGACATCGCGGCGATGGACCCCCACGGGTCGATCCGTATCGCCGACCGCACCAAAGACCTGATCAAGTCCGGCGGCGAGTGGATCTCCTCGGTCGACCTGGAGAACGCGATCATGAGCCACCGGAAGGTCGCCGAGGCCGCGGTGGTGGCGGTGCCGCACCCGAAGTGGGGCGAGCGCCCGCTGGCCTGCGTCGTGCTCAAGCCCGGCGAGACGGCGACCGAGTAAGAGATCCTCGACCACCTGCGGCCCCGGGTGGCCAAGTGGTGGCTGCCCGACGCGGTGGAGTTCATCGACGAGGTGCCCAAGACCGGGGTCGGCAAGTTCTCCAAGAAGACCCTGCGCGAAAGGTTCGCCGAGTATCCGCTGACAAGCTGAGGGCCGCCCGTCGGCAGCGAGAGCGGCCGCGGCCGACGTGGTGTCGGGCCCGAGGTTGAGCAATGATCAGAACCTGTGGATGGTCCCCGCCGAGGTGACGTGACGGGGCGCACCGCCGCCGCTGGAAAGGAATTCACCGATGAATGCTGACCGTCGTAGCGCCCAATCCGAGGAAGACGGACCGCACGTGGCGAGCCGACGCCGATTCCTGGGGTATCTGCTCGCGGCGCCGACGCTGGCTGTGGGCGTGCAGCTGGGGGAATCCACCCTGGGCATGGCAGCCGCGGAGGCTGCCCCGTCGGTCCCGGAGATCTCCGAGGTCGCAGATCTCAGCGATCTCCTGATGCTTACCGCCCGCCCGACCGCCAACCTGATTACCGTAGTGATCAACAAGGACGGCACCGCGTCGTTGGCGATGCCGCGAGCGGAAAACGGGCAGGGCGTGACGACCATGGCGGCGATGCTGATCGCCGAGGAACTGGACATGCCCGTCGAGCAGGTCACGGTCGAGCCCGCCGACGCGCGTCCCAAGTTGCTGTTCAACCAGTTCACCGCGGGCACGAACACGGCCATCACCCAGTTCACTCCGATCCGGCTGGCCGCCGCCCTCGCCAAGCGCAGCTTGCTCGAGGCCGCGTCGATCAAACTCGGTGACGAGGTCCGCAACCTGCGGACCCGCGCGGGCCGGATCATCTCCAAGACCGGGTCAAGTATCCCGTTCGCTGAGTTGGCGACCGACGCGGCCAACGAATTGACCAAGCAGGTCACGGTGTCGCTGAACGACCTCAAACCCCAGTCCGAGTTCACCATCATCGGCAAGGAACAACGTCGGGATGACGCCCGTCTGGCCGTGACCGGCCAGAAGGTCTACACCACGGACCTGGACTTCCCGAAAGCGTTGCCCACCATGATCGCCCGGCCGCCGACGATCAAGGGCAAGGTGGAGGCGGTGAACAACGCCGAGCAGGTCCGTAACATGCCGGGCATCACCGACGTCGTCACGATCTCGACCGACGCGGAACCCCACTTCGGCGCGAGCGGACAGTCCGCGGTGGCGGTGCGGGGCCGCACCTTCGGCCAGTGCATCGACGCCGTGCGGGCGCTGGAGATTACCTGGGCCCCGGCCCGGTCGACGGTGAGTCGGACGAGTCGATCCTCGGTAAACTCCGGCAGGCTCAGGCACCGTTGGCGGTGCCGAACCCGCCCGCCGCGCTGGACAAGCTCGGTGGTGCGCTGCCGCTGGTGACGAAGAATCTCGGGCGTGCAGCCGGGCCCATCGAAGGCCCGGTGGAGGCGATCGAGCAGGAGTTCGTCTTCTACTGGCGCAACAACGCCGCGATGGAGCCGAATGTGGCGGTCGCCGATGTCCGGGAGGACCGCGCGGAGATCTGGTCTCCGCTGCAGGCGCCGATCTACACGCAGAGGCAGATCGCCCATGAGCTGGGGCTGCCGGTCAACAAGGTCACCGTGCACGTCACCCGCGGGGGCGGGGCGTTCGGGCGGCGGATGTTCAGCGACGCCTGTCTCGAGGCGGTGCGCGTGTCGAAGCAGATCGGCAAGCCGGTGCGCTACATGGGCCACCGCACCGACGAGTGCCGCGCAGGCCGGGCGCATCCGATGTGCACCTCCAAGGTCCGGGCAACCTTCAATAAGAACCTCGGCGTGCTCACCTTCGAGCAGCGGCACACCAGCGTGGCCACCGACTACACGATGGGCTTCGGCGAGGCCATCACCGCGACCGCGGCGAAGCTGCCGTTCGCAAACGAGGTGGGATTCTCGCAGACGATTTTCCTGCTCACCGCGAACGTCCCCTACGACTTCGGCGGCGTCGTGCTGGGCTACAACGAGATCCTCACCTACGACTCGTTCAACACCGGCAGTCACCGCAATCTCAACAATCCCGATGTCCGGCCCGCGCAGGAACTGATCGTCGACCAGATCGCGGCGAAGCTGGGCAAGGACCCGCTGCAGTTCCGGATGGACAATCTGGAGGACCCCCGCACCAGGAAGGTGCTGGAAACGGTCCGCGACGAGGGCCAGTGGGGCCGCTCCCTGCCGAACGGCGTGGCGCAGGGCGAGGAGTACAAGAGTGTCACGGCGGTGATCGCCGAGGTCGATGCCCGGCCGCAGACGGCGAACCGCACGATTCCCGGCGCGACGACCGGGCCGCGGGTCAGGCGGGTCACGATGGTGGTCGACGTGGGTCTGCCGATCAACCCGCTCGGGTTGAAAGCCCAGATGGAGGGTGGCATCCACTCCGCGATCGGGCAGGTGTTCACCGAAAGCGAACATCTGCGCGACGGCAACTTCCTGGAAGGCAGCTGGGATGACTACCGCTACACCCGGATGTGGAACTCCCCGCCCGAGGTGAACGTCATCGTCATGCCGGCGAACGGGGAACGGGTCGGCGGCGCGGGCGAGCTCGGTGTCCCCGCGCCGAAGGCCGCCATTGCGTGTGCCTACGCGCGAGCGAGCGGCACGATGCCGACCGAGTTCCCGATCGGACACAACAAGGGTGTCCCGTTCAAAGTGAAGTCGTTCGAGCCGCCGATCCCAGCGTCGCCGACCAACGGTCTGGACTTCTACCCCGCGCCGTCCGCCGCCAAGGGCACCTTCAACCCCGCCCAGCCCCAGTAGCGTTCATCCAGTAAGGAGCCAGATCAGTGCCGGAACACACCTTCACGGTCAACGGCCGCCGCGTGACCGTCGACATCGAGGACGACGTGCGCCTGCTGTGGGTGCTGCGCGACGTGCTCAACATCCGCGGGCCCAAGTACGGCTGCGGCATCAACGTCTGCAAGGCCTGCACGTGCCACATCAACGGTAAAGCGTTCAACCCCTGCTCGGTGCCGGTCTCCAAGATCGGGCCCGACGACGAGATCACCACCATCGAAGGCGTTGCCGACGGCGAGAACCTGCACCCCATGCAGGAGGCCTGGCTCGACCGGGACGTGCCGCGGTGCGGCTACTGCCAGCCCGGCCAGATCATGTCCGCCATCGACCTGGTAAGGAAGACCAAGGCCGAAGGCCGCGAGATCACCGACGAGGACATCGACAACCAGATGCGCAACACCTGCCGCTGCGGCACCTACTACCGCATCCGCGAAGCCATCAAGCAAGGCGCCCAGAACATGTGACCCGAACGGGGTGGGCCTTCCCGATCGCCTACTGGGTCAGGTCGGTGTGACGGCGCACTCGCTGCGAAACATCACGCGCGGAACTCGATCGGCTCAGCGACGGTCAGCACCGTGTGTCCGTCGGTCTCCATGCGGGACTCACCGCCGGAGGCGTCGGTGACCTCCGAGAGGTAGCCGGCGCGGGCGTGAACCTCCAACAGCAGCTCGGGCAGGTCGACCTGCGGCATCATCTGCTCGGTCAACTCCCGCAACACCAGCAGCGACGGCGCCTCCTCCAGCTTTTCCAGCGCACCCACCCGGATCTGGGCACGCCCGTCCCCGCCGGGCTCAACCCGCACGCGGCCGCGCCAGGCGACATTCAGCGCCGTGGCCTGCTCGGCCAAGTGCGCAGCCGCGTCGTCGGTGAGCTTCAGCCCGACCAGCACTTTCGGCCGGATCCGGTCCCCGTGACCCAGCAGATCCCGGCTTAGCGCTAACCGCTGTACCGCTGCTTCCCAACCCCGTAGTCGGCGCACTGGCACGAGCCGACCGGCTACATCACCGCCTACAACAACGGGCAACCAGCCAAAACTCGGCGCAAGTCCCTGCCTCTGTAAGTCGTGGTATCGGGCTACTCGTCGACGATCAGTGCGGTGTCGATGGCGCGGGCGCGGTCGGCGGCGGAGGACCGGGTGTAAATGCGGGTGGAGTCGAGCTTGGCGTGGCCCATGAGGTCGGCTACGGTGACGACGTCGACGCCGCTGCGCAGGAGTTGGGTGCCGAAGGTGTGCCGCAGTGTGTGCGGGTGCACCCGGGCTTTTCCTGCGTCGGGTCCGGAGTCGTGCACCAGCCCGGCCGCCACCGCGAGGTCTCGGACGATGCTGTTGATACTACGCACGGACAGCCTCCCGCCGCGGCGGTTGAGCCACAGCGCTGAGGTCGCCTCGGCACCGGGCCAGTTCGCGCGTTCGTCGAGCCACGCGCGCAGGGCGTCGCGGGCCGCGCGGTGGAACTGTACTTCGCGGTAGGTGCCGCCGTCGTGGCCTTTGCCGGCGCGCACGATCACCTTGCCTCGCCGGGTGGAGATCGGCACGTCCTGGACATAGAGCTGGGCCAGTTCGTCGGCACGCAGCCCTGCGTACAGCAGCACCAGCGCGACCGCGCGATCCCGTGCCGAGGGATGTCGCTGCACTGCACGCAGAAACCGGCGCTGCTCATCCTCGTCGAGCGCTTCCGGCGCGGTGGTCGGTTGATGCTCGCGCCGGGCGACCGGGCGGTCCAGACCGAGGTGGTGCACGTAGAAGTTAAAGCGGTATTGTCTTTAGCGGGAGAGTTCCCGGTCTGAGGCGATGCCGAGGTTGCGCATCTTGCGGTACAGCGTGGCCCGGCCGATTCCGAGGATGTGTGCTGCTTCCGTGCGGTTGCCATTGACGCTGTCCAAGGTTTCGATGATTACGCTTCGTTCGGAGTGCTCAAGCGGAGATAGGTGGCGCTGGGGTGCCCGCTTGAGCACCCGGGATGGCAGGTGGCGAGTCTCGATCTGACGGCCATCGCTGGTGGCGAGTGCGGACGTCAGCACGTCGCGCAACTCCGCGACGTTGCCCGGCCATGGGTACCGCATTAACCCCTGGATCACCGGCGGCGAGCAGTGCGGGGTTGGCTGTCCTGCCAGTTCGGCGAGCAGGGCTGGTGTCAGGTCTGCGATGTCCTCGGCGCGTTGATGCAACGGCGGGACCCACACATGGTGTGGAAAACGCGCCAGTACGCGGTCGAGCATCTCCGGGGTGTTTGTGGTGGTCCGAGAGGTGGTGATCAATCGGCCTGCGATTTGCCCAGGCGGCGTGTCGGGAGCGTAGCCGATCAGTGAATGGAGCTGGACCAGTGCTTCGTGGGGGAGGTTGTCGATTCTGCGCAGGATCACGGTGTCGCCGAGGCTGAGCGCCTCGCCGACTTGGTGTAGCAGAGGTGTGGGCTCTACGGATTTCGTCACAGCGTCGAACACGCGCAGGCCGTTCTTCTGCTGGCTGGAGAGTTCGTAGAGGTGCTTTGCCAGACGCAGTTTCCCGGTGCCCGGCTCGCCTGTGAGGGTCACTGGTTCGTCTGCATCGGCCAGGTCGTGGATCCGGGACACGACCTGCTGCCACTGCCGACTGCGTCCCGGTAGCGAGGGTGGCGGCGGCACGGCACCACGGTTAGCCACTGTCGCGTTGCCGCGGGTGGACCGGGAGTGTGTGTCCAAGCGCAGCACCATCCCGGCAGGTGCTTAGGGTTTGTCTGTACTGGGGTGCAGCGTAGTCGGAATCGGCCGCCAGCGAGGTCGACGGTGCCGTCCAAGCGCCCGCCAGCGGCCAGCGTGCTGGCGACTTCCCACAGCACTGCCTGGTCCGTCGGGGTCAGGTGCTGGACCGCAGTCGGGTTGGTGAGGATCATGTTGGGATGAAGGGCGACTACCGCGCCCCGGTGAGTGCGACAGGTTCGCACGAATTCCTCGAGCAAGGCGACCTCGGATGGCGAGGACATCTGGGTCAACCGGGTCTCGATGTGCCTGACTGCCTCGACGAGTAGTGGCGGCATCAATGGGTTGTAGTCGCGGGCCAGGCAGGTGAGGTCCAGGATGCCCTCGACACTGTGGGTGATCGGATGGTGGATGGGCACGCCTACGCAGGAGAAGCGGCGTAGGAAGTCCGCGTAGTGTTCTTCGCCGCGCACCGCGACCGTGGTCGACTCCTCCAGCGCAGTGCCCACCCCGTTGGTGCCTGCGAACTCTTCTTGGAAGCCGAATCCGGGGGCCACTTGCGCCTGGTCCAGGTTGTTGTGCAGTGACTTCTTACCGACCCAGCGTTGGACGATGCGCCCCTGCTGGTCTGCAAGGAGCATGCTGTTCGGGGTGTCGGCCATGGTCGTGACCAGCCGGTCTAGCACTGGCCGCGTCGCCCGTATCAGTCTGCTGTCGTCGTCGAAGTCGCTGTTGTATGGCAACTCGCGCCAGCCGTCTTGGTCGAGCCCGCAAGCAGACGAGCGTTGCCACGACGCCGCGATCGTCCGCGCCAGCCGCGAATCGTCGCACTCGCGCGCACCCGGGGTGCGGTTCTCGACGGCACTCTGCGGCGAGTCTCCGATCGAAGTGGGCATCATTGCCTACCCTCCACCGACCACGAGCTGTTGTGTGGGTCACAGTGAACCGTACCTGTGTGGCGTGTGAACGTTGTGTTTCGTTTTGAGACACTTATCACTCGGCTGCGGCCTCTCTCTTGTCCTCGCGTGATCGGCTTGCCCCGGCTGTTTAGGGCCTGTGACCTGGGCGGGGAGGTGGTGGTGTCGCGGGCGGGTGCCGCGCTGGGTGGGTGTCTCACATCGGAACGTCACGAGGTGCCGCACGGGCAGCAGAATCCGTGCCAGGCCCAGACAGATCGGATCCACTCGCCGCGAACCGATAGCTGATGTTCGTCCCATCGGTGCGGCTGTGGCTCGGCTACTCCGAAAGGGGACACGACATATGACTGCGTCCACTACCGAGGAACTCGACGTTCTCGTCGTCGGAGCTGGTTTCGCCGGCCTGCACCAGCTCGATCGGCTGCGCACACTCGGGCATTCCGTGAAGGTCTACGAGGCCGGTTCCGATCTCGGTGGAATCTGGTACTGGAACTGCTACCCCGGTGCTCGGGTCGACACGTGGGCGCCAATTTATCAGTTTTCGCGCGAGGACCTGTGGCGGGACTGGAGCTTCAGCGAGCTTTATCCTGACTGGGCTGAGCTGCGCCGGTATTTCGAGTATGTCGATCAGAAGCTCGATCTGCGCAGGGATGTCGCATTGAACACGCGCGTCGTCGGTGCCGAGTTCGACGAAGAACGCAGGCAGTGGCTGGTGCGGGCGAAGAACACCCAGACCGGGCAGTCCTCCCAGGTGTGGGCACGCTACCTCGTGCTGTGCACGGGTTTCGGGTCGAAGCCCTACATCCCCGACATCCCTGGCCTCGAGTCCTTTACTGGCGCGTGCCACCACACAGCACGCTGGCCACAAGAGGGAATCGACCTCTCAGGTAAGCGGGTCGGTGTGATCGGGACCGGGGCGAGCGGTGTGCAAGTCATCCAGGAATGCGCGCCGGAGGTTTCCCACTTGACGGTTTTCCAGCGAACTCCGGTTCTGGCCCTGCCCATGCGTCAGCGGCAGCTCGACGAAGACACCAACCGGGAGATGAAGGCGGAGTATGCGCAGCGGTTCGCGATGCGCGGTCAGACATTCGCGGGTTTCGACTTCGACTTCCTGGACAAGGCTGTCTTTGATGTGTCGGAGCAGGAGCGCACCGCCACCTACGAGAAGTTGTGGGAGACGGGCGGGTTCGTGCCGTGGCTGGGCACGTTCAACGACATGTTTTTCGATGCCGAGGCGAACGCCACGTTCTACGCTTTCTGGCGAGACAAGGTACGCGAGCGCATCAATGACCCGGCCGTGGCCGAAAAGCTCGCGCCAACCGAACCACCGCATCCTTTCGGTGTGAAGCGGCCGTCGCTGGAGCAGCGATATTACGAGGTCTACAACCAGGACAATGTGGAACTGGTCGACGTGCGAGAATCACCGATTCAGCAGGTTACACCTCACGGCGTAGTGACTGCCGATGGTAGGGAGCACACGCTCGACGTGCTGGTGCTGGCCACTGGCTTCGATGCCGTCACTGGCGGGATCACCGCGATCGACATCCGCGGCACCGGGGGGCAGACGCTCGCCGAGGTGTTCGCGAATGGCGTACGCACCGCCCTGGGGGTAGCGACCTCAGGTTTTCCGAACCTGCTCTACGTCTACGGCCCACAAAGCCCCTCGGGGTTCTGCAACGGCCCGACCTGTGCGGAGCTGCAGGGTGACTGGGTCGTGGAGTTCCTGGAGTACTTGCGAAACACCGGTACCACCCGCGTTGAGGCCACTCCTGAGGCGGAAAGGGAATGGGGGGACCACGTCGCTGAGCTGACCGAGGCGACATTGTTCCCGCTGGCGAAGTCCTGGTATATGGGCGCGAACGTGCCCGGCAAGAAGATCGAGCTCTTGAACTATCCCGGCGGGCTGCCGACCTACCTGCAGAAATGTAACGAGTCGGCAAAGCAGGGTTACGAGGGGTTCGCGCTGGCCTGACACCGATACGGGCGGAGAGAACACCGGCTACGTGGGTGCGGCAGCACCGGCTCAACTCGACCAGGAGGCCATAGTGGAGAGCCTGATGATGGACCGGCCGCTGCAGCTGAAGTCGTTGCTGTGGCGGGCGGAGCGGCTTTTCGGCCACAAGCAGATCATCACCCGATGCGACGGCGGCTACCGACGCTATAGCTACACCGAGTATGGACGGCGGGTCCGTCGACTGGCTGACGCGTTGGCCGCGCTCGGGATAGGTGCCGGCGATCGGGTGGGCACGCTGGGATGGAACACCGACCAGCACTATGAGGCGTACTTCGCGGTGCCGTGCATGGGTGCGGTGCTGCACACCATCAACACGCGGTTCTCACCGGAGCAGATCGCCTACGTGATTGGACATGCTGGGGACCGCGTGCTGCTGGTCAGTCCCGAGCAGCTGCCGGTGCTGGAGCAGATCCGCGACCGGCTCAGCAGTGTGAAGGCATTTGTCGTGTTCGGCGGTGGCCGGCCGCCGGAGACCGGGTTGGAGCCGGTATACGGGTATGAGGAGCTGCTGGCCGACGCGGATGAGAACGTCGAGTTCCCCGATCTCGACGAGAACAGCCCGGCTGGCATGTGCTATAGCTCGGGCACCACCGGCGACCCCAAGGGAGTGGTCTATAGCCACCGCAGCACCGTGCTACACGCACTGATGCTGTGCTTGCACGGGTCGATCGGGGTGGCCGAGCGGGAGACGTACCTGCTCGTCACACCGATGTCCCACGTGAACTCATGGGGCATGCCCTACGCCTGCGCCCTGCAAGGAGCCACACTGGTGCTGCCAGGCGTGCAGCCGCGACCGCACCACTACCTGGAGGCCATCGAACACGCTCGGGTGAGTGTCTGCGTTGCCGCGGTCACCGTCGGCCTGCTGATGCGTCACGAGCTGGAATCCGGTCACCGCGCCTACGATCTCGAATCGCTGCACACCTTGTGGCTGGGCGGTCAAGCGCCGCCGGTCAGCGAAATGCGGTGGTGGCAGCGGGTACATGGGGTGCACGTCTGCCAAGGCTGGGGCATGACTGAAGCCTCCCCGCTGCTCACCTTCACCTCACTCACCAGCCAGTTCGCCGACCTCGACGACGACCAGAGATTTCACCGGCTCGGCACACAGGGCCAGCCGATGCCCCTGGTGGAGATCAAACTCGTCGACGACCACGATCGGGAACTGCCGTGGGATGGCCAGCACGCCGGGGAGATCCTGGTGCGCGCACCGTGGGTCGCCCGCGCCTACTACCACAACCCGCGGTCGGCGGACAGTTTTGGCGGCGGCTGGTTCCGTACCGGCGACGTCGGCGTCATCGACCAGAGCGGCTACTTGTCCCTGGTCGATCGCGTCAAGGATTTGATCAAGAGCGGCGGTGAGTGGATCTCATCAGTCGATCTGGAGAACGCCTTGATGGGACATCCGGCGGTCCGCGAGGCCGCGGTGGTGGCCACACCTGATCCGGTGTGGCTGGAACGCCCGGTCGCCGTCGTGGCCGCCGATTCACCGCTGACTTCCGACGAGCTCACCGCGTTCCTGCGCGCGAAGTTTCCCAAGTTCTGGTTACCGGACCGATTCGTGTTCGTCGAGGAGGTGCCCAAGACCGGCGTGGGTAAGTTCGACAAGAAGCTGCTCCGCCAGCAACTCACGGCGGAACACAACGGTGACACGAGAACGGCACCGTGAGATCACCCGGAAACTCAGCACTATCACCCCATCACTGATAGGAACGTCCGTTTCGAAGGAGGACTACCATGGCGATTGGAACAGCCAAACGGATGTGGGCACTACCCGGCGCGGAATTCACGCTCGACACCGGGATCATGGTCGTCAACGGGCAGGGGCAGGTCACTATTCCGGTGCCGTCGTTTCTGATCGAACACGACCGGGGCCTGGTGCTGTTCGATACCGGCATCGCCTTCGAAGCAGCCGACGATGCCAAGGGCGTCTACGGCGACCTCGCGGATCTCGTCGGCCTCGCGTATGGCCCCGATGACCGGCTGGACCGGCAGATCGAAGCGCTCGGGTATAAAACCTCGGACGTCGACCACGTCATCGTCTCGCATGCGCACTTCGACCATGCGGGCGGCGTTCGCCTTTTTCCGAACGCTGAGCTTTATATCGGCGAAGGTGACCTGCCGTACGCGTTCTGGCCCTTGCCGGCCGCCACGCCCTTTTTTCGCACCGCGGACTTCGATACGACGCGGAACTGGAAGTGGAACCAGCTTTCAACCGATCACGACCTGTTCGGCGACGGTAGCATCGTCATCTACCGCATGCCCGGACACACTCCAGGCAACACCAGCATGTTGGTGCGATTGCCGAACCAGACGTTCTTGTTGACCGGTGATACTGTCCACCTCCGGCAGGCCCTCACTGAGGATCTGCCGATGCCCTCCGATTACAACACCTTGCATGCGGTCCGGTCGATCCGGCGGGTGAAGCAGCTTGCGACTGCGCACGACGCCACGGTGTGGATCTCCCACGATCCCGAGGATTGGGCAACGCTCAAGCACGCTCCAACCTGCTACGAGTGACGCCATGACGGTCCTTGTCGAGTACGTATGCGCTGCCTGCCGCGTCCACCATGAAGCCTGGGTGGAGCGTCCGATCCCCGCGGTCATCAGCTGTGCCAGCTGTGCGTGTCCGGCGCGTCGCCGTTTCGGCGGTGCGTTGATGCGCGCGGCGAGCCCGCCGGAGGCGCCTGCCGTGCAGGACCGGACGAGTTGTCGGGAGGCTCCCGACATACCGGGTATCTGCACTCTGATCCCCACCGCTGCCCGGTCCCTGGCGGCACGGGCGCGGCGGGACACCCGGGCGCTCGAAGCCGAGATCGCCCACCAGGAAGCGGCAATCGCCGCGGGAACGCTCGATCCCACGGCGTCGCCTGTCACCCCGTACCACGGCCACCACCCCTAAAACGACAACGGCACGGGCATCGGGGCACAGGGGCACTCGCCGCTCACTCACGCTACGCCACGAGCCGCCCGCGCGGCCTTGCTCAAGCCCGGCGTCCGTTGGTCGCCGTCCCATCGGCGGCAGGAAGTCTCGAAGGAAGGAAGGATGTATGTTCGAGGGCCGTATCGCGCAATTCAACGCGCCCCAGCAGCCATTCGAGCTACGACGCGTCACGTTGCCGTCGATCGGGGCGGGTGAGGTACTGGTAAAAGTACATCGGGCCAACATCTGCGGTTCCGATCTGCACGCCTGGCACGGGTCTTTCGCGACCCGCGGTCTCGGTGGCACGCTGCCGACCGTGCTCGGCCATGAGATGGTCGGATCTGTCGCGGCAATGGGCAACGAAGTGACCGAGGATTCCAACGGCACGCCACTGCACGTGGGCGCACGAGTGGTATTCCCGTACTTCTTTCCCTGCCACCAGTGTCGAAACTGCCTCGCCGGACGGCGCGTCTCGTGCCTGAAGCTGACCATGGCCATGCTCGGGGATGCCAGCGCAGCCCCCTACTTCGTCGGCGGCTACGGGGACTACTTCCTGCTCCCAGCGGGCGCGGTGGTGTACACCGTGCCGGACACCCTCTCCGACGAGGTGGTATCGGGAGTCAACTGTGCACTCTCGCAGGTGATCTATGGGCTCGAGCGGGTGACGTTGGGCTTCGGTGAAAGCGTGATCGTCCAGGGGGCTGGCGGCCTGGGGTTGTTCGCGACTGCCGTCGCCCGCGCTCGTGGGGCCGCGCAAGTCGTCGTGGTGGACGCCGTTCCAGAGCGACTGGAACTGGCCCGCGCGTTCGGCGCCGACGAGGTGATCAACCTTACCGACCACCCGGATCCGGCGGACCGCATCCGGCGGGCACGCAAGCTGACCGACGGTCTCGGTGCCGACGTGGTGGTAGAAGTGGTCGGCGACCCGGCTGTGGTGCCCGAAGGGCTGAAAATGCTCGCTCAGGGTGGCCGCTACCTCGAAATCGGCAACATCAACATGGGGCACACCTACACCGCCGACCCGTCCCGGCTGGTCACCGCTAACAAGAGCATCATCGGCGTTTCCCTGTACGAACCCACGGCGCTGTACCAGGCACTATCTTTCCTGGCCGCCAACCAACACCGACTTCCGCTCGATCACTTCGCATCCACGACGTACCCGCTGGAGGACATCAACACTGCGTTCACCGCAGCCGATAGCCGGAAAGTTGTGCGCGCGAGCATCGTGATGTGAGGCAACCGAACCATCGATTTCGAGGATCAACCGTGGACCTACACAACAGAGCGCAAGTTGCTGGCCACCGACGATCGCCGCGATCATCAGTCGGCTCGGGCGGTATTGCTGCGGCTAACCCGGCACTGGGCCGGCGGCTGCGGGACGGTGACGGAGTGGCCATGACTCCGAGTATGACGATTGGTTCTGTCCTGCGGCTGGCTGATGTCGAGTTGCCGCCGGAGGCCGAGGGGCTGCGCGGTGAGGTGCGCGCGTTCTTGGAGCGGGAACGGCGGCGGGGCACGTTCGAGCCGCGGAGTGATGCCTGGCTGACGGGTTTCGACCCGGCCTTCTCCGCACGTCTGGGAGAGCTAGGCTGGCTCGGGATGACCTGGCCGCGCCGCTACGGTGGTCACCAGCGGCCCGCGCTGCATCGATTCGTCGTGGCGGAGGAACTGCTGGCGGCCGGCGCGCCCGTGGCGGCGCACTGGATCAGCGACCGGCAAAGTGGGCCGACCCTGTTGCGCTACGGCACCGAATCACAACGAGCCAGGCTCCTTCCCGCGATGGCGGCGGGCCGATGCTTCTTCGCCATCGGCATGAGCGAGCCCGACAGCGGCTCCGATCTCGCCTCGGTGCGAACCACCGCACGGCGGGAACGGGACGCCTGGGTCCTCAACGGCACGAAGGTCTGGACCAGTCAGGCGCACCGATGCCACTACATGATCGCGCTGTGCCGCACATCCCCTCGGGAGGAAGGGGATCGGCACGAGGGGCTGAGTCAGTTCGTCGTCGACCTGTCGGCACCGGGTGTGGAGATCTCGCCGATCCGGCTGCTCAACGGGGAGCATCACTTCAACCAGGTGGTCCTCGATGACGTCAGGGTCGCCGACGACATGGTTCTCGGCGAGATCGGTGCGGGTTGGCGGCAGGTGACCTCCGAGCTGGCCTACGAGCGCTCCGGTGCGGAACGGTTCCTGTCCACCCTGCCGCTGCTGCGCGAGTTGGCACGGGTGGCCGACCCGACCGATGTCCAGCAGACGCGCGCGGTGGGCGGGCTTGTCGCGCAGCTGTGGGCCGTGCGCCAGCTCTCACTGCAGATCGCTGGCTCACTCGACCGTGGTGAGACTCCAGATATCGCCGCTGCCCTGGTAAAGGACCTAGGCACGACGCTGGAAAACGAGATCGTCGACGTGGTCCGGTCGCAGGTGGAGATCGAACCCAGCCGTGATTCCGCGCACGCCTTGGAGCGGGAGCTGGCCCGGGCAGTACTGCATGCCCCCGGGTTCACGCTGCGCGGGGGAACCAACGAGGTGTTGCGCGGCATCGTGGCACGCGGAATGGGGTTGCGATGAACGACATCGATCTGGTTGAACGCACCGTCGCGGACCTACTTGACAAACATTGCCCACCTGAGGCGATCACCGAGGCCGAGGGGGCCTGGAGCCCGACCGTGTGGCAGCGTCTGGAAGAGGCCGGACTGACCCGAGTCGGGGTCGAGGAACGGCTGGGCGGTTCCGGCGGCGAGCTCACCGACGCCGCCGCCGTGCTGAGGATCGCTGCCGCCCACGCGGCGCCGGTGCCCCTGGCGGAGGCCCTATTCCCGGTGGCTGCCGGGTGCACCGCAGCCGGACTAGCTGTTCCTGACGGGCCGGCGACGGCCGTCTGCAGCCCCGGCCTAACCCTGCGGCCGGACGGCGAAGACGCCATACTGGCGGGCACTGCCCGCCGAGTGCCCTACGCGCGTGTGTGCCACCGCGTGCTGGTGGTAAGCGAATACGCGGGCGTCGCGCTCGCGGCGCTGGTCGACCCTGCGCACTGTCGGCTCGCCAGGATCGACAACCTGGCCGGCGAACCCCGCGACGACCTCACTGCCGACGAAGTTCGGATACCCGGCACAGACGTCCGCCAAGCGCCGCCCCACACCGCCATGCACATACGACGGATGGGGGCGCTGGCCCGCGCGGTCCAGCTCGCCGGTGCCCTGCAGACACTGCTGGAACTGACCGTGCGCTACGCCGGTGAGCGGGAGCAGTTCGGCCGGCCCATCGGACGCTTCCAGGCCGTGGCCCACCGGGCTGCGGAGCTGGCTGCCCTAGCGGCCGCCGCAGACGCCGCCGCCCGGGCCGCAGTCACCGCCGTGGCCGCCGACCCGAACACCGCAGCACCGGCCATCGCCGCAGCCAAGGCACGAACCAGCACCGCAGCCGGCCCGGCCGCGCGGATCGCGCACCAGCTACACGGAGCGATCGGATTCACCCAGGAACACCACCTGCACCACCTGACCCGCAGGGTGTGGTCCTGGCGCGAGGAGTGCGGCTCCGCCGAGCACTGGGCCCAGGAGCTGGGCCACACGGTGCTCGCGGGTGGCGCCGATCAACTGTGGCCAAGCATCACCAGCATGTGACCAATCATGAAACGGAGTCACCGTGGAGATCGAGCTCGCAGTCGACGACGGCGTGGCCACCCTCACCCTGGCCGCGCCACAACGGCGCAACGCCCTCACCCCCGAGATGTCCCGCGAACTCGTCGATGCTCTCGATCGCGCGGATGCTGACACGTCAATCGGTGCGCTGGTGATCCGCGGAGCGGGCACCACGTTCTGCGCGGGCGCCGACACCAACACGCTCAGCAACACCGGATCTGACCCCGCCGAAGAACACGCCTACGCCGACCTATCCGCGATCTATTCCTCATTCACGCGAGTAGGGGCGGTCCAGGCAGTCACCATCGCCGCCGTCCGAGGCGCGGCCGTCGGCGCAGGGCTCAACCTCGCACTGGCCACCGACCTCCGCGTCATCGCCCGCGACGCCCGCCTGATGTCAGGCTTCCAGCGGATCGGTCTGCACCCGGGAGGCGGCCACTTCGTGCTCCTGTCCCGACTCGCCGGCCGGGAGACCGCCGCAGCGATGACCCTATGCGGGGCCGAGATCGACGGCAACCACGCAGCCCGGCTGGGACTCGCCTGGGAAGCGGTCGACGACGACACCGTCGAAGCCCGGGCGTTCGCACTCGCCCGTATAGCGGCCCAGGACCCTGAGCTAGCCCGTGCCACCGCGCACACCTTCCGGATCGAAACCGGTCCGCCGGAACTCAGCTGGGACACGGCGGTACAAACAGAGCGCGCCCCCCAAATGTGTCCATGCGCCGACGATAGCCACGCGACCACGGTGACCACACGGTCGCACCAGGCCACCCAGTCAGGAAACACCGCTCGTTGCTGCGGTCCGCGTACCGACGCAAAACGCTGCTATCCCACAGAAGAGGCATGACAAAATGGATGTAGAAGCGCAAAAGCCCGATTGCAGCAAGAACTTTATTGGCGGCCAGTGGCGCGACCCGGCCCAGGGTGAGTACTACACCAACGAGGATCCTGCCCGCCAAGTACCTTTGGGGGAGGTGGCCATCGCCGGCGAAGCGGATGTCGACCACGCGGTGCATGCTGCCCGGGAGGCGCTGAACGGCAAGTCCTGGGGGCGGATGTCGCCAGCCGACCGCGGACGGTTGCTGTGGCGCATCGGCCAGACGATCCGAGAACGCGGCGAGTATCTGGCCCTGCTGGAATCATTGGATACGGGAAAACCGTACACTGAGGCGCTACACGGTGACATTCCCCATGCGGCCGGCGCATTCGAGTATTATGCCGGCTGGAGCAACAAGATCACGGGCGAGGTGCTCCCGATACCGTCGAGCTATGTCGACTACACGCGCCATGAGCCACTGGGAGTGGTGGGTGCGATCGTGCCCTGGAATTTTCCCTTGCAGATGGCCGCAGCGAAAATCGCCCCAGCCTTGGCGACGGGCAACACCGTGCTCCTCAAACCCGCCGAGCAGACGCCGCTGACCGCCATGGCGCTGGCTGACATTCTTTCCGAACTCGACGTGCCACCGGGTGTGGTCAACGTATTGCCCGGCTTCGCCGCGACGGGCGCAGCCCTCGTGGCTCACCCAGGAATCGACAAGATCACGTTCACCGGATCGACCGCAGTCGGTAAATCCATCATGCGCACTGCGGCGGATACCCTCAAGCGGATCTCCCTCGAGCTCGGAGGCAAATCGCCCAACCTCGTATTCGACGATGCCGATCTCCAACGCGCGGTGCGCGGCGTCGCGACAGGTATTTACTACAATCAAGGAGAGATGTGCACCGCGGGATCCAGGGTCTTGGTGCAGGATAGCATTTATGATCAATTCATGGACGCGTTCCTCGCGGCGCTCAGAGACCTACAACCTGGGGACCCACTGGACAAGAACACTCGTCTGGGCTCGCTCGTGTCCCAGGAACAATTCGCGCGGGTCAGCCACTACGTCACGCTTGGACAGCAGGAGGGCGCCACGCTGGCGCTAGGCGGTGCGCCCGGCGCCGATCGTGGCTATTTCTTCCCCCCGACGGTGTTCACCGAAGTCCAGCCGCACTCGCGCCTCGCGCAGGAAGAGATCTTCGGTCCTGTGGTGGCAATCACACGTTTCGCCGACGAGGCGCAGGCGCTCACCCTCGCCAACGACGTCAACTATGGCTTGGCGGCCGGCGTGTGGACCACCGACCTGGCCCGCGCCCACCGTGTTGCCCACGGTCTGCAAACCGGCACCGTTTGGGTCAACACCTATAACGCACTCTGGCACGAAGCACCCTTCGGCGGCTACAAGGAAAGCGGCCACGGACGCGAAGGCGGACGCGCCGGAGCCGAACTTTACACCCAGACCAAGAACGTCTGCATCCGAATCTAAACGAATACCGGTGTTGCCGAACTATCTCCACGAGCCCGGGGACTGGGGCGCGTCCGAAATCCGTACACGCCCCTGGTGGTGTCTGTCGTCAGGCGGTGATTGTGATCAACGGACCTCCTCAGTGTGCCAGGAACTCTCGCACTCCAAGAAGGCCGAAAATCGGGCCGATTTTGGACACCCAGCCCGCCACATTCACGCGGACGGGTCAGTCCGGTGGTGCAGCTCGCCGTGTTGGTCGAACTGCGGACAGGTCGGGAGGTGTCGAGCCCGGATGCGCCCGTGTCTGCGTGGGGCTTCGGCTTCGTGCTGCTTGTCCGCTCTCAGTGCCTTTGGCCGTAAGGGGGTAGTTGTTCTCAGGAAGTTGGAGGACGAGCGCCCCGCCGCTGTTGCGCTGTGACCAGGGATGCTGTTCCGTTGCTGGCGGCAACTCGGCGGGCAACTCATAAGTTGACTACGCAGTTGCCCACGGAGTTGACCGCCGAATTGCCGTGGGTCCGCAGGGCTTCGGCGGCTTGCGGCCATCTGGGGGACTGATCTTGCGCGGCGTGTTCGGAGGCGGGCAGGGTCGCACGCGGGTGAATGCGCGCGGGAAGGAAAGTCCGCGATGGATGGCGAGATCGTGGAGTACCCGCGTGATGCTGGTTCCGTGGGCGCGCCACCGCAGTACGAGACGCCCGTGCTGGACGAGGTTGGCGACGTGGCCACGCTGACCAATGGCACGTCGTTCGATGACACCGCTGACCGCAAGCGCTGGTACTACTGAGCGGCGGCATGTGGTGGATACTCGGCTCGCACGAGTATTCCCTGCCTGAGTGCGACCGGCCGTGCCTGACCATCGCTAGGCAGTGGCGACTGTGGCACGGCCGGGTCGCACCCGGTCACGGAGTACGGCGTGTGAGCGTTGCTGGATGTGACCTGGTGTTACTCGGCTCCTGTCCGGCGAACGATGCGGAGCTGCGCCGGGTAGCGCGTGAGATTGCCGCTGGCCAGGTAGACGCCTTGCAGCGTGTCGACGGCAGCCGCGTCGCACTCGCGGCGCGGGGCGATGAGTTGCTGATCACGGGCGATTTGGCTGGTCAGCGCCCGGTGTACTACCCGCGTGCGTCCCGCGATGGTCTCGTGGCGGGATCGCACGCGCGCCCGCTGGCTGGGAGTGCTGGGCTGGACTGGGACTGGTTGGCGGCGCACTTGCTGGTGCCGGGGGCAGCGGACGTGTGGTGGACGGGGACTCCGTGGCAGGGCGTGAATGCGCTCCGGCCGGGCTGGACGATGCGGGTCGCCAGCGACGGTGGGACCACGCAGGCGTGCCGGGTGGTGCTGCCCGCGCGAGCGCGAACCGTGGAAGACAGCGCCCCGGCCTTGTCCGAGGCGCTGGATTGCGCAGTGCGCAGCCGCGTCTGCACCGCGGGCCGTCCGACCGCGGACTTGTCCGGGGGCTTGGACTCGTCCACGCTCGCGGTCCTGGCTTCGCGTCTGGTGGATGAATTGCCCGCGTTGACGGTCGCTACCGAGGGCGTGGACGACGCCGACGTGGCGGCCCGAGCAGCACGGGAGGTGCCCGGCCTGCGGCATCACGTTGTCGCCGAGCCTCCGGCGCTGCTGCCGTACGCGGAGCTGAACCGTGTGCCGCGCACCGACGAACCGTGGCTCGGCGCGACGACCAGTGCGCGGGAGCGCTGGTGGATGCAGCAGGTCCGCGCCGAGGGCTCCGATGTGCACCTGTCCGGCGATGGTGGGGATGGTGTGCTGCTGGCGACCCCGGCCTATCTCGCCGATCTGGCCTCACCTCGGCAGGCGCGGACGCTGTGGCGACACGCCGTCGGATGGGCGCGGCTGCGCCACCAAGCGCCGCATGCCCTGCTCCGCGCGGCCGTGGCGTTGCGTGGCACCAGCTACGGGCAGGCGTGCTGTGTCGCCGCTGACCAGCTCATCACGGGTACACGAGCCGGGCGTGGATGGGCGGGGCTGGTCTCCTGGTTCCAGGTCGGCGCGGCGGCCGAGTGGGCAACCCACGAGGGACGCGCCGCCGTGGCGCGCATGTTGCGCACGCACGCCGACACCCACACGCACGCGAGCGTGCCGGGCCGGATGGGCATCGGGGACTCGTCGGCCTTCCTCGCGCTGAACGCCTTCGCGCGACAGCAGCGCTTGGACGCCGACGTGGCCGCACAGTGGTCGGTCAACCATCACGCCCCGTACCTGGATGACGGCGTGGTCCGCGCGTGCTGGTCGGTGCCCGCGTGGCAGCGGACCACGCCTGAGCAGGCCAAGCCGCTGCTTCGGCACGCGATGAACGGCACCGTCCCGGCAAGCGTGCTCGAACGACGGACAAAAGGCGACTACACGACTTCCGCGTATCAGGGATTGCGAGCCAACGCCGACACGTTGCGCGAGCTGATCCACAACTCGCGACTCGCCGAAGCCGGGATTCTCGATCGATACACACTGATATCCGCGCTGGACCGTGGGGTCAACGGGCAGAGCATCCGGCTGGCCGCATTCGATGCGGTGATCGGCACGGAATTATGGCTGCGCGCCAACGAAGACAGGGACACAGCGGAAAGGTCGTAACATGCGAATCACCGCCGAACCCGGCGTGCACACAACCATCCTCGATGACGGTTCCCTCTTCGCGGTCTCGCCCACAGGAAAAGTGTTCCGCGCGAATCCGACAGCGGCGGCGATGTGGACCGCGATCGTGGAATCGGACGGTGATGCGGATCAGGTTGCCGAGGCCGTCGCGAACCGATACGGCATCCCCGGTGAGCGAGCCCGGTCTGACCTGGCCATGCTGGCGGGCACGCTGCACGACGCCCAGCTCATCCGGTGGCAGTCATGAGTACGCCGATGGCCTCGCCGCCGACAACGATCCGGCCTGGACGTGTCCGCACCCTCGCCGCAGCCCTCGTGGTCACGATGGTGCGGGTCGCTGTGACCTCGCTGCCGTTCGGCCGGGTCACGGGGTTCATCCGCCGCATCAGCGGCGGGCGCCAAGCCACCCGAGGCGAGGCGGCGCGAGCGCTGCACGCGGTCGACGCGGCAGCGGCCTGGCTGCCCTTCCGGATCGCGTGCTTGGAACGTTCACTCGCTGGGTTGGTCCTGCTCGCAGCACGTCGCCGCCGGGTGACCTGGTGCCTGGGCGTGCGGCAGACTCCCCCGATCGCCATGCACGCCTGGCTCGCTGACACGGCCGGAGTCCCGATCGCTGAGAGTGACACTATGCCCACCTACCGCACGATTCTGACCGTACCGTCCGACCAGACAGGAGAAACCACGCAGTGACCACCGCGATTGACTACGAATACTGGACCACCGACGCCCACACCGGTGAGACCATTCCCCAAAGCAGTAGCCCTGCCAGGATCGCGGACATGGTTGCGCTGGCCGATATTGAGCCGGGAATGCGCGTGTTGGAGATCGGCACCGGTACCGGATACACCGCCGCCGTGCTCGCGGAAAAAGTCGGCGCATCAGGGTATGTGGTCTCGGTGGACGTAGACCAAGAATTGGTTACCCGCGCCGCCGATTTGCACAAGAAATCCGGAAATACTCACGTCGAGATTCACCACGCCGACGGCACCACGGGGCGGGAAAACGGGGCTCCATACGATCGCATCATCGGATGGACCACCCCGCATGTCCTGCCGGAACCCTGGGTGCGGCAATCCGCTCACCGCGCGGTCATCGTGACCCCGGTCAAGATCGCCGATATCGCGAACGCGCACGCGGTCATCCGGTGCCGGATCGAGCACGGCAAGCCCGCCGAGGCCAGCGCCCAGCCGGGCAGCTTCATCGAGATGACTCCCGAACCGGTGACTGACTTCGGTCAGCCGTTGCGCTACGTGGACAGCATCGTCACTACCGAGGCGGGCGAGCGCGCGTGGATCAGCATCAGCGGCCACAGCGTCCCGCCTGAGCAGGCGGACGCGATCACGCGCCAGCTCGCCGCCGCCGAACCACAACCGGAATGGATCGATCCCGCCTGCTGGCGGGAGTTCACCGCCTACATGCTGGGAACCCTCAGCGACGGCACGCCGATCAGCGCCAGCACCGGCACCGGGCAAGGCTTCGGCTTCACCACCAGTGACAGCGCCGTGCTGGTACTGCGCGACGGCTCGGTGGCCGCGTGCGGCACAGCGGCAGCGCTGGCCACCCTGCGCGGCATCCGCGATGCCTGGGAGCGGGCGGGCCAGCCCGGATACGACGCCGCCACCGTGGCGTTCACCGCAGCCGACGACGGGTGGCGTCCGTCCCTGCGCTACTAGGCGGAGACCGCAGCACGGAAGGGGCGGGGAAGTCCTTCTTCCCCGCCCCCTCGTGAACCGAGTGGCGGTGGGTGAATGCGCGCATCGTTGCGGGCAAGTGCCACTCGGAGTCCTGGGTGTGCGGACGGCGTGCTGGTCAGCGACCGTCCGCGTCATCCGTGGGCCAGCCGGGCGGCGCGGCGACGTAGGGCCGCCGCCACGAGCTGGTGTGGGGGTTGCTGGTGGTCAACAGCCAGTCCAGGGCGTTGACCGCGTAGCCGGATCCGTGCTCCACGATGCGGCCGTGCTCGGTGGGGTGGCGGTAGTCGAACCGCGCTTCGGCGCGTACGGCGTGGGCCAAGCCGTTGGGCCGCAGCGCCAGGTACTCGACGTATCCGGCGCGCACCCGCCATAGCCGGGTGCCGCTCAACGTGCCGTCGTCGGCATCGGGGAGCGGCTGGAAGCCTTCGGCGTGCAGGCGTCGGCCCAAGTCTTCGGCAGCCTGCGGGGACAGCGGACTCATGGCCGCTTTCACCGGGCACCAGGCACCCAGAGGGAACTGGAGGCGTGCCGGGCCGTGCTTGGTGCTCCGGGCGCACCGTGGGGAGGCAGTTCCAGGAGCGCGGTGATGACCTCGGCGACCGTGCCGGTCGTTTCCCACAGCGGGTCTCCCTCCGGGTAGTCCTCGGCGCGGAACCGGGCCGCGATCGCTTCGGTCATCCCTCGCAGCGTGTAGGTCTCCACCGCACCCTGCGGCGTCCAGCGCTCGGCGTAGATCGCCTCCACCGCACCGCCATCGGGAGCGCGCAGGTTCACGAATCGGAACCCGACGTTCATGCTGCGCTCGATCGCCGTGATGTGGGGCGTTTCCTCGCTGGTAACTGGTGGTGTCATCGCTGTATCGCTTCCTGGTGGAAGGCGGCGGCCCTGTCGGAGGTCGGGGCCGGCGACAGGGCCGCCGCCGCTGGTACTCGGCCGGGCCGTTCGGGGGTGCGCCCCGGTCGAGCGGGTTCAGCGGCACGGGAACGGCAGCACCCGTGCGTGCCGTCGCGTCTCAATCGTTCGGGCCTGCTCGTCCAGGTGACTCGCCAGCTCGCGAGCAGCGGCGGGAGTCATCAGCGCGGCTTCGCCGGGCGGGGCCAGCAGCACCACGCGCTCGCCCTCACGCTCGGTGTAGAGGGATACCGTCCTGGGACGCTGGAGCCCGTCGGTGCAGCCGACATTCCGCCTGGTAGGCCGCCGTGTACTGGGCCGCTTCGCCGTGGTCATCGCGCCCTCCGTACTTGTGATCTTCCGGCGTACGGTGGTGACGCTATGGGTACGGTCCTGCGCAAAGTGACAAAGAGGTGACAAGATCGGAGATCATGGCCAACGGCGGTGGACTGACTCCGTAGCATCGTGTGCAGGACACGACCGAGGGATGGAGGTCGCGCGCATGGACCAGCCAGAAGGCGGTGTAGCACAGCGGGTTGCCGAGGCGCGCAAGCTCGCTGGGCTGACGCAGAACCAGCTGTCCCAACGGGCGAACGTGTCCGCCTCGCTCGTGCGCAAGGTCGAGCAGGGGCGGGCTCCTGCCTCGCCCGCGTTCGTCTCCGCCGTCGCGCGAGCGCTCAACACTGGGGTTGCCGACCTGCTGGGCCAGCCGTTCGAGCACCGCAGCAGCCGCGCCGAACACCGGATACACGCCACGATCCCGCCGCTGCGCCGCGAGCTGGCCGCCTACTCCATTCCACCCGACGAGGCCATCCGTCCGCGTTCGATGGACGAGCTGACAGCCGCTGTCGCGCAGGCTTCCCAGCACCGGCACGCCGTCAACCTGGACGCCCTCGGGGCGGAACTACCTGGCCTGCTCTCCGAACTGCGCGCGAAGGTCTGGAGCTGCACCGACGCCGAGCAGGAGCGCGCGTACTGGCTGTTGGCGGAGGCGTACTATGCGGCCAGCCAGGCCGCCTACAAGCTCGGCTACATCGATCTCGCCTCGCTGGCCGTGGACCGCTACGAGTGGGCCGCCGAACAAAGCGGCGACGAGCTGGCCGTGCTGGTCGGGCACTACCAGCGCGCGGGCGAAATGATCGGCGCGGCCGACTGGAACAGCGCCCTGCGCCTGCTCGACCAGAGCCGGGCACGCATCGCCGACCGCATTCGAGGCAGCGACGCGCCCGCCATCGCTGTGTGGGGAAACCTGCACCTCAAGTCAGGACTCGCCGCCGCCCGCTCCGGCGACTTGGCGACCGCAGACGACCACTGGAACGAAGCCAACGAGGCAGCCCAGCGCCTCGGCAGCGACCGCGACGACTACCGCCTGTGCTTCGGCCCGACCAACGTCAACATCTGGTCTGTCGGTCTCGCGGTCGAGGCGATGAACGGCACCGAGGCCGTCAAGCGCGCCGAACGGTTCGACATTCCGCCGCACACCCAGCGCGAACGCGCCGGACACCACTGGATCGACGTAGCGCGCGGCTTCCTGCTGCACGGCGACCACGACAAAGCCACCCGCAGCCTGTACAAGGCCAAGGAAACCGCGCCACAGCAGGCCAAATACCACCCAATGGTCCACGAAACCATTCGCACCCTCGCCCGCGCCCGCCGCCGAGCCGATCCGGTCGCACGACTAGCCACCTGGGCAGGCGTGCAGAACATATAGCCCAGCGGGGTCGCCTCTCGGAGCGCCCGGAGCGGGCGCCCTCACGCGCCTGCCGCGAGCGCAGGAACCGGCTGGGAGTCCCCAACGGCCCCCACATTCGCCCGCCCGCCCGGCGGCGTGCCGTTCTCAGCGATCCACCCAGCCTGACGCCACCGGCGCAGCACCCGACGCCCGTAATTGTTCGTTCCCGCCACGCGATCCAGCTCCGCGCCGGTCGGCGTGCGGCCCTTGGCACGCTCCGTCTGGTGATACGCCCACATTCTCTGCTCCGCCGTCGGCTGCTCCATCGAGCGGGACTCGCCCGAGACCACCGCGAGCCGGACTGGCGACGCGGTCTCGCTCCCCGTCTCGCTGGTCTCGGTACTGGTCTCGCTGGCGGTCTCGGCGCGGTGGCGCTTGAGCGCCCGGTTCAGCAACTCGACCGACAGCAGCAACGCCAGCGGCGGACACGCGGCCACGGTGACCGCGAACACGCTCAGCTCCGGGGCAGCGGCCACATTGGCGCACAACGACAAGGTGACTCCGAACAAGAAGGCAGCCCAAGCCGACCACCGGCCGCTGTCGCGGTGGCCATGTCCGGTTTTCCACAGCTCGACGGTGGCCGTGAGCACCATGCCGTCCACGATCAGCGGCCAGATCGCGGCCATGATCTCATCCGCGCCGAACCGCAGCGCAAACTCACGCCCATGCCGATACGAGGCGTAGGCCGCGCCGAGGCAGACCAGAGCAACACACGTGCTCTGAAGCCACAGCGCCCGGCTCCGCCGAGGCGTTCCAGTGTTGTTCCGCTCGACGGTCACCGCTGACCACCACCCACACGACGAGTGCCCACCGGCTTGATCCGGATCTCGGGGCCTTCGGCCGTGAGGGTGTTCGTGTTCTGAAGCATTAGGCCCTCGGCTGCGACCGAGATCGGTAGTGACCCGGTCAGCACCCCGACGAACATCAACGCGACGGCCAGTAGCACCGGTGTCAGCAATCCAGCAAACCGACGCCACCGGGTGCGCCCAGTCCCCGGTTCGGCGGTACCGGTCGCGGAGTCAGAAGCGGTTGCCATCATCGATCACCTCCGGCAGGCGTGATGCCAACCGCGTGAGCGAGCAGGGCAGGGCGCGGTGGCCCGCCCGGGCGCTGTCGGAGCCCTGCGTTGTGCCCACGGGTATCGCCTCCGCTATGGACCACTCAAATTCTGACAGTAACTACGGTCAGAATGATTTCTGACAGGCATGTATGTCAAGATGGGTCTGTGGCGGAGCCGAAACGCAGCTATCGGGGTGTCAGTGCCCAGCAGCGGCGTGAGCAGCGGCGTGAACAACTGTTGGAGGCCGGGCTCGATCTGTTGGGCACCCACGGATGGCAGCAGACCACGATGACCGCCGTCTGCTCGCGGGCAGGACTGACCGAGCGCTACTTCTACGAGAGTTTCGCTCACCGTGATGAGTTGCTGCTGGCGGTGCTGGACCGGATCGCGGCGCAGGTCCGCGATCTCGGGTTGCGCGCGCTGGCCGCCACCGACGGTGACCCGTACACGAAAGCCACAGCGGCGATTACCGCGTTCGTCGACCTGGTCACCGACGATCCGCGTATCGGCCGCGTGGCCATGCTGGAATCCGCCGTCGCCGACCCGTTGCGCGCCCGCCGACACGAACTCCTGCACGAGTTCGCCCAGTTGATCGCCTCCCAAGCCCGCGCCCTGCACGGCGCCGACGCGCTGTCACCACCGCATGACCAGATCGCCGGGCTCTTACTCACCGGCGGCCTCGCCGAACTGCTCATGGCCTGGCTCACCGGCGAGCTCCCGGTCAGCCGCCAGGACATCATCGAGGTCGTCGCCGCTCAGTTCGCCGCCACCACCCGGAGAGCCGGTAGGCCCCCGACGCCACCGGCTGATCTTGCACTCGAAAGGCGAACACCCGATGACTGATCCCGCACTCACCCCGCTGCCACCGCACCATTCACAGTGTCTGGGCTGTGGTCCGGACAACCCGGCCGGGCTGTGCTTGGCCGTCTACCGCGATGGTGACGCCGTATTCACCGATATCACTTTCGACACACGCCATCGCGGCGCCCCGGGCCTGGCCCATGGCGGGGCAATCTCGATGGCCTGCGACGACCTGTTCGGGTTCGTCCTCTACCTCGTACAAGAGATCGCGGTCACACGCACCTTGACCGTCGACTACCTGGCGCCCGTGCCCCTCGACCAACCCCACCGCATCACCGCGCGCCTGCAACACCAGCAGGGCAGGCAGCTCCACCTGGAAGCCACCGGCACCGGCCACGACCGCATCACCCGGTTCACCGCCACGGCCCTGTTCCTCATCGTCGATCACGACCACTTCGCCGCGCACAGCCGCGATACCGACCTCCAAACCATGCTCACCCAACACCAACCACACGATCACAAACAGTCCTGACTGCGAGGGGATCGGAGCAAGCGTGGGGCGCGTTCGGAACCGCCACCCGTCGTGAGCACACATGTGGGATGAGCCCGGACCATGCACTCGACTGGGGGCAATGCCGGACCTGGGACCAGGAGCCCCTGGAACAGGAGCCACGACGAACACCTCCGGTCTTCCTAGCTGTCAAGCGGCGACCGGTTCTGTGGGCGCAGCAGCGGGCTGGTGGAAGGCCTTGGTTTCGTCGTAGTGCCCCTGTGCTAGGAAATGTAAGACGACGATCTGCTGGGGCTGGGCATTCTCGGTCTCTGATCGCGATCACTATGCGGCGGTAGCCCGTGCTTACTGTGTACGACTTCCTGCGCCGACTCGTCATGGATTCGGGCGCCCGAGCGGCGTTCGACGCCGACCCGCGCCGATGTCTTGATGAGGCCGGCTTTACGGACCTGCCCGTGCCTGAGCTTGTCCACGCCGCGTCATTCCTGCTCGATTCGCCCCGGTCGATGTCGTGGACTCGCGTCTGCAAGCACTGGGGCCGCGGGTGAGCACGATCGTCGGGAGTTCTGCCGATCACGCGGCGCTGCCGCTTCTCGTGCCACACCCGAGAAGTGGCCAACACGATATGGAGTTGAACACGCCCACACCCGAAATCTTTTCCCCGCTGGGAGACGTTGACGAGATGCTGCGTCCCGCTGAGGCTAGCAACACCGAAAACTCCTTGACCGAGGATTCGCACAGCCAGGACGTCTCTGGGTCGATGAACCCCGTTCTGTCGGGTAACGACCTGCAGCTCGACCACCTCGTCGGTGACCTCAACGCTGCCGGGGTGGCCGGTGATCTGAACGGGGTCAGCCAGTCCGGAGACGTCAACGCGGGGACCGTGGCTGGCAACGGCGTTTCCGACGTGGTCGGGGTGTGCACGACCCGTGGCTGGGGGTGCGTGGGGTGTCCGGGTCCGCTCGGACCGCACTCATACGACGCCCCGGCCAGCGCGGTTGTTCAGGCCATGCGCTGGCCGGGGCCTGTCATCTCCAACCTCGAAAGGGGAGCGGTTTCATGCTATCTACCCGCGCCGACGATGACCTGACCGATTTGGCCGAGGCCGTGGGCGTGCTGCGTTCGTTCACGCCCGCGTTCCAGGGGGTGAGCGCGTGACGTGCACGGGTACCGGCGGCAGCCATCCGTACGCCACCGCCGGTGGGGACGGGCACTTCTACTGCGCCGAATGCGGACAACAGGTGCGTTAGGAGAACTCCATGACTGAGGTCCTACATATCAACGACAAGTTTTTCCCGTGGAGCGAGCCGGTCGGTCCGGTGGACACGCTGTGCGGGTACCGGTTGGCCGCCGAGGAGGGGGCGCCGGAGGACGCGCCCTACTGCACGGAGTGCGCCCAGATTGCGGGGTGGGCGTTATGAGCGGCCCGCAAAACCCACTGGAGGGCGCGTTGGCCGCGAACTGGCCAAGCACCGGGTGATCCATCCGGCTGCGGCTGAGCGGGTGGGAAACGCGGTGGTGCATGCGTGGGAATCCGGTGACCTCGCGTACAGCACGGTGCTGGACCTCGTTCCCCGCCACGGCGGGCGTGCTGACCAGCGCGCGATCGCGCTCAGTGTGCGCCGATTCGGCATTGCACTTACCTGACCGCCGGGTGGGGCGCGGACGAGCCGCCAAGCATCCCCGCGCCTCACCCGGTCACCAACCCCCTACCAATCGAGAGGAGGCGCTACGAATGTGCCACACACATGCCGAGGGTGACCGCGTCACCATCAGCTCCGCACCGGACACCGTCCTGTGGGCGGTGTCCGGCGAGACCGGCACGGTCACCGAGGTCGAAACGGACTCTGTCACCGTGCAGTTCGCGGACCGCCCCTTGCGGATGGACCTGCCCGCCGAGGTGGTGGTCCCCGCATGCGACTTGCGACCAGGATCGAGAATCAACGAGGGAACCGGGTTACGCTTCACCAGCGGAGTGCCTTTCAACACGGTGGATATTGACCTTCGACAAGCCAAGTCTCCCGCGCTGAACAGGCACTTCCGTGCATTGAGCCCCCAGTGTCGCTCGAACACCCGCGAAATCCCTCGGCTAGTAGCGGGGGCCATGACTCAGTGACGGTGCACGATGTCATTCGGGCTGATCCAGGCCTGGTAGCGCTCCGCTGAGAAGCACCAGCATGTCCTTAGCCAACTCATTTGGGGTGGTGGGCCCGCTCGGGTCATACCATCGATACAGCGAGGTGAACGTGGTCAGTATCAGGTTGGCCAGGACCCCAGTCTCCATCCGGCGCTCGAGGCCCTGGCTGTCGAGGTGTTCGTCGATGAGCCGGGCGAAGTCGTAGGTGACCTTTCGGGACCACTCACGGTAGGAGCGCCGTGCGTCGTCGGGCAACTCGGAGAGCTCGCTCAGTACGGTGGCGTAGTAGATGCGGTTGCGGGTGGCCGATTCGATGTGTAGCCGCACCAGCGCACGTAACTTTTCTGCCGGTGAGGATGGTGTGTCCAACACCTTCCGCAGCTCGACGGTGAGCTCGTCGGTGGCCATGGCGACCATCTGTTTCAGCAACCACGGCTTGCTCTCGATGTAGTTGTAGATGGTCGGCCGGGAGATCCCCGCCGCTTGGCAGATGTCGTCGATCGTGGTGTTGCGGTATCCGTTGGCCTCGAACACCTCGGCCGCTACCGCGACGATCTTCTCAGTGCGCGTGGCCTTGTGTCTGGGCACGCCTTCTCCTTCCAGTGTGCTGGCCCGGTCCAGCTCTACTCCAGTTTACTCAGTGGCAACCTGAGCACGACCGGGCTCGCTTGCGGGGCGGCAGTGGACATAGCTGTCGAGTGCGACCGTAAACACTGTTTGCCCCCGCTGGTTCTCCAGGCTCCCCTCGAGCTCGACTCTGACTCGGTTCTTTCGCGGCGGTTCCACCGCGACCACGCGGACCGCGCCGGTGAGCACGTCGCCAGGGAAGACCGGAGACGGCAGGTGCATTTCGCGGAGCCCGCGCCCGGCCAGAACGGCCCAGCGGGAATACACCGCTGCCACGGCGAGCCGCTGGAACATGGCGAAGGTGTGGACACCGCTGGCGACGACGCTCCCGAAGTGTCCCCCGTCGCCGATGTGCAGGGGTAACGGGTCCCACTGCCGTGCGAAGGCGCGGATCTCTTCCTCGGTCACGAGGTAGTCCCCCAGCTGATGGGTGATGCCCACCTGCTGGGCCAGTTCCTCAGCGTAAACCAGGTCGGGCTCCGTTGCGGGCCCGTCGATGTCGTTCACGGCGGCTTACCTCCGAGGGTTGACATGGGCTGTGCGGACGGATTCAATGCTAATTAATCAGTTAAGTTTTCGGAAGTGGAGGTGGCCCGATGAACCCCCAGCTCTCCGACGCCTTCGCCAGCGGCGCTACGTATAGCGATCTCATCGTCGAGGTTTTCGACCGGTTCTGCGACAAGGAGGCGTTCGTCCTGGGTGAGCAACGGATGACGTTCTCCGAGGCCGCTGCGTCGATGAGCCGCATCCAACAGGTGTTGGCCGGTCTGGGTGTCGCCCGTCGCGACGGCGTCGGCGCACTGAGCGTCAACTTGCCCGAGGTCTGGCTCGCCCAGGCAGCGACGTACCTGCTTGGGGCGCGCTATACCGGTCTGCACTCCATGGGCTCAGTCGATGATCACGTGGCGATCTGCGACGAAGCCGAGCTAAAAGTCCTCGTCGTGCATCCGCTGTTTGCCGCGGCCGGCCAGCAGATCGTGGAGAGCTCCCGTACCGTGAAGCATCTGCTTGTGTTCGGCGAGGCCGATGTCGGCAGCAATCTCTTCGACCTCATGGCCGAGCACCAGCCTCGGGCGCTCGAGCCTGGCCCGGCAGCCGAAGAGGACATCGCCTGGCTCCAGTACACCGGCGGCACGACCGGCAAGCCCAAGGGCGCCATGCTGCCGCACCGTGCGATGGTGGAACTGACCAATGCGACCCTGGCAAGCTGGCAGATCCCGACCGCGCCTCGCTATCTCGTGGCCCCACCGATCACCCACGCCAGCGTGCTGCCGCTGTTTTCCACGTTGGCGCGCGGTGGCACGGCCGTGCTGCAGCAGAGTTTCCAGCCACAGGCATACTTGGAAGCGATCGAACAGGAGCAGATCAACTTCACCTTTATGGTCCCCACGATGCTCTACGCCCTGCTCGATCACACCAAACCAGACGAGTACGACGTGAGCTCGCTGGAGACGATCTGTTATGGGGCGGCGCCCATCACACCGACCCGCCTTGCCGAGGCCCTTGAAAGGTTCGGACCGAAGTTCGTGCAGGCGTACGGCCAGACCGAATGCGTCGGTGTGACGACCAGCCTCCTGCGCGAGGAGCATGACCCGCACGGTCGCCCGGACCTGCTCACCTCGTGCGGTCGGCCGGTGATCGGGACCAAAGTAACCATTCTGGACGACTCCGATCAGCCGGTCCCGGACGGCACTCCTGGTGAGTTGTGTGTGCACTCGCGCGCGGTCATGTCCGGCTACTGGAAGATGCCCGAACTCACGGCGCAGACGTTGCGCGACGGCTGGCTGCACACCGGGGACATCGCCATCCGGGACGCCATAGGTTACCTGCACATCGTAGACCGCAAGAAAGACATGATCATTACCGGCGGCTTCAACGTCTACCCCAAAGAAGTCGAGGACGCCATGGCCAGCCATCCTGACGTGGCCTCAGTCGCAGTCGTCGGCCTGCCCCATCCCAAGTGGGGCGAGGCGGTCACCGCCTACGTCGTCTCACGCGAGGGCGTCACCATCGACCACGAGGCCCTCAAGGCCCACGTCCGCGAGGCAAAAGGCCCCCACCAGACTCCCAAGGACATCATCGTCATCGAGAGTCTACCCACGACCGCAGTAGGCAAGATCGACAAGAAGCAACTCAGGACCATCGGCTCCGGAGTCGAGACGCCAGCCGAACAGGGGGTGTCTCAATGAGCCAGCCGACGACGAACGAAGACGCACCTGTCCTACGCGAGGACCACGACGCGGTAGCGTGGATCACCCTCAACCGGCCGGACGCCATGAACGCGTTGAACCGGGACCTGATCGCGGACCTCGGTGGCGTCGCGGACGACATCGCGCATGACGAGACCGTCCGGGCGGTCGTCATTACCGCCACTGGCCGCGCCTTCTGCGCAGGAGCCGACCTCAAGGGGTTGCTCACCCCGGACGGTGAACTGGAACCGGAGCAATTGCTGCAGTTTGAACGCGAGGCTGCCCGCATCTTCGGTCGTCTCGCAGCGTTACCCAAGCCGGTGATCGCCGCTGTCAACGGAACCGCCTTGGCCGGCGGCATAGAGCTCGTGCTGCACTGCGACATCGTCCTCGCCTCCGAGGAGGCACAGATGGGTGATGGCCACATCAACTATGGCCTGCTGCCCGGCGGGGGCGGGGCGAGCCGCCTGTCTCGGGTGGTCGGCCCCACACGCAGCAAATACCTGGCCTTCACCGGGATGCTGCTGTCAGCGGCACAGTGCCAGCCGATGGGCCTGGTCAACGAGGTCGTCCCGGCCGACCAGCTTGCCCAGCGAGCTGGTGAGCTCGCCACCCAGATCGCGACCCGGAGTCCGAGCGCCCTTCGTCTGTTCAAGCAAGCCATCGACGATGGTCTACAGCAGCCGCTGGCTACTGCACTACGACTGGAACACCTGGTCACTGCCGAGCATTTGCACAGCGGCGATGTCAACGAAGGGCTGGCAGCGTTCCGGGAGAAACGCACGCCACGATTCGGCTCCGCCGAAACCGACGAACCGGAGTCCACACATCAATGACGGACCAGACTGAGCTCGACGATTTCCGGGAGACGGTTCGAGCCCTTGCCCGGAACACATTCATGGACGGCTATCTTTCACGCGCCAAGAGTGAGTGCTACCCGTACGACACGCTTCGCACACTTGGGCGGAACGGGCTGCTCGGGCTGTGCATCCCCGAGGAAATGGGTGGTCAAGGAGCCGGACTGCAGGCTCTCGGCATCGCCTGCGAAGAGATCAGCTACGCCGACAACGCCTGTGGCTACCAGGTGTTCGCTACCAACGTGACGGCCAACTTGCTGACACGATTCGCCACGCAAGAGGTGCGTGAACGCTGGTTGCAACCAGTCATGGACGGCGACGTGGTGGCGGCGATCGCACTCACCGAGCCAGACACCGGGTCCGATGCACAGGCCCTGTCCACCAAGGCGACAAGAGTAGACGGTGGTTGGGAGCTCTCCGGTGAGAAGACGTCAATCACCCAGGCCCCCGACGCCACCGTGTCGATTGTCGTCGCCCGAAGCTCGGAGTCGGACCGTATCAGCGCCTTCGTTGTGCCGATGGACCAGTCTGGCATCTCCCGTCAGCGGTTCGAGGATCCAGGATTTCGCCCGGTGGGCCGCGGGTCCCTCGTCCTGGACTCCGTCTTCGTGCCCGAGTCTCACCTGCTTGGGAACGACGGCGAGGGCTTTTCCCTGATCATGAAGGAGTTCGACCTCACCCGCACATTGATCGCCCTCATGGCAGTCGGCATCGCCCAACGAGCCATCGACCTAACGATCGAACATGCCAAGAACCGCACCACGTTCGGCAAACCGCTGAGCCACTACCAAGGTGTGACCTTCCCGATCGCGGAGCATCTGACGTATCTGCGTGCCATCCGGGCACTCGCCGCATCGGCGCTGCAGGCCCCCGGGCAGGACCGGCCATCCACTGTCGACGCCGCGATGCTCAAATGGTGGGCACCCCAGGTCGCTTTCCAAGCCGTGCAGGACTGCATCGTGCTGCACGGCCACCTGGGCTGGTCCGAAGAGTTGCCGCTGCAGGCACTCCTGCGTGACGTGGCCGGGTTTCAGATCGGCGACGGTACCCCGCAAATCCAGAAACTCATCATCGCCCGCCACGCCATCGGTCCCGAGGTCATGGACCGCTGAACCACCGCCAGCACGACCCACCGCCCACAAGCGCGGACCAAGGAGAACGCACATGAAGATTGAGGGATCGGTCGCCGTGGTGTCCGGTGGCGCCTCAGGCTTGGGTGAGGCGACCTGTCGACGCCTGCTCGACCTAGGGGCAGCAGCTGTCGTCGCGTTCGACGCCAACGCCGACCGTGGCGCCACTCTGGAATCCGAACTTGGCCACCGCTACCACTACATCCAGGTCGATGTCAGCGATCTGGGGCAGGTGGAAGCCGCCGTCGCACAGGTGCAGGAAACTCACGGCGCTATCCACTTCCTCGTCAATTCCGCGGCCGTCGGCGTCCCCGCCAAACTGCTCGGCAGCAAGGGTCCCATCCCCATGGACGTCTTCGACACAGGAATCAAGGTCAACCTTTATGGACCGATCCACATGATGCGTAGCATCGTGCCGAGCATGGCCAACAACGTACCCACCGAGGACGGTGAGCGTGGCGTCATCATCAACGTGTCTTCTGGTGCCGCGTTCGAAGGCCAGACCGGACAAGTCACCTACAGTGCCTCCAAGGGAGCACTCGTGGGACTGACCATGCCGCTGACGCGGGAACTGTCCACCCACGGTATCCGGGTGATGACCATCGCGCCGGGCGCGTTCGACACCCCGATCTATTCTCAGGTTCCCCAGCAGGTGAAAGACGGCATCATCGACCAGTGCCTCTTCCCGAAACGAATGGGTCACGCAGCCGAATTCGCTCTCTTGATCGAGGAGATTCTGCGTAACCCCATGCACAACGGTCGAACCATCCGGCTCGATGCCGGCGCCATCCTCAGTCCGACCTGACTCGACGCCGCCCACCACCCATACCAGCAACGAGGCAAGACTGCTCCCATGACGACCCAAACCGCGCTCCGCGAGGACACCTTCCGGGAAACCCCGGATGGTTTCACCCTGCTAGCCAGCCGTTGCCACCACTGCGGCCACGTGTCCTTCCCCCCGGCCACCCTTTGCGTGGCCTGCCGCGCAGAAGCTCTCAAGCCCATCGACCTCGGTGGCCGGGCTGAGCTGCTGTGCTCGACCACCGTGCACATGCCCAGCGAACACTTCGCCGCCGGATACACAGTCGGGTACGTGACGATGCCCGGCGGGCAACGGATCTTCACCCCGCTTGCGCCCGCCGACGACACGCCACTGACACCCGGCATGCCCCTGAAACTTGAGATCGCTGCGATGTGGCAAGACGACGGAACAGACATCGTGGCCCATCGATTCGTTCCGGACCCGGCCTGAGGAAGGGTGGATTTCCATGCGTGACGTGGCCGTCCTCGGAGTAGGACAAAGCGAGTTCGGCAAGTTCCCCGAACGCACCATCGCCGCAATGGGAGCAACAGCCGCGCGTGCCGCCATCACCGACGCTGGGATCGACGCCAGTGAGCTACAGGCAGCCTTCGGATCACGCGTCTACGATGCGACGATTACCAGCCAGACCATCCTGAAGGACCTCGGTATCACCCGCATCGAAATGGTGAACGTGGAAAACGCCTGCGCAGGTGGCTCCACGGCGGTACGCAGTCTCTACAAGGACATCGCCGCAGGCTACATCGACGTCGGTATCGCCATCGGGGTCGAATCGATGACGACCAGCCCCATCGCCGGCAAGCTCATCCCGCCAGACAAAGACGACCTAGACGGTCAGCTCGGTCTGACCATGCCAGTGTTGTTCGCCCTGCAGGCACAGCGTCTCATGGAAACCCACGGCGCTACACCCGAAGACTTCGCCCGAATCTCCGTCAAAGCCCACGACCACGGCGCACTCAACCCGATGGCCCAGTACCGCAAGCAGTTCACCGTCGAGGAAGTGCTGCATTCACGCATGATCGCCGACCCCATCACGCTCCTCCAGTGTTGCCCCAACACCGACGGTGCAGCAGCGGTCGTGATGACCTCAGCCGACTTCGCCCGCAGATACACCGACACCCCCGTACGGATCATCGGATCCTCACTCACCTCCGGGGGTTATTCCTTCCATCGCGCCGACCTCACCAATTTCGAGCTCGGTGCCCGCGCGGCAAGCGAAGCCTACGAACAAGCAGGCATCGGACCCGAGGACCTCGACGTGCTCGAGATCCACGATGCTTTCGCCAGCGAGGAACTCATCCACTACGAAGACCTCGGTCTCTGTCCCCGAGGAGACGCTGTCGGCCTCCTGCGATCCGGTGCTACCGCACTCGGCGGCCGAATCCCCGTCAACCCCAGCGGCGGCCTACAGTCTCTGGGACACCCCCTCGCAGCATCAGGCGTCCGCGTCATCGGCGACATCACCAACCAACTCCGCGGTCGCTGCGGCGACCAACAAGTACCCAACGCTCAGGTCGGACTCGCGCAAATGCTCGGCGGCGTCGCCACCGGCCTGGACGCCGGCGCCGCCAGCGTCCACATCCTGGCCAGGCCAATGCGGAAGGACTCAACGTGTTGCAAAAACTAAATTTCCGAGGGTTTGTTTGTCTCATCGCTGGTGTCTTGGCTGTCACGGGTTCCGTGTTGGTTTCTCCCGACTCGGCATCGGCAACGCAACCACCACCCATGACAGTCCCTATGACGGTGCCACTAAACGAGCTTCCAGAACCGTACGCCGACTGGGATGTGCAAGTGACGCCGGTGGATGGTAACCAACAGGTGTTGCATCTGACCTTCAACAGTCCGCTACTTGGGCAACGCATCACTAACACTGTCCATGTGCCGGACAGGTACCGCCGCACCGGCCCTCAGACACCAGTCATGTACTCCTTGCATGGCACGGTATTCTCACCCATCGATAACTGTGCACTGAATCAGGTCACTGGTCAGTTAACCTTGCTTCGTATGCTGGCCTGCGGCGGTGGATACTTGCAAGACAAGCTCTACAATGTTCCCTCGCAATTAAGCGAAATGAACTTTATGGTGGTGTCCCCTGACACCAATCCGCAAAATTCTATCTGCGAGACGTGCGTATGGATTGACGGGCGAGACGACCTCCTCCCGAACATCCACCCGATTACGGCGAAGACACTACCGACAGACTCATTCCTCCATCAGGAACTGTATCCGCTAGTCGAAACGCTATTCAACGTACGAAACGATCGAGGCGGCCGGGGCGTAATTGGGTTTTCTATGGGCGGCTGGGCCGCGTTACTGCAAGGGATGATCCATCCGGACAAATATGCCTACGGCGCATCGGTTAGCGGTGTATATGACATCAAGGAACCAGTTATACAGACCACGCTCGCCAACCCTATTGGATATCTTCGCGACCAGGGGTACGGGACAAGCGTGACTCACCCAGTCTGGTGGAGGCAGTACAACCCTAAGGGGATCGTCCAGAACATTAAAAACACTGACGTAAAACTATTCCTGAGTAGCGGCAACGGCTGTGTGAACCCACTCGATCTGCTTACAGAAGAGAAGTGTCAGGGAGAGTATTCGCCGACACGCGCCCCACTCGGCCTTGTTGTCGAAAGCGAGCTCAGTCTCAACCGCATGATTGCGGTACGTGACCTAAAATCGAAAGGTATCGACTTCCAGGCGGTACAGACGCCTGGGACGCACGGTGCCAACAATGCGGAAATGTTCGCGAAGTATGTTATCCCGGGGGCGAACAAGAAGTTCAGCAGTCAGACAACGAAGCCTGAAACGTTCTTTTATAAAACGGCAATACCGCAGTTTTCGATCTGGGGCTACGACGTTGCTGTTGAACGAACGAAGCCAGTATTCCTCTCCATGAGTAAGGCGCGTACGGATGGTCGGAGCTTCACTCTCGCCGGGGCGGGAAGCGCAACCGTGACAACTCCCGACAAGTTCGAACCCGGCCAGACCTACACAGTGACCATCTCTTCTCACGACGGGCAACGGTCACAACACTCCGTCACTGCGGGAAAACAAGGGCGCGTATCCGTCAACGTGGACCTGCATGGAGACAAACCAGTCACTGTCAAGGTACGGTGACGGCCTCGCGAGGAAACACAGCAACGTGAGTGTCTGCTCAAAAAAATTGAGAGGTCGCGTTGCAGCAGGATTCCGCAACCGCGACAACTACCGCACCCGAGTACGGTTGCACTGCACCCGATCAACCAGACAGCCCAAACGGCGCCGGGTGCCAGCGTGAATCACCGCAGCATTGCCCGGCTAAAACCGAATAGCCCCATTGAGAGGAGTTACCCATGAGGCGCATTACCGGGCACCCTTCGACCTCGATGAACGACTACCAGCTGAATACGACCACCTTTATCCGGCACGCGGCGCGGACCTACCCGGAGCAGGAGATCGTCTACCGCACGTCGTCAGGTCTGCAGCGCTACACCTATCGGGACGCATACCAGCGGATCATGCGCTTGGCCAACGCGCTCGAGACGCTCGGCGTGCAACCGGGTGATCGGGTCGGGGTGCTGGCTTGGAACACCCACCGGCATTTCGAGCTGTACTTCGGTATTCCCGGAACGGGTGCCGTGCTGCTGCAGATGAACCTGCGCATCTCGCCCGAGGACCTGACCTACGTGGGTAATCACAGCGAGGTTTCCTATGTCGTCGTTGACGAGTCGTTGCTGCCCGTCGCCGAGGCCATCGCGCCGCGGCTGAACAACGTCAAGGGTTATGTCGTGATGTCCGACCGCGCGGTTGGCCAGATCGAGACGACCCTGCCGTCGGTGCGCGGCTACGAGGAGCTTCTGGCTGAGCACGACGCCGACTACGACTGGCCGATGGTGGACGAAGCCAGCGCCTACAGCGCCTGCTACACCACGGGCACCACGGGTCGACCGAAAGGCGTGTACTACTCGCACCGCAACATCTATCTTCACTCGATGGCGATGGCGGCCAACATCGGGATCAACAGCGACGACTGCGCGGCAGTGATCGTGCCGATGTTCCACGGGCAGTCCTGGGGACTGTTCTACGCCTGCGTCATGATGGGCGCCAAGCTCGTTTTCCCCGGCCGTTACAGCGCGGAGGAGCTCAACCCTCTAGTGGACCTGATGATCCAGGAGAACGTGACCATCGCCGGTGGTGCTCCGGCGATCTTCCAGCCCATGCTCGAGTATATCCGCACCCTGGACCAGAAGCCGGATTTCGGCCGGGCCCGCTTCCTCTCCGGCGCGACCGAACCCCCGCTGTCGATGATGCGTGGGTTCAAGGAACTGACCGGCGCGGAGATCATCCACGCCTACGGCGCCACCGAGACGACACCGCTGGTCGCGGTCAACTACCGGCTCAAGCCGTCGCTGCAATCGACCCTGACCGAGGACCAGCGGTGGGATCTCAAGCGCAAGCAGGGCCTACCGATCAACGGCATCGACGTGCGGGTCGTCGACGCCGACGGTGAGGAGGTACCGCAGGACGGTGTGAGCGTCGGAGAGGTCTGTATGCGCGGCCCGTGGATCGCCGGCAGCTACCACAACGCTCCGGGCACAGAGGGCAACTTCGCCGACGGATACTGGCGCAGCGGTGACGCCGGCACCATCGACGCGAACGGCTACCTGAAAGTCGTCGACCGGATCAAGGACGTCATCAAGAGCGGTGGCGAATGGATCTCCTCGATCGACATGGAGAACGCGATCATCGGCCACCCGGATATCCTGGACGCGGCGGTCGTCGGGCTACCACACGAGAAATGGCAGGAACGGCCGCTGGCACTGGTGGTCGTCCGGCACGGCGCCACCGTCACCGAGAACGACGTCCGGACCCTGTTGCTTGAGACCTTCGCCCAGTGGCAACTGCCGGACCAGATCCTCTTCGTCTCCGAGATCCCGAAGACCAGCGTCGGCAAGACGAACAAGAAAGCGATCGTGGCGAATTACCGCGACCTCTACGCCCGGGCGGGCGGCGATGCCTGAACGACACGACACCGCTCCCGTACGCGTCGACCGTGTTGGACGGGTGCTCGTGATAACACTGGCGCGGCCGCATGCTCGCAACGCGGTGAACGCGGCCATGGCCGCCGAACTGGGAAGCCGCCATCGACCAGTTGGAAACCGACGACGAGCTATGCCCGCGTATCCAGGCTCCCAACACGCACCTCAGCTGCGGAACGCGGGCCAAGTCCACCTTGTTGCGCGCGACCGCGTTCAACGGGCCGTAGTCCCCGCAAGCCTACGCGGGAACCGCGCCCTCGATCTCGAAGAACTTCAACAATACCGCGAACCCCAGTGGCGGAAGTCGACCCGTTCGCAGGGTCAGAACGACTGTGTCGAGATCACCGACGAGGTTCGCGGTTCGGTCGGTGTCCGCGACAGCAAGCTCGGCGACGCATCGCCGGTGCTGGCGGTGACCGTCGAGCAGTGGCGCCTTTTCCGCGCGTCGGTCCGCGCCGGCCGGGGTCGACGCCGGCCAGCCGTTGACGGTGCGCACCGCGCCCGAGGTGATCACCTTCCCGCGTGGGCCGGTCCGCACGGTCTGGCACCTGCGCCACCGCGACACGGGCGTCGAGCTGCACTACACTGCCGGCAGCGCGATGCGTTCCTCGCCGGGCTGGACGCCGGCGAGCTGGGCGTGTCCGCCGGCGCCGAGCTGGCCGCTCTCGCGTCCTGACCCGACCGGCCGGGGCCGTGCCTACGCGGCCGTGTCCCGGCCGAGGTCGAGGTGCCGGTAGATCGTGGCGCGGCCGACGCGCAGCTCGCGCGCGATCTCGGCCGGTTTCTTGCCGTCGTCGTACATGGCGCGGGCCATCTGCACCATCGTCGGTGTCATCACCGTGGGCCGGCCGCCGACGCGGCCGGGAGCCCGTGCGGCGGCGAGGCCTTCCTGCGTTCCCTCGCTGATCAGGTCAGCGGTGAACTCGTCGATCGCGGCGATGAGGTGGAACAGCAGCCGCCCGTGCGGGGCGCTGGTGTCGATGCCCTGGTGAATGACGACGAGGTCGATCTCGCGCTCGGCGAGCGTCGCCGCGACGCCGGTCAGGTGCGTGACCGAGCGCGCCATCCGCGACAACCGTGTGATGTGGAGCTGGTCGCCGGGTCAGAGGTAGTCGAGGCACTGTTCCGACCCCGGCCGGCGGGCGAGCTTGCCGCTCGTCTTGTCGGTGAACACCCGCTCGCAGCCGGCCCCCTCGAGCGCGTCCTGCTGGGAGCGCAGCCGTTGCAGCGGGGTCGACACCCCGCGCGTACCCGATCTTCGCCATGCCTCGAATCGTCTCGAAAAGGCCTGACACCCCGCTCAGGCTCGCCGAGGTTTCGGACACGGGTTTCGGACACTTCCCGCCGGGCGTGTCGCCGGTTGACGCCGCTAAATGATCTTGGCCAGAGTTGCTCGCTGGAATTCCCCACTCGGGGCGGTGGTTAGCGTAGCGGTTTGAGATTCCCCTGAAACCGTGAAGGCTTCCTCTATGCCGCTGCCGGTTGGTCAGCGGTGGTCTTCTCGTATTCGGTGGGGGGTAGCAGCCGGGCCGTGGTGTGGCGGCGCCGGTTGTTGTAGAACTCGTGGCACCATGCCGTGACGATGTTTCTGGCTTCGGCGCGCGTGGCGAAGTGATGTCTGGACAGTACCTCGTGTTCGAGAGTGGAGAAGAACGACTCGGCTGCCGCGTTGTCGAAACACGATCCTACCCGGCCCATCGACTGCCGGATACCTAGTTTCTTCTTGCATAGCAGCGAAAATGATGATGCGGTGTAGGTGGAGCCGCGGTCGCTGTGAAAGATCACTCCCTCGATCTTTTGGCGTCCGCCGCGCACAGCGGCGGCGATCTTGATCGCATCGCAGGCAAGCTCCGCGTCCGGATGCTCGGACATCGGGCAGGCGAGCAGCCGGCGCGAGAACAGATCCAGCACCGTAGCCATGTACAGCGGTCCTTCATCGGTCGGGATGTGGGTCATGTCGCCACACCACGTGTGGTTCGGCGCGGACACGGCGAAGTCCCGCTTCAGCAGGTCCGGAAACGTCGGTGCCGTCCGATCTTGCTTGGTCAATCCCTTACGCCGCTTAGGTTTCCGACCAGCCAATCCTTGCCGGTGCATCGAGTCGGCGACGGTGTTCACACTCACCCGCCAACCAGCCTCGAGTAGATCGGCATGCACCCTCGGCGACCCGTACGTGCCGCCGGACGCGTCGAAGAACGACCGCACCGTCGAGTCCAGGTCGGCGCGGCGCCGCTCGCGGACGGTGGGCTGACGCTTGATCCATTTGTAGTACCAGGACACGCTCACCTCGAGCAACGCGCAGGTCAACGTGAGTGGCACGCCGAAATTGGTCCTCTGGTCGGCGATGAAGCGGGCCACACTCACTTCGTCGCCTCCTTCACCCACAGGACCACGGATCGCTTGAGCAGATCACGCTCCATCCGCACCGCGGCCAGCTCGGCCTGCAGCCGCTGCACCTCAGCGGCCGGATCGGCGGGCGTCACGCCGCGCTGCTCGCGGTCCTTGGCCACCCAATTACCCAGCGTCCCAGCGTTCACACCCAGCTCGCGGGCGACCTCGGCGACCGGCCTGCCCGTGTCCAGGACAAGGCGAACAGCACCCTCCCGAAACTCCGGATCAAACTTCCGTCGTGACTCAGACATGAAACTCCTTACAGTCCATGCCTCCACGATTCCGGGGGAAGCTCAGGCCGACCTTCCACAGCTCGATCGTGGCCATCGTCAACAACCCGTCGACGATGAGCGGCCAGAGGGTGGCGGTGGTCTCGTCGGCGCCGAACCGCAGCGCGAATTCGCGGCCGTGTCGGTAGGAGACGTAGGCCGCGCCCACGGCTACCAGCAGTGTGCACGCGCACTGCAGGTGCAACGATCGATCGGGAGGTGTCCCTATGGGTGAGGTCAAGCGGCGGTCGCGAGTTTCTCGTTCTCCTTCGATGGTTGTGGTGGTTGGTAGTAGGTGCCGTTGCGGAGCATGGCGAACAGGACGTCGCAGCGGCGGCGGGCGAGGCAGATCAGCGCCGCGTTGTGTTTCTTCCCTTCGGCGCGTTTCTTGTCGTAGTAGGCGCGGCTGACGGGGTCGGACAGGGCAGCGAACGCGGCGAGGAAGAAGGCTCGCTTGAGCTTGCGATTGCCTGCTCGCGTCGGATGTTCGCCCTTGATCGAGGAGCCCGATTTGTGCGTAACTGGGGCGATGCCGGCGTAGGCAGCCAGGTGGGCCGAGCTGGCGAAGCTGGATGCGTCGCCGATCTCGAGCAGGATGCGGGAGGCGGTCCTGACCCCGATGCCGGGCATCGAAGTCAGGACCCCGGCAAGAGGGTGCGCATCAAGCAACTCCTCCACCTGGGCGGCTAGCGTTTTCCGTTGTGCGAGAACGGTTTTCAAGCTCTCGGCCAGCTGCGGCAGCACTGTGTCGGCTGCGGTGGTGCCGGGCACGGTGACGGTCTGTTCGTCCAACGCGGCCCAGACACGATCGACAAGCTTGGCGTGCTTACGCGGCGCGTGCTCGGCCGCGATCGCGGCGACCTGCTCGCGACCGGCGGCGCGGATGCCGGCCGGCCCGCCGCAGTGGGCCAAGATCTCCAACACCGCTCGGTGGGTGATGTCCGGGCCGATCGCACGTTCCAACGCCGGATGGATGCCGGTCAGCAGCTCCCGGATGCGGTTCGACAACCGCGTGGCCTCTCCGGCGAGGTCATCATCGTAGCCGACCAGCACCTCCATCTCGGCTAGCGTGTCGTCGCCGAGATCGACCTGGCGCAGCGTGTGCGGCAGGGTACGGGCCGCGTCGGCGATGACCAGGGCATCACGGGCGTCGGTCTTGGCATTGCCCGGATAGAGGTCGGCGATACGCCGCATCGCCAGCCCGGGCAGGTAGGCCACGTCGTGCCCGCACGCCCGCGCGACCGCCACCGGCAGCGCGCCGATCGAGGCCGGCTGATCCACCACGACCAGCACGCGCCCATGGTCAGCGAGTTTGTCGAAGACCTCCCGCAGCTTGGGTTCGCTGTTGGGCAGCGCCGCATCGTGCAACCGCGTACCGTCCGGAGCCAGGGCCACCGCGTGATGCTCGCCCTTGCCGACATCGAACCCAAGGAACACGCCGTAACCGTGCTCACACGCCATATACCAGGCCCTTTCGCCGCGTCGGTCCTGGTCACCAGTCACGCACCGGTGGTCGGCATCCACGCCTGCGACGAGACCTGCACTCGGGCGGCCGTGTCCCTATCAGCGATCCAGCGATGCACCAAGCCCGGTGACACCACCCCCCGGATCATGCGCTCGACTGGGGGCATCAGTCATGCCGGACCTGGCGACCAGGAGCCCCCTTGATCAGGAGCCGCGAAAACGGTAACGGGGGCTTGATGTGGATGGTGTGTTGGTCATCGGGCGTCACCTGGCCGGGGCTGCCTCGATGTCGCGGATCGGGACGCCACGCTCATACAAGCGCTGGCGCACGGTGCCCGCGGCGACATCCATACGCGCGGCGATCCGGGCCAGCGACCACCCCTGTTGGTAGAGCCGGGCCGCGTCGTCGATCTGCTCCTCGGACAGACCGCGCCGCCGCATCGGAACACCGTGGCGATGCAAGATCGCGGACGCAGTGCGACGTTCGATGCCGAACTGATCACCCAGCTCGTAGACGGTGGCACCGGACTTGTAGCCCTCGATCAGTTGCTGCACCAGGTCGTCGGGGAGTCGCCGGGTGCGGCCGGGCTTTGTCCGCTTCGGTGTCGGTTGGGACGGTGTAGCCAGGTCCGGCAGCTTCATTCGCAGTGTTTCCAGGGCGCTGACCTGGTCCTTTGTGTTCGAGTAAGCTCCCCCAACCTCCATCATGATCCCTGTTGGCGCAGGGGCGCGGCCATGGCGTGGTAGCCGCCGTCGACGTGGAGGATCTCGCCGGTGATAGCGCGGGCGAGGTCGGAGAACAGGAAGCAGACGGCGTCGGCCACCGGGGTCGAGTCGGCTGGGTCCCACCGCAAGGGCGAACGGGTTGCCCAGGCGTCGAGCAGGGCTTCGAAGCCGGGGATGCCGGTGGCCGCCCGGGTATGGATCGGCCCGGCCGCGACGAGGTTGACCCGGATTCCGGCAGGCCCGAGGTCGCGTGCGAGGTACCGGTTGAGCGACTCCAGTCCGGCTTTGCAGACGCCCATCCAGTTGTAGACCGGCCACGCGGCGCTGGCGTCGAAGTCGAGCCCGACCAGGCTGGCGCCGGAGGGTGGGGCGAGCCGGTTCACCGCCGCGGCGAGCGCGGCGAGGGATACGGTGCTGGTCTGGAACGCCAGTCCGATCCCTTCGGGGCGGGCGTTGAGTAGGGGGCCTTCCAGGGCGTCGGCGGGTGCGAAGGCGATGGCGTGCAGGGCGCCGTCGAGTCTCTCCCACCGCTCAGCGATCGTTGCGGTGAGCCGGGCGGTGTCGTGGGAGGCAGTGGCGTCGAAGGGGATGACGTCGATGTCGCCGGTGAGCTGCGCTGCCGCCGCACGGGCCCGATCGAGATCGCGGGGGAGCCCGGTGAGCAGCACCTCGGCGCCGAGTTGTTGGGCGCGGCGGGCGACGGCGAAGGCGATGCTGTCGGTGGTGACGACCCCGGTCACCAGGATGTGCTTGCCGTCCAACACAGTGCGGCTCCTTCGCGGGGGTTGGTGTGTGCGGCCCGGCAGGCGTGGGTCGTGACCGCTTGGTGGACGTCGATGGCCCGGCGGATGCAGGGTCCGGTCGTGGCGGTGATTCCTTCGACAGGGCGGTCGGCGCTGGCGGCACCGCCGATGCGCCCCGCAGGCCGTGCCGCCGGCACGGCGATGGGAGAAAAGCCGGATCGCTCGCGTGACATGATGGTGTTTGCGTCGGGTGGGGCTGCTCATCGTGGGGTGGCGCCGACGAGCGCCCCCTGCGAGGCGCAGCCGACGAGGCGGCTGTACTTGGCTAGGAAGCCGTTGCCGGTCGGGGCAGGGGGTGGGTGCCAGCGGTGACGGCGTCGTTCGAGTTCGGCAGGGTTGACGTCGAGATCGATGGTGCGTGCCGGGATGTCGATCATGATCGGGTCGCCGTCGGCGACCAGCGCCAGCGGCCCGCCGGCAGCGGCCTCGGGGGCGACGTGGCCGACGCAGAGGCCGGTGGTGGCGCCGGAGAAGCGGCCGTCAGTGACCAGCGCCACCTGGTCACCCAGGCCGGTGCCGCGGACAGCGGCGGTGACGGCGAGCATCTCCGGCATTCCCGGTCCGCCGCGTGGGCCTTCGTACCGGATCACGATCACCTCGCCTGCGGTGAGGCGACCGCCTGAGACGTAGCCCATGGCGGCGTCTTCGTTGTCGAAACCCGGGCTGTGCCGTGGAAGCGGTCGACGGTCAGGCCGGCCATCTTGACCACCGCGCCGCTGGGGGCGAGTGCCCCGCGGAGGATGGCCAGGCCGCCGTCGGGGCGGAGCGGGTCATCTGGCGTTCGGAGGACCGTACCGTCGGGTTTCGGGGCTGCGAGTTCGGCGAGGTTCTCGGCCAGGGTGGCTCCGGTCACGGTCAGGCAGTCGCCGTGGAGCAGTCCGGCGTCCAGCAGCGCGGCGAGCACTGCGGGCACGCCACCGACCTGGTGCAGGTCGGCCATGACGTGGCGCCCACCGGGACGGAGATCGGCGATGTGGGGGGTGTGTCGGCTGATCCGGTCGAAGTCGTCGAGGGTCAGGCGGACGCCGGCTTCGTGGGCGATGGCGGGTAGGTGCAGCGCGGCGTTGGTCGACCCGCCCAGGGCCATGACCACGGTGATGGCGTTCTCGAAGGCTTCGCGGGTGAGGATGTCGCGTGGGCGGATCCCGGCGCGCAGGGCGGCGACGGCGGCCGCTCCGGTGTCGTGGGCGATGCCGGGGCGTGTGGGGTCGATGGCGGGGGCGGATGCCGAGCCGGGCAGTGCGATACCGAGGCTTCGGCTTCGGCGGCGATCGTGTTGGCGGTGTACATGCCGGCGCACGATCCGGCTCCTGGGCACGCGGCGCGCTCCAGCTCGTCGAGGTCGTCGGTGCTGAGCAGGCCGCTTGCCTGCGCGCCGACGGCCTCGAACACGTCCTGGATCGTCACCGGCCGACCCTGCCAGCTCCCGGGGAGGGAGGAGCCGCCGTACAAGAACGCCGTGGGTACGTTGAGGCGTGCGGCGGCCATGAGCATCCCGGGAAGGCTCTTGTCGCAGCCGGCGATGGTGACCATCGCGTCGAGTTGTTCGGCCTCCATGACACACTCGACCGAGTCTGCGATGAGGTCCCGGCTGGGAAGGGACGCGCGCATGCCGCGGTGCCCCATGGCGATCCCATCGGACATGGCGATGGTCGAGAACCGCATCGCCACCCCGCCCGCCTTCCTGACCCCGTCGGCCGTCGCGCCTGCCAGGCGGTCCAGGGCGATGTTGCAGGGTGTGAGGTCGTTGGCGGCCGCGGCCACACCGATCTGCGGCCGGGTGAAGTCCTCGTCGGCGAACCCGACTGCCCGCAGCATCGCCCGGGCCGGTGCTCGGGTGACGCCGTCGGTGACGATTCGGCTACGGTGACGCGGGTCCATGTCTTCTCCCGGCTTCGCTTGGTCAGCTCGGCCCTTCATTGGCCCTGGCCTCGGGTGAATGCGGGTTCGCCGTCGAAGGCGTAGAGTCCTTCGGTCTTGATCGGTTCGATGCCGTGCTCGACCATGCGGGCCTGGAGGGCGACGACCTCGGCGGCGGTGGTGGTCCCGCGCGGGTCGAGGAAGCGGCATCGCCAGTGGTCGGTGAGCAGGGTCTCGGGCGCGCCGCCTGGCCAGACCTTCTGTCCCCGGTTGGAGATCATGTCAAGGTGCAGGGGTGCGGCGAACGGACGAAGCTTGGCGGCGAGTTCGTCTGGGGTGGTGTCTGGGCTGTGGACGAACACGTCGACGCCGAGCTGGGTCTTGGCGGCAGCGGATCGGCCCGCGAGCTTGACGGTGATCGGCCTGTGCTGGGCGTAGTGCGTTGCCGGCAGCCGGGTGGGTTCTTGGCCGAGACGGTCGATGACCGATGCCGCGAACGCCGTGGTGCCGACCTTGGAGGTGCTGGTATCGGGCTCGTAGATGTCGTAGGTGTGGATGCCGTCTTCGATGGTCCGCAGCCAGGCGTTGTGGACTCGGCTCGCGACGTCGGCTTGTCCGATGTGGACCAGCATCTGTACCGCGGCCAGCAGCAGCCCTGAAGGATTCGCAACGTCTTGGCCGGCTCGCCGGGGGGCGGATCCGTGGATGGCTTCGAACATGGCGACTCGCTCGCCGATGTTCGCGCTTCCGGCGAGGCCGACAGATCCGGCGATCTGGGCGGCGACGTCGGAGAGGATGTCGCCGTAGAGGTTCGGCAGGACGACGACGTCGAACGCCTCGGGGGTGTCGGCGAGCTTGGCCGCACCGATGTCGACGATCCAATGCTCTGCCTGGATATCGGGGTAGTCGGCGGCGACCTCGTCGAACACCCGGTGGAACAGGCCGTCGGTCATCTTCATGATGTTGTCCTTGGTGAACGCTGTCACCTTGGTTCGCCGATAGGCTGTGGCGTACTCGAAGGCGTAGCGAATTACCCGCTCGCATCCCTGCCGGGAGATGAGCTTGAGGCACTGCACGACCTCGTCGGTCTGGCGGTGCTCGATGCCGGCGTAGAGGTCCTCTTCGTTCTCCCGAACGATGACGACGTCCATGCCAGGGTGCTTGGTGGCGACGAACGGTGCGTAGGCGACGCATGGCCGGACGTTGGCATAGAGACCGAACGTCTTGCGCACGGTGACGTTGAGGCTCTTGAACCCTCCGCCTTGCGGGGTGGTGATGGGCGCCTTGAGGAACACACCCGTGCGGCGGATCGACTCGAGCGCCTCGGGAGTGACGCCGGCGGGGTTGCCAGCCTGATAGACCGACTCTCCGATGGTGATCGTGTCGATGTCAAGGGCCGCGCCTGCGGCGTTGAGCACCGAAAGGGTGGCTTCCATGATTTCCGGACCGATTCCGTCTCCGTGGGCGACGGTGATCGGTGCGGATGTGGAATGCGTGGTCATGCTGCTCCTGAGACCGAGGACGTGACGGGACGGGACGCTGGATGGGCTAGGGGCGAGTCGTGGCGGTGCCGCGTGCGAGCCGGCATCCGGCGCTGGTCGTGCCGCACGGTCCACTGATGCCCTGCTCTGGGTCATCGATGTACCAGTGGGTCGCGACCAGGCGCGGGTAGCGGCTGCCGAGTTCGGTCAGGGTGGCGTGGACGGTGTCGCGGGAGTCGGTGTGCGCGAAGACCGGAAAGAACGCTCCCGGCAGGCTCGCTGCGGGCGCCGCGCCTTGCACCAGGACATCGAGGATCAGGCGCCGTCGCTGGTGGGGGTTGTGTGCCTCGCGCAGGGCGGAACCGTCCAGCCAGCACAGCGACCACAGCCCGGACACCGAGGAGGAGGTCCGGATCCCCACCGGCACTGCTGGCGGGCGCCCTTCCGTGGGGTCCCCGACGGCGCATCCGCAGGTCTGCACATGCTCGCCGCACGGGAACAACGTGGGCAGGTCCGCGTCAAGCTCGCGGCGGATCCAAATCCCGAGCAGGGCGTCCCGCTGAGCTGGATCGCCGCCGTAGCGCCGGTGGTGGACCAGGTAGTCGCTCGCCTGCTCGACGGCGACCTCGGCGTGGTCCACACTTGAGATCAGTAGAAGCGCGCTCATCGGGTACCTCTCTTTCCAAGCGGCTCTGTTACGTGGGGAGTTAGGACAGGTCGTTCCGGGTGGGACGCCGCCATCGGGTGGTGTGGAGCGGTCACGGGAGCGCCTGCCGGGATGTCGGTGCTGGCGTGTCGGTGCTGGGGTGCCAGGGCTGCCACCCGGTGGGGGTGTAGCGGTGCCACGGGTCGTCGGGCTGTTCCCGTGCGGCGAGTCCAATCCAGTCGTGGCTGAACATGTGGTGCAGCATTGTGTGGCGGGCGATGAGGGTGTCCAGCCTGGGCAGGGGTGCCTGCACGATGGCGAGCAGGCGTTGCGGTTCATGTCGGGCGTGGTGGCCGTCGGTGAGGGACTGCCAGGGCAGGCCGGGCTGGAGGTCACTGGTGTGGCCGGTCATGACGCCCAGGCCCCCACCGGTGACGTTGTGCAGGGTTTTGCTGCCGGCGCCGAAGGACTGCGGGTCGACGGTGGCGAAGTAGTACTGGCTGTTGATCCAGTGTGCGACGACGAGCGGCGCGGTGAGGATTGTTTCCAGGACGGTGCCGGTCGGGTCGAGGTCGGGATCGTAGTCGTGGAGGAACACGCGGCTGTGCAGGTCGATGCCGCGGGTGAGGGCGCGGGGCGCGATGAGGAAGGCGGCGTTGTCGGCGAGACCCCATTCCGGGAAGACCTGGGCCCAGTCACGGGCCCGGGCGCGGGTGTGGCGCGCCGCGTGCCGCGGGCGGGGCCGGGTGGGTGCGCCCGGCAGGATGGCGCAGCGTTCGGCGGCCAGCCGGGTGCCGGCCGTGCGGAGGTCGGCGGTGAGCCTGTCAGCGTCGCGGCGGTGGGTGGCGGGCAGGAGGTGGGTGTCCAGCAGGCGTACGGTGTCGGTGGTGGTGTCGTGTTCGGCCGGGACGAACCAGGTGTCGTCGGGAACGGTGATGCCGCGGTCGGCCAGGTGAAGGCGGACCTGCGGATCGTTGAGCAGGGCGGCGGCCGTGCGGGCGTTGGGACCTCCGGGATGTCCCCCGCAGGCGCCGCAGTCCAGCGCGGCCTGGTAGGGGTTGTTGTCGGTGTGGGCGCGGTGCCCGCAGAACACGACCAGCCGCGCGAACCCGCGGGTCAGGCCCATCAACGTCAGGATGGTTTCGGCGGTCGCGGCACGCTCCTCGGGGGTGAGCGCCTCGGCGATGGAGATCTCGGTCTGCGGCTCGGGCGTGATGCGGCGGGCCCACCACGCGCCTGTGGCGCCGGCGGCACGGGGAGTGAAGGTCTTGGCCGCGGCCAGCGGCCCGGCCAGCCAGCCGGCGGCTTCGGCGAGGGCGAACGGCGCCAGCAGGTCGTCCTTGGCGGCGTGCAGGGAGTGCTCGGCGGCGGCGAGCACCCTGCGGCCGGCCAGTGACCGCTCGGCCGCGCGCGCCGACCAGGGGCGGGGTGCTCGGTGAGGGTGTGGCGAGGCGTGATCGGGCCGGGACACTGGGTGCGAGCGGCACCCCCGGCGAGGTCGCGGTAGCGCATGGCGACGGCGAAGAAACCGGCGAAGCCCAGGGTCTGGTAGCTGCCGAGGACCTCCAGGTGGCGGCGCAGTCCTTCGGAGCGGGGATCGATGCAGCACACCACCTGCGCCCGCGGTGGGGCTTCGGGCAGTTCGGGCTGGGGCCGGCCGAGGATGCGCAGCAGCAGCCGGCTCCGGTAGTGGTCCTCGTAGCGTCCAGCCAGACCAGCGCCCGCTGCTGGATCGGCAGCTGGTCGAGCAGCTCCACCAGCTCGCTCCGTTGGGCGGCATCGGTGTCGGTGACTTCCAGCGCTCCCAACAGGTGGTAGGCCCGGTCGTGCGGGTCGACGGTGGCCTGCCGGGTGTCGAACCGGCTCGCGGAGGCCCAGGACCACGCTGTGCCGGGAGCGTGGGAGCCGGCGAGCGCGGCGGCTTCGACGGCCAACCGCAACGCGAGGTAGTCGACGAGGTCGATGCCGCTGTCGGGCCGCTCGCCGCGCCACCGGACGTGGGCGGCGAAGCCGGGCAAGCAGGCCAGGTGGGCCTGCAGGTAGCGGGTCCGCTGGTCGTCCGGGACACCGAGCGCGGCCAGCGCGTCCAGGATGGTGTGCTCGGCGCGTTCGGGCAGGTGCCGCAGCCGCGCCCGCACCGGCCGCGGCAAGGTTCCGTCATGGGCGGCCAGCGCCCGCCACGCCGAGTAGAAGCCGCGGTCACGACCCGGCATCCGCCAGGTGGACTGGCCTTCGTCCAGGTAGGCCGCGCACCACTGGATCGTGTGGGTGTTGAGCAGGGCGGCCACCTCCGGGGCCAGTGCTTCGGCCGCGGTGCGTGCCTGACGGCGCGGCGGTGGACACGCGATGCCCTGGTGCAGATCGGCCACCAGCAGGTCGACCGGGTCGTAGGCGCGGTTGCCGAGAGTGAGCGGGCCCCGCTGTAGCGCCGTGGGGTGGCGGCGGGCCAGCGCGGCGCGCAGGTCGTCGTCGGTGATCCGGCCGCGCTGCCAGGCGGCACGTAGCCAGGTCTCGTCTGGGGTGACTCGTGCTCCGAGCAGATCCGCGGCGGTGGTGGCCGCGTCGGCGAACGGGCGGTCCAGCAGGCCGGACAACGGGTTGACCGCGATGAAGTCCGCCAATGGCCAGGTCGGAGCCAGGAATCCGGCCGCGTCGGCGATCTCGGCGCGCACTGCCGCCTGCTGTGTGGCGACGTCAGAGACGGCATCGGGGGCGAGGTTGGTGGCGGGGCCGGTGGTCATGAGTGTGAACCCTCCTGCGCGAGCACGACGCGACAAGTGGCGGAACGTGCGACCGTGGAGAACAGGGGAAGCCACGCGTGCGGGACAGCCGGTGACTCACCTGTCATGGCGGCGACCCGCTTGCGCGGGATGCCGTCGAGCGCGTGGGGGCGAGTCACGCCCGAGCTCCTTCCAGTTGGGGAACCGGCCGCGGACGCGGTGTCGGTACCAGCCATGGCGGGTGACCCCAGGCGGCGGTGTACGTGCGCTGCTGCCCGGCGGACAACGCCGCCACGTACAGCCGGTCGCGCCACCGGCCCAGACCGACCGCGGGTGCCAGGTGGAGCAGCAGCGCACCGGCCGCCAGCACCGCCACCACGGTCGCGAGAACCCAGGCCGAGACAGCGGCGGGCCCGCTTGCGGGCAGGCTCGGGGCCAGGAGCTCGGTGACCGCGCCCACCAGGGCCAGGTACCCGATCGCCACGCCCGGCAGCACGATCACCACCGTGACCAGCGCGCCGCCGGTCGGGTGACGACGCAGCCAGCCCCACGCCAGCCGCGCGGCGGTGGCCACGGCGAAGAGCGACAACGCGACGCCACCGGCATGAAGGGGTAGCAACCAGGCCGCCACCCCGACCGCCGCGACGGCGGCGACCCCGGCGAGGACAGCGACCTGCGCTGCGCGGGCAGGAGCCAACCGAGGCGCGGGAGGAGCCGCAGTGTGGCCAGCGTGCCGCTGCACGGCCGACCCCGAGCCGAGGAACAGGGTGGCTTTGAACAGCCCGTGCGCCACCAGGTGCACCACCGTCGCGGCGTAGAGGCCGAGCCCGCAGGTCATGAGCATGAACCCCATCTGCCCGATCGTGGAGTGCACCAGCGCCCCTTTGATGTCGGGGCGGGTCAGCATGATCGCGGTGGCGGCCACGACGCTGGCGGCTCCGATGGCGAACGCCAGGTGTGTCGCCACCGGCGCGGCACCGACGATCGGCGACAGCTTCACCAGCAGCACCCCGCCGGCGTTGACCACGCGGCGTGCAGCAGAGCCGAAACCGGGGTCGGTGCCGCCAGGTCGCCGGCAGCCATCGGTGCCAGGGCAGCTGCGCGCACCGCACGGCCGCGGCGACCACCAGCGAACAGGCCACCACCGTGCCCACCGCACCGCCGAGGGCCGCGTCGCCCTGGTGGCGCAGGTCGAGATCCCCCCAGACCGTGACCGCGAGGACAACCCCAGTCCACAACGCGGCGTCCCCGGCGACGACGGCACGGGTGGTGCGCCGTGCGGCATCGACGGCCGAGGGCGCCGGCCGATACATCCCCACCAGACGGCACAAGATCACCCCGGTCAGCGTCCACGCCACCGCCAGGGTGACGAGAGTCGCCGCGGTCACCATCACCGTGGTCGCGGCGGTCAGCGCCCCCGCCGCGACAGCGAAGCGGGCCGCGGCCGGATCGCCGTGCAGGTAGCGGCGGGCGAACGCCTGGACCACGGCGCTGACCGTGCACACCAGCAGCAGAACGATCGCCCCGACGTGGTCGACCACCAGCCCGGTCCAGGCTCGCCCGTCCGGGTTGGCCAGCACCATCGCCACCGGCCCGCCGACTACCACCGTCACGGCCAGCGTCCCCGCCAGCGCGGTGGCCACCAGCGCCGCACCCGCACCCAACGCGGGCGCCAAGCTTCGTAGCCGCCGGATCGACCCGGCCATGGCCGCAACAGCGGGAAGGGCCACCAAAACGAGCAGCGTCACCCCTGTCACGCCGTCGTACCTTCCTGACCCGCGCGCGCCGCCGCGCCGCGCGTCGCCGGGGCTCCGGCGAGGTCGGTGGCGCGCGGCTCAGCACCGGTGCCCGCAGCGGGCTCGGGCGGCGAACCGAGGTGTTCCAGGCAATGCGGAGGCAACGCACGCCCGTCGAAACCCCCGATCCGCACCCGGACGAACTCGTCGTGGACCACGCAGTACAGCGACCGCCCCCGTTCCAGCTCGCGGGCGATGTAGGCACCCACGCTCTGCGCGGCCCCCCGCCGCACGCCCGGCGGGCTGGTGTCGATCACCACGTCCGGCGGCGGCGAGGCCCACCGGTGCGCCCAGCGCCGCGCCACCTCATCGGCCGCGCGCTCGCCGGTCAGTACGCCCGCCATCTCGGCGTCGACCACCGCGCCCACCTCCCGCAGCAGGTTCTCCCACGGGAGCGCCATCTCCTCGTCGCCCATGACACCCACCTCCCAAGCACGCTACCAATGACCTGTGTTCTAATACGCGATATGAATCATACGACATTGATGACGTGCTTTGGCAAGCGTGACATGCGTTACCCCCGACGAGGTACAGTTGCGGCCATGCAGGAGTGGACGTTCTTGACCAATCACGCCCACGTACTGCTGTGCGTGGTGCGGGATCCACAAGTTCGGTTGCGGGATGTGGCCGAGGTGGTGGGCATCACCGAGCGGGCGGCGCAGCGCATCGTGGCCGACCTCGTCGAGGCGGGCTACCTGGAACGCACCAGGGAGGGGCGGCGCAACCGGTACCGGTTGCATCCGGATTTGCCGCTGCGGCACCCGATGGACCGTGACACCGCCATCGGGCAGCTCGTGGCCCTGCTCACCGGCATCGACGCCCGATCCGGCAACCTCGTGTAATGCTCGCCGTGCACCCCTACGCGGGCGCACCGGTCGCGATGGCCACCCGACACGGCAAGCAGCGAGCCCTCGCTGCCGCCCTGGCGCGGATCCCCGGCATGCGGCTTGTGCTCGCCCACGATGTGGACACCGATCAGCTCGGCACCTTCACCGGTGAGATCCCCCGCGCCGGGTCGGCGGCCGAGACCGCGGTCCGCAAGGCGCGCCTCGCGATCGAGTCGACCGGCCTCGGACTCGCCGTGGCCAGCGAAGGCTCCTTCGGCCCGCACCCGGTCGCGCCAATGCTGAGCGCCGGCCAGGAGATCCTCGCCTTCCTCGACACGGTGCGGGACGTCTGCATCCTGGAGCGCCGAACCACACCGACGAACTTCAGCCACACCACGACCCGCCGCCTCGACGAGGAAACCGACGCCTACCTGGCGCGCGTCGGTTTCGGTGCCCACGCGGTCATCGTCCGTCCCCACAGCCCCGCCGACGTGCGGGCTCCAGGCCCCATCTGCAAGGGCATCCAGACCCGTGCCGACCTCGATGCGGCGATCAGCCGGTGCACCGCGCACTCCACCGATGGCCTGGCGCGACTGGAGACCGACATGCGCGCGCACGTCAACCCCACCCGCATGCGGGAGATCAGCGTGCTCGCCCACCAACTCGCCTCGCGTCTGGCCACCCTGTGCCCGGCCTGCGGCACCCCCGGATTCGGCCCGGTGGACCGCGAACCTGGTCTGCCCTGCGGCACGTGTGGCGAGCCCACCCGCCTGACCCTGGCAACGATCCACGGGTGTGCCCGCTGCCCGCACCGCGGCCGCCACCCTCGCGATGACGGCCAACGACGTGCCGATCCCACGTTCTGCGAATGCTGCAACCCGTAACCCCCGGACACCACCCCCGCAGACCCACCCGGCCGGCCCCAGCCACTGCACGTCCGAAGGAGCGTCACCACGATGATCCCCCTGACCGCCGCCGCGATCGCCGCGGCCACCGACGGTCACCTCGTCCCGGGGACCGACCCGTCGCTGCTGGTGACCGCACCCGCCAGCATCGACTCCCGCCAGGTCCACCCCGGCGGCGTGTTCGCCGCCCTCCCCGGCCGGCGCACCGACGGGCACTACCACGCATCAGCGGCCCTCGCCGCGGGAGCCGCCCTGGTGCTGGCCGCACGCCCGGTGCCCGCCCCTGCCGTCCAGGTCACCGACGTGACCCGCGCGCTCGGCGACCTGGCTCGCCACGTGGCAGACCGACTGCCGGCCACCGTGATCGGCATCACCGGGTCGAACGGCAAGACCACGACCAAAGATCTCGCCACCCAGGTCCTGGCACACCACGGCCCGGTCGCCGCCACAGACCGCTCCTTCAACAACGAGCTCGGTTTTCCCCTCACTGTCCTGCGCGCCACCCCCGACACCCGCTACCTCATCCTGGAAATGGGCGCCCGGGGCCGTGGACACCTCAGCTACCTGTGCGGCCTGGTCACCCCCCACGTCGGGGTCGTGCTCAACGTCGGCACCGCCCACCTCGGTCAATACCCCGACGGGCAAACCGGGATCGCCGCGGCCAAAAGCGAACTACTGACCGGGCTCCCCTCTGCAGACCACGGTGGGCTGGCCATCCTCAACGCCGACGATCCGCTCGTCGCCGCGATGGCCCCGCTCACCCCCGCCCGCACCCGCTGGTGGAGCCAGCGCCCCCACCCCAACGGCGTATACGCCCGAGATGTGCACGTCACGCCGCGCGGCCGGGCGTGCTTCACCCTGCACACTCCCGAGGCACGGCACCCGTCACGCTCCGCCTGACCGGCCGGCACCACGTCGGCAACGCCCTCGCCGTCGCCGCCCTCGCCCTCGGCCTCGGCCTTGACCACCACACCATCGCCGATGCCCTGAGCGCCGCTGAACCCGCCAGCGGCGGGCGCATGCAAACCATCGTGCGGGGCGACGGGGTCACGCTCCTCCACGACGCCTACAACGCCAACCCCGACTCCATGGCCGCCGCGCTGACCACCCTGAGCACCATGTCCGCCCGCCGCCGGATCGCCGTCCTCGGCGAGATGGCCGACCTCGGCGACCACGCCGCTGGCGCCCACCACCACCTCGGCGTGCTCGCCGCACGCGCCGGCCTCGACGTCCTGATCACCATCGGCACCCGGACCGCGCCTCTGATCGCCGACGCGGCCGACACCGAGCACAGCACCCTCGACATCATCGCCGTTCCCGACAGCCAGGCCGCCCACGACGTGCTAAGTCGAATCCTTCGTCCCGACGATCTCGTCCTGATCAAAGCATCCCGCGCCGCCCACCTCGAACACCTCGTCGCCGCGCTCAGCAACCGCTGAGCAGCCCGGAGTCGCGGCCGTCTGGCTGCGCGACCCGGCCGCTCGGCGGAGCCGATCCGCGATCGCCAATCCGAGCCCGTCCGGGGTAGGAACCGAGGCCACCACGACCTCGCACTCATGCCGGTCGAAGTCACGGAGGAACTCGAAAAGCCGCCGCGCGTACTGCGCACCCGAGTCCGGCACCGCGATAACGCGCTGCCCGGCACACGCACCGGCACCGTCCGCGAACTCGGGCGGCAGCAGGACGCCGACGCGCCGGCCCTGCGCTGCCAGGTACTCGGCGTGGCCGATCACCTGGCCCGGCTCGACCAGGACAACCCGTGCCCTCGGCGCGTAGTGCGACGGATGCTGGCCCGGAACGCGTACGGCACTCCTCGCCCGCACCGGCACGGAGCAACCCAGTGCGCGCTCAAGATCCTCTCGTGTCACGCCGCCTGGGCGCAGTATCGCAGGTGCGCCGGTGAGGTCGACGATCGTGGACTCGACACCCACCGCACAGGGGCCGCCGTCCAGCACGTAGTCGACGTCGGCGCCCAACCCGTCGCCAACATGAGCAGCCGCCGTGGGACTGACCGAGCCGAAACGGTTGGCCGATGGCGCCGCCACACCGCCACCGAACGCCGTGAGCAGCGCGCGGGCGACCGGATGGTCGGGCACCCGCAGCGCGACCGTCTCCAGACCGCCGGTGACCGCGCGGGGAACACGGCGGCCCCGACGAAGAACCAGGGTCACCGGGCCAGGCCAGAAACGGTCAGCGACGCGGCGCGCCGCGTCGGGCACCTCCGCGACCCAGTCGGGGAGCTGACGCGCCCCGCTGAGGTGCACGATCAGCGGGTGCGTCGAGGGCCGCCCCTTCACGGCGAAGACACGCTCCACCGCGTCGACGTTCTCCGCGTCCGCGCCGAGCCCGTACACGGTCTCGGTCGGGAACGCGACCAGCCCACCCGCGCGCAGGGTGCCAGCAGCGCGTTCCACATCGAGTCCCACGCGCTCAGGCGCGATGCCTGGTTGATCCGACATCACCCGTTCACCCCTCACCACTGCAGTCTGACACACCACCGGCTCGCGCGATCACCGTTGCCCCCGCGCCGCCGGACCCATTTCGAGACCGGATCTCGTACCCTCTCTTCCCGATCAGCACGCGCGGCGCTCAGCCCGGGCAGCACGGGTGGTCACGTCACCAGCGCTCGCACGACGGGCAGCGCCTCGCCGATCACATAGAGCGACCCGGTAACTACCGTGAGCGTGCTATCATTCGCCGCCGCCGCGCGGCGCACCGCATCACCCACATCCGCCTCGACCGCGACCGATCCTGCGCCCACCGCCCGCGCGGCGGCGGCGAGCCTGGCGAGCGGCACCGCTCGCGGTGTCCGGGGCGAGGTGCAGATCACCCAGTCACCAGCCCCGACCCCCAGGGCACTCAGAAACGCCTCCGGCGCGCGGGTCCCGGTCATACCGACCACCACGGTGCGGGAGACGCCGTCGAACCGCTCCCGCAGCGCCCGTGCCAGCGCGGTGGCCGCTTCCTCGTTGTGGGCGCCGTCCATCAGCACAGGGCCGGGGGTGTGGACAAGCTCAAAGCGGCCCGAAGCCCGCAGCGCCCCGCAGACCGCCCGCACCACCTGGTCGGCCACCGGCCGGGCCAGCCACACCTCGGCGGCGGCCAACGCCGTCGCCGCGTTCGCCGCCTGCCACGGTGCCAGCAGACGCAGGAAAACGTCGTCATAAGTCGCCCCGGGCGTGAACAGCGACACCGTCCGGCCATCCGCGACCGGCGCGTCGGCGGCCACGCCGAAGTCACGATCCACGGTCACCACGCGCGAGGGGCGGCGGCCCAGGAACGGCGGGTGCATGGCCGGGTCCGCTTCGGCTAGCACCACGGTCGCGCCCTCAGGAACCGCGCCAGCCTCAGCCACGGCGTTGTCCCACCGCCTGTCACCGAAGTACTCGACGTGGTCGACGCCCACCGACGTGACCACCACCAGGCCGGCGCCGAGCGCGGCGGTCGCGTCGCCGCTGCCACCCAGACCGGTCTCGACCACCGCGACATCAACACGTTGGTCGGCGAACCAGCCCACCGCGGCCGCGGTCATCAATTCGAACCAACTGGGCCGCCCCAGCTCTGACGCGGTGCGCTCGTCCGCCACCAGCGGGTCGAGCACCGCCGCCAACTCGTCGTCGGTGATCGTGACACCATCGATGGTGATCCGCTCCTGCGGCCGGTGCAGATGAGGACTGGTGTACAACCCGACCCGCAGTCCACTGCCCGCCAGCACCGCGGCCAGGATCCGGGCGGTCGTGCTCTTGCCGTTGGTGCCGGCCACCAGGATCACCGGCACCCGCTGCTCGGGCCGGCCGAGCGTGCGCAGCAGCCGCTCGATGACCACGGTCGTCGGGGCCTGCGACACCACCCCACCAGCAGCGACCCCCACCCCCCGCTCATGGTCGACGTGACCGTCCAGCCACTGCCATACCCCGGCGCGCCTCACGCCACCGATCCTAGATCCACCCCCGATCAACCTTGACAGCCACATTCCGGCCAGTGACACTGCGTGCAGAGGGGAGTACTTCCCTAAGTGTCTGCCTGGTCAATACGGACACCCCATGGTGTCCCCGGGCGACCGCCCTCACCAGGGTGAAGGAGACCTCGAACGTCGTCCGTGCGCGGAGGTCTTCGTGCCCTTTCATCCCGTGGTGTCGTCTCTGTCCGTGGCCGCGCCCGCCGACTCGGTGGGGTCCTCGTCGATCGGGTCGCCCTGGTTGTGGGTCGCCAGCATCGCCGTAATACTCGGCCTCCTCGTCACCGATTTCGCCGTCACCCGCCGTCCCCACGAGGTGTCGATACGGGAAGCGATTGGCTGGTCGGTGTTCTATCTCACGCTGCCCGTCCTGTTCGGGATCTGGCTGTGGGCGGTGTTCGACAGCGGGCCGGCACTGGAGTTCATCACCGGCTTCGTGGTGGAGAAGTCACTGTCGGTGGACAACCTGTTCGTGTTCATGCTGATCCTGGCCGGGTTCGCGGTCCCGTCCCCCATTCAGCAACGGGTGCTGCTGTACGGCATCGCCGGTGCCTGGTCCTGCGGGGCATCTTCATCGCGGCGGGCGCGGCGCTGCTGCAGGCAGGCACCTGGGCGTTCCTCCTCTTCGGCCTGATCCTGCTCGTGTCCGCGGGCAAGATCCTGCACGAGGTGCACACCGGTTCGGCCTTCGCGGGCCGCGACGTATCCCAGATGCGTATCGTGCGACTGCTCCGTAGGTTCATGCCCGTCACCGACGACTACCGAGGCACCCGGCTGACCGTACGGGAGCACGGACGACGCGCGCTCACGCCGCTTGCGGTGGTGGTCGCCGCGGTGTTCGTGACCGACGTGGTGTTCGCCGTGGACTCGGTCCCCGCGGTCTACGGCATCACCGCGGACCCCTACCTGGTATTCGCCACCAACGCCTTCGCGCTGCTCGGCCTGCGCGCGCTCTACTTCGTGCTCCACGCCACGCTGGCCAAGCTCGTCTATCTCAACCACGGCCTGGCGGTCATTCTCGCGTTCATCGGTCTGAAACTGGTGTTGCACTGGGCCCACGGAATCTGGCCGGCCACCCCGCAGATCCCCACGCCGGTCTCCCTCGCTGTCATCGTGGCCATCCTCGCCGTCGTCATCGCGGCGAGCCTGCGCACCCGCCGCCGAGCCGAGCAGCACGTGATTGAGGCCGAGCAGCACGTGATTGAGAAGGACTGACCATGTTCACCATGCTCACCGGATTCCTCATCGACATCGCTGTCACGGCACTCATTCTGCTGGCGTTGGTCATCACCTGCGCAGCGTTGGTGCCGCCCCGCCCGCCACGATGAACACACGCCGTCCCGGGTGGCGTGTCAGTGTGGGGTGCGAAGCGAGAGGGGCGCTGGTCGTCGCGAGGTCCTGTCCGCACACCGCCCGGCCACGCCACGTAGCCCTTGCCAGGGCGTGCTTGGTGGTGCTGGCGTCGGTGGCGTGAGGTTTCCTGGACCCGCGCGGTGGGGCGGCGGGTGCCTGCGCCGGATCCGGGTCGGCCAGATCGTGTTGACGACGCGGGGCTTGGTCGTTGAGGTACTCCCCCTCAACGTCGAGAATGACGAACTGTGGTTCGTTTACCAAGGGTGGCGAGTTATCCGGTGCGGCGACGACGCGGAGGAGTCGAGGCGCCGTCAGCCGAAGCATCACGAGCATCGTCAGGGGTGGCGGGACCGACGGCGGTGATGAGGTCGGCGATGCGGTGGTGGGCTTCCAGCGGGTGGCGCAGATGGCCGTCGGGGTTGATGCGGTAGTGGTTGCGGCGGCCGACTTTGGTGCGCTCGATGTAGCCGCCCTGGATGAGGTCGGTGAGGATGAGCTGGACGGCGCGGGTGGTGATGCCGACCTTCTGGGCGATGACGGGCAGGGTCTGGTGCGGGTCGGCGGCCAGGCAGAGCAGCACGTGGGCGTGGTTGCTCAGGAACATCCACGACCCTGGCGTCTGCGACGCGGCGGCGTCGGCCGGTTCCGCACCAGCATCCACCACGCCAGAATCCACCGTGCCGGAGTCGGTGGGATCCGAGCCCGCTGGGGTGGGGAGGGCGTGGTCGGGTGGGGGTTCGGCAGGCCGCATGGGGCCGACCATAAGGCATTCCTTCCACTCTCGATGCCGCTGTCGGCGCGGGGTCCGGATCGGCGGGGAGCTGCTCGACCGGGTGTGATCAGACCAGCATCGCGTCGGGCAGGGTGTGCTCGTCTGCGCGGCGGATCCGCAGCCGAGGTTGAGTGAGGCCGAGCAGGTACTGGCAGGTCGCAGGCGTGAGGAGCTCGGCGCGAGGATGGGCGGGCAACACGAGCACGTCGGCGTCGTGCACTCGGCACAGTCGCAGCAGGGCGGCGGCCACGCGCCGATGCCGGCCGCCCGGCCCGCGACGGTGATGCCACGCGGTGGTGTGGATCCGCACGCCCCGCTCGGCCAGCCCGGATGACGGGAGCCGTGACAGCGCGGGAGCGAGCGCCGCGGCGGTGACCTGCTCCCGGCGGACCTGCTGCCAGGCGATCAGCCGCGCGTTGAGCGTGAGCCCCGGCGGCGGGTGCAGCACGGCGAGCACGAGGTGGCCGTGGTCGGCGATCAGTTCGACCGCCGCGGGCAGCTCGGCGGCCGGCGCGGGATCGGTGGCGTCGACGACGCAGACGAGGGTTGTGCACTGGGCGGGCATCAGCGGACCTGCTTTCCACGGCACGGATCGAGGAGGCCGCGCGCTGGCCTCATTTCCAGATTGACGAAGTACGGTTCGCCAGTCAAGCCTTGACAGGCGAACCGTATTTCGTCATTCTGGTGGTGCGGAGGGGAGTACCCACCACGTCCGGGATCGTCATTACGGCAGTTCGATGGCTGCCCGGTCCCGGCGCCACCGGACCCAGCGCACGTGCTCTGGCGGTTGGGGAGACCTCCGGTTTCACTCGACGTGACCGGAGGTGCTTGACTGTGGTTGTTCCGTTGTGGGCGTGGGCCGCGGTGCTCGGCGTGATCCTGGTGATGCTCGCGATCGACCTGTTCGCCCACCGCCGCGCACACGTGGTCGGGGTCCGCGAGGCCGCCGCCTGGTCGGCGGTGTGGGTCGCGCTCGGCCTCGGGTTCGGCGCGATCGTGTGGTGGGCGTGGGGCAGCGAGTTCGCCGCCCAGTACTTCGCGGGCTACGTGATCGAGAAGTCCCTCGCGGTGGACAACGTGTTCGTCTTCGCGATCATCTTCGGCTACTTCGCCGTTCCCCGCGAGTACCAGCACCGCGTGCTGTTCTACGGCGTGCTCGGCGCACTGGTGTTCCGGGCGGTGTTCATCGCCGCGGGCTCGGTGCTCATCGCGTCCTTCGCCTGGATCCTGTACGTGTTCGGCGCCTTCCTGGTCGCCACCGGTGTCCGGATGGCCGTGCACCGCAACGAGACCATCGACCCCGACCGCAGCGTCGTGCTGCGCCTGTTCCGCAAGGTCATCCCCACCACCGAGGAGTACCACGGGCAGAAGTTCCTGGTGCGCCAGGCCGGGCGCTGGGTGGCCACCCCTCTGTTGGCGGTGCTGGTGCTGGTCGAGGTCACCGACATCGTCTTCGCCGTCGACTCCATCCCGGCGATCTTCGCCATCACCCAGCAGCCGTTCCTGGTGTTCACCTCCAACGCCTTCGCCATCCTGGGCCTGCGCGCCATGTACTTCCTGCTCGCCGACCTGATGCACCGCTTCATCTACCTCAAGCTAGGCCTCGCCTGGTGCTGGTGTGGGTCGGCATCAAGATGCTGCTGCTCGACCTCTACAAGATCCCCACCTGGTTCTCGCTGGCCGTGGTCGCCCTCCTGCTCGCCGTCGCCGTCACGGCCAGCTGGATCCGCACCCGCACCACCCCGGCCACCCCAGCGGCTGCCTCTGCCGATTCGCTGGCCGGTGCGGAGCCCGACACGGTCACGACCGAGCCAGCCCAAACCGGGGCGGCCGCAGCCGAGACGGCCCCGTCCTCGCCCACTGGCCTGTCGACGCGCGACTGACGCGCGTCGACCGCCCCGGTGCCGCCCACCGCTCACTCCCCCCACCAGCGGTGGGCGGCACCACCCCACAGACCCAGCCCATCCGGAAAGGAACCCGCTCATGCGCATCTCGACTCGATGGACCTCTGTGCTGCTCGGCGTGGGCGTCGTGGCGGCGATCAGCGGCTGCGGCGCTGTCCAGCAGGCCGGCGACACCGCCGGTTCGGCCGCGGACACCGTGACCGGCGCGGTCGCCGCCGCCGAGGTGTGTAGCGACGCGCTGGCACTGGTCGCCAACCCGCCCGACCTCAGCGCACCGCAGGCCGCACTGGACCAGGCGCACACCACCGCCACCGAGCTCACCGACCTGGTCGCGACCACCAGCGACACCGACATCGGCCGCGCCATCACCGACCTGGCCGCCACCCTGCAGACGGCCACCCTGGACACCCTCACCAGTGCTCCAGCCGCCTGGCTGCAGGCCAGGGCCGATCAGCCGCCGCGCTCACCACCGCCTGCGCGCCCTGACCAAGTAGGGTCACGGGCACGACAGGAAGCAGCCCGTGATGAGCACCGTCGGCGACCCCGCTGAACGTTCGTCGGTCGTCCCTCCCTTCCAGGTGAGCGGCCCACTCGCAGGCGAGGTCAGGTTGTCGAGAGCTCCACCCCAAGCTCCTGGGCGAGGGTTTCCTGGGTGAAGCCGAGAGCCTCGCGCCGTGCTGCGAGAGCATCTCGTCGTATCGCCATAATCACTCCCAGATTCGCTAGCGCACCCACGCTACCCGGCGTTGATCGGACCTGATCAGCGGCCATGTCAACGACGAAACGGCGGACGTTCACGTCCGGACGTGCGACCCAGACCGCCCATGAAAACGCCAGAGCGGGATGGTGCTTGGGACGATCTGTGCATGTCCGCAGGGGCCGCCACCAACTAAAGCTGTCGACGGCGCGTGAAAACTGACCCCGGCGTGGCGCCTAACCCAGGTGCCGCCAGGGGGTCAAGATTCGCCCGCCGTTGACACTAAAGCCCCGCCCGACAGGATCAGCGCGCCTCGACCGCGTGCTCTGCCGCGAGCCTGCGCACATACGCGCGGATTCGGTCGCGATCCTCGGGGAACACGCTCTCCCACGATTCGTCCAGGTCGACCCACTTCGGCGGCTGTCCCTTCTCCCCGCCGAGTGGCGCGTCGCGGTTGATGACGGCTCCGTAGGACAGGCTCAGCGTTGGCGTCCAGTCGGCGCGGAAAGAGCGGACAGCGACGGCCGCCGGCACTGACAGCAGCTCGCCCAGCAGGCCGGTCTCCTCCAAGAGTTCACGGGCTGCTGCGGCTCGAGGCGTCTCGCCTGGCTCGACGGTTCCGCCGGGCGTTAGGAACAGTTGGCGGTCTCACTCTTCTGCTGTCTCAACTGGCGCGCACGTCGAGGGCTAGCTGCGGCGTCGACATCATCTCTTCGGTCCGTGCAGGACGCGTTTGGTCTTGGGCAATTCGATATGCGGGCTGACGCTGCTTCGTTCAGCGCGTGAATTTCGCTGGCGCCGTTGGTCATGAGCGGGCGCCGCTCGCGCAGGCGGCCCATCCAGACGTCGCCTTACTATGGATGCCCGAGGAAACATCCGTCGCCAGCCGCCATCGGCTTGCCGATGCATTGGCCCGGTTCGACTTCGGTCGTGGGCGCCGGACGGTCGGAGGGGGCATTATTCGCAGGGAGGGAGTGTGATGTCGATGGCCGCCGCACCAGTCCGCCGGGTGCTGGTCGCCACCGATTTGTCTGAGCAGGCGGGCTTGGCTGTGCGGAGGGCCGCGCAGCTGGCCGCCGAACGCGACGCCCGGCTGAGCGCCGTCAATGTGCAGCCGGCCGGGTTGAACGAGGAGCTGAGCGAGTTCGCCCACGCCCGCCTGCGCTCACACCTCGACCGGTTCATCACCTCCACGGTCACGGAGGCCGTCGTCCGCCACGGTCACGTGGCTTACGAGATCCTCGCTGAGGTCACTGATCGCGACGCGGACCTGCTGGTCGTCGGCGCGCATGGCGGCCACCGGCTGACCAGCCCGGTCCTGGGCAGCACTCCCGGCAACCTGGTGCGGGCGAGCCCGGTTCCGGTTCTGGTGGTCAAGAGTCCACCCGATGGGGAGTACCGCACGGTCGTGCTCGCCGTCGATAGCACAGCTGTCTCGGCAACGGCGGCGCACACGGCGGGCGCGCTCACGCCGTACGCGGACCACATCGTCGTGCACTTTGCCGTAGTTGTCGGCGAGACGTTGATGCGCATGCACGGCGCCAGCGAGCAACACTTGGCCGAGTTGCGCGAGGTGAGCACCGAGCAGGTTCGCGTCGATATCGAGCGCGTGGCCGCCGAGCTGACGCCCGCTGCGTCGCGGGTGGTGATCGCGTCCGGGCGTCCGCAGACGCGTTTGCCAGAGCTGAGCCGCCACCACGCCGCCGATCTGGTCGCCGTCGGTACCGGCGCCCGCTCGTCGCTGGGCTACACCCTGCTCGGCAGCGTTGCCCAGCACGTGTTGCGGGACGCGTCATCGGATGTGCTCGTCGTGCCGGCCCGGAAGGACTGACCTGGAGCTGTACGTGTTCCCGCGATATTGCGATCATCCTGGCCATCGCCGCCTGTGTGGGCGTTGCCTGATCGCCGCTTATTCTCCGCGGGCCCAGGTAGTGACGAGTTTGGAGGCGTCGGGTTGGCGGGGGATCGCGACGATGACGAGGTCGCCGTCTCGGAGCCGGGTGCGTGGGGTGGGGATCAGTGTTCGTTTGCCGCGCATGATGGCGGTGATGAGTCCGTGGGGTGGGGTGATGTCTTTGAGTTGTTTGCCGGCGATGTGCAGGTCGGGGGTGACGCGGACTTCGATGAGTTCGGTGTTGATGTCGCCGATGGGAACATCCTCGGCCACCGAGGTTGTTGTAGGGGACTCGCCGCGCAGCCCGAGCCAGCCCGCGACGGTGCTGATGCTGACGCCCTGCACGGCCGCGGAGACCAGGACCACGAAGAAGACCATGTTGAAGATGAACGGGCCGTCAGGGTGGCCGGCGACGAAGGGGAACGTGGCGAGCACGATCGGCACCGCGCCGCGGAGCCCGACCCAACTGGTGAACAGCAGTTCCTGCCATCGGTACCGCAGCCAACCCAGGGTCAGCAGGACCGCGATCGGGCGGGCCACGAACACAAGCACGAACACCACGGCCAGTCCGGGAACCACGACCGACGGCAGTTGTGAGGGGAAGACCAGCACGCCCAGCATGAGGAACAGCCCGACTTCGGCGGTGCTGGACAGTCCTTGGTGGAAGGTGCGGATCCCGCGGCGGTGCAGCGGTACCCTGGCGCCAACCACCAGCCCCGTGACGTAGACGGCGAGGAAGCCGGAGGCGCCCACCGCCGCGGCGGCACCGTAGGACAGTCCGGCGACGCCGAGCGCGAGGACCGGATAGGCGCCTTCGGGGCCGAGGTTGGGGCGCATGAGCATCCAAGTGCCGGCGAGGCCGGCCAGTGCGCCGACACCGAGGCCACCGCCCAGTTGCAGCAGCGCGAACGTGACCCAGTCGCCAATTCCGGGATCGGCACGCCAGGTCTCGATCAACCCGATCGTCAGCATGATCGCGATCGGGTCGTTCGCGCCTGATTCGACCTCCAGTAACGAGGCCAGCTTGCGCGGCAGCGGGGCCCGGCGCAACATCGCGAAGACCGCAGCGGCGTCGGTCGAGGCCACCACCGCGCCGATCAGGAACGCGGTCAACAGTTCCACATCGAGCAGGAGATACGCACCGCCACCCACCACGCCCGCGGTGATGAGCACGCCGACGGTGGCCAGCAGTGAGCCAGGCAGCGCTGCCTGCCGCAGATCACCGGGTTTGGTGGTCAGCCCACCCTCATACAGGATCAACAACAGCGCTATGGTCCCCCCGATCTGGGCGACACGCGGGTCGGACAGACTGACCAACGCGAGCCCGTCGTCACCGATGACCATGCCCAGCACGAGGAACAGCAACAGACCGGGTAACCGCAGCCGGTTGGCGAATCCGGCCGCGAGAACACCACCCACCAACAGCACCGCAACCAGCAGGATCCACCAGTCGGCAGGTAATTGAATGCTCATAGCTCCACGGTTTCCGGTTTCCACATACGGTCACGACCCTACCCAACACACCAGGTCGAATCGGGCAAACGGCGCAGGTCGGAGGCTGTGATGGCGGACGATAAGCATGTCGTCTCCCGTGTGCTGGTGCCATTGGACGGCACCGACGAGGCGCAGCGGGCACTCCTGCCCGCACTGCGGGTTGCCCAGACGCTGGATTGCCCCATAGAGCTGGTCACGGTCTACGACCCGGTCAACGGACGCTGGGCCCGTGACCTCGACGACATCGCCGAGCAGCTGCCCTACGACCAGGTCGAGGTCGCTGTCGTCGGCGCCGGATGGCCGGGCGAGGTGATCGCCGACATGGCCGGCGAGAACCCCGGAACCCTGATCTGCATGTCGGCGCAACACCGCGACGAGGTTGACCGCCTCGTCCTCGGCAGCGTCTCGGCGCATCTGCTGCGCACCAGCCGCGCGCCGACCCTGGTGGTCGGTCCCGGCTACGAGCTTTCGCGACTGCCCCGCCGCTATGAACGTCTCGTGGTCTGTCTCGATGGCTCCGACCGTGCCGAAACAGCCCTCGCCGTCGCCACCACGTGGGCCCGCCTCTTCGCTACCGAGGTCGAGCTCGTGCACGTCGCGTTTCCGAGAGAAACCCCGGGAAACCTGGAAGCTCTCGGAGCGGGCCTGTCCCGAGCTGCCGACACACTGGCCGATGACGGTGTTCAGGCCAGTGCCACCCTGCTCACCGGCGACCACCCCGCCGCCAGTATCGCCGAGCTGCTCCAGTCCCGCCCGGCCACACTCGCGATCACCGCCACACACGGCCGTACCGGGCTCACCCGACTCCTGCTGGGCAGCGTCACCACTGAACTGCTCACGCGCAGTCCCACCCCCGTCCTGGTCGCTCCCGTCACCTGAACGCATCTCCCCAGGGCAGCGGTGATCAACATGTCCGATGCCCGTGTCAGTCGTACCCTGAAAGGTGGCTTCAACCGGCGATCGGGACCGGAGGAGGTCGCCCGGCATGCCCGATACCTCCATGTACCTGTTGCGGCTCGCCCGGCGTCTCCGCCCGGGGCGAAGCCCTGTGGCGCGAGGCTCCGACCGAATCGAGGCCGCTGCTCTCGTGATCGTTGTGCTGCTGTCGCTGCTGACCATCCCCGTTGTCGTTACTCACGGGCAGCGCAGCTACGCACACAACCGCCAGATCGCCGAGGAAGCGATGGCCAGCCGGTACGAAACCACGGCCACCCTGCTCGCCGACGCCCCATCGAGACCCCGAGCTGGGCGCGGGCCAGTCAGTGAGAACGGCACGCGCGCGCAGGCCCGGTGGACCACATCCGAGGGCATCGAGCTCACGGGGGCTGTCCCGGCCAGTTCCGGGATGTCCGCGGGCAGCGAGTACCGATCTGGATTGACACTGCTGGCGAGGTGACGTCGTCACCCGCCACGCCGCAGGACGCCGCCGGTCATGCCGCAGCCACCGCCATCGCTACCTGGCTGATTGTGGTCGGCGCGTTGTCGGCCGCCTTCTGGCTCCTGCGGGCAGGACTTGACCAGCATCGCTACGCCCACTGGGCACACGAGTGGGCACGCCTGAACACCGGCCACGGCCCGCCCTGAACGCCCCAACCGCGACGACGGCGCGCGGGCCGCGTCTAACCCCAGGACAAGGTCGTGTACCAGAACGTCAGCACCGCACCCGGCCCGAGCAACACACAGAGACCAATACCGCCGTAAAACGGCTTGTCCTTCACGAGCATCGCCACCATCAGCACGGCCGCGGCCACGAGCGAAATGATCCGACCCGGAACAGGATGCGTTGATCAGCGACGCTTCGCTGTGCCACGGCTACGCCGGACTCGCCCGGATCACCGCTCATACCGCCATCGACACACCGGAGCCGGCCGCTTCCCGACTCCGCGCGCTGGCCACCGAGATGCTGCACCGCGCCTGCGCCCAGGCCGTTCCCGAAGGCCCCGGCTTCCTCGAAGGCGCTGCCGGGGTCGGCCTAGCTGCCCTCGCCGCTGAGATCGAGCCCGCGACAGGCTGGGGCACCGGCCTGCTCATCACCTGATCCGTCCGAACGCGATCCGTCCGACCGAGAGGAGATTCCGCGCTGATGCTGCCGGACAGCTGGCACCACTACCTGGTCGAGTTCGCCGACCCGACCACGGCCGAGCACACCGCCGCGACCCTGCTCGTACCCGCTCTCGACCAGGCCCAACAGGACGGCGAACTCGACACGTGGTGGCACCTGCGCAAGACACCCGCCTGGCGGCTGCGTTACCAACCGGTCAACCCCGAGACGAAAGCGGTCGACACGCTGCTGTCCGACCTGGAGGCCGATGGGCATCTCGCGCGCTGGACTCGCGGCATCTACGAACCCGAAACCCTTGCCTTCGGTGGACCCGCCGCGATGGACATCGCGCACTCGCTGTTTCACCACGACAGTCGCCACTGCCTCGCCCGTGCCACGAAACCCGCTGCCTTGGGTCAGAGAGAGACCACCGTCCTGCTGTTCAGCTCGATGCTGCGCGCCGCCGGGCTGGACTGGTTCGAGCAGGGCGACGTCTGGGACAAGGTGGCTGCGCTCCGGCCCACCGCCCAACCCCACTCCAACAACTCTCCGCACACCGAGCGGTTGAGCCAAGCCGTGCGCCGACTGATGACCACCAACACGCACAAGGTCGCCGACGTCGCCCCGACGTGGTTCCCGAGACCTGGTGGACAGCGTTCGACACGGCCGGTCGCCAACTCGCCGAACTCGCTCGCGCCGGACACCTCGAGCGGGGCCTGCGCGCCGTCCTGGCGCACCACTTCATCTTCCACGCCAACCGCGCCGGTCTCTCCGGCACCGACCAGGCCACCCTCGCCGCGCTGGCCGTCGACACCGTTTTTTACAGCACGCCTACCCGGCAGGCACCAGCCGGGACCACCTCCAACACCGTTAGGGTTCCCGCAATGACAACCACCGTCAGTGACGCTTCCACCGGCTCCGCCGACGAGCTGCGTACCAAGCTCGCCGACCGCCTCGTCAAGGACGGCACCGTCCGCACCGACGCTGTGGAGGCCGCGTTCCGGCAGGTGCCCCGACACCTGTTCCTGCCCGACGTCCCCCTGGTCGAGGCGTACGCCGACGAGCCCGTCTACACCAAACACGAGGCGACGGCACCCGAATCAGCGCCGCGTCCCAGCCCAAGATCGTCGCCATGATGCTCGAACAGCTCGGCATCCAGCCCGGCGAACGGCTGCTCGAACTCGGCGCGGCCACCGGCTACAACGCCGCCCTGATGGCCACCCTCACCGGCGCCGACGGGCATGTCACCACGATCGACATCGACGAGGACCTCGTCGCCGGAGCACGCGAGCACCTGGCCGCAGCCAGCATCGACAACGTCGAGGCGGTCGCCGCCGACGGCGCACTCGGCCACCCAGAAACTGCGCCTTTCGACCGCGTCATCGCTACCGTCGGTGCCCACGAGGTCCCGGCTGCCTGGCTCGACCAGCTCACACCCGGCGGACGTCTGGTAGCTCCGGTGCGCCTGCGTGGTTGTGCCTCTCGCAGCATCGTCTTCGAACGCGACCAGGACGGCTGGCGCAGCCTGGGCAGCGAGATGGCGATCTTCATGCCGCTGCGTGGCCTTGGCGACGACGCTCGCCGCGTTCTGGACCTCACCGGCACCGGGGAGGTGACGCTGCAAATCCATAAGGACAACAACCACGCCACCGACCCGGACACCCTGACCGGCGTCTTCGACAGCCCTGCCTGCGAAGTGTGGACCGGCGTGCACTTCGTCCCGATGGAATCCTTCGAATGGCTGGATCTCTGGCTGGCTTGCCACCTGCCCAACCCGCTGATGCGCATGGAGGTCGCTCCCGCTGCGAAGGAAAGCGGCCTTGTGCGGCCGATGTTCCCCTCGGTGGCGATGGCCACCACCGCCGCCGACGGCAGCCTCGCCTACCTCACCATCCGCGCCGCGGACCCCGATCCGGACGGCGGCCGACGCTACGAGGTCGGCGTCATCGGCCACGGCCCCAACGCGCAGGAACTCGCCGAGCAGGTCTCGGTCGAGATCTCGACTTGGGACCAGGCTTCCGCGCCAGCACCGTCCGATTCGCCATTCCCGACACCGCGCCCCAGCCGGACACCAACCCCGGCTTCGTGGTCCTGGACCGCCCCACCAAGCCCATGACCGTCACCTGGGAGTGACGCCCGTGGACCCCGCCGGCCAGTTCGCCCGCCGCTTCCCCCTCGTTGCCCGAACCCGCCCGGCCTGCCTCCCGCTGGCCCGGCGGGTGGCCGAGCTGTGCGACCGAGCACGCCAAGTCGAGCACAGCGGCGAGCTCGCCGAAGCCGCCGCCGTGCACAACAACGCGGCGCTCATCGCCTCCGACTGCGGCCTGCCCGAACTGGCCCGGCGGTGGTGCCACCAGCAGGTGAACATCTACCTGCGCGCCCGCCCCTTGGGCGCGCAGGTAGCCCGCCTCGCTCTCGAACCGATCACCAACCTCGCCCGCCTCTACATCCGCGAGGGTCAGGGCGAGCGCGCCTTCGCGCTGATCGACACCCTGTTCACCGCGGTCTCCGCCCGAACTGACGCCATCGTCGACGGCATCGAGATCCCGGCCGACCTCACCGACTCCGCCGAGACGCACCAGCACATCCGCAGCTGGCTGTGGGCAGTCCTGCTGGCCACCGGTGGCCGCGCTCTGGCCGCAGCCGGCCGCTGGGCGGAGGCACGCGCCCGGCTCGACGCGTACAAGGGCGTCGGGCGACGGATGCTTGACGGTCGCCAGATCGCGGTCATCGCCCACGCCGTATCCGGGGACACCGACAGCGCCCTCACCCTCTTGGCCGACACAACACCAGGAGACCCTTGGGAGAACGCCGTGACCGCCTGCCTGACCATCCAGTGCCACGGCGCCTCGGGCGTCGCCGATCTGCCCACGCTCCTGAACCAGTACCACCGACTCGACACCTCCGCGCCCGGCTTGGCGGTCTTCCACACACGGCTCGGGTTGTCCTTCATCGACGCCATCGGCACCGTTGACGATCCACCCGTGCACCAGATCGCCGTTGATCTGATCGACTACGCCGCCGCGACACGAGACGGATACGTCGCTCGCGATGTACTCGCCCACAATGGTTGCCGCGAGCTGCTCACCGACTCCCAAGCGCGCGAGTTGTCCGATTCGGTCGAAGCGTGCGCGCTCGGCAGCGGCACGCTCCCGGCCACACTGCTGGCAGACCTCACGACAGCACTAGCCTGCGCCGAAGAGGCCATGGCACGCAGCGTGAAGACGATGTCCTGCAACGTCAACGCTCCAGCGAACCCGTAGGGCGGGTCCTAGTGAAGCCGTTGCACCACAACGGGTTTGCTTCCTCGGCCCGAGAAACAGCCCGTGTCGATCACTAACGATGCCCGCCAACCCGACGATCGTTGATACGAAGGAACGATGCACACCACCACTACTTCGCCGGAAGCGCTACGTGCGGCAATGGTCGAGAGGATCCAGAAGGCCGGGCACGCAAAGCACAGCGACGTCGAGCGGGTTTTGCGCGACACACCGCGGCACGAGTTCGTGCCGGACGCCGACCTGGCGGTCGCTTACGACCCGTGGCAGGCGGTGGTCACCCACCGGTTCGAGGACGGCCGGTCGTTGTCCTGCGCGTCGGCACCTTGGCTAGTAGCCGCGATGCTCGACCAACTCGACGTCCAGCCGGGCAACCGCATCCTGGAGATCGGAGTGGGGACCGGTTACAATGCCAGCCTGCTCGCCCAGTTGACCGGCCGCGCGGACCTGGTGACCACCATCGACGTCGACCCGGACGTGACCGCGAAAGCCTCACAAGCGCTGGCCGCCGCCGGCTACGGCGACGTGCACGTGATCACTGGCGACGGCGGGCTCGGCTACCCCGACCACGCCCCGTACGACCGCATGATCGCCACGGTCTCACCGTGGGACATCCCCGCCCAGTGGTGGAAGCAGCTCGCACCTGGAGAACGGCTGGTCGCCCCGTTGCGGTTCCCTGTCAAGTCAGCTTGTTGAGCTTCTCACGGCCAGGCTGGCGGTGAGTCGATGGCTCTGGTGTTGTTGGAATCTGACACCGCATTGGCTTTCGCGCTGGTAGGCCAGGACTACGGGAGCTATGCCGACCGAATGTCTCGTGACTGCGGTTGTCGTCATGTCCGGTCTGGCCGCTGCGCACGTGATGCGCGGACGCGTCGACGGTGACGAATGGTGAGGAGGGTTAGTCCTGCCAGGAGGCTGAGTGCGATCGTGGCGGCCAGCGGCGTGGTGATCGTGGACTGGTTGGTGGCTGGTGGCGCTGTCGGCGGTACTGAGTGGGGGGTGGTGGCTGGTGTGGTGGCAGTGTTTTCGGGGGTCGTGGTGACGCCGGGGGTGATGGTGAAGCTGTGTGATCCGCTGGCCTGGTGGCCGTCGAGGTCGATGACCTGCCAGGTGACGCGGTAGGTGCCCGGCTGGGTGAGTGTGTGCAGTGGCTGGGAGATCATGTCGTGCTTGACGATGGCGTTGTCGCGGGCGACGTCGTGGCCGTTGGGGCCGGTGACCCGGATGCTGAACGTGTTGATCAGTCGGTCGAAGGTCAGGTACACCCAGTCGACCGGTTCGGTGAGGACGGCATTCGCTGGTGGGGTGGCTTCTTCCAGCAAGGGCACCGCTGATGAGGGGGTCGCTGTCGCGGGGTGATCGGTGCCGAGCAGGCTTGCACAGAGCAGGGCGGCCAGGATGCCGAGGGTGGCGCGGCGGATGTTCCCTGCGGTCATGCGGGTTCGCGGCCGAGCATCTGGGCGCGGTGGTAGTACTCGTAGAGGCCGTCGAAGATGGGTTTGGTGATGGTGAGGGTGTGCTGGTCGTCGCCGATCATGGATAGGCCGCGGAGGATGGCGTCGAGGCCGGGGGCTTCGGGGGCGTCGTAGCGTTCGTCGTCGAGGTCGGCTTCGTGGATGATTTCGGCGATGCGCCAGAGCACGGGGTCGGTGAGGTTGTGGCGGCGCAGGATGGTTTCGAAGCTGCAGTCGTCGCCGTGGTGGCCGAGGTCGACGCCGCGCATGTCGAACGGGGTGGCGTCTGGGGGGACGTCGGCGGGGTCGGTGACGAACACGAAGGCGGCGTCCGGGTCGATGCAGCGGCGGATGAGCCAGGCGCAGGCGGCGCGGTCGATGTGGATGTGTTCGCGGGTGGCCCACTTCATGCGGTCTCCTCGGTGTGGTGGTCGGGGTGCAGGGCGTCCACAGCGGCCTGCGCGGTGTCGCGTTCGGGTGGGGGGAAGTAGTCGCGGCGGTGGATACGCCGCAGCTCGGCGCGCAGGGTGCGCAGGGCGCGTCGTCGCTCGGCCTCGCCGAGTGAGCGCGCTTGTTCGGCTTCGGTGAGCACGGCGCGGTACTCGGCGGCGCGGGCGGCGGCCATGGTCTGTGCCAGGCGGCGTTCCTGTGCCAGGCTGGTTCGTTGGGCCAGCCACACGCCGGCGGTGCCGCCGGCGGCGAGGATCTCGTCGGCGATCCAGTCGAGGTGTTCGCGGGTGCGGGCGTCGGCGGGCAGCGCGACCAGCCCGTCGCCGAGTTGGGCGACGCCGAGGCGTTTGAGTTTGCGCCAGACCGTGATCCGCGGGGTGGACGGCTCGCGGGGCATGCGGTAGGACAGCAACACCCACTGCCCTGCCCGCTGCCCTGCCTGCCGCGGCGCTGCCGATCCCGTCGATGGTCGCTCGTGCGCTGGATCGGTGGAGTTGCTCACTGATGTGTTCGGTCTCCGACGACGACGCGGCCGATCCAGTACAGGCCCGCGAGTCCGATCAGCACGAACACGATGTCGTCGAGCGGATCGGCGATGGGTTCCAGTGCCCGATCCAGCACGTTGATGTCGGTGACGAACGCCGCCCAGGCGAACGCGCCGATCAGCAGTAGCACGAAAGCGATCCAGTCCAAAACGGTGCGTGGCCGCATCCTGCGCTCCTTCCCGTTGTCATGCTCGTTGTCATGGTGCTTGTCCGGCCCCGCCGATCGTCACGACGGGGCCGGAAACGCTGTCGGCGTGAGTGGTATCAGCCTGGGGGTTGCAGGTTGGTGGCGTCCAGCGCGGGGCGGAGGGCTTTGGCGAGGGTGACGCCGTCGTCGACGGCCCAGAAGTGCATGTAGAACAGGCGGGGTTGCTCGGTGAGGCTGTGGTTGTGCACTTCGACCAGGTCGATCCCGCCTGTACGCAGCGCCTGGATCACCTTCTGGACCTCGGGTGCGGTCATCACGAAGTCACCGTTGATCGCGGCCCGCCCGCCGCCGAGTGGCTGGAAGTTGATCGCGGTGGTCACCCCGAACGTGGGCGGAAGGACATGCCCGTCGTCGGTGATGGTCTCCTTGCGGGCGATGCTGAACTTGTAGATGCCGCCGTCGGCGGTGCCCTTGCGGCCCAGGGCCTGGTCGATGCCGGCGGTGTCCAGGTCGATCGGCGGCTGCTGACCTGGTGGCGCCGGGGCTGGGATGGCGGTGGCGTCCAGTGCGGCTTGCACGCCTTGGGCGAGCGCTGCGGGGTCGTCGCTCATGGCGTGGATGTGGGTCCACCACACCGGCGGTGTTTGCTGCAGCAGGTGTTTGTGCAGCGCGGTCTGCGCGATGCCGTGGGCTTGGAGTGCGTCGGTGACCTTGGGCAGTTCGGCCTCGGTGACCACCAGGTCGCCCATGAGCATGACGCCGTCGCGGTACTTCGCGAAGGCGGCGTAGCCGCCCAGCGACAGCCCTGGTTTGATCTCGACGCCGCCGGAGGTGACCTGCAGGTCGGTGCGGGGCAGGCCGATGCGGTAGACGGTGTTGTTGTCGCCGAACTTCCCGGTGCGGCCCAGGGTGTCGGTGACCGGCTTCCAGTCCGCCTCGGTGGTGGGGATCGGCTGGTGGCGCCGATGCTCGGCGTCGGCAGCGGTGTCGCTGGCGGGGGTGGTGTCGGTGCCACAGCCGGCGAGCGGGACCAGCAGCAGCGCGGCCAGCGGCAACACCACGCGGGCCGCGCGGGCGGGGGTGAACGGCATGTCCTTGCCCTCCTCGAACTCGATCGTGGTCGGTGTAGATCGTGGTCGGTGGTACGCGGTCAGCCCTCGTCACCGTCGGCGTCGTGGTCCTGGCCGGGAGCCTCGGTGCCCACGACGTGGAAGGTGCTGTCGAGGTGGACCTCGACGGTGGAGCCGTCGGGCTTGGTGACGGTGACGCCGTAGGCGGCGGCGCCCTCGTCGGTCTCGGTCTCGACAGCGCCGGCCTTCCCGCCGGGCACGGACTGCACGGCCGCGGCTCGTGCCTGGTCGGCCGCGGGGCCGCTGACCTCGTCGCCGTCGCCGGACATCGCGGAGGCCAGGCCCACGCCCCCACCAGTGAGGACGAGCACTCCGGCGGCGATCCCGATCCCGATCTTCGTCTTGCGGTTCATGCCTTCTCCATTCTCCACGCTCCTGTAACCGTGGTTGCATGAGGTGGTTGCATGGGTATGGGTAGTCGGTGGAGATGAAGCCGTGATGAAGACACGACGGCGGTCACCCGGATGTGGTGGCACCGTGCCCGTGAAGGGGCGCCTGTGCAGGGTGCTCGGGGGTGGCGCCTGAAGAGAGGTGATGGATGGTGCGGGTACTGGTGGTGGAGGATGAGCCGAAGATGGCGGGCCTGCTGCGCCGTGGCCTGGTCGAGGAGGGCTACGCCGTCGATGTCGCCACAGACGGGGCCGACGGGTTCGGGGCGGCGGTCAGCCGCGACTACGACGCGGTGGTGCTGGACGTGATGCTGCCCCGGCTGTCGGGGTTCGAGATGTGCCGGCGACTGCGCCGCCAGCAGGTGTGGGTGCCGGTGCTGATGCTCACCGCCCGTGACGCGGTGACCGATCGGATCAGCGGCCTGGACGGCGGCGCGGACGACTATCTGACCAAGCCGTTCCACCTGGAGGAGCTGTTCGCTCGGTTGCGGGCATTGACCCGCCGCGGCCCGGTCGCCCGCCCCACCGTGCTCACCGCGGGCGATCTGCGGATCGACCCGGCCAGCCGGCGGTGCTGGCGCGGCGAGACCGAGATCGCGGTGACGGCCAAGGAGTACGCGCTGCTGGAGATGTTCCTGCGCCAGCCCGGCGTGGTGCTCACCCGCGAGCTGCTGCTGGAGCACTGCTGGGACTTCGCCTACGAATCCCGCTCCAACGTCGTCGAGGTGCACATCCGCGCGCTGCGGGACAAGATCGACCGGCCATTCGCGGTGGTCTCGCTGGAGACCGTGCGCGGCGCCGGGTACCGGCTCCGGCCGGATGGTGGACGGCCGCGGGTGGGGGCGCGATGATCCGGCGGTGGCCGCTCCGGATCCGGCTCACCGCCGCGTTCACGGTGATGATGGCGCTGGTCCTGCTCGGAGTCGGGATCGTCACCGTGACGCACACACGCGAATCGCTCGACGCCTCGATCAGCGAATCGTTGGAGCACCGGCTGCGCGACCTCCAACCGATCGCCACCACCGCCGCACCAGTGCTGTCCAGCGGCGGCCGGGACACCGGCGAGCAGGTCCTCGACGACGCAGGCCAGATCATCGCCAGCTCCCCGGACGTGGCCGACCAGCCCCTGCTGACTCCAGCGGAGCTGGCGACCGCGCGGCGCGGCGAGCTCGTGGTCGATCACGCCACCGCCGGACAGCTGGACGGGCCGGTGCGTATCGCCGCCGCCCCCACCGGTGCGGACGGCCGGATCGCCGTGGCCGCGGTGACCCTCGCCGACCGCGACGCCGCGGTGGCCGACCTACGCCAAGAACTGGCGGTCGGCCTGCCGCTGGCGCTGCTCGCCGCCGCGGTCGGGGCCTACCTGCTGGCCGCCGCCGCACTGCGACCGGTGGAACGGATGCGCGCTCGCGCCGCCACCATCACCGCCGCACACCCCACGCAGCGTCTACCCGTGCCGTCGGCTCGCGACGAAATCTCCCGGCTGGGCACCACGTTCAACGATCTACTCGACCGCCTGCACGCCGCTGTCGAGCGGGAACGGCAGTTCGTCGCCGACGCCAGCCACGAGCTCCGCACCCCGCTCAGCCTGCTGACCACCGAACTCGAACTCGCGGCGCGCCGACCCCGCACCACACGGGAACTGACCGCCGCGCTGGGCTCGGCATTGGAGGAAACCGAACGACTATCCCGCCTGGCCCAGGACCTCCTCCTGCTCGCCCGCACCGACCAGGCCGGTCCGCCGGCCCGGCCCGGCGAGCCCACCCCGGTGCGTCCCGTGCTGGAGTCAGTGATCGCCCGCTACCGCAGCACCCTCGACGAGCACCAAGTGATCCTGGACTGCTCACCGGAGCTCACGGTGCGCGCCGATCCCGGCGATCTCGACCGGGCGGTGAGCAACCTGATCGACAACGCCGCCCGGCACGGGCAGCCACCCATCATCATCACGGCCAGCCCGCCCGACACCGAGCTTGGGGTGAGCATCCGGGTGCGTGACCACGGCTCCGGCATCGCCCCCGAGTTCCTGCCGCACGCGTTCGACCGCTTCACCCGCGCCGACGACGCCCGCACCGGCGGCGGCACCGGACTGGGCCTGGCCCTGGTCGCCGCGCTGGCCCGCCGCAACGGCGGTGCCGCGACTGCCGCCAACCATCCCGACGGCGGCACCACCGTCATCCTCACCCTCCCCGCCGCCAACCATCCCGACGCCACCATTCCGGACGCCCCGGCCGCCGCACCCGGATGAGCACCGTGCCCGGTTTTCTTCTGGACCGGGTCACGGTGACCCGCGGCCCAACCCGACTGCTCGACGGAGTCTGCGCCCGTCTCCCGGCCGGAGCGTGCACGGCGGTGGTCGGTCCCAGCGGCGCCGGCAAGTCCACCCTGCTGCGCCTGCTCAACCGGCTGGAGGACCCCAGTACCGGCCAGATCCTGCTCAACAGCACCCCGCTCGCCGAGCTCGAAGTGCTGGCACTGCGGCGCCGGGTCGGCCTGGTCGCGCAACAGCCGGTGCTGCTCACCAACCACGTGGCCGAGGAGCTGCGTGTCGGACGCGCGGAGCTGACCGAGCACCGCATCCAGCACCTGCTCGATCTCGTGGGCCTGCCCGCACGCTTCGCGCAACGCCGCACCAGCGGCCTGTCCGGCGGCGAAGCGCAGCGGGTGTGCCTGGCCCGGACGCTGGCCGTCGAACCCGAGGTCCTGCTGCTGGACGAGCCCACCGCCGCGCTGGACGCCGTGACCACAGCGGTGATCACCGAGGCCGCCCGCAACCACACCGCCGCGGGCGGGACCGTGATCCTGGTCAGCCACGACCTCCCCCTCGTTCGCGGCATCGCCGAGCACGTGCTGGTCCTGCACCACGGGCGCCTGGTCGCCCACGGGCACCCCGACCACATCGACTACCTGGAGGCCGGGTGATGACCGGACTGTCCGTGCCCAGCTGGGGCGGCGTCGCCGCCTCCCTGCTGTTGATCGCCCTCACCGCCGCGGTGGCCTACCGGCAGCGGCTGCACCTGACCCGCGAGCTGATCACCGCATCGCTGCGCGCCGGGGCACAGCTGGCCGCGGTCGGCGTCCTGCTGCTGGTGATCTTCGCCCACACCGGCCTTCCCGGCGCGTTCGGCTGGGTGACGATCATGATCCTCCTCGCCGGACAGGTCGCCGGCCGCCGCGGCACCGGCCTGCCCCGAGCCCGGTGGGCAGCCACCCTCGGGGTCGCCGTCGGCAGCCTCGTCACCCTCGCCACGCTGCTGGGCCTCGGGATCATCTCCACCCAAGCGCGGGTCGTCGTCCCGATCGGCGGCATGATCGTCTCCGGAGCCATGCAGGCCGCCGGGGTCGCCCTGCGCCGCCTGCGCGAAGACGCCCAGCAGGCCCGCCCAGCCATCGAAGCCCGGCTCTGCCTCGGGCTCCCCGCCCGCGACGCTTCCTGCCCCACCAACGCTCCGCGCTGCGCACCGCGCTGCTGCCCGCGATCGACTCCACCAAGGTCGTCGGCCTGATCAGCCTGCCCGGAGCCATGACCGGACTCATCCTCGCCGGCGTCGACCCCCTCACCGCCATCCGCTACCAGATCGTGGTCATGTACATGCTGCTCGCCGCCACCGCACTCGCCGCTCTCACCGCAGCCCGGCTCGTCGAACACGCCCTGTTCGACCACGCCCACCGCCTCATCCCACTCCCCGAACCCCACTAACCGACCACTCCCACCGCCTCGGCCAGCCCGCATCCCGCCACCTGGACACCCCTCCACCGCACTAGTGCAACCATGGTTACATTGCGCGTGGAGTTGAACGAGGAGGGACGCTCACCCATGTCCGAAACCGCGAACCGGGACGTCATCCCACTGCGTACCGCGACCTGGGCGTGGTTTCTGATCTCGCTGCAGACGTTCGGAGGCCCGGCCGGGCAGATCGCGGTCATGCAACGCACCCTGGTCGAGGAGAAACGCTGGATCGGCCAACAACGCTTCCTGCACGCGCTGAACTACTGCATGCTGCTGCCCGGCCCCGAAGCCCAGCAGCTGGCCATCTACGTGGGATGGCTACTCAACGGCCGCCGCGGCGGGATCATCGCCGGGACCCTGTTCGTGCTGCCCGGCATGGTTGCCCTGCTCGCGCTGTCGGCCATCTACGTGACGTTCGGCGACACCACCCTGGTGACCGCGATCTTCGCCGGGCTCGCACCCGCGGTGGTCGCGATCATCGCCCAAGCCGTACCCAGGGTCGGCAAACGCGTCCTGCACCACCCCGCGCTCATCGGGATCGCCGCCGCCGGCTTTGTGGCGCTGGCGGTGTTCGCGGTCCCGTTCCCGATCGTCATCGCCGCAGCAGCGGCCATCGGCTGGGCACTCGGCCGGTTCGCACCCCGCACGATCAAACCCCCGCCCACCAACGGCGCCGCCGACGGACCAGCACCGTTGATCCCCGACGACGCCCTGCACCACGAAGCCCCCTCTACACGGCGGAGCCTGACCGTGCTCGGTGTCGGTCTGCTGCTCTGGGCCGCCCCGATCGCCGCGGTGGCGGTGTTCACCGGCGTGGGCAGCACGCTCACCACGCAGGGGCTGTTCTTCTCCGGCACCGCCGTGGTCACCTTCGGCGGCGCCTACGCCGTGCTCGCCTTCGTCGCCCAGCGCGCCGTCGAGGTCTACGGCTGGCTCTCCGCCCAAGACATGGTGCGGGGCCTCGCTCTGGCCGAGTCCACCCCCGGCCCGCTGATCATGGTCGTGCAGTTCGTGGCCTTCCTCGGCGCCTACCACCACCCCGGTAGCCTCGACCCATGGGTCGCCGGGGTGCTCGGGGCGCTGCTGACCACCTGGGTCACCTTCGTGCCCTGCTTCCTGTTCATCCTGCTCGGCGCCCCCTACGTCGAACGCCTCCGCCACAACCGCGGCATCTCCACCGCACTGACCGGCATCACCGCCGCTGTCGTCGGTGTGATCGCCAACCTCGCCCTGTACTTCGCCCTGCACACCCTCTTCACCACCAGCGATGTCCACCGATTCGGGCCGGTGCAGGTGAACCTGCCCGAACTAGCCAGCTTCCGACCCGTGGCCGCCGCGATCACCGCCATCGCCCTCGTCCTGGTGTTCGCGCTGCGCTGGCCGATGCTGCGCACCCTGGCCGTCTGCGCCGGTCTCGGCGCCACCGCCGCACTTTTCGGGCTTCCCCTCACCTGATCGAGCCCACATGCCCCATCGATCGTCGAAGCGCTCAAGGTCCGCGCCGACGTCCACCCAGGTATGCAACCCGGCACCGGACTGGTGGCGCATGGCGCTGGCCGAGGGCAACACGCTGGTCTCCCTCACCGCCCGCAGACTGGAATCCGGCGACGAGGTGCACTGGGAGTTGGGCGCGATCGGTCACGGGCCAGCCGCCGCCGAGCTGACCCAGTACCTCTGCGACGAGATCCGATCCTGGGCGCCCGAGCGGAACCAGCACACGCCATCGCTCATCGTCTATCCGGCTGATACCCCGGACAGCGAACTGGCGGGCCCGCCATCGACAAGACACACAGCAGGTTTGTCCTAACCTACGGCGACCTGACTAGGTGACCTAGCCGCTAGTCTCCTTGCCGCTGTGCTGCTGCGGACGTCAGGCCGAGGCTCGGGCTGACCGTTTGTTCGAACTGCGTCGACCAAGCTGCCGGGAAGCGGACGCCGGGCGGGTGCCAGGACCCGAATCTCAGTGGGTTGGGCGGCCGAAGGGCCTCGCTGTCGCGCGGTGGCTGTACGTGACGTAGGAGTAAGAGCATGGTGACCGCGGTGGTGTTCGACGTGGGCGAGACGTTGCTGGACGACTCGCGGGAGTGGGGTGCGTGGGCCGACTGGATCGGCGTTTCCCGCCATACCTTCTCGACGGTGCTGGGTGCGGTCACCGCCGCTGGCCGGGACAATGCCGAGACGTTCCAGTACTTCAAGCCGGGCTTCGACGTCGCACGGGAACGGCGGCTGCGCGAGGAGGCTGGCCTGGGTGAGCGCATCGAGGACAGCGACCTCTACAGCGATGTGCGGCCCGGCCTGGCTGCGCTGCGAGAACGCGGCTTGTGGGTCGGGGTAGCTGGGAACCAGACCGCTCGCGCGGCCGAGCTGTTGCGTGCGCTGGAGCTGCCGGTGGACCGGATCGCGACCTCGGGGGAATGGGGTGCCGCCAAGCCGTCGTCCGAGTTCTTCGCCCGCGTGGCAGAGATGGTCCCCGACGGGCCGGGCGAGACGGTGTACGTGGGTGACCACCGGGACAACGACGTGGTTGCCGCGAAGGCAGCGGGCTTCTGCACGGCGTTGATCCGGCGGGGCCCGTGGGGCTACCTGTGGGCTGACGACCCACTGGTCCGTCGCGACGCGGATTGGGTAATCGACTCCCTTTACGACCTGCCGGATCTGTTGTCCCTGCGCTGAGCGGCTGGTGGCGGCTCAGCGAGCGCGGGCCCAAGCGGCGAGGTCGAGCAAGCCGGCGCTGGGCGTGCTGTGGGTGCGCAGCAGGGACGAGAGGGACTGGCGGACCTGCGGGTGGGTGCGGGTGTGCTCGGGCGCGGCACGGCGTGCAGCCTGAAGGCACAGGTAAGCGTCTTCGTGGCGACCGAGGGTGAGCTGGGCGCGGGCCAGATCGATGAAGTAGTGGGAGCGACGCTCGGCGGGAAGTTCGTCGGGCGGGTGCCAGGACGCCGCGCGTTCGATACCCAGTGGATCTCGAAGTTCGACGGCGACTGCGAGTTCGTGGATGCGTAGGGAGGCCGGGCCGAACGCGGTGCCGACGTAGATTCCCTCGGGCGCCCTGCCCGCAGCGCGGCGGGCCTCGCGCAGGTGATCAGCTGCGACGTCGGCTTTGCCCGCCCGGCCGGCCACGACTGCGGCGCGCATGTGCAAGGCACCGAACGCGGCTGAGGAGGAAGTCGTATCGAGATCGGGCACGTGGTCAACAGCAAGTTCGAGAGCGCGGGCGGCGGTGTCCAGGTCGCCGGTGGCAAAGAAGGTTTCGGTGCGCACGTACGCCACAGCGGCCAGTAGCAGCGGGTCCTCGGCGATCTGGGCGGCCGAGCGCATCAAGTCGATCAGTCTGGCGGACAAATCCAGGTAGCCGAACTTGAACGCCACGCCGTCAGCAGCCCGCAACGCCAAGGTCAGCAGGGCGGCGGCGTGGCGCTGGCCTGCCGCGTCGCCGAGCTGACCGGCGCGGGCGAGTTCGGCGATGAGGTCGGGCAAGCGGCGGGCGAGGTTGCCGTAGCGCGACTGCAGCCGGTCGTCGCTGGCTCGGATGATCTCGCCGTGCAGGTCGTCCAGAGACCTGGTTGGTCCGTCGTCGGGCAGGTCCAGCCGGTCAAGCGCGCGGCGCAGGCGCGGGATAGCGGCATGGATGACGTCGGCCTCGGGCGCCGGTCCGTCCTCGTGAACGGTCCGCTCGACGGGGGCCGTCACCAGGCTCGACGAAGGTGAGACCAGGACCGTCGTGATGTTGGCAGCAGGTCGCCGAAGGGTACGTCGCAGCAGGTCGTCGAGTACGTCGAGCGAGACCTGCAGGGCGGTGGCGAGGCCGCGCCGCTGCCAAGGCTGAGGTGACTGGACCCCACGTTCCCAACGCCCGATGGTGGTCCGTTCGACCTTCAGGGTGACGGCGAGGGCTTCCTGGGTATAACCAGCGGCCTCGCGGGCAACGGCGAGCGGGGTGAGAGGCCGTGCTGCCATCGCGTTGTCCCTCCTTCCAGACCCTCCATAGCGCACAGTACTCGCCGGTTTTCGCAGCGTAGGGAGGGTGTCGCCTCATCGCTGCCTCATGGCCGCTCCGTTCTCGACCACGGCTGACGACCCGACTGATCGCCAATCGCAGTTGCATGCCCATCTGGGTGAAGCCCCTCGCTCCAGCAGACCAACAGCGCGCTGGTCAGCGCCTGGGTCGCCCCGTTGACGCCTCGTTCTCGCCGCACGGCCGCTCTGGTGATCGGCAAGGGCGGCGTCGTTGACTGGGATTCGGCCTGCGGTGGGCGACCCCCGACCGCCCACCGCAGGCCATACCGGTCTCAGCCACCCTCTCGTGTCAACGCCGCTTGAATCCTGACCCGGTTGTTCCGGGTGAAGGTTGACCCACCCCGGGAGGTTGTTAGTCGTTGGTCTTGGTGGCCGCTGGGACGCGGCCGAGGTCTCGGTCCTTGAGTCGGTAGCTGTCTCCCTTCAGTGAGATGACTTCGGCGTGGTGGACGAGGCGGTCGATCATCGCGGCGGCGACGACGTCGTCGCCGAAGACTTCACCCCAGCGGCCGAAGGGCTTGTTGCTGGTGACGATCAGCGAGGCTCGTTCGTAGCGGCTGGACACCAGCTGGAAGAACAGGTTCGCGGCTTCGGCTTCGAAGGGGATGTAGCCGACCTCGTCGACGATGAGCAGCGGGATGCGGCCGAGCTTGACGAGCTCCTCTTGCAGCTTGCCAGCGTGGTGGGCGTCGGCCAGCCGGGCGACCCATTCGGCGGCGGTGGCGAAGGCGACACGGTGCCCGGCCTGGCAGGCCCGGATGCCTAATCCGATGGACAGGTGGGTCTTGCCGGTGCCGGGTGGGCCGAGGAAGACCACGTTGTCCTTGCCGGTGATGAAGTCCAGGGTGCCGAGGTGGGTGATGGTGTCCCGCTTGAGCGAGCGCTGGTGATCGAAGTCGAACTCCTCCAGCGATTTGCGCGACGGGAATCGGGCCGAGCGGATGCGGCCTTCGCCGCCGTGGGCTTCGCGGGCGGCGACCTCGCGTTGCAGGCAGGCGGCCAGGAATTCCTCATAGGTCCAGGTCTCGGCGCGGGCCCGTTCGGCCAGCCGCTCCACCGACCCGGCCAGCGAGGGTGCCTTCAATGCCCGGGTCAGGTAGGCGATCTCGGATGCCACATTGCGGCCGTTGCCGTTGCTTGTCTTGCTGGCCATCACGCGACCCCCTCGGCGCTGACCGGGGTGTCGGTGAGGCCGAACAGTCGGTCGTAGTCGGCCAGGCTGCGCTGCTCGACAGCGGTCTGCACCGGAGCGACAGCGACCAGTCGACGGGCCTGCCGTAGTTCGGCGGCCGCGGCGGCGTGCACCGGGTCGGTGATGCTTTGGTGATCGGCCCAGCAACGGGCATGCCGGGCGACCTCGACACCGGCGAGGGTGACCACGACCGCGTCGAGGTCGGCGCTGATCTCCACCCGGCGACCGACGGCGCTGGGGTGCACGGAGTAGTCGTTGGAGTCCAGCCGCACGTAGTGGTCGCGCGGGAGCCGGGTGGTGCTGCGCCACCCCACCACCGGGGCGACCGGCGGTAGCTCGAGCATCGCCGCCTTGTCGGCCTCCCAGCGGTCGATCGGGCGGCAGCCCAACCGACGGTGCTGCCGGGTGTTGGCCCGCACCAGCCAGTCCTCGAGCTGGGTGTTGAAATCGGCGGGGCTGGTGAAGGCGCGGCCGGGCAGGAACGAGGTCTCCAGATAGCCGTTGGCCCGCTCGACCAGTCCCTTGGCTTCCGGGTCTGCCGGGCGGCACTGGATCACCTTGATGCCGAGCGTTCCGCGGAAGGCGTTCATCGCTTCGGTCAGCTGCGGCTTGCCGCCGCGCCACTGCCCGACAGCGGCCTCGTTGTCCCACACCAGCGCCTTGGGCACCCGGCCCCAGTCGCTGATCAGCGCCCAATGCCCGGCCAGCAGGTCCGGACTCTGCCGCGAGGGCAGCATCCGGGCGGCCATGATCCGCGAGTAGCCGGAGACCATGACCAACACCGGTGGGCGGCCCACCTGCCCGAATCTGAGCGGGATGTCCACAGGCGGGAACCACAGATCGCACTGCGCCAGTTCGCCCGGCTGGTATTCCGTGCGCGAGGCCGGATCGGTCGGTTTGAACAGCGGCCGCAGCTGCTGCACCCGCTCGAAGAACACCGTCTTCCCGCGCTGCCAGCCCACCCGCTCAAGGATCACCGTTGAGGGCATGTCCGGGAACTCCGCCAGCAGCGCCCGGATCTGCGGCTCCACCGCATCCACAATCGAGCCCTTCGCCGGCCGCTCGTACTTCGGAGGTGCGTGCGACGCGAGCGCCTTCCGCACCGTGTTCCTCGAGATCCCGAGCCGGCGGGCGATAGCCCGAACCGCTATCCCCTCCGCCCGATGCAACCGGCGAATCTCCGCCCAGTCCTCCACGTTCAGCACCTCATGATCGTCATGGGGTGGGTCAAAGTTCGCGCGGAACCAGAGGGTCAGTATTCAGCCGGAAGCGACATCTCGCTACGGAAAGTGAGCTTGCTTCAGTGGATATGCGCGAGGTGCAACCAGCACGCTCACCCGCGCCGGTCGACAACCAGTCGAGCCTGGTGGCCCCGGTAGTGCGATGAGGACCACCACGTTGGCCTCTTCGAGGCGTCACCTCGGTTATCGTCCTGTCCATCGATCGTGAGAGCACCATGATGACCTCCACCACCACTCCAGCTCTCGGTCCTCTTGTCGGGGCATACGGCCTCGTTGGGCACGAGGAGCGCCTCCTGCTCGTCCGAGACCGGGACGCCAGTGCCTTCCGGCTACCCGGTGGTCGAGTACAACCCGGTGAATCCGTTGAGGACGCCCTGCGGCGCTCCCTGCGGGAACAGACCGACGTCGACCTCGCCTACCTCGACTTCTGCGCCACCGTCGAACTGCGTGACCACACCTCACCAAACGGGCCTGCCCTCTACGAACTGGCCCTGCTGTTCGACGTGACTCTCGCCGACCCCGAAGCCGCCCGGTCCAGCGAACACGAACTGCGGTGGTTCACCGAAGCGGACCTCCACCAAATCGAGCTGCGCCCCGCAGTCATCGCGGAACGACTGCGAAGCGACGCGCTGACCGTCGAACACCCGTGGTGGCCGCACCACTCCTGACCTTCACCGTCCACGGCCCGGTCCATTCGGCGCTGCTATGCGAGCCGGGTATGCCCGAAGAACCGAAGGAACCATGCTGTCGGCACCCGACCTCACCACTGCCCTGCCCGCGGCACAGGCCGCGATCGATCTTGCGGTCGAGCATGTCCTCAGCCACCGTCCTCGCTCGATCCGGTACAAGGGCGACCGCGACCCTGTATCCGAAGTGGACGAGGACGTCGAACACGTTGTCCGCCAACGGTTGATTGCCGACGGGCACACCGAGATCGGGTTCCTCGGAGAGGAAACCGGCGCGGTTGGTAGCCAGAAGACCTACTGGGTTCTCGATCCCATCGACGGCACGATCAACCACCACCACGGCAGTCCCTTGTGTGCGATCGCCCTCGGGCTCGTGCACAACCACCGGCCCATCCTCGGCGTCACCGCGCTTCCTTTTCTCGGGCACCGCTACTGGGCGACCGACGGGCAAGGCGCCTACCGCGACGGAGAACTCATCGCCGTCTCGGCCACCGAGTCGCTCGATCGAGCCCTGATCGGGTTCAGCGACTATGGCAGCGGCCAGGACACTGCCCTGCGAGACGTGCTCTGCTCTACTGTGGACCGGGAACTCACCGCACGGGCACAAGGGCTTCGTCGCTACGGCTCTTCCGCACTTGACCTCGTCTGGGTCGCCGACGGCACCCTTGACGCCTGCGTCCTGCTCGGCAACCGGACCTGGGATACCGCGGCCGGGGCAGTCATCGCCCGCGAGGCGGGAGCCCTCGTCTTGGATGCCGACGCCAGCCCTCACACCACCCGTTCCCGGTGCGCGATCGCCACCACGCCGGGACTTCGCGACGAGTTGCTGCCCTTCCTGCGGGTCTTGCGTGGCACCCGTTTTTGGCCCGATGACGACCGACCCGAACCCGTCATGAGTCCGACCGGCTTGCCGCAGAGCGGTGAACCGTAGTGAGGAGCCGGACACGAAGGCGGACGCGATGGTGATCCTGCCGAGTCCTCGCTGGTCGCCGGAAACCCCCGGACTGTCGTTCGATGCTGTCCACGGTAAGGCCGCGCGCCGCCATGCCGACAACGGACCACTCACGAGCAATGCTTGAAACCTGTGGATGGCCGGGAGGGCGTACCTTCCCGGTGACCGGATGAAGGTTCCAAGCATGGCCGACGCGCCAACGTCGGCCGGGAA
>NZ_MKKE01000043.1 GCF_001942305.1 Saccharomonospora sp. CUA-673 | reverse complement strand
CACGGTGCCACCGCCTCACTTCCGCCGATCACGCCACGTGTGCCCACCCACCTCACGACAACTGCTCCCGAGGCTTGTTGTCATTGAACGCAACCAAAGGGCCCTCGGGAGCACCTACCGTTGGTCCGGGTGGGTGACCGGGTGATTCTAGGACCGGCGACCTGCGGCCACTCGGGAGGGTGACCGAAAGGTTACGGAGAGTAAAGAGACGTTAAAGCGTCTACAAACAGCTGCCCGCGGTCGCGCGGAACAGCTGGGCGAACTGGTCGCCGACCGCGCGCGCCCGCACGGCCGGGTCGGAGGCGGGCCGCCACACCGACTCGCCCCGGCGCAGCTCGACCTTCGTGCCCTCGTCGTCGTAGAGCAGCACCTCACCCGCGGTGCACAGCAGGATCTCCGGACCGGACCCGTCGACCTCGACCTCGCGGCGATCGCTGGCCTCCCAGTCGATGCGCGACAGCTCGAACTCCGGCGTCTCCGTCCGGTAGACCGCGCCGATGTCGCCGGGCTCGCCGGTCAGCACCGGCATGTCCCCGCAGCCGAAGTCGACGACCCGCAACAGCTCCGGCACGTCCACGTGCTTCGGCGTCAGACCGCACCGCAGGATGTTGTCCGAGTTCGCCAGGATCTCCACGGCCGTGCCCTGCAGATACAGGTGCAGATTGCCGGCGGGCAGGTAGATCGCCTCGCCCGCACGCAGGGTCAGCCGGTTCAACAGCAACGCCGCGAGCACGCCCGCATCGCGCGGGTGCACCTCGCCGAGTTCCAGCACGGTGCGGCACTCCTCGGCGAACTCGCCCTTCTCCTGCACGTGCCGCACGCACGCCTGGAGCACCTCGGGCAGCAGTTCGTCGAGCGCCGACTGCGGCAACGTGATCCACGTCGTGAACAGCGCCCGCAACCCGTCCGGGCAGGCTGGCCCGCCAGCAGCTCGGCGTACCACGCCAGGCCCGGCGTCTCGATGGCCCGCAGCAACCGCACCGTCCGATGCGGATCACGGAACCCGGCCAGCGCGTGGAACTCGGTCAGCGCGCACACCAGTTCCGGCTTGGCCGTCGGATCCGGGTAGTTGCGGTTCGGCGCATCCCGCGGAATGCCGGCCGCCTCCTCCCGGGCGTAGCCCTCCGCGGCCTGTTCGGCGGACGGATGCGCCTGCATCGACAGCGGCTCCTCCGCCGCGAGGATCTTCAGCAGGAACGGCAGCCGGCCGCCCCACCGCTCCGCGCAACGGACGCCGAGCTGACCGCCCGGGTCGGCGTCGACGACCTCCAGCAACGTCGTCTCGGTGCCGTCGGGCCGCAGCAACCGCGCCGGATCACCGGGATGCGCGCCGAACCACAGTTCCGCCTCCGGGTGCGGCGACGGAACCGGACGCCCCAACAGCGCCGGAATCGTCGTGCGGGACCCCCACGCATACGCCCGCACCGCACCCTGCAGCAGCTCCACGGTCAACTCCACTCCTCGCCGGCCACAACACCCGCGCGATGTCACACGGACATCGGCGCGACGCGGCCGGCTCCCCCGATCGTCCCAGCTGCCAGCCCGAGGTAGACGGCGGCGAGCTCGAAACGCAACGCCAGCACAGCCGCGCACGCCACGTCGTCGGCCTCGACGAGCTCCTCGGCCGGGGCCAGCACGTCGGCGGTGGGCAGCGTCTCGCCGACCCGGTAGCGCGCGCTGTCGGTGGCCGGACCGGTCCGCACGGACAGCAGCAGCGCCCGCGGCGGATTCGCCGCGCCGACCTCGTCGAACTCGGGGTCGGCGAAGATGTCCCGCTCATCGCTGCCGCGGGCGGCGGCCGTGTGCAGGGCGGGACGAGCCAGCGCCTGTCGGTAGTCGGCGACGTCGGCGACCACGGCGGCGTGCGCGCCGAGCGCGTACGCCGCGTGCTGGCCGACGGCCACGGCCACGTGGTCGAGTCCCCACAGCAGCGGCGTCCGGTCGGCGATCCGCAACGCCAGCGACTTCGCCGGGTTGACGAAGGACTCCTGGTCGAGGTGGCCGCGCGCGGCCTCGTTGTCGAGCCGGTCGGCGAGCCCGTCGACGTCGCACACCAGCAGACCGAGCGCACCGGCCGTGAGCAGGCCGGCGGTCAGGGCCCGCGGGAACGACAGTTCGGGCGGCAGCACGATCCGCGGCGACAGCAACAGCCCGCGCCCGGCCACGGCCGACGCCACCGGGCCCTCGGACGGGCCCGACAGCACCACGGTCGCGCCGTAGCGGGCGGCACGTTCGAGCGACGCGGCGAGGTCCCGGTCGTACGGATCGTCGGTGTGGGCGAGGACGACGTCGAGCGCGCCGATCCACGGCGGCACGACGTCGGAGAACACGACCGGCACCGGGCACGCCGGCGCCAGCAGGGCTTCGACCACCTGCGCCGCGGCCAGACCGGAACCGGGTCGCACGACGATCACCAGCGAGCGGGGGCGGCCGATGTCCAACCGCTCCGCCAGCCCCAGCTCCTGCGCGGCCTCGATGGTGGAACGCACCTGCGCTCCGCCCATCGCCACCGCCCGGAGCAGACCGCCGGTGTCGGCGTCGCCGAGCCGCTGGGGATCGTCGAGGACGGTGTCGTCAAGCACTGTCGGTCCCCGCATCGTCCGGACCCGATGACCCGGCCCCGTCGGTGTCGGCGGCGTTGACGGCGTCGGCGTTGAGGGCCTCGTCGAGCAGCAGCACGGGGATGCCGTCGCGCACCGGGAACTGCCGTGCACAGGACGTGCAGGTCAGCGCATCGGCGGAGGGGTCATCCGGCGTGCCCGGCGTCAGCGGGGCGTGCTCGGTGCACGGGCACGCGAGGATGTCGAGCAGTTGCGGATCGAGTGTGACGGCCATTTTTCCTATTTACCACGGTTGGTTGTCGCGGTCGGGGTCGGTGACGGATCGGTACGAAGGCGAGTTCGCAGCTCAGGCGCGGACGATGGCGAGCACCTCGTCGGTCAGTGCCGACACCGCGGCCTCGTCCGGCGCTTCGACGTTGAGGCGCAGCAGCGGTTCGGTGTTGGACGCCCGCAGGTTGAACCACCGGTCGCCGAAGTCCACGGTAAGCCCGTCCAGCTCGTCGACGCTCACCCCACTGCGTCCGGCGTAGGCGTCCTTCACGGCGGCCACCCTGCCCGCCTGGTCGTCGACTGTCGAATTGATCTCGCCCGACGCCGCGTAGCGCGCGAACCGCGCGGTGATCGTGGCCAACGTGCCGGACTGCTCGCCGAGCGCGGCCAGCACGTGCAACGCGGCGAGCATGCCCGTGTCGGCGCGCCAGAAGTCGCGGAAGTAGTAGTGCGCCGAGTGCTCGCCGCCGAACACCGCGCCCGTCCGCGCCATCTCGGCCTTGATGAACGAGTGGCCGACCCGGGTGCGGATCGCGTGGCCGCCGTGCTCCTCGACGATCTCCGGCACGGCCTTCGACGTGATCAGGTTGTGGATGATCGTGCCGCCCGGCTCCTTGGCCAGCTCCCGCGTGGCCACCAGCGCGGTGATCGCCGACGGCGCCACCGGCTCGCCGTCGCCGTCGACCACGAAGCAGCGGTCGGCGTCCCCGTCGAAGGCCAGGCCGCGTCGGCGCCCGTCTCGCGCACCTTGGCCTGCAGATCGACGATGTTCTTCGGGTCGAGCGGGTTGGCCTCGTGGTTGGGGAACGTGCCGTCGAGCTCGAAGTACATCGGCACGATCTCCACCGGCAGACCCTCGAACACGGTGGGCACCGTGTGGCCGCCCATGCCGTTGCCGGCGTCGACGACGACCTTCAGCGGACGGATCGCGCTCAGGTCGACCAGCGAACGCAGGTAGGCGGCGTAGTCGGCGAGCACGTCGCGCTCGGTGATCTCCCCGCCTGACCGGCGAACTCGGGCACACCCTGCTCGACGGTGTCGCGGATCTCGGCCAGCCCGCTGTCCTGGCCGACCGGCGCGGCGCCGCACGGCACAGCTTGATGCCGTTGTACTGGGCGGGGTTGTGGCTGGCGGTGAACATGGCGCCCGGCATCGACAGGCTGCCGGAGGCGAAGTACAGCTGGTCGGTGCTGGCCAGGCCGATCGACACGACGTCGAGGCCCTGCGAGGTGACCCCCTCTGCGAAGGCGGAGGCCAGGCCGGGCGACGAGTCGCGCATGTCGTGGCCGATCACCACCGACGGCGAGTCCGGCTTGATGAGCAGGGCGAACGCGGCACCGAAGTCCCGCACCACCGCCTCGTCGAGCTGCTCACCGACGACGCCGCGAATGTCGTAGGCCTTCACGATGGCCGACAGATCTGACACGCCTTTTCCCCGATCGTCCGATTGGTGACTCCCCCGAGCCCGGAAATCTCGCCGGGAAGCCTACCCATTCGCCGGACAGGGCCAACGGAGCGGTGAAGCTGGTGACCGTCCGAGCACTAAGCGTGACCGGGCAGGACACGCAGGTGGCCGCGCCTGCCCGTGTCGGTTCCGGTGGCGCCGGGATGCGCCGGCTCGGGGGTGCCGGGTTCGGGCCGTTCCGTGCGGCCCGCCTCGCGCACCGCCTCGGCCAGTGCGGTGAGCTCGTCACCGGACGGCTCGGGCGGCGAGAACGCCCCCTCGTGGCGCACGACCTCCCAGCCGCGCGGCACCGTCAGCCGCATCGCATGGGCTTCGCAGAGGTCGTAGGAATGCGGCTCGGAGGCCGTCGCGAGCGGACCAACGACCGCGGTGGAGTCACCGTAGGCGTAGGTCAGCGTGGCGACAGCGGGCTCGAGGCAGCCCGTCCGCGAACACTTCCGTACGCTCCGCACGGTTGATCACGATAGCCCCTCGGCCGCCGCAAGGGTGAGAAGACACGCCCGCCCGTCGACCATCCCCCAGCTCCACCCCCGATTCGCCCACCCGCGCCCCCCCCCCCCAACGACACGCTGACGCGCGGCTGCACTTGACGCGGCGGGGCGGCACACGGGTGTGGCATGGCGGACGAGGTTGCTGCGCCGGACTCGGGCCGGTGCGTACCCTGGGCCCGGTGACAACGGCTCGAGGTGCACGGTTCCGGCGCCGCACGCGGCGCGATCGACACGGACGCGGCCTGCGCGGTCCGCTCTATCCGGCCAGCCTGCCCGCTGCATCGAGCCCGGCCGAGCGGTTCGACTCCCTCGTCCTGGACGCACTGGAACCGCTCGAGGGCCGCTGGCGCAGCGAGCTGACGAAACTCGACGTGGCCGTGGACGACGTCCCCGAGGTTCCCGACGAGGCGCCGACCGGCAAGGACGGCGAGGCCGCGGCCGACGACGGGGTGCTGCACGACGGGCAGGTTCCGCTGTCGCGTCTCGTGCCGGCAGGCGTCAGCCGGGCCGGGCTGCCGACCCGCGCCCGCATCGTCCTGTACCGGCGGCGCTCGAGGCGCGGGCCCAGGACCCGGCCGAGCTGGCCGACCTCGTGCACGACGTCCTCGTCGAGCAGATCGCCGCCTACCTCGGCGTGGAACCCGACATCATCGAGGGCAACTGACCCTTCGCGCCCTGCGGCCTACACGCGCGGTCGGCGGGAGGGGATTGCCGTCAGGGTGGCGAACAGGAGGGCGGCGACGCTGCCGAGCAGGAACACCCCGTGCGCGGGTGAGGAGTACTGCACGACGACCTCCGACTCGGACTCCGGCACCGAGACGGCCACCTGGTGCCCCCACGCGGGCGTGATGGGCACCGGCTCGCCGTCGACGGTCGCCGTCCAGCCGGGGGCGTGCTCGGCGGCCAACACCAGCAGCCGCCCCTCGGGCCCGTCGGACACGCGCACATGCGCCTCGGGCAGGCGCGCGTCGACGGACGCGATCGCCTCGCCGCGCATCAGCTCGTCGCTGGGCGCGGCGCCACTGACGGCCCGGTGCGCCTGCTCCGGCGACACGAGCGTCACCTGACCCGACTCGGGCGTCAGCCGCAGCACTGTGCGCCCGTCGGACGTCGAGGTCACCGGTTCCACCAGGTCGCCGGCGTCGCGCTGCACCGCCGCACCGTCCTCACCGGGCGGCAGCACCACGAACAGCACCCCCGCGGCGGCGGCGTTCGTCAACGCGTCGCGGGAGCCGGCGAGGATGCCGTAACGCCAGCCTTCGAGACGTTCGGTCATGCCGTCGACCGGGGCCAGCGCGTCGTCGCCGAAGCTCGGCGTGCGGGCGGCCGTCAACCGATCCGCCACCGCGCCCTCGTCAGCGCGGCCGCCCTGACCGAGCACGAGGACGCCGCGTCCGCCGTCGGCGAGCTCGGCCTCGAGGTCGGCCGCCAACTGCAGGCCACCACCGGCGCGCACCTCGCCGCGCGGCTGCTCGGCGGTGCTCGCGAACGACACCGCGAGGACGAGCGCGGCGAGCGTGAGCGCACCGCCCGCGACCCCGGCCGCTGGTGCGCGACCGGACGTCGACAGCGAGCCCATCGCGGGCAACCCGCCGCGGCACGCGCCCAGCACGATCCCCACGAGGCCCATCCCGAGCACGATCAGCGGGGCGCCCGCGTAGCCGGCCGCGGCGGCACCGCCGGTCAGGGGCGTCACGTGCACGAGCCCGACGACCAGCAGTCCCGTGACGCCGAGTGCCGTCAGCACCAGACCGGGCACCAGGTGCCTGCCCGGCGCCAACACGCACGCCACGACCGCGGCCAGGACGAGCGCGATGCCCAGCGGAACGCCGCCCGCCGGGTGCAGCCCGAGCAGGCCGGTCACGGTCGCGGGGTCGGCGGGGCCGGTGATCCCGTGCAGCAGCAGCGCCGGGTGACTCACCAGCGTCGGCAGCCACGGCATCAGCAGCGCGAGCGGGAGCAGCACGACGAGCACGAGCGCGGGGATGCCGCGTCCCGTCCGGCCCGCGGGGGTGGGCAGCACGACGAACGCGATCAGCAGTCCGACGACGGCCATGCCGTAGGTGATCGGCGAGAACGCGCCGAGCAGCGCCAGGCCCAGTGCGCACAGGGTGCTCATCGGCAGCCAGCGCACGTCGGCCCTGGTCACCAGCGATGTCAGGCCCGCGGCGACGGCGGGTGCGGCGATGTGGACCACCACGATGTCGAGCCGGCCGGCGGCGACGGCGTCGGTGGCGGCGGGGATCAGGGCGTAGGCGGCGGCACCGCCCGCGCGGATCCAGCGGTCGAGGCCGGAGCGGCGGGTGGCCGCGTACGCGACGAGTCCCGCCGCGGGCATGGCCAGCAACAACAGCAGCGACACCGCGACGTCGGGCCCGCCCAGTACGCCGAACACACCGAGCACCGCCATCGCGGGAGAGGCCGCGCTCGTCGTGCCTCCGGCCACGCCGTGCCACGAGGAGAAGTACGCCGACCACACGTCGCCGAGGCCGGCCATCGGCAGCAACGCCCCACCCGCGAGGTCCCACCCGAACCGGTCGGCCAGCACGCCGTGCACGAACAGCGACAGCACCGTGAGCGCACCGGCCAGGATCGTCGGCGGGGCCAGCAGCGCCCGTCGCCACGCCTCCCGCCGCGCGGACCGTTCCCGGTCCTCCTGCGTCGGCCGCACAGGCCGCGACGCGGGGAGCAGATACGCGTTCGGCACCGACAGGGCGACCTCGTCGGCGTCCGTCTCGGCGTCGGCGGACTCCCACGTCACCCGGATGAGCGCGCCGGGCGCTCGGCGGGGTAGGCGTCGTCGGCGATCCGGGCACCGTCGGCCCGGGGCAGCAGCACCCCCACGTCGGGGTGGGACTCGGCGGCGGCGAGGAGCTCGGCAAGGCAGTCCGGGTCGGGCACCAACCCGTCGACGTCGCCGAGGACCCACAGCCAATGGCCGGAAGCATCGCCCTCGGGGTCGTCGGCATCGTCGGCGTTGTCCACAGCCTGGAGCAGCGCCTCGGCGAGGAGGTCCTCCCGGTCGCCCTCGGCGTCGACGAACACGACGCCGTCCACACCCTCGACACCGGCGGCCTCGCCGGTATCGGCGTCATCGGCCGATTCGACGTCGGAGACTTCGGAATCCCCGGAACCTTCGGAGTCCTCGGAGGCAGCCGCCGCGTCGGAGTCGTCCGCATCATCGGGGCCGGTCGTGTCGACGAGGACGACCCGGTCGGGCACGACCAGACCGCCGTGCAGGGCCTCGAGCGCAGCCGCCTCCCACGACGGCGCCGAACCCGAACGCCCACTCGATCGCGCACCGCTGCGGATCAGCAGGGCCAACACGGGCAGTGTTTGCGTACGAGGCACCGAGCACTCCGTTGATCACACGCGGCGTCGACCACGGCCGCGCAAGGTCACGACAGGGGCGTGCGCGCACTGACCCCGCGCACTCACCTGCGCACGGTACGCAAACCCCCGCACGCGATCCGCGGGTGCGTCAGACCGCGCGCTTCTTGAGCTTGCGCCGCTCCCGTTCGGACAGTCCGCCCCAGATGCCGAAGCGCTCGTCGTGCGCCAGGGCGTACTCGAGACAGTCGTCCTTGACCTCGCAGCCCTGGCAGATCCGCTTGGCTTCCCGGGTCGAGCCGCCCTTCTCGGGGAAGAACGCCTCCGGGTCGGTCTGCGCGCACAGGGCACGCTCCTGCCAGTCCTGCTCGTCGGTGATGTCGAGCAGGTCCGCGAGAGCTTCGAATTCGTCGTCGGTCTGGGCGGCCCGGTCCTTCGGCCGTCCCCATTCGGTTCCCGTCGTGTCCAACAGCACGTCCGCCTCCTCGCTTCCACGCACTCCCAGGCTGGCGGTGTCTATCCCCTGAGCCTGTCAACACATCCACCTAGTGGACGCGCCATCGCTGCCCCCCTTACGGCAACGAATGACATTGATGTGATTACACCCGTGTAGTGCGGTGAGGTCAAGCGGAGTAGCGAGGTTGGGGGATACCTCCGCCCCTCAACGCAAGCGGACACGCCGAGTGAAACACACAGTGATCTCACGAGCGGGTCACGCTGTCGGGTCGATCGTGCCCACTGTCCCCCGCGACCGGGCAACCGTGCGTGCACATCCGCGCCGCCCGCGGCACCCGCCCTCTCACATGATCCACGCGTCCGATGCGCGAGGATGGTGCCGTGCAACGTTCGGTGGTCCGGCCCAGCCTGCTCTTCTATCTCCTCGTCCTCGTCACCGTGGTCGGCGGCGCCCTGGTCGCGCTGTTCCCGCCGCTGTCGGTGGACTACGCCACCGCACAGCTCGACCGCGACATCATCGGCACGCTCGGCATCGTGCTGCTCATTCTCGGCGGCTGGGCGGTGTCGCTCACGCTGCACGAGTTCGGTCACGCGATCGTGGCCTACAAGGGCGGCGACACGGAGGTGGCGCTCAAGGGCTACCTGTCGATGGACATCCGCCGGTACACCGATCCGGTGCTGTCGATGGTGCTGCCGCTGATCATCCTCGCGATCGGCGGCATCCCGCTGCCCGGCGGCGCGGTGTGGATCAACCACTGGGCCCTGCGCTCCCGCAAGATCGCCTCGTGGGTGTCGCTGGCCGGCCCGCTCAGCAACCTCGCCATCGGCATCGTGCTGACGCTCGTGGTGGTGTTCGTCAGCCTGCCCTCGGGCCTCGTCATCGGCCTGTCGTACCTGGCGTCGGTGCAGATCCTGGCGTTCGTGCTGAACATGCTGCCGGTGCCGGGCCTCGACGGCTACGGCGCGATCGAGCCGTACCTCTCGCCGCAGGCGCGCCAGTTCGGCGCGAAGGCGCGGCCGTGGGCACCGCTGGTGCTGTTCGCGCTGATCATCGCCGTGCCGATGGTCAGCAGCACGCTGTGGGACGTCACCAACGCGATCTTCGGCGCGGCAGGCGGAGACACCGTCGCCGCGCAGCTCGGCCAGCTGGCGTTCATGTTCTGGCGCTGACCGCCGACGGGGCCGCGCCCGCCGGCGGGTCGGCAGGGTCGGTATCGGCCATCCGTCGCGCCGGCTCACGCCCCGGGGTCGAGCTCCGCCCCGGGGCCCTTCGTGAACCAGCGGTCGGCGCGGGCGGCGATGCGTTTGAGCCCGGACCGCTCGCCGAGGTACTTGCCGAGCATGCCGACGACGGGCAGGTTCCCGAGCATCCGGTGGATCCACCGGCCGTGCGGACGTTTGTCCAACTCGCCCGGGATGTCGAGCAGCGTGCGGCCGAGCCGCCACAGCGAGGTGCCGAGGGCCACGATGGACGGCCTGCGCCGCTTGCCCTGCTCGTCCTTGCGCCCGTCGAGGTCCTCGGTGAGCCATTCGGTCTCGGCGTCCTCGGCCGCGCGGTCGCTCTCCCTGCCGGAGGCGACCTCGGCCGAGATCTCCCGCTCGAACAGCACGGACGCGATCAACCGGACGCGCGTCTCGACGTCGGTGTGGCCGCGTTCGCCCGCGAGAGCGCACAGCAGCAGCCCCTGCCCCGCGGCGCCCAGAGTGGCCTGCACGGGGAAGCGGTTGGCGAGCACGCCCGCGATGCCGGGCACGGCCGCCACCAGCGACGTGACCCGGCCGACGCGGCCCTTCCACCAACGGACGCGGGCGTCGACGCCCATGCGGGACCACGTCACGGTGCCGGGCACCTTCATCGAGTTGAGCCCGTGCAGCACGCGGTCACGCACCTTGGGCTCGTCGATCACCGGGTTCTCGGCCTCACGCGCGAGCACGGAGAACGGGTCCTTGTCCCGCAACCCGTCGACGAGCAGGCTCGCCGCGCGCACGAACGGCCGCAGCACGGCCACCACCTGAGCGTCCGAGATGCGCTCACCCATGTCCCTACCTCCGGCCGGCTCTCGACTCACGGGCATCGCGGCCCAGCACGCCGCCGAGCACGAGTCCCGCGGGCAGCGCACCACAGGCCAGCAGCAGCAGCGTGCGGACGTCGCCGATGAGCACGAGATCTCCGCCCGGTCCGGTGACACCTACGACCAGGATCGTGACCAGCCAGACCAGCAACGGGATCATGCCCAGTTTCCGGTTGCCCAAACCACTCGCGATCGACACGAGCCACGGGGTGGTGACGGCGGCGACCACGATCACGATGGGGAACGGCAGGTCACCGACGCGCGGCAGGATATTCCCGTCCAGCCGCAACGGCAGGTAGAACAGCTCGAGGAGCGCCAGCAACGCGGCATCGATCGCCAGCAGCGCGACCATCGCGATCCGCGCCTGCGGGGGCAGGCCGCCGAGGTCGTCGGGCTTGGTCACCCGGGGCGCGCGGATGCTCGACGCCGTCATGCGCCCGCTCCGGATTCAGGACCGTCGAGCGCCAGGCCGCCGAACAGATCGGTCTCGCAGCCCTCGGCCGGGCCGTGGGCGAGGACGAAGTACTCGGCGTCGGGGACGGGTTGGGCGATGCCGTTCGACAACGCGAACCACGCATCCGATCCGACGGCGATCTGCGTCTCGTGCGCCGCGAGCGCGGCGATCTTGTGCCGGCGGTACGCCGCGATGTCGACGACCGTGGTGATGTCGGCGTCCGGGGTCGTGGGCAGCTCGTCGTCGGCGGGAACCCGCACGGGCAGCTCGCCCGCGGCCGTCGGCCGCTCGGAGCGCAGCTCCGCGAGCCCCGCGTGCACCGCGCCGCGCGAGGAGACCGTATGGAACACGCGCCGTACCGATGCGGCCCTCGGTGCCGCGGCCATGGTGATGTCGTGGGCACGGATGTGATCGGGGTGCCCGTAGCCGCCGTGCGCGTCGTAGGTCACCACCACCTGGGGCCGCAGCTCGTCGAGCAGCTCGACCAGCTGCGCGGTCTGCCGGTCGACGTCCCCGCCGGCCAGCGCCCGCGGATGCTCCGCCGCCGGTGTGCCCGCCATGCCCGAGTCGCGCCACCGTCCGATGCCGCCGAGGTAGCGGTGCCCGGTCCAGCCCAGCGCGGCGCCCGCGGCGGCCAGCTCACCCGAGCGGTAACCGCCCAGCTGGTCGGACGCCCACGCCCCGAGCTCGCCCAGTGCCGACGGGATGATCTCGCCCTCCTCGCCCAGCGTGCAGGTCACGACCGTCACGTGCGCCCCTGCGGCGGCGTAGCGGGCGATCGTGCCGCCCGTGGTGATGCTCTCGTCGTCCGGATGTGCGTGAACCAACACGACGCTGCGCCCATTTCCCGAGATCACAACATAAGATTAATTCCTTCGACCCGTCCCCCGAACGGCGCATGTCGACTATCCTCGCGCCCACGTCCACGACCACCCAACGTGGCACCCGAACCCGCACTCGAAGGGCATCTGGTGAGCACAGACACACATTCACCGCAGGTCACCGGCACAACCGGCCCGGTGTTGTCCATTTCGGACCTGTTCATCTCGTTCAAGACCGAGGACGGTCCGGTCGACGCCGTCAAGGGCATCAGTTTCGACGTTCAGCCCGGGGAGATCCTGGCGATCGTCGGCGAGTCCGGTTCCGGTAAATCCGTGACCTCGATGTCCGTTCCCGGCCTGCTGCCGAAGACGTCGTCCATCGACGGCGCCCGCAGGGTCGAGGACACCGACCTCGGCGGGTTGACCGACAAGCAGCTCCGCAAGCACCGCGGCACCGATGTCGCGATGATCTTCCAGGAGCCGATGACCGCGCTGAACCCGATGTACACCATCGGGTGGCAGCTCCGGGAATCGCTGCGGGCGCACAACAAGGACATGTCGAAGGCCGACGCCACCGAGCGCGCCGTCGAACTGCTGGATCTGGTCGGGTTCCCCGAACCGGCGAAGCGGATCAACCAGTATCCGCACCAGCTCTCCGGTGGTCTGCGGCAGCGCGTCGTGATCGCGATGGCCATCTCGTGCGATCCGAAGATCATCATCGCCGACGAGCCGACCACCGCGCTCGACGTCACCGTGCAGGCGGAGATCCTCGGCCTGCTGCGCAAACTGCGGGACGACCTGAACACGGCGATCGTTCTGATCACCCACGACATGGGCGTCGTCGCCGACCTGGCCGACCGCGTGCTCGTGATGTACCAGGGCGAGATCGTCGAGCAGGCGCCCGTGGCGGAGCTGTTCGCCAACCCGCGCGAGGAGTACACGAAGAATCTGCTCGCGGCCGTTCCGGTGCTGGGCTCGCGGCCCGAGGGCAGGCGACTGCTCGAGGAGCAGCCCACCGAGGTCGACACCGAGATCACCGACGCCGAGGTCGCCGAGCGGCTGAAGGCCGTCGAGGAGGAGCTCGCGAGCGAGGTCGAGGCCGACGCTCCCGCCCTCGAGATCAAGGACCTGGTGCTGGAGTTCCCGGGCCGCGGCCGGAGCAAGGTGCGCGCCGTCGACGGCGTCTCGTTGTCCATCGAGGCCGGCGAGATCGTCGGCCTGGTCGGCGAATCGGGCTCGGGCAAGAGCACCGTGGGCCGCTGCGCGATCCGCCTGCTCGACCCGACGGCCGGTTCGGTGCACGTGGGCGGCCGCGACATCACCACGCTGTCCAACAAGAAGCTGCGGCCGCTGCGCCGGTACTTCTCGATCGTGTTCCAGGACCCGGCGTCCACACTGGACCCGAAGATGACCATCGGCGAATCCGTCGCCGAACCGCTAGTGCTGCACAAGGTGCTGGAGGGCAACGCCCTCACCTCGCGCGTGACCGAGCTGCTCGACCAGGTCCAGCTGTCCGGGCACTACCGCAACCGGTACCCGCACGAGCTGTCCGGCGGCCAGCGTCAGCGCATCGCCATCGCGCGGGCACTGGCGCTCGAGCCGAAGCTGCTCATCGCCGACGAACCCACCAGCGCGCTCGACGTGTCCGTGCAGGCGAAGGTGCTGGACCTGTTCCTCGACCTGCAGCAGAGCCTGAACTTCGCGTGCCTGTTCATCAGCCACGACCTCGCGGTCGTCGACCTGCTGGCCGACCGCGTCGCCGTGATGCGCAAGGGCCAGCTGGTCGAGGTCGGCGAGCGAGACCAGGTGCTGCACAACCCGCAGCACGACTACACCAAGCGGCTTCTGGCGGCCGCACCCGTGGCCGACCCGACACGGCAGCGCGAACGCCGCGAGGCCTGGGAGGCCAGCCGCTACACGAAGGCCGAATAGCGACGGCCGAACAGGACCGACACCGAAAGCGGGTCCACCTCCTCGGAGGTGGGACCGGCCTTCGTTCGTCCGATCGGCCTTCACGCGCCGCTGACGCGGGTCGAAGGCGTCCCGCAGACCGTCACCGATGAAGTTGACGCTCAGCGAGATCAGCACCAGCACCGTGAACGCGCCGAAGAACAACCACGGACGTCCCTGCATGTGCTCGTAGTTCTCGGCGATGACCAACCCCAACGACGTGTCGGGGAGCCGGACACCCAGGCCGATGAACGACAGGGCCGCCTCGGCGAGCACGGCCTGCGCGACCGCGAGGGTCGCGTTCACGGTGATCGTGCCGACCATGTTCGGGATCAGGTGCTTGAACACGATCCGTCCGGTGCCCGCGCCGGACGCCCGTGCCGCCTCGATGAACTCGCGCTGCGACAACGACATCGCCTCGGCGCGGGTGATCCTCGCGATCGGCATCCACGCGAACATCGCCAGCACGATCGCCACGACGTACCAGCTGCCCGCGAAGACCTGCACCAGGATCGCCGCCGCCGCGATCTGCGGCACGATCAGGAACAGGTCCGTGAGCCGCGAGATCGCCGAGTCGGTGATACCGCGCAGGTAGCCGGCGAGCGCACCGAACACGACACCGATGAAGGTCGCCAGGATCGCCACCGTCAACGCGATCATCAGGGAGTACTGCGTGCCGCGCAGCACCTGCGCGAGCATGTCCTTGCCCACCTGGGTCGTGCCGAGCGGGTGATCGACCCCCGGCTCCACATAGGAGTCGAAGCCCGCGTCCCAGTAGCCGTGCGGATAGAAGAACGGGATGACGATCGCCGCGAGCGTGAGCAGCACGATCACGATCAGGCTCGTCATCGCGAGCTTGTGCCGCAGGAACTTCCGCAGCACCATCTTGGACTGGCTGCGCGCCTCGGGCAGGGCCGCGACGTCGCCGTTGCTGTCGTTCGCGCCGGAACCGGCGTTCGTGGGGTTCAAGTCAGCCAACGCGAATCCTCGGGTCCAGAATGCCGTACACCAGGTCAGCGATGAGGTTGGCGATGACCACCGCGATCGAGATGACCACGATCCAACCCATCAGCGTGTTCGGGTCGTTCCTGTTCACGGCCTCGACGAGCACCGTGCCCATGCCGTTCCACGCGAACACCTGCTCGGTGATGATCGCGCCGGTCACGACCGTCACGAAGTTCACCGAGAACAACGTCGTCACCGGGATCAGCGCGTTCCGGAACGCGTGCCGCATGATCACGCGCGCCTGGCTCAGGCCCTTGGCCTGCGCCGTACGGACGTAGTCCATGTTCATCGTCTCGAGCATCGACGACCGCTGGAAACGGCTGTAGGCGGCGAAGCTGATGAACATGAGCGACAGCGTCGGCAGCGCCAGGCCGCCGACCCACAGGATGACCGAGTCGAAGAACCCGTCCCCGGCGCCGAGCTCCGTCGGACTGGTGGTCTTCAGGAACGGACTCCCCAGCAACGAGTCCAAGCCCAGGTCGTTGATCAGGACGTTCAACTGGATCCCGTACATCTTCAGGATGATGGCGACACAGAAGATCGGCATCGAGAAGAAGATGAACGCCGTCGTCGTGGCGATGTAGTCGATCGGCGTGTACTGCTTGACCGCGGCGAGGACACCGACGGCGACACCCAGCAGCAGCGCGATGATCTCGGCCGCCAGCACCAGTTGGATGGTGACCTGGAAGGCGCTCATGATCTTCGGGAAGACCGGTTCCATGTTGGCGCCCTGGGCGATCGAGATGCCCCAGTCGCCGGTCAGGAATCCACCGAGCCAGTCGAAGTAGCGCGGCACGATGCCTTGGTCGAGACCGAGCTGCGTCTCGAGATTATCGATGGCCTCCTGACTCACCCCTGGTTGGGTTCTGATTTCACCGAGGGGATCGCCCGCGGCCGCAACCATGCAGAACACCAGGAAGGTTCCGATGAACAGGATCGGAATCGAGATCGCCAAGCGGCGAAGAATATAGACAACCAGGTTCAACGACTTGCTCCTAGTCCGAGCTCCGCCCGGAATTATGCGCTACTGCTCGCGACACGATAGTCGGACCGTGGCCGAACGGAACAGGTACTTACGTCGCGCGTCGGGGGCCGGACTCCTCAGTCCGCCCCCGACGTCGACGTCAGCGCAGTCACGATGCTTGTGGCACCGCGGGCGAAACGGGCAGAGATACCGAAATTACTCGGCCGGCTCCCATTCACCGACGTTCCACAGTGCACCGTTGTACGACTGCATGTACACCCGATCGATGCCGGTGAAGCCCCACATCGACGGCGTGGCGAAGATCGGCAGAGTCGCGTAGGTCTCGGCCAATGCCGCGTCGGCCTCCTTGTAGTGCTCGAGCGCCTGGTCCTCGTCGGCCGTGCTGGTGGCCTTGTTGTAGGCCTCGTCCACGGCGTCGTCGCTCAGGCCCTGCCAGTTCTGCGGACCACCGGTGGTGTAGATGTTCCGCTGGGTCGACTTGTACGGCTCGGACGACCAGCCGAACAGGGCGATGTCGTAGTCACCCTTGTCGACCCGGCCCGCCAGGAAGTTCGGGTCCTGGTCCTCGCGCACCTCGATACCGGCCTGCGAGGCGACCGACTGGATCAGCTCGACGGTCTGCTTCCTGCGCAGGTTGTCGTTGAAGGAGATCGAGACGGAGAGGCGCTCGCCGTCCTTGGCGTAGATGCCGTCGTCGCCCTTCTCCCAGCCGCCTTCCTGCAGGATGCGCTCGGCTTCCTCGGGGCCCTGACCGGACTTGTCGCTGTACTGGTCCTCGTAGCCCTCTTCACCCTGGAAGAAGGTGATGCTGTTGTGCGGCTCGGCGTCCGGCTGCACACCGGAGACCAGCTTCTCGACGATGTCCTGACGGTCGACGACGGCGAAGAACGCCTTGCGGGCGGCCTCGTCGGCGAAGATCCGCTCGAAGTTGAGGTCGAGGTGCTCGTAGGTCAGCTGCGGCGCGGAACCGTAGGTGACGCCCTGGGCCTCGAGGGCCTGCAGGCGGTCGGCGGCGGTGCCGTCCGGCTGGGTGGAGGCGGCGACGTCGATCTCGCCGTTCTCCAGCGCACTCACCATGGCCTGCGTGTCCGGGATCGCCCGGACCGTGACCTCACTCGGGCCGCCCTTGCCACCGATCCACTCGGGGTTCTTCTCCAGGACGACCGTCTCGGTGTTGCGGTTGAAGCTCTTGATCTTGTACGGGCCGGAGCCGGGCATCACCTCTTCGTCGAAGCCCTTGAAGCCGTCGGCCCAGACCTCGGCGACGTCACCGATGTTGTCGGAGTCCGGGGTGACCGACGTGATGTCGTCGACGCCCGCCTCCTGCTCGACGATGTGGGCCGGCATGACGGCGCCCGCGCTGAACAGACCCATGTAGTCGACATACGGCTCGTCGAACTCGGCCGTGAACGTCAGGTCGTCGGTGCACTCACCCTGCTGGATCAGGTCGTAGCCGGTGGCCGAGGCGGCGTTGAAGCCCTCGGCGTGCCCGGACTGGGCGAGCCAGGAGAGGTAGAGGTCGTCGCAGTTCCACGCCTCACCGTCGGACCACTTGACGCCGTCCTTGATCTTCCACTCGACCGTGTAGGGGTCCTCGGAGGTGACCTCGATGGATTCCATCACGTCACCGTTGAGGAGCACCTTGTTGTTGCCGTCGAGCAAGGTCGGCGCGGCGAGGACCGGGGTCATCACGTAGTTGTTGTACGACGTGTTCGCGTCGGCGGTCCGGTTGTTGTACGCCGTGAAGCCCTCGTCGATGGCGACCGTGACCGGGTCCATCTCCTCGACCTCGGCGAGCGTGAAGACATCGCCTTCCTGGGCCTTGCCCTCGGCCATACCCGCGAGGTCGGCCGAGCCGCCGCCGTCGCCGCCGTTTCCGCCACCACAGGCTGTCAGCACCAGCGCCGACACAGCCACCAAGGACGTGGCGGAGATTGCTTTGGATCTCCTCATTACGTGTGCCCTCCTAGCACCGAGCCCGCGGTTGTCCGCCCGCAGGACTCACATCCCCCGGCCGGTCTGACCGGAGCATATGACGCGACGAACCACTCGTTCGGCGCATACTGGGAAGGAACGCTAAGAAGCCAGACACTCGCAGTCACCATCCACCAAGGGATCGTAACCAAAGGGTGACTTCCATCTAGCGTCCGGACATCCACTTCTTACATTCGGTAAACATCTGTCACCCGGAAGGCGACGTTTGGGAGCAATGTAATCGCTCGCGCTCTCACTCGGGTAACGAACCTACGAAAAGATTCGACCGAAGGCGATCGGTGACCGAATCGTCACCCGGTACGGCGATCCCAGTCCACCGCGGAGTCGAACGGTTCGGTGAGACTGTCGGAGCTGCGTACGCCGTCGACGCCGCGGGAAACGGCCACCGTGTCGACCGGCTGGAACAGCGGAATCGTCACCCCGGCGTGCCACAACGAAGGTTCCACCGTCGCCAGCGTGTCGCCGAGCGGCGTGGCGCCGGTGAGTGCATCGTCGATGTGCGACTGCAGTTCCGGATCACAGTAGCCCGCAACGTTCGCACTTCTCAGCTCGCCGGAAGTCGAATCGTTGTTGTCGGAAGTCGAATCGTTGCTCTCGGGGTCGTCGTTACCGCCGTCACCGTCGTTACCTTCGGTACTTTCGGCGTCTTCGGTGCTTTCCGAACTTTCGTCGGTACCGCCGGCATCGGCATCGCCTTCGGGGTTCGCGTTCCCGGGCCAGGCGGGACCGTCGTCGCCGGTTTCCGGACGGCCCTCGGATTCCTGATCGGCACCCGAGGCCCCGCCGGCCTCGCGCTCGTCGTTGCCGTCCGTGTCGTTGCCGTCCGTGTCGTCGTCGGCGGCGGTGCCGGCGGCGGTGTTGCCCGCGGGGGCGCAGCCGAACGACGAGGCCAGGGTCGAGGCCGGGTCGGTGCTGACCGGTTGCGGGACCACGGCGATGTCGACGGGCATCGCGCCGTTGTCCTCGCCGTTCGCGCCGGGCGCGAGGTAGTGGTTGAACAGCTCGCGCGGGTTCTCGGGCTCGACGTCGCGGATCTCGACGCCCGACTCGACGAGCTGCCGCGACAGTTCCTCGGCCACCGACGCGTACGGCTCCCGGTCGCCGGGCGCCGCGAGGGCCAACGACAACGGCCGTCCGTCGCGCGTCCAGGTGCCGGCCTCCAGCTCGTAGCCGGCCTCGCGCAACAGCCGCTCGGCCTTGCGCGGCTGCGGGTGACGCGGGGCCGCCTCGGGGATGGTGGGGCGATAGTCCTCATCGGACGGAGCCCGCACGTGGGCGGCGGCCCGGTGCGACGCCGACGGGCCGCCGTCGGCGCCGGCCGCGATCAGCGCGTCACGGTCCACCATGGCGCCCACGGCCTCGCGCACGTCGTCGTCGGCGAGTTCGCCGACCGGCCGCAGCAGCGTCGAGACGACGTAGGGCCGCGGCTGCTCGGACAGTTCGAGCGCGTCGCCCAGCTCCCTGAGGCGTTCCATCCCGCCCGCGTCGGTGCGCACGACGGTCAGCTGGTCCGTACCGGTGCGCAGCGCGCCGACGAGTCCGGTCGGGTCGGTGCGGCGCAGCACGAGCTTGTCGACGGCGGCGGGCTGCTCCCAGTAGCGCTCGTTGCGTTCGAGCACCATCTCGCCGCGTGCGTGGTCGACCGTGGTGATGGCGAACGGACCGCCGTAGGCGGGGAAGCTGTCACTGAGGGCGTTCTGCCAGCCGCCCGGGGCGTCCTTGAGCAGATGCGCGGGCAGCAGGTGGTCGAACAGGGTGCGCCAGCCCGGGTACGGCTCCGAGAACTGGACGTCGACGCGTTTGCCACCCTCGGCGGGGCTGATGTCGGAGATCAGCCGGTAGCCTGCCGCACCCACGACGCCGGGCTGTGAACGCATCGCCTCGTGCAGGTAGACGAAGTCCTCGACGGCGATCGGCGCCCCGTCCGACCACGACGCGTCGGGGCGGATCTCGTACGACACGGTGAAGGGGTCGTGGGCGACGACCTCGGCCGAGACCATCAGCCGTTCGTCGAGCTCGGGCCTGCCGTCCTCGCCGGGACGGAACACCGACGGCAGCAGCATCGAGGCCAGCGCGGACGTGGTGGTCGACTGGTCGGCGACGTTGTGCGGGTTGTAGCCGCCGCTGATCGTGTCGACACCGACGGCGACCTGGGCCTGCTGTTCGACCACGGGCTGCGAGGTCGGGGCGGCCTGGGAGCTGACGATCGGGGGCGGCGGCATGTTCGTGCACCCCGCGGCGAGCGTCGCCACGAGCGCGACCGCCGGCGCGGCGGCCCCGCGGCCGCGTCGCCCCCCACGGATCGCGCGCACGTCCCCACTCCTCGTTTCCGCGAAATGTCCTGTATGGCTCGCCCGAGCCTGCCAGATGCGGTGTGAACCCCTGGTACCGCCTTGGCCCGTCCCCGGGACCCGCCGTGATCGACGCACGAGCCGCGCGGGGTTCCCGCGCCGGCCTCGTGGGTTCAGGGCGTCACGCGTTGTTGTCGCGGGCCTTGGACCGCGAACGCTCCTTGGCGCGCGTGTTGCCGTCGAGGGTCACCTTGCGCACACGGACGGCGCTCGGGCCGACCTCGACGCATTCGTCGACCGAGCAGAACTCGAGGGCCTCCTCCAGGCCCAGCTTGCGCGGCCGGGCGAGGCGTTCGAGCTCGTCACCGGTGGCCGAGCGCATGTTGGTGAGCTTCTTCTCCTTGGTGATGTTGATGTCGAGGTCCTCGGCGCGCGGGTTCTCGCCCACGACCATGCCCTCGTACGCCTCGGCACCCGGCTCGACGAAGAACTCGCCGCGGTCGGACAGCTGCAGCATCGCGTACGTGGTGACCGGGCCGGAGCGGTCGGCGACCAACGAACCGGAGTGCCGGGTGCGGATCTCGCCGGCCCACGGGAAGTAGCCCTCGAAGACGTGGTTGGCGATGCCGGCACCGCGGGTCTCGGTGAGGAAGTCGGTGCGGAAGCCGATGAGCCCGCGGGCGGGCAGGACGTACTCGAGCTTGATGCGACCGGTGCCGGCGCCGTCCATCTCCTCCATGCGGCCCTTGCGCGAGGCCAGCAGCTGGGTGATGGCACCCATGTGTTCCTCGGGCGAGTCGATGTAGAGCCGCTCGAACGGCTCGTGCAGCTTGCCGTCGATGGTCTTGGTGACGACCTGCGGCTTGCCGACGGTCAGCTCGAAGCCCTCGCGGCGCATCTGCTCGACGAGGATCGCCAGTGCCAGCTCGCCGCGGCCCTGCACCTCCCAGGCGTCGGGACGTTCGGTCGGCAGCACGCGCATGCTGACGTTACCGATGAGCTCCTGGTCGAGCCGGGCCTTCACGAGCCGCGCGGTGACCTTGTCGCCGCCGTTGCGGCCGGACAGCGGCGAGGTGTTGACGCCGATGGTCATCGAGATCGCCGGCTCGTCGACCGTGATCCGCGGCAGCGCCTCGGCGTGCTCCGGGTCGCGAGCGTGTCGCCGATGGTGATGTCGGGGATGCCCGCGATGGCGACGATGTCACCGGCGGTGGCCTCCTGCGCGGGCACACGCTCGAGCGCCTGCGTGACCAGCAGCTCGGAGATGCGCACCTGCTGGCGCTCTCCGCCCTCCCGCAGCCACGCGACCGTCTGACCCTTGCGGATCTTGCCTGCGTAGATGCGCACGAGCGCGATGCGGCCGAGGAAGCTGGACGCGTCGAGGTTGGTCACGAGCGCGCTCAGCGGGGCGTCGGGATCGGCCGCCGGCGGCGGCATGTGGTCGAGCAGGATGTCGAACAGCGGGTCGAGGTTGTCGTTGTCGGGCACCTGGCCGTCGACGGGCCGTTCGAGGCTGGCGCGGCCGTCGCGCGCGGCGGCGTAGATCACCGGCATGTTCAGCACGGCGTCCATGGCGGCGTCGTCCATCCCGTCGATGTCGCCGGCCAGCTCGAGCAGCAGGTCGTGGGTCTCCTCGACGACCTCGGCGATGCGCGCGTCGGCGCGGTCGACCTTGTTGACGACGAGCACCACGGGCAGGCCCGCCTCGAGGGTCTTGCGCAGCACGAACCGGGTCTGCGGCAGCGGCCCCTCGCTGGCGTCGACGAGCAGCACGACGCCGTCGACCATCGACATGCCGCGCTCGACCTCACCGCCGAAGTCGGCGTGGCCGGGGGTGTCGATGACGTTGATCGTGACCGGGCCGTCCGGGGTGTTGCGGCGGATGGCCGTGTTCTTGGCCAGGATCGTGATGCCCTTCTCCCGCTCCAGTTCGCCGGAGTCCATGACGCGGTCGACGAGCTCGGCGCGTTCGGCGAAGGCGCCCGACTGCCGCAGCATGCGTCGACGAGCGTCGTCTTGCCGTGGTCGACGTGGGCCACGATCGCGATGTTCCGGAGGTCGGTCCTGACCTTCTCGGGGGTGAGTGCAGGCACGCGTAGATCTCCTGAAGGGGCGGGAAAGGGTTGGGTGACCTGCGCCGAATCGGCACTGCCGGTCTTTTCCCAGCGTACCGCCGCCCACGATGTGCCCAGCGCCACACCTCATAACCGGTGAGGTTGGCCTAACCTAAGTGGCGACCCGACGTCGCCCGTGGAGCGTGATTGATGGGCAAGAAGCGCAAGTCCGGCAAGTACATCAAGGCAAGTACATCAAGCCAGCACGAAGCTGGCCGTGGCGATGGCGCTCGAGGACGACCCGAAGTCCGCGGTCCGCAGCATGATCAAGGCGGGACAGCTCAAGAAGAAGTGCTGCAAGTCGAAACCGCGGTGCGCGAAATGCCCCGTCCTGGCGTTGCAGAACGCCAAGACGATGCAATCGAAGGTCTCGAAGGCGGCGTGATTCGCGAGTTCCTTCAGGTCGCGAGGAGTTCGTTGACCGCGTAGAGCTCATGGCAGGTGCGACTCGCCTCGAATTCGATCACCTCGTACGAGGCGAGATGTCCCAACGCGAGGGGGTCGGACGCGAGCATCGCGTCGAGCTTGAGCCTCGACATGTGCCGCACGACCAGAACCTCGCCGCGACGCAGGTCCCTGCGTCCCGACGTGACCAGGTGGTTCTGCTCGTACTGCTTGGCGAGCCATTCGGCGTGGTCCGGTAGGGCGTAGTCGAGAGCCGGCACCGGAGCTGTGTAGGTGACCAACACGACGTACATAAACCGAGAATACGCCCAAAATTCACCTGCCGCACCAAAACATCCGTACGGTTTAACCGCCGTGTCAGCACCCCACGTCGCCGTGTCAGCAATTCGCGTCGCCGTGTTGCGCGTTCGCGTACGCCCTCAGGCCAACAGTTCCTCAAGATCGGGAATCAACGCGCGATCGGCGGGAAGCCAATCGACATCGGACACCTCGTCGGCGGCGATCCAGCGTAACGCCTTGTGTTCGACGGCCTGCGGAATGCAGCCGCTGACCAGCGCCGCGGCGTAGATCCTAAGCACCGCACCGCCCGGCAACACGACGTCCTCGCCGACGGGAACACCCACGGTGACCTCGATGGCCAGCTCCTCGGCGCATTCCCGCCGCAACGCGGCCTGTTCGGTCTCGCCGGGCTCGACCCGCCCGCCGGGCAGCTCCCACAGTCCCGCGGCGTCGTCGGGATAGGCCCGCTGCTGGATGAGCAGCTTGGCGCCGTCGACGATCGCCGCGCCCACGATCACGCGTTCCATAGTCTCGGTCACGGGTCCCGATCGTGCCTGCGCCAGCTCACCTCGAAACGAGCACCCCCGTCCGGAGACTCGCCGACGACGACCCGACCGCCGCGGCGGCGTACCGCCTCGGCCACCAGCGCGAGCCCGAGTCCGGTCCCGCCGGAGCTGCGCGCCCGGTCGTCGGAGGCGCGGTAGAACCGGTCGAACACGCGCCCGCGGTGCTCCGGTTCGACGCCGGGACCGTCGTCGTCGACGACGACCCGCACCCATGCGCGCGTGGCCAGCACCGACACGACGATGCGGTGCCGGGCGTGCCGGCAGGCGTTGCGCAACAGGTTGTCGAGCACCAGTTCCACCTCCGACGGTGCGGCCAGCGCCCACGCCTCCGGCACGAGCGCGCTCACCCGCACGTCGGGTGCGTCGGCGAGGCGTTCGACGGCGGCCCGCGCCTCGGTGACCAGTTCGACGGGTTCGGCGACCGGCAGCTCGCCCGCGTCCGCACGCGCGAGCATGAGCAGCCCGTCGAGCAGCGTGGAGAGGCGTTCGGCCTCGACGAGGATGTCCGCCAACGTCTCCTGGGCCACGGCTCCGTCGCCCGCCGCGACGCCGACCTCGGCCTGTACCCGCACCGACGCCACGGGCGAACGCAGTTCGTGCGCCGCGTCTCCGGTGAACCGGCGCAGCCGCTCGGCGACCGCGTCGTGGCCGGCGAGCAGGTCGTTGAACTCGGTGGTCAGCGCGCCGAGCTCGTCGGAGGACTCCGGTTCGGGCAGCCGGCCGCCGGGCGGCAGTCCGCGCAGCGACCGGCGCAGGCGCGCCACCGGGCGCAGCGCCGCGCCGGTGGTCACCCAGGCGACGCCGCCGACGACGACCGCCCCCGCCGCGGCGAGTCCGAGGAGCCATTGCGTGCCGCTCGCGGTCGCCGCGGCCAGGCCGGCCAGCGGGGCACTCGCGACGACGAGCCGTTGCGCACCGTCCGGCGCCGTGGCGACCGTGCCGGCCCACCGCGTGGGCATGCCGGCACCCGGAACGGTTACGGCCAGTCCGGCCTTGAGGTCGGAGACGTGTGCGTCGCCCAACGCCGGTCGGGCGCCGGGGTCGACGGGATCGCCTGCCGTGTCGAGCACCCGGATCGACAGTCCATCCGCTGTGGACGGTGTCCGTCCACTTTCGACGTCGCGTTCGGCGGTGTGCGCGGCCGTGCGCAGGTCGACGTCGACGCCGTCGAGCAACCACGGCTCGACGTACCGGCCACCGGCCAGCGCAAGACCCAACAACACGACCGCGGCCACGAGCGTCGCGACCACCGTGACGCGCGTGCGCACCCCGCGCCGCCGCCGCCACCGCAGCACGCTCACGGCGCCGGTTCCGCATCCGGATCACCTGCGACGTAACCGTGTCCGCGCACCGTGCGCACGAAGGCCGTCGCGCCCACGGCATCGAGCTTGCGCCGCAGATATCCGACGTAGACCTCGACGACGTTGCGCGTGGCCGCCCGCTGGTCGCCCCACACCGACCGCAGCAGCTCCTCCTTGGTCACGACCGTGCCGGCGCGGCCGGCGAGCGCCTCGAGGAGCGCGTACTCGCGGGGGCTCAACGGGACGAGCTCGTCGCGCCAATGGACCTCGCGCCGTCCGCGGTCCAGCACCAGTGGGCCGATCCGCAGCTGACCGCGGGCCCCCTCGGCCGCGCTCCGCCGCAGGGTCGCCCGGACCTGGGCCACCAGCACGACGAACGAGAACGGCTTGACGACGTAGCCGTCGGCGCCCAGATCGAGCCCGTCGGCCTGGTCGATCTCGCCGTCCTTGGCGGAGATCAGCAGCACGGGCGTCGCCACGCCCTCGGCACGCAGCCGCTCGAGCACGCGGTAACCGGACAGGCCGGGCAGCATGATGTCGAGCAACACGACGTCGAAGGCGCCGGTCCTGGCCAGGCTCAGCGCGGTCGGGCCGTCGGCCGCCACGGTGACGTCCATGCCCTCGGCGCCGAGACCCCGGCTGAGGGCCTTGCGCACCCCCACCTCGTCGTCGACGACCAACACTCGCGGTTCCACGCCTGACAGCATGCCGTGTTCCCGGCCGTGGCGCGGCTTCTCTCAGCGCGTTCTCAGCGGGCCGGACGTTCTCAGCTCGGTCTCAGCACCGGACGAGCAGGCTCATCGGTGTCGGGGAACACTGGGACACGAGGAGGATCTTGTGAACACGAAACGGAAGGCGACGACGGTAGCGGTCGCCGGCACGGCCGTGGGGGCGTTGGGACTGGGGCTGCTGGCCATGCCGGCCGGGGCCGAGGACGCACCGGAGCTGCCCGAGATCGGGGCGCAGCAGCTGGTCGGGTCGGTGCTGTCGGCCGAGCCGAAGGCGATGGCGGGCACGGCGGAGGTCGACAACGAGCTCGGCCTGCCCGCGGTGCCGGGGGTGCCGGCGCTGGACGCGCAGCAGGCGCGCGTCTACTACGACGGTGCGGGCAAGGGCCGGATCGCGCTCGAGAAGGACTCGAGCGAGCACACGTACGTCCTGGGCGACGACGCGCTGTGGTCGTACGACTCGGAGGCGGGCACCGCGACGCGGACCGCGCTGCCCGCGGAGGCCCGCCAGCAGCCCGAGTCCCCCGAGGCGGCCGGCGCCGATCCGGCGCAGGCGGCGACCCAGGTCGTCGAACAGCTCCGGAAGACCTCGGACGTCGCGGTCGACGGCACCGCCAGAGTGGCGGGCCGCGCGGCGTACGAGCTGGTGCTGACGCCGAAGCCGGACGAGCGGACGCTGCTGCGCGAGGTCCGCGTGGCCGTGGACGCCGAGGAGCGGCTGCCGCTGCGCATGCAGGTCCTCACGCACGGCACGACGGAACCGGCGCTCGAGGCCGGGTTCACCGACCTCGAGTTCGGCCCGCAGCCGGAGCGGCTGTTCGAGTTCTCGCCGCCCGCGGGCACCGAGGTCACCGAACAGGGCGCAGGTGAGCACCCGCGCGACGAGCAGCACGAAGCCGCACCCGAGGTCGACATCGTCGGCGAGGGCTGGGACACGGTGGTGCTCGCCCGCATCCCGGAGGAGCTGCGTCAGCAGGCCGAGTCCGGTGACGGCGACATGGACATGGCCGCCATGCTCGAGCAGGTCGGCAAGCCCGTGCAGGGCGAGTTCGGTTCCGGCCACGTCGTCGAGACGCGGGTCGGGACGGCGTTGATCACCGACGACGGCCGGGTCGCCGCGGGCGCCGTGCCGGAGCAGGTACTGCGCGAAGCGCTGGAGAACCGGTGAGCACGGCCGCCGGGACGATCGTGGCGGGTCCCTCCTCCGTGGAGGGGCCCGCCCCCGCAGCCCGCACGCGCGGACTGCGGAAGACGTACGGGCGCACCGTCGCCGTCGACCACGTCGACCTCGACGTGCCCGAGGGGTCCGTGCTGGGCATGCTCGGGCCGAACGGCTCGGGCAAGACCACGACGATCCGCATGCTGCTCGGCCTCGTGCAACCCACCGAGGGGGAGGTCGAACTGCTCGGCCACCGCATGCCCGACCGGGCCGCGCACGCGCTGCCCGACGTCGGCGCCCTCGTGGAGGGGCCGGGATTCCACCCGTTCCTGTCGGGCAGGGAGAACCTGCTGCGCCTGGCCGCCGCAGAACCGCGGCTCACGTCGGCGCGTATCCCGGGCGCCGTCGACGCCGCGCTCGAACGCGTCGGCCTGACCAAGGCCGGCGAGCGCCGGTACCGCGGCTACTCGCTCGGCATGAAGCAGCGCCTCGGCCTGGCCGGCGCGCTGCTGGTGCCGCGCAGGCTCGTGGTGCTCGACGAACCCACCAACGGACTCGACCCGGCCGGTACGCGGGAGATCCGCTCGGTCATCGCCGATCTGCACCGCGACGGCGTGACCGTGGTCGTGTCCTCGCATCTGCTGGCCGAGGTGGAGGCGACGTGCACGCACGTGGCCGTGCTCAACGAGGGGACCCTTGTCGCGCAAGGCGACCTGACCGAACTGCTCGAATCGGAGTCACCGTCGCTCGACGTGTCCACAACGGACACCACGGCCGCCGTCGAGGCGTTGCGGGCCGCCCACCTGACGGCCCGTCCCGTGCCGGAGGGCGTACGCGTGGAACTCACCCGAGCCACGGCACCGGACGTCATCGCCACGCTCGTCGGCGCAGGCATTCCGGTGTACGAGGCGCGGCGCAGCCGGACGGGCCTCGAGGACCTGTTCGCCCGGTTGACCCAGGACAGCGAGGAGGGCTCGACATGGACGTCCTGACCGAACCGGCCCGCCGCACGGCACCCACAACACGGCTGCTGCGGGCGGAACTGCGGTGGATCTACCGCAGGCCACGCACCCTCATCGTGCTCGGCCTGCTCGGAGTCATCCCCGTGATCATGGGCGTCGCCCTCACGATCTCCGGCCCCGCCGGACCGGGAGGCGGCCCCGGCGGACCCGACGAAGGGGCGGGTCTGCTGTCGGCCGCGGCCGGTGGCCTCGTGCTTCCCGTCGCCGCGCTGGGCATGACGATGAACCTGCTGTTGCCGCTCGCCGCCGCCATGTCCGGGGCCGACGCGTTGGCCGGGGAAACCTCCACCGGCACGTTGCGGGGCTGGCTACTCGCGCCCGTCGGACGCGGACGACTGCTGCTGGTCAAGGCGTTCGGCGTCGCCACCTTCACCGTGAGCGCCGTCGCCGTCATCGCCGGCGTCGGCGTGGTCACCGGCCTGATCCTCAACGGCACCGACACGCTCTACACCCTGTCCGGGACGACGCTGTCGCTCGTCGACAGCCTCGGCCGCGTCGCACTCGCCGGCGCGTTCCTCACCGTGCAGCTGTGGGCCGTCGGCGCCGTCGCGCTGGCCATCTCCGCCCGCACCGACCACCCCATGGTCGTGATGGCCTCCGTACTCGGCGGCGTCGTCGTCTTCGCCGTCCTCGGCAACCTCGACGCGCTCTCGTGGCTCCACCCGTTCCTCATCACCGACTCCTGGTGGTCCATCGTCGACGTCCTCCGCGACCCCGTTCCGCTGGGCGGCTTGACGCAGGGCGTGCTTGTCGCCGCGTGCTACGGGGTTGCCGGCGGGGCCCTTGCCTACGGGCGGGTCATCTCCCGCGACGGCTGACCACCCGGGGGGTGCGCGGGTCGGGGGTCGGGGGCACGGGCGGTGTGGGGTGTGGGGACACCCCACACCGCCGTGTCAGCAGCCTGCGTCGCCGTGTTGGCGTTCTGCGGCGTCGTGTTGGCACCTCACGTCGCTGTGTCAGCAGTTTGCGTCGCCGTGTCAGCAGCCTGCGTCGCTGTGTTGGCGTTTCGCGGCGTCGTGTCGGCAGTTCGCGTCGCTGTGTTGGCCGTTTGTGGGCGAGACCTGCACTCGGGGTGGGGGCGCCTCGCCGGCTGGGCAGGTCTCCGGGATGTTCGGGCGGCCTTGCCGCCGGGGAAGTGTCATCCCCTCGACTGCTCGTTGGGGTATCACACTGCAGCCAGGGCGCAAGGTTTTCGTTTCTTGGTTCCGGTTGGTTTCGGGTTGCGCCCTGACTGCAGTGTGATGGTTGCTGTTTAGGTCGACGGGATGACACTTCACGGGGGCGGTTCTGTGGGTGGGGTGGTTGGCGGGTTTGGCCTTGCTTCGCTTCGGCGGTGGCGGTATTTGGGGTGGCGGTGGTGGGGTTACTTTTCGTGGTGGTTCTTTGTCATGCTTCTGGGTGGTGTTTGCCGATCAATTGTTCGGTATCATTGGTTGCGTGACAGACGTTGAGGGGATCGTTGAGTCGGCTCGCGGGGTTCTTGCGCTGCGGGCTCGGGCTGATGCTGCTGAGGTGGAGTTTCTTGCTTCGCTCGATGACGGGTCGTCTCCTGATTCGTGGGAGCGGCGGTCGTTGGCTGAGGCGTTGGCGCCTGAGCTTCGGCTGTCACCTCAGGGGGTTTTGGATCGGATTCATACCGCGCTGGCGTTGACTTATCGCATGCCTCGACTATTGCAGGCTATGCGAGAGGGTCGGGTGGATCGGTATTGCGCCGAGCGGGTGCTTAATACTGTCGCGCCGGTTTCCGATTCCGATGCGCTTGAGGTTGATCGGCGACTGGAGGAGAAGCTTTCTCGGCTGTCTCTTACTGCGTGGCAGCCTCGGAATATGGCTTGGCATGCGTCGCAGATCGTCAAGCAGGTTGACCCCGGTGCTGAGACCGCCGCTGCGCGCATGGCCCACG
>NZ_MKKE01000042.1 GCF_001942305.1 Saccharomonospora sp. CUA-673 | reverse complement strand
AAAACGCCGAAGCAGACTTCAGGATCTCATTGGCTCTCTTCAACTCGCGGTTCTCACGCCGTAGCCGCTTCAGCTCATCGAGTTCATCACTGGAGGGACCGGGCTCTTCCCCAGCATCCCTGCGTGATTGCTTGGCCCAGTTATGCAGCGTGTGCGGTGAGACGCCGAGTTTCTCACCTGTGGCTTCAGCAGCCCTCCATCGCGAGGATTCCTGCACTCTGCGGTGATCTTCCATCATCCGCAGCGCCCGGTCCTTGAACTCCGGGGTATAAGACGTTCTGTTCCTGGTCATAATCCGATCCTCCTGAATCACATAGATCGGAACAAGACCCAGTACGGTTCAAAAAGCCGCCCGCCGACCAGGACACCACCCCTCTGCCACGCCCGGAGGAGGCCCTCTGCCATGCCTAGCCCGCCTCCGCTGACCATCGCGTTCCTCCTGGCCTCCTACACCCCGAACGCGCCGGCCGGGATCGAACGAGCCACCGCCGCCCTCGCCCACGGACTGCGCCAGCTCGGCCACCGCAGCCTCATCCTGACTGCCGCTCCGATCGGCACCCCTGACGACGACGTGGTGAGGGTGTGTTCGGTGGGCGTCGACTTCCCCTGCGACGACGATGAACTCCGCGACGCGATCAGCACCCACGGCCAGGACGCCCTGCTCGCCGCCGAACTGTGCGAGCTGTACCGCAAGCACCGGGTCGACGTCGCCATCTACACCGACGGCTTGTGGGGCCTCGGCAGAGCCGCGCCGGTCAGCCGGGCACGCTCGGTACTGGCCATGCACGTCGTCGGCCACGACCAAGACCTCCAGCCTGCCCTGGACCGCACCGACCTGGTCATCGCGCCGTCCCAGACGGTGCTCGGCCAGGCGCACGATCGCGGGTACGACACTGACCGTTGGCAGGTTGTGCCCAACGCCCTGCTCCATGACCACACACCGCCAGCCGACTCACGACGGGAAGCGCTGCGTCGGCACGGCCCGATCCGGATCCTGGCTCGGCTCGGGCCGGAGAAGACGTCCGGGCCTTGCTGGATGCCGGGCGCCTGGTCGACCGGACGGTCGAGGTGATCGTCGGCGAGGCCGGATTCGAGATCACCGCTGGCGGCCAGGCGGCTGAACTTGAAAAGTGCCGCTACTCGGCGGCCCACCTCAGGCTCGGCACCATCCACGGCGGCGGCCTGACCTGGGACCAGGTGCCGTCCTGGCTCGCGCAGGCCGCGGTGGTGATCGTGCCCTGCTGCGCGAGACTTTCGGGCTGGTCGCGCTCGAGGCGATGAGCGTCGGCACCCCGGTGGTCGCCTTCGACGTGGGCAACCTGCCCGCCCTGGTCGGTACCGGCGACGGGGCCGGTGGGGTGATCGTCCCTCGATTGTGGGGCGAGTGTGGCCTGTGGCGCGCCGCCGAGCAGCTGCTCGAAGATCCGCTACGCTACGCCGAACTATCCAGGGCTGCGTACTACCGCTCGCGGGACTATCTGCCCACCACAGTCGCCGAGACATTTGTAAAGGCGGTGCGGTGATGCCTGCTGGCGTCCCTTTGCTCCTGGTTGACGGTCACAACCTCCTCTGGCGCGCGGCGTTCGGGTTCCCCGCCGCGATCCTCTCCCGCGACAAGACTCGCGACCTGACTGCCGAGTTCGGGTTCTTCGCGCTCCTGCGCGTCGCCATCCGCGAAGAACTGCCCGAGCCGCCCGAGGTGCTCGTGGTGTTCGACGGCGAGCACGGTGCGGCCGAGCGCAAGGACAGCGACGCCGACTACAAGGCCAACCGCGTCCTCGACGAGGCCGCGCTCAAACCGTTGCGCGCGATCCCGCACGTCCAGCGGGCACTGACCGACTACGGCATCGCCTGGATCGAGATCGACACCGCCGAGGCCGACGACGTGATCGCCACCCTCGTCAAGGCCACCCGCAATCAGGCCCCCGAGCGGCAGGTGCGGATCATGTCCGGCGATCGCGACTTCTACCAACTCGTCGACGACCGGGTTCACGCGCTCAACACCGTGATGAAACGCGGCCGACGGCACATCGGCCCGGCCGAGGTCGTCGACCGCTACGGCGTCACACCGGACCAGTGGCCCGACTTCTGCGCGCTGAAGGGCGACTCCGCAGACAACATCCCAGGGGTGAAGGGGATCGGTGAAGGCACGGCCGCCAAGCTCCTGGCCGGCGGGCTGCGCCTCGACCAGCTTCTCACCTCCGGACGACTGACCGGGGCGAAGAAGACCAGGGTCACCGACGCCTGGGAGCAGGTGCTCGCTTGGCGCGACCTCATCCGGATGCGCACCGACCTCGATCTCCCACACCATCCGACCGGCCACCCCACGCGCGAGCTGCCCAAGCCGGCCGACGTCATCGAGAAACTCGGGCTCTGGTGACCGCCTCGCCGTTCACCGCTCCGGCGTCGGTGCTGACCGTGATGGCACACCCCGACGATGCCGAACTCTGGGCGGGCGGAACCCTCGCCCGTTGTTCCGCCTCCGGCGCCGCCGTCACCATCGCGATCCCGCACCACCCCGAACCAGTGCGGGATGCCGAAGCAGCGGCCGGAGCGGCGATCCTGGGGGCCAAGCTGTACCAGTACGACCAACCCACCGTGACGGCCCTGCGCGAACTGCTGCTCGCCGTCCGACCCGAGATCGTCATCACCCACCCCCTCCGCGACGTTCACCCCGACCACCGGAATCTCGCTGAAACGCTCGTCGCCGCCCTGCCCGAGGTCGTCATCGCCACCGGCCACCCACGCCGCGTCTACACCGCCGACACCTACAACAGCCTGACCGCCGATGGCCCCGTACCCGCGCACACCATCATCGACATCACCGATACCTACGAGATCAAGAAGCGCGCGCTCGCGGTCCACAACTCTCAGCCGATCAGCGACCACTTCGGCCCCATGGCAGAGACCCTCGCCCAGCTATGGGGCTCCCGAATCGGCGTGCACTACGCGGAGAACTTCGTACCGGTGCCCATCCTCGGCCGCCTCCCAGCGGCGTCGACATTGTGACCAGGCTCCGATCGAGGGGTTCCGTGCAACCCCTGTGACCTGCGCATACGTGAGATGTCGGTACGATGCGCCGGTGACTGACGGGGTGGTCTGCTGATGGGCGAGTCGGTGAGTCCGCTGGCCGCGTACCGCCTGGCCGCCGGCTTCACGCAGGAGAGCCTCGCCGAGCAACTGAGTATCGACCGCGGCACCATCGGCCGATGGGAACGGGGTACCCAAGCACCCCAGCCATGGCAACGACCGGACCTCGCGACAAGCCTGCGGATCTCCCTCGCTGAACTCGACGACATCCTGCACCGGACGAAACGCCAGACCGGCTCCAGGTCTGCCACCCCGACATCGAATAAGGCCACTCCAGCGGACGTACGGCGCAGCCAGCAGGAATGGCTCCACGTGCGAAACGCGCCAGGGGTACGAGGCCGCGAGCTGACCGAACTGGCGGCCTGGCTCTATCCGGAATCACAACGGGCACCCGGCGGTCACGTGCTCGCCGGTCCCGGCTGGCTGCTTGAGCAGCCAGTCCCCTTGGAGTCGGTGCGGCTGGCGTGGTCCGACCGGCAGCGACCGACTCGCCCGCTGGGATCGTTGGAGCACGTCCTGCCGCTGACCGACCGGGGCGAGCTGTACGCGGGTTACAGCCGAGCTGTGCGGGATCTTGTCCGCCCACGGCTGCTGGAGAACCGGCTGAGCTACCGGCTACTCGACCTGCAGTCCGATCACGGATTGGAGCTGAGTTTCGGAACAACCACCTTCTTCGAGGTGTTCGATGTCAAACAGGCCCTCGCGCACGAGTTCAAGGCTGCGTGGCTGGCCTCGAACCGCTCAGTGCCCGGCTGGAGCGCCCTTCCCTTGCGCGCGGCGATCGGTGATCCTTTCGACCCTCAGCGGCTGCTGATGTCGCCGGGGATCAGCACGCTGACCATCCGGCGTGACCGGACGGACGGTCAGCACCGGTTCGTGCTGCACGAGCGTGACGGCGGAAAAGTCGCGGACGGCGGCGGCCTGTGCCACGTGATGCCAGCCGGTGAATTCCAGCCATCCTCGGTCGATCTGGCCGACGTGCGCAACGACTTCTCGTTGTGGCGCAACATCATGCGCGAGTTCTCTGAGGAGTTCCTCGGAAACCCCGAGCACGACGGCTCGACGTCCCGACCGATCGACTACGCACATGAGGAGCCGTTCCGATCATTCGATCGAGCACGGGCCGAGGGTGGGCTTCGACTCTGGCACTACGGCCTGGCGATGGAGCCCTTGGAACTCGGGGCCGTCCAGATGACCGTGGCCGTGGTCGACGACGTGGTATTCGACCGACTGTTCGCCGACCTCGTGGACACCAACGACGAGGGACGGGTGATCGGCCGCGGCGGGCGAACCGACATGCCGTTCACAGCGGAGGCCATCGACCGGCTTGGCCCCCGGTTGTCAGCCAGTGCACTCACCTTGCTCCGCTTGGGCTGGCGTGATCGAGAACAGCTACTGGGTGATTGAGGCATCGTTGATCTACATTGGACGGTCGATGCAGTGTGCGCGACGACAACGGAAAGCTTAACCGTCGCAGCACAAGCGCCTCGCTACCTGTCCACAACAGAACCGGTTGCGTCGCGCAGAGCTGCGATAATTTGCGACCAGTCGAAGGTCGCCAGACCGTCCTCGGTGCGCCCGGTTATGGCGTCTGGATCGAGTAACACCACGCCGGCATTTGCAAGCCGGGCGATGCTGTCGGCGTAAGCAGGATGCTGGCGGAGTACGGGTTTGACGCACGGAGCTGCGACGATCGGGACTCCGGCACCGAGCATCTCGTTGAGCACGCCCAGCGCAAGCGTGTCGCTGGTGCCCGATGCCCACTTGTTGATCGAGTTGAACGTCGCCGGGGCCACCAGGACCGCTTCGGCTCGCGGGAGCGATTCCTCCTGCTGCCGGGGCGGTCGCGGGTGCACCCGTGTAAGGCACCCAGTGGTTGCGGCCAGGGCGTCTAGGTCGATCCACGTCGCAGCAGTCGGTGTCGCGATCACGCACACCGCCCAGCCGTCGGCGTACAGGGCTGGTATGAATTCCTCGAGCCGCAACACCGGCGGGGCAGCTGAGGTCACCAGGTAAATCCACCGCGGATCGACGTTCACGCGGCCACTCCGGCGCGCAAGGCGAGACCGCGCAAGGCCGGCACGTCACGGCGGCGCTCGCGGGCGAGCAAGTCCTCGATCAATGAGCGAGCGTTCGGGTTGGCCCGGACCAGCTCGGGTGCAACCCGCTCAGTTTCCAGCAGATGGATCACCGCCTGCGGGTCTTCGACTAGCTGCGCGTGCGCCCACGCGCTGTCCAGGTGGAACTGAGCCTGGCGTCCATTCAGGCCGACCGGCAACGCGGTGATGTCCAACTGCTCTGCCGTCGCGAGTGCACCTCGGGGATCGTTCAAGGCGACTGCCACTGACGTGCGATGGATCAGCACGTTCGTTGGGCCGAACGCGGTCCACCCGATGTTGCCGTCGGCGCCGAGCCACCGTGCCAGTTCGTCGGCGTGATCGAGCCGCTCGCGCGCTGCGGCAAAGTCGTTGCGACGTGCGGCAATGACCGAGCTGATCAGGGTCAACGCGCCTCGCCAGGTTGCACTCTGCGGATCCTGGCCTCGAAGACCGGCGGCGGAGACCGCTATCTGCTCGGCGTTCTCGCTATCGCCCGCGCGCAGCAGAGCGCACGCCCGCTGATATGCCGCCGCGGCGAGACCAAAGGTGTCCTCGGCCGACTCAGCCGCCTCCCGAGCCCGCTCAGCCGCGGCCCAACCCGCCTCACCGTCGCCAGCCTTGGTCGCCAGCTTGGCCGCCACGATTGCCACACTGCACTGCAGGCCGAGCGCTTCTCGTCGTTTTCGCGCTGGTCCGTCGGCTACCAGGGCGTCAACTGCCGCATTGACTTCAGGCAATCGCCGGGCAACGTCGCCATAGCGGGCGGCCTGATACTTCCGATGGAGATCTGTAACCCGCGCTGACGCGCTCACGAGGGTTGCCTGCTGGCGCAGGGGCTCCTCGCTGTGGGTGCCCAGCATGTGTTCGGAGGCGATCACGCCGGCGAGAAGGGCCGCGTCCACCATGACCTCGCGCCGCGTCGCCGAGGAGCGGCCCGCCGCCATTGTCTGCGGCGGATTGAGCAGGATGTCCAGTTCATCCAGGGACACCTTGAGCAACTTGGCTAGATCCGGACGCCTCCAGGGCTGGGGCGTCAGCGTTCCGCGTTCCCACCGCCCGGTTGTCGAGAGCTCCACCCCAAGCGCCTGGGCGAGGGTTTCCTGAGTGAACCCGAGAGCCTCGCGCCGTGCTGCGAGGGCATCTCGTCGTATCGCCATGATCGCTCCTGATTCGTTAACTCGCCCACGCTACCCGGCGTTGATCGGACCTGATCAGCGGCCATGTCAACAGCCAACGGCGGACGTTCAGGTCCAGACGTATGACCCAGGCCGCCCGTGCAATCGTCAGGGCGGGGTGGCCGCTGAAGGGATCAGCGCGCCTCGACCGCGTGCCCTGCCGCGAGCCTGCGCACATACGCGCGGATTCGGTCGCGATCCTCGGGGAACACGCTCTCCCACGATTCGTTCAGGTCGACCCACTTCGGCGGCTGTCCCTTCTCCCCGCCGAGTGGCGTGTCGCGGCTGATGACGGCTCCGTACGACAGGCTCAGCGTCGGCGTCCAGTCGGCGCGGAAAGAGCGGACAGCGACGGCCGCTGGCACTGACAGCAGCTTGCCCAGCAGGCCGGTCTCCTCCAAGAGTTCACGGGCTGCTGCGTCGCGAGGAGTCTCGCCTGGCTCGACGGTTCCGCCAGGCGGTACCCAGCCTCGCACCCGGTGCCGCACGAGCAGCACGTGGCGGTGCTCCGGGTCGGTGACCCAGACCTCGGCCGCGAGCGGCTCCAACGCGGTCGAACGTGCGCGCAGCCACGCCTGAGCGCCGTCGAATTCGGTCTCGGCAAGGCGGGCATCGACGGCCGCAGCGTCGATGGTCGCCTGGTCAGGCATCGTGTTCGATGCGCTCGAAGATGTCGATGTCCGTCGCCTTCTGCCAGTCCGGTAAGTCGTTCCAGTCCGCGACGTACGACGGCTTCGGCTCGGGGAAGTGCTTGAAGATCTGGCCGATCCAGCACAACGCCACAAAGCGGCCTTTCTGGTCTGGGGTCAGTTTGGTGGTGGCGCCGTCGGTGGCCTTGATGAAGGCGAGGACCTGGTCGTACACGGCGGTCGCGGCGTCGCGTTCCCAGTCCGGGGTCTGGTCCCACGGGGTGATGTAGCCAGGCTTCGGCTCACCGGGGTAGTGCTTGGTGACTCCGGCTATCCACGCCTCGCGGAACACGCGGCCACGGTCGTTGTGCATTCGTTCGTCCTCCATCACGCGGCGCGGTTGCCGACGAGTCAGTGATCTCGGCATCGAGTCGCTGGATTTGTTGGTCGTTGAGCAAGGAAGCGAGGTGCGTGCTTGACGTGGGACTTGGGGCTGTGTCCTCGGAGATCGTCAGCCGGGTGGCGATTCCTGCGTTGGTCTTGCCGTCGCCCAAAAGCCTGAGTACTTCCAGCTGACGCGGGGTGAGCGCGGACTCCACGAAGGACCGGGTCGGCACCGGGCCGGGCGGCGGCGCCACGGGGTCACCGATGACCGGTGCAGCCGGGAGGCCGGTACGCAGGATCCGGTCCATGGTGTTGGCGATGTTCATCGTGAACTGATCGACCTCGGTCCGCAGCGACTGGACGCGTTCGACCAGCACGGTGCGGCGGAACACGATGCCGAGCCCCTGGGCGAACATGCCGAACACCTCGCGGTCTAACTCGTCGACCTGACGCCTCTGGACGTGCCGGTCCGCGTGCACCAGCCCGAGGACGCCGTCGTCGCTGAGCACGGCAGCGACCACATAGGACTCCATTCGAGCGGCCTCGACCAGGCAGGCGAGCCCACGTACTTCGCGCTGCGTATCCGCGACGAGCAGCGCACGTCGTCTGCGCACGGCCTCGGTCTCGACGAGGGTGCGGTCCAGCACCGGGGATTCCGTGCGGCCGATCCGCAGGATCTCCGCAGCCCAGCCGGGATCACCCAGCACGGTGCAGGACTGTGGTATCCACACCGATTCGCGGATCTCGGAGAACAGCGCTCGGTCGAAGCCGAGCTGGCATACGGCCTCCGGCACGCGTTCCACGAGCCGGGCCACCGAGCGCGCGTCCTGCAACCGGTCCAATGCTTCCTGGACTTGAGTGTGGACTCTCACGCGGAGTTCGAGTTGAGCCTGTCGCAGTCGCTCGCGGACATCGGAGACCTCGATGAACAGGTTCAGGACCTCGCCGGTATGGCCTGCGGTGGCACGTTGGCCGACCCGCTCGGCGATTTCGGCCAGAATCTCTTGCGCGGCAACGAAATCGTCGGCCACGTCCGGGTCTGGACCACCGCCGAACAGAGCCCGGGCTCGTGCGGTGACCGCCCGGATCTCGCGCAAGACGACTTTGGGAATACGGTGCCCTCGGCCGAGCCGAGGCGGAGTCAACGTTGACTTCATGGTTTCCTCTCAAGCCGGGACGAGACACGGGGCGCGGACCCGCTCGTGACCTCGTCGTCGAACGCGTCCGGCGCGGCGCTGTGCCTTGAGGATCAGGCGTCGGCGGAAACGGCTGTGGTGACGGCGAATCCCGCAACCCACTCTGGTACCGGCTCGTAGAACCGGTAGTTAATCACGTAATTCCCGCGGGCTGCCATCGCGGCGTACGCGGCGATCCAGGTTCGCACCTCGTGTGAGGAGTTCCCAGCCTGCTCGGCGAACCATGCGTTGTCCCAGGCGTCGACGTGCTGGAGCTCGCCTGCCGAAATCAGATCAAGGAACTGTCGATCCCACTCCGGATTGATCGGCCGCATCGACGACGTGCCCGCGGCTAGCTCCAGACCGGAGGCGATCACCCTGGACTGCCGCCGTGCGCGCTCTTCAGGCGTCGGGTTACGGCCGTCGATCAGCCGGGCGGCGACCTCTTCGGTGGCGTTTTCCAGTTGCGGCACCGGGGGATCGTGCGAGAGTCCGCCGGAGCCGAGGAACAGCACGCGCCGCTCGGCGATGTGTGCGCTCGCGTGGCCGACCGCCGTGCCGAGTTGCCGGATGCGGCCGACGGGGCAGAGTGGTGTGGCAACCGAGTTAATGAAGATGGGGACGACGGGAACTTTGTCGAGCCCGTCGAAAAGGATCTGCAGCGGCTGGGAAAACCCGTGGTCGACGTACATCCGTTCGGACACGGCGATATCGATCCCGGCCGCCAGCACGTCCTTGGCCATTGTCCGCGCGGATTTGGCGACCGAGAGTTCGCCAGCCGGAGTGTTGTAATCACCGAGCGCGGTGGCGTGCGTTCCGATACAGAATTGCGGCATCATGTCGTAGAAGAAGCCATTGTAGTGATCGGGCGCGAAGAGTACAACGAGGTTTGGATCGAATTCCGCGATGAAACTTCGCGCCTGGTCGAAAGCCATCTCGACTCGCTTCTCGACAGCTTTCGCCGGATGGTTGAACCCGATCAGCGGCGAATGGGACAGGGCGCACACAGCAACGGGCATCGAGCCACCAGCCTTTCTTTGTACTCATGTTCCAGGTGAAACATGCTAGAATCTTAGCACCCCTGGTCTCGACGAGGCAACAGAAGGGCATCTGGCATGGCAGCATCGATCGGGAATCGCAGCAAAGGCAGTCACAGGGCTCGGACAAAGCGAAGGAAGATGGAAAAATGTCACCGGATCAGCTCTGCCGCCTACGCCGCAGTCGCGCTGACGAGCGCGGTCGTGGTCGGCAGCGGGGTGCTGCTGGTCGAACCCGTCGCCGATGGGCGGCGCCTGCCCCTTTTCACGACGGACCGGGCACAGGCGACCACGCCGGTTCCGCAGGCATGGTCGTTCGTGTCTGGGGCCCGGCTCCCAGTTACGCTCCCAGAAGTTTCGGTGCTGCCGCCGCTCGCCGCGCCGGTGGGCCACCGACGCGGCGCTGCCACCGGACCTGGTGCGAGTTCGGGCATTCCGGCCACGGTTCTCGACGCCTACCGTCGGGCCGAGACCTTGCTAGCTCGCGAGAATCCGGGCTGTCACCTGGCTTGGGTGTTGCTCGCGGGTATCGGCAAGATCGAGTCGAACCACGCCCGACGTGGCGACGTTGACGCACAGGGAACAATGGTCCGCCCGATTTACGGCCCCGCCCTGGACGGTTCGCCAGGTTTCGCGAGTATCGTCGACCGGCAGAGCGGGCAGTGGGCACGTGCTGCCGGCCCAATGCAGTTCATTCCGTCGACATGGGAAAAGTGGGGCACGGATGGATCGGGTGACGGCAACGCTGATGTGCAGAACATCTACGATTCCTCGGAGTCGGCGGGGCGGTATCTCGGCGCGGCCGATCGCGACCTTAAAACCGCGACGGGACTGCGCAGTGCCATCCTCAGTTACAACAGGTCTGAGGATTATTTGAACAAGGTCATGGCCTGGATGCGAGCTTATTCCGCCGGGTCGTTCGCAGTCCCGGACGCGCCCGGAAACGCAGACCAGGACCCGACACACGGCGAGAACGTCGACCGCGCTCCGGCTCGCCCAGCCTCGGCATCGCACGGTGGTGTGGCCGACCCCGCTCCGGCGAGGTCCGCGCCCGCCGAGCCGGTTAAGCCGCCCGCTCGATCCGCACCCGCACCGACTCCCGCACCGACTCCCGCACCCGCACCGATCGCCGAGCTGCCGGTCAGCGTGTCGGCGCCGCTGGATGGTGTGGTCACGACCGTCGGGCAGACGGTGGGTGGGCTCCTCGGCCCTCTCCGCGCATCTGAATCTCGATAAACGGACTGATGGCGCCGCCCAGTTACAGAGGCGGCGCCATCAGTCCGTTTATCGACCGGCCGCGCCGCATGCACAGCGCGGTCTGGCGAGGTTCAGGAGTCCGAGTCCCGGACTTCGCCGACGAGCCGGCGCCAGCGGCGGCCGTTCTCCCGCGCGCCTTCGGCATAGGCCTCGGGGACGACGTGGTACGGCGGGCGCACGGGGCCTGCGGTGACGTAGCCGGCCTCGTCGAAGCGCAGCTTCTCGAGACTGATGTTGTACTTGGAGAACTCGCCGAAGTTCGTCCTGGCGAGGAAAGGCTCGTAGGTCCACTCGATGCGGTGGGTGAGGTGCCGTGCCGCCTCGACGTCGCCGGAGCGGATCGCGTCGCGCAGGGCGAGCACGGGTTGTGGGCCGCACAGGGCGCTGCTGCTCCAGCAGCCGAGTGACGTTTCTGGGTGGAGCGTATGGGCCGCGAGCCAGTCGCTCTCCAGCGGCAGCAGTCGGAGCCGCCCGCTGACCGCGGCCACGTCCGCGGTGAACTTGGGTGTGATCGCGATGTACTTCGCACCGATGATCTGGGGCACCTTGGCTAGCTCGGCGTAGACCGCAGACGGGATCGGCCCCTTGAACGCCTCAGGGTTGTCGTAGAGGACGATCGCCATGTCCGGGAACAGGTTCGCGACGTCCCGGTAGAAGGCGAGCAGGGCGTCGGCGCCGAGTGCGCTCCACATCGGACGGCCGAGGATGACCCCGCGCACGCCGAGGTCCCGCAGGAAGCGGATCCGGTCGATGGTGTCCCTCGTGTTGGGGGTGGTCGCGCCGACGAACAACGGTAGGTCCGATGAGGTGTCCGAAACCGCGTCCGCGACGCAGGCGGTGAAGGCCTGCCATTCGTCCAGCGTCAGGGTCGCCATCTCACCGAGTGTGCCGTTGGTGATGATCCCGTCCACGCCGTCGGCGACGAGCGCACGGATCATCCGGTCGGACTCGTCGAGGTCGACGGTGTCGCGTGCGGTGAGCTCGGCCGCCCCGGGCAGCGCGGGGGTCGGGGCGACGGCGATGACGCCACGCACGTCGTCGACACCGAACTTCTGTGCCATGGGGCTCTCCTTGTGCTCGCTGGGAAAGGGCGCTTGGCCCGGCGGGTCAGGTGGGGGGGGCTTACTGACCCGCCGGGCCAACCGGCTTTTTTGGGGGACTTTCAGGAAGTGCGGCCGAACGACTCCGGTGGCTGGAGCCCCCACGGGCTGAACGCCTTCGGGAAGTCGTCCCACACCACGGGGTCGTTGCGGCGCACCCGCGGCATCTCGGCCGACAGCTCGTAGCGGTTGCCCGCGGCCCAGAAGTAGGTGTAGACGTTGCCGCCCACGCCGTGGCGGCCCGGCCCGACCTCGATCGGCACGTTGTGCAGGGCGAGCTCGTCGGCGGCCAGCTTGAGATGGTCGAACGACTCCATCCCGAGTGCGTAGTGGTGTAGCGACTTACCGGCTTCGGGGGTGGAGATGATCGCGATGTCGTGGTGCAGCGTACTGGCCCGGCACCAGGCCGCTCCGATGACTCCGGGCGCCGGGGCGATGATATCGGAGATCTGGAAGTCCAGCAGCTCGACCAGGAAGTCGACCAGCGGTTTCGGGTCCTGTGCCTGCACGGTGATGTGGTCGAAGTCCAGCGCGCGGATCCCGCCTCGGTGAGGGGCCTTCGACGGGTGGATGTACTGCGGTCCGGTCGAGAGCAGCGCCAGTTCCATGACGTGCCCGGAGGGTGCCTGGAACTGCAGCGACTGGACCACACCGGGGTGTTCGTCAGTGCGGGTCTCGGTCGCAACGCCGGCTTCGGCGAGACGCTTCGCGTAGCGGTCGAGGTCGGCGACGTCGTCGACGCGCAGCGCGAACTTCCGAACCCCGGTCCCGCCGGCGGTCAGCACCAGGTCGCAGCCGCCGTCGATACCGACGGACAGCCGCACCGCGCCGTCGGACCGGCCGAGTTCCTGCATGCCGAGGACGTCGGTGTGGAAGCCGATCGCCTCGTCCAGATCGGCTACGGCGAGTTCGGCGTGAGCCACCTGTGAAATGCCCATCAGTAGGTCAACTCCTATCCACTTTGTCGTAAGAGATGTTCCCGGCGCTTTCCCGCCGGTTGATGCCGAGGCCATCGAGTTGCCGCGAGTTCTCGACGAGGATCATGCGAACGCGTTCGGTGCCGTCGTTGTAGTGCCGGTGCCAGACCCACGGCGGGGTGTAGACGAAGTCCCCGGCCGACCACCGGAGTGTTTCCGGTCCGATCTCGGAGTAGCCGCTGCCCTCGAGCACGCAGTGCACGGACTCGTGCACATGGCGCTGGAGGTCGGTCGCCGTGCCTGCCGGAATTTCCTGGAGGTAGAACTCCATCGACTTCGCCGGCAGGTCGGCCAGCACTCCGACCCGGCTGGGGTTGCCGGTCACGTCCTCCTCAAGCCACCGGGCACTCGCCGAAGGGGTGATCAGGTTGCCCGGCATCGACCGCTCCGGGTCGTAGTCCTTCATCTCGTGGAGCTTGTGCATCCACTGCTCGAAATTTGTCATAATTCTCCCCTAGGTTGAGGTCATCCCGCCGTCGACGACGTGTGTCTGCCCGGTCTGGAACCCAGCGAAGTCCGAGCAGAGGTGGGTCACCAGCTCGGCGATCTCGTCGGGACGTCCCCACCGGCCGATGGGCAACTCGGTGGCGAGCTGCCGTTGTTCCAGCTCGGCCACCGGCACGTCGCCGCCGCGCGCGCGCCGCGGCGAGCGCGCGCCGCCGCGGCGTGTCGATGTGGGCGGGGGCGATGACGTGCGTGGTGACGCCGTTTGGAGCCACCTCGGCGGCCAGTGACCGCGCCAGCGCGGCCACTCCGGCCCGCATCACGTTGGACAGGTGCAGCAGTGGCAACGGCTTGACCACGCCGACCGAGGTGACGTAGATCAGCCGTCCCCACCCGGCCGCCGACATCGCCGGCAATACCGCGCTGGTCAGGGAGATCGCGCTGTTCAGCAGGAGACGGTATGCCGAATCCCAGTCCTCCTCCGAGAGTTCGGAGGCCTTCGCCGCGCGCGTGCCGCCGGTGTTAGACACCAGGATGTCGATGCCGCCGAGCGCCTCGCGCGCGGCGGCGGCTGCGGTGGCCGCGGCACCGGGCTGGGTGAAGTCAGCAATCGCCCAGTCCGCCGCACCGATATCACGGGCGACCTCGCCGGTGTGCGGCCCGGTTCCCGTGATGAAGACCTCTGCCCCGTCTGCCCGTAGAGAAGCCGCGATCGCGGCGCCGAGCCCACTCGACCCGGCGGTGACCAGGGCCCGCCGGCCGCGCACCCTCATGCCGCAGCACCCTCGCCAGTGCCGCCGGACAGGACGCCGGCTTGCCCGATCGACGTGGCCAGCAGCCCATCGATCAGGTCGAGCGGTTCGGTCCAGTCGTACTGGTTGAACTGGGTGTTGATGCGGAGGAATAGCGGGTCACCGGCGTAGAACCGCTCGTAGAGTTCGTGGCGGCCGCCGAAGGCGGAGACCGCGAGATCGGCGGCCACCTTGTAGATCGCGATGCGGTCCAGGCTGTTCGTCTCGGGGCCGCGGTAGAACCGGGTGATGTCCTCGGCGATCGGTGAGTCGAACGCGCTTACGTCGGCTGGCTGGTAGAGCAAGCCACCGGCGAGAATCTGCTGCAGGATCTCCCGGACCCGCGGGTACCAGCGGTTCCCGGAGTTGCGGATCGCGTAGAGCGGGCGGACGTCGGGGAACAGGAAGCCCTCCTCGTTGCGCTGTGCACCGGACTCGGCCGCGAGGACGGCCGCCCTGGTCAGTTCGATGTAGGTGGTGATCTCGCCGAGCGCGTCGCGGACCTGGGGGAACTGGTCGGTCTTGACGATCTCGGTCGCGCGCTTGGCGATGCCCGCGACGAACTGGAGCTTCGCTAGCATCCGGACCGAGGTCTGGACGCCGGTGAAGGCGTTGGAGTTGATCGCCCAGATTTTGTTCACTCGCTCGTAGTCCTGATTGATGAAGACCCGGTCCCAAGGCACCAGCACTTCGTCGAACACGATCACGGCGTCCATCTCGTCGAACCGGCTGGACAGCGGGTGATCGAAGGCATTCCCCCCGCCGAACGGCTCGCGGCAGATCAGTCGGACGCCCGGCGCGTCGGCCGGGATGGCGAACGCGATGGCGTAGGGCTTCTCCTCGGCCGCGTACTTCCGTAGCGAGAACGGCCAGACCAGGATCTCGTCGGAGTACGGCGCGGCCGTCGCGAGCATCTTCGCGCCACTCACGATGATGCCGTCCGGAGTCTCGCGTTTCACGCCGAGGTAGGTGTAGGGGTCAGGCTGCTGCGACGGCGGCTTCGAACGGTCGACCGGCGGGTCCGCCAGCGCGTGGGACAAGAACAGGTCGTTGTCCCGCACGTACTTGTAGTACGCGCGCACCCGGTCGGCGCCGTCGCCGAAGAACTCGGCGTTGGCGTTCCACGCCACCAGCATCGCGCTGACGAAGTCCGTGCTGCGCCCCATCATGCCGAAGCTGGAATCCGCCCACTGCTTGTGCATGACGCGGCGGAGCTCGAGGTCCTCCGCAGTGCGGGGCATCAGGAACTGCACGCCTTCCTTGGGAGCACCGCCGTCGGGCGCGAAGAGCATGCTGTCGGTCTGGAACTGCAGGTCGTAAAGGCGGGCGATCTCGGCCGCGGCGCCGGACGTCGCCTTGTGCCCGGCCACGTCGGTGATCTTCTCGGCCCCGACCCACAGCTCGGGACTGTGTGCGCGCAGCCGGTCGAGGTACGCGGTGCCGTTTCGTGCGGTCATCACTTTCCTTTCAGGAACCTAACGTGGGTCTCGTTGAACTGGTCCGGCTTCTCCCACTGCGGCCAGTGGCCGGCGCCCTCGATGACTTCGAGACGGCTGCCGGGGATGAGCTCTTCCAGTAGCGCGGCTTCCTCGACGGAGGCCGTCGGGTCGTGGTCGGTCCACAGCAGCAGGGTCGGCGAGACGATGCGGCCGCACCACTCCGAGGACCAGACGTACGGGCGCCGGTGTTCCCAGTCCTGCACCGCGAGGATGTTGCGCATCGCGTCCTCGAACCCCGGCTGGGTGTAGATCCGCAACCGCAGGTCGACGAGCTCGTCGGTGACGAGGCTCTTGTCGTGGAAAAGCCATTCGACCCTGGTGCGCACGGTCTGCCTGCTCGCTTCGCGGACCGCCTTCATGCTCGATTCCTTCAGCCCGGCCATCACCTCCGGCTTGTTGGTGACGTTGCCGGGAGTGTTGAGCACCAGCCGATCGATCCGTTCGGGGTGGTGTGCCGCGGCCCACGCCGCCACCCAGCCGCCGAGCGATTCGCCGGAGAGATGCGCTTTTCCAATGTCCAGCGCGTCCAGCAGCGCGATCAGGTGATCGCTGAGGTAGTCGATCGTGTAGGGCCGGTCAGGTTTCGCCGAAAGCCCGTGCCCCGCCATGTCGTAGAGGACGATCCGGAATTCCTTCGCCAGATCGCGGACGTTGCGCGAATACGCCTCCAGATGCCCGCCCGTGCCGTGCACCATGACCAGTGCCGGACCGGTACCCGCTTCTACCACCCGGGTGGCGATGCCGGCCGCGTCCACGGTCCGCTGGCGCAACTCGACGCCCGCCAAATCGCCCCAGATGCTTACGTGCTGCTCCACAGCATTCCTTCCTGTCGCAACCTGCCTCCATTTTGACATACTAGAATCTCAGAAGCAACAAGCTTGTCGTCGCTCGATGGCGAAAACGGTTGCCATGGTCGTAGGCACGCACCCGTTCGGTGGGAGAGTGACTACACTTCCATGAACTTCCAGAACCGCGAAAGATGCTCCTCCATGAGCCTGCCGGCCCGGTCCGCGTCGCGGCGCTTGATCGCCTCCGCGATCTCTGTGTGCTCGGTCTGCGCCCGCGTCAGGTCCGTGCTCAACCGGTTCTTCTGGAGGTAGAAGTCGTTGAGGTCCCAGCTGTCCATGGCCAGGTCGGTCAGACGCTGGTTGCCGCTGGCCGCCAATATGGCGGAGTGGAAGTCCCGGTTGGCTGCGGCGAAGGCGAGTGCTTCGTTCCGCTTGGCCGGGCCGATGCCGCGCACCAGCATGTCGTGGATTTCGGCCAGTTGGGCGTCGGTGGCGGTGAGTGCTGCGAGCCGTGCGCCCGCCCCTTCGAGGATGCCCGCCACTGCGAAGTGGTCGCGCACCTTGCGTTCGTCCGGGACCGTCACCTGGCATCCGACCTGTGGAATGATCGAGATGAATCCGGCGGCGGCCAGTCGCATCATCGCGTCCATCACCGGCCTGCGGCTCACGCCGAATTCAGTCGCGAGGTCGTAGGTGCTGAGGAGCTCGCCGAATTGATGGCGTCCCTCGAGTAGCTGGGTGAGGAGCGCTTGGTAGATCTGGTCTGTTTTGGTGACTGACGCGATCATGGGCATGGACTATCCGGCCTTTCGGTGTGGGAAGGCCGGGGCTGCGTACTGTCGCTCACGCCGAGATTTTAGCGTGTCAACGGCGAGCGGGCTGCGCTGGGGCGGGAGCCGGGTTGCAGTGGCCGGTCATTGGTCCGGGTGGAGCGCCGGTCTCCCGCCGTCTGGTGGCAGCGCTGAAGCCGGAGCGGACTCCCGCTCCGGCTTCAGGTACGCCGAGGCCGTGGACAGCGACCTCGGTCAGTCCACCGACCAGTCGGTGTCGTCGATCTGGCCGAACAACTTCATGGCGGCTTCGAGGCCGGGCAGGTTGGCGAGTGCCACCGACATGGAACCGCGGAACTTGACCTTCCGGGTGACCATCGCCTTGGCGGCGGGCAGCTCGCCGGCGCCGAGGCGCTGCCAGGTCTCGACCTTCGCCGTCAGCAGGAAGTCCGGCTTCACACCTTCGGCAGGGGTGCCGGCGCGCACGACTTCGCCGGCGTTGACCTCGATCTGGCCCGCGCGACTCTCATTCTCGGCGAGCCGGTATTCGACGACCATACTCATCTCCTTGAGGCCCTCGCGCGTCGCGTCCGTGGTGTTCCACAGCTCTGCGTAAGACTTCATCCACTCTGGCGACAGGACGGGTGTTCCCATGGTGTGCTCTCCTTCGGTTCGCTTCCGTGACGGACAACTGGGGTTGACATCGCCAGTAAAGATACTAGTATCCTAGAATCAGTCAAGCTGTGAACGCGGTCCTGCTCCGTATCGGGCCCGCGCTTTCCGGAGGAGACAAAGATGTCTAGACGCCAAGGTGGTCACATGTTGAGGGACGAACTTCGGCAGACCCTCGAGCAGGGTTTGCGTGACGTAGAGGCCGACTGGACCGTTCCAGCCGCGATCATCAATGACCCGGAGATGCACGATGCCGAGCGTGAGCGCGTGTTCGGCCGTTCGTGGGTGTTCCTCGCGCACGAGAGTGAAATCTCGGAGCGCGGCGACTACGTCGTCCGCTACATCTCGGAAGATCAGTTCATCGTCTGCCGGGACGAAGACGGCGAGATCCGTGGCCACCTCAACAGTTGCCGCCACCGCGGCATGCAGGTGTGCCGCGCCGAAATGGGAAACACGTCGCACTTCCGCTGCCCCTACCACGGCTGGACCTACAACAACAAGGGCAGTCTTGTGGGCGTGCCGGCCGGGCGGGAAGCGTACGGCAACAAGCTGGACAAGTCTCTGTGGCAGCTCAAGCCGGTCCCGAAACTGGACACCTACAAGGGGTTGATCTTCGGCTGCCTCGACCCGGAGGCCCAGTCGCTCGAGGACTACCTCGGGGACATGAAGTTCTACCTCGACATCGTGCTGGACCGCAGTGACGCCGGTCTGGAGGTCGTCGGCGCCCCGCAGCGCTGGGTCGTCGATGCGAACTGGAAGCTCGGCGCCGACAACTTCGTCGGCGACGCCTACCACACGATGATGACGCACCGCTCCATGGTGGAACTCGGGCTCGCCCCGCCGGACCCGAAGTTCGCGCTCTACGGCGAGCACGTGCACACCGAGAACGGGCACGGCCTCGGCATCATCGGCCCGCCGCCGGGCATGCCGCTGCCCGAATTCCTGGGTATGCCGGAGAACATCGTCGAGCAGTTGCATCGCCGGCTTTCCCCGGAGCAGGTCGAGGTGTTCCGGCCGGTCACGTTCATCCACGGCACCGTGTTCCCGAACCTGTCGATCGGCAACTTCCTGATGTCGAAGGACCACGTCTCGCCGCCGACGTCGTTCCTCACGCTTCGGCTGTGGCACCCGCTCGGCCCGGACAAGATGGAGATCATGTCCTTCTTTCTGATCGAGAAGGAAGCGCCGGACTGGTACAAGGAGGAGAGCTACCAGGCCTACGTGCGCACGTTCGGTATTTCCGGCGCGTTCGAGCAGGACGATGCCGAGAACTGGCGCAGCATCACGCGGGTGCTGGGCGCCCAGTACGCCAAGACCATGGAGCTCAACTACCAGATGGGCCGTGGCGTCTACGAGCCCGACCCCGACTGGCCCGGTCCTGGCAAGGCTTTTCCAATGGACTATGCCGAAGCTAACCAGCGGAATTTCATGGAGTACTGGATGCAGCTGATGGTCACCGACCCGGCGCCGCACAGCGGCAACGGCAAGGTGTCCGACGATGCCGCGGCCGAGACACTCGCGCGAGCGGAGGCGTAGCACCTATGACTACTGCAACCGAGATCACCGACACCACGGTCCGTGAAGCCACCGAATGGCTCTTCACCGAAGCCGAACTGCTCGACGCTGGCAAGTACCGGGAGTGGCTCGACCTGGTGGCCGAGGACCTGTCGTACGTCGTGCCGCTGCGGGTCACGCGCGAGCGTGAGGCCGAGACGGACATCGTCGAGGGCTTGACCCTCATGGACGACGACTGGGACTCGATGGAAATGCGCGTCCTGAGGTTGGAGACCGAGTACGCGTGGGCGGAGGACCCGCCGTCGCGATCACGACACTTCGTGACCAACATCCGGGTCGCCGCCGGCGAGGCGGAGGACGAGGTGGCCGTCAAGTCGAACCTGCTGCTCTATCGCACCCGCGGTGACGTCGCGACGTTCGACATTCTCTCCGGTGAGCGCCACGACGTGCTCCGTCGAGTGGCCGGCGGCTACCGCCTCGCCAAGCGGGTAGTCGTGCTCGACCAGACCACCGTCATGACACACAACCTCGCCTTGATCATGTGACGGAGGCAGTTCGGTGACCATTATCCGCAACGAAGGCCAGGACCCGATCATCCAGATTGCCAACGAATTCACGGTGATCCAGGTCAGCTACATCAGTACCGGCCAACGCGAACGCCTTCTCGTCAGCTCCCCCAGGCTCGGGTTCCAGACCCTGCTCGACCCGCTGCAGCTGGAAAGCCTCACCTGGCAGACACCCGAAATGTATTCGAAGCTTCTCGACACTCCTTATGGCCCCGGCGTGAAGCTCGACGCGCGGCCGCTGTCGGCCCTGCTCGGAAAGGACTGATTCACGTGGGATTCCTAGACGGAAAGGTGGCACTGGTCACCGGAGGTGGATCGGGTGTCGGCCGTGCCGTGGTCGATCTGTACGTGCAGGAGGGTGCCAAGGTTGGAGTCCTCGAGATCTCGCCTGAGAAAGCGCGGGATCTGCAGGAGAAACTGCCACGTGAGGCTGTGGTTGTGACGCAGGGCGACGCGACATTGATGGGGGACAACGAACGCGCCGTCGCGGACGTGACAGAGGCGTTCGGCTCGCTGACCACGCTCGTGTGCGCGGTGGGGGTGTTCGACTACTTCACCGAGATCCCGCAGCTACCGAAGGACAAGATCGACGAGGCGTTCGACCAGCTCTTCGCCGTCAACGTGAAGAGCAACCTGCTGACCGTGAAGGCGGCGCTGGACCAGCTGATCGAGAACCGGGGCCAGGTCATCCTCACCATTTCCAACGCCGGGTTCTACCCCGGGGGCGGCGGTCCGCTCTACGTGTCGTCGAAGTTCGCCGTCCGCGGTCTGGTGACCGAGTTGGCGTACGAACTTTCGCCGCACGTGCGGGTCAACGGGGTGGCGCCCGGCGGCACGATCACGGATCTGCGCGGCATCCCCGCGCTCGCGAACGAAGGCCAATCGCTGAAGGACGTCCCGGACATCGAGGGCCTGATCAAGGGGATCAACCCGCTGGGCGTCGTCGCCCAGCCGGACGATCACTCCTGGGCCTACGCGTTCCTTGCCGCGAAGGAACGTGCGCCCGCGGTCACCGGCACGATTATCCACAGCGACGGCGGGCTGGGCGTGCGCGGGATGACGCGCATGGCGGGGCTCGAGCCCTGATCCGGCACCGCGCAAAGCAGGGAGACGGCCTCGGATGTCCAGAGTTCCGGGCCGTCTCCCTTCCACCCTCGAAAGGAGGCGTCGATGAAGACGCTGGTGGCTACCGAAGAAACCCAGGCCGACCCGGCCAGCGCACTGTGGATCTGCGATGTCTGCCAAGACGTGTACGACCCCCGCCTCGGCGACCCCGAAGGCGGGATCGAGCCCGGCACGCCGTTCGGCGACATCCCCGACGACTGGGTCTGCCCGGTGTGCGGGGCGCGCAAGAAAGAGTTCCGGATGCTTGCGCCGGGCGAAGAGTACGACGTCGAGGACGACGCATACGCGGGAGCGCAGGGGTGAGCACACCGGGCCGCATCCTCGTCTGTCTCAAGCAGGTCCCGGTGCCTGGGCGGGGCGTCTTCGACGAACGTACGAAACGGATCCGCCGGGACGACGACCAGACCGTCACCAACCCGCCGGACCTGCACGCGCTGGCCCAGGCGCTGGCCGTGCGTGCGGAGACCGGCTGGGAGGTGGTGGCCGTGACGATGGGGCCGCCCGCGACCGCGGAGACACTACTCGACGCGCTGCGCCGGGGTGCCGACCGCGCCGTGCACCTGGTCGACCGGCGCTTCGCCGGTGCCGACACCCTGGCTACGGCCCGCGCGCTCGCTCGGCTCGTAGCGCGGGAGGGCCCGGACCTGGTGCTTACCGGTCGGTGGACGCTCGACGGCGGCACCGCGCAGGTTGGACCTCAGGTCGCCGAGCTGGTCGGCCTGCCGCAGCTGACCCAGGTGACGAACCTGCGGGTCGGCGACGGCGTCCTCTCCGCGGACGTCGAAACCGACGTCGGCCGCGAAGCCTGGACCGCCGCGTTGCCCGCGGTGGTCTCCGTCGGGCGGGGTGCCGAGCCGCCGTGGGTGACCGAGGCCGATCCGTCGGCCGTCGAAACGCTGACCGCCGAGGAACTTGGGGGAGGGCCGCGGGACTTCGGCACCCGGGGTTCGCCGACCTTCGTCGCGGAGATCCGGCACCAGGCCCGCGAGCGCTCGGCGGCGGAGTACGGCGGCGTCGGCTTCGACGCCGCAGAACTGCTGGAGGCCGCTTTCGCGCCGGTCGCACCTGTGGCCGAAGTCGTCGTGCCCACGCCGTCGCGCGAGATCTGGACGGTCGCCGAGCCGCTGCCCGGTGGCGGCCTGCACCCGGCGAGTCTCGAAGCGTTGGCCTGCGCCCGCTCGGTCGCCTGCGACCTGCGAGCCACAGTCGTCGCGGTACTGCCGTGCGACCAGCCGCACGACCTCCCGCGCGTACTCTACGCGCATGGGGCCGATCGGGTACTGGTGCTGCGCTGCGGCGAACCGGCGGAATACCGCACGAATCTGGCCACCGACGCGCTGAGCACGGCGATCGCCGCGCGTTCGCCGTTCGCGGTGATCGCCCCGTTCAGCGCCCGTGGCCGCGATTACGCTCCGCGCGTCGCCGCCCGACTCGGCCTCGGCCTGACGGGGGACTTTACCGCGCTGGAAGTCCGCGACGCGGACACCGACGAGCCGGACCTGTTGTGGCTCAAACCGGCGCTATCGGCGGACGTGATCGCGCCGGTGATCGCGCACTCCACACCGTCGATGGGCACGTTGCGGCCCGGTTCCTTCACGGCGCGAGCTGTTCGCGACCAGGGGGAACCGGACGTCGAGTTCGCCGACGGCACCGCGACCGGCGACGATTTGTGCACCGCGGTGGAGCGCCGGGTCGAAGTTCCGGACGGCCCGAGGCTCGCCGCGGCCCGGTTGGTCATTGGCCTCGGGCCTGGTCTCGGCACCGGCGCCCGGCGCGTCGCCGAGCGCGTCGCCGCGACTCGGGGCATCGCGCTCGTCGCGACGTCGGCCGCGGTGGCTGCGGAGGAGGCGCCCCCGCAGCTCGAGATAGGGCCACTGGCACGCAGCATCGCGCCTGCGGTCTACCTCGGGCTCGGGCGGCACGACCTCGGCACGCTCAAGGCGGTCAAGGCCGCCGGCCGCGTCATCGTCGTCGACCCGGACGCCTCGCTCGATGAGTTCGCCGGTCTCGTGGACGCCGTCGTGAGCGCGAACGTGGAGGGGGTGCTTCTGGACCTGTTGCTGGCGACCTCTGGTGCGGCCGCGAGTTGAAGCATCATGATCACATAATTTTTTTACCTGACTAAGATGCTAGAATCTTTAGGAGGTCTTATGGATACCGCCGCGCCGGCGGCGAGCGTTGACCCTCGGCGGTTCCGCGACGCCATGGGTCGGTTCGCTACCGGCATCACAATCATCAGCACGCCGACCCCGGCGGGACCGCACTGCATGACCGCGAACGGGTTCATGTCAGTGTCCCTCGAGCCCGCCCTCGTCGTGGTATCCATCGCCAAACGTGCGAAGATGCACGACCTCCTCCTGGCCAGCGGCGTGTACGGCGTCAGCGTCCTCGCAGCGGACCAGGAGTCCGTCAGCAAGCACTTCAGCGGCAGGCCCGACCGGGACCTGGCACCACGGTTCGAAGACCACGCCGACGTCCCCCTCGTGCCGGGAGCGTTGGCACAGGTGGGCGCGGAGATCGTCGAAGCGCGCCCCGTGGGCGACCACACGTTGTTTGTCGGCGAGGTGCGCCACCTCGCCGACGGCGTTGGAGAGCCGCTGGTGTTTTACGCCGGACGCTATCGCCACCTGCTCAGCCCGTCGGCGGACTCGGAGTACTCCGACGCCTGGTCCGGCTTCTGCTTGACCCCGTTCTGTCCCCCTTCAGGTGCCTGAATTCAGGAGGTATCCCATGTCCTCCCGTCCCATCCAGGCGGCTGCCGTGAGCGCCGCCGTCCGTGAAGCTGCGGATCTACTGCAGGGCGCCATCGATACCGGCAATCCGTGTCTGCCGGTCCGCGACTTTTTCAGTTTCGGCGACGTCGAAGCCGCCTACTCGGTGCAACGGCTGAACACCGAGCGTGCCGTGGCCGAGGGGCGACGCTTGGCCGGCCGCAAGATCGGCTTGACATCGCCCACCGTCCAGCGCCAGCTCGGTGTCGCGCAGCCCGACTTTGGGGCGCTGTTCACCGACATGGCCGTGGCCGACGGCGGGCTCGTGCCCGTCCAGCGGCTGCTGCAGCCGAAGGTCGAGGCCGAGGTTGCGCTCGTCCTGACCGACGACCTGCCGAACCCCAGCTGTACCGTGGCAGAACTCGTACGTGCCACCGGGTTCGCCGTTGCCGCGCTGGAAATCGTGGACAGTCGGATCGCCGCCTGGGATATCTCCATCGTCGACACTGTTGCGGACAACGCCTCGTCCGGCCTGTTCGTGCTGGGCGGCACCAGGGTGACGCTCGACCGCGTAGACCTGCGGTCGGTGCGCATGACGTTGTCTCGTCACGGCACTGTGGTGTCGGAGGGCAGCGGTGCAGACTGCCTCGGCAGCCCCCTCAACGCCGCGCTCTGGCTGGCGTCCACGCTGGCCCGCCGAGGAGACCCGCTGCGGGCGGGGGACGTGGTGCTGACGGGCGCGCTCGGGCCGATGGTCGCCGCCGCGCCGGGCGACGTCTTTCACGCCGAACTCTCCGGACTCGGTTCGGTACGGGTCGTCTTCGCCGCCGAAGGAGAATCCCTGTGAGCAAGGCGAAAGTTGCCGTCATCGGGTCGGGCAACATCGGCACAGACCTGATGATCAAGGTACTGCGGCTGTCCGAAACCCTCGAGATTGCCGCGATGGCCGGCATCGATCCGGATTCCGACGGCCTCGCCCGCGCTCGTCGGCTGAAGCTCGCGACGACACACGAAGGCGTCGACGGGCTCGTGCGGTTGGACGAGTTCACCGACGTCCGCTACGTCTTCGACGCGACCTCCGCCGGGGCGCACCAGTACCACGATGAAGTCCTGCGCGCGCTGGGCCGGACGGTCATCGACCTCACACCGGCTGCCGTAGGTCCCTACGTTGTGCCGCCGGTCAACCTGGAGGCTCACCTCGACGCCCCGAACGTGAACATGGTGACCTGCGGCGGCCAAGCGACGATCCCGATCGTCGCGGCGGTCGCCGCGGTCACGCCGGTGCATTACGCGGAGATCGTTGCCTCGATCTCGTCACGGTCCGCCGGGCCCGCACGCGAGCGAACATCGACGAGTTCACCGAGACCACTACCGCGGCGATCGAACAGGTGGGCGGCGCGGAGCGAGGCAAAGCGATCATTGTGCTGAATCCCGCGGAGCCGCCGCTGATCATGCGCGACACTGTGTACTGTCTGGTCTCGGACGATGATACCGAGGCGATCACGGCGTCGGTCGAGACGATGGTCGGCAGGGTGCAGGCCTATGTACCCGGCTACCGGCTCAAGCAGAAGGTGCAGTTCGACGCGGTCGCCGTGGATGATCCACTGCGCGCGCTGCTGCCAAGCGGCGCGGCTCCGGTGAAGGTGTCGGTCTTCCTGGAGGTCGAAGGCGCCGCGCACTATTTGCCCGCATACGCCGGGAACCTCGACATCATGACCTCTGCGGCGCTGGGCACCGCCGAACGTATCGCCGCACGTCGCTCGGGTGAAGGGAGTGCCCGATGAACCGGTTGTACATCCAGGATGTGACCCTGCGGGACGGGATGCACGCCGTCCGGCACCGCTACTCCGTCGAGCAGGCCAGGGCGATTGCGTCGGCTCTAGACGCTGCCGGGGTCGCGGCCATCGAGATCGCCCATGGCGACGGACTTTCCGGTTCCAGCATCAATTATGGCGTCGGCGCCCACACCGACTGGGACTGGATCGAGGCGGTGTGCGACGCCGCCCGCCGAGCAGTGCCGACCACGTTGCTGCTGCCCGGGATTGGCACGCTGCACGACCTTCGGCAGGCGTATGCCTGGGCGTCCGCTCGGTACGGGTCGCCACCCACTGCACCGAAGCCGACATCTCCGCTCAGCACATCAGCGCCGCTCGTGAAATGGGTATGGACGTCTCGGGATTCCTGATGATGTCCCACATGGCCGAGCCCGCAGAGTTGGTTCGCCAGGCCAAGCTCATGGAGTCCTACGGAGCCTGCTGCGTCTATGTCACCGATTCGGGTGGGCGGCTGACGATGGACGATGTGCGCGAACGCTTCCGCGCCTACCGTGACGGCTTGGACTCCGCTACGGAGCTGGGAATCCACGCCCACCACAACCTCGCCCTGGGCGTCGCCAACAGCGTCGTTGCGGTGGAGAACGGCGCCACTCGCGTCGATGCCTCACTTGCCGGCCAGGGGGCTGGAGCCGGAAACTGCCCGCTCGAAGCCTTCATCGCTGTCGCCGATCTGATGGGCTTCGAGCACGGGTGCGAGTTGTTCCCGCTGATGGACGCCGCTGATGACCTCGTTCGGCCGTTGCAGGATCGCGAGGTCCGCGTGGACCGGGAAACCCTCAGCCTGGGCTACGCGGGCGTCTACTCGAGTTTTCTGCGCCACGCCGAGGCGGCGGCCACTCGATACGGCCTGGATACCCGAACAATTCTCGTGGAGGTCGGTCGTCGCAGTATGGTCGGCGGGCAGGAGGACATGATCATTGACATCGCCCTTGACCTGGCCGGTGCCGGGCGTGGCGAGCCGTGAGGTCCTACTCAGGGGTGCGCCGAAGGTGAATGGTTTGGCACTGACTAGGCCGTGTTGCTAAATGCTGGTTCGGACCCTTGGGTGATCCTTGATCCGTGTCGCGAGATGTCATCACGGACGAGGTCTGGGAGCTGATCGGGGACGTGTTCCCGCCGGCGAGGACGCGGGGCCGCCCGCCCGTGGACCGGCGCACAGTGGTCGAGGCGACCGCGTGGCGATTCCGGACGGGGTGCGCGTGGCGAGACCTGCCCGACCGGTTCGGGAGCTGGAACACGATCTACAAGAACTTCCGCCGCTGGGCGACCGACGGCGTCTGGGAAGACCTCCTCACGCACGTGCAGAAGCGGGCGTCGCTCGCTGGCGAGATCGACTGGGTCGTGTCGGTGGATTCCTCGATCGCGCGCGTCCACCAGCATGGCGCGACCCTGCCCCGGGGCACAGGGGGATCCATCGAACTACAAGAAGTCAGGGCCGGAGCCTCCTGACCACGCGATCGGCCGGTCACGGGGCGGGTTGACGACGAAGATCCATCTCGTCTGCGATGGGAAGGCGCGGGCGCTGGCGTTCGTGCTCACCGGCGGGCAGGTCGCGGACACGAGCATGTTCACCGACGTGCTCGACGAGATCCGCGTCCCTGGACGGGGGCGTGCGCGCACGAGGCCGGAGCGGGTGCTCGCGGACAAGGGCTATCCGTCGAAGAAGAACCGGGCCTGGCTGCGCGAGCGCGGCATCAAGGCCACGATCCCCGAACGCGACGACCAGATCGAGAAGCGACGCAAGCGGCCGGGGCGTCCGATCGACTTCGGTGACGAGCAGCAGGAGCGCTACAAGGGCCGCAACGTGATCGAGCGGTGCTTCAGCTTCGTGAAGCAGTGGCGCGGGCTCGCCGCCCGCTACGACAAGACCGCCCGGTCATACGCCGCAGGACTCTGCCTCTCCGCCGCCTTGCAATGGATTTAGCAACACGGCCTAGTGTGCGGTGCATCGTCCGGGCTGGCTCCACGCGGACGACGTTTTCCGGGGTCAGACCTCGACCTGCAAGCCAGGGCTGGTGGCGCAGGCGTCGACGTGGCCAAGCCACGGACTGGGCACACTAGGGCCGCGGCTGGTGCCGAACTTCGTCGACGAAGTCGCTCCGCTGCTGATCCGCTGACCAGCTCTGTTCGGTGCGGGGCTGTCGGGGCGGTCATCTGTGGCGTGCGCCCTCGCGCTCGCCGGGTCGCGTGCTGCGACGACGTACCAGGTGGAGCGGCACGTAGTGGGTGGCGGTGGTCTGGTGCTGGCCGTCGCCGGTCCATAGCGGGTAGGTCACGAGCACGAGCATGCCGGCATCGGCCCGCGGGATCGTCTCTCTTGCCAGTCCCGGAACCTCGGAGTCGATCCGCAGGCCCTGCTCGGCATCGCCCGGGGTGTCGTCGGTGGGGCCGATCCGTAGCAGCTCGCGGAGCTGTATCCATACCGGCCAGGGCGGGTCGAATGTGCGTACCGACCGCGGAGGTGCGGCGGTGTCGTGTTCCGCAGCCACCCCGTAAGTCGAACACGCGTTCGCTATGTGGGGCAACGTGACGTGTGGTGCGCCTCAGCTGGGCACATGAAGCGACGGCTTGTGGCGGCGATCTCTGTCGTGCCGTGCGCGATGTGGCGTGGGCGGTGTCGAGCTGCTCAGCGGTCTGCGGGCTGTCGGCGCCAGGATGTGGGGCAAGAGCCGGCGAACCACGATCGGGGGCCGTGGCGCGCCAGCCCACCCCGGACCGCCGACCGGACTACACGCGGACGACCTCGCCCGGGTCGCGGTCGGGTCGCAGCCCACGCCAGGACGGGTGGCGCAGGCGCCCGTCGGCGGTCCACTGGCGATGCTCGACCTCGCCGACCAGCACGGGCTCGACCCATCGCGCGTGGCGGGTGTATTCACGCGGCACCGCGCCGGCGAACGGGGACACGGCGGTTTCGATGCGTTCGAGCTGCTCCTGTAGCTGTGCCAGGGCGGTGTCGGTGAATCCGGTGCCGACGTGCCCGCTGTAGCGCAGCGCGCCCTGCGCGTCATGCACGCCGAGCAGCAGCGAGCCGAGCGCCCCGGAACGCCGGCCCTGCCCGGGCACCCAGCCGCCGATGACCACCTCTTGGGCCTGCCGCAGCGGCGTCTGATCCAGTCCCGCGATCGCCTGCCGGGCAGATAGCGGGACTGCAGGCGCTTGGCGACCACACCCTCCAGGCCGTGCTCGCCGGCGATGGCCAGCAGCTCGCCTCCGGCCATGTCGGTGTAGTGCGGCGGGGTGCGCAGCCACGGCTCCCGCGCCAGCCCTAACGCGGCGAGTCGCTCGCGCCGCTCGAGGTAGGTCAGTCCGGTCAGGTCCGCGTCGCGGTCGGCGAGCAGATCGAAGACGTAGAAGGCCACCGGCGTGCTGGCCAGCAGCTCGGTGGTGGGCCGCTGGACATGCATACGCGACTGCAGCCGGCCGAAATCCGGCCGCCCCTCGGTATCGAGGGTGACCAGCTCGCCATCCACCATCACCGGCCGATCCACAAGCTCGCCCAGCTGCCGCAGCTCGGGGTAGGTCTCGAGCACCGGTCGCAGATTCCGCGACCACGCCTGCACACCACCCGCCTCGGCCGCGACGATCGCGCGCACGCCGTCCCACTTCCACTCGAACGCCCACCCCGGCCCCGCGGGCGGATCCCCGGACGTGGCGAGCATCGGCGGGAGCGGTTCACCGGAGGCGGCCATGATCCGATCCTGACCGAGAACACTGCCGGGCGCCGCGCGTTACGGGTTCAGTGGGTCGCCGGGGTGGTCACCTCGTTGCGGTGCCCGCCGAGTCGGTCGTGTTCGGCCAGGAGCCGGGCGAGGGTGTCGTCGGCCTCGGCGCGAGTGGCGTGCACAGATACGTGCCGGTGCACCTTTGTGGTGGTGGTGCGTTCGAGGTCGCGGGCGCGTGGGGTGCCGCGCAGCCCGTTAGCGATCCGGACCCACACCGCGGCGGCGCGGCGGTCGGCGGCCAGCCGCGCCCGTTGGTGCAGCGTGCCGCCCTGCCGGGCTCCGAGTGTGGCGACGACGTCGGCGGTGTCGGTGGCCAGGTCGAGCGCGATCAGCCGTGCGGCGATCTCTGGTTCGGACGCGCCGAGGGTGTCGACGAGTTCGTGCATGGGCTGCTGGTGGTGCCAGGCGGCGCGCAGCTGCTCGTCGCCAGCCTCACCCCGAGCGCGCGCAGGGTGTTCTGCAACCGCTCGCGCAATCGTTCGGCGGTGTCCTGGTCGTCGGCGTCGCACGCGAGGCGCAGCAGTTCGGCCTCGCGATCGGCCTGCTCGCGCAGCTGCAGACGTTGACGGGCCTTGGCGCCTTCCGCGACCATCCCGAGGTGATCGGCCCCCACATGAGCTTGCCGCACCTGACCAGTGTCACCAGCAGTGCGGCGACGGCAGCGACATCGGCCGACACCGCTGCCGACTTGGTCGCGGCGCCGCTGGCCACGTTCTGTTGCGACGGCGAGGCTCGTCCAGCGGTGGTCTGTGACAGGGCACGGCCTGGGTCAGGTCGTGTGCAGGGCGAGTTTCCGGACGCCGGTCATGTTCGGGTTGGGTTGGAAGTCAGGTGGTTGGTGCGGGTCGACGGTGAGGTTCGGGAAGCGGTCCAGTAGCTGGTTCAGCGCGACCCGGCCTTGCATTCGGGCCAACGGAGCTCCGATGCAGAAGTGGATGCCCCGGCCGAAGCCGAGGTGCGGATTCGGATCTCGGGTCGGGTCGAACACATCCGGTCTCGAGAACTGGCGCGGATCCCGGTTCGCCGCACCTAGCCAGACCATGACTAGCTGATCAGCAGGGATCTGCTGCTCACCGAGTTCAGTGTCGGTGGTGGTGACCCGCCCGACGGAAGTGAACGGGCTCAGCAGGCGTAGCGATTCCTCGATCATCGCAGGGATGGTGCTGCGGTCGGTGCGTGCGAGCGCTTGGTGTTGCGGGTCGCGTCCCAGCACAGCACAGTGTTGCCGATCAGCATCGTCGTGGTGACGTGGCCGGCGATCAGCAGAAGCACCGCGAAGTTCGCCACCTCAGTATGGCTGAGCCGTTCGCCGTCCACCTCCGCCTCGACGAGTCGAGTGATCAGGTCCTCACGCGGGTTCCGGCGCCGGTGCTCGACGTGTTCACCAAGATAGTCGGTGAGGTGGCGAACCTGGAGCATCGACTCCTCCAGCTGACGCTGTTGCTGCGCCGCCGACGAGGCGGACAGGTGCTGGTCGCTGTCGAACATGGCATCGACCCGCCGCTTGAACATCGCCCGATCGCCCGGGGGCACTCCGATAAGTTCGGCGATGACGATCATCGGGAGTGGGTAGGCGAGGTCGTTGATCAGCTCCAGGCGCCGCGGGTTATCGACGGCGTCGAGTAGCTCGCCGGTGAGTTGGACGACGCGGGGTTCCAGCCCGGCGATGGCTCTCGGGGTGAACGCACGGTTGATCAGCTTGCGAAGCTTGCTGTGCTGTGGCGGGTCCAGCCGGACGAGGTCGCCGGGGGCGAACTCATCGGCATGCGGGAAGATGCGCGTGGTGTCGGATGAGAAGGTCACCGGCTCTCCGAGGACGGTCATCGCCTCGTCGTAACCGTGGACATTCCAGGTCTTCGTGGCATCGTCGTACTGGACGGGGGCCGGTGGTCGGTCGCTATTCAACCAGCCGCCGGCCACGTTGACCCAGTGATCGATCGCAGCCATGCCGTCCCGCTCTCTGTTGCCTACCGAGTAAGCCCGGTAATGACTCTGCGTGCCCGGGCCCCAGTGAACCGTACTGGGTTCAGTTCCGTTGTTCTGAAGCGGGAAGTTCCTCCCGCTGGTGTTCATAGTAGGCCGCCTCAACCTCGGCGGGCGTCTGGTGCCTCAGGTGTTCGTGCAGCCGGTGGGTATTCCACCAGTGAACCCAGTTCATAGTGGCGAATTCCACCTCCGTCAGGGACCGCCAACCCGGCTGGGAGTAGATCAGCTCGGTCTTATACAACCCGTTGACGGTCTCGGCCAGGGAGTTGTCGTAGGAATCTCCTACGGTTCCAACGGAGGGTCGGATGCCGTGATCAGCGAGTTTCTCTGTGTAGGCCACAGCAACGTATTGGCCGCCGCGATCTGAATGGTGGACCAAATCGGTGTTCTGCTGCCGCTTGGCGGTGG
>NZ_MKKE01000041.1 GCF_001942305.1 Saccharomonospora sp. CUA-673 | reverse complement strand
CGTGGGCCATGCGCGCAGCGGCGGTCTCAGCACCGGGGTCAACCTGCTTGACGATCTGCGACGCATGCCAAGCCATATTCCGAGGCTGCCACGCAGTAATCGACAACCGAGAAAGCTTCTCCTCCAACAGCCGATCAACCTCAAGCACATCGGAATCCGAGATCGGCGCAACAGTATTCAACACCCGCTCGGCGCCATACCGATCCACCTACCCTTCCCGCATAGCGGAAAGCAACCGAGGCATCCGATAAGTCAACGCCAAAGCGGTATGAATCCGATCCAAAACCCCCTGAGGTGACAGTCGCAGCTCAGGCGCCAACGCCTCAGCCAACCACCGCCGCTCCACCGAATCCGACGACGCGCCGTCATCGAGCGAAGCAAGAAACTCCACCTCAGCAGCATCAGCCCGAGCCCGCAGCGCAAGCACCCCGCGAGCCCGATCAACGATCCCCTCAACATCTGTCACGCAACCAACGTTACCGAACAATTGATCGACACGAAACACCCACAAGTATGACAAAGAACCACTACACAACGTGACCTAAAAGTCCACGAGAAACGCTAACCGCCGAAGCGAAGCAAGGCAACCCCGCCGCCCCAGACCCCCACACCCACAAATCCGCCCCCGTGAAGTGTCATCCCGTCGACCTAAACAGCAACCATCACACTGCAGTCAGGGCGCAACCAACCCCAAACAGGACCCAAGAAACAAACCCTTGCGCCCTGACTGCAGTGTGATACCCCAAACCGAGGTCGACGGGATGACACTTCACCAGGGGCAAAGCCGCCCCAACATCCCGGAGACCTGCCCAGCCGGCGAGGCGCCCTCACCCCCAAAGCAACAACACCGCGGCGTGAGGTGCCAACACAGCGACGCGAACTGCTGACACGGCGTCGTGAGGTGCTGACACGGCACCAAACCCGCCCCGCACCCACGCCGGGCCTACGCTCCCTTAACCCACCCCGGGCCTCAATCCCGTTCGATGCGGTGGCCGATGACGTCGGGGCCGGGTGGGTGGAGCCGGATCCGTCGCGGCGTGTTTCGACCTCGGGGAGTTCGACGGGGTCGCCCTTGGTGGAGGCGGCGGCGGGGCGGGGTCCGATCCAGGCGATGGCGACGGCGTCCTCGCCCTTGAGGAAGCGGTGCGCCCGGACACCGACGGTCGCACGCCCCTTGGCGGGGTATTCGGCGAACGGTGTCACCTTGACGGATTCGCCGGTGGCGGTGACGACGAAGGGTTCGCCGTGTTCGTCGTCGTCGGTGCGTACGGCACCGAAGAACACGATCTCGGCGTCGCCGGACAGTTTCGCGCCGGCCATGCCTCCGCCCTTGAGTCCTTGTGGCCGGACGAGCGATGCCGGGTAGCGCAGCAGGTTGGCGGCGGAGCTGACGAACGCGAGCTCCTCCTCGCCGTCGGTGAGCCAGGTGGCGCCGACGACCTCGTCGCCGTCCTTGAGGTTGATGAGGTCGAATTCCTCGGAGCGGACGGGCCAGTCGGGGGCGCACACCTTCACGACGCCGGCCTTGGTGCCGAGCGCGAGGCCGGGTGAGTCGCCGATGTGGTCGCCCAGTGGGGCGAGTCCGACGACCCGCTCCCCCTTGGCGAGGGACACGAGTTCCTTCGCGGCCATGCCGCCGCGCAGGGACACGGTGCCGCTCTGTTCGGGCAGTACGGGCAACGGCAGGACGTCGACCTTGAACGCCCGGCCCGCGCTGGTGACGAGCAGCACCTGGCCGCGCGCGGTCGTGCGCACCACGGCCTGCACGGCGTCGTGTTTGACGCGGCCGTTGCGGCGCCGGGATTCCTGCGCCTCCTCCGATTCGGCGGCCGTGCGGGCGACGAGTCCGGTGGCGGACAGCACGACGTGACACGGGTCGTCGGCGACCTCGAGCGGGCCGGCCGGCTTGGAGGCGGCGAGCACCTCCTTGAGGTCGCCGTCGATGAGGGCCGTGCGCCGTTCGGTCGGGAAGTCCTTGGCGATCTTGGCCAGTTCGGCCGAGACGACCTTCTTGAGTTCCTTCTCGTCGTCGAGGATCTTCGACAGTTCGGCGATCTCGGCGCGGAGCTTCTCGTCCTCCTGCTCGAGGTCGAGCTTGTCGTACTTGGTGAGCCGCCGCAGCGGGGTGTCCAAAATGTACGACGCCTGGATCGCGGTGAGCTCGAACCGCTTCATCAGGCCTTCCTTGGCGGCCTGGGCGTTGTCGCTCTGCCGGATCAGCTTGATGACCTTGTCGATGTCGACGAGCGCCTTGAGCAGACCCTCGACGAGGTGGAGCCGTTCCTCACGCTTGCGCCTGCGGTAGCGGGTGCGCCGCGTGACGACGTCGTAGCGGTGCTGCAGGAACACCTCGAGCAGCGGTTTGAGGCCGAGCGTCTGCGGCTTGCCGTCGACGAGCACGAGGTTGTTGATGCCGAACGACTGCTCGAGCGGGGTGAGCCGGTACAGGTCGGCCAGCAGCGCCTGCGGGTTCACGCCCACCTTGCACTCGATGACCAGGCGGGTGCCGTTCTCGCGGTCGGTGAGGTCCTTGACGTCGGCGATGCCGGTGAGCCGTTTGGTCTTGTTGACCTCGTCGGTGATGCGTTCGATGACCTTCTCCGGCCCGACGCCGTAGGGCAGTTCGGTGACCGTGATGCCCTGGCGCCTGCTGCCCTCGATGGGCCCGGTCTCGACGGCGGCGCGCATGCGCACGACACCGCGGCCGGTTTCGTAGGCCTTGCGCACCTGGTCGAGGCCGAGGAGCTGGCCGCCGGTGGGCAGGTCGGGCCCGGGGATGAACTCCATGAGCTTGTCGAGCGTGGCGTTCGGGTGGTTGATCAGCCAGCGCGCGGCGGCGATGACCTCGCTGAGGTTGTGCGGGATCATGTTCGTCGCCATGCCGACGGCGATGCCGGACGTGCCGTTGACGAGCAGGTTCGGGAACGACGCGGGCAGCACGGTCGGTTCGAGCAGTTCGCCGTCGTAGTTGGCACGCAGGTCGACGGTCTCCTCGCCGAGCTCGCCGACGAGCAGCATCGCCTCGGGCGACATGCGCGCCTCGGTGTACCGGCTCGCGGCGGGGCCGTCGTCCGGGCTGCCGAAGTTGCCGTGCCCGTCGACGAGCGGGGCGTTCATGGAGAAGTCCTGCGCGAGGCGGACCATGGCGTCGTAGATCGCCGCGTCGCCGTGCGGGTGGTACTTGCCCATGACGTCACCGACGACCCGCGACGACTTCACGTACGCGTGGTCGGGCCGGTAGCCGTTCTCGTTCATGGAGAACAGGATCCGGCGGTGCACGGGCTTGAGTCCGTCGCGCGCGTCGGGCAGGGCGCGGGAGTGGATGACCGAGTAGGCGTACTCCAGGTAGGAGTCCTCGATCTCGGTCGCGAGCGCGTTGTCGTAGACCTGGGCGCCGGCCTGGTCGAACGCGGCCGGATCGACGCGGGTCGTCGGGTTCTTACGGCGTGCCATCGTGTTCTCCGGCTTTCTGTCGGACTAGATGTCGATCGCGGCGGTGTCGACGCGTTCGGACGAGGAGACGAGCCAGTTGCGGCGCGGTTCGACCTTCTCGCCCATGAGGAGTTCGAGCGCGGCCTCGGCGGCGTCGGCGTCGTCGATGGAGATTCTGCGCACCGCGCGCGTCGCCGGGTTCATCGTGGTGTCCCACAGCTCGTCGGCATCCATCTCACCGAGACCCTTGAAGCGGGGCACGGGTTTCTTGATGCTCTTGCCCTTCGCCTCGAGTTCGGCGACCTTCGCCTGCATCTCGCGGTCGGTGAAGGTGTAGAACGTCTCCTCGTTCTTGCCCTTGGTGACCACCTTGTACAGCGGCGGCATCGCGGCGTACAGCCGGCCCTCCTCGATGACCGGCCGCATGTAGCGGGCGAACAGCGTGATCAGCAGGGTGCGGATGTGCGAACCGTCCACATCGGCGTCGGCCATCAGGATCACGCGGCCGTAGCGCAGCGCCGACATGTCGAAGGTACGGCCGGTGCCGGCGCCGAGCACCTGCACGATCGAGGAAATCTCCGCGTTCTTCAACGCCTCCCCGAGACCGGCCTTCTGCACGTTGAGGATCTTGCCCCGCAACGGCAACAACGCCTGGTACTCCGACACCCGAGCACTTCGCGCTGAGCCGAGGGCGCTGTCGCCCTCCACGAGAAACAGCTCGCTGCGGGCGATGCCCGTGGCGCGGCAGTCGACCAGTTTCGGCGGCATGGCCGCACCCTCGAGGGCCGTCTTGCGGCGGGCGGCGTCCTTCTGCTGCTTCTGCGCGATCCGCACGCGCGAGGCGTCGACGATCTTCTGCAGGACCGTCTTGGCCTCGGACTTGGTCTTGCGGTTGTCGGTCCACTCCCGCAGCTGTTTGTCCACAATGCCCTGAATCACCCTGGTGATGCCGGCCGTGGACAGCTCGTCCTTCGTCTGCGACGTGAACTGCGGCTCCGGGATGCGGACGTGGATGACCGCCGTCATGCCCTCGGTGATGTCGTCGAGGGTCGGCGGGTCCTCCTTGGGCTTGAGCAGGCCGCGTGTGCGGGAGATGGCGTCCTGCAACGACTTCGTCAATGCCCGCTCGAAACCCTTGCGGTGCGTACCGCCGTGCACGTTGCGGATGGTGTTGGAGAAACACTCGATGGTGCGCTCGTAGCCGGTGCCCCACCGCAGCGCGACCTCGACCTCCGCGCGGCGTTCCACATTGGACTGCATGACGCCGTTCTCGTCGGCGGCGTTCTCCTTGTACGTGCCCTCGCCGGTGATGGCGATGGTGCCGCTCACCGCGCGGTCCCCGGTGGGCGCGAGGTACTCGACCATGTCGGTCAGGCCGTTCGGATAGTGGAAGGTCTCTTCCTCGATCTCGCCGACCTCGCCGTCGGTCGCGCGCCGCAGGACGTAGGTGACGCCCGGCACGAGGAACGCCGTGTGCTGCAGCTTCGTACGCACCTGCTCGACGTCGAGCTCGGCGCCCTTCTCGAAGTAGCGCGCGTCGTACCAGTACCGGATCGCCGTGCCGGTGGACTCGCCGCGCTTCATCTTGCGCGCCACGCGCAGTCCCGACTGCGGCGTGAACTTCGCCTTCGGGCCCGAACCGTCGAACACGCCGGGAACGCCGCGGGCGAACGACATCTCGTGCACCTTGCCGCCGCGGCGCACCGTGACGTCGAACCGCAGCGCCAGCGCGTTCACCGCCGACGCGCCGACACCGTGCAGACCGCCGGAGGCCTTGTAGCCGGAGCCGCCGAACTTGCCGCCCGCGTGCAGTCGCGTGAGGACCAGCTCGACGCCGGAGATCCCCGACTTGGCGTGCTTGTCGGTGGGGATGCCGCGGCCGTCGTCCTCCACCTCGACACTGCCGTCGGCGTGCAGCGTGACCACGACCCGCTCGGCGTGGCCCGCGACACCCTCGTCGGTCGAGTTGTCGACGATCTCGGAGAACAGGTGGTTGACGCCGCGGCTGTCGGTCGACCCGATGTACATGCCGGGCCGCTTCCGAACCGCTTCCAGTCCCTCGAGGTGGGTCAGGTCATCGGCCCCGTACAGGGTCTCGGCCGAAGCAGTCACAGGGTCGTCTCTCCCGGTCTCGTGATGCGGTGTTGCCGGCGGGCGCGCACGTGGCGAGCGGCCGCCTGCGCCGGGCGTGCTCACCGACCCGGCTCCGAAGGCACCGTAGTGCAGCGTATCCGCATGGTCGGACATTCCCGCGCACGTATCGGCCGCGGATCATAACGATGCCGCGCACCGCGGGGTCGGTTGTGACTCAACTCATTCCCCACCGGCGCGCTCAACCGGCCCGTCAGCCATGCCCGTCGGCGCCGCCCTCGGCCGGGGGTTCGAACTCGGCGCGTACCCCGAGCAGGCGCACCGGACGGTCGAGGTCGAACCGTCCGAGCGCCTCCAGCGCGGCCCGTTCGAGCTGATCGGCCGCGCTGGTCGGCGCGGACAGCGTCGTGCTACGGGTCTGGGTGACGAACGGGGCGAAGCGCACCTTCACCGCCACCCTGGCCGCGGGCCGTCCCTCGGCGACGACGTCGGCCGCGACCCGCCGGGCGAGCTCGGCCACGGCCTCGTCGAGGTCGGCCCGGTCGGTGAGGTTCTGCTGGAAGGTCGTCTCGCGGCTGCGCGACTTCGGCACGTACGGCATGGCCGTGACGTCACGGTCGCCCCAGCCGTGGGCCAGGACACGGAAGAACGGCCCCATCGTCGGACCGAACCGCGCGGCGAGGACGTCGCGATCCGCCGCCGCGAGTGCACCGACCGTGCTGATTCCCAGTTCGGCGAGTTTCTTCGTGGTGCGCCCGCCGATCCCCCACAACGCGTCCGGCGGCCGGTGCGCCATCGCCGGCATCCATTCGCGTTCGGTGATCCGGTGGACGCCCCCGGGTTTGGCGAATCCGGTGGCGGTCTTGGCGCGCAGTTTGTTGTCGCCGATCCCGACGGAACATTCGAGTCCCGTGCGTTCCCGAACGACCTCGCGAACCCGCCGCGCGAGCGCTTCCGGATCGTCGGTGTCGGTGCCGAGAAACGCCTCGTCCCAGCCGACGACCTCGACCACGACGGGCAGTTCCCGCAATACCGCCATGACCCGTTCGGACACCTCTTCGTAGGTGGGGTTGTCCGCGGGCAGGAACACCGCGTCCGGGCAGGCGCGTTGCGCGGTGCGCAGCGGCATTCCGGAGTGCACGCCGAATTCCCGCGCCTCGTACGACGCGGTGGCCACGACGCCGCGCTGGGTCGGGTCGCCCTTTCCGCCGACGACGACGGGCTTGCCCCGCAGTTCCGGGTGCCGGGCCATCTCGACGGCCGCGAGGAACTGGTCGAGATCGACGTGCAGTATCCACTCCACGTCGGTCAGTATGCGCCGCCGCGGCCGAACGGCAAGCGCCTAACCGAAATGCCGGCCGGGCGTACAGGTTTATGTGGCGCGCACGTCACTGTGTCGGACGTCGCGCGAATGGGGAGGCTTCGTCGGAACACGGAACGGGTAGCTCTACGTTGTTCCAGTTGCTCGCTGATTGCGGCGCACATCCTCGTGTCCAATCACCCCGTTCCCCATGTCCCTTCCGACCCTGCGTTCCGCGCGCCCGGATCGGGACATGCGGGCCGACGCGTGCCCACAACCGCATGCGCCGGCCGGAACACCACCTACGACCAGCGAGCCGACCCACGCCGCGAAAGGAGGGCGGCAGACCATGACCACATTCGACCTGACTTCCGAAACCGTGACGTCCGATCTGCAGACTTCGGACCGAACCCCGGACCTCGGATGGGTGGAGGACGCCGCCTGCCGCGACGTCGACCCCGAGCTGTTCTTCCCGATCTCCGACCGGGGCCCGGGCGCCCAGCAGGCGGCCGAGGCGAAGGCCATCTGCGGCCGCTGTCCCGTGCGGGACCGTTGTCTGAGCTACGCGCTCGACGCGGGCCTGGACTTCGGCATCTTCGGCGGCCTGACCCAGGAGGAGCGCCGGGAACTGACCCGCCGGCGCCGGACCGCCGACTCCGAGAGCTCCACCGGGGCCGGCGCGGCCTGACGCGCCGCGACCGACGTGCCGGGCCGACGGGTGTTGATCCCCCGCATCACCCGCCGGCTCGACCCGCCGTCCCGCCGCGCAGGACGACGACCGAACTCCCCCAATTGAGGGAATCGTCCGGATATGCGCCGTTTCGCATGCGCCGCGGGATTGACCTCCGCACATCGATCCGTGTTGCATATATGCATGCATAAAGCGCGGACATAGCGTACGCCTCGCGACGTGCGCTGCGATTTCGCCCACATCGACACTGCGTAGGTATTCGTAACATATGCGCATCAACCTGAGTCATGTTCGATAACGCCGGTGCTTTACGGTAGATGCCTCGAACAGTCATCAGCGCGTGCAGAGACAACGCGTGAACAGCAGGCACAAGCCCAGGCGCTGGGGTCGGATGCGCTGTAGGTGCCGCCACGGCGGCGTCGTCACCCGATCAGCCGCACAAGCCCACCCCCGGGGTCCGGCAAACCGGAAGGGGCACGTTTGACACAGCAGGTCACGGGACAGGACGGCCAGGGTGCCTTCGCGGCCGCAACGGGCCGCAGCCTCGAGAGCGACAACGCCAAGCCCCAGTACATGGAGTACCAGCGGGAACTGATCCGTCCGTACGCCGGACGGTCGATTCTCGAGATCGGCGCGGGCGACGGCGAGTTCGTCTCCGGGTACCACGACGCCGAGCGCTACGTGGTCACCGACGTGGACCCCGAAGCCGTGCAGCAGATGAAGGTCCGCTTCGCCGACCGCACGGACGTCGAGGTCCAGCAGTTCGACGGCGACGGCACCGCCCGCCTCGACGACCCGGTCGAGACGCTGCTGGCGATCAACGTGCTCGAGCACATCGAGGACGACGCGGGCGCGCTGCGCAGCCTGTCGAAGTCGGTGACGCCGGGCGGCAAGGTCATCATGTTCGTGCCCGCCTACATGCAGCTGTACGGCGAGTTCGACCGGATGGTCGGCCACTACCGCCGCTACACCCCGCGCACCGTGTCGGACGCCGCACGCCGCGCGGGCCTGTCGGTGGAGGTCGCGAAGCCGGTCAACTTCCTCGGCGCGTTCGCCTGGTGGGCCGCGGTCCGCAAGGGCGGCACGGGTTCGCCGAACCCGAAGCTGGTGTCGATCTACGACCGCTACATCGTTCCGGTCACCAAGGGCATCGAGAAGAACGTGCGCGTGCCGTTCGGCCAGTCGGTGCTGCTGGTCGCCCGCACGCCCACGGCGTGAGGCGCCGGAGCTCCCGCTGCGGCCCCGGTGCCGGCACCGACCTCGGTGCCGGCACCTAATTCACGGAGAGACGACAGCTTCCGCCATCGGCCGCTGCTAGCGTCGACAGAGTTGCAGGCGTGCCCGGCGGTTCGCCCGATCCGACCTCGCCGGGCCCGTCCCCGGACACGCCCGCCACGAGCGGGCGAACGTGAGCGGAGGGCCATCTCGCCGATGGAGATCATCACCATCGACACGCCGTCACTGGGCGACCGTAGTTACGTGGTGCACGACGGGCGGATCGCGTTCGCGGTGGACCCGCAACGCGACATCGACCGCGTGCTGGCGGTACTGGAGGACCGAGGCGTGCGGCTGGAGCACGTCTTCGAGACGCACATCCACAACGACTACGTGACGGGCGGCCTGGCCCTGGCGAGGCTGACCGGGGCCACCTACCACGTCAACGCCGACGATCCGGTCGGCTTCGAGCGCTCCCCCATCTCCGACGGCGACGTCGTCGACGTCGGATCGATGCGGGTGCGGGCGCTCGCCACACCCGGGCACACGTTCACGCACCTGTCGTACGCGGCCGCCGCCGACGGCGCCACGCCGGTCGTGTTCACCGGCGGTTCCCTGCTGTACGGCTCGACGGGCCGGCCGGACCTGCTCGGCCCCGAGCACACCGAGGACCTCGCGCACGCGCAGCACGCGTCCGCGCGCAGGCTCGCCGCCGAGCTCCCCGACGACACCCGCGTGCTGCCGACGCACGGTTTCGGCAGCTTCTGCTCCGCCACGCCCACCTCCGGCGACGAGTCGACGATCGGCAGGGAGAAGCAGGTCAACCCGGCGCTCACGGTCGACGAGCAGTCGTACGTCGAGTCGCTGATCGCGGGGCTCGACGTCTATCCGGCGTACTACGCCCACATGGCGCCCGCCAATCTGGCCGGGCCCGCCGAACCGGATCTGAGCCTGCCCGACCGGGCCGACGCCGCCGAGTTGCGCCGGCGTATCGACGCGGGCGAGTGGGTCGTCGACCTGCGCACCCGTACGGCGTTCGCCGCGGGACACGTGGCGGGCACCCTGAACTTCGGCATCGACGGCGGCTTCGCCACGTACCTCGGCTGGCTGCTGCCGTGGGGTACGCCGTTGACGCTGTTGGGCGAGACGGTCGAGCAGGTGGCCGAGGCCCAGCGGGAGCTGGTGCGGATCGGCGTCGACCGGCTCGAGGCGGCCGCGACCGGCAACGTGCGCGAGTGGGCGTTCGGCGGCGAGCTGCGCAGTTTCGAGACGGCGTGCTTCGCCGATCTGGCCCAGGTGCGCCATCACCGCCCGGTCGTCGTGCTCGACGTGCGCCGCCGGTCGGAATGGGACGAGGGGCATCTCGACGGCGCCGTGCACATCCCGCTGCACGAACTGCTCAACCGGATGGACGAGGTGCCCGACGGCGAGGTGTGGGTGCACTGCAAGTCCGGGTACCGGGCGGGCATCGCGGCCTCGCTGCTGGACGCCGCCGGCCGTCGCGTGGTGTCGATCAACGACGACTTCGCCGTCGCCGCGTGAGACGGATTCACCACTCGCACCCCTCCTGACCAGCACATTGTCACCCCGGTCCGACCGCGGTAGCGCCCGCCTCGGCAAGCTGCCGCCCATGCTGCCGCGTGACCTGGACGAGGCACTCCGCATCCACCTCGGCCTGTAGAGCTCCCCGGCCCCTCGGGTGTGCGCGGTTTATCGCGTACCGGACGGCGGGTATGCGCGACACCGTCGCACCCACCGATCCCGAGAGCAGGAACCGACGTGCCCGCGCCCAGCACCGAGTCCCGACCCGAGACCGAGTCCGAGTCCGAGTCCTCACCGGCGCCTGCCGACATCGTGCTCGGGCTCATCGCCGATCCCGACATGCCGGAGACGGTGGCGCGCCGGCTAGCCGAGACGCTGCCGGACGAGCTGGACGGCGACTGGCACATCGAGGTGGACGCCGATCCGGTGACCGCGACCCTGCGCGGCGCCGACGAGATCCTCGAACAGACCGTGGCGGTGTGTGACACCCGCGGGTGGACCTACGCCATCTGCATCACCGATCTGCCGGTGCGCTCGCCCGCGGGGCCGGTGGTCGCGGACATCGACAGGGATCGCGGCGTCGCAGTCGTGTCGGTTCCCGCCATGGGCGGGTTCCAGACCCGCCGCCGCGTCCACCGCGTGGTCCTGCAGGTACTCGAGGAACTGCGCACCACCCGCGACGAACCGGAACTCGAACCCGGGTCCGAACCGGACACTCCTCGCGGTCGGAGAGAACCCGCGAACTGCATGTCGTCCAAGCTGGCCCCGATCCGGCGTGAGGTGTCCACGTTCGACACGGGCGAACGCGACGTGCGCTACGTGACCCGAGGCCGGCGCGGCATGCTCCGGCTGACCGCCGGCATGGTGCGCACCAACCGGCCGTGGCGGCTGGTGTTCGGTCTGTCCCGCGCGCTGGCAGCCGCGGTGGCCACGAGCGCGTTCGGCCTGTCGTCGAGCACGATCTGGATGGTCGGCGACCAACTGGGCCTCGGGTTCAAGCTGCTGACGACCACGACGGCCGTGGCGACGCTGGTGTTCTGGCTGATCGCGGCCCACGACCTGTGGGAGCGCCGCTCCAACACCCGCGTCGACCCGCAGCTGGCGCGCCTGTACAACGCGTCCACATTGGCCACGCTCATCCTCGGCGTGCTGGTGCTGCAGTCGATCCTGTTCACCGTCAACTTCGCACTCGCCGGGCTGATCGTTCCGGCGTCGCTGCTGACGAGCATGCTCGGCGCCGAGGCGACCGTGGGCACGTACCTCAACGTCGCGTGGGCGTTCACCACGCTCGGCGGCATCGCCGGCGCGCTCGGCTCCAGCCTCGAATCCGACGCGGCCGTCCGCCAGGCCGCCTACGGCTACCGCGAGAGCCAACGCCGCAGTGCCCATCAGAACGACAGCGACCCTCAGGACGACGGCGGCCCTCAGGACGACGGCGCCGACCCGGACAGTGCCGACCACAGCGAGCGGGCCGAACAGCGCGACAGTTCCCACGGCGATTCCGCCGATCAGGACGCCAGGGCCGAGCCGGTCCGGGAATGACGACGGCCCGCCGCCGGAGGTGTTCCGGCGGCGGGCCGTCAACCGACTCGGGCCTCAGGCCCGAGGATCAGACCCGGTGATCAGGCCTGCACGTCGAACCGGTCGAGGTCCATGACCTTCGCCCACGCGGCGACGAAGTCCTTGACGAACTTCTCCTTCGCGTCGTCGGAGGCGTAGACCTCGGCGACCGCGCGCAGCTCGGAGTTCGAGCCGAACACGAGGTCGACGCGGCTGGCCGTGGCCTTCTGCTCGCCGGTCACGCGGTCCTTGCCGACGAACTCCTGGGCGTCCTCGTTCGTGGGCTCCCACTCGAGACCCATGTCGAGCAGGTTCACGAAGAAGTCGTTGGTCAGCACCTCGGGCGTCTCGGTGAACACGCCGTTGGTCGAACCCTGGTAGTTCGCACCCAGCACGCGCAGACCACCCACGAGGACGGTCATCTCCGGCGCGGTCAGGGTGAGCAGGTTGGCCCGGTCGATCAGCGCGTACTCGGCGGGCAGGACGGAGTCCTTGCCGTAGTAGTTGCGGAAACCGTCGTTCTTCGGCTCGAGGTACGAGAACGACTCGACGTCGGTCTGCTCGGCGGTCGCGTCGCCGCGGCCCGGCGTGAACGGCACCGTGATGTCGTGGCCGGCGGCCTTGGCCGCCTTCTCGACACCGACGACACCGGCCAGCACCACGACGTCGGCGAACGATGCCTTACCGGAGGCGGCGATCTCCTCCAGCTTGGCCAGCACCGGCTTGAGCTTGGCCGGCTCGTTGACCTCGAAGTCGACCTGCGGCTCCAGGCGGATACGGCCGCCGTTGGCACCGCCGCGCTTGTCGCTGCCGCGGAACGTCGATGCCGCGGCCCACGCGGTGGACACCAGCTCGGAGACCGACAGGCCGGAATCGGCGATCGCGGCCTTCAGCTCGGCGACCTCGGCCTCGGACGGCACGTGCGCCGGCTTCGGGATCGGGTCCTGCCAGAGCAGGTCCTCGGCCGGAACCTCGGGGCCGACGTAGAGGTCCTTGGGACCCATGTCGCGGTGCGTCAGCTTGAACCAGGCGCGGGCGAAGGCGTCGGCGAACTCCTCCGGGTTCTCCATGAAGCGGCGGGAGATCGGCTCGTAGATCGGGTCGGCCTTCAGCGCCAGGTCGGTGGTGAGCATGCTCGGGAAGCGGTTGAGCTCACCGGTCTCCGGGTCGGGCACCGTGTTGTTGGCGACGCCACCCGCCGGACGCCACTGCCAGCCGCCACCGGGGCCCTCGTAGAGCTCCCACTCGTAGGCGAACAGGTTGTGGAAGAACCAGCCGCTCCACTGGGTCGGCGTGGGGCTCCACGTGACCTCGAGACCGGAGGTGATCGCGTCGCGACCCTTACCGGTGCCGTAGCTGCTCTTCCAGCCCAGGCCCTGCAGCTCGAGCGGGGCGGCCTCGGGGTCGGGGCCGTTGTTCGAGTCGGGGGCGGCACCGTGGGTCTTGCCGAAGGTGTGTCCACCGGCGATGAGGGCGACGGTCTCCTCGTCGTTCATCGCCATGCGGCCGAACGTCTCGCGGATGTCGCGGGCGGCGGCCACCGGGTCCGGCTTGCCCTCGGGGCCTCCGGGTTGACGTAGATGAGGCCCATGTGGGTCGCGCCGAGCGGCTTCTCGAGCGTGCGGTCGTCCTCGCCGCCGGAGATGCGCTGGTCGCTGCCGAGCCACGTGGTCTCGGAGCCCCAGTACACGTCGTCGTCCGGCTCCCACGTGTCGGCGCGGCCACCGGCGAAGCCGAAGGTCTTGAAGCCCATCGTCTCGAGCGCCACGTTGCCCGTGAGGATCATGAGGTCGGCCCACGAGAGGGCGTTGCCGTACTTCTTCTTGACCGGCCAGACGAGGCGGCGGGCCTTGTCGAGGCTGACGTTGTCCGGCCAGCTGTTCAGCGGCGCGAAGCGCTGCTGGCCGCCGCCGGCGCCACCGCGGCCGTCGGTGACGCGGTAGGTGCCCGCGCTGTGCCAGGCCATGCGGATCATCAGCGGGCCGTAGTGGCCGAAGTCAGCCGGCCACCAGTCCTGCGAGGTGGTGAGGATGTCGGCGATGTCCTTCTTGACCTCGGCGAGGTCGAGCGAGGCGAACGCCGACGGGTAGTCGAAGTCCGGGTCCATCGGGTCGGTCGCCGGCTGGTTCTTCGCCAGGATCTTCAGGTTGAGCCGGTTCGGCCACCAGACCGAGTTGCTCACACCCTGGGTGGGGTGCGGCATCCCGCCACCGTGGGCGACCGGGCAACCGCCCGCGGCCGCTTCGTTGCTCTCAGACAATGGAAATCCCTTCGGGTGGTTCAGGGTTGCTCAGGAACTCACTGCGGAACAGCCGGGGCACAGGCCCCAGTAGATGATCTCGGCCTCGTCGATGACGAAACCGTTGTCGTCGGAGGCCGCCAGGCAGGGTGCCTCACCGACGGCGCAGTCGACGTCGGCGATGGCCCCGCACGAACGGCACACGACGTGGTGGTGGTTGTCCGCGACCCGCGTCTCGTAACGCGCGACCGATCCCATCGGCTGGATACGCCGGACCAGGCCGGAGGCCGTCAACGCACGCAGCACGTCGTACACAGCTTGATGGGAGACGTCACCGAGTTCCCCGCGGACGAGACCGATGATCGAATCGGTGTCGGCGTGCGGGTGGTCGTGCACCACGGACAGCACTGCCACCCGCGGGCGGGTGACGCGCAGGGACGCCCCGCGCAGCAGCTGCTCGAAGTCCGTGGCTGTGGGCACGGCACGGAGTCTGCCGCAAAATCTTGAATCAATCAAGATTCGAGACGGAACAGATGACCCTATCGGGCGATTACCGGCGGTGACGGTCATCGGAGTGACCCTCCGCACGTCACCTGCAGTTCCACTCGGCACAGGAGCGAAGTTAGGGTAGGCACAGTTAACGACTGTCCCCCGGAAGGCCTAACTCCCATGCGCTCTGCCGGTTCCGTGCGGGCACTGCTCGCCGTGTTGATCACCGGTGCCCTCGTGGCACTGACCGGCTGCACCACGACCGGTGACGAGGCCGCCGACTCGGGTGGACAGAACCTCAACCCCTCGGCCGACGCGAGCCGGTTCCCCGTCACGATCCCGACCAAGTTCGGCGACGTGACCGTCGAGGAGCCGCCGCAACGCGTCGTGGCGCTCGGCTGGACCGATGCCGAGGTGGCCATGGCCCTCGACGTCCAGCCCGTCGGCGTCGCCGACTGGCTGGAGGTGGGCGAGGACGGCCTCGGTCCGTGGTCGCAGCAGTCCTACGACCAGGCACCCGAGAAACTGGGCACGCTCGAGGTCAACATGGAGAAGGTCGCCGCGCTCAACCCCGACCTGATCCTCGACACCCGTTCCAGCGGCGAGAAGGCGCGCCACGACAAGCTCCGCGAGATCGGCGTTCCCGTGGTCAGCCTGCCCGAGGGCGCCGACGACTACCTCACCACGTGGCAGCAGCAGCTCGACATGATCGGCACCGCGCTCGGCAGGCAGGACAAGGCGCAGCAGCTGCGCGAGGACCTCGACGCCAAGTTCGACCGCGTCGCCGACGAGCACCCGGAGTTCGAGGGCAAGGAGATGGTGCTGGCCTCGCGCCTGCCGGACGCGTGGGGCGCCTACCTCGACGGCGACGGCCGCGTCGAGTTCATGGAGCGCCTCGGATTCGTCAACTCCCCCGCCGTGCAGCGTCAGCCGGGCGGCCAGGGATTCACCGTGCCGATCTCCGACGAACGCCTCGACCTGCTCGACGCCGATCTGACGGCCGTGTTCCTCATCGGCGCCAACCCCGAGGACGTCACCGGCGACCCGCTGTACCAGGCGATCCCGTCGGTCGAGAAGGGCAACGACCTGGTGCTCGGCGACCAGGACATCTCGTTGGCGTTCTCCAGCAACTCGGTCGTCGGACTGTCGTGGGCGCTCGACGAGGTCGTCCCGCAGCTCGCCGACACCCTCGGCGACTGACCCCGTGACCGGGTTGCATGCGCGAGCACCGGCCGCGGGCAGGGCGAGGACCCGCGGCCCGGCGGCCGTGACGTGGGGTCTGGTCCTCGGACTCGGCCTCGCGGCCGCCGTGGGGCTCAGCCTCGCGGTCGGGACGAAGGGCATTCCCCTCGCGACCGTGCTCGACGCCCTCACGGCGTTCGACCCCGGCAACACCGAACACCTGATCGTCAGCGAACGCCGCGTGCCGCGCACGCTCGCCGGACTGCTCGTCGGTGCCGCGTTGGGACTGGCCGGCGCGCTGATCCAGGGCCTCACGCGGAATCCGCTCGCCGACCCCGGCATCTTCGGCGTCAACGCCGGTGCCGCGCTCTTCGTGGTGCTGGGGATCGCCGTGTTCGGCGTGAGCAGCCTGGCCGGGTACGTGTGGTTCGGTTTCCTCGGCGCGGCCGCGGCGTCCGTCGTCGTCTACACGATCGGCTCGATGGGTCGCGGCGGCGCGTCCCCACTGAAGCTGGCGCTCACCGGTGCGGCGTTGACGGCGGCGCTGACCTCGCTGATCAGTGCCGTGCTGCTCACCGACCCGGCCGTGCACGACCGGTTCCGGTTCTGGCAGGTCGGCACTCTGGCCGGGCGTGATCTGGAGATCGTCGGCCAGGCGCTGCCGTTCCTGGTCGTCGGCATCGTCGGGGCGCTGCTGCTCGGCAAGGTCCTCAACGGCCTGTCCCTCGGCGACGACGTGGCACGGGCGTTCGGCCGGAACACCACGACCGACCGCGTGCTGTGCGGCGCGGCGGTCGTCGTCCTCGCCGGTGCGGCGACCGCGCTCGCCGGGCCGATCACCTTCCTCGGTCTCGCCGTGCCGCATCTGGCGCGCATGCTCGCCGGACCGGACTACCGGCGGATCCTGCCGCTCTCATTGCTCATCGGGCCGGTGTTGCTGCTGCTGGCGGACGTGCTCGGCCGCGTCGTCGCCCGGCCCGGCGAGGTGCAGGCCGGGGTCGTCACCGCGCTGCTCGGCGCGCCCGTGCTCGTCCTGCTCGTGCGGCGCAGGAAGCCGGCCTCGCTATGACCTCCACGACCGCGCGCCCGACTCCTCCGACGTCCGGGCCCTCCGATGTCGAGCGGGTCGCGCGCGCCCGCCGCGGCGAACGCCGACGTGCCGCGACCGTGACCACCGGGCTGGCTGCGGCACTCGTCGCGGTGCTGCTGGTGTCGCTGTCGGTGGGCGATTTCCAGATCGGGATTCCGGACATCCTCGCCGCGTTCGCCGGCGACAGTCTGCCGCGCATCGACTACGTCCTGTTCGGACTCCGGCTCCCCCGCGCCGTCACCGGCCTGCTGGTGGGTGTCGCGTTCGGACTCGCGGGCGCGCTGTTCCAACGCCTGCTGCGCAATCCGCTCGCCTCCCCCGACGTGCTCGGCATCTCCGCGGGAGCCAGCGCCGCCGCGGTGCTGTCCATCGTGGTGTTCGGCGCCGGCGGCTTCGCCGTGTCGGCGGGCGCGTTCACCGGCTCGATCGCGGCGGCGGCGTTGATCTACGTGCTCGCCTGGCAACAGGGCATCAACGGCTACCGGCTCGTGCTGATCGGCATCGGCATCAACGCGGCGCTGCTGAGCGTCGTGTCGTTCCTCATGACGCGCGCCAACATCACCGACGCCGAACAGGCGCTGCTGTGGCGCACGGGCAGCCTGTACGAGAGCGGTTGGGACCGCGTCGTGCCCCTCGCCGGATCGCTCGCACTGCTCGTGCCGCTCGCGCTGCTCCTCGCGCGGGCGCTGCCGACCCTGCAGCTCGGCGACGACTCGGCGCGTGGACTGGGCCTCGGCGTCGAACGGTCCCGGATCGCGTTGCTGCTCGCGGCCACCGGCCTGATCGGCGTCGGCACGGCGGCCGCGGGGCCGATCGCGTTCGTGGCGTTCCTGTCCGGCCCGATCGCGGCCCGGCTCGTCGGCGGGGCACGGCCCGGAGTGGTACCCGCCGCGCTCGTCGGCGCGCTCGTGGTGTTGTGTTCGGACCTGGCCGGTCAACATCTGTTCGGCGCGCAGCAGTTCCCCGTCGGCGTCGTCACCGGCGCCGTCGGCGCGCCGTACCTGCTGTGGCTGCTGGCCAGGAACAACCGCGCCGGGCGCGGCGGGTAGCGAGGAAAGGGGCAGGGCATGCGGGGCACGTCCACCGTGCACACCGAGGACATCACGCTCGGCTACGGCGAACGCACGGTCGTCGACGGACTGTCGGTGACCGTGCCGCCCGGCGGGTTCACCGTCATCGTGGGCCCCAACGCGTGCGGCAAGTCGACGCTGCTGCGCGGCATGGCCCGGCTGCTGCGGCCCTCGTCCGGCGCGGCCTATCTGGACGGCAAGAGCATCCACACGCTGCCGAGCCGCGACGTCGCGGTGAAGCTGGGCGTGCTGCCCCAGTCGCCGACGGCTCCCGAGGGCATCACGGTGACCGACCTCGTGGGCCGTGGCCGCAGCCCCCACCAGGGGTGGTTCGGACGCTGGTCGGACGCCGACGAACAGGCCGTGGCCGACGCGATGCGCGCGACCGACACGCTCGACCTCGCCGAGCGCTCCGTCGACGAGCTGTCCGGCGGGCAGCGGCAACGGGTGTGGATCGCCATGGCACTCGCGCAGCGCACCGGGGTGCTGCTGCTCGACGAGCCGACGACGTTCCTCGACGTCACGCACCAGGTCGAGGTGTTGGACCTGCTGGCCGATCTCAACCGCGCCGAGGGCACGACCATCGTGGCCGTGCTGCACGACCTCAACCTCGCGACCCGCTATGCCGACCATCTGGTGGTGCTGTCCGAGGGCACGCTCGTCGCCGAGGGCGCGCCGCGCGCGGTCGTCACCGAGGACCTGGTGCGGGACGTGTTCGCCATGCCCTGCCGGGTGATCGACGACCCCGTGTCGCACACCCCGCTCGTCGTGCCGATCGGCCGGAACCGGGTCGCCGATGCCGCGGATGCCGCGGATGCCGCGGAGTCGCCGGCCTCCGGTTCCGGGACCGGGTCGGCTGCGGGGGCGGCGGGGTCCGCCGGCAATGCTGTCGTGGCGTCGGAGGCGGAGCTGCGGGAGGTGGTCGAGGAGCCGGTCGAGGTGATCAGCGACAAGGCCGCGCCCGCGCTCGACGCCGAGACGCGGCGGTTCCTCGAGGCGTCCCCGCTGTTCCTGCTGGCGTCGGGCTCGCGCGAGGGCACCGTGGAGGTGTCGCCGCGGGGCGACGAGGGCGCCGGGGCGCTCGTGCTCGACGAGCGGACCATCGCGTTCGCCGACCGGCCGGGCAACCGGCGGGTCGACAGCATGCGGAACATGCTGCGCAACCCGCATGTCGGGATGCTGTTCCTCGTGCCGGGCACCGACCACACGGTGCGCGTCAACGGAACGGCCGCCATCGTCCGCGATCCCGAGGTGCTCGAACGGTTCGCGGTGAAAGGGACCCCGCCGGAGCTGGCCGTCGTCGTCACGGTGCGCGAGGTGTTCGTCCACTGTGGACGTGCGTTCGCGCGGTCGAAGCTGTGGGACCCCGCCACCTGGCCGTCGCCGGAGGGCCTCCCCACCACCGGCGCCCTCCTGAAGGCCCACGCCGCCACCCGAGACGCCCACCGCACGCCGTAACGTCGCCGTGTCAGCACCCCACGTCGCCGTGTCAGCATCCTGCGTCGCCGTGTCAGCATCCTGCGTCGCCGTGTCAGCAGTTCCCGGCGCCGTGTTGGCATCCCACGTCACGCGGTACCACGCGGATTGCACCTCATCGCCACGGTGCCGCGCGACGGTGGTGTCGTCCGCCCGCTCCAGGGCCGACGACACAGGAGAAGGGGTTCATCCATGTTCGCGAAGACCGCACTGACCGTCGCCTCCGCAGCGCTGATCGCCGGTGTCTCGGCCGGTACGGCTGCCGCCACTCCCGAACCGCAATCCACCACGGCCGGTGACACGGCGGCGGCCCAGTGCATGGCCAGGTGGCACGGCGAGTCCAGCAACCTCCACCAGCGTGTCCACCTGACGGTGACCGGCTGCGGCAACGTCGACGGTGTCCTGGCCAGGATGGACCTGAGCAACGGCATGTCGACCGACTGCAAGCCGATGAACGCCGACGGCTACGTGTTCTTCGACGTTCCGTCCTTCGTGGACGCCACGGCGATGCACTGGTGCTGACCGGCGGGATCCGTGGAGCGCATGCGCGTTGCCTGCGCTCCGCGGATCCGTGGCCCGCTACAGTCGGGCGGCATGAATGAGCAGTGCGTGTTCTGCGGGATCGTCGCCGGTACGGCGCCCGGGGTGACCGTGGCCGAGGACGACACGACGCAGGCCTTCATGGACATCAACCCCGCGACGCCGGGGCACGTGCTGGTGGTGCCGAAGCAGCACAGCCGCGACCTGCTGGACATCCCCGCCGACGATCTGTCGGCGACGACCCGCACGGCGCAACGCGTCGCGCGGGCCCTGGTCGACGAGCTCGGCGCCGACGGGGTGAACCTGCTGAACTGCTGCGGCGCCGACGCCTGGCAGACGGTGTTCCACTTCCACCTGCACGTGACCCCGCGCTACCGCGATGCCCGGGACCAGCTGACCCTGCCGTGGACACCGGGCGTGGCCGCCGACGCGCAGGAGCTACGCGACGTCGGCGGCCGCCTGGCCACGGCCCTGTCCTGACCCAGCCGCTCCTGACAACACCACACCGCGGAATGCCAACACGGCGACGCGAACTGCTGACACGGCGACGCCAGGTGCTGACACGGCCGCGGTCAGACGCCTGAGGTCAGGCCTCTGGCGTGCAGGACCGAGCGTTCGAGTGGCCGGAAGACGAGCAGGTCGATACCGACACCCACGATCAGGATGAGGAAGATCGCGGCGAGCACCTTGGGCATGTCGTTGAAGTCCTGCCCGTGACTCAGGTACGCGCCGAGTCCCACGCCCAGCTGCGGGGAGATCGCGATCAGCTCGGCGGCCATGAGCGAGCGCCACGAGAACGCCCAACCCTGCTTCAGACCCGCGAGGTACCCGGGCAGCGCGGCGGGCAGCAGGATGAACCGGGCGGATTGGAGCCGGCCCGCGCCCATCACCTTGCCCGCGCGCGGCAGCATCGGCGGCACCTGGTCGATGCCGGCGACGAGGCCGTTGGCGATCGACGGCACCGAGCCGAGCAGCACGACGAAGTAGATCGCGGCGTCGTTGATGCCGAACCACAGGATCGCGGCCGGCACCCACGCGACCGACGGCAGGCTCTGCAGGCCGATCAGCAGCGGTCCGATCGCGGCGCGCACGAACCACACGCGCGCGACGAGCAGCCCCAGCGGCGTGCCGATCGCGACGCCGGCGAGGAAGCCGAGCACGGCGCGGTGGATGGAGGTCCACACGACCTCGAGCAGTTCACCGCTGCTGGCGGTGGTCCAGAACTCGCCCCACACGTCGAGCGGGGCGGGCAGTTTGAACTCGGGCCACATCGCACTGGCCCACAGCACCTGCCACACGGCGATGACGATGCCGATCGTCACCAGCGGCGGCAGCAGGCTCTTGGACAGCCGTTTCCACAGCGGCGGCCGTTTGACCGCCGTGGGCGCGTCGAGTGCGTCGAGGCCCGCGCTGACTGCGGCGAGATCGTTGTCAGGCGGACTTGCGGGCATGTGTGCTGATCACCTCGCGCAGCTTCGCGTTGATCTCGTCGACGAGTTCGGGGTTGTGGCCGTCGGTGGTGTTGGTCCATTCGCGCACGACGCGGCCGGGGCGCGAGGACAGCAGCACGATGCGCCGGCCGAGCCGCACCGCCTCGCGCACGTCGTGGGTCACGAACAGCACCGACGACTGCAGGGCCGCGTGGATCCGCAGCAGTTCGCCCTGCATGACGTCCTTGGTCATGGCGTCCAGCGCCGCGAACGGCTCGTCCATGAGCAGCAGCGACGGACGGTCCTCACCGTCGGTGCGGTGGGTGCTGGCCAGCGAGCGGGCCAACGCGACGCGCTGGCGCATACCACCGGACAGCTCGTGCGGACGCTTGCGTTCCTGGCCCTCGAGGCGGACGAGCTGCAGCAGCTCGGAGGCCTTCTCCTTGCGGCCCGTGCGCGGGAAACCGGCCAGCCGCAGGGCAAGTTCGACGTTGCGGCCCGCGGTCAGCCACGGCATCAGCGCCGGGTCCTGGAACATCACGGCGGGCCGCGTGGTGTTGCGGGTGACCGTGCCGGTGGTCGGTGCGTCGAGGTCGGCGACGAGGTTCAGCATCGTCGACTTGCCGCACCCGGAGGCGCCGAGCAGGCAGACGAACTCGCCCGGCGCGACGGTCAGGTCCACGTTCTCGAGTGCGGTGACGGCGTCCCGGCCGTGGCCGAAGACCTTGGCCACGCCCGACAGTTGCACGGCGACGTCGGTCGAGGTCGCCAGCTCCGGCTGATCCAGTGTCACGCTCATCGGCTTCTCCCTGTCGGTCGTGGGGCGCTACTCGGCTTGCAGTCCGGCTGCCTCGACGGGCGGTTCGTCCGCCTGTTCCTGCAGTTCGTTGAGCAGCCGCAGGTCGAGGAATCCGTGCAGGTCGACGGCCTCGTCGACCACGCCGGCGGTCACGGAGTCGTGGGCCAGTTGCTCGTAGGTCGACGAGATGGGGTCGGCGGTCAGCTCGAGGTTCTCGAACGCGCGGTCCAGCACCGGGCCGGGCAGGTCGCTGCCGGTGACGTTGCGGATTCCCTCGTCGACGACGTCCTTGGCCTCGTCGGCGTTGTCGCGTCCCCAGTTCGCCGCGTCGAGCGAGCCCTTGACCATGGCGCGCACGGTCTCCGGGTGCTGCTGGAGGAACTCGGTGCGCACGAGCATCACGGTCGTCGGGAACTTCCCGTCGGGCCAGAGGTCCTCCTCGTCGACGAGCACCTCGGCGTCGGCGTCCTCGACGAGCCGCGAGGACCACGGCTCGGGCAGCCAGCCGCCGTCGACCTCGCCGCCGCGGAAGGCGTCGAACGTCTGCGGGTTGTCGAGGTTGGCGACGTTCACCTCGCCGGTGAGGCCTTCCTCGTCGAGCCACTTCTTGAGGGCGACGTCCTGGGTGTTGCCCAGGGACGGCGTGGCGATCGTCTTGCCCTTGAGGTCCTCGGGCTCGGTGATCTCGGGGTCGACGACGAGCTGCGCGCCGCCCGCGACGGCACCGGAGACGACCTGGATCCGCCCCTCGGACTTGGTGAACGCGTTGATGGCGGGGGCCGAACCGATGTAGCCGATGTCGAGCGATCCGCCCAGCAGCGCGTTCACCTCCTCGGTGCCGGAGTTGAACGTCTGGCTCGTCAGTTGCGTGTCGCCGAGTTCGTCCTCGAAGTGCCCGCGCTCGAGGCCGATGATCGCGGGCGCGTGCGTGACGTTGGGGAAGTATCCGAGGCGGACCTCGTCGGCGGGGCCCTGGTCCTCGAGTTCGGTGGCGGTGTTCTCGTCGGCGCGCGTGCATCCGGTCGCCACGAGGCAGGCCGCGAGCCCGACCGCTGCCGCGGACAGAAGACGGCGTTTCTTCGACAAGCTCAACTTCTCCAGCCTTCCGATGGGGACGGTGACAGCAAGGGCAGCCGCATCGGCCCCACAGCGACGATGCCGGAGACGGAAAGCGGCCAGGCGACGAGCGTCGCATTTATTTTAGCCGTTTTCCACAATCATCCGAGCCCTGGGAAGCGACTTGACCTGCGGCTTCGCATGCAGTAATCGAGAGAATTCCCCACCAGCGAGAAGCGAGCTGGGATTACTTCTATTTTCTCAGCCAGAAACAAAAGATCGGTGCCGGAAAGCTGTCGCCGGACGGCCGAGGAGGGCATTCACCACTGGGTGAGGTTCTGTGAATTGGGACACCGGATCGGCGCCCGCCCACCCGGTGCCGCGCTCAGCCGTCGGTGGCGGCCGGGGCGAGCACGATGTCGAACTGCACCCGCGCCCAGGAGCGCTCGCCCAGATCGCGCCCGTCGGGCGTGGGCGTGCCCGCGGGCTGCTGGACGAACCGCTGCACCAGCGAGTCCTTGACGCCGAACACGGCGTCGCCGACGGCGAGCTGCTCGTCGCCCTCGACGAAGATGTGCGTGACGAGCGTGCGCAGGTTCTCGGCCGTGACCATGAAGTGCAGGTGGGCGGCGCGCATCGGCGACCGTCCCGCGGCCTCCAGAAGCCTGCCGACCGGGCCGTCGTGCGGGATCGGGTACGGCGTGGGCGTCACGCACCAGAAGCGGAACGTCCCGTCCTCGCCCGAGAACAGGTGTCCCCGGCCGGCCACGCGGCCGTCGTCGTACTGCACGTCGTAGCGGCCGTCGTCGTCGGCCTCCCACACCTCGATCCGCGCACCGGGCACGGGCGTGCCGTCGAGGTCGCGGACCGTGCCCTCGACCCAGCACGGCTGTCCGGCCGCACCTCCCGCGAGGTCGCCGCCGGGTTCGATCAGCGGCGCGTCCTCCACGAAGAACGGCCCGAACACGGTCGCCTCGGTCGCCCCGCCCCGCGGCCCGTCCTGGACCGGGTTGTTCACGGCGATGGTCTGCATGGACGCGCCGAGCACGTCGGACAGCAGGATGAACTCCTGGCGCCGGTCGTCGGTGATGTGGCCGACGGCGGTCAGGAAGTCGATGGCCTGCTTCCACTCGTCCTCGGTGAGCCGCACGTCGCGGATGAAGGCGTGCAGGTGCCGGGTCAGCGATTCGAGCACCGTGCGCAGCCGCACGTCCTGCGCCCCGGCGAACGAGGCGGCAACCTCGTCGACCAGTCGCTGCTCGATCCGCTGCTGTTCGATCCCCTGCTGGTCGGCGCCGGTGGTGGGCTCGTCGGTGGTGCTCATGGCGGGGCGGTCCTCTCGGCTCACAGCGGAATTCGGGTCGGCGCTGTTCGGGTCGGCGCGTTCAGGTAACGGTCTCGTTCGGGTCAGGGTCGCAGGCTCGTCGGGTCCCGGCCTGCCCACGCGGCGGTGAGCAGCGCAGTCAGGTCGGCCTCGCTCACCGGGCGCGGGTTGCCGGCCGGCACGACGGGCAGGACCAGTCCGGCGGCCTCGGCGATCACGTCCTCGGCGAGACCGGCCTCCCGCAACGCGTGCGATGCACCGAGCTCGTCGTACAACGCGAGCAACCCGGCCACCGCGCCGTCGGCATCGGCAGCGCCGCCGAACGCAGTGGCGATCCGCATGGCCGCGTCCGTCGCATGTGGACCGTTGAACGCCAGGACGTACGGCAGCACCGCGGTGTGGGTCGCGGCGTGCGGCAGGTCGTAGGCGCCGCCGAGGACGTGGCAGATCTTGTGGTGCAGCCCGGATCCGGCGGAGGCGAACGCGACGGCGGCCAGGTACGCGCCGTACAGCATCCGTTCGCGCCCGTCGACGCCGGCGGGGTCCTGCCCGACCGCGCGGAGTCCGGCGGCGAGCGCGCGGATCCCCTCCACGGCGAGCGCCTGGTCGATCGGGTCGGTGCGCGGTGCCCACATCGAGTCCACGCAGTGGGCGAGGGCGTTGCAGCCGGAGGTCACCGACAGTTCGACGGGTAGGGACAGCGTGAGTTCGGCGTCGTAGACGACGGTGGCGGGCAGCACCCGGTCGTCGCTGCCGGTGGTCTTGCGCGCGTGCTCGGTCAGGCCCCACACGTTGGTCGCCTCGGAGCCGGCGTAGGTGGTGGGCACGGCGACGATCGGCAGGCCGCTGGTCAGCGCGATCGCCTTCGCCAGGCCCGTCGTCGACCCGCCGCCGACGCTGAGCAGCAGGTCGGCACCGGTCTCGACGGCCTGTTCGCGCGCACGGTGGGCGTTGTCGACGGGCACGTGCGGGCGCACGTCGGCGCACCGCGCGGCGACGTCGATGTCCGCGGTCGCGCGGCGGGCCGGTTCGTCCTCGGCCTCGGCGGCCACGAGCAACACCCGCCGCGCGTCGAACAGGGCCACCTCGGCCGCGACGTTCTCGGCGACCTTCCCCGTGCCGAAACGCACCCGCTGGCCGAGCGTGACGTGGTCGAACTCCCAGCTCATGCGCCCTCGTTCCGGCTCAGCACGTGCCGGAGGACGCCGGCGAGTTCCCGCTCGGGATCGTCGACGAGATGCTCGCTGCGCCAGGCGATGTGCTTGTCGGGCCGCACGAGCACGGCGCCGTCCTCGGCGACGCCGCACAGCTCGGCCCAGTCGAAGTACAGGTCGGTGACCTCGCGGCCTGGGCCGATGACGACGGGTTCGACGCGCACGCCGAGGTCCTCGGCCGCCTTCTGCGCCGCGGCGACCCACGGTTCGCCGGTGATGCCGGTCAGCAGCGTGAATCCGTCGTAGCCCGCGAGGTCGTGGGTCGAGAGCTTGCGTGCGGCGTCGCCCACCCACGCGTGCGGCAGGCGCACGCCGGGATACGTCGACGGTTCGTAGAACAACTCCGGATCGCGGGTCGGCGCGGGCCGCGGTGTCCCGTCGCCGACGACGGCGGTCGAGGCCGCCGGGTCGTACCACTGCCCCAGTTCGACACCGTGGGCGTTGAACTCGTAGTTCTTCAGTTCCATCGCCTCGCGCACCGCGGCGCGGGTGGTCGCGCCCTCGGCCGTGGCGTCCTTGCGCTGTTCGATGCGCGCGAGCATCTCCTCCGGGGTCTCGGCGTCGTCCAGGCCGAGCGCGGTGAACAGGGCACCGAACTCGCGGGCCGACCGGTTGGCGCGCGTGACGATCTGCTTCGCGACGGGTGCGCGTTCGGCGGTGTAGGTCTCGAGCAGTTCGGTCCCTGCCCGGCCGTCGAGGACGGCGGCCAGTTTCCACGCCAGGTTGTACGAGTCCTGAATGGATGTGTTGGACCCGAGTCCGTTGCTCGGCGGATGCTTGTGCACGGCGTCGCCCGCGCAGAACACGCGTCCGCTCTGCAACCGGGTCGCGTACTGCTCGTTGTTGCCCCACAACGAGATTCCGGTGATCTCGACGTCGAGGTCGGGGTCGCCGACGAGGTTGCGCACGATCCGCCGCGCATCCTGTTCGGTCACCTCGGGGGCGCCCTGCTCGATGTCGAAGCCCCACACGATGAGCCATTCGTTCCACGGCCGCACCATGCGCACGAGGCCGGCGCCGATGCCGCCGACGTCGGCGCCCGGCTGGATGACCCAGTACAGCACCGAGGGTCGGTGGTCGCACAGCGCGGCCAGGTCGGCGGTGAAGGTGATGTTCATCGATCCGGCGATGTCCATCTGCCCCTCGTAGGGCAGGTCGAGGTCGGCGGCGACCTTCGAGCGCGCACCGTCGGCGCGATCAGGTACTTCGCGCGGATCGTGTACTCCGAGCCGGAGAACCGGTCGAGCACGCGCACGTCCACACCGTCCGCGTCCTGGGCGTGGCCGAGGTACTCGGTGCTGAAGCGGGTCTGGGTGCCGCGCATCGTCGCGTTGCGCACGAGGATCGGTTCGAGGTAGGTCTGCGGGATGTCGCAGTTCAGCGACGGCGAGGCGAGCTCGTAGTCGGCGTGCCGGGCGGGATGGTTGCCCCAGGTGAGGATGCGGCCGATCTCCTCCCCTGCGATGGCGGTGCAGAACACCGTGTCGCCGATGAGGTGATGCGGGGTGGCGTCGGCGAGGACCTGCTCCTCGATGCCGAGGTCGCGGAAGATCTCCATGGTCCGCTGGTTCGTGATGTGCGCCCGCGGCGTGTTCGCGGTCCACCGGTACTTGGTGATCATCGTGTTCGACACGCCCAGCGTGGACAGGAACAGGGCCGCCGACGCGCCTGCCGGGCCCGAGCCCACGATGAGCACGTCCGTCTCGACCACCGCGGTGGCCGGCGGCGCGGTGTCGGCGAGTCCGTCGTTGAAGGTCACCATGGTTTCCGCCTCGTCTGTTCCTCCGGCCCCGTCGCCGGAACTGCCCGCGAGCGTGTCAGCTCGCCGCCTCGCTCGGCGGTCTCGCGGCGAGGATGGCGGAAATGAGCAAAAGCCCTCGTCAGTCCGCCGACGCGCGGCGGTCGCGGGAGGGTGTGGTGCCGAACCGCGCCCGGTAGCTGCGGGAGAAATGCGCCTGGGAGGCGAATCCGTGCCGGCCGGCGACCTCCGCGAGCGGCGTGCCCGCGTGCGTGGGGTCGGCGAGCATGCGCCGCGCGGCGTCGAGCCGGGCCGACTGCACGGCCTGCGGCACGCTCTGCCCGGCCGCGGCAAACAGCCGCGACAACTGACGCTCCGAGATGCCGACGGCACGGGCGATGCCGCCGGCCGACAGGCCGGGGTCGGCGAGCCGGGCCGTGATGAACGCATGCGCCGCGGCCAGATGCCCGGCGTCCGGGGAGCTGCGGCCGAGCACCGCGGGCAGCAGTTCGAGGATCGTCGCCTCCACCGTCTCCCAGCCGGTCGGACCGCGGAAGGCGTCGGCGACCGCAGCGGCGAGGGCGCGGGCGTGCGCGGCCCCGGCCTCCGTGGAGCCTGCCCCGAGGTCGACGGTCCGCGGCCGGGCGAGGCCGCCGTGTCCGGTTGCGTCCCGCAGCACGGCGCGCGGCGCCTTGAGCACGAGTTCCGTGAGACCGTCTGAGAACCCGCGACGGAACGGCTGATCCGCATCGCATACGAGCAGCTGCCCCGGCCCCAGGACCGCGTCGCCGGCGCGATGCTCGAACCGCCCGTGCCCGGCCAGTGCGACGTAGACGACGACACCGTCGGCCGGGGCCGTCGCGATCTGCCGCGGACCCCGGTCGACGACGTGCGGGGATCCGGTCACCCGCGCCAACTGCAGGCGCGGCAGCGCGAGGTTGACCTCGACCCCGGAGAACGGCCGGTCCCCGATCGGACTGGCCGTGAGCCCGACCAGTGAACGGGCGTTGTGCTCCTCCCAGGCGGCGAGCCTGCGCGGTTCGGCGACGTCGCTCGTGCGGAACCGGGTCAGTCCGGGCGCGTCCACCGGCATCACCGCGGCTCGGCGAGCATCTGCCTGCGGAACTCCGCCGGCGCCAGCCCGATCTCGCGTTTGAAGACCTGTCCGAAATGCGAGGCGTCGGCGAATCCCCACCGCGCCCCGATCGCCGACGCCGGCACGTCGGCCAGGGCGGGGTCGGCCAGATCGAACCGGCAGCGTTCGACGCGGCGTTGGCGGATGTAGCGCGCGACCGTCGTCCCGGTCCCCTCGAACAGCGCGTGCAGGGTCCGCGGCGACAGGAAGTGCGCCGCCGCGATGTGTCCGGGACTGAGCCCGGTGTCGGCCAGGTGGGCGTCGATGTGGTCGAGGATACGACCGAGGAGCTCCTCGTCGGTCGGCTGCGCGGGCACGTGCCGGCCCAACTGCCCGAGCAGCATGGAGCTGACGAGCGTCAACAGAGAACGCACCGTGGGATAGCCGTGCGCGCCGAGCGATTCGAGGTTGCGGTTGACGCCGAGGATGGCGGTCCACACGGCGTCGGGCATGCCCGGTTCGCACGTCAACGGGCGGGCGGTGAGGTCGTCGAGCGGATCGTCGCGGCGCGAGGCGATCGCGTTCTTCGGGAATCGGATGCACGTCGAGCGGTAGTCCTTGCCGACGGTGAGCGTCGCGGGACGGCCCGAGTCGTAGAGCGCGAACTGGCCCGCGCGCAACCGTGCGACCCGCCCGTCCTGCGCGATCCGGATGTCGCCGCTGAGCTGCAACGTGAGCACGTAGTAGCCGGCGTCGTCGGCGGAGATGACGTGGTGATCGCGGTAGGCGGCGTGCGGCTGCGAGGTCATGTCGATGAAGCTGACGCCGTGCAGCCCCCGGTCGCGGACCGTGCCGCGGAACCGCTCGGGCCGGTCGCAGTCGAACTCGAAACGCATCACGCTGCGCCGCACCGCGTCGATCCAGGACGGGAACGCGATGGGGTTCGGCGAGGGCCCCGGAACGGCGAATCGTTCGGTGAGCGACGTAAATGACATCGTTGTCATCTCCACGGGTGCGGGCGCGTCGTGCCAGCAACGGTACCCAGCGGCGCGCTCTCGCGACAGCCCTCTGCGCCCTGGCACCAGACACCGCGGGGTCGCCGTTCCTACATTCGCCTCATCGGATCTCGCACCAGCTCTCAACGATGAGGAGTCCGTCATGACGTACGTGCTGGGGTCACATCACGTGACACTGTCGGTGGCCGACGCGCAGGAGGACGTCGACTTCCACGTCAAGGTCCTCGGGATGCGCTTCATCAAGCGCACCGTCCTGTTCGACGGCTCGGTGCCGATCTACCACCTCTACTACGCCAACGCCGCGGGCGATCCCTCCAGCGTCGTGACGACCTTCCCGTGGGCGCAGGCCGGGTTCTTCGGCACACGCGGTACCAACCAGGCCCGCGAGGTGCTGCTGTCGGTACCGGAGGGTTCGCTCGACTTCTGGCACACCAGGCTCACCGGACACGACATCGATGTCGCGAACGTCGAACGGTTCGGCAGGCGCAGGCTCGCGTTCCGCCACCCGTCGGGCATCGAGTACGTCATGGTCGGCAACGACGGCGACGACCGCATCGGACATCCCGGGTACGGCGTTCCGCAGGAACACGCGATCCACGGTATCCACGGTGTCGGCGTGCACATGACCACGCCGGACCGGATGGTCGAGTTCGCAGGCGAGTCGTTCTTCGCCCAGGAGGGCCTGGCCGAGGAAGGCTCGGTCGTCGGTCTGCAGCTGGGCGAGGCCAAGCACGGCAACCACCTCGAGATCACGGTCAACCGCACCGACGACCAGGGCACGTGGGGCTACGCGCGGGCACCTACCACCACTTCGCCTGGAACCTGGACACCCTCGACAACCAGGACTCGGTGAAGTTCGACATCGAGGGCCGCGGCTACACCGACATCTCCGAGCTCAAGGACCGCAAGTACTTCAAGAGCGTCTACGTGCGCACGCCGAGCGGTGCGCTGTTCGAGTTGGCGGTCACCCACGCCGACGGCGGGTGGACCTGCGACGAGTCGCCGCACGAGCTCGGCACCCGGTTCCAGTTGCCCGAGCAGTTCGAGCACCTCCGCGAGGAGCTGCTGGGCCGCCTCGAGCCGATCGACATCTGAGGCGGACGCGATGACAGCACCGCACGAGGCGGGCGGCTACGAGGTGACCGTCCGCCGTGGACAGTTCTGGATTCCCGGCGAGCGCGTGGCCGCCGAGCACGGCACGGTGCAGCGCGGCCCGATGTTCGTGCAGTGGGAGGCCCCGGTGGGCGAGGTCCGCCCGGTGCCGCTCGTGCTGGTGCACGGCGGCGGTGGGCAGGGCACCGACTGGACCGGCACCCCCGACGGCAGGCCGGGTTGGGCGACCCGGTTCGTCGAGGCCGGGTTCGCCGTCTACGTCGTCGACCGATGTGGACACGGGCGTTCGCCGTATCACCCGGACGTCATCTCCCCGATGGGCGCGCAGTTCCCCTACGAGGCCGCGCAGGCGCTGTTCCTGCCGGAGGAGTCGCGCGCCGGCCAGACACAGTGGACGTTCGACCGGGAGCTCGGCTCCGCCGACGTCGACCAGCTGGTCGCACCGATGGGACCGCTGCCCGCGGATCTCGCCGAATCGCAACGCCTCGACGCCGACCGGCTCGCCCGGCTGCTCGACGTCATCGGCGACGCCGTGCTCGTGACGCACTCGGCGGGCGGTCCCGTCGGCTGGCTGACGGCGAACGCACGACCCGACCGCGTCGCGGGCATCGTCGCGGTCGAACCCATCGGCCCCGCCTTCGCCGAGTTCCCCGGACTCGGCGAGCTCACGTGGGGCCTGACCAGCGCGGAGATCACGTGCGACCCTCCCGCCGAACACCCCGCGCAGGTGCCGGGACGCACGATCCCCGGCCTCACCGGGACACCGGTCACCGTCGTCACGGGCGGGGCGTCGGCGTTCGCCGGATTCGCCCCGCAGGTCGTCGACTTCCTGGCCGACGCGGGCGCGCAGGCGCAGCTCATGCACCTGCCCGACGTCGGCATCACCGGCAACGGGCACGCACTGATCTTCGAGGCCAACTCCGACGAGATCGCCGGCCGGGTCATCGATTGGATTCTCAACACGCTGAGCAAGTGAGGGATCGACATGACGAACCGATTGCACGTCAGCGACGAGTTCGACGCGCTCATGCAGCGCCTCGAGGACATCACGCCGGTGTTGCAGGACACCGCCGACCTGGGTGAGGAACTCGGTCGGGTGCCCGACGAGGCCGCGAAGGCGCTCGCCGAGACCGGCGCGCTCAAGGTCGGCATCCCGCACGAACTGGGCGGTTACGAGTTCTCGCCGCGTCAGGTGATCGACACGATCGCCAAGATCACCTACGCCGACGCCTCCGTGGGGTGGGCGTTCATGGCGCTGCAGATGGTCACCGGCACCACCGCCGCCTACCTCGGACCGGAGGCGGTGGCCGACCTCTACCCGGACGTCGACGGCGGCGACCACGCCGTCATCGCCGGTCAGGGCACCAAACTCGGCACCGCCGTCAAGGTCGACGGCGGCTACCGGATCAGCGGGCACTGGCACTTCGCGTCCGGCATCTCGATGGCCAGCCACATCCACACCGCCGCGCTGTGCGAGGAGACCGGCGAGGCGCTCGTGTTCACGCTGCCGAAGGACCAAGCCACGCTCGTCGACAACTGGGACGTCATGGGCCTGCGCGCCACCGCCAGCCACGACTACGTGTGCGAGGACCTTTTCGTCCCGGACAGCCACATCTACCAGATCGCGACCACCGACACCCTGCACGGCGGCACGATCTACCGCATGGGCCTGGCCAACATGTCCGGCATCTGCCACACCGGCTGGGCGCTCGGCGTCGGCCGACGCATGCTCGACGAGATGCAGGCCCTCGCCGCCAAGAAGACCGGCACCCCCGGCGCCGCCGTCGACACCCAGCAGTTCTACGCCGAGTACGCCCGTGCCGAGGCCGCGTTGCGGGCCGCGCGGGCATGGGCGATGGAGGTATGGGAGTCCAACGAGGCCACATTGGACGCCGGCGAGGTGCTCGACACCGAGCAGGAGACGTTGACGCGCCTGATGCTCAACAACACGACGTGGCAGGTGCACGCCCTGGGGCAGACGGTCTACAAGTGGGCCGGCACGGCAGCGCTGCGCAGTGGTGCGTTGCAGCGGTTCTTCCGCGATCTGCACGCCGGCACCCAGCACGTCACCTCCGGACCCGTGGTGCTCCAGCATTGCGGCAAGTGGCTCAGCGGCCTCGCCCCCGACGCGCACTGGGTCTTCCTGGAGTTGCAGGAGGCCGCGTGAACGAGAATCGCGGAGCGTGCGGAGCGGCGTTCACGAAGGCCGACCGGGTTGGGCCCCCGCTGTGGCATGCTTTTTCGCCGCAGCAGGGGAGGGTGCCCCGCAAGACACAGGAGGCCGCGTGAACGCAGCACCGCACGAATGGGGTGTCGCGCGGGAACAGGCCCGGGTCGCCGTGCTCACCGTCCACGGACGCGGGCAGGATCCTGCGTTCATGCAGGACGTGGCCGGCCGATTCGGGACCGTTCCCGCGCGCTTCTACGCCCCCGAGGCCGACGGCAACACGTGGTACCCGCTGTCGTTCCTCGAACCGGCCGACCGCAACGAACCCGCGCTCGACCGTGCGCTGCAGACCATGGAAACGACGTGGGACAGCGTGCTGGACGCCGGATTCGACGCCGATCGCATCGTGCTGTGGGGCTTCTCCCAGGGCGCCTGCCTGCTTTCCCACTGGGCGCTCACCGCGCCCCGACGCGTCGCCGGGATCGTGCTGTTCACCGGCGGCTACATCGGCGACACCGCTCCCCCGGCACCCGCCGACCGCCCCCTGCACGGCGTACCCACCGTCATGCGCAGCATCGAACGCGACCCCTGGGTGCCACGCCACCGCGTCGACGACACCGCCGAGCTGCTCCGCCACGCCGGCGCCCACGTCGACCTCCGCATCGACCCCGGCGACGAACACATCATCACCGACGAAGCCTGCACAGCCGCGGGAACACTGTTGCGCGGGGTGTGAGCCCGGGCGGGGTGAGCGCGGTGCCGGTCGGCCACCGTGTCAGCAATCCGCGTCGCCGTGTTGGCGTTCTGCGTCGCTGTGTTGGCAGTTGGCGTCGCCGTGTCAGCAGTTGGCGTCGCCGTGTTGTTGCTTTGGGGTGACGATGCCTCGCCGGCGGGCAGGTCTCCGGGATGTTGGGCGGCTTTGCCGCCGGGGGAAGTGTCATCCCGTCGACCGCGGCTTTTGGGGTATCACACTGCAGTCAGGGCGCAAGGGTTTGTTTCTTGGTTCGATGTTTTGTTACTTTGCGTGGTAGTTGTTCATCATCCTTGTGGGTGGTGAATGTCGATCAGTTGTTCGGTATAGTGGTTGCGTGAGAGATGTTGAGGGGATTGTTGACGAGGCTCGGTCGGTTCTTGCTTTGCGGGCTCGGGCTGATGCTGCTGAGGTGTCGTTTCTTGCTTCGCTCGACTCCGGGACGTCGTCGGATTCGGTGGAGCGGCGGTCGTTGGCTGAGGCGTTGGCGCCTGAGCTTCGGCTGTCGCCGCAGGGGGTTTTGGATCGGATTCATACCGCTTTGGCGTTGACTTATCGGATGCCTCGG
>NZ_MKKE01000040.1 GCF_001942305.1 Saccharomonospora sp. CUA-673 | reverse complement strand
CGCTCGGCGGCCAACCCCCGACCACCTTCCGCGAGCAGTGGATCACCAACCAACCCGCACTCTCATAACCACTGGACCACCAAACGGGGCCCAGTCAGGTGCTGGTGATCACCGCAGTGGTGATCGTGTACACGTTCTTCGGCGGCCAGAAGGCCGTGTTGTACACCGACTTCACCCAAGCGGTCGCCTTCCTGCTCGCCGTGGTGGTCGTGGTTCCGCTGTCGATCAGTGCCGCGGGAGGTTGGAGCGAGATCACCGCGACCGTCGACACGGACCAGCCGGGCTTCTTCGGTGCGACCGGCGGTGTCATGGGCCTGCTCAACGCGACTGCGCTGTTCTTCGTCTGGTTCCTCGGCTACCTGGGCCATCCCGGATTTCTCACGCGGTTCTATGCCGCGCGCAGTGAGCGTGACGCCATCAAGACGGGGATAGCTGTGTCGGCGGTGTACCTGCCGTTCTGGGCGCTCATCGGATTCGCCGGTGCCGCAATGCGAAGCATGTACCCGGGTGCGGACGTCGATACCGAGACAGTGTTGGTCCAATTCGTCCTCGACCACACCCCTGCGATCATCGCGGGTGTTCTGTTCGCCGCGATCCTCGGCGCCATCCTGTCGTCTGCCGACACCTGGTTGCTCACCGCAGCATCGTCGGGTTCACACGACCTGCTGCGTCAGGTGAGTCGCCGACAATGGACCGACAGTCAGTTGTTGCGACGTACGAAGTGTCTCGTCGTGTTGCTCGGCCTCGCCGCACTGCCGTTCGGACTGTGGCGGCCCACCTACATCACCGACATGATGACGATCGCCTACACCGTCGCAGGCGCATCAGGCGGAGTGTTGATCTTGTTCAGCCTCTACTGGCGCCGCACCACGCGGCAGGCCGCGTGGTCGGGCCTGACCTTCGGAGTCGTAGCCGCGGTCGGTGGGCGCATTGCACAGCTCACGGGCGCCACGCCGGAATGGTTCGACCCGATCCTGCCGACCTTGGTCGGGACCACCCTGATCGTCGTCGTGGTGTCGCTGATGACCCCGGTCGACGCGGCAGCCACGTCCGTATTCGACCGCATACGCAGGCCCGACCCTGATTACGACCCGTCCGCTTCGAGTACGAAGGAGACCGTATGAGCGCCAGCGCCGGCGTCGACGTAGGCGGCACATTCACCGACATCACGATCGCCGACCCCGAGACGGGCAGGGTGACTGTCGCCAAGGTGCCGAGTACGGCCAATCAGGCCGATGGACTCGTCCACGGACTCCATGAAGCCGGGGTCTCGTTCGAGGAACTCGCGACACTCGTCCATGGAACGACGGTCGCCACGAACGCGATCCTCGAACGTCGTGGCGCCTCCGTGGCCCTCGTGACGACAGCGGGGTTCCGTGACGTGCTCGAGCTGCGCCGACGCGACCGTCCCCACACCTACGGACTGACGAGCAACTACACCCCGTTGACGCCGCGGGCCCACTGTTTCGAGATCACCGAGCGGATCACGTCAACGGGTGCGGTATCGACATCGATGACCGAAACCGATATCGCACGGCTGGCCGATGAACTGGCTGCCGGCGAGTTCGACGCCGTCGCCGTGTGCCTGCTCAATGCCTACGCCAACCCGGAGCACGAACGGCTCCTCGGCGACGCGCTCCGCGACCGGCTGCCCGGAACACCGGTCTCGTTGTCGCACGAGCTGGCCGCCGAAGCCGGTGAGTTCGAACGCGCTTCCACCGTCACCGTCAATGCCTATGTGCAGCCGAAGATGCGGGACTATCTCGGCAGCGTCCGTGATCAACTCCGTAGCGCGGGGTTCGGACACGAAATGCAGGTCATGCAGTCGTCCGGCGGGCTGATGCCGGTGTCGCGCGCCATTGCAGAGCCGGCGCGGACCGCGTTGTCCGGTCCAGCGGCGGGGACCGTTGCAGCAGCGGCGATCGCCAGGGAGGCCGGGTTTCCCGACGTCATCTCGGCGGACATGGGTGGCACGTCGTTCGACGTTGCACTCATCCCCGGAGGTACTCCTGCCGTGAGCACATTGACGCAATTGGACTTCGGGATCCCGTTGAAGCTGCCGATGGTCGACATTCACACGATCGGCGCCGGCGGTGGCTCGATCGCGTCCGTGGACAGGGGCGGGGTCTTGCAGGTGGGGCCGCGCAGCGCAGGCGCCATTCCGGGGCCCGCCTGTTACGGCAAGGGCGGTACCGAGCCGACGGTCACCGATGCCAACGTGGTGCTCGGTCGACTACCGAGCGGCGGTGCGCTCGGCACCGGTGGTGGGCTCAGCCTGGATTACTCCGCGGCCGAACATGCCGTCCGTGTCCATGTCGCCGACCCGTTGGGCCTGTCGACCGAGCACGCCGCACTGTCGATCGTCGCGGTGGCCAACGCGAGAATGGCGGGCGCGATCCGCACGGTGTCGGTGGACGCGGGGGCTGACCCGAGGAAGTTCGCACTCGTCGGATTCGGCGGCGCAGGACCGCTCCATGCCGTCGAACTTGCTCGGGAGATCGGCTGCGCGCAGGTCGTGCTTCCGCCACGGCCGGGGCTGGCTTGCGCTCTGGGCTGTCTCGTCGCGGATGCCCGCGTCGACTTCACGCATTCGGTGGAGGACGTCGTCGAGCACCTCGACGCGGCGACGGTCGAGAAGGTGCTCGCCGGCCACGCGCAACGGGGCACCGAGCAGTTGCGCACCGAAGGTTTGTCCGACGACGTCGTGGTGACGCACTGGGCCGAGATGAGTTACCAGAAACAACTGCACACTGTGTCCGTCGAACTCGGTGACACGGCATCCGGATGGGATGTCGACCGTCTCACGTCGGTGTTCATCGACGCCTACCGCGCGCAATACGGCGGAATGCTCCGCTCCGCCGCGGCGCGTCTGGTGAATCTGCGAACGACAGTGATCGGGCGCAGGCCAGTGCCTCCGTTGGCAATCACCGACGAGTCGGAGCGCCCGGAGCAGTACAGGCGGGTCGTGTTCGCCACGGGCGCGGTGGACACTCCGGTAGTCGGTCGATCGTCACTGCATGCAGGGGAAACCGTGAACGGTCCCTTGGTCGTCGAGCAGTCCGACACGACAATCCTCGTTCCGCCGGGAACCCGGGTGCTGGCACACGAGTCCGGATCGCTCGTGGTGGAGGTACAGGCATGAACGCGGGAACGGAGGCCACAGTGGACCCGACGACACTCGCGGTCGTGAAGGGCAGGCTCGAACAACTCGTCGACGAGATGGATACCGTGTTCGAGCGCATGGCGTTCTCCCCGGTGATCTCGGATGCGCTCGACCGTGCCAACGGTTTGTACCGGCCAGGCACCGGCAGCATGATCGTGCAGGGGGAGCGAGGTCTGCCGATCTTCGTGGGGGTCATGCAGTTCGCGGTCCGTGCCGTCGCTGATCGGATCGAGGAGCCACGGGCCGGGGATGTCTACCTGCTCAACGACCCCTACTTGGGCGGCACCCACATCATGGACGTCAAGATGGTGCGGCCGTTCTTCTACAACGGACGGTTGTTGTGTTACCTCGCGAATACAGGCCACTGGCCCGACATCGGTGGTCGCGTGCCGGGCGGGTTCGCAGCGGAGGCGTCCGATGTGTACCAGGAAGGATTGCGACTTCCTCCGGTCAAGATCGTTGACAACGACGAGGTCTGCGGCGACATCGTTGAGATTCTCAAGTTCAACAGCAGGATCCCCGAGGACATCGAGGGCGATGTCGACGCCCAGGTATCGGCCCTCGTGGCGGGGGAGCGACGCCTCGTGGAACTGATCGACGAGTACGGCGTCGACGTGATCGAACGCTGTTGGTCCGAACTCGAGGCACGGGCTGCGTGTGAGATGCGCTCGTATCTCGCCGAGTTGCCCGACGGCGACTACGAGTTCACCGAGGAGATGGACAACGACGGACTCGTCGACGAACCACTGTCCATCCGAGTGCGCGCGAGCGTTCGCGGCGACGAACTGACCATCGACTTCGCCGGCAGTTCGCCGCCGTGCCTCGGCCCGATGAACAGTGTCGAGGCCGCGACGGTGTCGTCCGCAGTCGTCGCGATCAAGCACATATTCCCCGATATCGCGCTCAACAGCGGGATGTTCGAACCGTTGGAGGTGAGGACCCCTACCGACACGTTTCTGAATGCCGCGGTGCCGCGACCGGTGTCGGGCTGTGCGGCGGAAACATCGCAGCGGATCATCACGGCCGTCATGGGTGCGTTGGCCCAAGCCGCGCCCGACCGTGTGCCCGCGGGCAGCTGTGCGACGATCAACAACCTGTCCATGGGTGGCATCGACGACTCCGGGAACCCCTACGTCATGTACGTGTTCCTCGGAGGTGGCTACGGTGGGCACCGCGAGGGTGACGGGTTGTCCAACGGATGCAGTCTGATGTCGAGCGCCCGTACCCAATCAATCGAGGTTACCGAACAGCGTTACCCGGTTCGGTTCGACCGCTACGCGCTGCGCGACGGCTCGGCCGGTGCAGGGCGTTATCGCGGGGGGTTCGGCGTCGACTACGAGTTCACCTTCACCGGCGGTACCGCCCGGGCTTCGTTGTTGGGTGACCAGTCACGCACCGCACCGCGTGGAATCGCTGGTGGACACGCCGGTAGCACGGCGTCACCGTACTTCGTCCTCGACGGCGAGGAAGTGGTGCTGCCGATGCGTTCGAAGGGCGAGAACGTCGAACTGCGGAGCGGCGACCGGGTCCGCTTGCGCACTCCGGGCGGCGGCGGATGGGGAGAGCCTTCCGAACGGCCCCCGGACGACGTCGCCGCCGACGTACATGGTGGGTACCTCACCGATGAGGAAGCCGATCGCGACTACAGGACCCGGCGATGAACGGGAGACCCTTCCCAGCCACCGCCGACCCACGACCTCTCGTGACCCACGGAGACGGTGTCTACCTGAACGCCGACGACGGAGTGCGCTACCTCGACGGAAGTTCTGGCGCCGTCGCGGCAAACCTCGGCCATGGGAACCCGCGTATCGCCGACGCGTTGGCGGAACAAGCCCGAACGGTGTCGTTCGCTCACCGGACCCAGTTCCGTTCCCGCTCCGTCGAAGAACTCGCCGAGCGTCTCGGTGAGCTGGCGCCCGGGGACCTGTCGTGGTCGCTGTTCAGTAGTAGCGGTTCGGAGGCCAACGAGCTCGCGGTACGGCTCGCGCTCGAATATGCCCGCGCGCGCGGACACGACACACGGACGCACTTCGTGTCACGAGCACTGAGTTATCACGGTTCGACCCTCGGCGCTCTGTCGTTGACCGGTCAGCCACGTCGGCGTGCCGGCGCGGAGGTCCTGCTGCACGGCTTCCCTGCGCTCCACGCCGAGGACCCATTCACGCCGACGGTGCAGACGCTGCGCGCGGAGCTGGCTACGGTCGACCCCGACCGGGTGGCGGCGGTCGTCACGGAGACGGTAGGGGGCGCATCGAGCGGCGCTCTCGTGTTCCCGGACGGGTACTACGAGACGTTGCGTGCCTGGTGCGATACCCACGACGTGCTGTGGATCGCCGATGAAGTGATGTGTGGCTTCGGCCGGACAGGCCGTTGGTTCGCGGTCGAACACACTCGGGCGGTGCCGGACCTGCTGGTACTCGGCAAGGGAATAAGCGGCGGGTACGGGCCACTTGCGGGCGTCGTGGCCACGTCGACGGTGGCGGAAACGGTGTTGCAGGAGCGGGGTTACGTCGGTTTCGGCCATACATACACGAACACGCCACTTGGCGCCGCTGTCGGCGTCGCGGTTGTCGACGAGATGGAGCGCCGCGACGTCGTCGCGAACGCGAGGAGCGCGGACGACAGCTCGGGGATGCGTTGGTGGCGATGGTGGAACGTCACGGGATCGTGTGGCAAACCCGTGGTGTGGGCTTGCTGCGGGCGCTCGAGTTCGGCGACGAGGGTGCAGGTTCACCGTGGCCCGAGCATCAGGACGTCACCCGACGGGTGGTGGCGGCGGCACACGCGGAGGGGCTTCTCCTGTATCCGGCGTTGCAAGGTTCCCGGTCCGGTGCCGGGGACGGCGTGCTGATCGCACCTCCACTGATCATCACGCCGGCCGAGATGGACGATCTCCTCGGACGTCTCGATGCAGCACTGGCTCGCGTGCACTGACCCCTTCGCAGGAGAACGTTGTCAGCGAGTGTCCCGAAACGCCAACACGGCGCCGCAGAACGCCAACACGACGTCGCAGGATGCCAACACGGCGTCGCGGAGTGCTGACACGGTGGTTCGGGGTCAGAACGTGGCGATGACGGGGCGGTGGTCGGAGGCGGGCTCGTTGCGCCGTTGACGGGGCTGGTCGCCGACGGACGTCGCGCCGATGTCGACGGTGCCGACCTCGGTGACGCGCTCGACGAGTTGGTGGCTGACGAGGATGTGGTCGATCAGCTCGGCGCGGCCGTTGTAGGTACGGGAATGCCGCTGGTCGGCGGGAATGTGTTCGGCGAGGTTCCACAGCCGTGCCCCGTCGCCCTGGTCGGCGCGGTCGAATCCGGGCGTGCCGATCTCGGAGCCGGGCGGTCCGTGCAGCAGGGACGTCGTCGCGGCGTGCTGGGTGTCGTTGAGGTCGCCGAGCACGATCAGCGCACGGTCCTGTCCGTTGCCGTCGAGCAGCGCGGTGGCGTGGGTGCGGACGGTGGCGGCCTCGGCGGCGCGGCGGTTCAGGGCGTACACGGCGTAGCGGGCGCGTTCGTCCTCGTCGCGCGGGTTGAACCGGCCGCCGGGGAAGGTCAACAACTTCGACTTCAGGTGGCAGGTCAGGAACGTGACGCCGCCGCTGTCGAGGTCGACGCTCGCCTGCAGCGCCGGTCGGCTCATCGCCTGCACGGGCTCGCCGTCGTCGGTGGTCTGCACCGGCTGGAGCTGGTCGGGGAAGTCGGTGACCTGTTCGACGTCGCCCAGCGCATGCCGGGAGCAGAACCCGACGCGGATCCCGCGGCCGTCGGGCTCGGCGAGTTCGGTGTGCCAGTCGCCGTCGAGCTTGCCGACGAGATCGGCCAGCGCCTCGGGGTCGCCGACCTCCTGCACGGCCAGGACGTCGGGGGCGATCGACGTGATCGTCTTCGCCAGGGAGTCGAGTTTCGCCTGATACTCCCGATCGGAGTCCGGGCCGCCGTCCTGTCCCGGCCGGAACAGGTTCTCCAGATTCCACGTGCCTACCGTGACCACACCGCACCTCGCCGAACCGTCGATGAGCGCTGAAAAGCGCCGTCCAGAGCTGTCCCTCGCTGTCGAGCGCCCCAGACCCTCGCCACCGCGCCGCGGGCCACGCAACAGGCGAGGCCCGGATTCGTCGACTCTTCACACCCGGGCCATCTCCGAGTCAGCGACCGACCTGCACAAACCGCCCGCCCGCTCCCAAATCCGCTCACCCGGCCGGCACAGCGAGGCACCGTTCGGGGGTGTTGTTCAGCGGTGTTCCCACCGGGCTCCATACGGCCGACATCCGGTGGCAAACCGGACGTTCGACGCTGTCGGCATGGCCTCCTCCGGTGTGTCCCGCCGTTCCGTCCTGTCCGCCGCCGTCGCCACGCCCGCGGTCGTCGGAGCCACCGGCGCGGCGGCGTCCGCCTCGCCCGCCACCGCGGCACACTCCGCAACCCCGCACGCAAACTCGCGGCACACCGCCGATTCCGACGTGCGGTTCACGCTCGCCGTCCTGCCCGACACGCAGTACCTGCTCGACGAGGGTGGTTCGGACCACGAGCCCGTCCGGGCGAGCCTGCGCTGGGCCGCCCGCGAACAACGCGCCCGGGGCATCGCGTTCCTGGCCCACCTCGCGACGTCACCGAACACGGCTCCGACGCCGAGCTGCGCGTCGCCGACGAGGTGTTCCGCACCGGCATCGACGGACAGCTGCCCTACAGCGTGCTCGCCGGAAACCACGACGTCTCCGGCGACGACCAACGCGGCGACACCCCGTACCTGCGCACGTTCGGACCGGACCGGTTCGCCGGGTCGGAGACCTACCGCGGTGCGTCCCCGGACGGCTACAACAGCGCCCACGTCGTCACCGGCGCGGGCCGCGACTGGCTCGTGCTCGCACTCGACTGGCGAGTGTCCGATGTGGGCATTCGCTGGGCGCGGCGCGTGCTCGCCGACCATCCCACCCTGCCGGCGATCCTCACCACCCACGACCTCGTGTGGGCCGACGAGTCCGGCGAGGCGACGCTGTCCGAGCACGGCCGGCACCTGTGGGACGGCCTGATCCGCGACCACGACCAGATCTTCCTCGCCATCGGCGGGCACTACTGGCCGTGCGGGCGCACCACGCTCACCAACGACGCGGGCAACGACGTCCACCTGCACATCGCCAACTACCAGGACCGCTACTACGGCGGCGCGGGCATGCTGCGGACCTACGCGTTCGACCTCGTCCGCGACTGCATCGACGTCGAGACGTTCTCGCCGTGGCTGGCCGGCAGGAAGGACCCGACACCGCTGGAGGTCGAGTCGGTCGAGCTGACCGGCGACGTCGACCGGTTCAGCGTCGAGATCGACTTCACCGAACGGTTCGCCGGCTTCGCCCCGCCCGACGCGCCGGACCCGCGGCCGGCCTCGGAGGTGCTCATCGCCGGCACCGCCGCGTACTGGCGGTTCGACGACGAAGGCTTCGAGGGCGGTGGCTTCGAGGGCGGTGGCTTCCAGGAGAGCGGCCGGGACGGCGCACCGGTGCCCGACGGCACCGTCGTCCGCGACCTGACGGGCAACGGCAACGACCTCGCCACGCAGCGACTGCACGGCGGTCCGGCCGACGTCCTCACGTGGTCGGCCGATCACCACGTCGGCGCGCCCGCCCACGCCGCACTGCGGTTCGACGGCGCCAAGGACCCCGACCGCGGCGCCGTGCTGCGCACCCGCTCGGGCGCGCCGCTGAGCACCGCGACGCTGGACGGCGGGTACACGATCGAGACGTTCTTCCGCCTGCCCGACCCGTTCGAGGGCGACCACGCGTGGATGGGCATCCTCAGCTGGGAAGGCACGGCGGGCGAGGCGGGCAAGGACGGCGGCTACTCCACCGACGACGCTGTGTGCAGCCTCAACGTCACCGGCGAACGGTTCCTGCAGTACGTCGTGTACCCGACGACGACCAACGACGACCCGACATGCTGGAGCCACGCCGTCCCGATCGGACGGTGGACGCACGTCGCGATCGTCAACGACGGCCGCCGGACGACGGTGTACGTGGACGGATCGGCCATCGCGCGCAACGCGGCCGGGCCGTCCCGCGGTATCTCGACCGTCGGCAAGCCGTTCGCCCTCGGCGGCACGCAATCCGCCGGCCGGTTCGGACAGGGCTTCTACGGCCACATCGGCGACACCCGCATCGTCACGCGGGCGCTACGGCCGAACGAGTTCCTGCTCCCGAGCTGACCCGAACGCCGACCTCGCGGGGCTGGGTGCAGAACTCGCCGGGAGCGGGGGACACGCGGGGCGGGCGACGTTGACCACCCCGCGTGGGTCTTACGTGAGCGGGCGGTCGGTGGGCGCGATCGGCGCGGGGAGCATGTCGCGGTCCGTGAGGTAGGCGTCCACGCCGGCGGCCGCGGAGCGGCCCTCGGCGATCGCCCACACGATCAGCGACTGTCCACGGCCCATGTCGCCCGCGACGAACACGTTGTCGACGCTCGTGCGGAACTCCTTGTCCCGCGCGACGTTGCCGCGCTCGTCCAGATCGACACCCAGGTCCTCGATCAGGCCCGCCTTCTCGGGACCGACGAAGCCCATCGCCAGCAGCACCAGCTGCGCGGGCAGTTCCCGCTCGGTGCCGGGCACCGGCTCGAAACCGCCGCCCTCGCCGCGCTGCACCTCGACGAGCTTGATCCCCGTCAGGTTGCCGTCGCGTCGGCGACGAACTCCTGCGTGTTCACCGAGTACAGGCGCTCACCGCCCTCCTCGTGCGCCGAGGTGACGCGGTACAGCATCGGGTACGTCGGCCACGGGTGCGCCTCCGCACGCGACTCCGGCGGCTTCGGCATGATCTCCAGCTGCGTCACCGACCGCGCACCCTGCCGGTGCGCCGTGCCGACACAGTCCGCGCCGGTGTCCCCGCCGCCGATCACCACGACGTCCTTGCCCGCCGCGTCGATCGGGGAGACGTCCAGCTCGCCGCTGGCCACCCTGTTCGCCGGCGGCAGGTACTCCATCGCCTGGTACACACCGGTGGCCTCGCGGCCGGGGGCAGGCAGATCGCGCCACGCCGTCGCACCGCCGGCCAGCACCACCGCGTCGTAGTCGGCGCGCAGCTGCTCGGCCGTGACGTCCACGCCGACGTTGACGTTCGTGCGGAACTCCGTGCCCTCGGCGCGCATCTGCTCGAGCCGCCGGTCCAGCCGGTGCTTCTCCATCTTGAACTCGGGAATGCCGTAGCGCAGCAGCCCGCCGATCGCATCGGCCCGTTCGAGCACGACCACGTCGTGACCCGCACGCGTCAGCTGCTGGGCCGCCGCCAGACCCGACGGGCCCGAACCGACGACCGCGACCTTCTTGCCGGTCTTCGTCGCCGGCTGCTGCGGCGTGACCCACCCCTCGTCCCACGCACGGTCGATGATCGCGATCTCGGTGCCCTTGATCGTCACCGGGTCGTCGTTGATGCCGAGCACACACGCCGTCTCACACGGAGCCGGGCACAACGTTCCCGTGAACTCCGGGAAGTTGTTCGTCGCGTGCAGCCGCTCGATCGCCTCCGACCAGTCGTCGCGCCACGTGAGCGTGTTCCACTCCGGGATGAGGTTGCCCAGCGGACAACCCTGGTGACAGAACGGGATGCCGCAATCCATGCAGCGACCCGCCTGCTCCCTCATCTTGGTCCGCTCGAAGTCCTCGTAGACCTCGCGCCAGTCCTTGATCCGAATGTCGACGGGACGAGACGTCGGCGTCTCCCGCTTCGTGTTCAGAAAACCCTTGGGGTCAGCCATGATCCGCCTCCCTCGTCGTGCCGGCCATCAGGTTGCGCGTCTCAGCCATGAGCCGCCTCCATGATCGCCTCGTTGACGTCCCTGCCGTCGCGCTCGGCCGCCGCGCGCGCCTGCAGGACCCGCTTGTAGTCCTTCGGCATGACCTTCGTGAACCGCGGCAGTGCGGTCTCCCAGTCGGTGAGCAGCGCGTGCGCCACCGCCGAGTCGGTCTCGGTGTAGTGCCGTTCGACGGCCTCGAGGAGCACCTCGACGTCGTCCTCGTCGAGCCCTTCCAGGTCGACCATCTCGCCGTTGACGCGGCCCTGGTCGAGGTCGAGCACGTAGGCCACACCGCCGGACATGCCCGCCGCGAAGTTGCGGCCCGTCGAGCCCAGCACCACGACCCGGCCACCGGTCATGTACTCGCAGCCGTGGTCGCCGACGCCCTCGACGACGGCCAGCGCGCCCGAGTTACGCACGCAGAACCGCTCGCCGACCTTGCCGCGCAGGAACAGTTCACCGCCGGTCGCGCCGTAACCGATGACGTTGCCCGCGATGATGTGGTCCTCGGCGACGATCGGCGCCGACTCCGGCGGGCGCACGACGATCCGGCCACCGGACAGGCCCTTGCCGACGTAGTCGTTGCCGTCTCCTGTCAGCCGCAGCGTGATGCCCTTCGGCACGAACGCGCCGAACGCCTGCCCGGCCGTGCCGGTGAACCGGATGTCGATCGTGTCGTCCGGCAGGCCCTCGCCGCCCCACTGCTTGGTCAACTCGTGGCCGAGCATCGTGCCGACGGTCCGGTTGACGTTGCGCACCGGCAGGTCCAGCGTCACGCGGTCGCCCGAGCGCAGCGCGCCCTCGGCGAGCTGGATCAGCGTGTTGTCGAGCGCGGAGTCCAGACCGTGGTCCTGCTCGACGACCTGGTGACGGGCGGCGCCCGGCTCGATGTCGGGCACCTCGAAGATCGGCGACAGGTCCAGACCCTCGGCCTTCCAGTGGTCGACCGCGTCCCGGGTGTCGAGCAGTTCGGCGTGGCCGACCGCCTCGGCGATCGAGCGGAAGCCCAGCGCCGCCAGGTACTCGCGCACCTCCTGGGCGATGAACTCGAAGAAGTTCACCACGTAGTCGGCCTTGCCGCTGAACTTCTCCCGCAGCGCGGGGTTCTGCGTCGCGACGCCGACCGGACACGTGTCCAGGTGGCACACGCGCATCATGATGCAGCCCGACACGACCAGCGGAGCGGTCGCGAACCCGAACTCCTCGGCACCCAGCAGGGCGGCGATGAGCACGTCGCGGCCGGTCTTGAGCTGACCGTCGGTCTGCACCACGATCCGGTCGCGCAGTCGGTTGGCCAGCAGCGTCTGCTGCGTCTCGGCCAGGCCGAGTTCCCACGGACCGCCCGCGTGCTTGATCGACGACAGGGGCGAGCGCCCGTGCCGCCGTCGTGCCCGGAGATCAGCACGACGTCCGCGTGCGCCTTCGACACACCCGCGGCGACCGTGCCGACACCGACCTCGGACACGAGCTTGACGTGGATCCGCGCGGCCGGGTTGGCGTTCTTCAGATCGTGGATCAGCTGCTTGAGGTCCTCGATCGAATAGATGTCGTGGTGCGGCGGCGGGGAGATCAGCCCCACGCCCGGCGTGGAGTGCCGGGTCTTGCCGATCCACGGGTACACCTTGCCGCCGGGCAGCTGGCCACCCTCACCGGGCTTGGCGCCCTGCGCCATCTTGATCTGGATGTCGTCGGCGTTGACGAGGTACTCGCTCGTCACACCGAACCGTCCACTCGCGACCTGCTTGATCGCACTGCGCCGCTCCGAGTCGTAGAGGCGCTCCGGGTCCTCACCGCCCTCACCGGTGTTGGACTTGCCCTTCAACCGGTTCATCGCGATCGCGAGGGTCTCGTGCGCCTCGGCCGAGATCGAGCCGTAGGAGATCGCGCCCGTGGCGAACCGCTTGACGATCTCCGAGACCGGTTCGACCTCCTCGATCGGCACCGGCGGCCGCACGCCCCCCTTGAAGGCGAACAGTCCGCGCAGCGTCATGAGCTCCTCGGCCTGCTCGTCGACGGCCTTCGTGTACTCCTTGAAGATCTCGTACTTGCCCGAGCGCGTGGAGTGCTGAAGTTTGAACACCGTCTGCGGGTTGAACAGGTGCGGCTCGCCCTCGCGGCGCCACTGGTAGTCGCCGCCCGTGGCCAGCTCGCGGTGGTGCGGGCGGACGTCGTCGGCCGGGAACGCGCGGCGGTGCCGCTCGGTGACCTCCTTGGCCAGCACGTCGAACCCGACCCCGCCGAGCCGCGACGTGGTGCCGGTGAAGCAGCTGTCGATGACCTCGGAACCCAGGCCGATGGCCTCGAAGATCTGCGCGCCGGTGTACGAGGCCACCGTGGACACGCCCATCTTCGACATCGTCTTGCGCACGCCCTTGCCGAGCGCCTTGATGAGGTTGGCCGTGGCCTGCTTGGCGGTGATGTCGCCGAGCCGGCCGTTCTCGGCCAGCTCCTCGACGGTGGCCATCGCCAGGTACGGGTTCACCGCGGCCGCGCCGTAGCCGATGAGCAGCGCGATGTGGTGCACCTCGCGGGCGTCGCCGGACTCGACGATCAGCCCCACCTGCGTGCGGCTCTTCTCCCGCACCAGGTGGTGGTGCACCGCGCCGGTCAGCAGCAGCGACGGGATCGCCGCGTGCTCGGCGTCGACGCCGCGGTCGGACAGCACGATGAGCCGTGCGCCGTCCGCGATCGCCTCGGACACCTCGGCGCGGATCTCGTCGAGCCGCTGCCGCAGCGCCGCTCCGCCGCCCGCGGCGTCGTACGTGCCGCGCACGGTGTAGGAGGTGAACTCGGGCAGCGTGCCGTCGTCGTTGGCGTGGACCAGCTTGGCCAGATCGTCGTTGTCGACCACCGGGAACGGCAGGACGATCTTGCGCGCGTGCTCCGGTCCGGCCTGCAGCAGGTTCGGCTCGGAGCCCAGCTGCGTGCCGAGCGCGGTGACGAGCTCCTCGCGGATCGCGTCCAACGGCGGGTTCGTCACCTGCGCGAACAGCTGCGTGAAGTAGTCGAAGATCGGCCGCTGCCCGCTGGAGAGCGTGGCGATGGGGGAGTCGTTGCCCATCGACCCGATCGGCTCCGCACCGGTGCGGGCCATCGGCTCGAGCAGCACGTCGAGCTCCTCGGCCGTGTAGCCGAACGCCTGCTGGCTGCGCACCAGCGAGGCGTGCGTCGGGACCTCACGCTCGCGCTCGGGCAGGTCGTCGAGCTTGAGCCTGCCGTCGGCGAGCCACTCGTCGTAGGGGTGCTCGGCGGCGAGCTGACCCTTGATCTCCTCGTCGTCGACGATCCGGCCCTCGGCCGTGTCGACCAGGAACATGCGGCCCGGCTCGAGCCGGCCCTTGCGCACGATCGTCGACTGGTCGAGCTCCAGCACACCGGCCTCACTGGCGAGCACGACCAGGCCGTCCTCGGTGACCCAGTAGCGGGCGGGGCGCAGGCCGTTGCGGTCCAGCACGGCGCCGATCTGCGTGCCGTCGGTGAACGAGACCAGGGCGGGCCCGTCCCACGGCTCCATCATCGTGGCGTGGAACTCGTAGAACGCGCGCCGGGCCGGGTCCATCTCGGCGTGGTTCTCCCACGCCTCCGGGATCATCATCAGCACCGCGTGCGGCAGCGAGCGGCCACCGAGGTGCAGCATCTCCAGCACCTCGTCGAACGAGGCCGAGTCGGACGCGCCCCGCGTGATCACGGGGTAGATGCGGCGCAGCGGACCCGGGATGAGGTCGGTGTCGAGCTGCGACTCGCGGGCGTCCATCCAGTTTCGGTTGCCCTTGAGGGTGTTGATCTCACCGTTGTGCGCGACGTAGCGGTACGGGTGCGCGAGCGGCCACGACGGGAACGTGTTCGTGGAGAAGCGCGAGTGGACCAGACCGATCGCGCTGACGACGCGCTCGTCGGTCAGGTCGGTGAAGAACTTGGGGACCTGCGGCTCGGTGAGCATTCCCTTGTAGACGATCGTCCGCGACGACAGGCTCGGGAAGTAGACGCCGGAGTCCTCCAGCTGGTGCTCGGCGCGCTTGCGCACGACGAACGCGGCGCGTTCGAGCTCGAGGCCGCCCGCGGCCGCAGGCTCGCCGGCGTCGCCGTCCCGCTGCGGGGCCAGGAACACCTGCGCGAAGTACGGCATGGTCTCGCGGGCGCTCGGGCCCACGTGCTCGCCGTCGACCGGCAGCTCGCGCCAGCCCAGCACGCGCAGGTGCTCCTCGGCGGCGATGCGTTCGACGGCCGACATGGCCTTGTCGCGCGCCGACTCGTCCTGGGGCAGGAACGCGGTGCCGACGGCGTAGGCGCCCGGCTCGGGCAGCTCGAAGTCGGTGACCTCGCGGTAGAAGGCGTCGGGAATCTGGATCAGGATTCCGGCGCCGTCACCGGTCTCGGTCTCGGCGCCGCGGGCTCCGCGGTGCTCGAGATTGTTCAGCGCGACCAGTGCTTTGCGCACGATCTCGTGATCCGGACGACCGGACATATCGGCGACGAAAGCGACACCACAGGCATCGTGTTCGTACTGCTCGTCGTACAGCCCGGTGTTCGGCTTGCGCGGTGCGTGGCGGGTCACGGCTTGCCGCCCTCCTTGGCTCGGCACAGCCAGGCCGGGCTGCCATCCGACCGGGGGCGATGCCCGGTCGGTTAACGGTCCGGCCTGGTGGTGCGATGGTCAGTAGGGGACTCGACGACGGAGCCCGAGTCTGTCGTCGGCGACCACACGCCGTTGTGTGGCAAGGCCAGGCTCTTGCGAGCCCGGTGCACAGGGGGCTGTGCACGGCTGGCGGTACAGGCACGCGCCGACAGCAGGGTTCGCCTGCAGGATCGGCGCGCGCTGAACGTCCCGGGGTTAACCGGTCTTATGACAGTAATGTGAAATCGCCGTTATCGGGACTTCTCAGTGGACGCGCGTGGGATACAACACTGCGGGATTGACGGCGCCCGGTCAACGGGTTCTACGCTGCGTGAGCCCCTGACCAGGGTCGATCAGTTCGAACTCACCGGTATGGACCGCGTTCAGCCTCCGGGTGACCGTCGGGGGCGAACACGGCCGTGACATCGCCGAGACCGTCCAGCTGGGCCGTGATCGTCTCGCCCTGGGCCACGGGGAACGCCTGCGTCATGGTGCCGGGGAGTACGACATGTCCGGGTTCGAGCGACAGACCCAGCGGTCCGATGGTGTTCGCCAGCCACACGAGGGCGTTCAGCGGCGAGCCGAGGACGGCGCTGCCGGTTCCGGTCGCCAGCAGCGCACCCGAGCGGTACAACGTGCAGCCCATGGCCCGCAGATCCAGCGACGACAGCAACGACGGCTTGGTGCCGAGGACGACGCCGCCGGACGAGGCGTTGTCGGCGACGGTGTCGGCGATCGAGATGCGCCAGTCCCGGATCCGCGAGTCCACGATCTCCAGCGCGGGCAGGACGAACTCGACCGCGCGCGCCGCGTCGGCCACCGTGACGCCGGGGCCGGTGAGCTGCTTGCCCAGGACGAACGCAACCTCCGGCTCGATGCGCGGTTGCAGGAACGACGTGGTGATCGGCCGGTGCTCGAGGTGGAACATGCCGCTGGTGAGGTGGCCGAAATCGGGCTGGTTCACGCCCATCTGCTGCTGCATCGCCGGCGAGGACAGGCCCACCTTGTGCCCCTTGACGATCTCGCCCGCCGCGACCCAGCCGTCCACCTGTTCCTGCTGGATCCGGTAGGCGTCGACGATCGTCAGGTCCGGGTGGTCGGCGATGAGCGGGTCGACCGGCGTGCGCGTCTCGTATGCCTGCTGCAGGCGTTTCGCTAGGTCCGTCACGGTGGCGGCGTCGATGCCGGCAGGGGTCTCCATGGCCTCACGGTCGTGGGATGCGCGCGAACCGGGCAACCGTGGCGTTCCGGTCACCGGGACGACCGGCGGGCCAGTGCCCGGTCGAGCACCTCGGCCAGGTGCAGCGCCCGGCGTTCGGTGAGGTCGGCGATCTGCGTGCGGCAACTGAACCCGTCTGCGAGCACGAGCGTGTCCGGGTCGGCGCCGTCGACCTCCGGGACCAGGACGCGCTCGGCGGCGGCGACGGACACCTCGTAGTGGCCCTCCTCCATGCCGAAGTTGCCGGCCAGTCCGCAGCAGCCCGAGTCGAGCGTGCGGCCCTCGACGCCCGCCTTCGCCAGGATCCGTTCGTCGGCGGCGTTGCCGACGACGGCGTGCTGGTGGCAGTGCTGCTGCGTGATGGCCTGTGTGGGCCCGTCGGCGTCGAGGTCGGGGAACTCGACATCCGGTGCGTACCGTTCGAGGAACTCCGCCAGCGTCAGCGCCGTGATCTCGCCGGACTTGCCGATCTCCTCGGGGCCCAGCAGGTCGTGGATGTCGTGCCGCAGCACGGCCAGGCAGCTGGGTTCGAGCGCGACGATCGGCGTGCCGGCGGCGATCTCCGGTGCCAGCACCTTCAGCGTCCGGCGCAGCACCCGGCGCGCGACGCCGAGCTGGCCGGTCGAGATCCACGTCAGTCCGCAACAGACCGACGAACGCGGGAGCACGACGTCGAATCCGGCGTGTTCCAGCACGCGCGCGGCGGCGAGGCCGACGTCGGGGGAGAAGTGGTCGGTGAACGTGTCCGGCCACAGCACCACGCGCGGCCGCGTGAACGTGCGCGGGATGCCCTCGGACAGGCTGCGCAGGCGTTTACGCAGGGTGCGCCGCGCGAACCGGGGGAGCGAGCGCTGCTGCGCGATGCCGCCGAGGCGGGTCAGCACGTTCGACAGCCGCTGCGAGTCGAACACCGCGTTGGCGACCCGCGGCACGGTGGCGGCGATGCGCGACCACAGGGGCAGGAAACCGAGGGCGTAGTGCGCGGCCGGCCGCAGCGCCCGCGGTAGTGCTGGTGCAGGAACTCGGCCTTGTACGAGGCCATGTCCACATGCACCGGACAGTCGGACAGACATCCCTTGCATGCCAGGCAGAGGTCGAGTGCGTCGCGGACCTCGGTGGAGCGCCAGCCGTCGGTGACCGTCTCGCCGCGCATCATCTCCGACAGCAGCCGCGCGCGGCCGCGGGTGGAGTGTTCCTCCTTGCCCGTGGCCATGTAGCTGGGGCACATGACGCCGGTGGAGGTGTCGATGCACTTGCCGACCCCGACGCAGCGCCGCGTGGCCACGGCCAGCGAGCCGCCGTCGTGCGGATAGCGCAGCGTCAGCGGAAGCTCGCGGACGGGCCCGTCGAAGCGCAGGTCGGCGTCCATCGCGCGCGGGCGCACGAGCACGCCGGGGTTGAGCAGGTCGTCGGGGTCCCAGATCGCCTTGAAGGCCTCGAACAGACGCAGGATCTCCGGGGAGTACATGCGCGGCAGCAGTTCCGCGCGCGCCTGCCCGTCGCCGTGTTCGCCGGACAACGATCCGCCGTGGGCGACGACGAGGTCGGCGGCGTCCTCCATAAACGCGCGGAATCGGGCGCGGCCGTCCTCGGTGGTGAGTTCGAAGTCGATGCGCACGTGGACGCAGCCCTCACCGAAATGTCCGTACGGGATGCCCCGCAGGCCGTGGTCGAGGAGGAGGGCGCGGAACTCGCGCAGGTAGGCGCCGAGCCGTTCCGGCGGCACGGCGGCGTCCTCCCAGCCGGGCCAGGCCTCGGTGCTGCCGTCGGCCGTGGGGATGCGGGTGGCGATACCGGAGGCCGCCTCACGGATACCCCACAGCTGTTTCTGGTCGCGGGGGTCGGCGGCGATGGACGTGGCGGCGCCGGTGCGGTCGGCGAGGACGGCGGCGACGCGTTCGGCGTTGGCGTGCGCGTCGGCCGGGTCGTCGCCGCCGATCTCGATGAACAGCCAGCCGCCGCCGTCGGGGAGCCGGTCGAGCGCGGCGGGCCGGCGGCCACGCACGAGCAGGGCGTCGATCATGTCGGCGCCCATGCCCTCGAGGGTGAGCGGCCGGAGCGGCAGGACGTGCGGGACGGCGTCGGCGGCGGCGACGTCATCGGCGTAGCCGGCGACGAGGAGCACGCGCACCGCGGGGGCGGGCACGAGCCGGACGGTGGCTTCGGTGATGAGGGCGCAGGTGCCTCGGTGCCGACGAGGGCGCGGGCGAGGTCGAAACCGTTCTCGGGCAGGAGCCGGTCGAGGGCGTAGCCCGACACGCGCCGGGGCAGGGCGGGGAATCCCTGGCGGATGGTGGCGAGATTGTCGTCGACGAGTCGGCGCAGCGCACGGGTGTGCGCGTTGTCCGGGGTGCTGTCGGGATTGTCGCTGTCGACGGTCATGGCGGTGCCGTCGGCGGTGAGGATGTCGAGTGCGACCACGTTGTGTGTGGTGCGGCCCCAGGCGACGGAGTGCGAACCGCAGGAGTCGTTGCCGATCATGCCGCCGAGGGTGCAGCGGCTGTGGGTGGACGGGTCCGGTCCGAAGGTGAGGCCGTGGCGGGACGCCTCGGCGCGCAGGGTGTCGAGGACGACGCCCGGCTGGACGCGGGCGGTGCGGCCGTCGGGATCGATGTCGAGGATGCGGTTCATGTACCGCGTGTGGTCGAGCACGACGCCGGGTCCGACGGCCTGGCCGGCGATGCTGGTGCCGGCACCGCGCGCGGTGACCGGCACCCGGTGGTCGCGGCACACGCGGAGGACGGCGGCGAGGTCGTCGGCGTCGCGGGGGAACACGACGGCACGAGGCGCGTGCCGATAGTTGGACGCGTCCATGCTGAACACGGCGCGCGCGGTGGGGCCTGCCTCGACGTCGCCGCTGACGGAGGCCCGGAGATCACTGACGAGATCACTCACGGGCCCCACCGTAGGCGGTCGGTGCTCACCAGTTCTCGAGCGACTCGGTGAGGACGGCTTCGATGTCCTCCTCCGTCGCGGTGCGGGGTGTGACGGCGAGGAGGCGTTGTTGCTGCATGGTCCCCTCGACGAGCGGGCGGACGTCGTGGGCGGTGTACCCGACGCCGGACAGGCCGTTGGGGATGCCGATGTCGCGCATCAGTGAGGTGAGGACCTGGGGGAGGCGTTCGCGTTCGTCGCGGGTGGTGTCGGCGCCGCGAGGGTCGAGGATGTCGGCGGCGTGGAGGTGTTTGCCGGGGTCGGTGGGGAAGGTGAAGCGGAATGCCGCGGGTGCGGTGAGGGATACGGATTCGCCGTGGGGGACGAGTGCGACGTCCTGGGGATAGTTGCCGGGTCGGTACTCGCGGACGCGACCGGCGATGGGATAGGCGCAGGCGTGGGGAATGTGGACGCCGGCGTTGCCGAACCCCATGCCGGCGAAGGTCGCGGCGAGCATCATGTCGGTGCGGGCCTCGAGATCGCCGCCGTTGAGGACGGCCTTGCGGAACGACCGGGCGAGCAGGGTCAGGGCCTGTTCGGTCCACGCGTCGGAGATCGGGTTGGACCCGTTGTAGGCGACGCGGGTCTCGGGCGTGTGCCGGGCGAAGGAGTGGAAGGGCCGCGCGGTGTAGGACTCGAGCGCGTGGCACAGGACGTCCATGCCGCTGGCCGCGGTCACCTCGGGCGGCATCGACAGCGTGAGGAGCGGGTCGATCACGGCGAGGTCGGGGCGCAGGTACGGGTGGCTGATGCCGGACTTGACCTGGAGCTCGAGGAAGTCCATGACGCACACCGGAGTGGTTTCGGACCCGGTGCCGGCGGTGGTGGGGACGGCGACGAGCGGTTTGAGCGGTGCGGGCGGGGCGAGGCCTTCGCCGATGGGCTTGTTGACGTAGTCGTAGAGGTCGGCGGGGTGGGTCGTGTAGAGGTTGACGGCCTTGGCGGTGTCGATGGCGGAGCCGCCGCCGACGCCGATGAAGCCGTCCCAGGTGGATTCGCCGGCGTAGGCGATCGCGTCGCGGATGCTGTCGTCGGTGGGTTCGACGTGGACGCGGTCGAAGATGTCGACGGTGAGGCCGCCGGCCTTGGCGGCGTCGGCGACGCGGGAGGGCAACCCGGTGGCGGCGACGCCGGGGTCGGTGATGATGAGTACACGTTGTGCGCCGAGTTTGGCCAGGTCCCAGCCGATCTCGTCGACCGCGCCCGCGCCGAACTTCAGCGGCGTGGCGCCCCAGGTGAACACGGTCTCGTTCAGGTACTCGGTCATGTGCGGCGAGCCTCCGTTACGTCGCGCCCCGTTGCGGACGATTCGAGCCTGGCATTGTCGCGAGCCCTGGATCAACACCCGTCCGGCCCCAACACAGCGACGTGGGGTGCCAACACGGCGACGTGAACTGCTGGCACGGCGTCGTGGGGTGCTGACACGGCGACCGGATTCGGGTCTGGACCTCGAGTGCGCTGGAGATTGCAGGCTTACCGGGTGACGACACCCCAGGCCTCCGCACCCGAGCCGTCGACCTCCGAGACGGCCGGGCGCAGCGTCCTGTGGAGCCGGGAGCACCGGACGACGACGGCGGGCTTGCTGCTGATCGTGACGCTGATGGCGTTCGAGAACCTCGGCGTGGCGACGGCGATGCCGACGATGGTCGCCGACCTGGACGGTGGCGGGCTCTATTCGTGGCCGTTCACGGCGTTCCTCGTGGCGAGCGTGGTCGCGACGGTGCTGTCGGGACGGGTGTGCGACCGCAGGGGACCGGTGCCGTCGTTGGTCGCGGGCCCGGCGGTGTTCCTGGTGGGGCTCCTCGTGGCCGGGTTCGCGCCGTCGATGGCGATGTTGCTGCTGGGCCGGTTCCTGCAGGGGCTGGGGACGGGCACGGTGCTGGTGGCGACGTCGCTGTTGGTCGCGTTGGTGTTCACCGACCGGGAGCGGCCCGTGGTGTACGCGGCCAACGCGGCGGCATGGGTGCTGCCGGCGGTGGTCGGTCCGCCGATCGCGGGGTTCGTCACGGACGCGTGGGGTGGCGGTGGGTCTTCTACGGGCTGGCGCCGTTGGTGCCGATCGGCATGGTGCTGTGGTTGCCGGTGCTGCGCCGGTTCGCGGCATACCGGCCTGCCGAGTCGCCGGCGCGGGTGGCGAGCGTGGGCGTCGCGGTGATGGCCGCGACCGGGGTGGCCGCCTTGACGTGGGCCGCGCAGCACCCGTCGGGGCCGGCGCTGGCCTACGGCGCGGCGGGACTGGTGGCCGTAGGGGTGGCGGTGCGGCGGTTGCTGCCGGCCGGCACGCTCACCGGCCGTCCGGGGCTGCCGGGCGTCGTGCGCTCGCGGGCGTTGCTGGCGGCCACGTTCGCCGGCCTGCAGGCATACCAACCGCTGACGATGACCACGGTGCACGGCTACGCGCCCGCGCTCGCGGGGCTGCCGTTGACGGTGGCGGCGGTGAGCTGGTCGCTGGGCTCGGCGGTGCAGGGCCGGTACCCGGACTGGGACCGCACCCGCCTCGTGCGTGCGGGTTTCGCCCTGGTCGCGGTGTCGATCGCGTTGTTCGGGTGCGTCGCGTTGCCGGGGTGGCCCGGTTGGGTGGCGTTCGTGGCCTCGGCCGTCGGCGGGGCGGGCATGGGGCTCGGTTTCCCCTCGCTGCAGCTGTTGATGTTGCGGCATGCCGGTGAGGGCGAACGCGGGTTCGCCAGCGCGTCGATGCAGCTGGGCGACTGGGTGACGTCGGCCCTGGTCATCGGTTTCGGCGGGGTGTTGCTCGGCGTGTTCGCCGGGGCGTCGGCCCCGGGCACGGCGATCGTCGTCTTCTGCGCCGTGCTGACGGTGCTGGCCGCGGCCGGCGGGCTGGCTGCAGGGGGAGTGCGCGCCTCACGTGTACAGAACGCCAACACGGCGACGCGAGGTGCCAACACGGCGACGCCAACTGCTGACACGGCGACGTGGGGTGCTGACACGGCGGCCCGGGTGCACCCCACAGGTACCTCACCCACCGGTGCCGGAGCGTTGTCCATGGGTCGGCGACTACCCTGGGCAGGCGATGACGTACCTCGACCACGCGGCGACGACCCCGATGTCGCCGGCCGCGATCGCCGCGATGACCGACGCGATGTCCACGGTGGGCAACGCGTCGTCGCTGCATTCCTCGGGACGGCGCGCGCGGCGCGTCGTCGAGGAGGCGCGCGAGGTGGTCGCGGAGGCCACGGGGGCCCGGCCGTCCGAGGTGATCTTCACCGGCGGCGGCACGGAGAGTGACAACCTCGCCATCAAGGGCATCTTCTGGGCGCGGCGGGACGCCGACCCGCGGCGCAGGCGCATCCTGGTCAGCGCCGTCGAGCACCACGCCGTCCTGGACACCGTGACGTGGCTGGCCGACCACGAGGGCGCCGAGCTGACGTGGCTCGAGGTCGACGCCACGGGCCGCGTGCACCCGGAGACGGTGCGGGCCGCCCTCGACTCGGGGCCGGACGACGTGGCCCTGGCCACCGTCATGTGGGCCAACAACGAGGTCGGCACCGTCAACCCGGTCGCCGACATCGCCGCCGTGTGCGGCGAGCACGACATCCCGCTCCACACGGACGCCGTGCAGGCCGTCGGCGGCGTCGACGTCGACTTCGCGGCCGGCGGCGCCCAGGCGCTCACGCTCACCGGGCACAAGATCGGCGGCCCGTACGGCGTCGGCGCGCTGCTGCTCGACCGGTCGACCTCGTGCCTGCCGCTGCTGCACGGCGGTGGTCAGGAGCGCGAGGTCCGCTCCGGCACGCTCGATGTGCCCGGCGTGCACGCCTTCGCCACCGCGGTGCGCGAGGCCACCGAACAGCTGCCGGTCACCGCCGGCCAGCTGACGAAGCTGCGCGACGACCTCATCGCCGCCGTGCGCGCGGAGGTGCCGGACGCGGTGCTCAACGGCCTGCCCGCCGACTCGCCGGACCGGTTGCCCGGCATCGCCCACTTCACGTTCCCGGGCTGCGCAGGCGACAGCCTGCTGATGCTGCTCGACGCCAAGGGCATCGAATGCTCCACCGGCTCGGCGTGCACGGCCGGGGTCGCCGAACCGAGCCATGTCCTCACGGCGATGGGCGCCGACGCGACCGCGGCACGCGGGTCGTTGCGGTTCTCCCTGGGCCACACGTCCACGCGCGAGGACGTCGACGCCGTGGCCCGCGAGCTGCGGGGCGTCGTCGACCGCGCACGTCAGGCCGGGCTGACCGGCATGCGCAAGCAGAAGCAGGAGGCATGAGCCCATGCGCGTACTGGCCGCGATGAGCGGGGGTGTGGATTCGGCGGTGGCGGCCGCGCGGGCGGTCGAGGCCGGACACGACGTCACCGGCGTGCACCTTGCGTTGTCAGCCAAGCCCGGCACCCTGCGCACCGGCGCGCGCGGGTGCTGCACGATCGAGGACTCGCGCGATGCCCGCCGGGCCGCCGACATCCTCGGGATCCCGTTCTACGTCTGGGATTTCGCGGAGCGGTTCACCGAGGAGGTCGTGGAGACGTTCGTCGGCGAGTACGCCGCGGGCCGCACCCCGAACCCGTGCATGACGTGCAACGAGAAGATCAAGTTCGAGGCGTTGCTGGAGAAGGCCGTCGGTCTGGGGTTCGACGCGGTCTGCACGGGCCACTACGCGCGCCTGTCCGTTGTGGATGGTGTGCCGGAGTTGCGGCGCAGCGCCGACGAGGACAAGGACCAGTCGTACGTGCTGGCCTCGCTCACCCCCGAGCAGCTGCGGCACGCGATGTTCCCGTTGGGAGGTTCGCGCAAGCCGGACGTGCGCGTCGAAGCGACCGAGCGCGGGCTCGCCGTGGCCGACAAGCCGGACAGCCACGACATCTGCTTCATCCCCGACGGCGACACGAAGAAGTTCCTCGAGTCGCGTCTCGGTGAGCGTCCCGGTGACCTCGTCGACGCCGACACCGGTGCGGTGCTCGGCCGCCACACGGGTGTGCACGGCTTCACCGTCGGCCAGCGCAAGGGCCTGGGCATCGACGCGCCCGCGTCCGACGGAAAGCCGCGGTACGTGCTCTCGCTCGAGCCGGTGTCCGGCACCGTGAAGGTCGGCTCGTCGCAGGAGCTGGCCGTCTCGCGGATCGACGCCGACCGCGCGATCTGGCCGTCGCAGCGCCGGTTGGACGGGCCGACCGAGTGCGTCGTGCAGGTGCGCGCGCACGGCGGCATGGCGCCCGCGGTCGCCGAGGCCGACGGCGACGAGGTGCGGATGTCGCTGCACGAGCCGCTCACGGGCGTGGCCCCCGGTCAGGTCGCCGTGATGTACCGCCCCGACGCCGAGGCCGGCGACGTGGTCCTCGGCAGCGCCAAGATCGCCGCCACCGCCTGAAACACCCGCCCGCCGCGGGCGGGTGTTGAACGGTGCGGCGCACCTGGGGGAAGATCGTCATCGACCATGCCGGTCGCGAACGCGATCACGGAGGAGTTCGATGCCGAACCCAGGGCTCGCCGCAGCTGCGGCCCCGCCTGCCAGCCTGTCGAGCACGATCGCGGACGTCCCGCGGCGGAGCGCGTCGCGCACCCCGAACCGCGTGGCCGTGCGGTTCGCCGACCGCACGTGGACCTACGCCGAACTGGACGCCGCCGTCACGCGCGCCGCGGCGCACCTGCTGTCGCTCGGACTGGCCCACGGCGACCGGGTCGCGGCGTACGGCAAGAACTCCGACGCCTACCTCATCGGCTTCCTCGCGTGCGCCCGCGCGGGCCTGGTGCACGTGCCGGTCAACTACAACCTGACCGGCGCCGAGCTGGCCTATCTGGTGACGCAGTCGGGCAGCCGGACGGTGCTTGCCGACCCGGCTCTGCGCGGCCACCTCGACGACCTCGACCTCGACGTCGACCGGGTCGTGCCGCTCCGCGACGCCGACGACTCGCTGCTCGCCGCCGCCGGTGCGGGCGAGGTGCCGGAGCTCGACGTCACGGTCGCCGACACCGATCTGGCCCAGCTGCTCTACACGTCGGGCACGACGTCGCGGCCGAAGGGCGCGATGATGACCCATCGCGCGCTGGTGCACGAGTACCTGTCGTGCATCGTCGACCTCGACCTGACCGCCGACGACGCGCCGCTGCACGTGATGCCGCTGTACCACTCGGCGCAGATGCACGTGTTCCTGCTGCCGTGGCTGGCGGTCGGGGCGACCAACACGATCGTCGAGACGCCCGACCCGGCCGACATCCTGCGGCGCATGGCCGACGACCGGCACGGCGCGTTCTTCGCCGCGCCCACCCTGTGGGTCGCGCTCGCCAACCACCCGGACTTCGGCACCCGCGATCTGTCCACATTGCGCAAGGCGTACTACGGGGCCTCGATCATGCCGGGGCCGATTCTCGAACGGCTGCGCACCACGTTGCCGGAACTGGGGTTCTACAACTGCTTCGGCCAGTCGGAGATCGGGCCGTTGGCGTGCGTGCTGCGCCCCGAGGACCACGACACGCGCCCCGATTCGGCAGGGCGGCCGGTGTTGTTCGTCGAGGCGCGCGTGGTCGACACCGACGGCAACGACGTGGAGCCGGGTGGCGAGGGCGAGATCGTTTACCGGTCGCGCAGCTGTGCCTCGGCTACTGGGACAAACCCGAGGAGTCGGCTGAAGTTTTTGGTGGCGGGAATGGGGGTCCCCCCGCCAATGAGGGCGTAGCCGGCAGTGGGGGCGCCCCGCCAACGAGGGCGTAGCCGGCGGGGGAGGATGGTTCCACTCCGGTGACCTGGTGCGGGTGGACGAGGAGGGCTACATCTTCGTCGTCGACCGCATCAAGGACGTCATCAACACCGGCGGGGTCATGGTGGCCTCGCGGGAGGTCGAGGACGCGCTGTACACGCATCCGGCGGTCGGCGAGGTGGCGGTCGTGGGCCTGCCGGACGAGCGGTGGATCGAGGCGATCACCGCGGTCGTGGTCACCAAGGACGCCGGCCCGGACGCGCCGGACGCGGCGGAGCTGACGCAGTGGGTCAAGGAGCGGCTGGCGCCGTTCAAGGTGCCCAAGCAGGTGCACTTCGTCGACGACCTGCCGCGCAACGCCTCCGGCAAGATCCTCAAACGCGAACTGCGGGACCGCTTCAGCGCGTAGGCGCGGGGACGAGGGCCAGCAGGGTCGCGGCGAGGCGTTCGGCGATGTCGGCCACATCGGCGCCGGACGCGGGGCCGGACGCGGGGCTGGACACGGGGTCGGGCGCAGAGTCGGACACGGAGTCGGTGAGCAGCACGCGGTGCAGGGTCGCCTCGGCGGTGTGGACCACCAGTGCGGCCGTGTGCTCGGGATCCACCCCGGTGTCGGCACCGCACCGGCGCAGCGCGGCTGCGACGGCCGCGGTCGTCTCGGCGTGCAGGGTGTGCAACCGGGCGACGCCCTCGGGTACGCGCGGTGCCAGGTCGTAGAGCACCGTGTGGAGCCGCGGGCGGTCGGCGTGCAGCCGGGCCAGTGTCGTGCAGACCGCGTGCACCGTCTCCTTCCAACCGGCGTTCGCCGCGTCGAGTTCGGCGAACGTGGCCCGCAACTGCGTGGCCGCGTCGTCGATGTGCCGTTCGGCGAGGGCGGCGAGGATCGCGTGTTTGTTGGGGAAGTACTGGTACACCGTGCCGATGGAGAACCCGGCGCGTTCGGCGATGCGGTTGGTGGTCGCGGCCATGCCCTCGCGTTCGAAAACCTGAGCAGCCGCCTCGAGCACGGCCTCGACCGTGGCGCGGGAGCGCTGCTGACGCGGGTGTTTTCGGGGCGTGTCCATGGGGTCCCAATGCGAGTTGTCACGCCTCCGGGCGGAGGCTGGGATGGGTGTATGGACGAGGACAGTCGTATGCACGAAGTTTACCGCCGTTTCCTGCCCGAGAGTCTGCGCGCCGAACCGCCGCCGCGGCGCGAGTCGACGTGGTGGCGGTGGCGCGATGCGGACGTCCACGTGGAGCGGATCGGCGACCCGGACGCCGATGTCCACGCGATCGCGTTCCACGGCGCCGGCGGCCATGCGGCGCTGATGTGGCCGTTCGCGGCGTTGGCTGCACAACGTGGTGTGCACGTGGTGGTTCCTGACATGCCCGGTTACGGGCACACCCGCGTGCCGAACAGATCGGCGATCCGCTATCCCGACTGGGTCGCGCTGGCGCGTGATCTGACGGTGGAGCACCGGCAGCGGCACGACGGTCCATTGTGGCTGCTCGGCGCCAGTGTCGGCGGCATGCTCTCCTACGAGGTGGCCACCCGCACGAACGCGGTCGATCGCCTGATCGTGACGTGCCTGCTCGACCCCAACGACGCCGGCGCCCGCGCGGCCGCCGCCCGGTTCCGGTGGATGGGCCCGCTCGCGCGACCCGTGTTGCGGGCCGCCGCGGGACCGTTGGCCGGGGTCCGGGTTCCGTTGCCGTGGCTGACGAACATGCGCGCGATCGCCAATGATCCGGAGCTGGCCGACGTCGTGCTGCGCGATCGTCGCGGCGGTGGGGGCCGGATGCCGTTGGGCTTCTTCCGCAGCTTCTTCGACTCACAGCCTGCCGTCGAACCCGAGGACGCGACCTCCACCCCGGTCGTGCTGGCGCATCCGGCCGACGACCGGTGGACCCCGGCGGAGCTGAGCCTGCGGTTCTTCGACCGGATCGCCGCCCCCAAGCAGTACGTGCCGCTGGAAGGCGCCGGGCATTTCCCCGTCGAGTCGCCGGGCGCGGAGCGATTCGCCGAGCTGCTGGGGCACCCGGACGGGTAGCCGGCCGGTGCCCCGGGCCCCGCGGCCGGCCGCGGGCCGATGGGAAACAATCGGGGTCGTGAGTGAGCGAGCATGGCCGCAGGGCATGGCCACCGGGATCGGCTCGATGCCGGGTACGGACGTCGCGGAGGCCGCGGCGATCGTCTTCGGCGAGCTGCCCGACCTGCCCCACCTTCCCGAGTTGCCCGCGCGCGGTGTCGGCGCCGACCTGCTGGGCCGCACCGCGGGTCTGCTTGTCGACATCGCCGTGGACGTCGTGCCCACCGGGTACCGGATCGCGCAGCGGCCGGGCCATCAGCACCGGCGCGCGGTGGACCTGATGCGCTGGGACGTCGACGCCGTCACCGAGGCCGCCGAGCACGCAGGCGGCACGCCGTGGGCCGTGAAGACGCAGGTCGCGGGGCCGTGGACGCTCGCGGCCGGCGTCGAACTGGCCCGCGGACATCGGGTGCTCACCGACCGGGGCGCGACCCGCGACGTCGTCGACTCGCTGCTCGAAGGCCTGGCCGCGCACGTGGCCGAGCTGTCCGACCGCACCGGTGCGGGCGTCGTGGTGCAGTTCGACGAGCCGATGCTGCCCGACGTGCTCGCCGGCTCGCTGCCGACGGCGTCGGGCTACGGCACGGTCGGCGCCGTGCCGGAACCGGACGCGCGCGAGCTGCTGCGCCGCACGTTCACCGCGGCCGCCGAGATCACGGGCAACCCGGTGGTGGTGCACACGTGCGCCCGCCGCCCGCCGGTGGCGCTGCTGCGGTCCGCCGGCGCCGACGCGATCGCGCTCGACGGGACGTTGCTCGACGGCGCACCCGGCGCGCTGCTCGACGAGCTCGGCGAGGCGTGGGACGCCGGGGTGCGCCTCGGCCTGGGACTGATTCCGGGGCAGCCGCCCGCGGTGGACCCGAGCCTGGACGAGGTGGCACGGCCGGCGCTGGACCTGGTGGATCGGTTGGGCTTCAACCGGTCGATCCTCGCCGAGCGGACGTTCGTGACGCCGACGTGCGGGCTGGCCGGCGCGACGGGTGGCTGGTTGCGTCGGGCATTGTCGTTGACCCGGGACGTCGGGAAGGCGTTCGTCGAGCCGCCCGAGCGGTGGTAGAAGGGGGACATCATGGGGTGGTTCCGTAGGAAACGCCGTTCCGGCGAGGACGGCGCTGCTGACCGGGCCGGTGCGGATGCGATGGGGGACATGCCGGATCCGCGGACGCCGTGGCCCGAGCAGGCCGTCCCGGACGATCCGCACGCCGCGGCCGCCGACTTCTGGCGGACGTGGGCGGAGTTGCTGCCGCATCTGAGCGCGGCACTGGGGGAGGGCGACAGCGAGCGCGCGGAGAACCTGATTGTCGAACCGGTGGCCGCGGTGCACCCGGGTCTGCAGTTCAGCCTGGACCGCGGACGGCGGGCGATCTACGCCCTGGTGGTCAGCGGCAGGGAGGACCCCGAACTGCGGCCGTACACCGACGCGTGGAAGGCCGCGGCGCCGCCGGACGACGCGATCTGGGAGTACCACGACTCGGTGCCGCCGGTGCCCGATCCGTCGGGGGTGGCGGTGAACTTCGCCGGCCGGCGGTTCGAACTGGGGCAGACGCGGGTCGTGGCGCAGACCGACGACGACACGGGCCTGGTGGACGTCGCCGTGCACCATCCGCTGTTCGAGCAGGTCGACGAGTCGACGCAGCGGACCATGACGTTCCTGCCGCTCGACGTGACGCTCGGGGAGCGCCTGGCCGCCGAACGGCTGCGCCGCGTGGAGACCGCCGTGCAGGAGCCCAGCAACACGGTGACCCTGGTCGAGTTCCGCACCATGGTCCGCCGCCTCGCCGGCGTCCCCGACGACCCGGACGGTGCCGGCTCCGACGACCCGGCCGACCCGGACACGGGCAAGCAGTAGCGTCGCTCGACCGCGACTACGACGTCGTTCAGCGCTCCGCCATCAGTTCGAGGTCACGTCGGCGCATCCAGCGGGTCTCCATCTCCATCTTGAGTGCGGCGATCTGCATGGTGGCGAACAGGCCGTCCTCGGCCTCGTACAGCACCTCGTTGCGCCCGGGGCCGAGTGCTCGTGCCATCGCCACGGGGTTCGCACCGTTGAGGTTCATCAGGTCCAGGTCGTCGAAGCGCAGCGCGGCGAGCAGGGCGTTGGTCAGCGCGAGCCGGTCGACCCGCTCCCGCCGCGTCGTCAGGTAGGCCAGGTCGAGGTCGCGCGGTGGGCGCAGCGGTTCCGGGTCGACGGCGCTGCCGTGGGCGACGAGGAGGTCGACGTGATGCTCGGCGCAGAGCCGCGCCAACGTCCCGTCCGCGGCCATCGCCCGCAGGCGGGCCAGCGCGTCGTGGGGCGTGGAACTCGAGGGCGCGGTCATCGGGGTCAGCATACGGTGGTCGCCGGTCGCGCGTGGGGACGTCGCTCACGCGGTGGAGCGGGTCGGCGGAATGTCGGTACCCCTGACTACGCTCAATGACCGTGAGCAGTGAGGACGTCCAGGACACCCCGGTCCCCGCGAACGTGCCCGACGAGGGGGCACCCGTGGCGGAGGACATCAACGACGTGCCCGGCGACGCGCGGGAACGGCACGCCGCGCTGACCGAGGAGGTCACCGGGCACCAGTTCCGGTACTACGTGCTGGACTCGCCGACGATCTCCGACGGCGAGTTCGACACGTTGCTGCGCGAGCTGGAGGAGCTGGAGCGCCGCTACCCGGGGCTGGCGACGCCGGACTCGCCGACGCAGAAGGTCGGCGGCACGTTCTCCACCGAGTTCGTCGCCCACGACCACCTCGAACGGATGCTCAGCCTCGACAACGCGTTCGACGTCGACGAGCTGCGCGCCTGGGTGGACCGGGTCGAGAAGGAGATCGGCGGCAGCGCGCGCTACCTGTGCGAACTCAAGATCGACGGGCTGGCCGTGAACCTGCTCTACGAGAACGGCAAACTCACCCGCGCCCTCACCCGCGGCGACGGGCGCACCGGCGAGGACGTCACCCTCAACGTGCGCACCATGGAGGACGTGCCCGACCGGCTCACCGGCACCGACGAGTTCCCCGTGCCCGACCTGGTCGAGATCCGCGGCGAGATCTACTTCCGCCTCGAGGAGTTCGCCGAACTCAACGCGGGCCTGGTCGACGCGGGCAAACCGCCGTTTGCCAACCCGCGCAACGCCGCCGCCGGATCGCTGCGGCAGAAGGACCCGAAGGTCACCCGCACGCGGCCGCTGCGGCTCATCTGCCACGGCCTGGGCCGGCGGCAGGGTTTCGAACCGGCGCGCCAGTCGGAGGCCTACGACGCGCTGGCGGCGTGGGGACTGCCCGTGTCCGGGAACAGCCGGACGATCGACGGCGCCGAAGGGCTCGTCGAGCACATCGAGTACTGGGGCGCGCACCGGCACGACGCCGAGCACGAGATCGACGGCGTCGTGGTGAAGGTCGACGACGTCGCGCAGCAGCGCCGCCTCGGCGCCACGGCCCGGGCGCGCGCTGGGCGATCGCCTACAAGTACCCGCCGGAAGAGGCCACGACCCGGCTGCAGGACATCCGGGTCAACGTCGGCCGCACCGGCCGGGTCACGCCGTACGCCGTGATGGAGCCGGTGAAGGTCGCCGGCTCGACCGTCGCCATGGCCACCCTGCACAACGCCGAGGAGGTCGAACGCAAGGGCGTGCTCATCGGCGACCGGGTCGTCATCCGCAAGGCGGGCGACGTGATCCCCGAGGTGCTCGGTCCGGTCGTCGACGTGCGCACCGGCGACGAACGCGCGTTCGTCATGCCCAGCCACTGCCCCGAATGCGGGACCCGGCTCGCCCACCAGAAGGAGGGCGACGTCGACATCCGCTGCCCGAACTCGCGGACGTGCCCCGCGCAGCTGCGGGAACGGCTGTTCCACCTCGCCGGCCGCGGCGCCTTCGACATCGAGGTGCTCGGCTACGAGGCCGCCGCGGCGCTGTTGGAAGCCGGCGTGGTGACCGACGAGGGCGACGTGTTCGACCTCGACGAACAGAAACTCCTGCAGGTCGACCTGTTCGTCACCAAGGCGGGCGAACTGTCCGCCAACGGCGCCCGCCTGCTGGCCAACCTGGACTCGGCCAAGGACCGTCCGCTGTGGAAGGTCCTCGTCGGACTGTCGATCCGGCACGTCGGACCCACCGCCGCCCAGGCGTTGGCGCGCGAGTTCGGCACCGTCGAACGGATCGACGCGGCCGACGAGGCCGAACTCGCCGACGTCGACGGCGTCGGGCCCACGATCGCCACGGCCGTGCGGGAATGGTTCGCCGTCGACTGGCACCGGGAGATCGTCGAGAAGTGGCGCGCCGCGGGCGTGCGCATGGAGGACGAACGCGACACGTCCATCCCGCGCCACCTCGAAGGACTGTCCATCGTGGTCACCGGCTCGCTCGAGACCTACTCCCGTGACGAGGCCAAGGAAGCCATCATGGCCCGCGGTGGCAAGGCCGCCGGGTCGTGTCGAAGAAGACGGCGTTCGTCGTCGTCGGCGACGCACCCGGGTCCAAATACGACAAGGCCCTCCAGCTCAAGGTGCCCGTCCTCGACGAGAACGGCCTCACCGTGCTGCTCGAGCAAGGCCCCGACGCCGCCCGCGACATCGCCGAACTGGCCCCTGACGACACCGATGAGTGAGGTCAGCGTTCGCGCGCGCCGTGTCAGCACCCCACGTCGCCGTGTCAGCACCCCACGTCGCCGTGTTGGCAGTTGGCGTCGCCGTGTTGGCGTTGCGGGGGCGCGAGAGGTGGGCAGTCGATGAGTGAGGTTCGGGTTCGGCGGGCGGTGCCCGTCGAGTACGCCGCGATCGGCGACCTCACCGTCGCCGCCTACACCGCCGGTGGGCACCTCGACGACGAACCCGCCTACGCAGCCAGCCTGCGCGACGTCGACAGCCGCGCCGCCAGCGGCGAGGTACTCGTCGCCGTCGACGACGACGAAGCCGTCCTCGGATCCGTCACCGTCGTCGAAGCCGGCTCACCCAAGGCCGAAGTCGCACGACCCGGCGAACTCGAATTCCGCATGCTCGCCGTGTCACCCCACGCTCAAGGCCGCGGCGTCGGCGAAGCACTCACCCGCGCCGTACTCGACATCGCCCGCACACGCCGCATCACCACCGTCGTCCTCTCCAGTCGCGACCGCATGCACACCGCACACCGCATCTACCAACGCCTCGGATTCCGCCGCGCACCCGAACGCGACTGGGCCCCGCATCCCCACGTACCCCTCTTCGCCTTCGTCCTGGAGGTGTGAGGATCGGGAGGTGGGGGTGCCGTGGGGGCCGTGGGGGCGGGTTGCGGCGGTGTGTTGGCATCTCGCGTCGTTGTGTTGGCAGGTCGCGGCGCGGTTTTGTTGCTTTGGGGTAGGGGATGCCTCGCCGGCGGGCAGGTCTCCGGGATGGTGGGGCGGCTTTGCCGCCGGGGGAAGTGTCATCCCGTCGACCTCTCGTTTGGGGTATCACACTGCAGCCAGGGCGCAAGGTTTCGTTGTTGGGCGCCTGTTTGGTTTCGGGTTGCGCCCTGACTGCAGTGTGATGGTTCGGCTTTAGGTCGACGGGATGGCACTTCACGGGGGCGGGTTTGTGGGTGGAGTGGGTGGTTGGCGGGTTTGGCCTTGCTTCGCTTCGGCGGTGTCGATTCTTCGGGGATGTTTTGTTACTTTGCGTGGTGGTTGTTCGTCGTCCTTGTGGGTGGTGAATGTCGATCATTTGTTCGGTATAGTGGTTGCGTGAGAGATGTTGAGGGGATTGTTGACGAGGCTCGGTCGGTTCTTGCTTTGCGGGCTCGGGCTGATGCTGCTGAGGTGT
>NZ_MKKE01000039.1 GCF_001942305.1 Saccharomonospora sp. CUA-673 | reverse complement strand
CTGCAGTCAGGGCGCAAGGTTTTCGGGTTTGGCTGCGGTTTCGTTGTGGGTTGCGCCCTGACTGCAGTGTGATGGTTTGGTTTTAGGTCGACGGGATGACACTTCGCGGGGGCGGATTTGTGGGTGGGTTGGTTGGCGGAGTTGGCCTTGCTTCGCTTCGGCGGTGGCGTTTTTCGGGGACGTGTGGGTCACTTTGCGTAGTGGTTCTTCGTCATGCTTGTGGGTGGTTATTGTCGATCAGTTGTTCGGTATTATTGGCTGCGTGAGAGATGTTGAGGGGATTGTCGACGAGGCTCGGTCGGTGCTTGCTTTGCGGGCTCGGGCTGATGCTGCTGAGGTGTCGTTTCTTGCTTCGCTCGACGACGGGTCGTCGTCTGATTCGCTGGAGCGGCGGTCGCTGGCTGAGGCGCTGGCGCCTGAGCTTCGACTGTCTCCGCAGGGTGTTTTGGATCGGATTCATACCGCTTTGGCTTTGACTTATCGCATGCCTCGGCTGTTGCAGTCGATGCGCGAGGGGCGCGTGGATCGGTATTGCGCTGAACGGGTGCTGAACGTTGTCGCGCCGATCTCCAATTCCGATGCCCTTGAGGTCGATCGACTACTTGAGGAGAAGCTTTCTCAATTGTCGCTGACTGCGTGGCAGCCGCGGAACATGACCTGGCACGCGTCGCAGATCGTCAAACAGGTCGACCCTGACGCCGAGACCGCCGCCGCGCGCATGGCGCACGAAGGTCGGAAGGTCACGCTCGAACACGGGGTCTACGCCCAATCGCGCCTGTCGGCCGATCTGCCCTCGGACGTCGCTTCGGCCGCGTACGCGCGCGTCGACGCGATGGCTCGGAAGCTTCGACTGTCCGACTCCTCGCGGAACCTCGACCAACTCCGGGCCGACGTGTTCGCGGACCTGTTGCTGGGCAACAGCCCCGGCGTTCAGGTGCCGCAGTCGGCCGCGATGGTCTACCTCCACATGCCCATCGACGCCGCCCTCTCGATGTCCGAGACGGGAGTCTCGATCGACGGTGTCGGACCGATCCCGGCGACCTATGCCCGCGAGATCATGACCAACCCCAAGTCGGTGTGGCGGAAGGTCCTCTGCGACCCGGCCACCGGCAACCCTGTTGACCTGGGCCGGAAGTCCTATCGTCCGAATTCGACGATCCGCAAGGTCGTCGAGGTCCGCGACCGCATGTGCGTCGTGCCGTGGTGTCGACGTCCCGCCCGGCACTGCGACTTCGACCATCAGAAACAGTGGGCCAAGGACGGTGGCTCGACCTCGACCGACAACGCCGCGCCCCGATGTCGCCGACACCACGGGCTCAAGAATGCCCCCGGATGGATCCACGACTACGACCCACTGCACGGCACGTCGTCGGTCACGACCCCGCTCGGCGTCACCTACACCGACAAGCGCGAACCCGTCCTCCCGCCGCGATCGTCAGATCCGGACGACCCGCCCGACCCGAACGACGACGACCCGCCACCGTTCTGACGACCGCTGCTCACTGCTCCGGCTCGTTCAGGCGGGCGTTGATTCGTTCCAGCAGCGCGAAAAGTTGGGCCCGCTCGCCGGCGTCCAGCGGCGCCATCACGTGCTCGTTGACGCCGTCCAGGACGCGGCCCAGCTCGTCCAGGCGGGCGTGGCCGTCGTCGGTGACGGTGATGACGTTGCGGCGCTTGTCCACAGGGTCCGGGCTGCGCTCGACGAAACCGGCGGAGGCCAAATCGTTGAGGACACTGACCAAATCGCTCGAGTAGATCCGCGTCCACGTCGACAACGTCGACTGGCTCGCCGGGCCGAACTCGGCCAACGTCGCCAACACGACGAAATGATCCTTGCGCGCGCCCACGTCGCCCAACGCCTCGTTCGCCACTCGGCGCAACTGCACCGCCGTCATCCCCACCAAGCGCGACAACTGGCCCCTGAGCCTCGGTGGAGTCTGCTCGCCACGATCGAAACGCAGATCATCGCCCGTCTCCATGTCGACACCCTAACCCTTGCGTTAGTCCCACTAACGACCTACGTTCACTAGCGAATCTAACGTTCGTCGAACCAATGGAGTGACCGTGATGGACGAACAGAGACTCCGCGAGTTCGCGGACCGCGCCGAGCTGGCCGACCTCGTCGCGCGGCACAGCGCGTGGATCGACGAGGGACGCTTCGACGACACGACCGCGCTGTTCACGCCCGACGTGGTCGTGACGTCGATACGTGGGCGGGCGGAGGGCATCGCCGAGCTGGTGGAACTCGCGCGCAGGAGTCACGAACGGTACGTGCGCACGCTGCACAGCAAGTCGAACCTGATCATCGACATCGAGGGCGACACAGCAATCGTGCGGGCGCACGACATCGCGGTGTTCGTCCTCGACGACGCCACCCAGTCGATTGCGGCGGGCGTCCACGTCTACGGCGCGCGGCGCACCGACGCGGGCTGGCGCTTCGACCGCCTCGACATCACCCCGCTCGCCCTCACCGAACCCCTGCCTACCGACCCGGCGGTGGCGCCGGGCCGGTAACCATCATCGTCGGTAGTCCCAGGCTTGGCGGGGGAGACGGTCGACGACGTCGACGAGGGGGTTGATGAACCGCAGCATGGCGGCCGGTTCGAGCTTGCCTTCGCGAGCGGTCCAGAGGCAGTGGGCCTGGAAGATCATCCAGGACTGGGCGCAGCGCGGGTCGGTCATGAGGAACTCGAGGACCGGGCCCTGCAGGAGGACGCGGGCGAACCGTTCGTCCTCGGCGGTGATGCGGAAGGCCTGGTCGAACTGGTTGCCCAGGGTGATCTCGGGGAACTGGTCGCCGGCGCCGCGGTAGCGCGTCAGTTGGCGGGCGTTGAGCTGCACCACCGGCCAGGGCGGCGTGCGCACCTGGAACAGCTGCTCCGAGCGGTAGACGGCGCGCGAGTTCGACGTGCTGCTGACCCTGACCGTGCAGTCGACGGCCTGCACCTCGTGGCCGCGGTAGTCGAACTGGATGCCGTCGTCCCATTCGTGGCGGCGGGTGGTGCCCCACATGTCACGGTCCGAGGAGGGCACGATTCCCCACGCCGGTGGGGTGCCGACCTTGCCGCTGAACTGCCGCGCCTGCACCTGGTCGAGGAACGAGGCCATCGACTGCGTGCTCTTCTCCTTCTCGGTCCGCTGCTGGGGTTTCTCGTGCCGGATGCTGCGCACGACGACGAACGTGAGTAGGAAGCACAGCGCCCAGAGGATGAGGACGCCGATGAACGGGCCGACCACGTCCTGCATCATCGCGGCGCACCTCCCGGCTGTGCGGGCACGTGGGCGAACAATGGTGACCGGTCGAGCAGGTCGATCAGCGTGTCCGCGCCGACGCAGGCCACGTCGGTCGTCAGCTGGGCGGGCATGCGCAGCCAGGCGACGCCGCGCTCGAACGAGATGTGCTTGTGGTGGTAGCGCGTGTCCGAGGTCAGGTATTCGACGATCGGCGCGGTCAACAGCGAACGCGCGAAGCCGTCGTCGTCGGTGAACACGGCGAGGGAGTCGTCGAACTTCTGGTGTCCGATGTGGACCTGGCGCATGCCCGTGGTGTCGGGCTGGTGCGGTTCACGTTGGTGTGCCGCGGATCCCAGCAACCGGAGGCGGGGCGTCGGTGAGGCGCGCACCTGGACGTAGGTCCAGGGATAGGTGACGGGCGCACCGTCCGGGCCGGTGCCGTACACCGTGTGCCGCAACGCCAGCACCTCGCGCCCGCGATAGTGGAACGCGACCGCCACGTCGGCCGGCGCCGCACCCTGCCGCAGAGGCGGTGGGACGAACCCGAACGGCAGCCGCGCCAGGTCCTGCGGGCCGAACGCGGCGACCGACGCGAACTCCCGGCGGAACTCGGCGTCCAACGTGCCCGCGAGGCCGCCCGGCCGTTTCCGCGCCGGCTTCCAGCCGACGACAAACCCCGCAACCAGCGCCATCACGGCGCCCACGATCGCGACGATGCCCATGACTGCCATGCGTCGGTTCGCCTCAGAAGTCGAGGTTGCCGCGGATTCGGCTGTCGGACTGCTCCTCGCCGACGTTCTGGTACTCGGCCTGATCCTTCGCGTTGCTGATCTGGTCCTGTTCGTGGTCGTTGAGGGTCTTGACGAAGCCCGGAATCTTGCTGACGTCGCTTTCGAGGATGTCGCCACCCTCCTTGACGTCGATGCCGGTCGTCTGCTTCACGGTCTCGTTGGCGCCCTCCTTGAGGACCTCCGTGCCGATCTGCTTCCACGTGTCGCCGGTCGTCATGCCCTCGGTGAAGCCGCCCTTCTCGAGGGCCTTCCCCGCGGCGTCCTTGAGACCCTGCGACGAGCCGAGGCTCTGGAACGAACTCTTGATCTTGGCGAACCAGTCCTTGATCTTGCCGAGGAGCTGCTGGAGCTTCGAGACCTTCTGGCTGGTGTCGGCGACCGTCGTGGTCGCCTTGACGCCGGTTGCGGTGCCGGCTGCGGCGGTCGACCCACCGAACGTCGGGCCGGCCGCGAGCAGGGCGGGCACCCAGGTGAGGATCAGCCACTTGACGAACTCGGTGATGATCGCCTTGATGACCTCTTCGATCACCTGCATCACCATCGCCGACTGCTGCAGCACCTCGGCGACGTTGCCGGCCTTCGACGCGACACCCGCGATCCCGTCGGCGAAGGCGGCGAGCCGTCGGCCCGCGGCGTCGGCACTGTCGCCCTGCCAGCTGCCCAGCGCCTCGTTGGACACCGATGGGAAGTCCTCGCTCATCGACTGGAAGGCCTGACCGATCTGGCCGAAGTTGCCCGCGGCCTGCTCCAGCGCCGGGCCGTCCCCGGTGACCGCCTTGAGCATGTCATCGAGCGGCTGGATCACCGACAACAGGAAGTCCAGCCCCTCGCCGATGAGCCAGCCGAGCGGGTCCTCGGCGATCTCGCCGGCCAACCCGCCGACCTCGCTGATGAACGCGGCGCTGTCGATGGCGAGCGTCTTCGTCCAGTTGGCGGCCTCGAACGCGTCCTCGCCGGGGCCCTCACAGAACTTGCTGACCAGGTCCACGCCGCTGCCGACGACCGGTGTGTTCTCCGCGATCGCACCGGTGTTGATGAGACCCGAGTCGTCGCTCGTCTCGATGTTCACGTCCTGGGTGACGTCGTTTACCTCAGCCAACCTGCGGCCCCCCTTGCGCGGCGTTGATGTTGGTCAGGGCCTGATTCAGTAGGCGAGCGACCTCGCGTTCCTCGGTCTCGTACTTCTCCGCCGAGCTGTTGATCTTCTCCGACGCGGAATTGAGCCCGTCCAGCATGTCCTTGATGTGCGAGTTCAACTCGTTCAGCAGGTCCGTGTACCCCTGCTTCGTGAACAGGCCGACGATGCCCCACGACTCGTCGCCGACATCGGCCTGATGCACGTTCTGCGCGAGCTCCTGCGTCTGCCCCTTGTACTGGCCCAGGTTCTGGGTATAGCCGCGGAGATGCTCCGGGTCGAGACCGAACCCGCTCGCCCCGCTCATCGGCGGCCCTCCTCGTCGTTGAACAGGTTCTTCAGGAAGTCGTCGCCCGCGGAGGCGCTGCCGGAGCCGGAGGACGGGGGCGGGGTGGCGGCGCCGCTGTCGCCGTCGCCGTCGAAGACGCTCTGGTGGGAGTAGTCCTCGTGGTACTCCTCCTCGGCGGGGGTGCCGCCGCGCGCGGGCATCTCGTCGGCCATGCGCTGACGGAGCTCCTCGGGCGCGATCCCGAACGCTTGGGCCTGCGTCTCGATGACCTGGTCGGTGACGTTCAGGCCCATGCCGCCCATGTGGCTGTCGACGATGCCCGCCTGCTTGCGCGCGGCCTCGGCCACGGCCTCCTGGAGCGTCGACTTGATCGCCGCGGCCAGCGCCTGCGGCGGCTGGTTCATGGCCTTGTCGGTGAGCTGGATGTCCATCACCGCGCCGCCGGGACCCGCCACGACCGTCACCGACCGGTCGGCGTTCGACGCCGTCGCCTGGAGCTCGGACAGCTCGCTCTGCATGTCCGCGACGCCGGACATCTGCTCGTCGATGCGGGTCAGCTTGGACTGAAACTTCTCGAACTCTGCGACGAGCCGGTCGAACTCCGCTGACATGTTGCCCTCTCCCTCACCACACGGTGTACGCCTCGGTCAGGCGCCGTCCTCGACGCCCGGTGAGCCCATCCTCTCGAACGAGGCCGGGCCGGCGCCTCCGGTGCTCCGGCCCTCTTTCCGGGTCCCTTTGACGACGGGCCGGGGAGTTCGGTTTCGTCGTTCGATCGCATTCGGCTCACCCCGCGCCGCACAGCGTGTCCTCGCCGCCGAACTGTAGCGGACCGAATACGGCCGAGGGGGCTGCTTCACAGGAAGAGGTGGCCCTTTCGGCGCAGTTCGGCGAAAGGACCACCTCGACGGATGTCCGTTTTGTGAAAATGCCTCGGGAATGGGGCGGTTTCGATTACATGCGGAGTTGCCGCTCGGTCTCCTCCGCCGAATCGCCACTGCCGATGTTGCCGGCGTCGTGGGCCTCCTTGAGGTCCTGTGCGCCGTCGGTGAGCGTGCCGTAATGGTCGTTGATGGCCTTGGCGGCGCCCGCGCCGTCCGAGACGGGCTTCGTCGGGTCGATGCCGAAGGTCTGCTTGCCGAGTTCGCCGGCTCCCGCTTTGGCTGCTTCGGTCGCGATCTTGCCCAGCTTGCCGCCCACGCCGTCGATCTTGCTCAGCGTCTTCGCCTTCTCGGAGAGCGTGGCCGGCTTGACCCCGAGGCGCTGCCCCAGCTTGACCATGCTGCTGCCGAATCGCTGGAAGAACGCGAAGATCTTGTCGAGAACCTGGCCGAGTTTGCCCAGTTTCGACGTCACGTTGGACACCGTGGAGGCCGCCTTGGGGGCTGTCGCGGCGCCCGCGGCCGCCGTCGACGCGCCGGCCGTGGGCACGGCCGCGGCGAGGGCCGGCACCCACAGGGCGATCAGCCAGGAGACGATCTCGGTGATGATGGCCTTGATGACGGCCTCGATGACCTCCATGATCATCGACGACAGGCGCAGGATCTCGACGACCCCGCCCGCGCTGGTGGCGACACCCTCGATGCCCGCCGAGAAGTCGGCCAGGGCGTTCTTCGCCGAGCTCGCGGCCTCGCCGTTCCAGTCCTGCAGCGCCTCGTCGGCCACCGTGCGGAACTCGCCCGCGTACTCGACCAAGCCCTCGGCGATGGCCGTGAAGTCGTCCGCCGCGTCGTCGAGTCGCGCACTGTCGCCGGTGACCATGTTCAACGCGTCCTGAAGCGGTGTGATCACGCTCAGCAGGAAGTCGAGACCGTTGCCGACCAGCCAGCCGGCGGGATCGAGTACCGCCGAGGCAGCCTCCATGCCGCACTCGGCGACGAAGCCGGCCGCGTCGGTCGCGACGTCCGCGCAGTGCAGCATGATGTCGGCGGCGTCCGGGTCCTCGGGAATGCCCTGCCAGATGTTGGTGACGGTGTCGTAGCCGCTCATCGCCGTCTTCACGCCGGGCGTGTTGCCGGCGATGTCACCGGGGCTGCCGAAGAAACCGCCGCCCGAGTCGCCGTCGGTGCTCAGGTCGATGTTGCCGGAGATGTTGTTGACCTCGGTCATGGCGGCCCCCTACACGCGCGTCTCGGTCGTGGTCTGCACGTTCACCTCGTGCTGGCCGAGCGTGAACAGGTTGTCGTCCTCGCAACCGCGGTAGATCCGTGCCGCCAGTTCCATCTTGTCGGAGGTCGTGTCCAGGCCCTCCTTCATCGTCTCCAGCAGGTTCTTCAGCTCGGCCAGGGCCTCGTCGTACTTGCCCTTCGTCATCAGGCCGACGAGCCCCCACGCGTCATCGGGAACGGCGGCCCGTCCGGTGAGGTCCTCGAACTCCGTCGCCTGCTCGCAGAACGACTGCAGGTTGTTGCCGTAGTTCTCCAGCGCCTCGATCTCGACCTGGAAACTCATCGCCCGTCCCCTCTCGCTCCGACGTTGTTCCTGCGACGTGAGGGGAGGCCCCGACGGTCCCCCATAAGGGGCATTATTCGCGAATGCGACAGACCGGCTCAATGTGACATGGATTGAGCAGGGGAATGTGCAGCCGGTCGGTGCTGCTGTTCGGTGTTGCTGGTCGGCGTTGCTATTGGTCGGCCTGCCGTTGCTGCCGGTCGACGAGACGGGCGATCTCGATGAGCAGGTCGGCGCGTTCGGTGAGTCCCCGGGGTCTCAGGCGGTTCGGGGAGTCCGTCGAGAGGACGCCCCGGACGAACGTGACGCGCGGCAGGTGCGATCCGCGCTTGTGCCGGTGCAACAACGCGGCCAGCTCCGGCGTCACGATGCGGTGCGCGAACTCCGCGTCGTGGGTCAGGGCGCGGAGGTCCTTGAGTTTGCCCCCGCTGGTCGGCAGGTCGGTCACGACCGGCGTGGGCTCCCGGGTCTCCGGGTCGAAACCACTGCCCAGGTAGTTGCCGACCATCAGGTACGGCGCGTCCGCGGGCAGTGGGCCGACGACCTGGACGACGCCCTCGTGGTGCCGGTTGTCGTTGACGCCGCCGGCGGGCCACTCGGCCGCCAGCACGCGCGTCGTCCCGCGGGTGAACTCCATGGCGTAGGAGAACGGGCGGCGGGCGTGATGCGGATTGGGGAAGTAGCCGAAGCTCGGCATGTCGGTGCCGGTTCCGGTTCCCGTGCTCCTGCCGTACTCGATCGCACCGACCTGGCGGGCGAACTCGGCCCGCTCGGCTGCCAGTCGCACCGACGTCCTGCGCGCGGCGATCGCCCAGCCGACCACCGTCACCAGGCCCAGTCCGAACAGGACCGCGAGGACAACGCCGGGGTGCAGGTTCACGGGGCCGCCTTTCGTCACGGGTGCGCGGCGCGCGGATCTCGGCCGGATCCTCGAAGCCGGCGCGTTCGCGCGCTAGGGTGAGGACAGTATTCGTCGATATCCACCGACGTCGATATCAACCGACACCGAGCAGCATGGTCGACATACCCGCTGCTACCGCCGTGGCGACCCGCCGCCGGCGCTCGTCCGATCGGCCGAGCCGCCGAGTTGTCACGCCGCGCGAGGTCTTAGGGACCCCCGGGTCGTCGCTATCTGCATGGCCGGGTATCTTTGACATCTGTGCCCGGCACGCTGCTGGGCTGCTCCGTGTGCCGTCGTGGCCGCGGGCCGGATTTTCATGTCCTGCCCTGGCCGGTCGACGGCGGGCGAGCTCCGGAAAGTCGTAACTCCGGAAATCCCGACGGGAGTTCACGGGTCGTTCGCGACCCATGGCACGGGCCGACACGCCCGACCGCGGGGACCGGGGAGACAGAGCCACACACAGACATGGAGAGCCATACAGCTGACGCTGTAGAGCTTTTACAGACGCGAGAAGAAGGCTGGTCCATTGCCCACGATCCAGCAGCTGGTCCGTAAGGGCCGCCAGGACAAGGCTGCCAAGCAGAAGACCGCGGCGCTCAAGGGGAGCCCGCAGCGGCGCGGCGTGTGCACCCGCGTCTACACCACCACGCCGAAGAAGCCGAACTCGGCGCTCCGCAAGGTTGCGCGTGTCCGGCTGACCAGCGGCATCGAGGTCACCGCCTACATCCCGGGCGAGGGCCACAACCTGCAGGAGCACTCGATGGTGCTCGTGCGCGGTGGTCGTGTGAAGGACCTCCCCGGTGTCCGCTACAAGATCGTTCGCGGTTCGCTCGACACGCAGGGCGTGAAGAACCGCAAGCAGGCGCGCAGCCGGTACGGCGCTAAGAAGGAGAAGAGCTAATGCCCCGCAAGGGTCCGGCCCCGAAGCGGCCGCTGATCGCTGACCCGGTCTACGCATCGCCGCTCGTCACCCAGCTGATCAACAAGGTGCTGACCGACGGCAAGCGCTCGCTGGCCGAGCGCATCGTGTACGGCGCACTGGAAGGCGCTCGCGAGAAGACCGGCACCGACCCGGTCGTCACGCTGAAGCGCGCCCTCGACAACGTCAAGCCTTCCCTCGAGGTGAAGAGCCGGCGTGTCGGTGGTGCCACATACCAGGTGCCCATCGAGGTCAAGCCCGGCCGCTCGACCACCCTTGCGCTGCGTTGGATCGTCACGTTCGCACGCCAGCGCCGGGAGAAGACGATGATCGAGCGTCTTCAGAACGAGCTGCTCGACGCGAGCAACGGCCTCGGGGCCAGCGTGAAGCGCCGCGAGGACACGCACAAGATGGCCGAGTCCAACAAGGCCTTCGCGCACTACCGCTGGTGAATCGCCACCACTGAAGGAAACCGACGCCCGGTCGACGTGAATGATCGAGCCAGTGCCGGGCCCCACGCTTGAGACAGGGGAACATTCAAGTGGCACGTGACGTGCTGACCGACCTGAAGAAGGTCCGCAACATCGGCATCATGGCCCACATTGACGCCGGTAAGACCACCACGACCGAGCGGATCCTGTTCTACACCGGGATCAACTACAAGCTCGGCGAGGTGCACGACGCGCCGCCACGATGGACTGGATGGAGGAGGAGCAGAAGCGGGGTATCACCATCACCTCGGCTGCCACCACCACCTTCTGGGGCGACTACCAGATCAACATCATCGACACCCCGGGCCACGTCGACTTCACCGTCGAGGTGGAGCGCAGCCTGCGCGTGCTCGACGGTGCCGTCGCCGTCTTCGACGGCAAGGAAGGCGTCGAGCCGCAGTCCGAGCAGGTGTGGCGCCAGGCCGACAAGTACGAGGTCCCGCGCGTCTGCTTCGTCAACAAGATGGACAAGCTGGGCGCCGACTTCTACTTCACCGTCGGCACCATCGAGGAGCGCCTCGGTGCCCGGCCGCTGGTCATCCAGCTGCCCATCGGCGCGGAGTCCGACTTCCAGGGTGTCGTCGACCTCGTCCAGATGAAGGCCCTCACCTGGCGCGGTGACGTCAAGAAGGGCGAGAGCTACGAGGTCGAGGACATCCCGGCCGACCTCGCCGACAAGGCCGCGGAGTACCGCGAGAAGCTGGTCGAGGCCGTCGCCGAGTCCGACGACGAGCTCATGGAGAAGTACTTCGGCGGCGAGGAGCTGACGGAGGCCGAGATCAAGTCCGGCATCCGCAAGCTCACCCTCGCCCGCGAGGCCTTCCCGGTGCTCACCGGCTCCGCGTTCAAGAACAAGGGCGTGCAGCCCATGCTCGACGCGGTCATCGACTACCTGCCCGCGCCGCTGGACGTCCCGCCGGTCGAGGGCACGCTGCTCGACGGCGAGACCCCGGCCTCGCGCAAGCCGGCCACCGACGAGCCGTTCGCCGCGCTGGTGTCCAAGGTCGCCGTGCACCCGTTCTACGGCAAGCTGACCTACATCCGCGTCTACTCCGGCAAGGTCGCCTCCGGCTCCCAGGTCGTCAACGCGACCAAGGACCGCAAGGAGCGCATCGGCAAGATCTTCCAGATGCACTCCAACAAGGAGAACCCGGTCGACGACGCGCAGGCCGGCCACATCTACGCGGTGCAGGGCCTGAAGGACACCACCACCGGTGAGACCCTCGCCGACCCGCAGAACCCGATCGTCCTCGAGTCGATGACCTTCCCCGAGCCCGTCATCAAGGTGGCCATCGAGCCCAAGACGAAGGCCGACCAGGAGAAGCTGTCGACGCGATCCAGAAGCTCGCCGAGGAGGACCCGACGTTCCGGGTCAGCCAGGACGACGAGACCGGCCAGACGATCATCGAGGGCATGGGCGAGCTCCACCTCGAGGTCCTGGTCAACCGCATGAAGACCGACTTCAAGGTCGAGGCGAACATCGGTAAGCCGCAGGTGGCTTACCGTGAGACCATCCGCAAGGCGGTCGACAAGTTCGAGTACACCCACAAGAAGCAGACCGGTGGCTCCGGTCAGTTCGCGCGGGTGATCATCAAGCTCGAGCCGCTGACGACCGGCGATGGCGCTCTCTACGAATTCGACAACCAGGTGACCGGTGGCCGCATCCCGCGGGAGTACATCCCGTCCGTGGACGAGGGCGCGCAGGACGCCATGCAGTACGGCGTCCTGGCCGGCTACCCGCTCGTCGGGTTGAAGCTCACCTTGTTGGACGGTGCGTACCACGAGGTCGACTCTTCGGAGATGGCCTTCAAGGTCGCCGGCTCCGTGGCGCTCAAGGACGCCGCGCGGCAGGCGTCCCCGGTACTGCTGGAACCGATGATGGCCGTCGAGGTCACCACACCCGAGGACTACATGGGTGACGTCATCGGTGACTTGAACTCCCGCCGTGGCCAGGTTCAGGCCATGGAGGAGCGGTCTGGCACGCGTGTCGTCAAGGCGCTCGTGCCGCTGTCGGAGATGTTCGGGTACGTGGGCGACCTGCGGTCCAAGACCCAGGGTCGTGCCAACTACACGATGGTCTTTGACTCCTACGACGAGGTTCCGTCGAACGTCGCGAAGGAGATCATCGCCAAGGCGACAGGGGAGTAACTCCCACCAGCACCCAATGCGGGCGGAAAAGGGGCCTCCCCTAAGGTCCGCGCAACCGACCAGATCGAGTCGCGATCGGCGCAGCCACGCCGGGAGCGAGCAAGTACAGTCCAGGAGGACATTCCAGTGGCGAAGGCGAAGTTCGAGCGGAGCAAGCCGCACGTCAACATCGGCACCATTGGTCACGTCGACCACGGCAAGACCACGCTGACCGCGGCGATCACCAAGGTTCTTCACGAGAAGTACCCGGAGCTGAACCAGTCCCGCGCGTTCGACCAGATCGACAACGCGCCGGAAGAGAAGCAGCGCGGCATCACGATCAACATCTCGCACGTCGAGTACGAGACCGAGCAGCGTCACTACGCACACGTCGACGCCCCCGGTCACGCCGACTACGTGAAGAACATGATCACCGGTGCCGCCCAGATGGACGGCGCGATCCTCGTGGTCGCGGCCACCGACGGCCCCATGCCGCAGACGCGTGAGCACGTGCTGCTCGCCCGTCAGGTCGGCGTGCCCTACATCGTCGTGGCGCTCAACAAGTCCGACATGGTCGACGACGAGGAGATCCTCGAGCTCGTCGAGATGGAGTCCGTGAGCTGCTGTCGGACCAGGAGTTCCCCGGTGACGACGCCCCCGTCGTCAAGGTCTCCGGTCTCAAGGCCCTCGAGGGCGACGAGAAGTGGACCGACGCGGTTCTCGAGCTCATGCAGGCCGTGGACGACAACATCCCCGAGCCGGAGCGCGCTGTCGACCAGCCGTTCCTCATGCCGGTCGAGGACGTCTTCACGATCACCGGTCGCGGCACGGTCGTCACCGGCCGCATCGAGCGTGGCGAGGTCAAGCTGAACGAGGACGTCGAGATCGTCGGCATCCGCGAGAAGGCCACCAAGACCACGGTCACCTCGATCGAGATGTTCAACAAGCTCCTCGACTCCGGCCAGGCCGGTGACAACGCGGCGCTGCTGCTCCGCGGTATCAAGCGCGAGGACGTCGAGCGCGGCCAGGTCGTCGTGAAGCCCGGCACCACGACTCCCCACACGGAGTTCGAGGGTTCGGCCTACATCCTGTCCAAGGACGAGGGTGGCCGTCACACGCCGTTCTTCAACAACTACCGCCCGCAGTTCTACTTCCGTACGACCGACGTGACCGGCGTCGTGACCCTCCCCGAGGGCACCGAGATGGTCATGCCGGGCGACAACACGGAGATCAAGGTCGACCTGATCCAGCCGATCGCCATGGACGAGGGTCTGCGGTTCGCCATCCGTGAGGGTGGCCGTACCGTCGGCGCCGGCCAGGTCACCAAGATCATCAAGTAATTCGCACCCCCGGGTGCGGGTGCCATGTTTCGGTATGGCATCCTATTTAGGTTGCTCGACGCGGGGCGGCCGATTCTGTGAAAGATCGGAATCGGCCGCCCTGGCGCGAGCGTCCTGGGCTCACGGCCGCCATCGCAGGCTGTGAGTCGGAAGTGATCCGCCTGCCGGTTTCCCGGCAGTGATCACTTCACCGAGAGAAGACCCAGGGCACGCCAATGATCCTGCGGGATCGGTCTGCGCGTTAAGGGCGACACGCCCGACCGCGTGGACCGGAGGCCGAGGCGTTGACGTGCAGAAACCTCCAATGAGGCCCGCTACGGACCTTACGAGGCTTCAGACAAGCGGCACGAGACGAAGGAACGAGCTGCCACCATGGCGGGACAGAAGATCCGCATCCGGCTCAAGGCCTACGACCACGAGGCGATCGACTCGAGTGCGCGCAAGATCGTCGAGACGGTCACGCGCACCGGCGCCTCTGTGGTGGGGCCGGTGCCGCTGCCCACTGAGAAGAACGTTTACTGCGTCATCCGCTCGCCGCACAAGTACAAGGACTCGCGCGAGCACTTCGAGATGCGCACCCACAAGCGACTGATCGACATCGTGGACCCGACGCCGAAGACGGTCGACGCGCTCATGCGCATCGACCTGCCGGCCAGTGTCGACGTGAACATCCAGTAGGCGTTGGGCTAGCGGCGGAGATAAGAACTCATGTCTGACAGGCAAGTGAAGGGCATTCTGGGCACGAAGCTCGGCATGACGCAGGTCTTCGACGAGAACAACCGGGTCATCCCGGTGACCGTCGTGCAGACCGGGCCGAACCTCGTCACCCAGGTGCGCAATCAGGAGAAGGACGGCTACGCGGCCGTGCAGCTGGCCTACGGTGCCATTGACCCGCGCAAGGTCAACAAGCCCGAGACCGGTCACTTCGACAAGGCCGGCGTGACGCCGCGGCGCCACGTCGCCGAGCTGCGCACGTCCGACGCGGACACCTACGAGGTCGGTCAGGAACTGACCGCCGAGGTGTTCGACGACGGCGCGGTCGTCGACGTCACCGGTACGACGAAGGGCAAGGGCTTCGCCGGCACGATGAAGCGACACGGCTTCTCCGGCCAGGGCGCGAGCCACGGTAACCAGGCCAACCACCGGACGCCGGGTGCGATCGGTGGCTGCGCCACCCCGGGCCGTGTGTTCAAGGGCGTGCGGATGTCGGGCCGGATGGGCAGCAACCGGGTCACCACGCAGGGTCTGACGGTGCACCAGGTGCGCGCCGACGACGGCCTGCTGCTGATCAAGGGTGCGGTTCCCGGTCCGAAGGGCGGCCTTCTCTTCGTCCGTAGCGCCGCGAAGGGTGGTGTGACCGCATGACCGCGACGATCGAGATCAAGACTCCGGCCGGCAAGGCCGAGGGCTCGGTGGAGCTGCCCGCGGAGATCTTCGACGTCCAGGCCAACATCCCGCTGATGCACCAGGTCGTGGTGGCTCAGCTGGCCGCTGCCCGCCAGGGCACGCACGACACGAAGACCCGCGGTGAGGTCTCCGGCGGTGGCGCCAAGCCGTACCGCCAGAAGGGCACCGGCCGCGCCCGTCAGGGCTCGATCCGCGCCCCGCAGTTCACCGGCGGTGGCACGGTGCACGGCCCGACGCCGCGCGACTACTCGCAGCGCACCCCGAAGAAGATGAAGGTCGCCGCCCTGCGCGGTGCCCTGTCGGACCGGGCGCGCAACGAGCAGGTGCACGTCGTCACCACGCTGGTCGAGGGCGAGCAGCCCTCCACCAAGGAGGCGAAGAAGACCCTGGCCGCGCTGACCAACGGCAAGCGCGTGCTCGTGGTGCTGCACCGCGACGAGGACCTGCAGTGGCGCTCCGCCCGCAACCTCACGAACGTCCACCTGATCACGGCGGACCAGCTCAACACCTACGACGTGCTGGTCAACGACGACGTGGTCTTCAGCAAGGCGGCGCTCGACGTCTTCCTCGCCGGCCCCGCAAAGGGCAAGGGCGCGAAGGCTTCGGCGACCTCCGGCGAGGTCTCGGAAGGGAGTGACCAGCAGTGAGCTCGGTGGCTATCCCCGACCCGCGTGACATCCTCATCGCGCCGGTGATCTCCGAGAAGTCCTACGGACTGCTCGAGGACCAGCAGTACACCTTTGTGGTCCGCCCCGACGCCAACAAGACCCAGATCAAGATCGCGGTCGAGCAGGTCTTCGGCGTCAAGGTCATCAGCGTGAACACGATCAACCGTTCCGGCAAGCGCAAGCGCACCCGGTACGGCTTCGGTAAGCGCAAGGACACCAAGCGCGCGATCGTCACGCTGTCGCCCGAGAGCAAGCCGATCGAGATCTTCGGCGCAGGCGCGTAAGGGACTGAGAAGACATGGGCATCCGTAAGTACAAGCCGACCACCCCGGGCCGTCGCGGCTCGAGCGTGGCTGACTTCTCCGAGATCACCCGGTCGACGCCGGAGAAGTCGCTCGTCAAGCCGGTCACCAAGACCGGCGGTCGCAACTCCGGTGGCAAGATCACCACCCGGCACAAGGGTGGTGGCCACAAGCGCGCCTACCGGATCATCGACTTCCGACGCAACGACAAGGACGGCGTTCCCGCCAAGGTCGCGCACATCGAGTACGACCCCAACCGGTCGGCTCGGATCGCGCTCCTGCACTACGCGGACGGCGAGAAGCGCTACATCATCGCGCCGGACAAGCTGAAGCAGGGCGACCCGATCGAGAACGGCCCGAGCGCCGACATCAAGCCGGGCAACAACCTGCCGCTGCGCAACATCCCGGTCGGCACCGTGATCCACGCGATCGAGCTCCGCCCCGGCGGCGGCGCGAAGATCGCCCGTTCGGCCGGCGCCCGCGTGCAGCTCGTCGCCAAGGACGGTCCGTACGCCCAGCTGCGGATGCCCTCGGGCGAGATCCGCAACGTGGACGTGCGCAACCGCGCCACGGTCGGCGAGGTCGGCAACTCGGAACACTCCAACATCAACTGGGGTAAGGCCGGTCGCAGCCGCTGGCGCGGCAAGCGCCCGACCGTCCGTGGTGTCGTCATGAACCCGGTCGACCACCCGCACGGTGGTGGTGAGGGTCGCACGTCCGGTGGTCGCCACCCGGTGAACCCGAACGGCAAGCCGGAAGGCCGCACCCGCGGTCGCAAGGAAAGCGACAAGATGATCGTCCGCCGCCGGAAGACCGGCAAGAAGAAGCGCTGAGCAGGGAGGTAGAAGAACATGCCGCGTAGCCTGAAAAAGGGCCCTTTCGTGGACGACCACCTGCTCAAGAAGGTGGACGCGCTCAACGAGTCGGGCAAGAAGACCGTCATCAAGACCTGGTCGCGTAGGTCCACGATCATCCCGGACATGCTGGGTCACACCCTCGCGGTGCACGACGGCCGCAAGCACGTCCCGGTGTTCGTGACCGAGGCGATGGTCGGACACAAGCTGGGCGAGTTCGCCCCGACGCGGACCTTCAAGGGTCACGTCAAGGACGACCGCAAGTCTCGTCGCCGCTGAAGCAGCGCACCTTAAGAGAAGGAAGTAACGATGAACGCGCGTAACGACGCGGTAGCCGAGCAGGACACCCTGCCGACGGCTTTCGCTCGCGCTCGGTTCGTCCGGGACTCGCCGACCAAGGTGCGCCGGGTGATCGAGCTGATCAAGGGTCAGAGCGCGAACGAGGCTCTGACGACGCTGAAGTACTCCCCGCAGGCCGCGGCGTACCAGCTGTCGAAGGTGCTCGCCAGTGCGATGGCGAACGCCGAGAACAACCTGGACCTCGACCCCGACACGCTGTGGGTGAAGAACGCCTACGCCGACGAGGGGCCGACGCTCAAGCGGATTCAGCCGCGCGCCCAGGGCCGGGCCTACCGGATCCGCAAGCGCACGAGCCACATCACGGTCGAGGTTGAATCCCGTCCTGAGGCGAAGAAGAGCAAGAAGGCAGGTGGCCGGTAGTGGGCCAGAAGATCAACCCGCACGGCTTCCGGCTCGGGATCACCACGGACTGGAAGTCCCGCTGGTACGCCGACAAGCAGTACAAGGACTACGTCGCCGAGGACGTGAAGATCCGCAAGCTCCTGTCCACGGGCATGGAGCGGGCCGGCATCTCCAAGGTGGAGATCGAGCGCACCCGGGACCGGGTTCGCGTCGACATCCACACCGCCCGTCCGGGCATCGTCATCGGACGTCGTGGTGCCGAGGCCGACCGCATCCGCGGTGCGCTGGAGAAGCTGACCGGCAAGCAGGTGCAGCTGAACATCCTCGAGGTCAAGAACTCCGAGGCCGACGCCCAGCTCGTCGCGCAGGGCATCGCCGAGCAGCTGTCCAACCGTGTCGCGTTCCGCCGTGCCATGCGCAAGGCGATCCAGACGTCCATGCGGTCGCCGCAGGTCAAGGGCATTCGCGTGCAGTGCAGCGGTCGTCTCGGCGGTGCCGAGATGTCGCGTAGCGAGCACTACCGCGACGGTCGGGTCCCGCTGCACACGCTCCGCGCCGACATCGACTACGGCTTCTTCGAGGCTCGTACGACGTTCGGCCGGATCGGCGTGAAGGTGTGGATCTACAAGGGCGAGCTCGTCGGTGGCCTCAAGGCCAAGGCCGAGCGTGACGCCGCGGCCGCCTCCGAGCGTGCCCCGCGTCGCGAGCGTCCCCAGCGGCGTCGCAGCGGTGCCTCGGGCACCACGCCGACGTCGACCGAGGCCGGTCGGGCCGCCGCTCAGGATTCCGGCTCCGGCGCAGCCAAGGCCGACACAGACGTCGCGTCCGCGAACGCCCCCGAGGTCGCTTCGCCGGACGCAGCAGAGAAGACGGAGGGCTGAGGCGTGCTCATCCCACGCAAGGTCAAGCACCGTAAGCAGCATTCGCCGAAGCGCAAGGGCGCTGCCAAGGGCGGCACCAAGGTCACCTTCGGTGAGTACGGCATCCAGGCGCTCGAGCACGCCTACGTGACGAACCGGCAGATCGAGTCCGCTCGTATCGCCATGACGCGCCACATCAAGCGTGGCGGGAAGATCTGGATCAACATCTTCCCGGACCGTCCGCTCACGAAGAAGCCGGCCGAAACCCGCATGGGTTCCGGTAAGGGTTCGCCCGAGTGGTGGGTGGCCAACGTCAAGCCGGGCCGCGTGATGTTCGAGATGAGCTTCCCGAACGAGGCGGTGGCCCGCGAGGCCATGCGTCGCGCGATCCACAAGCTGCCGATGAAGTGCAGGATCGTGACCCGGGAAGGGAGTGAGTTCTGATGGCGGCAGCAGGAGTTGCTGCGTCGGAGCTGCGTGAGCTGACGGCGGAAGAGCTCGTGCTTCGGCTGAAGGAGTCCAAGGAGGAGCTGTTCAACCTCCGGTTCCAGATGGCCACCGGCCAGCTCGACAACAACCGCAGGCTCCGTACGGTCCGCGCGGACATCGCGCGCATCTACACCGTGATGCGCGAGCGCGAGCTCGGTCTCTCGATCGCGCCTGACGAGACTGACGAGAGTGAAGGTGCCGCATGAGCGAGCAGGTTCAGAAGGCCGACTCCGGTCGGAACTACCGGAAGGTCCGGGAGGGCCTCGTGGTGTCCGACAAGATGGAGAAGACCATCGTCGTTGAGCTCGAGGACCGCAAGAAGCACCCGCTCTACGGCAAGGTCATGCGCTCGACGAAGAAGATCAAGGCGCACGACGAGGAGAACACGGCCGGCGTGGGCGACCGCGTCCTCGTGATGGAGACCCGACCCCTGTCGGCGACCAAGCGGTACCGCCTGGTCGAGATCCGCGAGAAGGCCAAGTAATCAGGGGGCCGCAACAGCCCCATTCGTTCCGCCAGGCTCGGGGCACGACCCCGAGAACCGGCGCGACATACAGGAGTTGACGTGATCCAGCAGGAGTCGCGACTGCGAGTCGCCGACAACACGGGTGCCAAGGAGATCCTGACCATCCGCGTGCTCGGTGGCTCGGGGCGGCGCTACGCGGGCATCGGCGACACCATCGTCGCCACCGTCAAGGACGCCATCCCGGGCGCAATGTGAAGCGTGGTGACGTCGTCAAGGCCGTCATCGTCCGCACGGTGAAGGAGAAGCGTCGCCCCGACGGCTCCTACATCCGCTTCGACGAGAACGCCGCGGTGCTCATCAAGAACGACAACGAGCCGCGAGGCACGCGCATCTTCGGGCCGGTCGGTCGCGAGCTGCGCGACCAGAAGTTCATGAAGATCATCTCGCTGGCGCCGGAGGTGCTCTGAATGAAGGTCAAGAAGGGCGACACCGTTCTCGTCGTCGCAGGCAAGGACAAGGGCGCGAAGGGCAAGGTCATCAAGGCCGACCCGAACGCGCAGAAGATCCTGGTCGAGGGCGTGAACCGGATCAAGAAGCACACGCGGATCACCCAGACCCAGCGTGGCGCGGAGTCCGGCGGCATCGTCACGCAGGAAGCCCCGATCCACGTTTCGAACGTGATGGTCGTGGACTCGGACGGGAACCCGACCCGCGTCGGCTACCGGTTCGACGAGGACGGCAAGAAGGTTCGGATCTCGCGTAAGACCGGCAAGGACATCTGATGACCAGCGCAGAGACGACATACCCGACCCCGCGTCTGAAGGTCCGGTACCGCGAGGAGATCGCCGGCCAGCTGCGGGAGGAGTTCGAACTCCAGAACGTGCACCAGATCCCTGGTGTCACCAAGGTCGTCGTGAACATGGGCGTCGGCGACGCCGCTCGCGACAGCAAGCTCATCGAGGGCGCCGTGCGGGACCTCGCGGCCATCACCGGGCAGAAGCCCGAGGTGCGCAAGGCCCGCAAGTCCATCGCGCAGTTCAAGCTGCGTGAGGGCCAGCCGATCGGTGCGCGCGTCACGCTGCGTGGCGACCGGATGTGGGAGTTCCTGGACCGGCTGCTGAACATCGCGCTGCCGCGTATCCGCGACTTCCGCGGACTGTCGAGCAAGCAGTTCGACGGTCACGGCAACTACACGTTCGGCCTGTCGGAGCAGTCGATGTTCCACGAGATCGACCCCGACTCCATCGACCGCCCGCGCGGCATGGACGTCACGGTCGTGACCACCGCCAACAACGACGACGAAGGCCGTGCGCTGCTCCGCAAGCTCGGCTTCCCCTTCAAGGAGGCGTGACCATGGCCAAGAAAGCCCTGATCGCCAAGGCCAGCCGGAAGCCGAAGTTCAAGGTGCGGGCCTACACGCGTTGCCAGAAGTGCGGTCGTCCGCACTCGGTGTACCGCAAGTTCGGCCTCTGCCGCATCTGCCTGCGGGACATGGCGCACGCGGGGCAGCTGCCCGGCGTGAGCAAGTCGAGCTGGTGAAGGCGCCCCGATAACTCCCACTTCGCCACAGGCCCCACCCCGGTGGGGAACCAGGGCGAGAAAGGTTGACAGGTCACCATGACGATGACCGACCCGATCGCAGACTTCCTGACCCGTCTGCGCAACGCGAACTCGGCGCACCACGACGAGGTGACGCTTCCGCACTCGAAGATCAAGGAGAACATCTCCGCGATCCTCAAGCGCGAGGGTTACATCGCGGACTACCGCACCGAGCCCGGCGAGAAGCACCAGAACCTCGTCGTGAACCTCAAGTTCGGTCCGAACCGCGAGCGCAGCATCGCCGGCCTCCGCAGGGTCTCGAAGCCCGGTCTGCGTGTGTACGCGAAATCCAACAACCTGCCGAAGGTTCTCGGTGGCCTCGGCGTCGCGATCATCTCGACGTCGGCCGGCCTCCAGACCGACCGTCAGGCCATGCGCAACGGCGTGGGCGGCGAAGTCCTCGCCTACGTCTGGTAAGGGAGGGGACAAGGCAATGTCACGCATTGGAAAGCTGCCGATCACCGTCCCTCCGGGGTCGAGGTGAACATCGACGGCCAGCACGTGTCGGTCAAGGGGCCGAAGGGCACCCTCGAGCACGACGTGCCGGAGCCGATCGTCGTCGAGCGCGACGACGACGGCGCGGTGCTGGTCAAGCGCCCCGATGACGAGCGCGAGAGCCGTGCCCTGCACGGCCTCACGCGGACGCTGGTGAACAACCTGGTCGTCGGCGTCAGCGAGGGCTACGAGAAGAAGATGGAGATCCACGGGGTCGGTTACCGCGTGCAGGCCAAGGGCTCGGACCTCGAGTTCGCCCTCGGCTACAGCCACCCGGTGCTGATCAAGGCTCCGGAGGGCATCACGTTCAACGTGGAGAGCCCGACGAAGTTCTCGGTGGCCGGCATCGACAAGCAGAAGGTCGGCCAGACCGCTGCGGTCATCCGCAAGCTGCGGCGCCCTGACCCGTACAAGGGCAAGGGCCTGCGCTACGAGGGTGAGCGCATCCGTCGCAAGGTCGGAAAGACGGGTAAGTGATCATGAGCGAAACGGTTACGAAGCGCAGGCCGATCGGCAAGGACATCTCGACCCGTCGCCGCGTGGGCAAGGCTCGCCGGCACAACCGGCTGCGCAAGAAGATCGTCGGCACCGCGGAGCGTCCGCGGCTGTCGGTCAAGCGCTCCTCCCGGCACATCTACGTGCAGGTGATCGACGACGTCGCGGGTCACACGCTGGCCTCCGCGTCGACGCTCGAGGCCGACGTGGCCGCCGTCGAGGGCGACAAGAAGGCCAAGGCTGCCAAGGTCGGCGAGCTCGTGGCCTCCCGGGCGAAGAGCGCGGGCGTCGAGTCCGCGGTGTTCGACCGGGGCGGCAACGCCTACCACGGCCGGATCGCGGCGCTGGCCGACGCCGCTCGCGAAGCGGGGTTGGAATTCTGATGGTGAGCAAGTTCGAGAACGGAAGGAACGCCTGATGCCGGGACGTACGCGGCAATCCGGCGGCCAGGGCGGACCCGGCGAGCAGCAGAACCGCGAGCGCGGTGGCGGCCGGGACCGCAGGGACCGTCGTGACGGTGGCCGTGGCGGGGCGGCCCAGGAGAAGAACCCGCACCTCGAGCGCGTTGTAGCGATCAACCGCGTGGCCAAGGTCGTCAAGGGTGGTCGCCGCTTCAGCTTCACCGCTCTGGTCGTCGTCGGTGACGGCGACGGACAGGTCGCGTCGGCTACGGCAAGGCCAAGGAGGTGCCCGCGGCGATCGCCAAGGGCGTCGAGGAGGCCAAGAAGAACTTCTTCCGCGTGCCTCGTATCGGCGGCACCATCCCGCACCCGGTCCAGGGTGAGGAAGCCGCCGGTGTGGTGCTGCTTCGTCCGGCCAGCGCCGGTACCGGTGTCATCGCCGGTGGCCCGGTGCGTGCCGTGCTGGAGTGCGCGGGTGTGCACGACGTGCTGTCGAAGTCGCTGGGCAGCGACAACGCCATCAACATCGTGCACGCGACCGTGGCGGCCCTGAAGGGCCTGTCCCGTCCGGAGGAGGTGGCGGCCCGTCGCGGTCTGCCGCTCGAGGACGTCGCGCCGGCGCGGATGCTGCGCCAGCGTGCCGGACAGGAGGTCTGACATGGCGCAGCTGAAGGTCACGCAGATCAAGAGCACGATCGGGACGCGGCAGAGCCACCGGGACACCCTGCGTACCCTCGGACTGCGGAAGATCCGTCAGTCCGTGGTCCGTGAGGACACCCCCGACACTCGCGGCCTGGTCCACACGGTGCGGCACCTGGTGAACGTGGAGGAGGTCAAGTCATGACCATCAAGATCCATGACCTGAAGCCCGCACCCGGCGCCAAGCGCGAGAAGACCCGCGTCGGCCGTGGTGAGGGTTCCAAGGGCAAGACCGCCGGTCGCGGTACGAAGGGCACCAAGGCCCGGAAGAACGTGCCCGCCGGCTTCGAGGGTGGGCAGATGCCCATCCAGATGCGGCTGCCGAAGCTTCGCGGCTTCAAGAACCGCTTCCGTACCGAGTACCAGCCGGTGAACGTGGGCGACATCGCCCGAGTGTTCGCCGACGGCGGCAAGGTGGGCAAGGACGAGCTCGTTGCAGGCGGCCTCGTCCGTAAGGGCCACCTCGTGAAGGTGCTCGCGGGCGGTGACGTCGAGGGCGTCAAGCTCGAGGTCTCCGCCGACGCGTTCTCCAAGAGCGCCAAGGAGAAGCTCGAAGCTGCGGGTGGCTCGGCCACCACGCTCTGACGCTCGAGAACAGCCAGAACGGCCGCGGCCCGTCCGGTACCCACCGGACGGCCGCGGCGTTCTACGTTCAGGAGCTTCCCCGACGCCCGTGGTGTGACCCCGCTGTGAAGCCTGTGCGACTTAGGTAGGTAGCGTGTGGTCACTTGGGCCACTCGCTGAATTGCCAGCTGTGGGGGCTGTTAGAGTCGACGACGCGCTTGTGGACACCCCTGTGTGTTCCTGCGTGTGCCTGGCTCGCATCCGCCAGCGAAGTGAGTTGTCCCGCCGGCGGACGAGACCGTCGGCCAAGCCGATCGCCGGAACTCCCGGCGACGTCGAGGAGGTCCCCCGCGTGCTCAGCGCCTTCCGCTCGGCTCTCGCCACGCCGGACCTGCGCAAGAAGATCCTGTTCACGTTGATGATCGTCGTCGTGTACCGACTCGGTGCGGTCATCCCAGCGCCTGGCGTGTCGTACAGCAGCGTGGACGCTTGTCAGGCGCAGGTCGAGACGCAGAGCTTCTACTCCCTGCTGAACTTGTTCAGCGGCGGTGCGCTGCTCCAGCTCTCCATCTTCGCGACGGGCATCATGCCGTACATCACGGCGAGCATCATCGTGCAGCTGCTGACGGTGGTCATCCCGCACTTCGAGGAGCTGAAGAAGGAAGGGCAGTCCGGTCAGGCCAAGCTGACGCAGTACACGCGTTACCTGACGATCGCGCTGGCCATCCTCCAGTCCACCGGTGTCGTCGCGCTGGCCGAGCGCGGCGGGATGTTCCCGAACTGCACCGAGCAGATCTTCCCCGACAACAGCGTCGTCGCCATGACCCTGACGGTCCTGACGATGACGGCCGGCACCGCCGTGATGATGTGGATGGGCGAGCTCATCACCGAGCGGGGCATCGGCAACGGCATGTCGCTGCTGATCTTCCTGAACATCGCCGCGCAGATCCCGGCCGAGGGTGCGAACATCCTCAGCCAGAACACCCCGGTGGTGTTCGCGTTCGTCTGCCTGCTGGCGCTGCTGATCATCGCGAGCGTCATCTTCGTCGAACAGGGCCAGCGCCGGATCCCGGTGCAGTACGCCAAGCGGATGGTCGGCCGCCGCATGTACGGCGGGACGTCGACCTACCTGCCGATCAAGGTGAACCAGGCGGGCGTGATCCCCGTCATCTTCGGTTCCTCGCTGCTGTACCTGCCCGACCTGTTGACGAACATGGTCGGCGACCCGAACGACGCGTCGGGCTTCCAACGCTTCGTCTCGACGTACATCAGTGACCAGGGCAGTCCGGTACATATCGTCATGTACTTCGCCCTGATCATGTTCTTCACGTACTTCTACATCACGATCACCTTCAACGTGGACGACCGCGCTGAGGAGATGAAGAAGTTCGGTGGCTTCATCCCGGGTATCCGTCCGGGACGGCCCACCGCCGAGTATTTGCGCTTCGTGCTGAACAGGATCACGTTGCCAGGATCGCTCTACCTTGGCACCGTGGCTATCCTGCCGAACTTCTTCCTGTCCATCACCGGCGAAGGCCAGAACCAGAACTTCCCGTTCGGCGGAACGGCGGTTCTGATCATGGTCGGTGTCGGCCTGGACACGGTGAAGCAGATCGAAAGCCAGCTCATGCAGCGCAACTACGAAGGGTTCCTCCGATGACGCGTGTGCTCCTTGTTGGTCCTCCCGGAGCGGGCAAGGGAACGCAGGCCGTCGCTCTGTCCGAGCGACTCGCCGTTCCGCACATCTCGACAGGTGATCTGTTCCGTACCCACGTGGGGAACGAGACGCCGCTGGGCCAGGAGGCCAAGCGGTACATGGACGCCGGTGAGCTGGTTCCCGACTCCGTGACCAACGAGATGGTGCGCGAGCGGCTCGAGGAGCCGGACGCCAAGGCGGGCTTCCTGTTGGACGGCTTCCCGCGCAACACCAAGCAGGCCGACGAGCTCGGCGACATGCTCGCCGCGCAGAACATGCAGCTCGACGCTGTCATCGAGCTGAAGGTCAGCGAGGACCAGCTGGTGGAACGTCTGCTGGCCCGTGGGCGCAGCGACGACACCGAGGACGTCATCCGACGTCGCCAGCAGGTCTACCGCGAGGAGACGGCGCCGCTGCTCGAGTACTACGCGAACATCCTCGTGACCGTCGACGGTGTCGGCGAGGTCGACGAGGTCTCGCAGCGCGTGGTGGACGGGCTCGGCACGCAGTCGTGAATCTGCTCGGCCTGAGGTTGCCGCGGTGGGCGCGCCGCGGCGGTGCCATCCCCGCCAAGTCGCATGGTGAGCTCGAAGCCATGCGACAGGCGGGGCTCATCGTCGCCGGCACCCTCGCCGCCGTGCGGGAGGCGGCCCGGCCCGGGGTGAGCACGCTCGAGCTGGACACCCTGGCCGAGCAGCGCATCCGCGACGCCGGCGCGGTGCCCGCGTTCAAGGGTTACCACGGCTTCCCCGGGTCGATCTGCGCGTCGGTGAACGACCAGATCGTGCACGGCATCCCGACGGCCGAGCTGGTGCTGGCCGAGGGCGACCTGCTGTCGGTGGACTGCGGCGCCGTGCTGGACGGCTGGTACGGCGACTCGGCCGTCACCATCGCCGTCGGCGAGGTGACCGAACCCGACCGGAAGCTGTCGGCGGCCACGAAGGCCGCGATGGAGGCCGGGATCGCCGCCGCCGTGCCCGGCGCGCGGCTCACCGACATCTCGCACGCCATCGAGTCCGAGGCGCTGGCCAAGTGCGTCGAGGACCGGGTCGACTACGGGATGATCGAGGAGTACGGCGGGCACGGCATCGGCCGCGAGATGCACATGGAGCCGTTCCTGCCCAACGTCGGCAAGCCCGGCCGCGGTCCCGAGCTGCGGCCCGGCGTCACGTTGGCCATCGAACCGATGCTGACCAGCGGTTCGAGCGACACGGTCGAGCTCGACGACGGGTGGACCGTCATCACCGACGACGGCTCCCGTGCCGCGCACTGGGAACACACCGTCGCGGTCACCGAGGACGGCCCCTGGGTGCTCACCGCCCCGGAGTAGGCTCGCGGCGAACCCGCCTACCGCGCGTGACGAAACCGCGCGTATCTACCACAAGCGGCCCCGGTTTGGGAGTCGTGACACGGGGTGCGTAAACTGTCTAGCTGGTGCATGCTTCTGCGCCGGTTCCTGGGGCACCTGGTCACGGCAGGTGGTGGAGTTTCGGTTCCGAGATTCCCCGCAGCCTGGTCACGTGTCCCGATCGGTGCGGCGTGTGCGCCGGTCCAGGTAAGCACCGCTCAACCAATCACGAATTGCGGAGTACATGGCGAAGAAAGACGGGGCCATTGAGGTAGAGGGCCGCGTGATCGAGCCGCTCCCCAACGCGATGTTCCGTGTCGAGTTGGAGAACGGCCACAAGGTCCTGGCCCACATCAGCGGCAAGATGCGGCAGCACTACATCCGCATCCTGCCGGAGGACAAGGTGGTCGTGGAGCTCTCGCCCTACGACCTGTCTCGTGGTCGCATCGTCTACCGCTACAAGTGATCACGGAGGGCGTGGCGAATGCCTGAGCCCTCAGCGGTAGGGCACGCGGTTATTCGACACGACGAAAGCAGGAGACGTGAAGGTCAAGCCGAGCGTCAAGAAGATCTGCGACAAGTGCCAGGTCGTCCGGCGGCACGGCCGGATCATGGTGATCTGCGACAACCTGCGCCACAAGCAGCGCCAGGGCTGACGTAGCTCGTCCACTTGTCGACAGTGACCTGACACTGTGACAACACCACACAAGCCTCCCCGAACCTGCTCGCCGGGTAACACCGGCCGGGTTCGACCCCCGGGTCTTCAGGCCGGGGCCGGGACACCGCCCGCGCGAGCGGGTGGAGACGCGAGTCGTCCCGGAAGTGGTCGGGGAGCAGACCTGAAGACGAATAGAAGGAGCATCAAGCGCCAATGGCACGACTCGCTGGCGTCGATCTTCCCCGTGAGAAGCGGCTGGAGATCGCGCTGACCTACATCTACGGCATCGGCCGTACCAGCTCGCAGCAGATCATCGCGCGACGTCGCTGGACCCGAACACCCGGGTCAAGGACCTCGCCGACGACGACCTGGTCAAGCTGCGTGACCACATCGAAGAGAACTTCAGGGTCGAGGGTGACCTCCGCCGCGAGGTGAACGCCGACATCCGTCGGAAGATCGAGATCGGCTGCTACGAGGGCCTTCGCTGGCGCCGTGGCCTTCCGGTCCGCGGGCAGCGCACCAAGACCAACGCGCGCACGCGCAAGGGCCCGAAGAAGACGGTCGCCGGCAAGAAGAAGGCAGGCCGCTGATGACCGTCGTACGGACCAAGCGACGTGTGATGGGCGTGGGCGCAGGCTCCCGCCGCAATCACGCGACGTCGCCGAAGTCGCTGTACGCCCGTCCGATGGCGCTCCGCGAGCTCTACACCGACGCCGGGACCATCATCCGGCGCGGGCACCAGGAAGCCGCCGCGGCCGCCGACGAGAAGCACTCGCGCTAAGAGGAGATCACCCCAATGCCACCCCGCAGTGGCGGCGCCAAGAAGGTGCGCCGCAAAGAGAAGAAGAATGTTGCCCACGGGCACGCTCACATCAAGAGCACGTTCAACAACACGATCATCTCCATCACCGACCCGACCGGTGCGGTGATCTCGTGGGCATCGTCCGGCCACGTCGGCTTCAAGGGCTCGCGTAAGTCCACGCCGTTCGCCGCGCAGATGGCCGCCGAGAACGCGGCCCGCAAGGCCGCCGAGCACGGCATGAAGAAGGTCGACGTGTTCGTGAAGGGCCCGGGCTCGGGTCGCGAGACCGCGATCCGTTCGCTGCAGGCCGCCGGCCTCGAGGTCGGCACCATCCAGGACGTGACCCCGCAGCCGCACAACGGCTGCCGCCCGCCCAAGCGGCGTCGGGTCTGAGGAACGGGGAGGAGTAGACAACCATGGCTCGTTACACCGGCCCCGCGACGCGTCTCTCGCGTCGCCTCAAGACCGACCTCATCGGCGGCGACCAGGCCTTCGAGCGTCGTCCCTACCCGCCGGGCCAGCACGGCCGCGGCCGGGTCAAGGAGAGCGAGTACCTGCTTCAGCTGCAGGAGAAGCAGAAGGCCCGCCACACCTACGGCGTCCTCGAGCGCCAGTTCCGCCGTTACTACGAGGAGGCCGCCCAGCGGCCCGGTAAGACCGGCGAGACCCTGCTGCAGATCTGCGAGTCCCGACTGGACAACGTCGTGTACCGCGCGGGCATCGCGCGGACCCGTCGCCAGGCGCGTCAGCTCGTGAGCCACGGCCACTTCACGGTCAACGGCAAGAACGTGAACGTGCCGAGCTACCGGGTGTCGAAGTTCGACATCATCGACGTGCGTCCGAAGTCGGCGGGCATGCTGCCGTTCGTGGCCGCGAAGGAGGCGCTCGGCGAGCGTCCCGTCCCGGCGTGGCTGCAGGTCGTTCCCTCGTCGCTGCGCGTCCTCGTGCACCAGCTGCCCGAGCGCGCGCAGATCGAGGTTCCCGTGCAGGAACAGCTGATCGTCGAGTTCTACTCGAAGTGATCGACGGTGGTGGCGCGGACAGGCCGCGCCACCGCTCCGCCATCCCTTTCGGCGTCATATGGCGGTCGCCGGCAGGAAAGGACAAGGAACAGTGCTGATTTCCCAGCGACCGGCTCTCGGCGAAGAGACGGTCAACGAGACCCGGTCCCGGTTCACCATCGAGCCGCTCGAGCCGGGCTTCGGCTACACGCTCGGCAACTCGCTTCGGCGCACGTTGCTGTCGTCGATCCCGGGTGCTGCTGTCACGAGCATCCGCATCGACGGCGTCCTGCACGAGTTCACCACCGTTCCGGGGGTGAAGGAGGATGTCACCGAGATCATCCTGAACCTCAAGGAGCTCGTGGTGTCCTCCGAGGAGGACGAGCCGGTCACCATGTACCTGCGCAAGCAGGGCCCCGGTGAGGTCACCGCGGCGGACATCGTCCCGCCGGCCGGCGTGACCGTGCACAACCCGGATCTGCACATCGCCTGGCTGAACGACAAGGGCAAGCTCGAGGTCGAGCTCGTCGTCGAGCGCGGCCGCGGCTACGTGCCGGCCCTGCAGAACAAGCAGGCGGGTGCCGAGATCGGCCGGATCCCGGTCGACTCGATCTACTCGCCGGTGCTGAAGGTGACGTACAAGGTCGAGGCCACGCGTGTCGAGCAGCGGACCGACTTCGACAAGCTGATCCTGGACGTGGAGACCAAGCCGTCGATCACGCCGCGCGACGCCGTCGCGTCGGCGGGTAAGACGCTCGTCGAGCTGTTCGGCCTGGCCCGGGAGCTCAACGTCGACGCGGAGGGCATCGAGATCGGGCCGTCGCCGCAGGAGGCGGACACCATCGCCGCCTACGCGATGCCGATCGAGGACCTGGACCTGACGGTGCGGTCCTACAACTGCCTCAAGCGCGAGGGAATCCACACGGTCGGCGAACTGGTCTCGCGCAGCGAGGCCGACCTGCTGGACATCCGCAACTTCGGTGCGAAGTCGATCGACGAGGTCAAGATGAAGCTCGTCGGCCTCGGCCTCGCGCTCAAGGACAGCCCGCCCGGGTTCGACCCGACGACCGCGGCCGCCAACTACGACGACGGTGGCGACGGCTGGGGCGACGACATGCCGGTCGACGTTCCCGGTGGCTTGTCCGACAACGGCCACGACGATGGCCAGGACTACGCAGAGACGGAGCAGCTGTAGGACCCGACGACGGTGGTCGGCCGCCCGCGCGGCCGGCCACCGGGTCTCGCAGCTGAGAAGCTAACGAGGAGAACCGATGCCCACCCCCACCAAGGGACGCCGTCTCGGTGGATCGCCGTCGCATGAACGGCTGATGCTGGCGAACCTGGCCACGTCGCTGTTCGAGCACGGCAAGATCACCACCACCGAGGCCAAGGCCAGGCGTGTCCGGCCGCTCGCGGAGAAGCTGATCACGAAGGCCAAGCGCGGCGACGTGCACAACCGGCGTCAGATCATGCGGACCATCCGCAACAAGGACGTCGTGCACAAGCTGGTCGACGAGATCGGTCCGCACTTCTCCGACCGCAACGGCGGCTACGTCCGCATCACCAAGACGATGCCGCGCAAGGGCGACAACGCCCCGATGGCGGTCATCGAGCTGGTGGCGGAGAAGACCGTGACGTCGGAGGCCGAGAAGGCCCGCGGCACCAAGTTCGCGGCCGACGAGAAGGCCGCAGCCGCTGCGCCCGCCGAGGAGACGACCGAGGTCGTCGAGGCGGCCGACTCGGCCGACAGCGCCGACTCGGCGGACTCCGCCGACAGTGCCGACTCGGCCGACAGCGCTGACTCCGCTGACAGCGCCGACTCCGCCGACTCGGCCGACAGCCCGGACGCCGAGGCCGACGAGTCCGACGAGGCCAAGTCCGAGAAGAAGGACGAAGCCTGACAGGCAGTTCCGCATCGAACGAGCCCGCCGTTCCCACTGGGGAGGGCGGGCTCGTTCGTCTGCGTCTGGACGTGTCGTACGACGGCACGGACTTCTCCGGGTGGGCCCGGCAGCCGGGCCGGCGCACGGTCCAGGGTGAGCTGGAGGAGGCCCTGGCGAAGCAGCCGCCGGGCGCGGCGGTGCCCAGGTCGGTGGTGGTCGCCGGCCGCACGGACGCCGGGGTGCACGCCGACGGTCAGGTGGTGCACGTCGACGTCGAGCCCTACGAGGGGCAGCCGACGTCGCGCAGGCTGACCGTCGACGAGCGGGGCCTGCCCGACCTGGACCGGATGCGGCACCGCTGGAACCGCATCCTGCCGCCCGACGTGCGCGTGCGGGGTGTTCGCGTCGCGCCGGAGGGTTTCGACGCGCGGTTCTCGGCGGTGGCGCGGCGGTACCGGTATCAGGTGTCGGACGCGCCGTGGGGCGTCGACCCGCTGCGACGCCGGGACACCCTCGCGCACGGGCGCCCGCTGGATGTGGCGGCGTTGCAGGAGGCGGCCGGCGAGCTGCTGGGGTTGCAGGACTTCGCGGCCTACTGCAAGCAGCGCGAGGGCGCGACGACGATCCGCGAACTCCAGGACTTCACGTGGCGCCGGGTCGGCGAGCACGAGGTGCACGCCGACGTGCAGGCCGACGCGTTCTGCCATTCGATGGTGCGCAGCCTCGTGGGGGCGCTGCTGTTGGTGGGCGACGGCCGCCGCGACGTCACGTGGCCGCGGCGCGTGCTCGAGAGCCAGGTGCGCGACAGTGCCGTCGCCCCGGCCCACGGCCTCACGCTGGTCGCCGTCGACTACCCCCCGGACGCCTACCTGGCCACCAGGGCAAGCCAAACCAGGGCCGTCCGCGAAACCCCCCACGCGTAACCGGCAATGCGACCGAGGGCCCCATGGTCGCGTTCAACGCGACCGCCCGTCGCCCGACCACCACCCCTCAACGACGCGCTGCCGCGCGGCTGCGTTCGATGGGCCTCGGGAGCTTTTGAACGTGCGGGTCAGTCGCCGCGGCGGACGGGGCCGAGGATGGCCTGTTCCTTGCTGGTGGTGACGAGTCGGAGGGGGCGCCAGAGGTTGCGGCCGAGGGCCACGACCTGGTCGTCCTTGAGGGTCGTCAGCTGCCGGGTCATCTGCTGCGGCAGCCGCCAGATCTGGGCGGCCAGGTCGGCCTGACCGGCGGGCAGCCGCTGCATCAGCACGAGGTCGGCGCCGTTGGCGACGGCGGTGGCCTGCGGGTGCAGGTACGGAAGCACGTACACCGTCGTCTGCCAGGGCGAACGCGGCGGGAACAGGTCCTGCGGCGTCGGCCCGCCGTCGTTGACCACCAGCAGCGGCGCGTCCTCCGACGGCCGCGGCAGTTCGACGGGGGAGAGCCTGCGGATCTGCACCAGCGGTGAGGGCTGGCCGTTCTGCGTGCCGGCCGCCTTCTGCAGCACGTGCCACGCGGCGGGACGTCCGGTGGCCACGATGCACCACGCACCGACGGCCATGGCCCGCATCGCCACCTGCCGCGCCAGGTACAGCCCGCCGACGAGCACCACGCGCGTCGGCACCGACCGCAGCGCCGACACGGTCAGCGGCTCACCCTGCAGCCCGGAGCCCAGGATGATGCCGCCGCGGTCGCCGGACGGGCTGACGGCGTCGAGCAGCGCCGGGTCGGCGATGAACTCGGGTGCGACCCCGTCGATCTTCGTGGGGTCCTGCAGGCGGCTCATGCGGTGCCTCCGAGCGGGATCGTCGCGGCCAGTCCGTCGGTCTGCTTGCCCTTCAGCGGGGTCAGCGTGACGCCGACCCGGTCGGCGAGGCTTTCGAGCCGCTGGTCGGCGGCGTCGAGCTCCCGCGGGTTCCGCGCGCTCACCCGGACACGCCGCGCAGCGACACCTTGCCCTCGTCCTCGGCGGGCGAGATCGACATGCCGACCGTCGAGGACAGGGCGCGCACGCTCGTCAGGGAGTTGAGGTTCTCGGTGACCTTGCCCTTGGGCCAGCCGGTGATGGCGTAGCTGGCGTGGCCGATGCCGGCGGCCGTCACGCCCGTCCACTTCTCCTTGAGCGCCACCTTCTGACCGGAGCCGACGACGCCGGTCAGTTCGGCGGCCGAGACCCCCGCACGCAGCAGCTCGTCCGCGTTCAGCGGCCGCGTGGGCACACCGTTCGACTCGAGGGCGTTGCGGACGCGGGACAGCGCGCCCATCAGCGCCCGGTGGGCGCCGACGACGCCGCCACCACGTTCGCGCACGGCCTCGGCGCAGCGCTTCGGGTCGAGGCGCAGCGAGATCCACGTCGTGCGTCGCGCGGCGGCGGGCAACGGCCCGAGCACCTCCATGTAGGAGCTCAACGCGGGCGAGTCGGCGGGCAGGGCGGCGCTTCCGGGGTAGCAGTGCCACGTCATCTGGATGGAGTCGAGCACGACGCCGCGGTCCTCGAGGCACGGTGCCAACGCCGACAGCGGCAGGCTCGGCGCACCGCCTGCCTGCGTGACGAGCGCGGGCGTGGGCTCGACGAGCAGTACCGCCGTCCACGTGCCGTCGTGCCAGGCGAGGCCGACGTCGGAGTGCTCGTGGTCCTTGCCGTGCGCGACGATCAGGCCGGGGATGGCCAGGCGCAGCAGGTTGACGCGAACGTCGTCACCGCCGATGACCGTCTCCTCCTCGTCGGCCACCGATTCGATGGACTTGGGAGGGGGCGGGGTCGCGCTGCGCGCGCGGGTGCGGAACGTGTATCGCGTGGTCAGGCCGGCCCACTGCGTGAACCACTGGCCGTTCCACCGCAGCAGCGCCAGCACGATCGTCACGGCGAGGACGCCGACGCCGACCCACAGCAGCGACTGGCTGATGGCCAGCAGGATCAGGCCGATGGCCAGGCCGACCTCGATGAGCACGACGTTCATCACCGGGAACGGGCCGAGGCTCGCGCCGTGCGTGCGCTTGTGCGCGGGCGGCGCGTTCCGGGGCTTCGGCGGTTCCGGGGGTTTCTGGGGCGGCGGCTCGGAGCCGCTCGGTCCACCGGGTCCACCGGGTCCACCGGGGCCGCCCGGGCCACCGGGACCGCCACCGCCGGGGCCGCCCGGGCCACCCGGTCCGCCGGGGC
>NZ_MKKE01000038.1 GCF_001942305.1 Saccharomonospora sp. CUA-673 | reverse complement strand
GCCAACTCCCTTACGAGCGGGTAGAGCCTTTTCCCGGCAGGTTGCCCTGCGACAAGTACGCCGCAGCCCGACGCAACACCTCGTTCTCCTGCTCCAACAACCGGTTACGCCGTTTGAGCTCCCGCAACTCAGCCGCCGCATCCGAGGACACACCCGGCTTGGCGCCGTCCTCGACATCAGCCTGACGCAACCACTTCTGCAACGTCATCTCGTGAACACCGAAGTCCGCGGCGACCTGCGCCAAAGTCACACCAGACTCGCGGTTACGCGCGACCCGGACGACGTCCTCACGGAACTCACGGGGATACGGCTTGGGCACAGTGGCATCCTTCCACGCCCACCTCTCGGCAAGCGAACTCAGATGTCACACACCCCTTCAGCAGCCCCGTGATGGTTGCTGTTTAGGTCGACGGGATGACACTCCGGGGCGGGGGTTTGTTTGGGTTGGGTGGGTGGTTGCGTTGGGGGCTTTGTGTGGGGGCCATTGCTTCGCTCGGCCCCGGGTTCTGTCGGGTTGACGTTTTGATTGTTCGTCGAACTGGTGTTTGGTATTATGGGCTGGTGGCCAGTGGTGGATCTGTTGTTCAGTCTGTGCAGTCGCTTCGGGTGCGGCGGGCACGGATTGATGCTGAGGAGATGAGCCTGTTGGCCTCGGCTGCGCCGTCGGACGAGGGCGAGTTGTCGTGGTTTGCCGAGTCGTTGGTGCCGGAGTGTCGGGCCTCGCGGGAGTTTGTTCTCGGGCGGGTGCATACGGCCGTGTCGTTGGTGTCGCGGATGCCTCGGCTGTTGTCGCTGATGGAGGACGGGAAAGTCGAGTATTACGCCGCATCCCGCGTCGTTGATGTGACCGGTGTGTTGTCCGACTCGCAGGCTCGCGAGGTCGACTCGTTGTTGGCCGACAAGCTTTCCTCGGCTGCCGAGACCATGTGGTTACCCCACAATCTGGTTCGGGCGGTTCGACGGCTCGTTGACAAGGTTGATCCTGCGGGGCGCGTTGAGCGTGCGCGGAAGGCTGACCAGGGGCGCAAGGTCACGTTGGAGCACGGGGAGAACTGCCAGTCCCGGCTCGTGACCACCATGCGGTCGGAGGTCGCCGCCGCCTGCTACGCGCGGGTCGACTCGCTGGCTCGGCAACGTAAGCGTGATGGGCACGAGCGAACCTATGACCAGTTGCGTGCGGACGTGGTTGCTGACCTGCTGCTGGGCAACGATCCCGGCGCTAAGGCTCCCGAGGTGTCTGCGGTGGTCTACGTGCACATGCCCGTCGACACCGCCCTGTCGATCTCCGAGTCCGGGGTCGAGCTGGACGGCTACGGGCCCATCCCCGGTGCCATCGGCCGAGAGATCGCGGCCAACCCGAAGTCGACCTGGCGGAAGGTGCTCTGCGATCCCGCCACCGGCAACCCGGTCGACCTCGGACGATCTCGCTACCGGCCCAGCACCACGATCCGCGAAGCCATGCGCGTCCGAGACCGCGAATGCGTCATCCCCTGGTGTCACCGACCAGCACGACACTGCGACACCGACCACGAACAGGAATGGACCCGTGACAACGGCCCCACCTCGCTGGACAACCTCACCGCACGCTGCCGCCGACACCACCGCATGAAAAACACCCCCGGCTGGATCACCACGCACGACCCGGCCGCGGCACGGCAACCGTCACAACGCCACTCGGCACCGTCCACACCGGACGGCGGACACCCGTCCTGATCGCGAACCCGAAACCGCCACCCGGTCAACAGGCCGGCGGGCCACCCGACCAGGACGAACCGCCGCCGTTCTGAACCGCCGCCTCACACGTGTTCCGACACCAGAACCGCCGCGGTGCCCGGCTCCAACGCACGGAACACGTGCGGCAGATCGCCGGGATACGAAATGTAATCACCCGGGGCCAGCTCCACCGGATCATCCGTCGGACCGACCAACGCGCGCCCCGTGCTGAGCACCACATGCTCCACCACGCCCGGCATGTGCGGATCCGACTCGCGCGCCGAATCGGGCTCCGCCGTGATCAGGTACAGATCGCGGCGCGCATTCGGCGGACACGTCGACAACACCGTCGCCAGATAGTCCGCCCGGTCCGCCGCAAACCTTGGACCCTCACCCGCCCGCACCAATCTCACCTGCGGCTGCGCCGGCTGCACCAACGCCGCGAACGCCACATCCAACGCCACACTCAACGCCCACAACGTCTCGACACTCGGATTCCCCCCGCCCGACTCGAGCTGCGACAACGTCGACTTCGCCACACCGGCCTTCTTCGCCAACTCCGACAGCGACAACCCCGCCCTGCCACGCTCCCGGCGCAACGCCGCCGCGATGTGGGCCAACGGCGACCCCCGACGCTGCTCAACCCCGTCCGACTCCACTGCGTCCACCGGATTCACTGCGTCGTCCGGTTTCACCATGTCGTTCGCTCCAGCGGTCCGATCGTTCGGCTTGACGAACACCCCGCCCGGTGTTCACTATGGCAGGCGATGCGTTCGATATGGCGAACACTAACAAACCGGCTCGGCCCCGGCCTCCTGCGCGACGTGCTCCTCGTGTGCGCCGCCAACGGCCTGGTCGCCGCGTCATTCGGCGCCATCGCCGTCAGCTCCGGCCTACCGCTGTGGCTACCCATGCTCATGTCCGTGATCGTCTTCGCCGGCGCCGCACAGTTCATGTTCGTCGGCCTGATCACCTCCGGCGGCAACCCCATCGCCGCTGTCCTGGCCGGCCTGCTGGTCAACGCCCGACACCTGCCGTTCGGTTTCGCGGTCGGCGACGTGTTCGGCCGCGGCCGCACCCGCCGCATCGTCGGCGCCCACCTCATGATCGACGAAACCGTCGCCTTCGCGCTGTCCCAGCAGGACGCCCAACGCCGCCGCGCCGCCTTCTGGACCTGCGGCATCGCCCTGTTCGTCTGCTGGAACCTCGGCGTCGTCGCCGGCGCCTTCGGCGGCACCGTCATCTCCGACACCGACGCCCTCGGCCTCGACGCCGCCTTTCCCGCCGTCCTGCTCGCCCTCGTCCTGCCGTCCCTGAAAGACCGCACCACCCGACTCGCCGTCCTCGTCGGCGTCGTCGTCGCCCTGGCCTCCGCGCCACTGCTGCCGCCCGGCGTGCCCGTCCTGCTCGCCCTCGCCGGCGTGCTCGTCACCCTCGGCGGCACACCGGACAAAACCAACAAAACCGCCGCGTCGGAGGCGAATCGGGAGGGTGCGTCGTGATCAGCCCGTTCGTGCTCATCGCCGCCACCCTCGTCCTCGGCGCCGGCACCTTCGCCTTCCGCTACGCCGGCCCCGCGCTGCGCAGCCGCATCGAGCTGTCCGACCGCGCCGAACACCTCATGGCCACCGCCGCCGTCGTCCTTCTCGCCGCCCTCGTCGCCACCTCCGCCCTCCTCGAGGACGGGCGAGTTCGCCGGCGTCGCCCGCCCCGCCGGCGTCGCCGTCGGCGGCATCCTGGCCTGGCGCAAGGCGCCGTTCGTCGTGGTCGTCCTCGCCGCCGCGGCCACCGCCGCAGGCCTGCGCCTGCTCGGTGTCCCGTAACACCGGAGGCAGTGCCCGGCGACCGGCGTCGGGGTTCGGACACCACGCCCGGGTAGGGTGGGTCAACCGCGACCTGCGGTTTCCCCGAAACGACCGAAGGGGTGTCGTGACCGACCGGCTGACGATCGGTGTGCTCGCTCTGCAGGGCGACGTGCGCGAACACGCGGGCGCGCTCGAACGCGCCGGAGCGCGCGCGGTACCGGTCCGTAGGCCCGAGGAACTCGACGCCGTCGACGCACTCGTCCTAACGGGCGGGGAGTCGACCACCATGTCCCGCCTGCTGGTGACGTTCGACCTGCTCGAGCCGATCCGCGCCCGCCTGGCCGCCGGCATGCCCGCCTACGGATCGTGCGCCGGCATGATCCTGCTGGCCCGCCAGGTGCTCGACGGACGCCCCGACCAGCGACAACTCGGTGCCCTCGACGTCATCGTGCGACGCAACGCCTTCGGCCGACAGGTCGACTCGTTCGAGACCGACGTCGACTTCCCCGGCGGCCCCACGCGTGCGGTGTTCATCCGCGCCCCGTGGGTGGAGAAGGTCGGCGACGGTGTCGAGGTGCTTGCCACCGTGTCGCACACCGCCGACGGCAGCGTCGCCGACGCCACCGACGCTGCCGATAGGATCGTCGCCGTGCGGCAAGGCCCGATCCTCGCCACCGCGTTCCACCCCGAACTCACCGGGGACGAGCGAGTGCACCGGCTGTTCGTGGACATCGCGCACGACAGTACGCGGACGACGGGCCGTCCCACGGACGACAACGTAGATCTGGAGGAGAGATGAGCGGCCACTCCAAGTGGGCGACCACAAAGCACAAGAAGGCCGCCCTCGACGCCAAGCGTGGCAAGCTGTTCGCGAAGTTGATCAAGAACATCGAGGTCGCCGCGCGGACCGGCGGGGGAGACCCCGAGGGGAACCCGACGCTCTTCGACGCCATCCAGAAGGCGAAGAAGAACTCGGTTCCGGCCGACAACGTCGAGCGCGCGCGCAAGCGCGGCGCCGGTGAGGAAGCCGGCGGCGCCGACTGGGAAGAGATCATGTACGAGGGCTACGGCGCGAACGGCGTCGCCGTGCTCATCGAATGTCTCACCGACAACAAGAACCGGGCCGCCAGCGAGGTGCGCACCGCGCTGACCCGTAACGGCGGCTCGCTCGCCGACCCCGGCTCGGTGTCCTACCTGTTCTCCCGCAAGGCATCGTGCTCATGTCGTCGGCCGGCACCAGCGAGGACGACGTGCTCATGGCCGTCCTCGACGCCGGCGCCGAGGAGGTCAACGACCTCGGCGAGAGCTTCGAGATCGTCTGCGAGCCCGGCGACCTCGTCGCCGTCCGCACCGCGCTGCAGGAAGCCGGCTACGACTACGAATCGGCCGAACTCAGCTTCCAGCCGTCCGTCAGCGTGCCCCTCGACGCCGAAGGCGCGAAGAAGATCTTCAAGCTGATCGACGCGCTCGAGGACTCCGACGACGTGCAGAACGTCTACGCCAACTTCGACGTCAGCGACGAGGTCATGGCCGAGGCCACCGCCTGACCAACACCTGTCAAGACCGAATCCGCCCGGCGGCACACCTGTGCTGTCGGGCGGATTCTCGTTGCGCCGCAACGTAATTCGACCGAACCCCGGCGACCGGTGGCAGATTTCTCGCGCCGGGTGGTGGGAACCGGTGGCAGACGTACGGCAGAATGCACGCCGTGACTGTCGAGACACCGGAGCCGGCGAACGCCGCAGACCCCGTCGACGACCTGCGCGAGTGGATCGTCGGCGAAGCCGAACGACGCGGGAACGCGGTCATCAACGTCGCGGGCGACGAACGCGGCGCCGGATACTCCTTCACCGTGTGCGCCTGGGCCATGCACAGCGTCCCCGAGGCCGTCGTCGTCGGCCTGCCGCCCCAGCTCGCGCCCGTGCTGCTCGACGCCTACGTCGACCGCGCCGCCACCGGCGAACAGTTCCGCTGCGGCGAGCTGTACCACGACTTCTTCGACGGCGTTCCCGTCACGTTCGAGCAGGTCGCGCCCGGGCACTACCCCGAGTTCTTCGGCAGCGCCTTCGCGGTCTACCCCGAGGGCGACTTCCCGGCACTGCAGATCATCGTGCCCACCCCCGACGGGCACTGGCCGTGGACCAACGCCGCCCCCGAGGGCTTCGCGTCCTGGCAGCCCGTGCTGACCGCCAGCGGTGAACCCGAGAGCTGGACCCCCGGCGTCGACGGCCCCTGAGGCTGCGCGGCTGCAGAGCCTGCGCCACTGATCATTTTCTGTTCTGTCCGATTTTCCGCGCCGGTCGACCTGCCGACCGGTTCCGCACACGCCACCTCGGCACCGTTGCCCACGACCGACGGCCGACGTGGAAAGGGCACCGGACATGGACGTGACGCGCAGGAAGGCACTGACCGCGGGAGCGCTCGGCGCACTCGGTACCGCGGGGCTGGCCGCGACCGCAGGCACCGCACAGGCGGCCACCACCGCACCCGACCGGCCGCCGCAGGGCGCCGGGCGCGGTGCCGCGCTCATCGGCCCGGCCAACGGCGACACCCTGCACGTGGCGTCGTTCAACATCCGCGTCGACATCGGCGCGCCCGCAGGCAGCGACGACTCGTGGACCGACCGGCTGCCGGTGCTGGCCGAGTTCCTCGCCGTCGAACAGCCCACCGTCCTCGGCGTGCAGGAAGCGCTGTACGAGCAGGTCAAGCAGGTCGACGCAGCGCTGCCCGCCCACTACGACAGCATCGGGCTCGGCCGGCAGGGCGGCAGCGAGGACGAGTTCTGCTCCATCCACTTCGACGCCGACCGCCTCGAACCGCTCGCGTTCGACCACTTCTGGCTGTCCGACACCCCGCACGTCATCGGCTCGGTGACCTGGGGCAACGCCGTCGTGCGCATGGTGTCGTGGGTGCGGATGGCCGACCGACGCACCGGCGTCGAGTTCGTCGTGGCCAACACGCACTTCGACCACGTCTCCGAGTACTCGCGCGTGCGCAGCGCCGAACTGCTGCGGGACAGGGTCCGCGACGTCGCAGGCGACGACCCGGTGCTCGTCCTCGGCGACTTCAACAGCCCGGCAGGTGGGGGAGGGGCCTACGACGTGCTCGTCGACGACGGCCTCGTCGACACGTGGAACACCGGCCGGCGCCTGACACCGGAGTGGGGCACGTTCCCCAACTACGGAGACCCCGTCGACGGCGGCGACCGGATCGACTGGATCCTCACCGGTGGTGACGCCGTGACCCGTGAGGTGGCGCTCAACCCGTTCCGCATCGACGGCCGCTACCCGTCCGACCACCTGCCCGTCCAGGCGCTCGTGGACCTCGGCCGGGCGTGATCGGAGCCTCGCAGGCGCACCGGGCCGAGCTCGGCGCGCCTGCGGGCACCGCCCGCACCCCTGCCGGTAGTCTGGCGACCTCGAACTGATGTTCCCGGACAGGGGGAGACCCGTTGCGCGTGCTGGGCGTGGACCCCGGACTGACCCGCTGCGGCCTCGGTGTCGTCGACGGCGGTACCGGTCGCCAGGTGACGTGCGTGGCCGTCGACGTCGTCCGCACCCCGGCCGAGGACGAGCTGTCCCGGCGGCTGCTGCAGATCTCGGACGCCGTGGAGGAGTGGCTCGAGACCTACCGGCCCGAGGCGATCGCCGTCGAGCGCGTGTTCAGCCAGCACAACGTGCGCACCGCGATGGGCACCGCGCAGGCTGGCGGCGTGGTCGCCCTCGGTGCCGCGCGCCGCGGACTGCCGGTCGTGTTCCACACGCCGAGCGAGATCAAGGCCGCCGTCACCGGATCGGGCCGCGCCGACAAGGAGCAGGTCACCGGCATGGTGACCCGGCTGCTGAAACTCGAGTCGCGCCCCAAACCCGCCGACGCCGCCGACGCGCTCGCGCTGGCCATCTGCCACCTCTGGCGCGAGCCCATGCGCGGCCGGCTCGCCGAGGCCGAGGCCCGCGCGGCCGCACTGGCCAAGGCGCACAAGGCCAAACTCGCCGCCGCGGCCAAGGAACGCGGCGCGCAGCGGGCCGGGACGCCGCACACGCGAAGGGAGACACGCCGGTGATCGCCTCGGTGAAGGGGGAGGTCCTGTCGATCGGACTGGACCACGCGGTCGTCGAGGTCGGCGGCGTCGGGATGGCCGTGCAGGCCACGCCCGCGACGCTGGCCACCCTGCGCCGCGGGGAACAGGCGCGGCTCGCGACCTCGCTCGTCGTGCGCGAGGACTCGCTCACGCTGTTCGGCTTCGCCGACACCGAGGCGCGGGACCTGTTCACGCTGCTGCAGACCGTCTCGGGAATCGGGCCGCGGCTCGCGCTCGCCGCGCTCGCCGTGCTCGACCCGGACCAGCTGCGCACGGCGCTCGCCGACGGCAACATCACGGTCCTGACCCAGGTGCCCGGCATCGGGCGGAAGGGCGCGGAACGGCTCACGCTCGAACTGCGCGACAAGGTGCTGGCTGCCGAACCCACGGCGGCGGGCGTCGAACCCCAGCACGCGGCCGGCGCGGTCCGCACCGAGGTCGTCGAGGCGCTCGCCGGGCTCGGCTTCGCCGCCAAGCAGGCCGAGCAGGCGGTCGACAAGGTCGCCGCCGCCCAGCCCGAGGCCGACACGTCGAGCCTGCTGCGCGCGGCACTGACCACCCTCGGCACGAAACGCTGACGCCGGACCATGCACGATGACCCCATGACCGAGTCCGCACCGCTGGGCGACGAACCGGACCTCGCGCTCGACCCGGACGCCGAGGCCGCGCTGTCGGCGTTCCCGCAGACCGGGGACCGCGAGGTCGAGACGGCGCTGCGGCCCAAGCAGCTCGGCGATTTCGTCGGCCAGCCGCGCGTGCGCGAACAGCTCCAACTCGTGCTCGACAGCGCCCGCAAACGCGGGGTGCCGCCCGACCACGTCCTGCTGTCCGGTCCGCCGGGACTGGGCAAGACGAGCCTCGCGATGATCATCGCCGCCGAACTCGGCGCGGCCATCCGCATCACGTCCGGCCCTGCGCTGGAGAAGGCGGGCGACCTGGCCGCGATGCTGTCGAACCTCGCCGAGGGCGACGTGCTGTTCATCGACGAGATCCACCGCATCGCCCGCCCCGCCGAGGAGATGCTGTACCTGGCGATGGAGGACTTCCGTGTCGACGTCGTCGTCGGCAAGGGGCCCGGCGCCACCAGCATCCCCCTGGAGATCGCACCGTTCACCCTGGTCGGGGCCACCACCAGGTCCGGTTCGCTCACCGGCCCGTTGCGCGACAGGTTCGGCTTCACCGGCCAGATGGAGTTCTACAGCCCCGACGAGCTCGGCGAGGTCGTCGGCCGGTCGGCGGCGCTGCTCGACATCGCCGTCGACGACGCCGGCCGTTCCGAGATCGCGCACCGCTCGCGGGGCACGCCGCGGATCGCCAACCGCCTGCTGCGCCGCGTGCGCGACTACGCCGAGGTCCGCGCCGACGGCGTGGCCACCCTGGAGGTCGTCCGCGCGGCACTCGAGGTCTACGACGTCGACGAACTCGGCCTCGACCGGCTCGACCGCGCCGTGCTGACCGCGCTCGTCCGCTCGTTCGGCGGCGGGCCGGTCGGGGTGTCGACCCTGGCCGTGGCCGTCGGCGAGGAGCCCACGACGGTCGAAGAGGTGTGTGAGCCGTATCTCGTGCGTGCGGGTATGCTCGCACGCACCCCGCGTGGCCGCGTCGCTACGGCGACCGCGTGGGAGCACCTCGGGCTGACGCCCCCGCCGGACGCGGCCGGGGCCGACGGGACCGGCTCGCCGACCCTGTTCGACTGACGCCGATATCCGACTCGGACGAACGAGGTCGGATTCGCGATCGGACAAACGAGGTGCAGTGCGAGGGGGTCGCCCGTTCGGGCGGCCACACCTGGCACACTCAGGCATTGACCATCCAGACAACATGGACGTACCTCCCGGCGGAGACGTCTTTCGAATGGAGAACCATGGAAGGCCTTTTCCTGCCGCTCCTGCTCATGCTCGTGCTCGCGGTCCCGCTGATCATGGGTACGCGCAAGCAGAAGAAGATGGCGGCGCAGCAGCAGGAGCTGCAAGACAGCCTGACGGTCGGGGACCGCGTCATGACGACGTCCGGGCTGTACGCCACGGTCGCCGACACGAGCGACGAGAGCACCATCGACCTCGAGATCGCCGACGGCGTCGTGACGACCTGGCTGCGTCAGGCCGTTCGTGAGCGCATCGAGCCGATGGACGACGAGGACGCCGACGACGTCGAGGACTCGACGGACTCCGCGGACACCTCGGAGTCCGTCGAGGTGTCGGCGTCGAGCAAGGCCGACAGCAACGGCTCCGGCGCGCAGGTCGCCGAGCCGCTCGAGCACAAGAAGTAGAGCGAATTCGCGACGTCCGTCGGTTTTTCACCGAATCGGCGGGTCGAATTCGACGCTCCGTACACAACGTTCACGCAGCGCCGAGTACTGTCTCGGTGCTGCGTGCGTACGTTCGGAGTACGTCGCTCACGACCTCTAGCCGCTGTACACCTCGAGGAGAACCACCGACGTGGCACCACCGGCCGGGAAGATCCGCCCGGGACGTTATCTCGCCTTTTTCGTCCTCATCATCGTCTCGCTGTACTCGCTGGTGTTCTTCACCGGCGACCGCGATCCGTCGCCGAAACTGGGGATCGACCTGCAGGGCGGGACCCGGGTCACCTTGACCGCACGAACCCCGGACGGTGAGCAGCCGTCGAACGAGCAGCTCGAACAGGCGCGGCAGATCATCGAGACCCGCGTCAACGGCATCGGTGTCACCGGCGCGAGGTGGTGCTCGACGGCAGCAACGTCGTCATCACCGTGCCCGGCGAGGAGGGCGAGCAGGCCAGGAACCTCGGCCGGACCGCCAAGCTCGGATTCCGCACGGTCGTCAACGCCCAGCAGGTGCAACAGCAGGGCGGGCAGAACCAGCAGGACCAGCAGGGCGGCCAGGACCAGCAGGAGGAGACCGGCGGTCAGGGCGGCCAGCAGAACGAGGGCGGCCAGGACGGTGCCGCGCAGAGCCCGCAGGGCGGCGGCGGAAGCCAGCCCCAGGGCGAGGGGGACAACAGCGATAACGGCGACGGCACCGCCGGTGGCGGCGGTGGCGACTCGGGGGACGGCGCGACGCCGAACCCGGGTCTGCAGACCGACGAGGAGATCGCCGAGGAGATCGAGCGGGCCAAGCAGGAGCGGCAGAACCCCGCCCTGATGCCGCAGCCGGGCGACCAGGCCGGCGCGGCCGCGGCGCAGCAGGCGCAGCAGCAGGCCATGGCGAACCTGACCTGCCAGCCCAACGACCCGCTGGTCGGCAACGACGACCCGAACCTGCCGCTGGTCACCTGCAGCGAGGACGGCAACGAGAAGTACGTCCTCGGCCCGGTGTTCCTCGAGGGCACCGAGATCGACGACTCGACGGCGTCGTACGACCCGCAGCAGGGCTGGGTCGTGAACCTGCAGTTCCTGCGCAACGGCGCGGAGACCTGGGCCGACTACACCTCGCAGAACGTCGGCCAGTCGGCCGCGTTCGTGCTCGACAGCCAAGTGGTGTCTGCGCCGCGGATCAACAGTGCCATCCCCGACGGGCAGACGCAGATCAGCGGTGACTTCACGCAGGAGGAGGCGCAGAACCTTGCCGACATCCTCCAGTACGGCTCGCTGCCGCTGTCGTTCGAATCGTCCGACGCCCTGACCGTGTCGCCGACCCTCGGCCTCGCCTCGCTCGAGGCGGGCCTGATCGCCGGTGCGATCGGCATCGCCTGGTGTTCGTCTACTGTCTCGCCTACTACCGCATGCTCGGTGTGCTGACGGTGCTGTCGCTGGTGTTGTCGGGGGCGATCGTCTACGCGGTGCTGGTGTTGCTGGGGCGGTGGATCGGCTTCACCCTCGACCTGGCCGGCGTCGCCGGCTTCATCATCGCCATCGGTGTCACCGCGGACTCGTTCGTCGTCTACTTCGAACGGCTCAAGGACGAGATGCGCGACGGCAAGAGTTTCAGATCGGCGGTACCACGGGCCTGGGCCCGGGCGCGTCGGACGATCCTCGCCTCCGACGCGATCATGTTCCTCTGTGCGGCGGTGCTGTACGTCCTGGCGGTCGGCGAGGTCCGCGGCTTCGCGTTCACGCTCGGTATGTCGACCGTGCTGGACCTGATCGTCGTATTCCTCGTGACCCACCCGCTCGTGGCGATGGTCGCCAAGTCGAAGAAGCTGTCCAGCCCCAAGCTGTCCGGCCTGGGCACGGTGCAGCGACTCGGCCAGCAGCGACGCGGCGGCGTCCACATCAGCCAGACGAAGACGAAGGGGGCGTGAGGTGTCCAGCAGCGACGAGAAGGAACCCACGGACGGCGCCGACACGCCCACCGGCGAGGCCGTCACCGCCACCGGCGAGCCGGTCGGTGAGAAGCAGTCGGTCTTCCAGCGGCTCTACACCGGTACGGGTGCGTTCGACATCGTCGGCCGCCGCAAGTACTGGTACGTCGCGTTCGCGCTGCTCCTGCTCGTGTGTGTCGGCGCGATGGGCTTCAAGGGCTTCAACCTGGGCATCGAGTTCCAGGGCGGAACCCAACTGTCCATGCCGGCCCAGGGCGCGCAGGGGCAGATCGACGAGGACGCGGCCGCCGCCGTCGTCGGCGAGGCGACCGGGATCCGTCCGGCCGCCTCGCAGGTGGTCGGCACCGGCCAGAACGCCACGGTCCAGGTGCGCACCAGCACGCTCGAAGGCGGCGAGATCGTCGAGGCCAAGCGGGCCCTGTTCGAGGAGTTCCAGCCGCTCGACGCCGGCGGGCAGCCGAACGAGGCCATCATCAGCGACAGCGCCGTCAGCGCGTCCTGGGGTGGGGAGATCTCCAAGCAGGCGTTGATCGCGCTCGGCGTGTTCATGGTGCTGGTGACGATCTTCCTGGTCATCTACTTCGAGAAGTGGATGGCGGTGGCGGCGATCTCCACCCTGATCCACGACATCGTCGTGACCGCGGGTGTCTATGCGCTCATCGGGTTCGAGGTGACGCCGGCGACCGTGATCGGTCTGCTCACGATCCTCGGTTACTCGCTGTACGACACGGTGGTCGTGTTCGACAAGGTCAAGGAGAACACCCGCGGGCTGCTCAACCTGACCAAGCGCACCTACGCCGAGGCCGCGAACCTCGCGCTCAACCAGACGTTGATGCGGTCGATCAACACGTCGGTCATCGCGCTGCTGCCGGTGCTCGGCCTGATGATCGTCGGCCACATCCTGCTCGGCTCCGGCACGTTGCAGGACCTGGCGCTGGTGCAGCTGACGGGTATGGCCGTGGGTGTCGTGTCGTCGGTGATGCTGGCGACCCCGATCCTCGTGACGCTCAAGATGCGCGAGCGGCCCTACATCGAGCAGGCCGAGCGGGTGGCCAACCGCCGCGCCATCCAGGACCGGGTGAAGGCCCGCGGCGCCACCGGTGAGGACGACGACTACTTCGACGCCGGCGACGACCAGCAGCTGGAGGCCGAACTCCGCAAGGAGCGGGCCTACGCCGCGGCGGCCACCGTGCCGGCGCGGACGCCGAAGGCGAAGGACCGGCACCGCACCCAGCGGCGCAGCGGAACACCGACAGGGAAGCGGAAGCGGTCATGAACCTCGACGAGGCGCTCGAGCAGATCGCCGAACTGCCCGACTTCCCCGAACCCGGGGTGGTCTTCCGCGACCTGACGCCGCTGTTCGGGCATCCGAAGGCGTTCCCGGTGGTGATCGACGCGCTGGCCGAGGCCGTCGGCGAGGTCGACCAGCTCGCGGCGGTCGAGGCGCGCGGGTTCGTGCTCGCGGCCGCGGTCGCCTACGCCAAGGGCATCGGCGTGACGCTCGTGCGCAAGGCGGGCAAGCTGCCGACCGTCGCGGGCAGCGTCGACTACGCGCTCGAGTACGGCACGGCCACGCTCGAACTGCCGGCCGACGCCGTGCACCCCGGTCAGCGGGTCGCGATCGTCGACGACGTCCTCGCCACCGGCGGCACGGTCGCCGCGACGCGGGAGCTGCTCGCCGAGGCGGGCGCCGACGTCCGCTCGGTCGCCGTGGTGCTCGAACTGAGCGCGCTCGGGGGCCGGGACAAGCTCGGCGACCTGCCGCTGCACGCGCTGCGCACGGTCTGAACACCCGCCCGCGAACGGCGGCGCCGGCCGGGGCGTGACCGGCCGGCCAACCGATCGTGAACGCCGGGCCGCCGCCGGCTATCGCGCTGGGTCTACCCTGGAGGCAGACACACCCGCGCGCATGAGCTGGAGGTACGGGTGAGCCGAGAGCTCGATTCCGTGGCAGCCCGGTCGAACGACGCCGACGGTCCCGCGCGCGACCACGGTGCCGGTGCCGCCGGCACCACCGGTTCCGGGGCGAACGGCGCCGCGCAGCCCGGCAGCGCGAGCAGCGCAGGCCCCGGTGCCACGGGAGCTAACGGAGCCACCGGAGCCACTGCGAACGGCGCCGGGCCGACGAGCGGCGCGGGCGACAAGCCCTCCGGCGGCGCGGCGAACGGTGCGGGTACCCAGGCCGGCCCCGGCGAACCGGTCGGCCCGTACGCGGCCACGCGGGCGCCCTCGCCGACCCGCCGGGTGCGGGCCCGGCTCGCGCGCCGCATCACCGCCCAGCGCGCCGCGCCGGTCAAGCAGGTCCTCGAACCGCTGGCCGCGATCCACCGCGAACTGCATCCGAGCGCCGACCTCGCACTGCTGCAACGCGCCTACGACGTCGCCGAACGGTTGCACCGCCAGCAGCGGCGCAAGTCCGGCGACCCGTACATCACGCATCCGCTGGCCGTCGCGACGATCCTCGCCGAGCTCGGCATGGACACCACGACGCTCGTGGCGGCGCTGCTGCACGACACCGTCGAGGACACCGGCTACTCGCTCGACCAGCTCGGCAGCGACTTCGGCGAGAAGGTCTCGCAGCTCGTCGACGGCGTCACCAAGCTCGACAAGGTCAAACTCGGCACGGCGGCCGAGGCGGAGACGATCCGCAAGATGGTCATCGCGATGGCCAGGGATCCGCGCGTGCTGGTCATCAAGCTGGCCGACCGGTTGCACAACATGCGCACGATGCGCTTCCTGCCGCCGGAGAAGCAGGCGCGCAAGGCCAAGGAGACCCTCGAGGTGCTGGCGCCGCTGGCGCACCGGCTCGGCATGTCGACCGTCAAGTGGGAGCTCGAGGACCTGGCGTTCGCGATCCTCCAGCCGAAGAAGTACGACGAGATCGTGCGCCTGGTCGCCGACCGCGCGCCGTCGCGGGACACCTACCTGCGCGGGGTGATCTCCGAGCTCAACAAGAACCTCGAGGCTCGCGCGTGTCGGCCAAGGTCGAGGGCAGGCCGAAGCACTACTACTCGATCCACCAGAAGATGATCGTGCGCGGCCGCGAGCTCGACGACATCCACGACCTCGTCGGTGTGCGCATCATGGTGGACGACGTGCGGGACTGCTACGCCGCGATGGGCGTGGTGCACGCGTTGTGGCAGCCGATGCCGGGCCGGTTCAAGGACTACATCGCCCAGCCGCGGTTCGGGGTGTACCAGTCGCTGCACACGACGGTGATCGGTCCGGACGGCAAGCCGCTCGAGGTGCAGATCCGCACGCACGAGATGCACCGCACCGCCGAGTACGGCATCGCCGCGCACTGGCGGTACAAGGAGACCAAGGGCACGCACCGCGGTACCGGCGGCGCCCTCGACGTCGACGAGATGGCGTGGATGCGCCAGCTGCTCGACTGGCAGCGCGAGGCCGCCGACCCGGGCGAGTTCCTCGAGTCGCTGCGCTACGACCTGGCCACGCGCGAGATCTTCGTGTTCACGCCGAAGGGCGACGTGATCACGCTGCCCGTCGCTCGACCCCGGTCGACTTCGCCTACGCCGTGCACACCGAGGTGGGCCACCGCTGCATCGGCGCCCGGGTCAACGGCAGGCTCGTGGCGCTGGACGCAAGCTCGAGAACGGTGAGGTCGTCGAGGTCTTCACGTCGAAGGCCGAGGGCGCAGGGCCGAGCCGCGACTGGTTGCAGTTCGCCGGTTCGCCCAAGGCCCGGGCGAAGATCCGCCAGTGGTTCGCCAAGGAACGCCGCGACGAGGCCGTCGAGGCGGGCAAGGAGGCGATCACCAAGGAGGTCCGCAAGGTCGGTCTGCCGATCCAGCGCCTCGTGTCGGCGGACTCGATGGGCGCCGTGGCGAAGGAACTGCGCTACAGCGACATCAGCGCGCTCTACGCCGCCGTGGGCGAGAAGCGCACGAGCGCGCAGCACGTCGTGCAGCGGCTCATGGCGCTCATCGGCGGCGTGGAGGAGGCCGAGGAGGAACTGGCCGAACGCGCCACGCCGTCGACGGTCACGCGCCGCCGCGGTTCGGGCGACGTCGGGGTGATCGTCAAGGACCAGACCGACATCTGGACCAAGCTCGCCCGCTGCTGCACGCCGGTGCCCGGCGACGAGATCCTCGGGTTCGTCACCCGCGGCGGCGGGGTGAGCGTGCACCGCACCGATTGCACGAACGCCGACGACCTGCGCGCCCAGCCCGAACGGCTCGTCGACGTCGAATGGGCGCCGTCGGAGTCGTCGGTGTTCCTCGTGGCCATCCAGGTGGAGGCGCTCGACCGGCACCGCCTGCTGTCCGACGTGACGAAGGTGCTCGCCGACGAGAAGGTCAACATCCTGTCGCGTCGGTGACCACGTCGAACGACCGGGTGGCCGTCAGCAAGTTCACCTTCGAGATGGGCGATCCGAAGCATCTCGGCCACGTGCTCAAGGTGGTCCGCAACGTCGAGGGCGTCTACGACGTCTACCGCGTGACGTCGGCGGCATGAGCCGGTGCTCACACCGCCCGCGGTGTGCGAGGGCCTAGGCTTCGGGCCATGATCGACGGTTTCACGCTGACTCGGGACGGGGACGTGGCCCGCCTGACGTTGTCCAGGCCGGCGAAGATGAACGCCATCACCCACGAGATGTGGTCGGCCGTTCCCGGCATCGTCGCCGACGTCGACGCCGACCCCGCGGTCCGGACGCTCGTGGTGACCGGGGAGGGCGAGCATTTCTCGGCCGGTGCGGACATCGGCGAGTTCCGCGATCTACGTGCGACGCCGGAAGGTGTTGCGGCATATGACAAAGCGGTCGACGCGGCCGTCGACGCGCTCACCGGGATGACCAAGCCGAGCATCGCGATGATCCGCGGCAACTGCATCGGCGGCGGCTGCCAACTGTCGGTGGCGTGCGATTTTCGTTTCGCCGCACCGGATGCGCGCTTCGGGATCACGCCGGCGAAGCTCGGCATCGTCTACCACTTCGAGTCGACCCGGCTGCTCGTCGAGCTCGTCGGACCCGCGCAGGCGCGCCATCTGTTGCTCTCGGGCAATCTCGTCGACGCGGCGCGGGCGCGGGAGATCGGTCTCGTCACCGACGTGTTCGACGACCTCGACGCGCGGACGGCCGAGTTCGCCGCGACCCTCGCGTCCCGTTCGCAGACGTCGGTGCGCGGCATCAACCGCATCATCGGCCGGATCGTCGCCGGGCAGACCGCCCCGGACGCCGACACCGAGGCGCTTCGCGACGGCGCGGCCCGCAGTGCCGACTACGCCGAGGGCGTCGCGGCGTTCCTCGAACGGCGCGCGCCCCGGTTCCCGGACCGCTGAGCCTCCCGGACCACTGAGTTTCCGGTGGCGCCTTTACGCGTCGACGGTGACCTCGCGGAAGCGGACCTCCTCGTTGGGCGCACCGCCGCCGGGGGACGGGTCGAGCGAACCGTCGTGGCCGGCCTCGGCGATCTGGTCGATCGTCTGCAGGCCCTCCTCGCCGATCCGGCCGAACGCCGTGTACTGCGGCGGCAGCTGCGCGTCGCCGAACACCAGGAAGAACTGGCTGCCGTTGGTGTTGGGACCCGAGTTGGCCATGGCGAGGGTGCCCCGCGGGTAGGTCGTGTTCTGGTCGACCTCGTCGGCGAACGAGTAGCCGGGACCGCCCTGACCGGTGCCCGTCGGGTCGCCGCACTGCAGCATCTGCAGACCCTCGGTGCTGATCCGGTGGCACGTGGTGTCGTCGAAGTAGTTCTGCTCGGCGAGGCTGATGAAGCTGTTCACCGCGCAGGGCGCCTGCTCGCGGTCGAGCGTGAGGTCGATGGGGCCGGCGCTCGAGTCGATCTGCGCGCCGACGGTGCCCTCGCGCGGCGGCTCGGTCTCGGACGGCGGGTCGACCTGCTTGGCGGCCTCGCCGCCGGGCTGGTACTCGCACGACTCCGGGCCGCCCTGCTCGCCCTGGGCGGTGGCGGCGCCCTCGGGTTCGTCGTCGCCGGTGATCACCACGACGAGGCCCGCGGCGATGATCACGACACCTGCCGCCACGCCGATACCGATGATCTTGCGACGCTTGGCGCGTTCGGCTCTGCGAGCGAGCTGCCGGTCCAGCTTGCGCTTCGCGGCCTCACGGCGCTGCTGGTTCGTCCCCACCTGGCCTCCTCGTTCACCCACGTGTTGGCTGGCGGCAGTCTATGGGCACGGTCTGTGAGAACGCTGTAGAGGGGCCGCTAGGCTGTGTCCGAATTCGGACGTGGAGGTGAGAACGTGCTGGTCGTCGGGTTCCCGGCCGGGACGTTCCGGACGAACTGCTACGTCCTGGCGCCGCGTCCCGGCGCCGGTTGCGTGATCGTCGATCCCGGTCAGGACGTCGCCGAACCACTCGAGCGGGCGTTGACCGACCACGCGCTGACACCCGCGGCGGTGCTGGCCACGCACGGACATCCCGATCATGTCGCCGGGATCGCCGACCTCGCGCGTGCCCACGACGTCCCGGTGCGGATCCGCCCGGAGGACCGTCCGATGCTCGATTCCGTGCCGGAGTCGGTGGTGGAGCTCGGTGACGAGCCGGTCGAGGCGGCGGGCCTGACGATCGACGTGCTGCACACGCCGGGCCACACCCCCGGGTCGGCCGTCTTCCGGCTGGAGACCGAGGAAGGCGGGCGCATCGCGCTCACCGGCGACACCCTGTTCGCCGGTTCCGCGGGCCGCACCGACGGACCGACCGGCGACGCCGACGCCCTGCGGAGCTCGCTCGCCCTGCTGGCGCGCGTACTCGACGACGACACCGTCCTGCTGCCGGGCCACGGACCGAGCACCACCATGGAGCGGGAGCGGACGGCGAACCCGTTCCTCGCCGCGGCCGAGCACGACACACTGGGGACAGCGACAGCCACAGCGGAGATGGGGACAACAGACGTGGAGACCCGCGAGAGGGACATGCGATGACCGAGCCCGAGCCGCGCGAGCCGGAAACGCCCGACACACCCGAGAAGTCGGCCACGCCCGACGGTCCGCCGGAAGCCGACGGCACGGCCCAGGACGCGCCCGCGGACGCCGGGGGCGGCACGGCGCACGGTGGGACGGCGCAGGACGGGACGGTCCAGGACGGGGCGGTGTCGTCGGGTCGGCCCGCGGAGCCGGAGAAGATCGTCCTCTACGCCCAGGATCCGACGATGCGGCGCAAGCGGGCGCTCGCGGGTCTGGTCGGGGTCGTCGTGTTCGCGGCGGCGTTCGGCGGGATCGCCGGTCTGATCGGCGGTGCGACGACGGGGCTGGTGGTCGCGGGGGTCATCGCCGCGTTCCTCGGGTTCGTGATCGCGTCCAACGCGCGCAGGCAGGTGTGGCTCGAGGGCCGCACGGTCGTGATGCGCACGTGGGGCGAGCGCCGCATCGACCTGGTGACCGTGCCGCAGATCGACCTGCTGCTCAGCGACGTGCGCGGCAGCCGCACCGTGAGCCTGCTCGTCACCGACTCCGGCAAGAAGGCCGTGAAGATCGACCTGGCGATCTACGCGGGCACGGGTGGCCGGGAGCTCGGCATCCTCGCCCTGCGCAGGCTGGCCGACGCGCTGGCCGACAACGTCGAGGCCAACGGTCTGGTGTTCTCCGAGCTGCTCGTGGCGCAGCTCCGGTCCGAGGCGCGCGGCGACGCCGCGGCCGACCGCCCGCTGTACCGCATCGGCTCCGCCGCACCGCAGGGCAAGCTCGCCCAGCGGTTCACGATGGAGGCCGTCAACCGGTTCGTGGCGTCCCTGGACTGATCCTCGCCCGGATCACCGCGAGTCGGGGAAATCGGTACCCGCGCCCGGTTCGGCCGCGTCGTCGCTGACGTCGCCGACACCGGCCGCGTCGTCGACCTCGCCGGTGGAGGTGACGGGCCGGAGCGCGCCGAGTTGCAGTTCGATGGCCGTGAGCTGTTCGCGCACGGCGTCGAGCTGGTCGCGGATCGACTCGAGTTGGTAGATCGCCTCGGGCAGCTCGGCGGCCGCGAACGTCGCGAGCTGTTCCAGGTGGTCCGTCGCCTCGCGCAGTCCGTTCAGCGCGGTGACGAGGTTCGGCAGCGCCGCCACGGCCGACACGGCGGCGAGGCCGCCGCGCACCGCACCGCGGACGGTTCGGCACACCAACGTCAACGGCTCGCGCACGAACGCGGGTATCGGAAGGTCGGGAAAGGGCACTGGGCCGGGCATGGCGGCTCCGGGGACTGGGGGAGCGTGAGGGGACCGGGTCGGACGTGGAGCTCGGATACGGGCGGTGACAGGGCGATTCCTGACTGCCGTTCCTATCCCACGCGCCTGGGTGAGTGCCGGCCGACCCACCGGTGTGGTGCCGGTGTGACGGATGTGGTCAGTGTGAACCCGGACGGTGCTTCGCGGTGGTTCTCGTACCGGGCTTCGCAGGTCGCTCCACCGGCTCGTGGTGGTTCTCCTCGCGCACCACGATCAACGCCGCCAACACGCTCGTCACCGGGACGGCGGCGATGATGCCGATGCTGCCGGCGAGGGTGCGGACGATCTCGGCGGCCAGCTCCTGCGACGTCAGGATCGACCCGAGGCCGACATCGGCCAGCGACACCAGCAGCAGGGCAGGCAGCGCGGCACCGGCGTAGGCCATGACGAGCGTGTTGACGGCCGAGCCCACGTGGGCCCGGCCGATCCGCAGGGCCGAGGCGTACAGCTCGCGCCACGTCAGCCGCGGGTTGGCGCGGTGCAGTTCCCACACCGCGCTCGCCTGCGTCACGGTGGTGTCGTCGAGGACGCCGAGTGCGCCGATGACGATGCCGGCGAGCAGCAGGCCGCGCGTGTCGATCTCGTGCCCGAGCGACCCGATGAGGGCGGAGGTGTTCTCGTCGAGCCCGGTCAGCTTCGCCGCGCCGGAGAAGATCGTCGCGAGGATGCCGATCAACGACAGGCTGACCATCGTGCCGAGCACGGCCACCGACGTGCGCGCCGAGAAGCCGTGCGTCGTGTACAGCGCCACGAACATGATCAACCCGGATCCGGCGATGCCGACGGCCAGGGGATTCGCGCCGTGCAGGATGGCCGGCAGCACGAACAGGCCGATGATCACACCCGTCACGGTGAGCGCGCCGAGCGCCGCCGCGCCGCGCCACCGGCCGAGCACCAGCACCGCCGCGGCGAACACGACCGCCAACAGCGCCAGCGGGAGACCGCGCTGGAAATCGCGCAGCTGGTAGGAGTTCGGATCGCCGGCGTCGGCGCCGCTGTAGGCCAGCACGACGTCGTCGCCCGCGGCGAACGACGGGTTGCCCTGCCCGGCGGGCAGCGCCTTGGTGATCGTGGTGCCCTCGGCGGGGCCGTCGGTGAGCGTGACCTCGACCGTCTGGCACCGCGGGCCGTCGTCGGCCGGCTCGTCGCCCACCTGTACCTGGCCGGGGGACAGGCACGGCCCGAGCTCCGACGACACGACCTCGCCGTTGACCGGTTCGCCGACCGCGTGTCCCGTCGGGTCCTCCTCACCCCACGGGTAGAGCAGGATCACCGAGAGCAACGCCCCGACCGCGAACGGCGTGAGCAGCGCCGCGAGCAGGCGGCGCACCTTCCGGGACGCCGGCGTCGCCGGGCTGTGCCCGTGGCCATGCCCGTGGCCGTGCTCGGGGCCGTGCTCGGGGGTCGGTGCGGCGGCGTCGTCCTCCGTCCGTGCCGGCTGTTGCGGGCGCTCCGGCTGCTCCGGGCCGCCGTGGGGCCGCTCGGGCGGGTGCTCCCGTGGACGCCGGGGCCGGCGCGGGGGCGGACCCTGCCGCGGGGCTCGCGAGTCCCGCGGCGGCGGCGTGTCACCCCGGCGCGCGCCGCCGGGCGGGGTGCGCGGACGGATCGGTTCCGGCAGGACCGGTCCGGTGTCGTCGTCGGAGTTGTCACGAGGCACGCGACCATCTTCGCCGCCGACGCGCCGTGGGCCGTGCGCGGGCCGCCGGAACGGGCAAACCTGCTCGCGGGCGGCGTGGTCGCGTTGGATAACCTGAACGTTGGTCCTTCGCCGGTGCGCACCCGGCGAAACCGTTCGGAGCTCGAAATCAGCTCGGAACCAGCGCAGAACCGATGTCCGTTGCTCACCGCATGCCCGAGAGGATCCCGCGAAGTGCTTCGCACCCACGACGCCGGCACGTTGCGTGCCGAGCAGGCCGGCCAGACCGTCACGCTCACCGGCTGGGTGGCGCGGCGGCGCGATCACGGCGGAGTGATCTTCATCGACCTGCGCGACGCGAGCGGCGTGGCCCAGGTCGTGTTCCGCGAGGGTGAGATGGCCGAGCGTGCCCACCAGCTGCGCGCCGAGTACTGCATCAAGGTCGTCGGTGAGATCTCCCGGCGGCCCGAGGGCAACGAGAACCCCGAGATCGCGACCGGTGACATCGAGGTCTACGTCAGCGAGCTGGAGGTGCTGTCCGAGGCCGCGCCGCTGCCGTTCCCCGTCGACGAGCGGGTCGACGTGGGCGAGGAGGTCCGCCTCAAGCACCGCTACCTGGACCTGCGCCGCGCCGGCCAGGCCCACAACATCCGGCTGCGCAGCGAGGTCAACCGGGTGGCGCGCGAGGTGCTGCACGAGGACGGCTTCGTCGAGATCGAGACGCCGACCATGACCCGGTCGACCCCCGAGGGTGCGCGCGACTTCCTCGTGCCCGCCCGGCTCCGCCCCGGTTCCTGGTACGCCCTGCCGCAGTCGCCGCAGCTGTTCAAGCAGCTGCTGATGGTCGGCGGCATGGAGCGCTACTACCAGATCGCGCGCTGCTACCGCGACGAGGACTTCCGCGCCGACCGGCAGCCCGAGTTCACCCAGCTCGACATCGAGATGAGCTTCGTCGAGCAGGACGACGTGATCGACCTCGGCGAGCGGTTGGCCCGCGCGCTGTGGTCGCTCATCGACGCCGAGGTGCCGGAGACGTTCCCCCGGATGACCTACGCCGAGGCCATGGCCCGCTACGGCTCGGACAAGCCCGACCTGCGGTTCGACCTCGAGCTCACCGAGCTGACCGAGTTCTTCGCCGACACGCCGTTCCGCGTGTTCCAGGCCCCGTACGTCGGCGCCGTGGTCATGCCGGGCGGGGCCGACCAGCCGCGGCGCACCCTCGACGCCTGGCAGGACTGGGCCAAGCAGCGCGGGCACAAGGGCCTGGCCTACGTGCTGGTCGGCGAGGACGGCACGCTGTCCGGCCCGGTCGCCAAGAACATCTCCGAGGACGAGAAGGCCGGTCTGGCCAAGGCCGTCGGCGCCAACCCCGGCGACTGCATTTTCTTCGCCGCCGGCACGCCGAACAGTGCCCGCAGCCTGCTCGGCGCCGCCCGCGGCGAGATCGCCGACCGGCTCGGGTTGATCGACGCCAGCGCCTGGTCGTTCGTGTGGATCGTGGACGCGCCGATGTTCGAGGCCGCCGACGAGACCGACGACGTCGCCGTGGGCAGCGGCCAGTGGACGGCCCTGCACCACGCGTTCACCTCGCCGAAGCCCGAGTGGGTCGACACGTTCGACTCCGACCCCGGCAACGCGCTGGCCTACGCCTACGACCTGGTGTGCAACGGCAACGAGATCGGCGGCGGATCGATCCGTATCCACCGCGGCGACGTGCAGAAGCGGGTATTCGAGGTCATGGGTATCTCGCAGGAGGACGCGCAGGAGAAGTTCGGCTTCCTGCTCGACGCCTTCCAGTTCGGGCCGCCGCCGCACGGCGGCATCGCCTTCGGCTGGGACCGCATCGTGATGCTGCTGGCCGGCGCCGACTCGCTGCGCGATGTCATCGCGTTCCCGAAGACCGGGGGCGGTTTCGACCCGCTCACCAGTGCGCCCGCGCCCATCACGGCCGAACAGCGCAAGGAGGCGGGCGTGGACGCGAAGCCGGCCCCGAAGGCCGACAAGGCAGCAGAGAAGGCAGAGAAGCCGGTCGAGAAGGTCGAGCAGGGCACGGCCTGACGCCGGGTCCCGGTCGCCGCCCACGGCTCCCCGTCGGGGGTGGCGGCTCCAGCCTCCGCCGCCGGATGGGGTCGCTGGGTTGCGCCGAATGTCCGTTTGTGGCGCGGATTGCGGTCACCGGATTGTGGTCAGCTTTCCCGTCGCACTAGTAGGGTCGGAGCCAATGACTGTGGACACCTCTCCAGCCGACGATTCGACCGTCGGCACCGGAGCGGACACCCCTTCCAGTTCTACCGCCGATGCGAGGGAGGCCGCGGTGCTCGCGGCGGTATCCGAGGCGGAGGCGGTGCTGGCGCAGCGTTTCGGCAGTGCCGTCTCGCTCGTCGACGCCGAGGACCTCGAGGGAAGCGGCCCCGCGACCGTCGTGCGTGCGCGCGTGGCGTCGGCGTCGTTCGCGCTGCCCCGCACCCTCGTCATCAAGCACTATCCGGGTGAGCCGTCGGCGGGGCAGGACGACTCGTTCGCCCGCGAGGCGGCCAGCTACCAGCTGTTCACGGCGTTGTCGGCGGCCGACCGCACGTGCCCCGAGATCCTCGCGCACAGCGCCGATCGTCGGGTGCTCGTCATCGACGACCTCGGCAAGGCGCCGACGCTCGCCGACAAGCTGCGCGGATCCGACGCGCGCGCCGCCGAGACGGCGCTGCTGTCGTGGGCGCGGTCGCTGGGCCGCATCCACTGCAGCACCGCCAACCGCGATGCCGACTTCCACGCGCTGCTGCGCAGGCTCGGCAAGGCGGGACCGGCGTCATCCGGGCAGTCCGACGGCCAGGTGGTGCCGGCTCCCGAGCCGCCCGACGCCGTGACCGCGGTGCCGGCCTTGCTGCACGAGGTGCTCGGCGTCGAGACGGCGCCCGAGGTCCTCGCGGTGGCCGAGCGTGCCGCGGAGCAGGCCAGGTCGGCGGCGTTCCGCGCGTTCAGCCCCGTGGACCTGTGGCCGGACAACAACCTCGTCACCGGCGAGGGTGTGCGGTTCCTCGACTTCGAACGGGGCCGGGTGCGCAGCGCGCTGGTCGACGCGGCGCACCTGCTCGTGCCGTTCGTGTCCGGCCCCGAACCCTTGGCGTTGCGTCGGGGATGAGCGAGGCGATGATCGCCTCGTGGCGGGCCGAGGTCGCCGACCTGTGGCCGTCCCTGACCGAGGAGGACACGCTCAGCCGCTACCTCCTCGACGGCGGTCTGCTGCTCGTGTGGCAGGCCGCGCTGCGCTGGCTGCCCGAACTCGCCGAGCTCTCGGCCGACGAGCTGACCGCGCCGACCCGTCAGCGGGCCGCGGCACTGGCCACCTGGTGGCGGGACCTGGGCGAGGAGGCCGAACGGGAGAGCGGGCCGGAGGACGGGCCCGTGATCGCCGCGCACGCCACTGCCGTGGCGCACGCGCTCGACACCCGTTTCGGCCCGGACCTGGAGCTTCCGCTGTACCCGGCGTTCCGCTGACTCCGACCACGCCCACCGCCGCCGTGCCTGAAGCCGGCGTCGCAGTGGCGTGGTCGGAGTGTCGGCGTCGTGGTCAGGCCGAGGCGGGCGTGGTCGCGGACCTGCCGGTGAGTGCCGGGCTGTCGGCCAGTTTCAGCCACACGACGCCGCCGATGATCACGGCCAGCCAGAACGCCTTCACCAGCGTGAGCGTCTCGGCGAAGAACAGCGGTCCGAACACGGCCGCGCCGACGGCACCGATGCCCGCCCACACGGCGTAGCCGATGCCGACGTCGATCGTGCGCAGGGCCAGGCTGAGGAAGAACAGCGTCAGCAGGAAGAAGCCGACGGCCACGGCCGACCAGAGCGGATCGGTGAAGCCGCGGCTGCCGTTGACGCTCAGCGCGTAGCCCACCTCGAACACGCCCGCGACGATCAGCGCGAGCCAGGCGGTTCCGCCGCCCGGCCGGGCGGCTGCGGTGGGCGATGTTTCGGGGGACGGTGCGGGGGTTTCCGCGGTGGTCATGGGAGTGCTCCGTTCTCGATATTCGGGTTCGGTTGTGGGAGTGGGTTGCGGGAGCCGTTGTGGCTGCTCAGACGGTCCCGGCGAGATTGAGTCCGACCACGCCGGCGATGACGACCGTGATGCCGAGCAGCTTCTGCCAGGTGAGGCGTTGGGCGAGGAAGAGCGCTCCGATCACGACGATCCCGACACCGGCCAGGGAGGTCCACAGCGCGTAGCCGACGCGACGTCGAAGGTCAGCAGCGCGAGGCTGAGGAAGAAGGTGGCGATGGCGCCGCTGACGAGGGTGGCGATCGTCCAGTGCAGGTGCCGGAAGCGTCGGCCTTTCCGGCGGAGATCGCGACGGCGACCTCGAAGACGATGCGATGCCGAGGTAGAGCCAGCTCATGAGACGGGTCCTTTCGAGTCGGGGTGTTGCGAGTCGGGGTTGTGCGGGTCGGGGGAGAGGTGCCGGTGCAGGTAGCGGGTGAACGGGCGGTGGCCGTGCGGCACGCGTAGGGGGTGCAGCAGTGCCGCGCGGCGTTCGTCGGTGATGCCGTGGGCGGCGTAGCTCGGGCGGTAGTCGAATCCGAGGGCGGCGACCTGGTCGCGGTCGACGGCCACGTGGATCTCGGTGATGCCGTGGTCGAGCGCGTGGCGGTAGCAGAGTCCGCACGGTTCGCCGGTGGCGAGCAGCGTCGTCCCGGTCAGATCGGCCGAGCCGCGGCGCGCGAGGGCGTCGCGCATGGCGACGATCTCGGCGTGGGCCGTCGGGTCGTGCCGCGCGGCGACCTGGTTCGTCCCGAACTCGGAGACGACACCGCCGCTGTGGTCGACGAGCACGCCGACGAACGGCAGCCCACCTGCGTCGACGTGAGCGATGCAGGCGTCGACCGCGCGGTGCATGACCTCGGACAGGGCGGCCAGGGCGGTCGGGTCGGCGCTCACGACGCCCTGCCTGTCGGATCGGCCACCTGCCGGGTCCGGTCGACGGCGGCCACGAGCCGCTTCGCCGACGGCACACCGCGCAGCAGTTCACCGCCGGGAAGTCCGCCGACGACGACCCCGGGGACCGCGTCGATCCCGACCTCGCGGACGGCGAACTCGAGGTCGGTGCGGTGTTGTTCCCGGCGTTGCTCGCTGCCGAGCGCGGCGGCGGCCTCCTCGGCGTCGAGCCCGACCTCGGTGGCGACCGCGATGATCTCGTCCTCGCGTCCGATGTCGCAGTCGCGCTGGAAGAACGCGGCGAACATCGCCGTCGAGTACTCGTGGGCCAGGCCGCGTTCCCGGGCGAGTTGGAGCACCAGGAACGCCTTGTCCGTGCGCGGCTGCGGCGACACCGACGGCAGCGTCACGGGCACGCCGACGCGTTCGGCCATCGGATAGACGGCGTCCCGCCACACCCGCGGCAGGTAGTCGTCCTCCGGGCGGAGGGTCGGCACCGGGTCGGGGCGCAGTTCGAACGGGCGGATCGTCACCGCCACGTAGCGGGTGCGGGCGAGCTCGTCCAGCGCCGGTTCGACGAGGAAGCAGAACGGGCAGACGTAGTCGACGAACACGTCGATCGGCGTCGTCATCGGACCCTCCTTGGCTATTAGGTGTATGTACATGCAGCTATCTGGGTGCACGGTGGGGCAGGTCGGTGGATGAGAGTGAGGTCAGGCGGTGATGAGCGCGCCGACAGCGGCCAGGGCCGCGGCGATCTGACGGGTGTCGAGGTGGGGGAAGTGGGCGGACGGGTCGTCGAGGAGCTCCTTGACGCGGGCCTCGTAGGGTTCGCGCACCTCACTCAGGCGCGCCTCCCCGGCCTCGCCGATGACGGCGTAGACGCCGCGGCCGTCGTCCTCGCACACGTCCCGCCGGGCGAGGCCCTTCGTCTCGAGGCGGCTGACCAGGCGGGTCGTGGAGCTGGCGTTCAGGCCCAGGCGTTGTGCGAGTGCGGCGACCCGCAGTTCCTTGTCGTCCTGCTGGCCGAGCAGCATGAGGGCCCGGTACTCGGTCAGTCCGAGTTGGTGGGTGTTCATCAGCCACTTGTCCAGGCTTGCGTCGATCGCCGACGCGAACGCAGCCACCCGTGACCAGGAGCTGCTGACGCTCTCCGTCGGGCCGGCATCCTGTTCGGGTAGCTGCATGTGCATGCAAATAACGTAGACGGGTGTGCCGGGTGCGTCAACACCGGGGTCGGAATCTCGAAGATTCGCCGGAGCGTTCGCACGCCGTTACCCGCGGCTCACCGGTGGTGCGCACCGCTGCGCGAGGGTGCCGGTGTGGCGATCGACGAGATTTCGCAGACCCGGCGTTCTACCCAGACCCAGTGTCCCGAACTCGACACCCCTGCGACCGAGGCGCCGGCCGGCGGCAACCCCGCGAGCGGCTCCTCGACCGGCACCGCTCTGTCCGGCCCTGCCCTGTCCGGCCCCGTCTCGACCGATCCACCGCCCCCGGCGGAACTGCGGCCCGTGCGGAGGCTGGCCGTGCTCGGCGACTCGACGGCCGTCGGCCTCGGCGACCCCTTGCCCGGCGGCGCCTGGCGCGGCGTCGGACCGCTCGTGGCCGACGCGCTGGGGGTCGACCCCGTCCGCTACGTCAACACGTCCTTCACCGGCGCGCGCGTGCGCTGCGTGCGCACCGACCAGCTGCCCGTCGCGCTCGAGCACGCGCCGGACGTCGCCGTCGTGATCGTCGGCATGAACGACACGCTGCGTTCCGACTTCGACCCCGCGCAGTTGACCGGGGACCTCGACGCCACCGTCGCGGCGCTGCGCGAGCGGGGTGCGCTGCCGGTGATGATGCGGTTCCACGACCACGGGCGCGTGTTCCGGATGCCGGGACCGCTGCGGCGCGCCCACGCCGCGCGCGTGGACGCCCTCAACCGGGTCGTCGACACGGTCGTCGCGCGGCACGACACGGCGTGCGTCGACCTCGACCGCGTGCCCGGCGCCTACGACCTGCGGGCCTGGAGCGTCGACCGGCTGCACCCGTCCGAGTTCGGCCACCGCCTGCTGGCGCGTGGTGTCACCGAGGCGGTGGGCGCCCGCGGTCACGCCGTGCGCGAACCGGTCTCGTTGACGTGCTCCGGCGGTGCGAGCGCGGGCCGCTTCGACCACGTGGCCTGGCTGATCGGCAAGGGCGTGCCGTGGCTGTGGCGACGCGGACGCGATCTGGTGCCCTACGCGGCGGGCATCCTCGTCCGCGGCGTGCTGCGCAAGGAGGAGCGTCCCGTCGAGGCCGATCCCGCGCTCGGCGAGGCCGCCTGGACCGACCACGGGCTGCGCCGGGCCGTCTGAGCCGCCGACGTTCCGGCGCCGCGGTCCCCGCAGCGTCGGTGCCGGCGGATACCGTCGAGGTGTGGAGCAAGACGAACTGTTCACGGTGAACGAGGACGCCCGCCGCGGCGCGCCTCCGCCGGTGTCCGACGAGCCGCAGACCCCGATGCATCCGCAGCAGCCGCCGCCCGGATCGCCACTCGCGGTGCGCATGCGGCCGCGCAGCCTGGACGAGGTCGTCGGACAGCAGCACCTGCTCGGCGACGGTGCCCCGCTACGCCGGCTCGTCGAGGGTGCCGCGCCGGCGTCGGTGCTGCTCTACGGCCCGCCCGGCACGGGCAAGACGACGCTGGCCAACCTCGTCTCGACCGCGACGGGCCGGCGGTTCGTGGCCCTGTCGGCGCTGTCGGCCGGGGTCAAGGAGGTGCGCGGGGTCATCGAGGAGGCCCGGCGGCGCCGCAAATACAACTCCGAGGACACCGTCCTGTTCATCGACGAGGTCCACCGCTTCTCCAAGACCCAGCAGGACGCCCTGCTCGGCGCCGTCGAGGACCGCACGGTGCTGCTCGTGGCCGCCACCACCGAGAACCCGTCGTTCTCGGTGGTCTCCCCGCTGCTGTCGCGTTCGCTGGTGCTGCAGCTGCGCCCCCTGACCGACGACGACGTGGCCGGGCTGATCGACCGCGCGCTCACCGACGACCGCGGTCTCGACGGGAAGTTCGAGCTCACCGACGACGCCCGCGCGCACCTGATCCGCCTCGCCTCCGGCGCGCCCGGCGCGCGCTGACGGCCCTCGAGGCCGCCGCCGACGCCGCCGGTGTCACCGGCGGCGGCCTCATCGACCTGCCGACCGTCGAGGCCACGGTCGACAAGGCGGCCGTGCGCTACGACCGCGACGGCGACCAGCACTACGACGTGATCAGCGCGTTCATCAAGTCGATCCGCGGCTCCGACGTCGACGCCGCGCTGCACTACCTGGCCCGCATGATCGAGGCGGGGGAGGACCCGCGGTTCATCGCCCGCAGGCTCGTCGTGCACGCCAGCGAGGACATCGGCATGGCCGACCCCACCGCGTTGCAGTCGGCCGTGGCCGCGGCGCACGCGGTGCAGTTCATCGGCATGCCGGAGGGCAGGCTCGCGTTGGCGCAGGCGACCGTGCACCTGACCACGGCGCCGAAGTCGAACGCCGTCATCGCCGGGATCGACGCCGCGCTGTCGGACGTGCGCGGCGGCGGCATCGGCACGGTGCCGCCGCACCTGCGCGACGGGCACTACGCGGGGGCGGCGCAGCTCGGCCACGCCCAGGGCTACCGCTACCCGCACGACGTCGCCGACGGCGTGCTGGCCCAGCAGTATCCACCGGACGAGCTGGTCGGGCGCGACTACTACCAACCCACCGCGCGCGGGGCCGAGCGCACGCTCGCCGAGCGGGTGCCGAAGCTGCGGCGCACGATCCGCGGCGGATCGTGACCCCCTGGGTACCCGCCGAGCGGCGCCGCGCAACGCTCGGCGAGGGCCTGCAGCCTCGGCGAGGCGACGCACGGTAGCCTCACAATCCCATCGGTCCCCACCGACGACCCAATTGAGAAGCCAATTGACGTCGCCGTCGATGCATGAATAAGGAGGGCACGTGTCGGCAGGGCAGATCGCCGCACTGGTCGCCGCAGGCGCCTTCGTGCTGCTGGTGTTGTTCTTGGCGATCGCGCTGATCAAGCTCGGTCGCACGCTCGACGAGGCCACGATCGCCATTCGCAAGGCCCACGAGAACACCGATCCGCTGCTGCACGGTGCCAACGACACCATCACGCACGTGAACACCCAGCTCGAGCGCGTCGACGGCATCACGTCGAACGCGCAGACGGTGTCGGGCAACGTCTCGGCGCTGTCGTCGGTGTTCACGGCGACGCTCGGCGGTCCGCTCGTGAAGACGGCCGCGTTGTCGTACGGCATGAGCAAGGCCATCAAGGCACGTCGGGCCGCGAAGGCCGACAACGGCAAGCACTCGCTCCGGCGCGGGAGGAAGAGCAGGAAATGAAACGCGTCTTCTGGCTCGGGGTCGGCGTGGCCGCGGGGGTCGCGCTGTCCCGCAAGGTCGGGGAAACCGCTCGTCAAGCCACTCCCGCGGGGTTAGCCTCGAACGTGGGAGACGCGGTACGTGAGCTCGCGGGCGCGCTGGGCGCGTTCGGGGCCGACGTGCGCGCCGGAATGTCCGAGCGAGAGCAGGAACTGAATCAGATCGTGGAGCGGCCGGTGACCCGGACGCGGCCCCCGGAGACCGGTGGCCGCCCGCCGCAGGCTGCCCGTCCGCAGGCAGGACGCCCGCAGGGCGAGCGGCCCGGACCCCGTCCCGCCCAGGGTGCCGGCGCCCGGCCCAGGCCGGCCAGCGCAGGCCGCGAGCTCCGCGGGCGGAGGGCTGAGCGCGCACGTCCGCGCACTTCGTCACCCTCCGCCGTCGTCGTTCTCACCGCGCCTGCCTCTCTCGGCCGCGGCCGGTCCGAACGCGGGAACGCCCTGCCGGCCGGTCGAGGTCGACCGCCACCACCCTGCGAGGAAGCTCCAGTGGAAACACACGAAATCAGCAAACGGTTCCTCGACTACTTCGAGGGCCACGACCACACCCGCGTGCCCAGCGCGTCGTTGATCCTCGACGATCCGACGCTGCTGTTCGTCAACGCGGGCATGGTGCAGTTCAAGCCGTACTTCCTGGGCGAGGTCCCGCCGCCGTACCCGCGCGCCACGAGCGTGCAGAAGTGTGTGCGCACCGGCGACATCGACGAGGTCGGCAAGACCACGCGCCACAACACGTTCTTCCAGATGGCCGGGAACTTCTCGTTCGGCGACTACTTCAAGGAAGGCGCCATCGAACGCGCCTGGGGTCTGCTGACCTCGGCGCAGGACGCCGGCGGTCTCGGCTTCGACCCGGAGCGGCTGTGGGTCACCGTCTACGAGCACGACGCCGAGGCGGCCGGGCTGTGGCGGGAGATCACGGGCATCCCGTCCGAGCGCATCCAGGTGCGCGACGGCAAGGACAACTACTGGGACATGGGCGTGCCCGGTCCGGGCGGTCCGTGCTCGGAGATCTACTACGACCGCGGTCCCGAGTACGGCCGTGACGGCGGTCCGGTGGTCGACGAGGACCGCTACCTCGAGATCTGGAACCTCGTGTTCATGCAGGACATCCGCGGCGACCAGAGCCCCAAGCTGGGCCACCCGCCGGTCGGCGAGCTCCCGCAGAAGAACATCGACACCGGCATGGGCATCGAGCGCGTCGCGTTCCTGCTGCAGGGCGTCGACAACGTCTACGAGACCGACCTCGTGCGCCCGGTGATCCAGCGTGCCGAGGAGTTCTCCGGCCGCCGCTACGGCGCCGACCACGCCGACGACGTGCGATTCCGCGTCATCGCCGACCACGCCCGGTCCGGTGCGATGCTCATCGGCGACGGCGTCACGCCCGGCAACGAGGCACGCGGCTACGTACTGCGCAGGCTGCTGCGTCGGATCGTGCGCGCGATGCGCCTGCTGGGCGTGCACGAACCGGTGCTGCCGGAGTTCGCGACCGTGGTGCGCGACGCGATGGCGCCGTCGTACCCCGAGATCGCCCGCGACTTCGACCGCATCAGCGACGTCATGCGCCAGGAGGAGGAGACGTTCCTGGCGACGCTGACGAGCGGATCGCGGATCTTCGACCTCGCGGCCGCGGAGACCAAGCGCTCGGGCGGGTCGATCCTGGCCGGTGACAAGCGTTCCAGCTGCACGACACCTACGGCTTCCCGATCGACCTGACCCTCGAGATGGCCTCCGAACAGGGCCTGTCGGTCGACGAGGACGGCTTCCGCACCCTCATGGAGGAGCAGCGGCAGCGCGCGAAGGCCGACGCGGCCTCCCGCAAGACCGGCCACGGCGACCTGTCGGTCTACCGCCGCCTGCTCGAACAGCACGGGGAGACCGAGTTCCTCGGCTACACCGACCTGCAGGCCACCGCGAAGGTGATCGGGCTGCTGTCCGACGGTGCACCCGCGGCGGTCGTCGGTGCGGGCTCGAAGGCCGAGGTCGTGCTCGACCGCACGCCCTTCTACGGCGAGAGCGGTGGGCAGATCGCCGACACCGGCGTGCTCGTGGGCCACGGCGTCGAGGTCACGGTCACCGACGTGCAGAAGCTCGTGCCCGGCCTGTTCGTCCACCGCGTCGAGGTCACCGGCGGCGAACTGGCCATCGACACCGAGCTGACCGCGTCGGTCGACGAGGGACGGCGCCGCTCGATCGCGCGCTCGCACTCGGCCACCCACCTCGTGCACTCCGCGGTCCGCGGCGCCTACGGCCGGCGCGCCGCGCAGGCCGGTTCGCTCAACTCGCCCGGCCGGATGAGGTTCGACTTCACCACGGCCGGTTCGGTGTCGTCCGACGTGCTGACCGAGGTCGAGGAAGAGGTCAACGACTACCTGCAGACCGACGTCGAGGTCTCGTCCTACACGACCACGAAGGACAAGGCCCTCGAACTCGGCGCGGTCGCGCTGTTCGGCGAGAAGTACGGCAACGACGTGCGGGTCGTCGACATGGGCGACTACTCGCGCGAGCTGTGCGGCGGCACGCACGTCGGCCGGATCGGCGAGCTCGGCCTGGTCAAGCTGGTCTCCGACGCGTCCATCGGCTCCGGTGTGCACCGCGTCGAGGCGCTGGTCGGCACCGACGCGCTGCGGCACGTGCGCAAGGAACAGCTGCTGGTGTCCCAGCTGGCCGGCACGTTGAAGGTGCGACCGAGCAGATCCCCGAGCGCATCGACGACGTGCTGGCGCGGTTGCGCAGCGCGGAGAAGGAGATCGAGCAGCTCAAGACCCAGCAGGTGCTGGGCTCGGCCGGTTCGCTGGCCGACGGCGCCGAGGAGGTCGGCGGTGTCTCGCTCGTCGCCACGCGCCTCGACGGCGGCATCGACGCCGGCGGCGTGCGCGCGCTGGCGGGCGAGGTCCGCAACCGGCTCGGCTCGCGCCCCGGCATCGTCGCGCTGTTCGCGCCGACCGACGACGGCAAGGTCAGCTTCGTCGTCGCCACGACCGCGGCGGCACGCGACAAGGGTTTCGCCGCGGGCAAGCTCGTGCCCTCGTTCGCCGAGGCCATCGGCGGGCGCGGTGGCGGCAAGCCGGACATGGCCCAGGGCGGCGGCAGCACCCCGGGCGGAATCGACCAGGCGATCGCCGCGCTGCGGAACGCCCTCGCGAACGGGTGAGTGACATCCAACCGGACCGGCCCGGGATCGATGATCCCGGCGCCGGCCGTCGGCTTGCCGTCGATGTCGGGTCCGTCCGGGTCGGGGTGGCGCTGAGCGATCCCAGTCCGATCCTGGCGACCCCGCTCGTTACCCTCACGAGAGATCCGGAGGGGGATACCGACATCGGCGAGCTCGTCTCGCTCGTCGCCGAACACGACGTGGTCGAGGTGATCGTGGGACTCCCCAGGACGTTGGCCGACCGGCACGGCTCCGCGGCCGAGATCGCGGCCGAGTACGCGGGCCGCCTCGGCGGCCGGCTCTCCGTCCCCGTACGACTGGCCGACGAACGGCTCACGACCGTCACCGCGAGCCGGGTGCTGTCCCAGCGCGGCGTGAAGGGCAAGAAGCAGCGTGCCGTCGTCGACCAGGCGGCGGCCGTCGAGATCCTGCAGGGCTGGATCGACGCGCGCAGCTCCGCGATCGCGAGGGGAGCGGGTTCGCCATGACGACCCCACCGCACGACGGCGGTGACCCGCGCGGGCCGCAGCCGCGCCGGCGGCACCGCTACGCCCCCGAACCGCCCGAGGCCCCGGTCGGCGAGCACCCCGCCGACGACGGCGCGTGGTTCGCCGACCGACATCCCCCCGAGGAACCCCACGGGTTCGACCAGGACCCGCGCCCGGAGCTGCCGCGGCGCGAACGTGCGCCGCGGCCGCCGGCCGCACGCCGTCCCGTGGGCGAGCAGTGGGCGGTGACGACGGCGCGTGGTTCGCCGACCGACATCCCCCCGAGGAACCCCACGGGTTCGACCAGGACCCGCGCCCGGAGCTGCCGCGGCGCGAACGTGCGCCG
>NZ_MKKE01000037.1 GCF_001942305.1 Saccharomonospora sp. CUA-673 | reverse complement strand
ATGGCCATGATCGCTAGCTCTAAAACCCAAAATCAGGGCAAAAACAACAAACAAAGCTCACAAACACACTGTTGAGTTCTCAAACAACACGCAGTTGGTAGTCACCATCGACCTCGAAGCGCCATCAACCGCAGGCGACAAGTCTCGACGAAAGTTTCTCGAGGAGGAGTCGTTCTGGGTTGTGGCCCGCTTGAGGGCCGACCAGGAACTTTACCCGGTCCGTCTCGCGGAGTCAACCTCCGCCTCGTCCCGGCCGCTCCTTGGCGACGAAGAGAAGATTACACGTCCGCGTACCCCCCTGAAACAGGGGGGTCACCTTATGGCGAACCCGCAGGTCAGAGGACCGGAAGCAGCGTCCGAAGCTCGTAAGGCGTGACCTCGCTGCGGTACCCGTTCCACTCGGTCCGCTTGTTCCGCAGGAAGAAGTCGAAGACGTGCTCGCCCAACGCCTCGGGCAGCAGCTCCGAGTTCTCCATCTCGGTGAGCGCCTCACCGAGGTTCTGCGGAAGCTGCTTGTATCCGGCGGCCTTGCGCTCGGTCTCGGACAACGCCCAGATGTCGTCCTCGGCCGCGGGCGGCAGCTCGTAGCCCTTCTCGATGCCGCGCAGTCCGGCCGCGAGGATCACCGAGTACGCCAGGTACGGGTTGCACGCCGAGTCGAGCGTGCGGATCTCCACCCGCCGCGACGACGCCTTGCCCGGCGAGTACATCGGCACCCGCACGAGCGCGGAGCGGTTCGCCCGCCCCCACGACACGGTCGTCGGGGCCTCGCCGCCGACGATCAGCCGCTTGTACGAGTTGACCCACTGGTTCGTGACCGCCGAGATCTCCCGCGCGTGGTGGAGCAGGCCGGCGACGAACGCCTTGCCCGTCTCCGAGAGCTCGTACGGGTCCTCGGGGTCGTAGAAGGCGTTGCGGTCGCCCTCGAACAGAGAGACGTGGGTGTGCATGCCCGAACCCGGGTACCGGGTGAACGGCTTGGGCATGAACGTGGCCCGGACGCCTGGGTGAGCGCGACCTCCTTGACGACGTAGCGGAACGTCATCACGTTGTCGGCCATCGTCAGCGCGTCGGCGTAGCGCAGGTCGATCTCCTGCTGACCGGGCGCGCCCTCGTGGTGGCTGAACTCGACGGAGATGCCCATCGCCTCGAGCGCCTCGATGGCGTGCCGGCGGAAGTGTGTGGCCGTGGCGTGGCTGGCCTGGTCGAAGTAGCCGCCGTTGTCCGCCGGGGTCGGTTCGCGCCCGTCCTCGGGCAGACCGTCGAGCAGGTAGAACTCGATCTCCGGGTGGACGTAGCAGGTGAACCCGGCCTCACCGGCCTTCGACAGCTGCCGGCGCAGGACGTGCCGGGGGTCGGCCCACGACGGCGACCCGTCGGGCATCGCGATGTCGCAGAACATCCGCGCCGAGTAGTGCCCGCCCTCAGGCTGTTCCCACGGCAGGACCTGGAACGTCGACGGGTCGGGCTTGGCGACCATGTCGGACTCGTAGACCCGGGCGAAGCCCTCGATCGCCGAGCCGTCGAAGCCGATGCCCTCGGAGAACGCGCCCTCGAGCTCCGCCGGAGCGATGGCCACCGACTTCAGATAGCCGAGCACATCGGTGAACCAGAGCCGCACGAAGCGAATGTCGCGTTCCTCGAGTGTGCGCAGCACGAACTCCTGCTGACGATCCATGTGGGCGACCCTATGCGGAACGTGTTAACGCCGTGTTTCGGGGAGGGCGCGTGTCGCCGCACGTTCCGCTGAACCGGTCGCTCGGCACGCCGAACGGACCGCAACACCTCACCCCAGCTGCGCGACGGTCGCCCCCACGGCCTCATAGGTGGTCGTGGCTCGCTGGTCGAGGCTGAGCAGGGTGACCTCGTGCTCCGCTGCGGTGAACGCGATGAGCGTGTCGTAGGCGGGACCGCCGAGGATCTGTCCCGCCGCCACCGTGGCCAGCAATTCCTGGTACCCGGTCTCGGACAGCGTCACCGAACGGTTCGGGGAACCGCTCGGTGATGAAGGTGTGCACGATCGACGGCTGGGCGCGATGCGGCGGCGGCAGGCGGGTCAGCACCGAGTACGCCTCGACGGCGGCATGCGCGATCAGGCGCGGCCGGTCGGCCAAGGCTTCCCGCGCGGGTCGGTGATGTTCGTGCCAGCTGGCGAACGCTGATCTCTGTGGCCGGGCCCTCGCTCGGTGCGGCGCCCTGCACGGGCCGTCGCACCGCACCAGTACCTTCTGGGCCATGTTCCGGCGGATTGTGGTCGTCACGGCATCGGTAGTCGCGCTCACCGCGGGCTGCACCTCTGAGCCGCAGGAGCCGGACCCCGAACCGTCCGGCGCGGCGCTGGTCGAGGACGCCTCCCAGGCGCTGCGCGAGCTGACCAGCGTCGAGTTCGACCTGCGCACCCAGGGCGCGCTCGAGGGCTTCCCCATCCGCTCCCTCCAGGCTCGGCGACCCGGGACGGCTGGGCGTTCGGCGACGTCGACCTGCAGCTGCCCACCGAACGCGTGCAGTACGAGTTCGAGATCGGCGACAAGCCCGAGGAGAACCCCGGCAGCCCCGGTGGCCCCCGCAGCCCCGGCGACAGCAACGGCAACAGCGGCGGCAGCCCCGGCAGCCCCGCCGGTGACCCGGTCGTCACGCTCACCGACTCCGACGACGAGACGACGACCCAGACCCTGCCCGACCACTTCACGCCCGCGAGCCTGCTCGCCCCCGACGGCGGGCTGCGCACCCTGCTCGGCGACGCCACCGACCTCGACACCGAGAGCCGCGAGGACATCGACGGCGTCCCGGCCTGGCGGGTCAGCGCGAACATCCCGCAGGAGCAGATGTCGCAGCTGCTGCCCGGCATCCCGGACGACGTGGCCGCCAAGTTCTGGGTCACCGACAGCGAGGACGCCGCCGAACGCACCCTGTTGCGCGTGTGGCTTCAGGTGCCGCCGCGGACGCCGAACGAGGGCGCCGTGCTGGTCGAGCTCGGCCTGACCGGGCACAACGAGCCGGTCGAGGCCTCCAGCACGGCCGCCACTCCCCCCGACGACACGAACGACACGAACGACACCGAGCCCACCGAGGGCGAGTAGCTCAGCAGCGGGCGTTGTCGTCGGGCAGCGTGCCGTTGATCAGGTAGTCCGTGCCGATGTCGTCGACGCACTGGTTGCCCAGCAGGAACACCGTGTGCTGGTTGCCCTCGAACGTGAGCAGGCGCCCGTTCATGGCCTCGGCCAGCTGAACCCCGGCCTGGTACGGCGTCGCGGGGTCGTTGGTCGTGGAGATCACCAACGCCGGCGGGACGTCGTCGACGTTCGGCAGCCGCGGTTCCGAGGTGTTGTCCACCGGCCAGAACGCGCACGCGTCGCGGGCCGACGACGGCTCCCTGCCGGAGTCGAGGAACGGCGCCACCTCGGCGTAGCGGGTCTGCGCCTCGCGGATCTCGTCGGCGTCCTCCACGGGCGGGTCGTCGACGCACCGGATGGCGGTGAACGCGTCCTGGGTGTTGGCGTACTCGCCGGACGGGTCGCGCTCGTTGTACATGTCGGCCAGTGCCAGCAGCGTCGAACCGTCGCCCCTCGCCAGCTCGGCCAGACCGCTCTCGAGCTGCGGCCACATCTGCTCGGAGTACAGCGCCTGGATGGTGCCGGTCGTGGCGTCCTCGTACGACAGCTGCCGGCCGCCGGCGTCGGCCGGTTCGTCGAACAGCGGCTGCACCAGGTCCTGGTAGGCCTGCGTGGGATCGCCGTCGAGCGGGCAGTCGCCGCGCTCGGCGCACCAGGCGGCGAACTCCTCGAACGACTTGCCGAAGCCCTCGCCCTGCGACACCAGCGATCCGACCGTGTCCTGCTCCGGGTCGAGCGCGCCGTCGAGCACGAGGGAACGCACGTTGCCGGGGAACTGGTCGGCGTAGGTGTAGCCGATGCGTGTGCCGTATGAGTAGCCGAGATAGCTGAGCTTGCGGTCGCCGAGCACCGAACGCAGCACGTCCATGTCCTTCGCGACGTCGCGGGTGCCGAGGTTGGCCAGCATCTGCTCGCCGTGTTCGGTGCGTTCCACGCACTTCTCGACGAACTCGCGTTCCTCCCGTTCGGCCTTGCGCACGCCCTCGGGGCTGCCGTCGAGGTCGCTGTCGTCGACGCGGTCGGCGTCGCGTTCCTCCGGGGTCAGGCATTCGACGGCGGGTTCGCTCGCGCCGATCCCACGCGGGTCGAAACCGACGAGGTCGAAACGTTGTCCGAGCTCGCTGTCGCCGACCTGCCCCGCCATCGACGCCACGTTGACCATGCCGGAGGCGCCGGGGCCGCCGGGGTTGACCACGAGCGATCCGACGCGCTCGTCGTCGGAGCCGCCCGCCTCGTGGCGCAGCAGGCCGACGGTGATCGTCTCGCCGTCGGGTTCGGCGTAGCTCAGCGGCACGGTCAGCCGCGCGCATTCGAGTCCGTCCTCGCCGAACAGCTGCTCCGCCGTCTGCGACGTCGCGTACGGGGCGCAGTCACCCCACTCCAACGACTGCGAGTAGAACCGGTCCAACCCGGCGGGCACGGGACCGACGGGACCGCGCTGTTCCGGCTCCCCGTCACCGGTGGAGCAGGCGGTCGTCATCCCGCCCAAGGCGAGTACACATGTGGCGAGAGCCAGGTAGCGTTCAGCAGAAGGCACATGCTGATCGTGCCATCGCAGGACGAGAACGAGATGGGAGACCAGGCGTGGCGTTGATGGGCCGGGTGGGCAAACGGTTGCGCAGGATCATCCAACGCCCGGCGAGCGTGGAGCTGACCCGCTACGAGGCGTTGCTGCCGCGGATCGGCAAGCGCGAGCCGGAGCTGGAGAAGCTCGACGACGCCGAGCTCACCGAGGCCGCCACCGCGCTGCGGGAGCGGCTCGCCGCCGACGAGCCCACCGGCCGCAAGCAGGCAGGCAAGAAGGGGGCCAAGGACGCCGGGCTCGGCGACGACGACCTGGTCGAGGTGTGCGCGCTCGGCAGGGAGGCCGCGCGGCGCGGACTCGACGAGCGCGCCTTCGACGTCCAGCTGCTGGGCACGATGGGCCTGCTGACCGGCCACGTCGTGCAGATGCAGACCGGTGAGGGCAAGACGCTCGCCGGCGCGCTCGCGGCCGCGGGGCACGCGTTGCAGGGCAAGCGGGTGCACGTCATCTCGGTCAACGACTATCTCGCCCGCCGCGACGCCGAGTGGATGCGCCCGGTGTACGACCTGCTCGGCGTGTCCGTCGGCTGGGTCGAGCCGTCGCTGGACGCCGGTGAGCGACGCAAGGCCTACGCCGCCGACATCTGCTACGGCGCGGTCAGCGAGATCGGCTTCGACGTGCTGCGCGACCGGCTGGTCACCGACGTCGACGAGCTCGCCCAGCCCGAACCGGAGGTCGCGATCGTCGACGAGGCCGATTCGGTGCTGGTCGACGAGGCGCGGGTGCCGCTGGTCATGGCCGGTTCGGTCGACGCGGGCGTCGCCGATCTCGAGGTCGCCGACATCGTCCGCAGGCTGCGGGTGGGTCTGCACTACGAGACCGACTCCGACGGCCGCAACGCATGGCTGACGACCGCGGGCGCCTCGATCGTCGAGAAGTCGCTCGGCGGGGTCGACCTGTACGCCGAGGACGGCGCCGACCGGTTGGCCTCGGTCAACGTCGCCCTGCACGCCCACGCCCTGCTGACCCGCGACGTCGACTACCTGGTGCGCGACGGCAAGGTCCAGCTGATCAACTCCTCGCGCGGCCGGGTGGCGGAACTGCAGCGCTGGCCCGACGGGTTGCAGGCCGCGGTGGAGGCGAAGGAACAGCTGCCGCCGTCCGATCGCGGCGAGATCCTCGACTCGATCACCGTGCAGGCGCTCATCGCGCGGTACCCGCAGGTCGCGGGCATGACCGGCACCGCGGTGGCAGTCGCCGAGCAGCTGCGCGAGTTCTACGAGCTCGAGGTCGCGGTGATCCCGCCGAACACGCCGAACGTGCGCTCCGACAGCCCGGACCGCATCTTCGCGGCGCCGAACAACAAGCTGCGCGCGATCGTCAAGGAGATCGAGGAGGTCCACGCGACCGGCCGGCCGATCCTCGTCGGCACCCAGGACGTGGCCGAATCGGAGGAGCTGGCCGAGAAGCTCGAGAAGGCCGGCCTGCCGTGCGTCGTGCTCAACGCGCGCAACGACGCCGAGGAGGCGGCGATCATCGCCGAGGCGGGCACCTACGAGCGGATCACCGTCTCGACGCAGATGGCGGGCCGCGGCACCGACATCCGCCTCGGCGGGGCCGACGGCTCCGACCGCGAACGGGTCGCCGAGCTCGGCGGACTGCACGTGATCGGCACGGCGCGCTACCCGAGCAGCCGCCTCGACGACCAGCTGCGCGGCCGCGCGGGCCGACAGGGCGATCCGGGCAGCTCGGTGTTCTTCGCCAGCCTCAACGACGAACTCGTGCTCTCCGGCGCGCCCGACGTGCCGGAGAGCATCACGGCCGACGAGGAGACCGGCGAGGTCGTCGACCCGGCGGCGCAGCGGCAGATCAACCACGCCCAGCGCGTCGTCGAGGGCGCCGATCTGGAGATCCACCGCAACACCTGGCGGTACACGCGGCTGATCGAGCACCAGCGCTCCGATCTGCTGAACCACCGCGACGAGGTGCTGCGGACCGACGTCGCCAAGGACCTCCTGCTCACCGCCGAGACCGGCACCGCGAAGTCCGGCAAGGACACCGAGGACGGCGAGGACACCGAGGACACCGAGGCGCCCGAGCAAGCCGCGGAAGCCGAGTCGGACGCCGCTGCCGAGGACACCGAGGTCACGGCGGAGGCCGACACGAGCACGGACAACGACGCGGACGACACCTCGGCCGAAGACGCGGCCGACAACAAGGCTGACGACAGGACCACCGCGTCGACGAAGACGCTCACGGCCGAGCGCCTCGACGAGCTCACCGAGACGCTCGGCGAGGACGCGTCGGCCGAGGCGTGCCGGCGGATCATGCTGTTCCACCTCGACCAGCTGTGGGCCGATCACCTGGCGTTCCTCAACAACGTGCGGGAGACGATCCACCTGCGGGCGATGGCCAGGGAGCAGCCGCTCGACGAGTTCCACCGGGCGGCGATCCCGGAGTTCCACAAGATCCGCGACGCCGCCGTGAAGCGATCCCGCAGGACGCTGGCCGAGGCCGATCTGACCGCCGACGGGCTGGATCTCGCCGCCGCGGGGGTGCGGCGACCGACGTCGACGTGGACGTACCTGGTGCAGGACAACCCGTTCGACTCGGATGCCGAGCAGGCCCTCAAGAAGGTCCGCGGCATGCTCCGCAAGAAGCGCAGCTGAGCCGGCCGCCGGTTCGGGCGCCTGTATGGGTGCGGGCGTCCGAACCGGTGCGCGACAATGGCCGTATGCCGCACCTGCGCATCGCACTCGCCCAGATCAACACGACCGTCGGTGACCTCACGGGCAGCGCCGACCGGGTCGTCGAGCAGACGCGGGCGGCGGCCGACGCCGGCGCGCACGTCGTCGTGTTCCCCGAGATGACGCTCACCGGGTATCCGGTCGAGGACCTGGCGTTGCGGGCGACGTTCGCGCGCGCGTCGCGCGAACAGGTGGATGTCGTCGCGCGGCGGCTGGCCGAGGCGGGCTGCGGGGACGTGCTCACCTACATCGGCTACCTGGACACCGACGAGACCGGCCCGCGCAACGCCGCCGCGGCGCTGCTGGGCGGCGCGGTCGTGGCCACCCAGTACAAGCACCACCTGCCGAACTACGGCGTGTTCGACGAGCGGCGCAACTTCAAGCCGGGCACCGAGCTCGACGTCGTGCGGGTGCACGGGGTCGACGTCGGCATGGTCATCTGCGAGGACCTGTGGCAGGACGGCGGTCCGGTCGCGGCGCTCGGACAGGCGGGGGTCGACGTGATCGTCGCGCCCAACGCCTCGCCGTACGAGCGCGCGAAGGACGACGCCCGGCTGCCGTTGGTCGCGTCGCGGGCGCGCGAGGCCGGCGCCCCGGTGGTCTACACGAACTGCGTCGGTGGACAGGACGACCTCGTCTTCGACGGCGACTCGATGGTCGTGGGCGTCGACGGGACGTTGCTGGCCCGCGCGCCGCAGTTCGCCGAGCACCTGCTGTTGACCGACGTCGAGGTCCCGGCGCAGGCCCCGGGGGCGGCCGGCGAGTTCGCCGGTCTGACGGTGCGGCGCCGCGACCTCGACGTCGACATCGGCGACACCCCGGCCGAGCCGGGCGCGCCCCTCGAGGGCCCGCTGATCGCCGAATCGCTGCCGGACGAGGCCGAGGTGTGGTCGGCGCTCGTGCTCGGTCTGCGCGACTACGTCGCCAAGAACGGCTTCCGCTCGGTGCTGCTCGGCATGTCCGGCGGCATCGACTCGGCGGTGGTCGCCGCACTGGCCGTCGACGCTCTCGGACCGGACGCGGTGCACGGGGTCGCGATGCCGTCGGCGTACTCGTCGGAGCATTCGCAGTCGGACGCGGCCGAGCTGGCCGAACGGCTCGGCTGCCACTTCCGTCTCGAGCCGATCGCCGACATGGTCAAGGTGTACGTCGATCAGCTCTCCCTGCACGGTCTGGCCGAGGAGAACATCCAGGCGCGCGTGCGGGGCATGCTCGTGATGGCGCTGTCCAACCTGGACGGACACCTCGTGTTGGCGACGGGCAACAAGACGGAGCTGGCGGTCGGGTACTCGACGATCTACGGCGACGCGGTCGGCGGCTTCGCGCCGATCAAGGACCTGTTCAAGACGCACGTGTGGCAGCTGGCGCGGTGGCGCAACGACGAGGCCACCAAGCGCGGTGAGACGCCGCCGATCCCGGAGAACTCGATCACCAAGCCGCCGTCGGCCGAGCTCCGACCCGGCCAGGTCGACACCGATTCGCTGCCGGACTACGCGTTGCTCGACGACATCCTCGACGACTACATCGAGGGCGACCGCGGTTACGCCGACCTGCTCGCCGCCGGTTTCGACGCCGCGGTCATCGACCGCGTGGTGCGGATGGTCGACGCCGCCGAGTACAAGCGCAGGCAGTACCCGCCGGGCACGAAGATCACCTTCAAGGCCTTCGGCCGCGACCGCAGGCTGCCGATGACGAACCTCTGGCGCGAGACGCACTGACGCGCTGCGGCACCGCTGACATCACTGGGGGATGGACAAGGTCATGACGGCACACGAACGCGGCAACCCGGCCCGCACCGGGGCATCCGCCGAGGCGGGCACGGTGACCGTGGAGGAACCGCGCTGGGCGTACGCGGCGATCGCCGTCGTGTTCCCCGCGGTGGGCGCGCTGCTCGGCTGGGGCCTGCCCGCGCTCGCCGAATGGTGGGTGACGCTGCCGTGGGCGCCGCTGGCGGGGCCGGCCGAGCTCGTCGCGAGCCTGCCCGACCCGTGGGTGCTCGTCGCGCCGGTGGCGGCAGGCGCGATCGCGGGGCTGGTCATGGCCGGCATCGCGTGGCACGAACGCTCGCAGGTGCAGTTCGGCGCCACCACCGTCGAGGTGCAGGCGGGCGGACACACCGACACGGTCGACCGGGCCGAGGTCGCCGGCGCCTTCGTCGACGGCAAGCAGCTCGTCGTCCTCGGCACCGACACCGCGGAGCTCGTCCGCCGCACGACCGATCTGAGCGAGCGGAAACTCCGGGATGCCTTCACCGCGCACGGATTCCGCTGGCACGACGGCGATCCGCATGCCGACGAGTTCCGCCGCTGGGTTCCCGACCTGCCCGGACTGCCGACCGGCGCCGAGGCGCTCCTCGCGGCGCGCCAGCGCGCGCTCGAGGGCAAGGACGCCGACGAGGTCGAGGTGCTGCGCCGGGAACTGGTGAGGCTGCGGGTGGCGGTGCGCGACGAGAAGCACCGCCAGTACATCCGGGTGCCGTCGTGACCGTCCCGACCGACGGCACCGGGGCCGCCGTGCGGCTCGCGGTGTATCCGACGGCGATCGGCCCCTGCGGTATCGCCTGGCGCAACAGCGACGTGGCGGATGGGGATGCCACCGGGGAGTTCACTGTGGTCGTCGCGTGTCAGCTGCCGGACGGCGACGCCGACACGACGATGACGCGGCTGCGGGAGCGCGTCGACGGCGGGCGGGAGTGCGCGCCGTCCGAGGCTCCGGCGTCGATCCGGTCGGCGATCGCGCTCGTGACGGCGTCACTGGCGGGCCAGGACGTCGACCTGTCGACGATTCCCCTGGACCTGGACGGGGTTCCACCGTTCGCCGCGCGGGTGTACGCACAGGCCCGCGCGATCCCCCGCGGGACGACCGTCACCTACGGGGAGCTGGCCGCCCGGCTCGGCGATCCGGGTGCCGCGCGGGCCGTGGGCGGCGCGCTGGGCGCCAACACGTTCGCCCCGATCGTTCCGTGCCACCGCATTCTCGCCGCCGACGGCAGGCCCGGCGGGTTCTCCGCACCGGGCGGCCTGGCCACGAAGGAACGCATCCTCGCGGCCGAGGGCGTGCATCTCACGGAGCCGACTCTGTTCTGAGCGGGCCGACGCGTGCCGTCCGCGCGATGTAGACCGCGCCGACGCCGAGGACGATGCTCGCGCCGATCATCTGGGCGCGCGAGGCGAGTCCGGCGTAGATCCCGGGGCCGATCATGCTGTCGAGCACGAGCACGGCCCAGGACACCGTGCCGATCACGATGCCCGTCATCGGTGCGATCGTCCACCGGCCGAGCCACCACATCAGCAGGCTGATCGGGCCGACCGCGCACAGCAGGCTCACGAGCATCGAGGCGGAGAAGTTGATGTAGCCGCCGGACGTCAACGCCGGATCGGGAGTGCACACGCCGCCCGCTCCGGGCACGCACTCGATCGGGAAGGCACCGCGCAGTACGTAGGCGATGCCGAGCACGCCGACCAACGAGATCGTCACCCGGGCCCGGCGTTGCACCGGCGCGAGCCGCAGCATCGGCGGCACCGACAGGATCAACGCGATGCCGGAGACGACCTCCATCGTGCGAAACACGACCGCGTGCGGTTCACCCGGAGCCGCGAGTCCGGAGGTCACGGTGTGCAACGGCGACATGTGCGTGGGCAGCACGAATTCCGCCAACCAGCCGAGCTGGCCGACGATAGCGATGACCAGCAGGGAAATCCCCGCTCTGCGCACCACGACGAGCGTCGAGTGACCGCGGAGCTCCGGCAGCATAGCGAACTACCTATCACGCTATCGGCCGAACCGAAACCCGAAATGGCGTCGCACACAGCGTGATCATGCGACTACCCAGTCCGGATGACCTGTGAGGGTGCTCGCACGGCGCTTCCTGGCGTGTCTCACGGCCTGTCACTCTCGAGGCATCACGATCCACGAACCCGGGGACCCGACCGAGGGCCTCGAGGGAAGGACGGTCGACAGCGATGTCCCGGATATCCGATTCCGATATCACGCCCGAATCCGCAGATCACACGGTCGGCGCCGCCGCGGAAACCCCACAGGAGGCGGCGGCTCCGTACGGTTCCGGCTCCCCTTCCGGCGGTGATTCCGGCGCTCGGCCGCGGAAGAAGGTCCGCATCCCGCATTTGCGGGCCATGAAGGACCGCGGTGAGCCGTGGCCGATGCTGACGGCCTACGACATGTACACGGCACGGCTGTTCGACGAGGCGGGGATTCCCGTGCTGCTTGTCGGCGACTCGGCGGCGAACAACGTCTACGGCTACGAGACCTCGCTCCCGGTGACCGTCGACGAACTGCTCCCCCTCGTGCGGGCCGTGACGGGCGCCGCGGCGCACGCGCTCGTCGTCGCGGACCTGCCGTTCGGCTCGTACCAGGTGTCGGTCGAACAGGCCGTCGCCACGGCGGTGCGGTTCATGAAGGAGGGCCGCGCGCACGCGGTGAAACTCGAGGGCGGCCGGCAGTTCGCACCGCACGTCGAGGCCATCACCGCGGCCGGCATCCCGGTGATGGGGCACATCGGGTTCACCCCGCAGTCCGAGCACAACCTCGGCGGCTACCGCGTGCAGGGCCGCGGCGAGGCCGGCGTCGAGCTGCTCGACGATGCGCTGTCGCTGCAGGAGGCCGGCGCGTTCGCGGTCGTGATGGAGATGGTGCCCGGCGAGACGGCGAAACTCGTGACCGAGAAGCTCGCCGTCCCGACGGTCGGCATCGGTGCGGGCCCGCACTGCGACGCGCAGGTGCTGGTGTGGCAGGACATGGCCGGACTGCGGACCGGCGGCACGCCCCGATTCGTCAAACGCTACGGCGACGTCGCGGGCGAACTGACCCGCGCCGCGCAGGCCTTCGCCGCCGACGTCCGAGGCCGCACCTTCCCCGAACAAGCCCACACCTTCGACTAGATGCTCCCGAGGGCCCATGGTCGCGCCCACCCGTCGCCCGACCACCACCCCCCAACGACGCGCTGACGCGCGGCAGCGCCCGATGCGACCAAAGGGCCCTTGGGAGCTTTTACGGGAGCGTGGCGGTGAGGGTTTTGTGGCTGCGACGAGGGAGGGGCCGTACCAGGTGAGGTAGCGGCCGGAGACGAGGACGTAGCGGGCGCCGGGGAAGAACTGCGGCCCGTCGTCGTCGGTGAACTCGTACGGTTCGTCGGGCAGTACGAGCAGGTCGGCGGTGCCGTCGGCGAACAGGCCGGTCAGCTCGTCGATCGGCGGACGCGGGTAGCGCTCGTCGCGTCGGCGTGCACACAGGCGACGCCGAGCCGCCGCAGCACGTCCCCGCCGAAGGTGTCCCTGCCCAGCACGACCCACGGTTTGCGCCACACCGGCACCACCGCCCGCGACCGCACGGGCGGCAGCTCGCCGGACCACAGCCGTTCCGCCTCGACGAGCCAGTCCGGGGCGTCCACGGCGAACGCCTCGGTCAGCAGCCGTCGCAGTGACGTCAACGCGTCCGGCACGGTCGCGGGCGCGGCCATGACCCACACCGCGATCCCGTGGTCCCGCAGCCGGTACACGTCCTCGGGCCGGTTCTCCTCGGAGTTGGCGAGCACCAGGTCGGGCCGCAGGGCGAGCACGGCGTCGACGTCCGGGTACTTCGACCCGCCGACGCGCGCTGCGTCGAGCTCCGGCGGATGCGTGCAGTAGTCGGTGGCGCCGGCGATCAACCCGGCCCTCGTGTGCTCGAGGGCCTCGGTCAGGGCGGGCACCAGCGACACCACGCGGCGCGGTGGTGCGGGCAACGTGACCTCGACACCGAGGTCGTCGACACAGGTCGGCATGGGCCCCATGCTCCCGCACCCCCGACCGATCGGGTAACGGCGCGTGTCGGTACCGTTCGCCCAACCTAATGAAAACCACTTCCAAGAGGGGTATGCCATGAAGGTCGCCTTCGTCGGCAAGGGTGGCAGCGGGAAGACGACGTTGAGCGGGCTCTTCACGTCGTACGTCGCCGGAACCGGCGCGCCCGTTCTCGCCATCGACGCCGACATCAACCAGCACCTGGCCGTCGCCCTCGGGGCGACGCCGGAGGAGGCCGACGCGTTGCCGACGCTCGGCGACAACCTGCCGCTGATCAAGGACTATCTGCGCGGCGACAACCCGCGCATCCCCGGCGCCGACGCGATGATCAAGACGACCCCCGCGGGTCGCGGCTCGCGGTTGATGTCGCCCCGCGAGGACAACCCGATCACCGATGCGTGCGTGCGCGAGGTCGGCGGCGCCCGCGTCGCGGTGACGGGCCGGTTCACCGAGGACGACCTCGGCGTGGCCTGCTACCACTCGAAGACCGGTGCCGCGGAGCTGCTGCTCAACCACCTCGTCGACGAGGCCGGCGAGTACGTCGTCGTCGACATGACGGCCGGTGCGGACGCGTTCGCCTCGGGCCTGTTCACGCGGTTCGACGTGACGTTCCTGGTGTGCGAGCCGACGATGCGCAGCGTCGGCGTCTACCGCCAGTACACCGAGTACGCCCGCGATTTCGACGTGCGCCTGGCCGTGGTGGGCAACAAGGTCACCGACGCCGACGACGTCGACTTCCTGCGCGACGAGATCGGCGACGACCTGCTCGGCTGGATGTCGACATCACGACACGTGCGCGCCTCGGAGCGCGGCCGGCACCGCCCGATCGGCGAGCTGGAGGCCGACAACCTCGCCACCCTGGCCACCATGAAGTCCACTGTGGACGACGTGGAGCGGGACTGGGCCGCCTATCAGCCCAGGCCGTCCGGCTGCACCTGCGCAACGCGCACGCCTGGGCAGGCTCGGAACTGGCCGATCAGGTCGACCCGGACTTCGTGCCCGGCCCCCCGGCTCGCGTCTGACCCGATCCGCGGACCCGGCCGGTCAGCGATCGGCCGGGCTGCCACCCTCGCCGTCGCCCGAGTCGTCACCCTCGCCGCCGCCGTGCCACTCGGCGTCGGCCTCGTCGGCCTGCCGGGTGCGCTCACGGGCGATGTCGAGGGCCTGCCGGGCCGTCGCCTCGTCGGGGTACGGCCCGAGCAGGTCGATCGACCGCGACACCTCGCCGTGCTCCACCTCGCCGGTGCGGGTGTTGTAGAACCAGCCCGACGGCGGTTGGGTGTCCTTCGCGCGCTTACGCATGCCCCGAGCGTGCCACGCGCACGGTCAACGGCGGAAGCGGTACGGGATCTCGGTGGGTTCATCCCCTGTCGGGCCGAACGATGCGTCGTCGGTGTCGCCGGTCTGGTCGTCGGCCGATTCCGAATCAGCGGCGCGTGATTCCTCGGGCATCTCGTCGAACCAGTCACGTTCGGTTCCGCCCGATTCGGCCGCACCCGATTCAGCCGCACCCGGTTCGACCGCGCCCGATTCGGCCTGCGCCGGTGCGGACCGGGTCGGTTCGGGAGCCGCGGGGGTGGGCAGCACCGGAGGCGCCGCCGGCGACGAGGTCTGGGGCGGCGCGGGCAACGGCGGCACCATCGGCGCTGCGGCAACCCCGAAGGGGGCGTCACCGGATCCTGCGCCGCCGGGGTCTGGGCCTGCGGGGTCTGCGGCGCCGGGTTCTGCGGCAACCCCGAAGCCGGCGTCACCGGCCCCTGTGCTGCCGGAGCCGCCGGAGTCTGCTGGACGGGTGTCTGCCAGACGGGCTGGGGGCCGATATTCATCGGCGCGGCCTTGCCCTGCTCGGGCACGGCGGGCCGTTCGTCGCGCCGTGCGCCGCGCACCACCGGGTCCAGGCACGACACGAGCACCGTGACCGAGTCCGGGTCCTCGACCTTCCGGCCGCTGCGTTCGCGGTAGACCATCTCGCCGTCGGTGTCGATCTCCACGAAGTAGCCGACCTCGGCCAGCTGCTCCTCGTCGAGGTCCACGAGCCGTTCGGGGCGGGAGGGCACGACCCGGTACGCCGGCCAGTCGAGCCGCGCGTGCCCGTTGTGGAACTGCGAGAGCAGACCGACGAGCTGCTGCTGCCACGGCAGCGGCATGTCCTCGACCAGGGTGCGCGGCAGCACGACGTAGCCGTCGGTGACGCCGGGGTGCGGACGTTGCAGGTAGTCGGCCAGCGGCGTGCTCGACGCCGGCGGCGTGTTGCGCGGCGCGGGCGGACGCGCCTGCATCGCGAACGGGTCGACCTGCGCTCCCCCGCGGCCGCCGCCCTTGCCGCGTTTACCCCACTTCTTCGCCACGTTCGCCCTCCTGCACTCACACGCCAGGCCGGACGGCCTGGGGCACCAGCCCACCTTCGTCCCACGAGACGTCCCGGACGTGCACCGGCACGCCACTCTGCTGCGCCTCGACCATCCTGCCGTCTCCCAGGTACATCGCAACGTGGTGGATCGTGCTCGGGTCCGCCGTGTCGTAGGCCCAGAACAGCAGGTCACCGGGCTGGGACTGTTCGACGGGCAGCATCGCGCCCGCGTTGTACTGGTCGCGGGACACGCGCGGGATCGTGATGCCCGCGGCCTCGTAGGCCCGCAACATCAGCCCGGAGCAGTCGTAGGTGTCCGGCCCCGTCGCGCCCCACACGTACGGTTTGCCACGCTCGCCCAACGCGAACTCGATGGCCCGGCCGGCCTGTTGGTTGGCGACGAGGGTGACGCCGTCGTTCTCCTCGCAGCCGCTGGCGTTCTCGACGTCGCCGAGGTTCTGCACGAGGTGGACGGCCATCGGCTCCCACTCGTGGTACCGGTCGGGGAACGCGGAACGTTCGACGGCCTGCGCCGCCTCGCCCGGCCGCATCTGCTCCCAGTCCGGGATCTCCTCGAGCACGTCGTAGAACTTGTTGACCTGGTACGGCGGGTCGGTCACCTGCTCCGGCGTGCCCCAGCCCATCGACGGGCGCATCTGGAAGATGCCCAACGAGTCGCGGTCACCGTAGTCGAGGTTACGCAGCCGCGACTCGGTCATGCCCGCCTGGATCGCGATCTGCCAGGCGCGCGGCGAGATCTCCCGTTCCTGGCCCATCCGGATGATCAGCTGGACGATCTCGCGCTGTTCGCCCTCGAGTGTCTGGGCGTCGGCGGCGCCACGGCTCTCGTCGCCGGGGTGGGTCGGTCCGAACGCCGCGTCGCAGGACAGGTCGGTGACGCCGCCCATGGCCTGTTGCCGGGAGCCGTCGATGATCGTGATCATGCCGACGGCCATGACGATCGTGAGGACGGCAGCCGTCACACACCCGAGAAGCAGTCCCGCGCGCACGGCTCAGCCCACCTGGCTGTAGTCGGACACGCGCCACCCCGCGTCGGTCCTGATCACCGTGATCGACAGGTCGGGGCCGTCGGTGGCGACCAGCGCCTCGACCGAGCGGGTGTAGGACTGGCCGGCCTCGGCGCGGCCCTGGACGCGGGTTGCGGGGATGTTGTCGGGTTCCACGCTGCGCATCACGGGCAGGAACTCGTCGGTGGTGTACGGACGCAGGCCTTCGAGCCACGCCTCGTTGTCCATGCCCTGTTCGTGGTCGACCCACGCGTTGGCCCAGTTCTCGGCGGTGCGCAGCGCCTCCGGGTCGGCCGGGGCCGCGGTGGGCGTCTCGCGGGGCGCGGTCAGCCGGGTGGCCGGGGCCTCCCGGTCCCCCGTGCCGCCGGTGGCGCCGTCGGCCTGCGACCGGGACGTCTCGGTGGACTCGGCGGCCAGCCCGGTGGGCTGCGGATCGGCGAGCCGTCCGGCGACGATGCCGATCGAGATCACGAGCGCGGTGACGACGATGAGCGTGCCCGCGAGGTGCGAGGGCGAGCGCATGGGCCAGCCCCACAGGCGTCGATAGACGGCCGCGCGGCCGCGGTTGGTACGAATCGGCATGACCCGGCCCTACCGCACCGCTCGGTCGGTGTCGCGGACGTCGTCGGGGCGCACCTCGAGCCCGCGCGAGGGCCGGTACACCACGTACACGGGCTTGCCGGCCACCATCTCCTGGCTGGCGGCACGCGGGGGCGGCGGTGCGGCCGGTGTCGGCGCGGGCGCGGGGTCGACGCGGCGGAGCTCGACCCGGCCCGGAACTGTTCGACCGGCGGTTCCATCCGCGACGGCACGACGAACGGGTCGGGGTCGTCGGCCCGGTCCAGTCCACGGTCGGTGACCGGTGCCGTGTCGACCCGGCGGCTCGGGACGACCATCGGCTGCTGCGCGCCGGGGGCACGGTTCGGTGGTTGCGTGTTGAACGCGGTCGCGGCCGCACCGCCCCCGGACGGCAGTCCCTGCGGGGCGCCGCCGACGCGTTGCGGCGTGCCCGGCCAGTGCGACGCAGGGTGCGCACCGGTCGGCGGGCCGTCGAGCCGTTCGGAGTTCGCCACGACGGACGCCTCGGGCCGGAACCGGCGGCTCGTGCCCGCGCCGCGGGTGGCGGCGCCGCCCTGTGATTGGTCGTCGTCGGCGACGTTGCGCCAGAACTCGTCCTGCGGTGTGGGTTCGTTCGACTTCTTGCGGAAGCGCGAGAACAAACCGCCGCCCTGTGCAGGCATCGCCGAGCCGACCATGCTGACCGACATCTCGACCATCTGCCACAGTCGCTTGCCCGGGCGCCCGACCATGAACAGCAGGACCGTGACCAGACCGGCGAGCACCAGCTGGGTGAGCATCGACAGCGCCGCACCGGCGTTGAAGATCGCCTGCAGCACCAGCGCGTGGACTCCCGCGAGCACCGACAGGATCAGCAGGTTGAACGCCACCCCGCCGATGACCCTGCCGACGCGGCGCAGCACGTCGTGGTGCAGCACGGCGACCAGACCGATCAGCGGTGCGGTGAGGGTGAACAGCCGCACCAGGATCTGCGCCAACAACACGGCCGCCTTGGCGAACAGCTGGAACAGCGAGTAGGCCAGGCTCTGCAGCAGCGACAGGAAGCCGGCGCCGGTGCGCGAGCCGTCCTCGCCGGTGAAGTAGCCGCTGGAGGTGCCCAGCTCGCCGGCGATGCGGTTGAACTCGCCCTTCTTCTCGTTGATCACGGCCTCGTCGCCGTCGTCGCCGTCGCGCATCTGCTGCCACGTGAACGCCTGCGCGTCGAGCAGGTCGCGGCCGTGCTCCTCGGCGTCCGGGGAGTCCGGGGCACCGAACGCGCCGCGCAGCCAGCTCTCGTACACCACGTTGGTGTGCAGGTCGGTGGGCAGGATGTGCCGGACGACGCGGTCCTCGGTCTCGTCGACGAACCCGGCCTGGATGTTGGTGGTGGTCTGCACGATCGCGCGGTCGATGTCGTCGTAGTAGCGCAGCAACGCCAGCGACGAGGCGGCCAACCACACGCCGCCGATGGCGAACAACGCGCGTTTGCTGACCGTCGCCAGGTCGCCGCGCCAGATGTTGCGGAACAGGAAGATCGCCAGCAGCAGCGCGGCGACGCCGAACAGCTGGGCGTAGATGTTGTTGTAGACCGCTTCGGCGCCGCGGGACACGGCCTCGTAGATCGGGTTCAGCACGCCGCCCTCGAGCACCGTGTAGTGCAGCGAGTTGGTGGCGCCGACGATGTTCTTGGAGATGTTGAACAGCTGGTTGCCCGCCCACGTGTCGACCGTCGTGCTCGGGTCGGTCATGGACATGGCGCCGCTGTCGCAGTCGTGGACGTGCCACACCATGCCGGCGTAGCCGTAGTCGACGTAGGCGCTGCCGCCCTCACCCTGGCCGGTCGCCGGGTCGAGCGCGCCGACCATGCCCGAACCGGGGCGCTCCGGGTTGGGCGCCTCGCAGCCGGAGTCCTGAGCCATGGCCGGTGCGCCCAGCACGGACTGGAACGTGAGCACCGCGACCACGGCGAGCATCGCGGGATAACGGCGCCGCAGTACCGCGCCGCCTGGAGCCCGGCGGCGCGCTCGCCTGCGGTGCCAGGCCCATGCGCACGCCAGGACGGCCAGCACCGTCACGACGGTCGTCATGCGGCATCCCTGCCGGTGCCGTTCTTGCCGCGCCCGCCTGCCCGGGCCGGCTCCTGGCTGCCGTCAGGGTTGTCGCCGCCACCGTCGGTGCTGTCGGACCCGGCGGTCTCGCCCCTGCCGTTGACGGCGGTGCCGTTGTGGCCGTTCCCCGTGCCGTTGGGGTTCGTGCCGTTGGATGCGGCGGTGTCGTGCTCGTCGAACTCGGGGTCGGAGAGCACCTGGTCCTCGGTGAGGCCGACCTCGAGTTCGGCGGCCAGTTCCAGGTCCTCCTCGTCGACCCCGGACTCGACGCCGTCGAACTCGTCGTCGGGCGGCGACGGCACGTGGTAGGCGGGCTCGTCGGGCGTCTCGTGCGAGGTGGGCACGGCACGGTCCGGCACGGAACCGGGCGTCGTGTCGAGGGCCTCGCGGAGCTGTTCGAGGTGCGGTCCGGAGAAGTCGACGCGGATGCGTTCCACGCCGCCGGCGCCGTCGCCGAAAATGAACTGCCGCGGGTCGCGGTCGCGTTCCACCTCGCGCTGCCCGCCGGGGCGGCGGCCGAGCGCGGAGACGACCTGTTCGTAGCCGACGCCACGGGCACCTTCAACAGCCGCAACGCGTCGGCCTGCGCCTCGTCGTCGTCGAGCCGGCCGACGAACACCGAGTCGAGCAGGGCCACGAAACCCTGGATCTTCAGGAAGTCCGCGGGGATCTGCGAGGACAGCAGCACACGCACGTTCCACTTACGCGAGTCGCGCGCGAACCGGTTCATCAGGACCCGGCCCGTCGGCACCTCCGACAGGAAGAACGCCTCGTCGATCCACACGCCCTTGCGCGCGGCCTTCGGCTTCTCGTACACCGAACGCGCGGTGAGCCAGGCGGCGAGGTTGAGCATCTCGACGCCGAGCGCCTCGGCGTCGGTCCAGTGCTCGCGGCCGACGCCCTCCTTCGGCAGCGTCAGCCCGGCCATCGTGAGCACGGTGAGCCGGTCGTCACGCTGGTCGGTGTACGGGTCGCGCCGGCCTCGGGGATCAGCAGCGACATGCGTTCGCGCAGTTCGTCGAGGAAGTCGGCGACGACGACGGCGTGGTCGTGGTGCTCGCTCGAGTCGCGCCGCAGCGCGTCGATGACCTGGCCGGGGTCGGCGTCGTACCGGCCGCCGACCATGCGGACGGCGCGCAGCAGCACGATGCGCGTCTGCGGCATACGGGCGACGTCGTAGGGCAGCACGCCGGTGAGGACGTCGAGCACGAGGCGACGTCGGGTGGCGCCGGCGAGGGCGCGTTCGCGCCGCCACGACCGTTCCGGGTCCTCCTCGTCGAGGAAGTGCTCAAGCTGCGGTTCGGCGACGACCCGGTACGGGTTGAGAATGCCGGGTTGGGCGTTGAGCAGGTTGATCGGCCGGGCGTAGGGCCGCAGCTCGGGCAGTTCGCACAGCCGCGACAGCGGTCCCGAAGGGTCGAGGATCGTCCAGTGCGCACCGGCGCGGAGCGTCTTGTAGACGATGCCGCCGCCGAGGAACGACTTACCGCCACCGAGACCGGCGACGATGGACGTCAGACCGGAACCGTCGCGGATCTCCTGCGCCATCCACGGGTCCCACGCGACGGGACGGCGGGTGGCGGTGCACGTCTCGCCGAGCAGGATGCCGCGCCGGTCGCCGACCTCGGCGGTCGCGGTGGGCACCGACGAGGCGGCCCAGACCACCGATCCGCGGCGCAGGTACGCCCCGGAGGCCAACGGTTCGCCCGGGATGAACTCGCGGGCCAGCGAGTACTGGGCCTCGGGGTGCTCGATGGCGACCTTCGGCTTGTACAGGTCGAGCAGCTGTTGGGCGAGCTTGAGCGCCTCGCGTTCGGAATTGCCCGACACCGACATCCGCCACCACGAGCGCACCCGCGTGGCCAGGGCGGTGAACCCGGACGTCATCTCGTCGTCGACCTCGAGCACCCGCGAGGCCTGCCGCGACAACGACTGCGGCGGTTCGAGCTCGTGCTCGTCGGTGTAGTGCTTGACCTGCGAACGCACCTTGTTCATCTGGCGCTGCAGCTCGCCGGAGACCTCCTCGGGCCTGCGCACGTAGATCCGCGCCGACCACTCCACGGGGGCGGGCAGCCGGTCGGCGTGCTGCACCCACGGGTCGTCGGACTCGGGGATCTGCAGACCGTGCATCTGCCCCACGGTCAGCACCGCGACATGCCGCTTGACGCCGGCGTTGGAGCCGGTGCGCCCGCGGACGGTGACGGTCGGGGCGTACGGATCGGCGTGGAAGTCGGCGGCGTCGGTGAAGCTGGCCAGGTCCTCGGGCTCCCACGTGGACGTCGGCACGGCCGGCATGGTGCGCGGCGCGGGCAGACCCAGCGAGCAGGAGCGGTGCATCAGCCACGACATCTCGTCGGCGCCCACCGGACGGCCCTCGAGCCCGGACGAGCCGATGACGCCGTCGAGGTGGTCCACCTCGGAGTCGAGCGCGGTCAGCTCGGCGTCGACGGCCTCGGGGATGATCTTGCGCAGCAGCGGGGCGGCCCGTTCCACGGCCCGGTCCATGACGCGACGGGTCTGGACCTGGACGCCGAGATAGACCTCCTTCTCGGCCATCGACCGGCCCATCAGCTGCTGCTGCTCGCCCACGAGGTAGTCGTCGAACGACTGCGCGCCCGGCACGTCGGACGGCCGGTCGTGGGCGTTGTGCACGTGCGCCTCGGCCCACATGCGGATCGGGTACGGGCGCGTGGTGACCCGCAGGTGCATCCAGCGGCCCTGCAGCTCGGCGTACTGGCCCGCGATCGCGGCGATGAGGTCGCGGCGCTGCGAGTCGGAGCGGAACGACCAGCGCTGCGGGGCCAGGCGGTACCAGGCGTAGACCTCGCTGCCGGTGCGCAGGAGGTGACCGTCGATCGAGCGGGCGGCGATGGAGGGCGTGTAGTTGGGAATCGCCTGTTCGCCGGGCAGTCTCCGGCCCCGGCCGTCGGTCTTCGTCGACGGCGCCGGCTGCGCGGCTTTCCTGCTGGTGCCGCTGCGGTCGCGACCGAACAAGGCCTACCTCCCGACCGACGCGGGGACGGCCGAGCTGTGGCCGGTGCGTCGGTGCGCTCGTGCTGTGCTGTCTGCCGCCGGGTGTCCCTGCGGCGGTGCCGTCCGGCTGGTCCGGGCCAGCCCTGCGCGGTCACCCGCGCCCTGCGCCGGTCCGGTGGCACCGTACGCGACCGAGGCGTTACCCCTCCGTTTGTTCTTCGGCAGGGGACGCTCGGTGCGCACCTTGATCTTGCTCGCGCTGGCCGCTCCGCCGGTGGCGCGGTTCCTCTCGCGCGGGGTCTGCAGTTCCCGCACCCACATCGTGAACACGGCCGACAGTGGACGTTCGTGGCTGATCTTCGACGTGATCAGTCGCGTGATCGCGATGGTCAGCACGAACGCCCACGCCGTGCTGAAGAACCCGAATCCGATCCCCAGCTGACGTTCGATGCCGAGGATGATCAGGAAGACGGGGATGCCGACGCCCCAGGCGACATACCGGGCTCGCCACGGGAACGTTGCCTTCGGAGGGCCGAGCCAGACGGCGTCGACACGATAGATCTCGTCGTCGGTACGAATACGCACGTCGGCAGGCTCCGTCAGCCTGTGAACAAGCCGGCGAGCCACTCGCCGACGTCGACACCGAGCCCACTGACGGCAAGACCGATGAGGGCGAGGGCGATCACGACGCCCCCGAGCCTGCGCATCACGCCGGCGTTGTCACCCTTGCCGCCGCCCAGCCAGAGCAGCAGCAGTGCGACGGAGAGCAGGACGAGCGGAACAATGTTGTCGAGGAGCCAGGTGCGGACTCCTCCGGTGTTGAGCTCGCCTTGCGCCAGTACCGCAAGCGTCATCGTGGTCATCGCTTACTCCCGAGTGCCTGGAGTGTGGTAGCGCTGCGGTAGGTCCGCAGCGCACGAGGTGGTCCAGCACTTCCCGTGTTCGAACAACATCATGGCGTGACGACGGGTGGTGGTCAAAGCCCCGCAAGGGCACAGTTGACCCAGAGGTTTCGTCCACCGTGGGTAACCGTCGCAGGCACTGCGGGCGCGATCGCCACTGCTCGTCCATCCTCCATCATCGTGGTTCAGGCCTCCAGGATTAACCCCGAACACCTGGTTTTCCTAGTGTGCGGATGGCCTCACTCACACGCCAAGATCGACCTCACGCTGAGTTCCGAGTCGCCACGGGCCGCGCTGGCGCGACAAGTGAACCATGACCCGTTCGGCCGCATATCGGCGCTCCACCATGTAAAGCGCGCGTGTAGAGGCCCGGACCACCCAATCCGGCGATCATGGACTTGGTCCGCACCATTTGGCCCAATATTCTTCAACTTTCCGTAACCGCCTCCCCCATGTGGGTCGTCTTGTCGACCCACGCCGCCGTGTCAGCAGTCCGCGTCGCCGTGTCAGCAGTTGGCGTCGCCGTGTTGGCAGTCCGCGTCGCGGTGTTGGTGGTTCGGGGACGTCGTCAGGGCGGGGTGGTCACTTGCGGAGGGCGCGGCGGACGACGCCGGGGTTGCGGAGGATCGCCGGCGCGAGCGCCGCGGCGAACGCGTGGTCGTGAGCCACGGGCGCAGATGGGGCCGGATGCGTGCGATGCGCCCGTCGTCGGCGAGCTCGAGCACCATGACGTCGTCCAACGGCAGTGGTCCGAGCTTCGTGGAGCCGACGACAACGCGGGTCCGTTCGTCGCCGAACTCCTGGTCCCACCGCAGGTCGCCGAGCAGGCCGTAGATCGCGCCCAGGAGGACGCGGAGATCGTCGCGCCCGCGGAACACCATGCGGGCCGACAGCGGCGACACCAGTTCGGCGTCGGGAGCGAGCGCGTCGACCACCCGGTCGATGTCGCCCGACTCGGACGCGGCCCGATATTCGGCAACGTAATCCATCAACAGATCCTCGCAGCGCACGAGCGCCGTGTCAGCGTTCGGCGTCGCCGTGTTGGCATCCCGCGTCGCCGTGTTGGCGATTCGCGGCGCCGTGTCAGCGGTTCGCGGCGCCGTGTCAGCGGTTCGGGGACGTCGTCAGCGCAGACCCTGGATGCCGTACAGGACGGCGAGGCCGCAGGCGGCCACGCCGAGCAGGACCGTCAATGCGCGTTCGGGGAGCCGACGCGACCACCGCGCGCCGAGGTAGCCGCCGAGGAGACCGCCCAGCCCGCACGCCAGACCCAACACCCATTCGGGTGCGACGGCGCCGTCGGTGCGCAGGGCCAGGACGCCGAACGCGAGTGCGCCGACGACCGACGTCACGAACGTCGACGCCAACGCCGCCGGGGCGACCGCGACGACCGACAGTCCGCGGGCGACGAGGATCGGCGCGAGGATCGACCCGCCGCCGATGCCGTAGACCCCGCCGACCACGCCCACGACGAGTCCGGCGACGAGGATGAACCGCCGCGACGGGGCGACGTGCGGGCCCGCCCCGTCCGAGGTTTGCCGCGAGGCTCCGTCGTTGGTGTTGCGCACCGTCCGCCAGATGAGCCAGACACCGATCGGCAGCAACACGGCCGCCGCGACGAGGCGGAACGTGCCGACGTCCGGCACGAGGTACACCCGCACCAGTGCGCCGGCGAGCACACCCGGCAGCGTGCCCCACAACATCAGCCGCGTCAGACTCCCCGGCCGCTGCCCCTGCGCGCGGTACCGCAACAGCGCGCCCGGGCCCGACACGACGTTGAACAGCAGGTTCGTCGGCGTCACCGCAGGACTCGGCACCCGCAGCACATCGAGCTGAACCGGCAGCAGGAACACCGCACCCGATACCCCCACCGGCGCCGTCACCGTCGCGATCACCAGACCCGCAACGAACCCGACGACCAGCAGTTCCCAACCCACCCACCGATCATCACCCACTCGCCGTGTGTGTGGGAGGCGGTTCCAGGGTGTGGGAGGAGGTGCGTGCGGGGTTGGGTGGGTTGCTGCGGGGTCGTGTCAGGACCCCACGTCGCCGTGTTGGCAGTTCGCGGCGCTGTGTCAGCAGTTTGCGTCGCCGTGTTGGCAGTTCGCGGCGCCGTGTTGCTGCTTTGGGGGTGAGGGTGCCTCGCCGGCGGGCAGGTCTCTGGGATGTTCGGCGGCTTTGCCGCCGGGGGAAGTGTCATCCCTCGACCTCGGCTTTTGGGGTATCACACTGCAGCCAGGGCGCAAGGGTTTGTTTCTTGGTTCCGATTTGGGGTTGGTTGCGCCCTGACTGCAGTGTGATGGTTGCTGTTTAGGTCGACGGGATGACACTTCACGAGGCAGTTCTGTGGGTGGGGTGATTGGCAGGGGTGCCTTGCTTCGCTTCGGCGATTGGCGGTTCTTCGGGGATTTTTTGGTTACTTTGCGTGGCGGTTTTTCGTCATGCTTGTGGGTGGTGTTTGTCGATCAGTTGTTCGGTATTATGGGTTGCGTGAGAGATGTTGAGGGGATCGTTGAGTCGGCCCGCGGGGTGCTTGCCTTGCGGGCTCGGGCTGATGCTGCTGAGGTGGAGTTTCTTGCCTCGCTGGACTCCGGCGCGTCGTCGGACTCGCTGGAGCGGCGGTCACTTGCTGAGGCGTTAGCGCCTGAGCTTCGACTGTCGCCGCAGGGGGTTTTGGATCGGATCCATACCGCTTTGGGCCTGACTTATCGGATGCCCCGACTGTTGCAGGCTATGCGTGACGGGCAGGTGGACCGGTATTGCGCTGAGCGCGTACTGAACATTGTCTCACCTGTCGCTGATTCCGACGCACTTGAGGTTGATCGGCTACTTGCGGAGAAGCTTTCTCGGCTGTCCCTGACAGCTTGGCAGCCGCGGAATATGGCTTGGCATGCTTCGCAAATCGTCAAACAAGTCGACCCCGACGCCGAGACCGCCGCGGCCCGCATGGGACACGAAGGGCGCAAGGTGACGCTCGACCACGGCGTCTACGCCCAGTCACGCCTGTCCGCCGACCTGCCTTCCGACGTTGCCTCGGCCGCCTACGCGCGCGTCGACGCCATGGCCCGCAAACTCCGGCTCACCGACTCCTCGCGCAACCTCGACCAGCTTCGCGCCGACGTGTTCGCCGACCTGCTCCTGGGCAACGACCCCGGCGTCCAGGTGCCACAGTCGGCGGCAATGGTCTACCTCCACATGCCCATCGACACCGCGCTCTCCATGTCGGAGACCGGAGCCTCGATCGACGGGATCGGACCAGTCCCGGCCGCGTACGCACGGGAGATCATGACCAACCCCAAGTCGGTCTGGCGCAAGATCCTGTGCGATCCCGCCACCGGCAACCCCGTTGACCTGGGCCGTTCGTCGTATCGTCCGAATTCGACGATCCGCAAACTCGTCGAGGTCCGCGACCGCATGTGCGTCGTGCCCTGGTGTCGACGGCCAGCTCGGCACTGCGACTTCGACCACCAGAAACAGTGGGTCAAAGACGGAGCTCAACCGCCGTCGACAACGCCGCACCCCGATGCCGCCGGCACCACCGGCTCAAGAACGCACCCGGCTGGATCCACTCCTACGACCCGGTCCACGGCACCTCATCGGTCACGACACCACTCGGGGTCACCTACACCGACAAGCGCGAAACCGTCCTGCCACCACGGTCGTCCGAGCTCGACGCCAGCACCTGGCCACGAAAGGGACGAGTTGGCATATAAGCCGGATTCTGTGCCCACGGGCGTGCCGTGGGTGGCGACCATCCATCTCGGCCTGCCGTTGCCGGCAGGCTCAAGCGGTCTACCCGCAAGCTCGGGCGGGCCGCCCTCGAACGCCTGCGCAGGAACGCGAACGTTCCCTCTTGACCTTGCTCCGGGTGGGGTTTACCGAGCCGCCCCGGTCACCCGGGGCGCTGGTGGTCTCTTACACCACCGTTTCACCCTTACCCGGCGACCGTGGCCGCCGGGCGGTCTGTTTTCTGTGGCACTGTCCCGCGGGTCACCCCGGGTTGCCGTTAACAACCACCCTGCCCTGTGGAGTCCGGACTTTCCTCGAAACCACACCCGCGGAGGGTGCGGCGTCGCGGTCGCCCTGCCAACTCGTCCAGCTTTCCAGGTTACTCCGCCGTCCCGCGCCGGTTCACCGAAGGTGCGAGATGTCGTTCACCAGGCGGACACTGGCGTTGCCGTCCGGGTAGAAATCCGCGATCGACAGCGACGCCGGGTCCAGATGGAGGCGGAACAACAACGACGGGCCGGCGTCGAGGGCCAGGCGCAGCAACATCTTGATCGGCGTGACGTGACTGACGACGACGATCGTGCGGCCCGCATAGCGCTCGAACAGCTGCTCCTGCGCCTGCCGCACCCGGCGGTACACCTCGTCGAAGTTCTCCCCGCCCGGCGGCGACACCGACGTGGCACGCATCCACCGGCCGTGCACCTCCGGATCGCGCTGCGACGCCTCGGCGAACGTCAATCCCTCCCACTCGCCGAAGTCCGTCTCCCGCAACGGTTGCACCGTGTCCACGCGCGCGCCCAACGCATCGCCGACCGCCTGCGCCGTCTGCGCGGCACGCGTCAACGGCGACGTCACCACCACCGGATCCGCGTCGCGCACACCGTCCAATTCGGCCAGACGCTTCGCCACGGCCTGCGCCTGCCACTGCCCCGTCTCCGTCAACGGCACGTCGCCGGCACCGGAATACCGGCGCTCCACCGACATCGCCGTCTGCCCGTGCCGCACCAACAACAACCGCGTCGGCGTGCCCGCCGCACCCGTCCACCCCGTGGGCGCCACCCGGTCCGACGGGGCAGCAGCGGGCGCCGAGTCCGTCAACGACAGCTGCTCGGCCTCCTCCTCGGGATCCTCGACAGGAGCCGAAGCAGCAGGGGCCGACGGACCCGCGGCCTGGGTGTCCATGGCCTCGTTGGCGAGCCGGTCGGCGTGGGAGTTCTCGGCGCGGGGAATCCACGTGTAGGTCACGCGGGAGAGCCGGGCGGCGGCGTCGCGGGCCTGCAAGGCCAACGGCTGCAACGCCGCGTGCTTGATCTTCCAGCGGCCGGACATCTGCTCCACGACGAGCTTCGAGTCCAGCCGCGCCTCCACTGTGGACGCGCCGAGCTCGGCGGCGGCCTCGAGGCCGGCGACGAGACCCTGGTACTCGGCGACGTTGTTGGTCGCCACACCGATCCCGACGGACCGCTCGGCCAGCACCTCACCCGTCGCGGCGTCCTTGACCACCGCGCCGTACCCGGCGGGGCCGGGGTTGCCGCGCGACCCGCCGTCGGCCTCGACGATGACGTGCACGGTCACAGCCCCGATTCCGGCGTGCGCACCAGGATCGCCGAGCAGTTCTCACACGTCACGACGTCGTCCTCGGCCGCGCCCTTGATCTCCGAGAGCTGGCTGCGGTCCAACTCGAGCCTGCACGCCTCGCACTTGCGCGCCCGCAACATGGCCGCGCCGATCCCCCGCTGCTCGCGCACCCGGTCGTAGGTCTTGAGCAGCGGCTCGGGGAACGTCGGCGCCAGCGCCGCCCGGTCGGCCTCGCGGCGGGCCTGGGTGGCGTCGAGGTCGGCGATCGCCTCGTCGCGGCGGGTCGTGGCGTCGGCGAGGTCCTGTTCGGCCCTGTCGACCTCGGCGGCCGCGCGCTGCACCTCGATGTCGGCGGCCTCGCGGCGTTCCATCAGCTCGAGCTGGTCGTCCTCGAGGACCTGCTGCCGACGCGCCAACGTCTGCAGCTCGTGTTCGAGCTCGGTGAGCTGCTTCGCGCCCGCCGACCCGGACTCCATGAGCTTGCGGTCGCGGTCCGCGCGGGCGCGCACCGCCTCGACCTCCTTCTCCTGGCGGCCCACTTCCCGCTGCAGGTCGGAGGTCGAGGTCTGCGCGTTGACGAGGGCGTCCCGCTTGTCGCGCAACGACTTCTCGATGTCCTCGATCTCGGCCAGCTCGGGCAGGTTCCGTCGACGGTGAGCCACGCGCGCCAGCTCCGCATCGACGGAGGCGAGCTCCAGCAGCTGACGCTGCACGGACGGATCTGCCTTCACTTCGTACTCCCGTTCGCTCGGACGTTCCACGGGTCTGTGCACCGCGTGGAAACGTGAACCTCGACGTTACCCGCCGTACGGATCACGTCGGCGGCTTGGCCGCACCACGGCCACTCGCTCGCCCAGTGCGTCACGCCCACCAGCGCGGGCACGTCCGACCGCTGTTCGAGATGCTCGCCGGCCGGGTGGTGCCGCAGATCGGCGGTGACGTAGGCGTCGACGCCCTCGGCGGTCGCCGTCGCGAGGAAGCCGTCGCCGGCGCCGCCGGACACCGCGACCGTGCGGATCGGCCGCTCAGGGTCGCCCGCGCCGAGCGCGCCGGGCACAGTGGCCGGCAGCGCCGCACCGACGCGCTCGACGAACGCCGCGAACGGCTCGGCCTCCGGCAGCACGCCGATCCGCCCCAGCCCCGTGCGTGCCCCGTCTGCGTGCGGCACGAGCGGACGCTGCACCCGCAGTCCGATCGCCTCCGCCAACGCGTCGGACACCCCGGGGTCGGCCGAGTCGGCGTTCGTGTGGGCGCAGAACAACCCCACGCCGCCGCGGATCAGCCGGTGCACGAGCGAGCCCTTCGTGGTGTCGGCGGCGACGCCGTGCACCCCGCGCAACAACAGCGGATGGTGCGCCACGATCAGCTGAGCACCGATCTCCAACGCCTCGTCGACCGTCTCGGCGACCGGGTCGACGCACACCAGCACGCGCTCCACGGGCTCGGCCGGATCGCCGCACACCAGCCCCACCGCGTCCCACGATTCGGCGAGCTCGCGCGGATACGCGGCGTCCAGTGCGGTGATCACGTCGGCGATGACAGGCGCGGGCATGGCGTGATCCTCGCATGCACGAGCGGACACGACCGGGCACGGGCGGTGCACCCGATCCGGCTGCGGAGCCCGGTCAGGCACACTGGCGACGTGACGACTCAGCAGCCCATCGAAGAGCGCTCCCCGGCCGCGCCCGTCCACATCTGCTTCGTCTGCACGGGCAACATCTGCAGATCCCCGATGGCCGCGCTCGTGTTCGAGCGGCACCTCGCCGACGCGGGCCTGGCCGACCGCGTGAAGGTCACCAGCGCGGGAGTCGGCCGGTGGCACGTCGGCGATCCCGCCGACTCTCGCGCCCGCGCGACCCTGCGCGCCGCCGGCTACTCCGACGACCACGTCGCGGCGCAGCTCGGACCGGCCCACGACGATGCCGACCTGTTCGTCGTCGCCACCACGAGCCACCTGCACGACGTGCGCGAGTTCAGCGGCCCGGACGCCGACCCCGACCGCATCGTCCTGCTGCGCGAGTTCGACCCGTCGGCCCCGCCGAACGCCGAGGTCCCCGATCCGTACTACGGCGGCGACGACGGCTTCACCGACGTGCTCGGCATGATCGAGCGCGCCATGCCGCAGCTGCTCGACTGGGTCCGTAAGCGGCTGTGAGTCGCCGGCCGTGAACTCCGCCAGCCACACCGAGGCCCGCCGCGCCGTCGCCCGGCACACCGGCGGCGACGCCGCCGACGTCCGTCCCCTCGGCGGCGGGGACGTCGCCGTCGCACGTCTGGGCGACGGGCGCGACGTGGTCGCCAAACGTGGCGCGGGCCCCGGCGCCACGGCCGCCGAGGGCGCGGGGCTGCGCTGGCTCGCCGACACCGGCACCGTGCCCGTCCCCCACGTGCACGGCTGGGACGAGGACTGGCTCGTGCTCGACCACGTCGCGTCCGGCGGGCCGACGCGGGAGGCGCGGAGACCTTCGGCCGGCAGCTGGCGGCGCTGCATCGCAGCGGCGCGCCGGCCTTCGGCTGCCCGCCGCCCGGCGGCCCGGCCGACGCGTGGATCGGCCTGACCACGATGACCAACCGCGCCCACGACGACTGGCCGACGTTCTACGCGGGCCTGCGTATCGAGCCTTACGTGCGCGTCGCCGCCGACCAGGGCCTGTTCGACAGCGAGGACATCGCCGTGTTCGACGCCGTGTGCGCGCGGCTGCCGGATCTGCAGCCCGGGCCCGAACCCCCGGCCCGGCTGCACGGCGACCTGTGGAGCGGCAACGTGTACTGGGGTTCCGACGGACGCGTGTGGCTCATCGACCCGGCCGCCCACGGCGGGCACCGGGAGACCGACCTGGCCATGTTGCGGCTGTTCGGCGCACCGCAGCTCGACCGCATCCTCGCCGCGTACGCCGAGGCCGCGGCCGACGCGGGCGCCCCGCTCGCCGACGGCCACGAGGCCCGCACGCCCCTGCACCAGCTGTATCCGCTGCTTGTGCACACCGTGCTGTTCGGCGGCGGATACGCAGGCCAGGCGCTCGCCGCGGCCCGAACGGCACTGCGCTCGTAGGGAGCGCGGGCGCGGCCGAGTTGAGACCCACGCCGCGTTCGGGGAGACCACACCGCACGCCTCCGGAGGCCGCCCCCTACCGTGGAGGCGTGCGGTGGAAGTTCCTGCTCAAGCCCGGCTGGCTGGCGTTGACGGTGGTGGTGTTCCTCTTCGCCGCCCTGTGCTTCTCCGCGCTCGCGCCCTGGCAGTTCCACCGGCACGACGAACGCGCCCTCCAGAACGAGGCCGTCTCCACGGCGGGAGACCCGGTTCCGCTCCACGAGGTCCTGCCCGGCGATACCGCGCCCGACGGCGACACCCAGTGGGAACGCGTCACCATCGAGGGCACCTACCTGCCGGACGACGAGGTCATCGCCCGGCTCCGCACCGTGCAGGGCGAACCCGCGTTCGAGGTCCTCACCCCGCTGCGCACCTCCGACGGGGAGGTCGTGCTCATCAACCGCGGCTACGTGCGGCCCGACGACAACACCGGCGTCGGCCCGGTCGAGGCCCCGCCGCAGGGCCCCGTGACCGTCTCGGCCCGGGTGCGCGTCGACGAGGACGACCCCGGAAACCGCGACGCGTTCGCCGACGAGAGCACCGAGGGCCGCATGCACGCCTACTCGGTCGACTCGCGGGTCGTCGCACGCGCGACCGACCTCGACATCCGGCCCGGCTACTTCCAGCTCGAAACCGACCAGCCCGGGGTGCTCACCGCGCTGCCCCTGCCCCAGTTGCAGCAGGGCCCGTTCTTCTCGTACGCGCTGCAGTGGGTCGCGTTCGGCGTGATGGCCCTGCTCGGCTGGCTGTACTTCACGATCAGGGAGGCGCGGCCCGGCGGTGTGCTCGCCGGACCGGAGCCCGGGGAGAAATCCGACTCCGCCGCGCAGGACGGCCCTCCGACCGCGGGCGACGAACACGGCGAACGCGCTACGGAGAAGCGACCGGCCACGAAACAACAACCGAAGAAATCCAAACGGAAATCGGTTGCGCAGATTCTCGCGGAGGACGAGGAAGCCGAACGGCAGGCCTCCGCGGAAGCCGGTTCCTCACGACACTGAACACCCCACCGGGAACGAGCTGGGCCGAACGGCGCGGCATCAGACTTTCGCATTAGCCCGTACGTCCGGTTTTTCCCATTTATCCGCCCATTGCTCACCGACCTCGGGCAGGTTCTCCCCTGGCGCCGCTCCCCCTGCGACGCCCTCGGTCCACCCTGCGGAGGTTCCATGCGCAAGAAGATCCTGTCCATACTCGCGGCGTTCGTGATGGCCCTGACCGGAGCGGTGGCGACGAACGTCGTCGCCGCGACCCCGGCGACCGCGGAGCCGGCCACGGCGGCGTCCACCCCGGCCGCGAAGCCCTCGGCCCAGAGCAACTGCTACACCTGGAACAGCACGCTGCGGCGCGGTTCCAGCGGCGCCGCGGTGACGCAGCTGCAGATCCGCATCGCCGGCTGGGTCGGCACGGGCGAGAGCCTGGCCATCGACGGCCAGTTCGGCCCCGCCACCGAGGCCGCCCTGCGCCGCTTCCAGTCCGGGTACGGTCTCCAGGTCGACGGCATCGCAGGCTCGGAGACGTTCGGCCAGATCTACGCCCTGCAGAGCGCCGACTGCACCCCGATCCACTTCGCCTACTCCGAGTTCAACGACAACTGCGGCGCGAACAACTTCTCCGGCGGCCGCGTCGGTGCCGCGACCGCGCAGGAGAACACCCGTCGCGTGATGTGGCAGCTCGAGGCCATGCGCAAGAAGCTCGGCGACCGCCCGATCACCATCAGCTCCGGTTTCCGCAGCGTCTCCTGCAACTCGTCGGTCGGCGGCTCGGCCACCAGCCGGCACATGTACGGCGACTCCGCCGACATGGGCATCGTGACCAACGTGCACTCGCAGTGCACGCTGTACCGCGCCGCCCGCAACGCCGGGTTCACCGAGATCCTCGGCCCGGGCTACCCCAACCACAACGACCACGTGCACGTCGCCAACGGCACGGGCACGTTCCACCGCGCGCCGAACTGCTGACGCGCCCACCCGAGTAGGCGGGGTGGATTCCGGACCGCTGTCCCGGAATCCACCCCGCCGCCTTTTCCGCCGACGAAAGTCTGGCCGACTCGCGACTTTCGTCGTGCTCCGCTCGACGCAATTCTCCGATTTGCACTGACACCGGCGAAAAGTCACGAAATTCTCCTCATCGGCGTTACTCACCGACTTTTCGGAGGATGATCATGGCCAAACGGACCCTGTCCCTGATCGCCGCGGCGGCCGTCGTGGCGAGCGGGCTGACGACCGCGGTGGCGGCCGTCAGCCCGTCCACCACCACCGCGTCGGCAGGCCCCGTCACGGCCGTCTCGGCCGCGCCCGCCCCGGCCGCCTCGGCGTCCGACGACTGCTACACGTCGAGCGGCACGCTGTCCCGCGGCGACTCGGGCGAGGCGGTCGCCGAGCTGCAGATCCGCGTCGCCGGCTGGATGAGCACGGGCGAGAGCCTGGCCATCGACGGCGAGTTCGGCCCGGCCACCGAGAATGCCGTGAAGCGGTTCCAGGCCGGCTACGGCCTGTCCTCCGACGGCGTCGCCGGCTCCGAGACCTTCTCGAAGATCTACGACCTGACCAGCAGTGACTGCACCCCGGCGCACTTCGCGTACTCGGAGTTCAACGACAACTGCGGCGCGAACAGCTTCGCCGGCGGCGCCGTGTCGGCGGCCACCGCGCAGGAGAACACCCGCCGCGTGATGTGGCAGCTCGAGGCCATGCGCAAGAAGCTCGGCGACAACCCGCTGGGCATCAGCTCCGGCATCCGCAGCGTCGACTGCAACGCCTCGGTCGGCGGCTCGAGCAGCAGCAGGCACCTGTACGGCGACGCCGCCGACCTCGGCAACGCGTCGAACTCGATCGCCCACTGCACGCTGTACCACGCCGCGCGCGACGCCGGCTTCACCGAGATCCTCGCGCCGGCTACCCCAACCACGACGACCACGTGCACGTCGCCAACGGCACGGGGACGGTCCACCGCGCACCGAACTGCTGATCGGGACGCGCAGGCGGTGGGACCGGATTCCGTGTCCCACCGCCGCCGGTCCGGTTCCGTGGTCCGGTGGGTCAGCGGCGTCCCAGGCCCGCGAATGCGGCCAGCACGACCGCGGCCCCCATGGCGCACACGCCGACGACGCGCGACAGCTCGACGGCGCGCGTGACGTGTCCGGCGTCGGGGTTGCGGCCCGCGCCGAGCACCGGGAGCTCGGCCACCCCGGCGGGATACACGGTGCGTCCGCCCAGGCGGATCTCCAGCGCGCCGGCGAACGCCGCCTCCGACCGTCCGGAGTTCGGATGTGGGTGGGCCGCGGCGTCGCGGCGCCAGGCGCGCCACGCGCTCGGCGCCGATCCGCCCACGACGGGCGCCGCGGCGGTCGTCAACACCGCCGTGAGGCGGGCGGGCACGAGGTGGGCGAGTTCGTCGAGCCGCAAGGCGAGCGTTCCGACGGCACGGCCCTGATCGGCTCGACCGCCGCGCCGCCTGCCGAGCACGGCGATCGTGCGCGCGCCCAGCAGCCCCGGCATGCCGGCCACGGCGCCCCAGAACAGGGGCGCGACGACGGCGTCGGAGGTCTGGTCCGCGACGATCTCGATCGACGCGCGGGAGAGGGCCGGCAGGTCGAGGTCGGCGGTACAGCGGGTGTCGCCGGCGGCGACGGTGTCCCGGGCCGCGTCGAGGTCGCCGGACTCGAGTTGCCGGGCCAGTTCGGTGCCGTCGCGGGCGATGCGGGCGCCGCCGAACACCGACCAGGTGCCGGCCGCGACGGTCACGATCCGCAGGACCGGTCGCCGCTGCACGGCGCGGTCGACGAGCGCACCGACGGCGACGCTGCCCGCGGTGAGCACCACCGCGGCGCCGGTACCTCCGACATGCCGGGACAGAGCCTCGGCCGCCTTGGGCAGGAACGCGACGGGTCGCGGCGGGCTCGAGCGCCGTGGCCGGCCGACCAGACTGTCCGCGGCCACGCCGAGTAACAATCCCACGGCACGATATGCACTCACTGCCCCGAAGCCCCCATTCCGGTGAAACTCAGCGCGAGCCTACCCACCCGCACACCCCCGCCCCCTGCGGTGCTCCCGAGGCTGTGTCGTCTCGCGACCAAGGGCCTCCAGGGCAGGACACGAAAACAGTGGGGTCAGCGGGGGTGAGGGTAGCGGAGATGTATACCGTGGGTGGTTGCTTTCCTGTCACGAGTCTGCGGCGGCCCACGAACGGAGCATTCCGTAGGCGATGGACGTGCGCCCCGGCAGGAGCAGCTCGTCGTTCTCGCCCGCGAACGCCGCCCGCACCTCGGCGCGGCTGAACCACCGCGCCTCCTCGATCTCGCCGTCGGCGGGCCGCAGCGCCGCTCCCTCGTCCGCCCGCGCCGCGAAGCCGAGCATGATCGACCGCGGGAACGGCCACGGCTGGCTGCCCAGGTAGCGCACGTCGCGCACCTCGACGCCGACCTCCTCCCGCACCTCGCGTTCGACGCAGCCCTCGAGCGACTCGCCCGCCTCGACGAACCCGGCGAGGATCGAGTACCGCTTCGGCGGCCACACGGGCTGGCGCGCCAGCAGCACCTGCGCCCCGTTGACGCCGACGTCGTCGTGCACGAGGCAGATCACCGCCGGGTCGGTCCGCGGGTACTCCTCGCGCTCGCACCCCGGGCAGCGGGTGGCCCAGCCGAACTGGGTGCGGACGACCGGCCCGCCGCAGCAGGCGCAGAACCGGCCGCGGCGGTGCCAGTTGCGCAGCGCCTCCGCGGTGGTCAGCAGCCCGGCCGAGGTGTCGTCGAGCAGCGCGCCGTGTCCGCGCAGTTCGAGCCACACCTCGTCGTCGTCGGCCGGCATCTGCTGACGTATGCCCCAGCCGCCGTCGACCTCGACGGTGCCCAACCCGTCCGGCTCGTCGACCGGCACCATCCAGTAGTCGACGCCGTCCCATTCACCCAGCAGCGACGCGTCCTCCGGCGGTTGCGGGCCGAGGTCGGCGGCCGCGCGCGTGCTCAGCGGGGCGGCGCCGCTCTCGACACCGGACCGCCGCGCCGGCGTCCGGCCCCGCGGGTCGACCACGACGACGCGTGCATCGGCCCACCGCCGGATCAACCGCTCCGGGTCCTCCCGCAACGTCTCCTGCCGGTCCACAGTGGACCGGGACAGGGCGGGCGTCTCAACGAGTTGGAACGCCTGCACCGCTACCGATCCGCGATCCGCACACCGCCGAGGGCCTCGAGCTGGGGCCCGAGCACGTCCGCGTCGCCGACGACCACCCCGGTGAACCGGGTCGGCGCGAAGAACTCCAACGCCACCTCGGCGACCTGTTCGGTGGTCACGGCGGCCAGGCGTTCGGTGTGCCCGCGCAGCCAGTCGAGGTCCAGTCCGACCGAGGCCAGCGACATCAGCTGGTTGGCCAGCCCGGCCTGCGAGGCCGCGCCGATCAGCAGCGAGCCGGTGGCGTACTGCCGCACCGAGTCGACCTCCGCGTCGGTCGGCGGGACGAGTCCGAGCCGGCCGAGCTCGTAGCGGGTCTCCAACAGCGCGGCGGCGGTGACGTCGCTGGCGGTGTCGGCGTCGACCTGCACGGTCGCCTTGCCGTCGGTGAACTCGAATCCCGAGTGCGCACCGTAGGTGTAGCCCTTGTCCTCGCGGATGTTCTCGACGAGCCGCGACGAGAAGTAGCCGCCGAACGTCAGGTTCGCCAGCTGCAGCGCCGGGTAGCGCTCGTCGGTGCGCGGAATTCCCTGCGCCGACAGCCGGATCTGCGACTGGACCGCACCGGCGCGCGGCACGAGCAGCACGTCGCCGCCGGCGAGGTCGGGCAGCTGCGGCAGATCCGTGGCCGTGGCCTCGGAGGCCCACCCGCCGAGCGCCTTCTCCACCTCCGTGAGCGTGGCCTGCGGGTCGAGGTCGCCGACGAGCACGAGCACCGAGCCGCGCGGCAGCACGGCGGCCGGGTGCAGCGCGCGTACCGCGTCCGGGGTGACCTGCTCGACGTCCTCGGGCAACGGCACCTCCCGCGTGTACGGGTGGTCGCCGTAGCGGTGCCGCTGCAACGCCTCGCGCGCGATCACGCGCGGCTGCGTGCGGGCGACGGCGAGCCGTTCGACGAGGCGGGCGGCTTCGCGCTGCACCTCGTGGTCGGCGTACGTCGCCCCGGTCAGCAGGTCGCCGAGCACGTCGAGCAGCGTCGGCAGGCCGGTGGCGAGCGCGCTGCCCGACAGCGACAGGTGCTCCGGGTCGACGGCCGCGCCGAGGTCGCCGCCGATGAGCGCCAGCTCGGTGTCGATGGCGACGCGGTCGCGCCGCGCGGTGCCGGTGGTGATCGTGTCGGCCAGCACCTCGGCCGTGGCGGTGTGCATGCCGTCGGCCGCTCCGCTGGGACTGCCGAACGGGATCGTCATCCGCAGTTCCACCATCGGCGCGCCGGGTTTGCGCACCGCGAGCACCCGCAGGCCGCCGGCCAGCACGGTGTCGACGTGGTCGAGCTCGTCGGCGCGGCGCTGCTCGCCGAGTGGCGGCAACTCCCGCGGTCCGGTCGGCGTGCGGCCGATCTCGTCCGCGCTCCGGTGCGTCTTCGGGGTCGAGGGGGTCGAGGGGGTCACGGTCACTGGGCACCTCCCTGGGCGGGCTCGACCAGCAGGACGGCACGCGAGTCCGGGCGTAGGTTCTTGGCCGCGTGCGACACCTGGTCGGCGGTCACGGCGGCGATCCGGTCGCGACGCCGTGCATGAGCGAGGCGTCGCCGTAGAGCAGTTCGAACGAGCCGAGCCCGAGCGTGCGGTTGACGAGCCGGTCGTGGTCGGCGTGCAGCATGGCGCTCCACCGCGCGGTGACCCTGGCGAGTTCGTCGGCAGACGGCGGCTGCGACGCGATCGACTCGAGTTCGGTGTCGACGGCACCGAGGATGCGGTCCACGCCGACGTCGGGCGTGTGCATCGCGGTGATCGAGAACGTGTCCGGGTCGCGGGCCTCGAACGGGCCGAACAGGCCCGCCCCGGCGTTGATGTCGGTGACGAGCGGTTCGGCGTGCACGAGACGTTGCTGCAGGCGCGCACCGTCGCCGTCGACGAGCAGGCTGGCCAGCACCAGATGCGCCAGGTAGGCGTCGATCTCGCCGATCGGGTCCGGCATGCGGTAGCCGACGGCCAGCGCGGGCAGCGGCGCGTGCGGGTCGACGTGCGTCTCGCGCAGCTCGCGGGTCGGGCGCGGCTCGTCGAACGAGGGCCGCACCGGCCGCGGGCGCGCCGGGACGTCACCGAAGTGCTTCTCGATGAGCTCCCGCGCGCGGTCGACCTCGATGTCGCCTGCGACGGTGAGCACCGCGTTCGCCGGGGCGTAGTAGGTGTCGAAGAACGCCGCGCAGTCCTCCAACGTGGCCTGCTCGAGGTCGGTGAAGTCGCCGTAGCCGTTGTGCGCGTTGGGGAACGTGTCGTACAGGACCGGCGGCAGGAGGATCCAGGGGAACCCGCCGTAGGGCCGGTTCAGCACGTTGAGCCGGATCTCCTCCTTGACCACGTCGATCTGGTTGGCGAGGTTCTCGGCGGTCAGCTTCGGCGCGCGCATGCGGTCGGCCTCGAGGAACAACGCCCGCTCGAGCGCCGCCGACGGCAGCACCTCGAAGTAGTCCGTGTAGTCCGGATGCGTCGACCCGTTGAACGAGCCCCCGCTGCCCTGGATGTGTCGGAAGTGCGCGAGCTTCTCGAGGCTCTCGCTACCTTGGAACATCAGATGCTCGAACAGGTGCGCAAAGCCCGTGCGGCCTTCGGGTTCGGAACGGAATCCCACGTCGTAGTGCACGCTCACGCCCACGACCGGAGCACTCCGATCGGGCGCGAGCACCACCCGCAGGCCGTTGTCCAGGGTCAGTCTGTGGAGAACGGGTTCGGCCATGCTCGCCACCCTACGGGAGTGCCACACGTCCCCTCCGGCCCTTCGCACTCCCGAGGGCCCCATGGTCGCATCGAGCGCAGCCGCGCGTCAGCGCGTCGTTGGGGGGTGGTGGCCGGGCGACGGGCGGGCGCGACCA
>NZ_MKKE01000036.1 GCF_001942305.1 Saccharomonospora sp. CUA-673 | reverse complement strand
GGTGGTTGCGTTGTGGGCTTTGGTGGGAGCCTTTGCTTCGCTCGGCCTCAGGCGTGGTTCGGGTTGGCGGTTGGTTGTTCGTCGAACTGGTGTTTGGTAGTATGGGGTTGTGGTCAACGGTGATTCTCTTGCTCGGTCTGTGCAGTCGCTTCATTCGCGGCGGGCACGGATGGATGCTGAGGAGATGAGACTGTTGGCCTCGGCTGCGCCGTCGGACGAGGGCGAGTTGGCGTGGTTTGCCGAGTCGCTGGTGCCGGAGTATCGGGCTTCGCGGGAGTTCGTGCTTGGACGGGTGCATACGGCGGTGTCGTTGGTGTCGCGGATGCCTCGGCTGTTATCGCTGATGGAGGGCGGGAAGATCGAGTATTACGCCGCCTCCCGGGTTGTTGATGTGACCGGTGTGTTGTCCGACTCGCACGCTCGCGAGGTGGATGCGCTGTTGGCCGACAAGCTGTCCTCGGCGGCGGAGACCATGTGGTTGCCGCACAACTTGGTGCGGGCGGTTCGACGGCTCGTTGACAAGGTGGACCCGGCCGGCCGGCTCGAGCGGGCTCGCAAGGCTGACCAGGGGCGCAAGGTCACGCTCGAGCACGGCGAAAACTGCCAGTCCCGGCTCGTTTCCACGATGCGCTCCGAGGTCGCCGCGGCTTGCTACGCCCGGGTGGACTCGCTGGCCCGGCAACGTAAACGCGACGGGCACAAGCGCACCTATGACCAGCTACGTGCCGATGTGGTTGCCGACTTGCTCCTCGGCAACGACCCCGGCGCGAAGGCTCCCGAGGTGTCTGCGGTGGTCTACGTGCATATGCCCGTGGATACGGCGCTGTCGATCTCCGAGTCCGGTGCCGAGCTCGACGGCTACGGGCCGATCCCCGGTGCCATCGGCCGCGAGATCGCGACCAACTCCAAGAGCGTCTGGCGGAAGGTCCTCTGTGATCCGGCGACGGGCGATCCGGTCGACCTGGGCCGGTCCCGCTATCGACCCACGGCCACGATCCGCGAGGCGATGCGGGTGCGGGATCGGGAATGCGTCATCCCCTGGTGTCACCGGCCGGCGCGGCACTGCGATGCCGACCACGAACAGGAATGGGCCCGCGACAACGGACCCACCTCGCTCACCAACCTCACGGCCCGCTGCCGCAGACACCACCGCATGAAACACGCACCCGGCTGGCTCAGCCGCTACGACGTGGCGCGCGCACGGATGTCGATCACCACACCCCTCGGACGCACCTACACGGCCACCCGTCAACCCGTCCTCACCCCGAGTCCACCACCCGACCCTGAAACTCCGCCGTTCTAGTGGATTCGGCGGGCGCATCACTCGGCGGTGCCCGCCGGCTGGTGATCATCCGGTATGGCGACTACGTTGACTTATGCGCACGTACGAACCTGTCCGCGAGCAGACAAAGGGGTTCGCAATGTCGGATAATCGCGTTGTTGTGTACAAGGGTCCCGGTGAGGTCGCGGTCGAATCCGTCGACTACCCGAAGCTGGAACTTCCGGGTGACGTCGTTAACGGACTGGGAATCAAGAAGAAGGCGCCGCATGCGGCGATTCTGAAAATTGTCACCACCAACATTTGCGGCAGCGACCAGCACATGGTACGCGGCCGCACCACCGCTCCGGTCGGTCAGACACTCGGTCACGAGATCACCGGCGAGGTCGTCGAACTCGGCGAGGACGTCCTCTTCGTCAAGGAAGGCGACATCTGCTCCGTCCCGTTCAACATTGCCTGCGGGCGTTGTCGCATGTGCAACGAGGGCAAGACCGGAATCTGTCTCAACGTCAACCCCGCCCGGCCCGGCGCAGCGTACGGATACGTCGACATGGGCGGCTGGATCGGCGGTCAGGCCGAATACGTCATGGTTCCGTTCGCCGACTTCAACCTGTTGAAATTCCCCGACCGTGATCAGGCGCTCGAGAAAATCCTCGACCTGACCATGTTGTCGGACATTTTCCCGACCGGATACCACGGCGCGTACACCGCGGGGGCCACCACCGGATCAACCGTGTACGTCGCCGGAGCCGGACCCGTCGGCCTCGCCGCCGCGCACGCGGCACAGCTGCTCGGCGCCTCGGCCGTCATCGTCGGCGACATGATCCCCGACCGCCTCGCCCAGGCACGCAGCTTCGGCTGCGAAACCGTCGACCTGAGCTCGGGCACACCATTGCCCGACGCCATCGAACAGATCGTCGGCGAACCGGAGGTGGACGCGGCCGTCGACGCCGTCGGCTTCGAAGCACGCGGCCACGGCAAGGACGCCGCCGAACAACCCGCCACCGTCCTCAACGACGTCATGAACATCGCCCGCGCCGGCGCATCACTCGGCATCCCCGGCTGTACGTCACCGGTGACCCCCGCGCCGCCGACGACCACGCCAAGGAAGGCCAACTCGGTGTGCGCATCGGCCTCGGCTGGGCCAAATCGCACTCCATCGCCACCGGCCAATGCCCGGTGAAGCAATACAACCGCCAGCTGATGAACCTCATCCTCAGCGGCAAGGCCGACATCGCCAAGGCCGTCAACGCGACCACCATCTCCCTCGACGACGCACCCCAGGGCTACCGCCAATTCGACGGCGGCGCCGCCCAGAAGTTCGTCATCGACCCCCACGGAATGGCCGCGTAGCCGGACGAAAGCCCTACGGGCGGAGGCGGGGCGACAGGTCCGCCGCGTCCGGCGGGTTCGTGCGCGTGGGCATGTTCTGGGCGACCGTGCGTGCCCACGCGCACACCCCGGCGACGTCCAGCCCGTACGGGGCGTCGGCGGCGAACGGCTCGATGTTGTCGGCCCCGCGGCGCAACAACGACGCCGCACCGGTGAGGTTGCCGCGCGCCGCATGCGTCACGCCCACCGCCACCTGCGCCAACCCGCGCCACAGGCCCTCCTCGGCATCCGGGCCCGACTTCCACGCGTCCTCGAACACCTCGTGCGCGTGGAACGGCTTGCCCTCGTCCAACAGCGTCTGCGCCTCACGGATCGTGTCCTCCGGCGCGCGTTCGATGCCCTCGGGCGCGCGTTCGACCCCCGGCGAGCCGTACGGCAACGGCCGGCCCAGCCCGTCGCGCGGCCGCGCGTTCCGCGCCTTGCCCTCGGCGTCCCTGTCGCGTGCCCTGCTCGGTCGCTCAGTCACGACCCGAGTCTGACACGTCCGACTCCTTCACCCTGCCCGACAACGTGACGTGGCCCTCGCTGTGCAGCCGCTCCACCATGTGCGGATAGTGCAGCTCGAACGCCGGCCGCTCCGACCGGATCCGCGGCAGCTCGACAAAGTTGTGCCGCGGCGGCGGGGACGTCGTCGCCCACTCGAGCGAGTTGCCGTAACCCCACGGATCGTCCCGGTGATTCGCCTCGCCGAACCGCCAACTGCGCATCACGTTCCACAGGAACGGCAACATCGACGCGCCCAGCACGAACGCCCCGATCGTCGACACCGTGTTCAGCATCGTGAACCCGTCGGACGGCAGATAGTCCGCGTACCGCCGCGGCATGCCCTCCGCACCCAGCCAGTGCTGCACCAGGAACGTCGTGTGGAACCCGACGAACGTCAACCAGAAGTGCAGCTTGCCGAGCCGCTCGTTCATCATCCGGCCGGTGAACTTCGGGAACCAGAAGTAGATACCCGCGAACGTGGCGAACACGATCGTGCCGAACAGCACGTAGTGGAAGTGCGCCACCACGAAGTAGGTGTCGTGCACGTGGAAGTTGACGGGCGGCGCCGCCAGCAGCACGCCCGTCAACCCGCCGAGCAGGAACGTCACGATGAACCCGACCGACCACAGCATCGGCGTCTCGAACGTCAGATGCCCCTTCCACATCGTGCCGATCCAGTTGAAGAACTTGATGCCCGTCGGCACGGCGATCGCGAACGTCAGGAACGCGAAGAACGGCAACAACACCGCGCCCGTCGCGAACATGTGGTGCGCCCACACCGCGAACGACAACGCCGTGATGCCGATCGTCGCGTACACCATCAGGCGGTAGCCGAACAGCGGTTTCCGGCTGAACACAGGGATGATCTCGGTGACGATGCCGAAGAACGGCAACGCCACGATGTAGACCTCCGGGTGTCCGAAGAACCAGAACAGGTGCTGCCAGAGGATCACCCCGCCGTTGGCCGGGTCGAAGACGTGCGCGCCCAGGTGCCGGTCGGCGAACAACCCGAGCAGCGCGGCCGTGAGGATCGGGAACGCGGCGAGCACCAGCGCGCTCGTGAACAGGATGTTCCAGGTGAACACCGGCATCCGCCACATCGTCATGCCCGGCGCGCGCAGGCACACGATCGTCGTGATCATGTTGACCGCGCCCAGGATCGTGCCGAGCCCGGACACCACCAGCCCGACGATCCACAGGTCGCCGCCGACACCCACCGAGAACTCGGCCCGCGAGAGCGGCGCGTAGGCGGTCCACCCGAAGTCCGCGCCGCCCGCGGGCGTCAGCAGCGAGGCCAACACCGTCAGCCCGCCGAACAGGAACAGCCAGTACGACAACGCGTTCAGCCGCGGGAACGCCACGTCCGGCGACCCGATCTGCAACGGGATCAACAGGTTGGCGAACGCGAACACCACGGGCGTCGCGTACAGCAGCAGCATCACCGTGCCGTGCATCGTGAACAGCTGGTTGTACTGCTCCGGCGACAGGAACTGCAGTCCCGGCCTGGCCAGCTCCCCACGGATCAGCAGCGCCATCAGCCCGCCCGCCATGAAGAATCCCAGCGACGTGGCCATGTACAGCATGCCGATGACCTTGTGGTCCGTCGTCCGGAGCAGCACCAGGAACTGCAGCCCCGCCTTGCCCGGACGGCGCCCACCGCCGCCGGTACGCGTCGGCTCGATGCCGGCCGGCGGGCCGGTGTCGCGGTGCTGTGGATGCGGCTGTGTGTCGTGTGTGGTCACTGCCACCTCCGCGCGGGACGGCCTCGGACAGAACGCTACGAGCCTGCGCCGGTGATCGCATCCCCGAATTCGGACGTGAGGTCCCCGTGAGTCGGATTAGGCCCATGACCTGCGATGTCGCTACGTTCGACGTTGTCGGCCGGCGTGCCCCTGGCGGAAATCGGACATGCGGGCCCACGTCGGCGCAAAGCGGGACGTGCGGCGGAAGGCGGGACGGATGAGCACGGGCGAACTCGGTGGGCTCGCGGGGTGGGCGGTCGACGTCATGGAGACGCTCGGCGGCCCCGGCGCGGCCCTCACGGTCGGCCTCGACAACCTCTTCCCGCCGATCCCCAGCGAGCTCGTGCTGCCCCTGGCCGGGTTCACCGCCGCGCAGGGCACGTTCACACTGCCCGGCGCACTGCTGTGGACGACGGCCGGTTCGGTCGTCGGCGCGCTGATCGTCTACCTCGTCGGACGGCTGCTCGGCCGCGAACGCACCCGGCGGCTGATTGCCAGGGTGCCGCTGATGAAGGCCGAGGACTTCGACGTCGCGGAGGCGTGGTTCGCCGAGCACGGCACCAAGGCCGTGTTCTTCGGCCGCATGGTCCCGCTCGTGCGCAGCTTCATCTCCCTGCCCGCCGGGATCGCGCGGATGCCGCTGCCGGTGTTCCTGCTGCTGACCACCCTCGGCAGCCTCGTCTGGAACACGATCTTCGTCGTCGCCGGCTACCTGCTCGGCGCCAACTGGCACGTCGTCGAACGCTACTCCGGCGTCTTCCAGGTCGTCGTGGTCGTCGCCGGCGCCGCCGCGGTCGGTCTGTTCGTCTACAAGCGGCTCGCCGCGCGGCGGAAGTCAGGGGTCAGCTGACGGCCGGGCGGCGATACCAGGACGTCCACAGCGGGCGGTAGCCGTTGGCGTACCAGAACGGCGTCGACCGCGGGCTGTCCAACGCGTGATGCAACAGCACGGCGTCGACGTCCTCGGAATCGAACAGCTGGTGGGCGTGCGCGGCCAACGCCGACCCGACACCGCTGCTGCGCGCCTCCTCGGACACGTGCAGCGACGACAGGTAGCCCACCCGCTCCGCGTCGACGTACCCCGAGATCCAGTCCGACTGCGGCGGCAACTCGACCTCCAGGAACCCGAGCGGACGCCCGTACAGCTCGGCGATCCACAACGGCGGCACGGTGCGCCCCTCGGCCAGCTGGGTGCGGGCGTCCTCGGTGAGCCGTTCCACCGCGTCCGCGCGCGGCGTGACGACACCGAACTGCGCGTCGTAGGCGTGCAGCTCGCCGCGCATCGCCGCGAGCGTGGCCAGATCGGCCTCCTCGGCGGCCCGGATCCGCACCCCGGGCACCGCGGGCGGCCCCGCGCCGAGGCGGTTCGCCAACCGCACCGCCAACACCCGCGTCGGCGCGAAACCCCTGCGCAGCAGGGTTGTCGTGCCCGCGGTGTCCCGGCTGGGGCGGATCACCACGGCGGCGGTGTCCCAGTCGTAGCCCTCGTCGTAGGTGACGGCCTCGGCCAGCTGCTCCTCCCACAGCGACAGCAGCCCGTCGAGCGCGACCGCCGGATCGGCACCGGCCAGCCGGACGTCGAGGCGGTACTCCACGAGCGGCCGCCACAGCGACCCCATCGACCCGGGCGGCACCGTCGAACGGCTCGCGAACGCGAGTCCGTCGCGCACCCGCAACGGCGGTTCGGCGCCCGGCGCGGGGCGCGTCGACGGCGGCAGGACCGAGTCCGCGCTCGCGACCCGCTTGGCGTGTTCGTCCAACACGACGGTGTCAGCTGCCTGCATGTTCTCCGGTTCCAACCCTCGACGGCGACCGTGTCCGGCGAGCCCTGCGGCGCGGGGGAGGCGACCTCCCCGGCTATGACGGATCTCACCTGGTCGACATAATGCCAGCCAACGGGTTACCGCCGCCTGCTACTGGCAGCGATCGACCGGAATGAGGTATCACTCCCAGGCGGTTAACGACCTCTCACGTTCACCGACCGATCACCACGAGTTGACCTGACGGTGTTCAAATCAGATGCTTTATCCGCCGTGCGGGGTACGGTTTATGCCTCGTTCGCGGACAGTTGTGAACGCGCAACCCGTGGGTGACCCGGCAGACGGGACGGAAGGGAAGACGGCATGGGCCAGACACGCCGAGCGTCGTCGGGACCCGACTCGTCCGTGCCCGCCGACCGAACCGCCGCGCCCGAGCCCGAACCGGGGCAGGCCAACCCGTCCGGAAACCGGCCCAGCACCGCCGTGACCCGCGGCGACGAGTTCCGTTTCCGCATCTACACCGCCCTCGTCCTCACGGTCGGCGTGCTCGGCGCGATCGCCGTGTCGCGGATGTATCCGTTCGAGGGCTCGGTGCACCTGTGGTGGATCGGACCCGCGCTGGTCATCGCGTTCCTCGGCGCCGAACAGCTCGGCGTCAACGTCGACGTGCGCAGCGGCATCTCGTGGACCATCTCCTTCACCGAGATACCCCTGGTCATCGGCTTCTTCGTCGCACCGTTCGAGGTCGTGCTCGCCGCCCACGTCGTCGCCGGCATCACGACCCTGCTCGCACGCAAGGTCACCGGCCGCGTGCTGTACAACGCCGGCGCGTTCCTCATCGAGGTGACCGCGGCCTTCGCCGTCGCGTTCGCCGTCGCGGGCGCCCTCGGCGACCCCGGCGGCATGCCGTGGCCCGCCGCCCTCGCCGGCACCCTCGCCGCGCCGCTGGCCAGCACCGTCCTCGCGATGGCCGCCGTCCGCGTGCTGCGCCGCCGCATGCAGATCGGCACCGTCGTCCGCCTCGCCGCGCGGATCCTCGTCGTCGGCTTCGTCAACGCCTCCGCCGGCCTCACCGGCTACCTCGTCATCGCCAACACACCCGGCGCGTGGCCGATCGTCGTCGCCGTGAGCATCGGCCTCGTCGCCCTCTACTGGGCCTACTCCGACCTGCTGCGCGAACAGCGCGACATGGAGGCCCTGTTCGACGTCAGCCTCATGGTCGCCCGCTCCGACCACCAGGTCGCCGCCCAACCCGCGGGCGCGGGCGGCGAACTCGACACCGGCATCGACCTCGAAGAGTGGAACAGCATCGCCGAGCGGATCAAGGACCAGCTCGCCGCAGGCCGGGTCGTGCTGCGGCTGCGTCTCGAGGCCGACGAACCGATGCACGTCATCACCGTCGGCGCCGACGGGCCCGACCAGCCGCTGACCCCGGACGACGCCCTGCTGCGCCTGCCGGGGGCGAACGTGCGGCACTTCCGCATCACCGACGGCAACGCCTCCGTACGCGGCGCCCTCACCGCACGCGGCGCCCAGGAGGCCCTCGTCGTCCCGCTACGCAGCGGCAACCAGCTGCTCGGTCTCGTCGAGGCCCACGACCGGCTGTCCCGCTGGCGCGGCTTCGGCCGCTACGACGTCCAACTGCTCGGCACCATGGCCAGCCACCTCGCCACCGCGCTCGACAACCGGCGACTGCTGGCCACCCTGCGCCACGACGCCTACCACGACCCGCTGACCGGCCTGCTCAACCGACCCGGCTTCCGCCAGATCGCCGCCGAACCGCTCGCCGAACGCACCGCCCAACCCGTCGTGGCGCTCTCGTCGCCGGGCGCCGCGGCGGCCGCCGGCCGCACCGGAGGCGCCGAGGCCAGGGCCGTCGTCCTGCGCGTCGACCTCGACATCTACTCCACCGTCAGCGACGCACTCGGCTACGCGTGGGCCGACCGGATGGTCGTCGCCGCCGGCAGGCGCATCCGCGACGTGCTCGGCCCCGGCGTCCCGCTCGCCCGGCTCGAAGGCGCGTCGTTCGCCGCGCTGCTGCTCGACCGCAGCCCCGACGTCGCCCGCGCCGTCGCCGAACGACTCCGCGACGAGGCGTCCAAGCCCTACCCCGTCGACCGGCTCAACGTCGAGGCCAACGCCATGGTCGGCTACGCCTGCTCCGCCATGCCCGGCGACGACGGCGACCCGCCCGACGTCGACGCCCTCCTCCAACGCGCCGACGTCGCCGTGCGCGCCACCCGCGGCGGCGAGGAGGTCCGCGCCTACGCGCCCAGCATGGGCCAGATCTTCCTGCGCCGATTCCAGATGGTCACCCAGTTCCGGCAGGCCCTCGAGGAGGGCCAGGTCAGCGTCCACTACCAGCCCAAGGTGTCGCTGCCCGGCAAACAGGTCGTCGGCGTCGAGGCGCTCGTGCGGTGGGTCCACCCCGAGTTCGGGCGCATCAACCCCGACGAGTTCGTGCCCGCCGTCGAAGCCGCCGGCCTCGTCGGCGCGCTCACCTCGTTCGTCCTCGACGAGGCGCTCGCCCGCGTGCGGCGCTGGCTCGACGAGGGCCTCGAGATCTCCGTCGCCGTCAACCTGTCCGTGCGCAGCCTCGCCGACGACGGGTTCGCCGCGCAGGTCTCCGACGCCCTCGCCCGCTACGACGTGCCCGCCCGGCTGCTGACGTTCGAACTCACCGAGTCCGCCGTCATGGCCGATCCGCAACGCGCCCTGCCGATCCTCGGCACCCTGCACGAACTCGGCATCGAACTCGCCGTCGACGACTTCGGCACCGGCTACTCGTCCCTGGCCTACCTGCGGCGCCTGCCCGTCGACCAGGTCAAGATCGACAAGAGCTTCGTGTTCGGCATGGGCACCGACCTCGGCGACCTCGCCGTCGTCCGCTCCATCGTCGAACTCGGCCACTCGCTCGGACTGTCCGTCGTCGCCGAGGGGGTCGAGGACGACGCCTCCCGCGACCAACTCGAGGCCATGGGCTGCGACGTCGCCCAGGGCTACCTCATCTCGCGCCCCCTCGCCGAGGACCGCCTCGAAGCCTGGCTGCAGGCCCGCACCGCACGCTCCATCGGACACCGCGACGAAACCGTGCTCACCCTGCTGACCTGAGGATTCGGCGCATCCCGACCCCGGTGCTCGCCGCGGCGCCACGCTCGGGTACTCTATTCGAGGCTCGTTGAGCACGCCCCTTTAGCTCAGTCGGCAGAGCGTCTCCATGGTAAGGAGAAGGTCGACGGTTCGATTCCGTCAAGGGGCTCGCGATTGGGAGTAGTGTGCTGATGGAAAGCATCAGCCTTCATCGCTCGCTGATCATTGTGGGGGCCTAGCCCCCACACCCCCGCCCGGAGGGCTTCGCCCCCCGGGACCCCCCGCTGGGGCTGGGCTTGGTGCCTTGGTTGCAGCTGGGGTCTTGGGGGAAGCTGTTGGACAGGGCGGGGTAGCTCAGGTGGTTAGAGCACACGGCTCATAATCGTGGTGTCGCGGGTTCAAGTCCCGCCCCCGCTACTCGGACTACACGGCCACGGCGGTGGCCCACTCATCGTTGAAAGAGGAAAGACCGTGGCTTCTTCCACCGACGTTCGCCCGAAGATCACCCTCGCGTGCGAGGAGTGCAAGGACCGCAACTACATCACCAAGAAGAACCGGCGCAACAACCCGGACCGTCTTGAGATGAAGAAGTTCTGCCCCAAGTGCGGCACCCACCGTGCCCACAAGGAGACCCGCTGACGCCGGTCCCGCAGCTTCGAGACCGCCCCCGCCGCACGGTGGGGGCGGTTTTTTGTCACCCACCGCACGCCGCGCCATGCCCGCTTTGTCACCCACTGAGTACAAACGACCGCGGTGAGAAAGATCCACCCTAAGTAGCTACCGCGGCAACTCACGCCGACCTCACACTATCGGGCGACACATCCCAACCCTGCGGGAAAGTGAGTTGTCACGATGAAAACGTCGCGTAAGACCGCCGTCACCGCCGCGGCAGGAGCCGTGGCCCTGGGCCTGTTCGCCCCGGCCACAGCACAAGCCGTCCCGAGTATCGAGGGCTACTCGGACGCCGTCGCGAGCGAGGCCGTATCCACTCTGTCGAGTGAACGGGGCCTCAGTGAGGTAGCCGCTGCGAACCTGCTCGAAACCCAACAGGCGAGCGTCGACACCCTGTCCGACATCCGCTCCGCGGTCGCCGGCGACATCGTCGGCGAATACCTCGACGCCAACGGCGAGGCCGTCGTCAACGTCGCCACCGAGGCCGCCGCGGCCACGGTGGAGGCAGCCGGCGCCACCGCCAACGTCGTCGACCACACCGCCGCACAGCTCGACGCCGCCCGCGCCGAGCTCGAGGCGACCAGCGTTCCGCACACCGCGGTCGGCCTGGACCCCCAGTCCAACCAGATCGTGCTCACCATCGCCGACGAGGCCGCCGACGCCCAGGCCGCCAAGCTCGAGGCCAAGGCCGACAAGCTCGGCGACGCCGTGCGCGTCGAAGAGGTCGCAGGCGGCATGGAAAGCATGATCTACAACGGTGAGGCCATCACCGGCGGCGGCAGCCGCTGCTCGGCCGGCTTCAACGTCAACTCCGGTGGCCAGGACTACATCCTCACCGCAGGCCACTGCACCGAGGGTGTCGCCGAGTGGAACGTCGGCCCGTCGCTCGACGCCAGCTTCCCCGGCAACGACTACGGCCTCATCCGCAACGACACCGGCAGCGCCCCCGGCGCCGTGACCCTGTGGGACGGCACCACGCAGACGATCAGCTCGACGGCCAACGCCACCGTCGGCCAGGACATCTGCAAGAGCGGGTCGACGACCTACCTGACCTGCGGCACCGTGCAGGCCACCAACGTCACGGTGAACTACCCCGAAGGTGCCGTCACCGGCCTCGTGCAGACCAGCGCGACGGTGAACTCCGGTGACTCCGGCGGCTGCCTGTTCTCCGGCAGCACCGGCCTCGGCATCACCTCGGGCATGGGCGGCGGAAGCTCCTACTTCCAGCCGGTCAACGCCGCGATCTCCGCCTACGGCGTCTCGCTCAACTGACGCCTCGTCACCCCTTAACGCTCCCGAGGCCATAGTCGCGTTCAACGCGACTATGGGGCCCTCGGGAGCTCCTTTGTGCAGGGGCGGGAAAGCGCAGTTCGTGGGGAATTCACGTGAGGGTAGGCTCCGCGCCGTGCCACTGGATCCGTCATTCGCCGGGCGCGTGTACCCGCCCGAGGCGACCTACGAGGTCAGCCGCGCCAAGATCGCCGAGTTCGCCGACGCCCTCGGGGACGAGAACCCGCTGTACCGCGACGTCGACGCGGCCGGCGCGGCCGGCTACCCGGACGTGATCGCACCGCCCACGTTCCTCACGATCATCAACCTGCGCGCCATCAACGCCGTCGTCGCCGACCCCGAACTCGGCCTCGACTACGACCGCATGGTCCACGGCGACCAGCGCTTCGTGCACCACCGGCCCGCCCACGCCGGCGACCGGCTGCAGGTCACGGTGCACATCGACGAGATCTTCGCGCGTGCGGGCAACGACTTCCTCACCGTGCACGCCGACGTCACCGCCGAGAGCGGCGAACCCGTGTGCACCACCTACGCCCAGCTCGTCGTCCGGGGGGAACAGTCGTGAACGTCGGAGACGAACTGCCCGGCCTGTCCGTCCGCGTCACCCGCGAGCAGCTGGTGCGCTACGCAGGCGCGTCGCTGGACTTCAACCCGATCCACTGGAACGAACGGTTCGCCGCCGAGGTGGGTCTGCCGAACGTCATCGCCCACGGCATGCTCACCATGGCCCTGGCCGGCCGCGTCGTGAGCGACTGGCTGGGCGACCCCGGCCGGATCGTCGAGTACGGCGCGCGGTTCACCCGCCCGGTCGTCGTCCCCGACGACGGCGAGGGTGCGCTCGTCGAGTTCACCGCCAAGGTCGCCGAGGTCCACGACGACGACACCGCCCGCATCGACATCACCGCCACGTTCGACGGCAGGACCGTCCTCGGCAAGGCCCAGGTCGTCGTCCGGACGTAGCGGGCTCAGCCGCGGGCGCCGACGAGGTCGTTGATCAACCCCGCGGCCCGTTCCGGGTGGTCGACGGTGGCCTTGAGCGTGTGGCCGGACGTGAGCGTGATCGCCAGCGTGTCGCCCGCGCGCACCTTGAACGCCGTGTACGACGGCCCGCGGCGCAGGCCGTAGCCGCCGCCCGCCCACATCGACATCTGCTCGACGTCGGCGGAGGCGATCTCGTCGAGGTCCAGGCGCCGCGTCGGGAACTTCAGCAGGCCCAGCGTCAACGTCACGCCGGTCGAGTCGATCCGCACCTGCGTGCGGCACACCGCCGACATCGCCAGCAACGCCACGACGAGGATCAGCCCGTACGGCATGATGTCGAGGTCGGTCATGCCGACCTGCAGGATCACGGCCGCGACGAGCACGGCCGCCCCGACGAACGCCATCGGGTAGTTCGTGCCGGCGCCGCTCCACGTCGGGTCCTGCCCCGGCTCGAGCCCCGCGGACGGCAGCTCCCGGTCGGCCTCCGCGGGCGCGGGCCGCGGCATGGTGCCGGCGAGCCAGGCGGCGAGGGCGCCGGCGGCGATGCTGATGCCGAACGCGAGCAGGATCGCCCCGCCTGCGCCGCGTGCCTGCTCCCACGCCGGCAGGTCGAGCGTCGCCCACATCGACCCGGCGAGGATGCCGGCGGGCAGGGTCGCCGCCCACGCCGCGAAGCCCACCGCACTGCGCGGCGTCGCGGCCAGGTCGCGGGCGATCGCGCGCCGGTCCGACACCAGCATCGTGATCGCCGCGAGCACGGCGATCGCCGCGCCGATGCCCAGCGTCCAGCCGGTCATCGCCGCCAGATCCGTCCCGCGGTCCGGCCCGTCGAGGCCCCAGTGCGAGACGACCGCGCTCGGCAGCCGGTCCGCCCACGACATCCGCAGCACGTACACCGCGGCCAGCGTGACGAGCGGAATGCCGGCAGCCGCCAGCAGCAGTCGGGTCGTCCTCATGGGTGGTTCTCCTTCACGAACCCGGCGTCGGGGCGCGCCACGCGTACACGGAACGCCAACACGGCCGCGTGGATTGCTGACACGGCGACGTGGGGTGCTGACACGGCGCGTCGGCACCCCACGTGCGTGTCGGTTACCGGGCCTCGGCCAGGAGGGCGGCGACGCGGTTGACGCCTTCGACCAGGTCGGCCTCGGCGAGGGCGTAGGAGAAGCGGAAGTAGCCGGGCGTGCCGAAGGCCTCGCCGGGCACGACCGCGACCTCGGCCTCGCGCAGGATCAGGTCGGCCAGCGCGACCGTGTCCTCGGGCCGCTCGCCGCGGATCTCCTTGCCCAGCACCGCCTTCACCGACGGGTAGGCGTAGAACGCGCCCTCCGGCGTCGGGCACTCGACACCGGGGATCGCCGACAGCAGCGAGACGATCTTCTTGCGCCGCGCGTCGAACGCCTCGCGCATCGCATACACCTCGTCGAGCGGACCCGCCACGGCCGCGAGCGCGGCGCGCTGCGCGACGTTGGAGACGTTGCCGCACAGGTGCGACTGGTAGCTCGAGGCGGCCTTGATGACGTCGTCCGGGCCGACGATCCAGCCGACGCGCCAGCCGGTCATCGAATACGTCTTGGCCACGCCGTTGAGGATCAACGTCTGGTCGGCCAGCTCCGGCACGACGGCGGGCATCGACGCGGCGGTGACGCCGTCGTAGACCAGGTGCTCGTAGATCTCGTCGGTGATCACCCAGATGCCGTGCTCGAGCGCCCACTTGCCGATCGCCTCGACCTGCTCACGCGGGTACACCGCGCCGGTCGGGTTGGACGGCGAGTTGAACAGCAGCACCTTCGTCTTCCCGGTGCGCGCGGCCTCGAGCTGCTCGACCGTCACGAGGTAGCCGGTCGTCTCGTCGGCCGTCACCTGCACGGGCACCCCGCCGGCGAGCGTGATCGACTCGGGGTAGGTCGTCCAGTACGGCGCGGGCAGCAGCACCTCGTCGCCCGGGTCGAGCAGCGTCGCGAACGCCGAGTAGACGGCCTGCTTGCCGCCGTTGGTGACCAGGACCTGCGAGGCCGTGCAGCGGAAGTCGGAGTCGCGCAGCGTCTTCGCGGCGATCGCCTCGCGCAGCTCGGGCAGACCGCCTGCCGCGGTGTAGCCGTGGTTGACGCGCTCGCGGGTGGCCTCGGCCGCGGCCTCGACGACGTAGTCGGGCGTGGGGAAGTCCGGCTGCCCCGCGCCGAATCCGATCACCGGGCGGCCCTCGGCCTTGAGCGCCTTCGCCTTCGCGTCCACCGCGAGCGTCGCGGACGGCGTGATCCCGGCGATCCGGGCGGACACGCGCGAGCGGGTGCGGGCGGATGTGGTTCCTGCAGTGGCCATGGCTACAGTTTTCCACGCGTACGGCGCCGGGGATGCTCTGGGCCGACGCGGATCAGTGCGGTGGTCCTCGGCCGGTCGTCGGCTGGTCGTCGGCCGGTTCGCGGCCGGTTGCCGCCGGCGCCGACGGCCAGAAGGGGCTCGGTTGCAGAGCGCGATCACCCTTGCCGTAGACTTCTGCACTTGGAACGTTCGACGGTTGCTCCTGCCCTCGTCCACGCGATCGGATGGGCGGCGACGAGCAAGCAGAACGTTCGAAGGGGTGTAGCTCAGTTGGTAGAGCAGCGGTCTCCAAAACCGCAGGTCGCAGGTTCGAGTCCTGTCGCCCCTGCGTTGACGTGTCAGGTGAGGCAGAGGAGTGACTCGTGAGCGAGGACGGCGAGAAGGACAAGGAGAAGGAGCAGAAGAGCTCCAGCTCCCGTCCGAGTGGCGCCGCGGCTCGCCGCGAGCGACGCGACGCTGCCCGCGCCGGCACGGGCAGTGACGCCAAAGCGGGTAAGTCTGCTCCCAAGGGCAAGGCCGGTTCCGGCCCCGACGGCAAGACGTCGGGCAAGGACCGGTCGACGACCAAGCGGGGCGGAACGGCCACGGTCGACAAGCGTTCGCTCTTCGGCCGCATGGTGCTGTTCCTCCGCGAGGTCTGGGGCGAGCTCGGGAAGGTCATCTGGCCGACCCGTAAGCAGATGGTCACCTACACGGCCGTGGTGCTGGTGTTCGTGGCCTTCATGATCGCCCTGGTCTACCTGCTCGATTTCGTCTTCCTGCAGGGAGTCGACTTCGTATTCGGCGACTGACGCCCTGGCCAGGCCGCGCAGGTGGCGGGGGCGATCGGTCGCGCCCGTCACCGCACACGCGATCAACTGAGAGGACGGAAAGTGACCTCCGAGAACGGCTCAGACGAGCAGGTGCTCGCGGCCACCGAGGCTGCTGAGACTGTCGAGACGGTCGACGGTGCCGACGCCGCTGAGACGACGTCGGCGGTCGAGTCGTCGGCTGCCGACCCCGCCGAAGCTGCTGAGCCGGCCGAGGACGCTGCCGCCGCCGAGGACACTGCGGCCGCCACGGACACTCCCGACGCTGCGGACACCGCCGACACCGCGGAAGCCACGGACACCACGGACACCACGGACGACGCCGCCGAGCCCGAGGAGGAGCTCGACCCGGTCGCCAAGCTCCGCGCCGAGCTCTCGTCGCTGCCCGGCGAGTGGTACGTCGTGCACTCGTACGCCGGCTACGAGAACCGCGTGAAGAACAACCTCGAGACGCGTACGCAGACGCTCGACGTCGAGGACTACATCTTCCAGATCGAGGTTCCGACCGAAGAGGTCACCGAGATCAAGAACGGCCAGCGCAAGCAGGTGAACCGTAAGGTTCTGCCCGGCTACATCCTGGTCCGCATGGAGCTCAACGACCAGTCGTGGAGCGCCGTGCGCAACACGCCCGGGGTGACCGGTTTCGTGGGCGCGACATCGAGCCCCTCACCGATCACGCTGAACGAGGTGCTGAAGTTCCTCGCGCCGCAGGTCGAGAAGGAGGCGCCGGCGAAGGCGGCCAAGAGCGAACCCGCCGCGGCGGGCTCGCAGGCCGAGGCCACGTCGTCGACGTCCGCGGTCGAGGTGGACTTCGAGGTCGGCGAATCGGTCACCGTCATGGACGGTCCGTTCGCGACGCTGCCCGCGACGATCAGCGAGGTCGACGCCGGTGGCCAGAAGCTGAAGGTCCTGGTGTCGATCTTCGGCCGCGAGACGCCGGTCGAGCTGTCGTTCAACCAGGTCTCCAAGATCTGACGGTCGCTCCAGCGGCGACCGGAAGGCCCCCGCGCCACGGCAGGTGCGTGGGGAGAGCAACGCTGAACTAGGAAACGGAAATGCCACCCAAGAAGAAGAAGCTTGCAGCGATCATCAAGCTGCAGATCCAGGCGGGCGCCGCGAACCCGGCGCCCCCGGTTGGCCCCGCGCTCGGTCAGCACGGCGTCAACATCATGGAGTTCTGCAAGGCGTACAACGCGGCCACGGAGAACCAGCGTGGCAACGTCGTGCCGGTCGAGATCTCCGTGTACGAGGACCGCTCGTTCGACTTCAAGCTCAAGACGCCGCCGGCCGCGAAGCTGCTGCTGAAGGCCGCGGGCATCGACAAGGGCAGCGGCGAGCCGCACAAGACCAAGGTCGGCAAGGTCACGATGGACCAGGTGCGCGAGATCGCCGAGACCAAGAAGTCCGACCTCAACGCCTACGACACCGACCAGGCCGCCAAGATCATCGCCGGGACCGCCCGGTCGATGGGTCTGACCGTCGAGTAAGTCGCGCCGGCCTCAGCAGCGAGGCCCCGCCGTGGAAGGGCCAGGCGCTGGCCCGCACCACAACTGATCCACCTCAGCATTCGAAGGACAGAGCATGACCAAGCGCAGCAAGGCCTATCGCAAGGCCGCCGAGCTCATTGACCAGACCAGGCTGTACGCGCCGCTCGACGCGGTGAAGTTGGCCAAGGAGACGTCCAACGTCAAGATGGACGCCACGGTCGAGGTCGCGATGCGGCTCGGCGTCGACCCCCGCAAGGCGGACCAGATGGTCCGCGGCACCGTGAACCTGCCGCACGGCACGGGTAAAACCGTCCGCGTCGCTGTTTTCGCCACCGGTGACAAGGCCGCCGAGGCCGAAGCCGCCGGTGCCGACGTGGTCGGTTCCGACGACCTCATCGAGCGCATCCAGGGTGGCTGGCTCGAGTTCGACGCCGCGATCGCGACTCCCGACCAGATGGCGAAGGTGGGCCGCGTGGCCCGCGTTCTGGGCCCGCGTGGCCTGATGCCGAACCCGAAGACCGGCACCGTCACCCCGGACGTCACCAAGGCCGTCTCGGAGATCAAGGGCGGTAAGGTCAGCTTCCGCGTCGACAAGCAGTCGAACCTGCACATGGCGATCGGCAAGGCCTCGTTCGACACCGAGAAGCTCGTGGAGAACTACGCCGCGGCGCTCGACGAGATCCTGCGTGCGAAGCCGTCGGCCGCCAAGGGCCGTTACGTCAAGAAGGTCACCTTCGCGACGACGATGGGCCCGGGCATCCCGGTCGACCCGACGCGTACCCGCGACCTCCTCTCCGAGGACGCCGCGGTCTGACGCTCGGCCACCGAGCGCACTGACACACCGAAAGGGGCGGTCCACCCGACAGGGTGGGCCGCCCCTTTCGCCGTGTCAGCACCCCACGTCGCCGTGTTGGTGTTCTGCGGCGCCCGGTCAGTTGCTCGGCTGCGGTGCCGGCGGGGCGGGGCAGTTCTCCGGGCCCGGTTCGTGGCCGGTGATCAGCCACTGGCCCGCGTGGTCCTGCTTCTCCACGACGAACACGCCGAGCGCGGGGCCGCCGGAGATCGTGAACGAGCACGAGTCGATGCGCTCCTGCTCCGACGTCGGCAGGTAGCCGCGCGTGAAGATCGACTCGGCGTAGTCGTTGACGTGCGTGACCTCCTCGTGCAGCGCCCGCACCGCCTCGCGGCAGTCGGCGTGGCCGAGGTTCTCGGCGAAGGTCTGCTGCGTCCGTTCGGCGAACCGGCCGCACGCCTGCGGCACCAGCGGGCCGCCGGTCTCCGGGTCGGTCTGGGCGATCGCGTCGTAGACCTGCCGGACCGCCTCGTAGGGCTCGTCCGAGAGCAGCTCGTTCGTGCGGTAGGTGCCGCCGCCGTGCTCGGCGTACTCCTCGGTGGTCTGCCCGGCGCCCGAGTCGCCGAAGAAGTGGTTGTAGGCCCACGTCGCCGCGATCGCCAGGAGCAGGAACGCGATCAGCCACGCCAGGACCTTCTTACCCAGCCACACCAGCCACCGCGGGGGTTTGCGTCGCCGCCGGGGCGGACGCGGTTCGAGCTCCTGCGGGTTCGTCGTCGCGACGCTGCCGTGCGCCCCCGGCTGCTGCGGCGGGTACTGCTGTTCGGGGTAGTGCGGCGCGGGGTACTGCGGGCCGGGGTGCGGTGCGGGCGGGTGCTGCGGGGACGGGACCACCGAGCCGCCCTGTTCCTGCTGGGCCTGCTGGAACTTGAGGAACTCCTGGAACTGTTGGAACTGCTGGAACTGGCGCAGCTGTTCCGGGTCGACCGGCTGCTCGGCCGACTGCGCGGTCGGCTCGCCGCCGGCGGCGCGGGCAGGCTGGATCTCGGTCCCCGGCGTCTCGGCACCGGACGCTCGGTGCTCGGCGGTTCGGTACCGGGCGTCTCGGTGCCCGGCGGCTCGATGCCCGACGGTGGGGTCGGGGTGTCTGCCGGGCCGGGCTCGGCGCCGTGTGCGTCCTGCCCCTGCGGTCCGTGGTCCTCGGGCCTGTGCTCCGTCACGCGCCCATGATGCCTGCTCACGGTCCGCGACCGGGAACGGCTCGCGAACCGGTCGCGGATTCGGCCGGGGGCACCCTCCTGCGGCGGGACCGTGACCGGCGCGTATAGTTGTTCGCGGTTCTACCGAAGACCGCTGGTCTTCCCGGGTTTCCTCGGGAACGAAGGCCCGCCCACGCAGGCGGCGGCCCGCGCAGGAGGAACGAGGATCCTACGCGCCACCCGCGTGTATCGACGCCCCGTGCTTGCTGCGCCGGCCCCTGTGCCCGCCGCGCCGGGGCGTTTCGTCGTTTCCGGGTGAGTCCGGGGCGCCAGTGGTCACCAGCCAAGAGAGGAGGCGACCATGGCGAAGCCCGAGAAGGTTGAGGCGGTCGCCGAGATTGCGGACTCCTTCCGCAACAGCTCGGCCACGGTCATCACCGAGTACTCCGGCCTCTCCGTGTCCAAGCTCGGTGAGCTGCGCCGCGCTCTCGGCCCCACCGTGAAGTACCGGGTCGCGAAGAACACCCTCGCCAAGCGTGCCGCCGAAGAGGTGGGCGTCAACGAGGTCACCGAGCTCTTCGTCGGGCCGACCGCGATCGCCTTCGTCGAAGGTGAGCCGGTCGACGCCGCGAAGGCGCTGAAGAACTTCGCGAAGGACAACGAAGCCCTCGTCATCAAGGGCGGCTACATGGATGGCCGTCCGATGAGCGTGAGCGAGATCGAGAAGCTTGCCGAACTCGAGAGCCGCGACGTGCTGCTGTCGAAGGCGGCGGGCGCGTTCAAGGCCAAGCTGTCCGAGGCCGCGTCGCTGTTCCAGGCGCCGCTGTCGAAGATGGCCCGCGCCGCCGCCGCGCTCGAGGACAAGCAGAAGTCCGAATCCGGCTCCGACGCCGAGAGCTGATCACACCACCCACCCCGACTCCAGAGTCGATCGCAAGGAAGGAACGCCACCATGGCGAAGATGAGCACCGACGAACTGCTCGACGCCTTCAAGGAGCTGACGCTGCTTGAGCTGTCCGAGTTCGTGACGAAGTTCGAGGAGACCTTCGACGTCACCGCCGCCGCCCCGGCCGCCCAGGTCGTGGCCGCCGCCCCGGGTGCGGGCGACGCCGGCGCCGCCGCCGCCGAGGAGCAGGACGAGTTCGACGTCGTCCTCGAGGACGCCGGCGACAAGAAGATCCAGGTCATCAAGGTCGTGCGCGAGGTCATCTCGGGCCTCGGCCTGAAGGAGGCCAAGGAGCTCGTCGAGGGCGCCCCGAAGGCCCTGCTCGAGAAGGTCGACAAGGAGGCCGCCGAGGCCGCCAAGACCAAGCTCGAAGAGGCCGGCGGCAAGGTCTCGCTGAAGTGATCCCCGCGCCTGGTGCAGGGGCGCAGATCGCATCGCGAAAGCGGGCGGACATCCACGCGATGTCCGCCCGCTTTTTCGTTGTTGTGCCATGTGCGCCCGATCACACGCCGTGTCGGCTTCTCACATTCGTCGACCGGCACCTCGTCGCCGCGTCACGCCGTGGGTTACCTTGCAGTCCCACATCACACCCGGATCGACACACACTGCGTGAGGTCGACTCACCCAGGTGCTGCATTCGGGTGTGAACCAGTGAGTAACTTATACGGGCTTCGTTCGTTGCTCGTAGAAGGAAGACGCTGTGGACATGGCGGTGCTGCCTGGTGAACACGCAGCACCCGCTATCCGCGGCCGCGGAACCGCTCCAGGAGGGTGCGATGGGTGCCGAGGTGGTCATCGAGGGCTTGACGAAGTCCTTCGGCAAGCAGGCCATCTGGCGGGACGTGACGCTGAACCTGCCGCCTGGAGAGGTGTCGGTGATGCTCGGGCCGTCGGGTACGGGCAAGTCGGTGTTCCTGAAGTCGATGATCGGCCTGCTCAAACCCGACAAGGGTTCGTGCGTCATCAACGGCACGGACATCGTCACCTGCTCGGAGCGTCAGCTCTACGAGACCCGCAAGCTTTTCGGCGTGCTGTTCCAGGACGGCGCGCTGTTCGGCTCGATGAATCTCTACGACAACGTCGCGTTCCCGCTGCGGGAACACACGAAGAAGTCGGAAACCGAGATTCGCAACATCGTGCTCGACAAACTGGACATGACCGGTCTGGCGGGCGCCGACGACAAGCTTCCCGGTGAGATCTCCGGTGGTATGCGCAAGCGCGCCGGTCTGGCCCGCGCGCTCGTGCTGGACCCGGAGATCATCCTGTGCGACGAGCCGGACTCGGGTCTGGACCCGGTGCGCACGGCCTACCTGTCGCAGCTGCTGATCGACCTGAACGCACAGATCGACGCGACGATCCTGATCGTCACCCACAACATCAACCTCGCCCGGACCGTGCCGGACAACCTGGGCATGCTGTTCCGCAAGGAGCTGGTGATGTTCGGGCCGCGCGAGGTGCTGCTGACCTCCGACGAGCCGGTCGTGGAGCAGTTCCTCAACGGCCGCAGGCTCGGCCCGATCGGCATGAGCGAGGAGAAGGACTCGGCGCAGATGGCGCTCGAGCAGGCCATGGCCGACGGCGGGCACCACGACGGGTCCACCGAGGACGTGCGCGGCATCGTGCCGCAGCTGCAGCCCACCCCCGGGCTGCCGGTGCGGCAGGGTGCTGTGCGCCGCAAGGACCGGGTCGTGCAGATCCTGCACACGCTGCCGGCCGCCGCGCAGGAGGGCATCATCGCCTCGCTGTCGCCGGAGGAGCGTCGGCACTACGGCATCCCCGAGCCGTCGGTGACGGCCGGTTCGACGTTGCCGCCGCACCGCGGCAACCTGCCCACCGACGACGTGGCGAACCTGCCCACCGATCAGCAGTGGCCCGCGGACCAGGGCGGACAGACGCGCCGGATGCCGCCACAGCGGGGCGGGCGATGAGCGCTCGGGCCGGCACCGTCCCCGGCGTCGGGATGCTTCGGGAGACCGGCAAGCTCTTCGCTCTCGGCCTCGACATCTTCCGCGGCATCTTCCAGCGTCCGTTCCAGGTGCGGGAGTTCATCCAGCAGGCGTGGTTCATCGCGAGCGTGACGATCCTGCCGACGGCGCTCGTCGCGATCCCGTTCGGCGCGATCATCTCGCTGCAGTTCGGGTCGATCGCCACCCAGCTGGGCGCGCAGTCGTACACGGGTGCCGGCAGTGTGCTCGCGACCGTGCAGCAGGCCGCGCCGCTGGTGACGGCGTTGCTCGTGGCAGGTGCCGGTGGTTCGGCGATCTGTGCCGACATCGGCGCGCGGACGATCCGCGAGGAGATCGATGCCATGGAGGTGCTCGGCGTCTCGGCCGTGCAGCGCCTCGTGGTGCCCCGGGTGCTGGCGTGCATGCTCGTCGCGGTCCTGCTCAACGGCATGGTCAGCGTCATCGGTGTGCTCGGTGGCTACTTCTTCAACGTCATTCTGCAGGACGGCACGCCGGGTGCATATCTGGCGAGCTTCTCTGCCTTGGCCCAGTTGCCGGACCTGTGGGTCGGCGAGCTCAAGGCCTCATCTTCGGGTTCCTCGCCGCGGTCGTCGCCGCGTACCGCGGGCTGAACCCGCCGCCCGGTCCGAAGGGAGTCGGGGACGCGGTCAACCAGTCCGTCGTCATCACGTTCCTGCTGCTGTTCGTGGTCAACACCGTCATCACGTTGATCTACCTGCAGCTCGTCCCGCCGAAGTTGGGCTGAGCCGATGTCCACCGTGAGCCGCGCGACCAAGCGTGCGAAGAATGTCGCGAATCGTCCACTGGAGACACTGGACGATCTCGGCGACCAGATGTCCTTCTACATGCGCGCCCTGGCGTGGGCGCCGCGGACGATCCGGCGCTACTCCAAGGAAGTGCTGCGCCTGCTGGCCGAGGTGAGCTTCGGCTCGGGGTCGCTGGCCCTGATCGGCGGCACGGTCGGCGTGATGGTCGGCCTGACGTTGTTCACCGGTGTGCTCGTGGGTCTGCAGGGCTTCTCGGCCCTGGACTCGATCGGTACGTCGGCGTTCACCGGCTTCCTGACGTCGTTCTTCAACACGCGCGAGATCGCGCCGTTGATCGCGGGTCTGGCGCTGTCGGCGACGGTCGGTTCCGGCTTCACCGCCCAGCTCGGCGCGATGCGGATCTCCGAGGAGATCGACGCGCTCGAGGTCATGGCGGTGCCGAGCCTGCCGTACCTGGTCACGACGCGGATCATCGCCGGGTTCATCGCGGTGATCCCGCTGTACATCATCGGCCTGATGGCCTCGTACATCGCGTCGAGAGCGGTGGTCATCCACATCTACGGCCAGTCCGCGGGCACGTATGACCACTACTTCGACATGTTCCTGCCACCGCAAGACGTGCTGTATTCGTTCATCAAGGTGCTGATCTTCGCCGTCTTGATCATCCTCACGCACTGCTACTACGGCTACAAGGCCAGCGGCGGGCCCGCGGGCGTCGGCGTGGCCGTCGGCCGTGCTGTGCGGCTGTCGATCGTGACGGTCGCGGTGGTCAACTTCTTCGTCGGGTTCGCCCTCTGGGGGACCGACACGACGGTGAGGATCGCGGGATAATGGCAACACTGCGCAGGAGACTTCTCGGACTGCTGCTGGTCGGTCTCATGGTCGGCGGCGTGGCGCTCAGCGTCGCCATCTACAACAAGGCGTTCACGGATTCGGTCGAGGTCCGGTTGGAGGCCAATCAGATCGGCAACCAGCTGGGCCAGAACGCCGACGTGAAGGTGCGCGGGCTCATCGTCGGCCGGGTCGGCGACATCCAGCCCGGCGTGGAGGGTTCGACGCTCACGCTCAACCTCGATCCGGAACACGCGGACCTGGTGCCCAACGACGTGTCGGCGCGATTCCTGCCGAAGACTCTGTTCGGTGAGCGTTTCGTCGACCTCGAGGTCCCGCAGCGGTCCTCGGGCGAACCGCTGCGCACCGGCGACGTCATCCCGCAGGACCGCACCGAGAGTGCGATCGAGCTGGAGCAGGCGTTCTCCGATCTGATGCCGGTGCTGCAGGCCGTCCAGCCGCAGAAGCTGTCGAGCACGTTGAGTGCGATCTCGACGGCACTGCAGGGGCGCGGTGAGGATCTGGGCGACACGATCACCGAGCTGGGCCAGTACGTCGAGGAGCTCAACCCGCACGTGCCGAAGCTGCAGGAGAACCTGCGTGAACTGGCGAAGTTCTCGCACAACATCTCCGACGTCACGCCGGACCTGGTCGACACGCTCGACAACCTGACGACGACGGCGGACACGTTCGTCGAACGGCAGCACGGCCTCGAGAACGTCTACACCAGCCTCACGGGGGCGTCGACGGATCTGCAGTCGTGGCTCGAGGCGAACTCGCAGAACCTGATCAACCTCGGGTCGACGGCCCGGCCGACGGCCGAGCTGCTCGCCAAGTACGCACCCGGCTACCCGTGCTTCCTCGGGCAGATGGCCGACCTGGTGCCGCGGATCGACGAGGCGTTCGGCAAGGGCACCAACGAGCCCGGCCTGCACGCGAAGATCGAGATCACGAACAACCGCGGTCCGTACAAGCCCGGCGTGGACGACCCGGAGTTCAACGACCACCGCGGTCCGCGGTGCTACGACTACCAGACGATGCCGAACCCGTTCCCGCAGTACCCGCCGGACGGTCCGGTGCAGGACGGTGCGAGCACCCCGGAGCCCGCGCGGTCGGTCAACGACGGGCTCAGCCCGGCCGACGGCAACGCCCGTGCCGGTGGCTACTACGGCTCCGGCGGTGGCGGCGCGGCCGCGCCCGGTCTGGGTGACCCGGCCGGCTCGCCCGGCGAGCTGCGGTTGATCTCGCAGCTGACCGGGCCGCAGCTGGGCATGGACGCCGACGAGGTGCCCGACTGGGGTGCGCTGTTGATGGCCCCGATGTATCGCGGAGCGGAGGTGACGGTCGAATAATGCGCGGACTCGCTGGACCACTGACCAAGCTGATCGTGTTCATCGTCGTCACGGTGCTGTTCACCGGTGTGCTCGCGATCAGCATCGCGAACGTCAACCTCGGCAGCACCTCGACGTACAAGGCCCGCTTCACCGACGCGACGATGGTCCTGCCCAACGACGACATCCGCATCGCGGGTGTGCGCGTGGGCCAGGTCGACTCGGTCGAGATCGTCGACCGCCGCCTCGCCGAGGTCGAGTTCTCGGTCGACGACAACCGGGAGCTGCCCACGAACGTCGAGGCGACGATCAAGTTCCGCAACCTCGTCGGTCAGCGCTACATCTCGCTCGAACGCGGCGACCAGCCCCGCGGCGAGGTGCAGCCCGCCGCCGCGGAGACGGGCGCGGGGCAGCAGGGCGGTTCCGGCGGCGAGGGCACGTTGCAGCCGGGCGAGACGATCCCGCTCGAACGCACCACGCCCGCGCTGGACCTCAACGAGCTGTTCAACGGCTTCAAGCCGTTGTTCCAGGCGCTGTCGCCGGACGACGTGAACACCCTGTCGCACCAGATCATCCAGGTGCTGCAGGGCGAGGGCGGCACCGTCGAGAGCCTGCTGCAGCACACCGCATCGCTGACCACGACGATCGCCGAGAAGGACCAGGTGATCGGCCAGGTCATCGACAACCTCAACTCGGTGCTCTCGACCCTCAACGAACGCACGCCGCAGATCGACCAGCTGATCGTGCGGTTGCAGCAGTTGGTGTCGGGGCTGGCGTCCGACCGGGAGCCGATCGGCGAGTCGATCGAGGCGCTCGGCGGTCTGGCCCAGACGACGTCGGGGCTGCTCGAGGAGGGCCGCGAGCCGCTGCGCAAGGACATCGCCGCGCTGGGTGAGCTCACCGGCAACCTCAACGACAGCGAGGAGGTCGTGGAGCACTTCATCCAGTTCCTGCCGGAGAAGGCCAGGAAGATGCACGCCACCGCCGACTACGGCTCGTGGTTCAACTTCTTCCTCTGCAGTGCGGGCGGCAGTGTCCGCATTCCCGGCCTGATGGAGCAGCCCGTCGAGATGGACGTGGCGCCGGTCAACAGGGAGCGGTGCATCGAGGAATGAAGAGCTTCCAGAAACGCAACCCGATCCCCATCGCGATCGCCGGCATCATCGTGATCGCGCTGGGCATCGTGGCCGCGCTCAACACCGAACGGCTGCCCATCATCGGCGGCGGCACCGTGTACCAGGCCGAGTTCAGCGAGGCCGCGGGTCTGCAGACCGGCAACGAGGTGCGCGTGGCCGGCGTCAAGGTCGGCAACGTCAGCGATATCGAACTCGACGGCGACCGGGTGCTCGTGTCGTTCCGCGTCCAGGACGCCTGGCTCGGCGACCGCACGACCGCCACCATCAAGATCAAGACGGTGCTGGGGCAGAAGATGCTCACCCTGGACCCGCTGGGGGAGGGCACGCTCGACCCGAGCGGCCCCATCCCGGTCGAGCGCACGACGGCGCCGTACGACGTCATGGACGCCTTCCGCGACCTGTCCGGCACGGTCGACGAGATCGACACCGACCAGCTCGCCGAGAGCTTCGACACGCTGTCCGAGACGTTCGCCGACACCCCGCAGGACGTGCGCGGCGCGCTCGACGGACTCTCGCGCCTGTCCGAGACGATCTCCAGCCGCGACCAGCAGCTGGCGGACCTGCTCGAGAACACCAAGGAGATCAGCGGCACCCTCGCCGACCGCGACGAGGAGCTGATCAAGCTGATGGAGGACGGCAGCTCGCTGCTCGGTGAGTTGCAGCAGCGCAAGCAGGCCATCACGACGCTGCTCGAGGGCAGCCAGGAGCTGTCGAAGCAGCTGCGCGGCCTCGTCGACGACAACGACGAGCAGATGGGTCCCGTGCTCGAGAAGCTCGACCGGCTCACCGGGATGCTGCAGCGCAACCAGGACTCGTTGTCCGAGGGCATCGAGCGGTTCGGCCCGTTCGTGCGCGTGTTCAACAACATGATCGGCTCCGGCCGCTGGTTCGACAACTACATCTGCGGCTTCCTGCTGCCGTCCGTCGGCCCGGTGAACGAAGAGGGGTGCAACGTCAAATGATCACCACTCGCTTCGGACAGCGGCTCGCCCAGGGCGTCACCTTCGCCATCGTGCTCGGACTCGTCGTCGCCGGCGGTCTGTGGTGGACGCTCAAGGACGCGGGCAGCAAGCAGGTCACCGCCTACTTCCCGAGCGCCATCGGCCTGTACGAGGGCAACAGCGTCCGCGTGCTGGGTGTCGACATGGGCACGATCACCGACATCGAACCGCAGGGCGAACGCGTCGCGGTGACGATGAGCTACGACCGTGAGGTGCAGGTGCCGGCCGACGCGCAGGCGGTCCTCGTCGCCCCGTCGCTCGTGTCGGACCGCTACGTGCAGCTGGCCCCCGCCTACACGGGCGGGCCGCTGATGGAGGACGGCGCGACCATCGAGCAGGAGCGCACCGAGGTGCCGCTCGAGATCGACCAGCTCGCCGCCAGCCTCAGCCGGGTGTCGGAGTCGCTCGGCCCGAACGGCGCCAACGCCGACGGTTCGCTGTCGGACCTGCTCGACACCACCGCCGCGAACCTCGACGGCAACGGCAAGAAGATCCACGACACGGTCTCCCAGCTCGGCCAGGCCGCCGGCACCCTGTCGGGCAACTCGGGCGACCTGTTCGAGACCGTCGAGAACCTGGCCAACCTGTCGGAGACCTTCGCAGGCTCCGACCAGACGGTGCGCCGGTTCGAACGGCAGCTGGCCGACGTCAGCGGCTACCTCGCCGGGGAGCGGGAGAACCTGTCGAAGACGGTCACCGAGCTCGGCACGGCGCTGCAGGCGGTGCACGGCTTCGTCGACGAGAACCGCGGCCGGCTCAAGTCGAACGTCGACAAGCTGGCCAGCGTCACCCAGGTGCTCGTGGACCAGCGCGGCGCGCTCGCCGAGACGCTCGACATCGCCCCGTTGGCGCTGTCGAACCTGGCCCACACCTACAACGCCTCGTCGGGCACGCTCGACGCGCGCCCGAACCTGAACGAGCTCACGCAGCCGCCGATCACCATGGTGTGCAACCTGCTCAAGCAGACGCCGAGCGCGCTCGACGCCGTCGGCAACCTGTGCCAGGGCGTGGCCGACACCGTCGAGGGCGCGGCGCCGCTGCCGTCGCTGGCCGAGTCGGTGAAGGCGCTCAACAAGGGCGAGCTGCCGCCGCTGCCGCTGCCGGTCACCCAGCAGGCGCTGAACTCCGGAGGTGGCCAGTGAGGTTCCGCAAACTGATCGCCGTCGGCGCCGCGGCCACGATGCTGTCGGGCTGCGGGTTCTCGGGCATCTACGACGTGCCGCTGCCCGGCGGCGCCGACCTGGGCGAGAACCCGTACCGCGTGAAGGTGCAGCTGCGCGACGCCCTCGACCTCGTGCCGCAGTCCGGCGTCAAGGTCAACGAGGTCTCCGTGGGCAGGGTCGAGCAGATCGGCCTCGCCGACGACGGATGGACCGCCGAGGTGACGGTCCTGGTCAACGGCGACATCGAACTGCCCGAGAACGCGATCGCCAACCTGCGCCAGACGAGCCTGCTCGGCGAGAAGTACATCCAGCTCGGCGCGCCCGGCGAGAACGCCTCGTCGGAGCAGCTGTCGGACGGCGACACCATCCCGGTGGAGCGCACCGACCGCAGCGTCGAGGTGGAGGAGGTGCTCGGTGCGCTGTCGATGCTGCTCAACGGCGGCGGTGTGGAGCAGCTCAACACCATCACCAAGGAGCTCAACACGGCCCTGTCCGGCAACGAGCAGGACACCAAGCGGCTGCTGCGCGGCGCCAACGAGCTGGTGTCGGCGCTCGACGCGCAGTCGGGCGACATCACCCAGGCGCTCGACGGCCTCAACCGGCTGTCGATGAGCCTGGACGGGCAGAAGGACCGCATCGCGGGCGCGATCGAGGACCTCAGCCCGGGTCTCGAGGTGATCGAGAAGCAGCGCGGCCAGCTCGTGACGATGCTGCAGGCGCTCGACCGGCTCTCCGGCGTCGCCACCGACACGATCAACCGCAGCCAGGAGGACCTGGTCGCGAACCTGAAGGCCCTGCTGCCGACGCTCCAGAAGCTCGGCGAGGCCGGTTCCGACCTGCCGAACGCGCTCGAGCTGATGCTCAGCTACCCGTTCACCGACCAGGCCGTGAAGGGCGCCAAGGGCGACTTCTTCAACCTGCACCTCACCCTCGACCTGGATCTGCAGGAGATCATGCAGAACCTCGGGCGCAGCAGGCAGAACCCGCTGCAGGACCTGCCGATCCTGGGCGAGCTCACCTCGCAGCACGAGGCACGGGCGGCAATCCGCCGCCGTTGCCGATTCCCGGCGACGCGCAGCCGCAGTCGCAACCGCAGGGCGGTCAGGACGGCGGGCCGCAGCAGCCGTCCCGTACTGGCGTCGAAGGCATCTTCGACGTGTTGGCAGGGGGTTGATGGCCGATGTTGGTGCGTAAGACCAAGATCCAGCTGGTCCTGTTCGCGATCATCTCCGTGGTCGCGATCGTGTACGCCCTCGTGCGCTTCACGACGATCGAGGAGGCGTTCGGCCAGGGCGGTTACAACGTCGACGTGCAGCTCGCCGAGTCGGGCGGCATCTTCGAGGGCGCCGAGGTGACCTACCGCGGGTTCAACGTCGGCAGGGTCGGCCCGCTCAGCCTCACCGAGACCGGCACGCAGGCCCAGCTCCGCATCGAGCCCGGCACGCCGCAGATCCCGGCCGACCTCAAGGCCGTCGTCGCCAACCGTTCCGCGGTCGGCGAGCAGTACATCGATCTGCAGCCGCAGAGCTCGGACGGGCCGTACCTGGAGGCCGGTTCGGTCATCGAGGAGGAACGCACCGAGACCCCGGTGCCCACCGAGAAGATGATCGGCGACCTGTCGTCGCTGGCGAGTTCGGTGCCCACCGACTCGCTGCGCACCGTCGTCGACGAGTCGTACGACGCGTTCAACGGCACCGGTCACGACCTGCAGCGGCTGATGGACACGACGCGGGAGTTCACGAGCGTCGCGTCCGACAACCTGCCGCAGACGGTCGACCTGCTCGAGCACGGCACCACCGTGATGCGCACGCAGAACGAGATGACCGGAGCGATGCGCTCGTTCAGCCGCGACCTCAACAAGCTGTCGCAGACGCTGAAGGAGTCCGACGGCGATCTGCGCACGCTCATCGACGTCGCCCCGCAGGTCGGCACCCAGGTGCAGGAGGTGCTCGCCGAGACCGGGCCGGGCCTGTCGACGCTGACGGCGAACCTGCTGACCACCGCGAACATCATGTCCACGCGCCAGGACGGGCTGGAGATGATGTTCATTACCTACCCGATGGTCACCGGTGGCGCCTACTCCGTGGCCCCCGGCGACGGATACGCCCATCTGGGTCTCGCACTGAACATGTTCAACCCGCCTTCATGTACGAAGGGTTATCGTTCGCCCGACGAGTACCGCGAGGGATCCGACACCTCCGAGCGGGAGCCGAAGGCCGACGCCTACTGCGCCGAGCCGACCGGCAGCCCGATCGCCGTGCGTGGTTCGCAGAACGCGCCGTTCAACGGTGTGCCGGTGCAGCCGACGCCGGAGCAGGTGGAGGCGAACTCGGACCGGGACACCGAGGAGCTCGCGTCGCGACGCGGCACCCCCGGCGTCGCCGGCTCGCGCGGCCTCGACCTGACGAGCCTCGGCCAGCTCGCGGGCCTGGCCGGGCGGTGATTCACCCGATCAGCAGGCACACAGCAAGCTGACACGATCGCAATACCCTGGAGCGTTATGAGTTCGGACGAGCCGGAGAAGGCCCGCGCAGGCAGCGACGCCGACGAGGCTGCGGGTCGTCGGACCCGACCGGCGAGGCTGACACCGGCCCCGAGGAGAAGGCTGCCGATGACACGGCCGCCGACGACACGGCGCCGACGAGGCCGCGGAGTCGACCGACACGACCGACGAGGCCGGGTCGGACGACGCCGAGTCCGGGAGCGACTCGTCGGAATCGGCGGACTCGTCGGAATCGGCGGACGACAGCGAGGACGCGAAGGGTCTGCCGCGGTGGACGTTGATCGGTGCCGGGGCGTTCGCGACGGCCGCGTTCCTGGTGGCCGCGACGTTCGGCGTGCTGTGGCTGACCAGCGCGACCGGCGACGACGCCGACGTGGCGGCCGAACGGCAGGAGGTCGTGCGGGTCGCGGGACAGGCGGTGACGGCGTTCACCGAGCTCGACCACCAGAACCTCGACGAGTACTTCCAGCGGCAGAAGGACATCGCCACCGGCGAGCTGGCGCAGCAGATCACGCAGGCCGAGGAGAACTTCCGCCAGGCGATCACCGAGGCGGAGTCGCAGGTCACCACCACGGTGCACGACGTCGCCGTCAGCGAGCTCAACGAGCGGGAGGGCACGGCCACGGCCGTCGCCGCGGCCAGCACCGACGTGCAGAACAGCCAGCAGTCGGGCACCAAGACGATGCGCCTCGAGATCCAGTTCCAGCGGGAGGGCGAGGAGTGGAAGGTGGCCCAGATCGGCGACGTGCCCGTCGCCGGGGCCGGGCAGCCGCAGCAGCCCCAGCAGGGACAGCAGGGACAGCAGGGCGAGCAGCAGCCCCCGCAGTGAGCGCCCGCCAGTAAGCGCACCCGATCGGAGTTCCATTCGTGTCGACGAACCGTCGTAAGCCCTCCCCGCATCCCACGGGTCCGGCCGCGACCCCTTCGCGCCGCCCGAAGGTCGCGGGCCTGCGCCGGCCGCGCCCCACGCCCGGCGACGAGACCACCGAGCCCACTGAGACCACCGAGCCCACCGAGCCCACCGAGCCCACTGAGCCCACCGAGTCGGAGGAGCCCACCGAGGCCGAGGCTTCCGAGGCTTCCGACGCTTCCGCGGCTGCTGAGGCCGCCGACGCCGACGCCGCGGAGACCGGCGCCGGGGCGGAGACCGGCGAGGCCGCCGACGAGACCGGCGCCGGGGCGGTGAGGCGTCCCGGCCCGCGGCGCAAGGCGCGGGACACCGGACGTGCCAAGCCGGCCACCCTCGACGAGGCCGAGTCGGCCGACGCCGAGGAGCCGGGCCGGCCCGCCGTCACCGCGGCCACGTCCTCCTCGAAGGCCGGCAAGGCCGGCAAGGCCGGCAAGGGCGGTAAGGGCAAGGCCTCGACGAGCAAGGCCGACGCGGACGACTCCGACTCCGACTCCGCGGATGACGCGGATGACGCGGATGACGTGGACGGCATCACCGACGTCACCGACGAGCAGCCTGCGAAGCCGCCGCGGGTGGGCATCGCCCCGGTCGCGGCGCTGCTCGTGGTCGGTCTGCTGCTGGCGGGTCTGGCGGTGTTCTTCCAGATCCAGGGCAGTGACGCCCGCGCGGCGACGAACAACGCCGCGCTGATCGACGTGGGCGCGACCTCCGAGGTCTCCGAGGCGATGACCGGCGCCGCCGAGCGGCTGTTCTCGATCGACTACAACAACCTCGGCGAGAGCGAGCAGGCCGCCGAGGAGCTGCTCGCCGGCGACGAGGTCAAGCAGAAGTACGACGCGCTGATGGGCGAGATCAAGCGGCTCGCGCCCGAGCAGCAGATCGTCGTCACCGTGCACGCCTCGCGCGCGGCCGTGGTGAACCTCGACGGCGAGCGCGCCCGGGTCATGGTGTTCATCGACCAGTCGGCCACGCGGGCCTCGGACGAGCAGTCCTCGGCAGGCGGGGCCGCCATGTGGCTGGAGACCGAGAAGCAGGACGGCCAGTGGAAGGTGACCAACATGGACACCTACGGCGCGACCAGCCCGCCGGCGGCGAGGGCGAGCAGCAGGCGCCGCTGCCCGGCGACGGGGAGCAGGGCGGCCAGGGCGGTCAGGAGGGCGGCCGGCCGCCGGCTCCCGAAGGCGGCCAGGACGGTGGCGGCCAGGGTGGTCCGGAAGGTGGTCAGCAGCCCGGAAACTGAACCGTGATCTCGGCGGTGCGGCGTCGCCGCGCGCCGGGTCGCACGGGCCGGCACAGAGTCGACAAGAGGGCCGTGACCTGCGGGTCACGGCCCTCTGCCATAGATATCGGCGCGCTGTCCAGACTCGGGCGTACGTGATCTATTTCGTAGGTCGCCGCGCGCCGCCATGGGTGTGTGAGTGCTTGACTCAGGCGCGGTGGGGGTTCACGCTTACAGGCAATAGCGCACGGTGAGCCTGCGGGAGGCGAGCCGACGACGAGCGAAGCGAGGCTTGGGCCCCGGTCTGGAGAGCCCCCTCGACAAGTCGCCGTCGTCCGGGCTAGACTGCTTCTTTGCGCTGCCCTCTTTCATGCTGCCCATTGTCGGTGGCTAGGATGGTCGGCGCCACCGCACCCTTGACAGTTCGTGTTGCTCGTCGCTAACGCGGCTGCTCAACCGCTTATGTCCCCGGAAGGACGCATCTTGCAGTCTCTCCCGCGAATCAGGCCACTGCTGCGACCACCTCGACGCGCTCGTCAACGGGAATTCCAGGAGCACCGAAGCGGGTCTCATTCGCGAAGATCCGTGAACCGCTGGGCACTCCTGACCTGCTTGACGTGCAGATCCGGTCATTCGAATGGTTCACCGGCTCCGAAGCGTGGTTCGAACGTGCCGTCAACGACGGCGACGAGAACCCGGTCGGCGGCCTGGCTGAGGTCCTGGGCGAGATCTCGCCCATCGAGGACTTCTCCGGCTCGATGTCCCTCTCCTTCTCCGACCCGCGCTTCGACGAGGTCAAGGCCTCCGTCGAGGAGTGCAAGGACAAGGACATGACGTACGCGGCGCCGCTGTTCGTCACGGCCGAGTTCGTCAACAACAACACCGGTGAGATCAAGAGCCAGACGGTCTTCATGGGCGACTTCCCCGTGATGACCGACAAGGGCACATTCATCATCAACGGCACCGAGCGTGTCGTCGTCTCGCAGCTCGTCCGGTCGCCCGGCGTCTACTTCGACCAGGCCATCGACAAGTCGACCGACAAGGACGTCTTCAGCGTCAAGATCATTCCGAGCCGGGGTGCGTGGCTCGAGTTCGACGTCGACAAGCGCGACACCGTCGGTGTGCGGATCGACCGCAAGCGTCGCCAGCCCGTCACGGTGCTCCTGAAGGCCCTCGGCTGGACCACCGAGCAGATCCGCGAGCGTTTCTCCTTCTCCGAGACGCTGCTCGCGACGCTCGAGAAGGACTCCACCGCCGGCACCGACGAGGCGCTGCTGGACATCTACCGCAAGCTGCGCCCCGGCGAGCCGCCGACGAAGGAGAGCGCCCAGACGCTCCTGGAGAACCTGTTCTTCAAGGACAAGCGCTACGACCTCGCCAAGGTTGGTCGCTACAAGATCAACAAGAAGCTCGGTATCGACCTGCCGTACGAGACCGGCACGCTCACCGAGGAAGACATCGTCACGACCATCGAGTACCTGGTCCGCCTGCACGCGGGCGAGGAGACGATGCAGCCGGGCGAGACCGAGGTGCCCGTCGAGACCGACGACATCGACCACTTCGGCAACCGTCGCCTGCGCACGGTCGGCGAGCTGATCCAGAACCAGATCCGCGTCGGCCTCTCGCGCATGGAGCGCGTCGTGCGTGAGCGCATGACGACCCAGGACGTCGAGGCGATCACGCCGCAGACGCTGATCAACATCCGTCCCGTCGTGGCCGCGATCCGCGAGTTCTTCGGTACCTCGCAGCTGTCGCAGTTCATGGACCAGAACAACCCGCTGTCGGGTCTGACCCACAAGCGCCGCCTGTCGGCGCTGGGCCCGGGCGGTCTGTCCCGTGAGCGCGCGGGCATGGACGTCCGCGACGTCCACCCCAGCCACTACGGCCGCATGTGCCCGATCGAGACGCCGGAAGGCCCGAACATCGGCCTCATCGGCTCGCTGTGCGCCTACGCCCGCGTCAACCCGTTCGGCTTCATCGAGACGCCGTACCGGAAGGTCGTCGACGGCAAGGTCACCGACGAGGTGCACTACCTGACCGCCGACGAGGAGGACCGCTTCGTCAAGGCGCAGGCCAACGCCCCGCTGAACGACGAGGACGGCTCGTTCGTCGAGGAGCAGGTCCTGGGTCGCCGCAAGGGCGGCGAGGTCGAGCTGATCGACCCGCAGGACATCGACTACATGGACGTGTCGCCGCGGCAGATGGTCTCCGTCGCCACCGGCATGATCCCGTTCCTCGAGCACGACGACGCCAACCGTGCGCTCATGGGCGCCAACATGCAGCGTCAGGCCGTGCCGCTCCTGCAGGCGTCCTCGCCGCTGGTCGGCACGGGCGTCGAGCTGACCGCGGCCGTCGACGCCGGTGACGTGCTCGTCGCCGAGCAGGCCGGCGTGGTCGAGGAGCTGTCGGCCGACATGATCACGGTCATGCACGACGACGGCACGCGGAAGACCTACGGGCTCTACAAGTTCCGTCGCACCAACGCCGGCACCTGCTTCAACCACCGTCCGGTGGTCAACGAGGGTGACCGCGTGGAGCAGGGCCAGGTGCTGGCCGACGGCCCGTCCACCGAGTCCGGTGAGATGGCGCTCGGCAAGAACCTGCTCGTGGCGGTCATGCCGTGGGAGGGCCACAACTACGAGGACGCCATCGTCATCTCGCAGCGGCTCGTCCAGGACGACGTGCTCACCTCGATCCACATCGAGGAGCACGAGATCGACGCCCGCGACACCAAGCTCGGTGCCGAGGAGATCACCCGGGACATCCCGAACGTCTCCGAGGACGTGCTGGCCGACCTCGACGAGCGGGGCATCATCCGCATCGGTGCCGAGGTCCGCGACGGCGACATCCTGGTCGGCAAGGTCACGCCCAAGGGCGAGACCGAGCTGACCCCGGAGGAGCGCCTGCTGCGCGCGATCTTCGGCGAGAAGGCGCGCGAGGTGCGCGACACGTCGCTGAAGGTGCCGCACGGCGAGACCGGCAAGGTCATCGGCATCCGCGTGTTCTCCCGCGAGGAGGACGACGAGCTGCCCCCGGGCGTCAACGAGCTCGTGCGCGTGTACGTGGCGAAGAAGTCGAAGGTCCAGGACGGCGACAAGCTCGCCGGCCGGCACGGCAACAAGGGCGTCATCGGCAAGATCCTGCCCGCGGAGGACATGCCGTTCCTCCCGGACGGCACGCCCGTCGACGTCGTGCTGAACACGCACGGTGTGCCGCGACGGATGAACATCGGCCAGATCCTCGAGCTGCACCTGGGCTGGCTGGCCTCGCAGGGCTGGAAGGTCGAGGGCAACCCCGACTGGGCCGGGAAGCTGCCCGAGGAGCTGCGGGACGTCGACCCGGGCACCAACACCGCGACGCCGGTGTTCGACGGTGCCCGCGAGGAAGAGCTGATGGGGCTGCTGTCGTCGACGAAGCCGAACCGCGACGGTGACCGCATGGTCGCCGAGGACGGCAAGGCGACGCTGATGGACGGCCGCTCCGGTGAGCCGTTCCCGTACCCGGTGGCCGTCGGCTACATGTACATGCTGAAGCTGCACCACATGGTGGACGACAAGATCCACGCGCGGTCCACGGGTCCGTACTCGATGATCACGCAGCAGCCGCTGGGTGGTAAGGCGCAGTTCGGTGGCCAGCGCTTCGGTGAGATGGAGTGCTGGGCGATGCAGGCCTACGGCGCGGCATACACGCTGCAGGAGCTGCTCACCATCAAGTCCGACGACGTGCTCGGCCGCGTGAAGGTCTACGAGGCCATCGTCAAGGGCGAGAACATGCCGTCGCCGGGCATCCCGGAGTCCTTCAAGGTTCTGCTGAAGGAACTCCAGTCGCTGTGCCTGAACGTCGAGGTGCTCTCCAGCGACGGTGCCGCCATCGAGATGCGCGACTCCGACGACGAGGACCTCGAACGCGCCGCGGCGAACCTCGGGATCAACCTGTCCCGGAACGAGTCGCCGTCCGCGGACGAGATCGTCCAAGGCTGATCCGCCTGCCCGCAATCGACTCATACTTCGTTCGAGAGAAAGAAGTCCCCCTTGCTGGACGTCAATTTCTTCGATGAGCTTCGCATCGGCCTGGCGACCGCCGACGACATCCGCCAGTGGTCCTTCGGCGAGGTCAAGAAGCCCGAAACCATCAACTACCGCACCCTCAAGCCCGAGAAGGACGGACTCTTCTGCGAGAAGATCTTCGGTCCGACCCGGGACTGGGAGTGCTACTGCGGCAAGTACAAGCGCGTGCGCTTCAAGGGCATCATCTGTGAGCGCTGCGGCGTCGAGGTGACGCGCGCCAAGGTGCGCCGTGAGCGGATGGGCCACATCGAGCTGGCCGCCCCGGTCACGCACATCTGGTACTTCAAGGGCGTTCCGTCGCGGCTGGGCTACCTGCTGGACCTGGCCCCGAAGGACCTCGAGAAGATCATCTACTTCGCGGCGTACGTGATCACCACGGTGAACACCGAGCTGCGGCACAACGACATGCCGACGCTCGAGAGCGAGATCGGCGTGGAGCGCAAGAACATCGAGGCCAAGCGCGACTCCGACATCGAGGAGCGCGCGCAGAAGCTGGAAGCCGACCTGGCCGAGCTCGAGAACGAGGGCGCGAAGTCCGACGTCAAGCGCAAGGTCAAGGAGGGCGGCGAGCGGGAGATGCGCCAGCTCCGCGACCGGGCCCAGCGTGAGCTGGACCGGCTCGAGGAGGTCTGGAACACCTTCACCAAGCTCGAGCCGCGGCAGCTGGTCGTCGACGAACTGCTCTACCGCGAGCTGATCGACCGCTACGGCGAGTACTTCACCGGCGGCATGGGCGCCGAGGCCATCCAGAAGCTGGCCGAGGACTTCGACGTCGACGCCGAGGCCGAGTCGCTGCGCGAGACGATCCGCGGCGGCAAGGGCCAGAAGAAGCTGCGTGCGCTCAAGCGCCTGAAGGTCGTCGCGGCCTTCCAGGCCACGGGCAACGACCCGCGCGGCATGGTGCTCGACGCCGTCCCGGTGATCCCGCCGGAGCTGCGCCCGATGGTGCAGCTCGACGGTGGCCGCTTCGCCACGTCGGACCTCAACGACCTGTACCGCCGGGTCATCAACCGCAACAACCGCCTCAAGCGACTGATCGACCTCGGTGCGCCCGAGATCATCGTCAACAACGAGAAGCGGATGCTGCAGGAGTCCGTCGACGCGCTGTTCGACAACGGCCGTCGCGGGCGTCCGGTGACCGGCCCGGGCAACCGGCCGCTGAAGTCGCTGTCCGACCTGCTCAAGGGCAAGCAGGGCCGCTTCCGTCAGAACCTGCTCGGCAAGCGCGTCGACTACTCGGGCCGTTCGGTCATCATCGTCGGCCCGCAGCTGAAGCTGCACCAGTGCGGTCTGCCGAAGGACATGGCGCTCGAGCTGTTCAAGCCGTTCGTCATGAAGCGGCTCGTGGACCTCAACCACGCGCAGAACATCAAGTCCGCCAAGCGGATGGTGGAGCGGTCGAAGCCGGCCGTGTGGGACGTGCTGGAAGAGGTCATCAACGGCCACCCCGTGCTGCTCAACCGTGCTCCGACGCTGCACCGCCTCGGTATCCAGGCCTTCGAGCCGCAGCTGGTGGAAGGCAAGGCCATCCAGCTGCACCCGCTGGTCTGCGAGGCGTTCAACGCCGACTTCGACGGTGACCAGATGGCCGTGCACCTGCCGCTGTCGGCGGAGGCGCAGGCCGAGGCGCGCATCCTGATGCTGTCGGCGAACAACATCCTGTCGCCGGCCTCGGGTCGTCCGCTGGCGATGCCGCGACTGGACATGGTCACGGGCCTGTACCACCTGACGCGTCTCGACGAGAACGCCACGGGTGCCGGCCACGTGTACTCGTCCGAGGCCGAGGCGATCATGGCCTTCGACATGAAGCAGCTGGGCCTGCACGCGCCGATCAAGATCCGCGTGAAGGACCGCCAGCCGGCGAAGGACCAGGAGCCGGCGCTGCGCGAGGCCGGGTGGGAGCCCGGTCAGCCGTGGCTGGCCGAGACGACGCTCGGGCGGGTGCTGTTCAACAACCTGCTGCCGGCGGACTACCAGTTCATCAACGAGCCGCTGCCGAAGAAGCGTCAGGCCGTCATCGTCAACGACCTCGCCGAGCGCTACTCGATGACGCAGGTCGCGCAGACCCTGGACCGGCTCAAGGACGCCGGTTTCCACTGGGCCACGCGCTCCGGTGTCACGGTCGCCATCTCCGACGTCCTCGTGCCGCCGGAGAAGAAGGAGATCCTCGACGACTACGAGTCCAAGGCCGCCCAGGTGGAGAAGCGCTACCAGCGCGGTCAGCTCTCGCACTCCGAGCGCAACAACGAGCTCGTCAAGGTGTGGGGCCAGGCGACGGAGGACGTCGCCAAGGTCATGGAGGACTACTTCCCCGACGACAACCCGATCTCGATGATCGTGAAGTCGGGCGCGGCGGGCAACATGACGCAGGTCCGGTCGCTGGCCGGCATGCGTGGTCTGGTGTCCAACCCGAAGGGTGAGTACATCCCGCGTCCGATCAAGGCCAACTTCCGTGAGGGCCTGTCGGTGGCGGAGTACTTCATCGCCACGCACGGTGCCCGTAAGGGTCTGGCCGACACGGCGCTGCGTACCGCCGACTCGGGTTACCTGACCCGTCGTCTGGTGGACGTGTCGCAGGACGTCATCGTCCGCGAGGTCGACTGCGGCACGGGTCGCGGCATCAACATGGTCATCGGCGAGGACCTGGGCGACGGCCGCATCGTGCGCGGTGCGAACGTCGAGACCAGCGCCTACGCCCGCAGCCTCGCCGCCGACGCCGTCGACGCGCAGGGCAACGTGGTGCTCAACGCCGGTGACGACCTGGGCGACCCGGCGATCGAGAAGCTGATCGCCAGCGGCATCACCAAGGTCAAGGTGCGCAGCGTGCTCACCTGCGAGTCGTCGGTCGGCGTGTGCGCGACCTGCTACGGCCGTTCGATGGCCACCGGCAAGCTGGTGGACGTCGGCGAGGCCGTCGGCATCGTCGCCGCCCAGTCGATCGGTGAGCCCGGTACGCAGCTGACGATGCGTACGTTCCACCAGGGTGGTGTCGCCGGTGACGACATCACGACGGGTCTGCCGCGTGTCACGGAGCTGTTCGAGGCCCGTGTCCCGAAGGGCAAGGCGCCGATCGCCGACGTCGACGGCCGGGTGCGCATCGAGGAGAGCGAGCGGTTCTGGAAGATCACGCTCATCCCGGACGACGGCAGCGAGGAGATCGTCTTCGACAAGCTGTCGAAGCGTCAGCGTCTCGCCGTGGGCCCCAACGGCCCGCTCGCCGACGGCGACCACGTCGGGGTCGGCCAGCCGCTGCTCGAGGGCACGCCGGACCCGCACGAGGTGCTGCGTGTCATGGGTCCGCGCGAGGCGCAGATGCACCTCGTCGACGAGGTCCAGAAGGTCTACCGGGCGCAGGGCGTGGGCATCCACGACAAGCACATCGAGGTCATCGTGCGGCAGATGCTGCGCCGCGTGACGATCATCGACTCGGGTGCCACGGAGTTCCTGCCGGGCGAGCTGCCGGAGCGCACGCGCTTCGAGCAGACCAACCGGCAGGCCGTGGCCGAGGGCGGCGAGCCCGCCTCCGGTCGCCCGGTGCTGATGGGTATCACGAAGGCCTCGCTGACCACGGACTCGTGGCTGTCGGCCGCGTCGTTCCAGGAGACCACGCGTGTCCTGACCGACGCCGCCATCAACGGCCGCAGCGACTCCCTGATCGGCCTCAAGGAGAACGTGATCATCGGTAAGTTGATCCCGGCCGGCACGGGCATCAACCGGTACCGCAACATCCAGGTGCAGCCCACCGAGGAGGCACGGGTCGCCGCCTACGCGATCCCGTCCTACGACGACGGCTACTACACCCCGGACGTGTTCGGTACGGGTACCGGTGCCGCCGTCCCGCTGGACGACTACGACTTCGGTCGCGACTTCCGGTAAGGAACAGCAACGAGAAGGACCCCCGGGCGGCACAACGGCCCGGGGGTCCTTCTCGTCTGTGTCGCCGTGGCAGCACCCCACGTCGCCGTGTTGGCATCTGGCGTCGCCGTGTCAGCACTTCGCGTCGTCGTGTCAGCGTTCTGTGCGGGCGTGTCAGCATCTCGCGTCGCGGTGTCAGCCCGCCGCTCGACGTCGGGCACGGTAGGCGGCGGCCTTGACGCGGTTGCCGCATTCGCTCATGCCGCACCAGGTGCGCCGGGCACCGCGGGACCGGTCCAGGTAGAGCCGGGTGCAGTCGGGGCGTGCGCATTCCTTGATCGGAGCGGCAGGCGGCGTGGCGTTCGAACTCGAGGAGTCGGCAGGCGGGGAGCTCGGAGCCGGGGCCGCTGCAGACTGGCTCACCGCACTCGGGGTTGGCGCGGCGGCGAGCACCGTGATGCCGCCGCGGGCGACGTGGGCCAGCGCGGCGCGGATACCGCCGGTGATCCGCATGCCGCCGTCGACCAGTTCGAGCGCCAGCGCCGGGCCGTTCGCGGTGGTGTTGACGACCTCGACGTCGGCGGGGTCGAACGGGTCGCCGCGGGTGCGGGCGAGCGCCAGGCGGTACACCGCTTCCCTCAGGGTGACCGCGGCATCGAAGCTTGCGAGATCAGCCGCGACCTCGGCGGGGAGCCCGTCGCACGCATTCACCCATCGTTCCAGGTCAGCAGGGCCCTTGAGGAGGTCGACGGGTTCGGTCCGCCGGTATCCGACGGTCGCGGCCAGGTCGAGCGCAGGATCGCCGCTCACGAAGGAGAACTCCACGTCACCATCTTGACCGGTGACGGCTGTGGCAGCAAACTCGTCACCAGTTGAACCGGTGACGCTGGGAGTGGGGCATGCAGGGTATGGACGAGCTCGAGGCGGTGGTCTTCGACGTGCTGGGCACGTTGGTGGACGAGCCGGGAGGAATCCGGAGCGCGGTCGGCGAGGCCGCCCCGGGTGCGGGCGACGACCGGGTCTCGCAGCTGGCGGTGCTGTGGCAGCGGCACGTCGAGAACGAGCAGCGCCGCATCGTGGCGGGGGAGCGGGCCTACGTGGGGAGTGCGGTCCTGGACCGGGAGGCGGCCGAGCGGGTGGCCGGCGATGCCGACCTCGTCGCCGCCGCCGTGGTCGATCGGCTGGCGCTGGCCGGCCGAAGGCTGCGGCCGTGGGCGGACTCGGCAACCGCGCTGGCGCGGATCGCGTCGGCCCTGCCGATCGTCGGACTGTCCAATGCGGACCGCTCGACGCTGTTGTGGTTGAGTGCGCGTGCCGGGCTGCGCTGGCATCAGGTGCTGTCGGCCGACGACGTCGGGACCTACAAGCCGGCGGCGCAGGTCTACCGCGCGGCACTCGACGTGGTGGGCTGCGAACCGGAACGGGTGCTCATGGTCGCCGCGCACGCGTGGGATCTGCGTGCGGCGCGGACGGCCGGCATGCGCACGGCCTACGTGGCGCGCCCGGTGGGCGATCCGCCCGCGGAGAGCGACGTCGTCGACGGCCGGTTCGCCTCCCTCGACGACCTCGCCGCGGCCCTCGCCCGCTGATGCGGGCGTGTCAGCAATCTGCGGCGCCGTGTCAGCACTTCGCGTCGTCGTGTCAGCGTTCTGCGGCGTCGTGTTGGCATTTCGCGGCGCTGTGTTGGCGTTCTGTGCTCGAGGTCTTCGTTCCGTACTGCGAGATCTGCGCACGCCCCGCGAGATCTGCGCACAGCCCACGAGGTCTTCGTTCGGGGTGGACGATGGGGTGGGGGGTGAGGGTGCCTCGCCGGCGGGCAGGCCTCTGGGATGTCGGGCGGCTTTGCCGCCGGGGAAGTGTCATCCCGTCGACCTCGGCTTTGGGGTATCACACT
>NZ_MKKE01000035.1 GCF_001942305.1 Saccharomonospora sp. CUA-673 | reverse complement strand
TGGAGGACGGGAAGGTTGAGTATTACGCCGCGTCCCGGGTCGTTGAGGTGACGGGTGTGCTGTCCGATGAGCACGCTCGCGAGGTCGACTCGTTGTTGGCCGACAAGCTTGCTTCGGCTGCCGAGACGATGTGGTTGCCGCACAATCTCGTGCGGGCGGTGCGGCGGCTCGTTGACAAGGTCGATCCTGCCGGTCGGGTCGAGCGGGCTCGGAAGGCTGACCAGGGCCGGAAGGTGACACTCGAGCACGGGGAGAATTGCCAGTCGCGGCTCGTAACCACGATGCGGTCCGAAGTCGCCGCTGCTTGCTATGCCCGAGTGGACTCGCTGGCTCGGCAGCGCAAGCGCGATGGGCACAAGCGCACCTATGACCAACTCCGCGCCGATGCGGTTGCCGACCTGCTGCTGGGCAACGACCCGGGCGCGAAGGCTCCCGAGGTTTCTGCGGTGGTCTACGTGCACATGCCGGTCGACACCGCGTTGTCGATCTCCGAGTCGGGCGCCGAGCTCGACGGGTACGGGCCCATCCCCGGTGCCATCGGACGCGAGATCGCCGCCAACCCCAAGTCGACCTGGCGCAAGGTGCTCTGCGACCCGGCGACTGGCGATCCGGTCGATCTGGGCCGGTCCCGCTACCGGCCCAGCGCCACACTCCGCGAGGCCATCCGGGTCCGAGACCGCGAATGTGTCGTCCCCTGGTGCCACCGACCGGCGCGGCACTGCGATACCGACCATGAGCAGGAATGGGCCCGCGACAACGGACCCACATCCCTGGCCAACCTCACCGCACGCTGCCGCCGACACCACCGCATGAAAAACACCCGCGGCTGGACCACCACCCACAACCCGAGCTGCGGCACCACCACCGTCACCACGCCACTCGGCACCATTCACACCGGCCGCCGCACACCGATCCTCATCCCGAACCCGCCGAAACCTCCACCACCCAGCCTGCAACCACCCAGCCGGCAACCCGGCCGACCACCCGACCCGGACGAACCGCCGTTCTGACTCCGGACCTGATCGGAGGGCCCAACTACGTCCCCACTGTGGTTATGGTGAGGGAGTGACGTCCGCATCCGACGGGCCCGGCACCGCCGCCGGAGCAGCCCACACCGCAGTCTCGTCGCCCGCCAAGCTGTCGGCACTGCTCGAGGACATCGGGTACCTCGCCGACGACGGAGTCGCCACCGCCGCGTTCCTCGCCCTGCGCATGGGCAAGCCGCTGTTCTGCGAAGGCGAACCGGGCACGGGCAAGACGTCACTGGCCATGGCGCTCGCCGACAGTCTCGAACTGCCCCTGGTCCGCCTGCAGTGCCACGAAGGCATCGACGCCGCCCAAGCCCTGTACGAATGGGACTTCCCCCGGCAACTGCTGCACCTGCGCGCCCTCGAAGCCGCCGAAGGCGGCCGGCTGAACGTCGACGACGCCGAACAGTCCCTGTACACCGAACGGTTCCTCCTCGCGCGCCCCCTACTGACCGCGCTGCGCTCGTCGCCCTGCGTCCTCCTGATCGACGAGATCGACCGCGCCGACGACGAATTCGAGGCGTTCCTGCTGCAACTCCTCGACGAGAACACCGTCACCATCCCCGAATACGGCGAGGTGCGCGCCGAACAACCACCCCTCGTCGTCCTCACCTCCAACCGCACCCGCGAAGTACACGACGCACTCAAACGCCGCTGCCTGTACCACTGGCTCGAACACCCCGACCTTGCCCGCGAGATCGCGATCCTCCGCGCCCGCGTCCCCGGCATCGGCCAACGCCTCGCCGAACAGATCGCCGAAGCCCTCCGCCGCCTCCGCGCCATGGAACTGCTCAAACCCCCGGGCGTCGCCGAAGCCCTCGACTGGGCCAACGCCCTCCGCGCCCTCGGTCGCGACGAACTCGACGCCGAAACGGCCGCCACCACCCTCGGCGCCGTCCTGAAATTCAGCGAGGACACCGACCGCGTCCGCGCCCGCCTCGACACGGTCCTCGGCTGAACACCCGACCGACCCACCCCGATCGGCACTCCCGCGTCGCCGCCGAAACGGGGCATGATGGACACATGCCTGACACCGAGGGCAACGTCGTCACCGCCGCCGACACCACCGACCCGCTGCCGGGGCTCGTCGGGTTCACCACCGCGCTCCGCGAAGCCGGCCTGCCGTGCGACCGCCACCGCGTGGCCACCTACCTCGACGCCGTCGAACGCATCGACGTCGGCGACGCCACCCAGCTGTACTGGGCTGGACGCCTCACCCTGTGCGCCGACCCCGACGACCTGCCACGCTACGACGCGGCCTTCGCCGAATGGTTCGGCGACGCCGGCCCCCGCGCCGACGGCATGCCCGTCCGCCGCGAACAACGCGCCCGCATCGCGCCGCTGACCTCCGACGGCGAGGGCGACGGCGACACGCAGGCCGGCGAACAACTCAGCGTCGCCGCCAGCGACGTCGAACTGCTCCGCGACCGCGACCTCGGCGAACTCACCGAGTCCGAACGCCGTCACCTGCGCGAGCTGTTCCACACACTGCGCCCCGTGTTCCCCCGGCGACGCTCCTCGCGCCTGCGCCCCGCCCACCGCGGCACGCTCGAACCGCGCCGCACCCTCCGCGGCATGATCGCCGCCGGCGGCGAACCTGCCCGCCTCGCCTACGCGCGCAAACGCACCCGCCCACGCCGCGTCGTCCTGCTCATCGACGTGTCCGGATCCATGAAGCCCTACGCCGACTCCCTGCTGCGCTTCGCCCACGTCGTCGTCCGCACCGCACCGGCCGACGCCGAGGCGTTCACCCTCGGCACCCGCCTCACCCGCGTGTCCCGCGCCCTGCGGCAACGCGACCCCGAACGCGCCATGCTCGCCGCAGGCGACGCCGTCGCCGACTTTGCCGGAGGCACCCGCCTCGGCGAGACCATGCGCGTGTTCCTCGACCGGTGGGGCCAACGCGGACTCGCCAGACGCGCCGTCGTCGTGGTGTTCTCCGACGGATGGGAACGCGGCGACACGGCGTTGCTCGCAGAACAGATGGCCCGGCTGCGCCGACTCGCACACACCGTGCTGTGGGTGAACCCCCACGCCGGCCGCGCCGGCTACGAACCGGTGCAATCCGGGATCGCCGCCGCGCTACCGCACGTGGACCGACTGCTCGCCGGCCACAGCCTGGCCACACTGCAACGACTGCTACGGGAGGTCCGAGATGCATGACGTACTGGACGAGGTCTTCCGGCGGTGGGAAGCGGGCGAGACCGTCGGCGTCGGCACCGTCGTCGCCACGTTCTCGTCCGCGCCGCGCGCACCCGGCGCCGCCATGCTGGTCGGCGCCGACGGCGAAGCGGTCGGCAGCGTGTCCGGCGGCTGCGTCGAAGGAGCCGTGTACGAACTCGCCGGCCAGGTCGTCTCCGACGGCGTGCCCGTGCTGCAACGCTACGGCGTCAGCGACGACGACGCCTTCGCCGTCGGCCTGACCTGCGGCGGCATCATCGACATCTTCGTCGAGCGGATCAACCGCGACACCATGCCCGACCTGCCCGAACTCGTCGCCTCCGTGCGCGAGGGCAGACCCGTCGCGCTCGTCACGATCGTCGAGCACCCCGACGAGAGCATGCTCGGCAACCGGATGCTCGTCTGGCCCGAGGCGGTGCGCGGCGGACTCGGCTCCGACCGTGTCGACGACGCCGTCGTCGACGACGCCCGCGGCATGCTCGCCGGCGGCCGCACCGGAACGCTGCACTACGGACCCGACGGCCAACGCCGCGGCGAAGGCATGGCGGTGTTCGTCAACACCTTCGAGCCGCCGCCCCGCATGCTCGTGTTCGGCGCCATCGACTTCGCCGCCGCCATGGCCCGCATGGGCAGCTACCTCGGCTACGAGGTCACCGTGTGCGACGCGCGCCCCGTGTTCGCCACGAGGACCCGCTTCCCCGAGGCGGACGACGTCGTCGTCGACTGGCCGCACCGGTACCTCAAGGCCGAGGCCGACGCCGGCCGCATCGACGGACGCACCGTCGTCGCGGTGCTCACCCACGACCCGAAGTTCGACGTCCCGGTTCTGGAGGTCGCGCTACGGCTCGACGTCGGCTACGTCGGCGCCATGGGGTCGCGGCGCACCCACGACGACCGCCTCGCCCGGTTGCGCGAGGCCGGGCTGACCGACGCCGAGCTCAAGCACCTCGCCTCGCCGGTCGGCCTGGACCTCGGTGCCCGCACCCCGGAGGAGACGGCGGTGTCCATCGCCGCGGAGATCATCGCGCTCAAATGGGGCGGCGGCGGACGACGGCTGACCGACGTCGACGGGCGCATCCACGCCGACCACGAACGCTGACCGGACGCTCCCGCTCGGGCCGGTGGCGCGAACGGTCCGTTCGCGCCACCGGCCACAGCAGCCCCCACGCAACCGATCGGGGGAATCGGTCCGCAACAGCGGAACCGAACCCCGCTGCAACGCCGCGAATGCGGAACCGTGAAAAAGCCTCGCCAAGATCGGGGTTGTCGCGGAGGCCCGCACGTAGCAGGCTCGACTGTGAGGCCGATCACCGCGGACGGCGATCGGCTCCGGCCGTTCCACGCGGCCCGTCCAGAACCGACGGACCGAGCCACCACAGGAGGCCCCATGCGCATCACCGTCACTGTCGACGGGACCGACTACACGGACGAGGTCGAACCCCGAACTCTGCTCGTACAGCATTTGCGAGAGACGCTCGGCAAGACCGGAACCGTGGTCGGTTGCGACACGAGTAACTGCGGCGCCTGCACCGTCCATCTCGACGGTCAGAGCGTGAAGTCCTGTTCGGTGCTGGCCGTCCAGGCGGACGGCTGTGAGGTCACCACCGTGGAAGGGCTCGCCCGGGACGGGCAGCTCCATCCCGTACAGCAGGCCTTCCAGGACAACCACGCACTGCAGTGCGGGTTCTGCACCCCCGGCATGATCATGCAGTCGATCGATCTGCTGGCCGACAACCCGAATCCCGACGAGGAGGCCGTGCGCGAGGGCCTCGAAGGCAACCTCTGCCGGTGCACCGGCTACCAGAACATCGTGCGCGCGGTCCGCGACGCGGCGGGCCACATGCGACCCGGCGCCGGCCCCGAGGCCGAACAGGTCGGCGAACAGGTCGCCGAGGGCCGGCGCACCGCGAGCGGCGTCGGAGGTGAGTCATGACCGCCATCCCGGACATCAACGGGGCCGCCCCCGAGGTCGGCCGCGCCCGGGTCCGCAAGGAGGACCACCGGCTGATCACCGGCCGGACCCGCTGGACCGACAACATCGCTCTGCCCGGCCTGATGCACATGGCGTTCCTGCGTAGCCCCACGGCGCACGCGCGGATCGTCGGCATCGACACCTCGGCGGCGAAGGAGATGCCCGGGGTCATCGCCGTGTTCACCGGTGACGACCTCGACCCCTCCGGCGAGATCGGCATGCCCAACGCCTGGCCGATCACGCCCGACCAGAAGACCCCGCGCAGGCCGATGCTCGCGCAGGGCACGGTCAACTTCGCCGGCGAGGCCGTGGCCCTCGTGGTCGCGCGCAGCGCCGCCGAGGCCGAGGACGCCCTCGCCGAGATCGACGTCGACTACGACGACCTGCCCGTGGTGCTCGGACTCGACAACGCCGTCGCCGAGGGCGCCCCGTTGGTGCACGAGGACCTCGGCACCAACACGAGCGCCCTGTGGGTGTTCGACTCCGCCGAGGCCGGCTCCGGCGGCGACGTGCAGAAGGCGATCGACGACTCCGAGGTCGTCGTGACGCGGCGGTTCCGTCAGCAGCGCCTGGTACCGGCTTTCATGGAACCGCGCTCGGTGGTCGTCGACCCGACGGCGCCGCAGCTGACCATGTGGTCGGCCACCCAGGTGCCGCACATCCTCAAGACGATGGTCGCGATGACGCTCGGCCTGCCCGAACACCAGGTGCGCGTGATCGCCCCCGACGTCGGCGGCGGCTTCGGCGGCAAACTCGCCGTCACCCCCGAGGAATGCGCCGCGGTCGTCGTGGCGCAGAAGCTCGGCCGTCCGGTCAAGTGGACCGAGTCGCGCTCCGAGACGATGGTGTCGGCCCACCACGGCCGCGACCAGATGCAGGACATCACGATCTCGGCCACCCGCGACGGCACCGTCACCGGCCTCAAGGTCGACCTGCTCGCCGACATGGGTGCCTACCTGGGCATCGTGGGTGGCGGCGTGCCCGTGCTGGGCGCGTTCATGTTCAACGCGATCTACAAGATCCCGGCGTACCGCTTCTCGTGCACGACGGTGTTCACCAACACCACACTCACCGACGCCTACCGCGGCGCGGGCCGGCCCGAGGCGACGTTCGCGATCGAGCGGATCATGGACGAACTCGCGGTCGAACTCGGCATGGACCCGATGGAGCTGCGCGAGAAGAACTGGATCAAGCACGACGAGTTCCCCTACACGACCGTCTCGACGCTGACCTACGACTCGGGCAACTACGAGGCCGCCACCGCGAAGGCCATGCAGTTGTTCGACTACGACGGCTGCGCCGGGAACAGCGTGAACGTCGGGAACGCGGCGACAAGGTCCAGCTCGGCATCGGCATCTCGACGTTCACCGAGATGTGCGGGCTCGCACCGTCGCGGGTGCTCGGCTCGCTCGACTACGGAGCGGGCGGCTGGGAGCACGCGGCCATCCGCATGCTGCCGACCGGCAAGGTCGAGGTGGTCACGGGCGCCTCGCCGCACGGGCAGGGCCACGAGACGGCGTGGAGCCAGATCGTCGCCGACCAGCTCGGCGTGGGCTTCGACGACATCGAGATCCTGCACGGCGACACGCAGTCCTCGCACAAGGGCCTCGACACGTACGGTTCGCGGTCGCTGGCCGTCGGCGGCATCGCCGTGGTGAAGGCCGCCGAGAAGGTCGTCGCCAAGGCACGCAAGGTCGCCGCGCACATGATGGAGGCCTCCGAGGACGACCTGGAGTTCGCCGACGGCACGTTCACCGTGCGCGGCACCAACACCTCGACGTCCATCCAGGACATCGCGTTGGCGGTGTTCGCGGCGCACGACCTGCCGGACGGGGTGGAGCCCACCCTGGACTCGGAGGCCGTGTTCGACCCGGAGAACTTCTCGTTCCCGCACGGCACGCATCTGTGTGCGGCCGAGGTCGACACCGAGACCGGGCGCGTGCGGTTGCGGTCGTACGTGTGCGTCGACGACATCGGCAAGGTGATCAACCCGCTGATCGTCGAGGGCCAGATGCACGGCGGTCTGGCACAGGGCATCGCGCAGGCGTTGTTCGAGGAGGCCGTGTACGACGAGTTCGGCACGCTCACCTCGGGCACCTTCGCCGACTACCTGCTGCCGTCGGCGATGGACCTTCCCTCGTTCACCACCGACCGCACCGAGACGGCCGCGACGTCCAACCCGCTCGGGGTGAAGGGCGTCGGCGAGGCGGGCACGATCGCCTCGACCCCGGCCGTGGTCAACGCGGTGGTCGACGCCGTGCGGCACCACGGCGTCAACGACATCGAGATGCCGCTCAGTCCGATGCGTGTCTGGCGTGCCGTCCACATGGGCGACACGGCGGCGGGCGGCCTGGGCAACGAGGCCGGCGGCGGCCTCGGTTCGATCGACCCGGCACATGGAGGTGCGCAGTGATCCCCGCTCCGTTCGACTACGTAGCACCGTCCACTGTGGATGAAGCGGTGCGGGCGCTCGCCGACGCGGGCGAGGACGCCAAGGTGCTCGCGGGCGGGCAGAGCCTGCTGCCCGTGCTGCGCATGCGGCTCGCCGCGCCGACCACCGTCGTGGACCTCGGCAAGATCGGCGAGCTGCGCGGTGTGCGCGACGACGGCGACGCCTCGTGATCGGTGCGATGACCACGCACTACGACGTGCAACGCGATCCGCTCGTCAACGACCACGCGCTGCTGCTGGCGAAGGCGACCGACACGGTCGCCGACGCCAGATCCGGCATCGCGGGACGTTCGGCGGATCGCTGGCGCATGCCGACCCGGCGGGTGACCTGCTCGCCCCGGCCCTCGCGCTGAACGCCGAGATGGTCATCCAGGGCACCGGTGGTCGGCGCACGGTGTCGTCGCCGGAGTTCTTCCAGGACTTCTTCACGACCTCACTCGCCGCCGACGAGATCCTCGTCGAGGTCCGGGTGCCCAAGCACACGGGATGGTCGGCGCACTACGAGAAGTTCAACCGGGTCGCCCAGGCATGGTCGATGGTGGCCGTGGCGGCGACCGTGCGCGCCGATGGCGGCACGATCGCCGAGGCGAGGATCGGGCTGACGAACATGGCCTCGATCCCCATGCGGGCGACGGCGGTGGAGGAGGCGCTCGTGGGACGGTCGGCCGACGCGGACACCATCCGCGCCGCGGCCGAACACGCCGCGGACGGCACCAGTCCCACGGTCGACGGCAACGCCGACGTCGAGTACCGCCAGCACCTGGCCCGGGTCCTCACGGGACGCGCGGTCGAGGCGGCCATGGCATGACTCGGCCGGCCCGGACCTGACAGCCGAACACAAGACGGACCGGGGGAGGGCATCGTGGGAACGCGGTGCCCTCCCCGCCAGTCGTAGCACGATCGAGGAAGGAGGTCGGCCCGTGCGGTTGGACCACGAATTCACCGTTCCGGCACCCATTGACGAGGTGTGGAAGGCGATCATCGACCCGGAACGGGTGGCGCCCTGTATGCCCGGTGCGACCCTCACCGCCGTCGAGGGTGACACGTTCAAGGGGACGGTGAAGGTCAAGCTGGGGCCGGTCTCGTTGCTCTACAAGGGCAACGGCGAGTTCCTCGAGAAGAACGAGTCCTCGAGGGAGATCACGATCAAGGCCGCCGGCAAGGACTCGCGCGGCGCGGGAACTGCGGCGGCCAACGTCACCGTGACCCTCACCGCAGACGGGGACACGACGAAGGGTGCCGTCGCCACGGACCTGAACGTCACGGGCAAGCCCGCCCAGTTCGGACGCGGCATGATCTCCGAGGTCGGCGGCAAGATCCTCGACAGTTTCGCCGAGAACCTGTCGGCGGAGTTGGCCGGCGACCCGGCCGGCTCGGCGGCAGCGGCGGGAACGCCGGGTGCGTCGCCGGGAAAAGACACGACGCCGGGGACGGCTGACGGCGCGGGGGTCGCGACCGGCGCCGCCGCGGCAGCACCGCCGCCCCGGCCGGAGGGCACCCAGGCCGGCGGGGCGGACAAGCCCAAGCTGGAATCCGTGCAGCCCGGCGGCGCACGCGGTGAGGCCGAGGCGATCGACCTGTTCGACTACGCGGGTGCGTCGGTGGCGAAACGCCTCGCGCCCGTGATCGCCGGCGTGGTCGCCCTCGTCGGCGTGATCGCGATCGTCCGCATGCTGCGCGGGAAGAAGGGCTCCTGACGCACCAGCCGGTCGCCTGCGCCGGAATGGGCCGCCTCGCCGCGTGGTTGTACCGAACATGCGGGCTGATCACGCGGTGGAGGTGGCCGTCATCGGCGCCGGACAGGCCGGGCTGTCGGCCGCGTACTTCCTGCGCCGCGCGGGCTTGGACCGAGGGTCCGGATTCGTGGTGCTCGATCACGCGAAACGAGCGGGCGGTGCTTGGCAGTACCGGTGGCCGTCCCTGCGGTTCGACAAGGTCCACGGCCTGCACGAACTGCCGGGTCTGGCCCTCGGTACGCCGGACCCACGTCTCCCGCGTCCGAGGTCGTCACCGAGTACTTCGACCGCTACGAGCGCACGTTCGACCTCCCGGTACGCAGGCCGGTCGACGTCAGCGCCGTGCGGTACGCCGACGACGAGCGCGGCGCATTCGTCGTCGAGACGCCGGCCGAGACGTGGCTGGCGAAGGGCATCGTCAACGCCACCGGCACGTGGGACCGCCCTTTCTGGCCGCACTACCCGGGCCAGGGCGATTTCCGGGGCAGGCAGTTGCACACCGCGGACTTCTCGGGAGCCGACGAGTTCCGAGGCAAACACGTCGTCGTGGTCGGCGGTGGCAGCTCGGCGGTGCAGCAGTTGCTCGAGATCGCACCGGTCGCCGCGGGCACGACGTGGGTGACGCGGACGCCGCCGGTGTTCCGGGACACCGAGTTCACCCCCGAGTACGGCCGTGAGGTGGTCGCGCAGGTGGACGCGCGCGTGCGGGAGGGCAAACCGCCGCGCAGCGTGGTCAGCGTGACCGGTCTGATGCTCACGCCGCAGGTCAGGGCCGCGCGGGAGGTGGGCATCCTCGACCGCAGGCCGATGTTCGAGCGCATCACCCCGCGCGGTGTCGTCTGGCCGGACGGGACGGAGCAGGCCGCCGACGTCATCCTGTGGGCCACCGGCTTTCGCGCCGCGCTGGACCATCTCGCTCCGCTGGGACTGCGGGAGCCGGGCGGCGGGGTGCGCATGGACGGCACGCACGTGGTCGTCGAGCCGCGGGTTCACCTCGTCGGCTACGGGCCGTCGGCCAGCACCATCGGCGCGAGCCGCGCCGGGCGCTCCGCGGTGCGTGCGCTGCTCGCCGAACTCGGCCACCCACGGCCCTGACCGCCGAACGCCCACGTGACGGACTGACGGCGGCCGGGTCGGCGACCACTCACCGTAACCGGGTGTGGTCCACCGGGTCGACATCGTCGCGGTGTACGTCACTGCGACGGCGCGGAGGGTGGACGCCGTGCGCCGCGACCAGTACGTTAACCGTCTGATAACCGAATATCGAGGCTGCTCGAGCCGTGAGCGGGAGAGACCTCGCGCGTTGGTAGCGCGAGGCACCGAAGGAGCAAAGACCCCACAATCTCTCAGGTACCGTTACCGCCATGGTGAGGCCACTCTGGAAAGTGGGCTCGATGAGCCTCACCCAAGGTGAAAGCCGTGTACGCACGGTGAAACTCTCAGGTGTCATGACAGAGGGGGAGTTCCCAGCGTGGCGGGTATCCCCGTCATGCGCTTGAAAGGAGCTCCTTTCGATGACCGTTCCGGCACATACTCCGACGTCATCGCCGTCGTCGTCGTTCATGCCCCGGCACATCGGCCCCGCCGAGCCGGAGCAGGCGAAGATGTTGGCCGAGTGCGGTTACGGCAGCCTCGACGCGCTCGCCGCCGCCGCCGTTCCGTCAGCCATCCGCACCACGGGTGAACTGGACCTGCCCGAGCCCGCCTCCGAGCAGGAGGCGATCAGCGAACTGCGTGCGCTCGCGGCCAAGAACCGGCCGATGACCCAGATGATCGGTCTCGGCTACCACGACACAGTCACCCCCGCCGTCATCCGCCGGAACGTGTTGGAGAAGCCGGCCTGGTACACGGCCTACACGCCCTACCAGCCGGAGATCTCGCAGGGCAGGCTCGAGGCGCTGCTCAACTTCCAGACCATGGTGTCCGACCTGACTGGCCTGGCCACCGCCAATGCCTCGATGCTCGACGAGCCCACGGCCGTCGCAGAGGCGATGATGCTGATGCGCCGCGCGTCGAAGGCGAAGAGTTCCACGATCGTCGTCGACGCCGACTGCCTGCCGCAGACGATCAGCGTGCTCCGCACGCGGGCCGAGGTCGTGGGCATCGAGGTCGACGTCCGCGATCTGACGCAGGGCCTGCCGGAGGAGTTCTTCGGCGTCGTCGTGCAGTACCCCGGCGCGTCCGGTGTGCTGCGCGCGCCCGAGTTCTACGCGGGCATCGGCGAGGCGGCCACGGCCGCGAAGGCGTTGTACTGCGTCGCGGGCGACCTGCTCGCGCTGACCAAGGTGCAGGCGCCGGGCGAGTTCGGCGCCGACCTGGCCGCGGGCAGCAGCCAGCGCTTCGGCGTGCCCATGGGCTACGGCGGGCCGCACGCCGGCTACCTCGCCGTCCGCGAGGGCCTGGAACGGTCGCTGCCGGGCCGGCTCGTCGGCGTCTCGATCGACTCCGCGGGCGCACCGGCGTACCGGCTCGCGTTGCAGACCCGCGAACAGCACATCCGCCGCGAGAAGGCCACCAGCAACATCTGCACCGCGCAGGTGCTGCTGGCCGTCATGGCCTCGATGTACGCGGTGTACCACGGGCCGGACGGGCTGCGCCGGATCGCCGACCGCGTCCACGGCCACGCCACGACGATCGCCGACGCCCTCCGCGCGGGCGGCGTCGAGGTGGTGCACGAGCACTTCTTCGACACCGTGCTCGCCCGCGTGCCGGGCCGGGCCGGGACCGTCGTCGAGGCGGCCCGCGAGGCCGGCATCAACCTGGGCGCCGACGGCGCCGACCACGTGCGCATCGCCTGCGACGAGGCGACCTCGCCGCAGGTGGTCGACGCCGTCCTGAGTGCGTTCGGCGTGGCGAACCCGGGTGCGGAGGCGACCATCGCCATTCCCGCCGGGCTCGAGCGGGCGACCGACTACCTGACCCACGAGGTCTTCCACAGCCACCGTTCCGAGACGGCAATGCTGCGGTACCTGCGGGGACTGTCCGATCTGGACTACGCGCTCGACCGGGGCATGATCCCGCTCGGTTCGTGCACGATGAAGCTCAACGCCACCACCGAGATGGAGGCGGTCACCTGGCCGGAGTTCGCGAACATCCACCCGTTCGCGCCCGCCGAGGATGCCGCCGGGTACCGCGAGCTCACCGATCAGCTCAGCACGTGGCTGGCGGAGGTCACCGGGTACCACTCGGTGTCGTTGCAGCCCAACGCCGGCAGCCAGGGTGAGCTCGCCGGACTGCTGGCCATCCGCGCCTACCACCGCGCGAACGGCCAGCCCGAGCGCGACGTGTGCGTGATCCCGTCGTCGGCGCACGGCACCAACGCCGCGTCGGCCGTGCTGGCCGGGATGCGCGTGGTCGTGGTGGCCTGCACCGACGACGGCGACGTCGACCTGGCGGACCTGCGCGCCAAGGTGGACCAGCACCGCGACACCCTCGCCGCGATCATGGTGACCTACCCGTCGACGCACGGCGTGTACGAGACGGGCATCTCCGAGCTCGCCGAGATCGTGCACGAGGCCGGCGGACAGGTCTATGTGGACGGTGCGAACCTCAACGCGCTGCTGGGCCTGGCCAAGCCGGGCGAGTTCGGCGGCGACGTCTCGCACCTGAATCTGCACAAGACGTTCTGCATCCCGCACGGCGGCGGCGGTCCCGGCGTGGGCCCGGTGGCGGTGCGCGAGCACCTCGCCCCGTACCTGCCCAACCATCCGCAGTTCCCCGGCGCCGGACCGGAGACGGGTGTCGGCCCGATCTCCGGTGCGCCGTACGGCTCGGCGTCGATCCTGCCGATCTCGTGGGCCTACGTCCGGATGATGGGCTCGACCGGCCTGACCAGCGCCACGCAGGTGGCCGTGCTGGCCGCCAACTACGTCGCCGCGCGGCTGAGCCCGCACTACCCGGTGCTCTACACCGGACAGAACGGCCTGGTGGCGCACGAGTGCATCATCGACCTGCGCCAGCTGACCAAGCAGACCGGCGTGACGGTCGACGACGTCGCGAAGCGGCTGATCGACTACGGCTTCCACGCGCCGACCATGTCGTTCCCCGTGGCGGGCACGTTCATGGTCGAGCCGACCGAGAGCGAGGATCTGTCCGAACTGGACAGGTTCTGCGACGCCATGATCTCGATCCGGCGGGAGATCGCCGAGGTCGCCGCCGGCACGTGGGAGGTGGAGCGCAGCCCGCTGCGGGGTGCGCCGCACACCGCAGAGCAGCTCGCGGGCGAATGGGACCTGCCCTACGACCGCGCGCTGGCCGTCTACCCCGGCAACACGCGCGCCAAGGGCAAGTACTTCTCGCCGGTGCGCCGCATCGAGGGCGCCTACGGAGACCGCAACCTCGTGTGCTCCTGCCCGCCCGTCACCGACTTCGAAAGCTGAGGCAATGAAGACTCCGCTGCATGACGTACACAGCGGCCTGGGCGCCTCGTTCACCGACTTCGCCGGCTGGGACATGCCGGTGCGGTACTCGAGTGATCTGGCCGAGCACCGCGCGGTGCGTGAGGCGGCCGGACTGTTCGACCTCTCGCACATGGGCGAGATCGAACTGACCGGCCCGCAGGCCGCCGACGCGTTGGACTACGCGTTGAGCGGCAAGCTGTCGGCCGTCGCGGTCGGCCGCGCCCGGTACACCATGATGTGCAACGAACAGGGCGGGGTCGTCGACGATCTGGTCGTCTACCGCCTCGCCGACGAGCACTACCTGGTGGTCGCCAACGCGGGCAACGCCCCGGAGGTGTCGACCGAGCTCGTCCGCCGTGCCGAGGGTTTCGACACGGTCGTGACCGACCGCTCCACCGACACCGCGCTGATCGCGGTGCAGGGCCCGACCTCGGCCGCGATCGTCGGCGCCGTCAGCGACGCCGACCTGGCGGCGTTGAAGTACTACGCGAGCGTGCCGACGACCGTCGGTGGGCACGACGTGCTGCTGGCCCGCACCGGCTACACCGGTGAGGACGGCTTCGAGCTGTTCGTCGGCGCCGCCGATGCCGTCGACGTGTGGGACGTTCTCACCGAGGCGGGACAGGCACACGGGCTCGTGCCGTGTGGTCTGGCCTGCCGGGACACGCTGCGCCTCGAGGCGGGCATGCCGCTCTACGGCAACGAGCTGTCCGCCGAGGGCTCACCCTTCGCGGCGAACCTCGGACGGGTGGTCCGGTTCGACAAGGAGGGTGACTTCGTCGGCCGTGCGGTGCTCGAGAACCAGCCCGAACCCGACAAGGTCCTGGTCGGACTGACCGGTGCGGGCAAGCGCGCCCCGCGGCACGGCTACCGTGTCCTGCAGGGCGACGACGAGGTCGGGGAGATCACCAGCGGTGCGCTGTCGCCGACGCTCGGCCATCCGATCGCCATGGCGTACGTGTCCGCCGCGTGCTCCGAACCCGGAACCTCGCTGTCCGCCGACATCCGCGGTCGCCTCGAACCCGTCGAGGTGGTCGCCCTGCCGTTCTACCAGCGTCGCTGAAAGGCCCCGAGATGACGATTCCCCAAGACCTGCGCTACACCAAGGAACACGAGTGGATCTCCGTCGACGGTGACGTCGCCACCGTGGGCATCACCGCCTTTGCGGCCGACGCCCTCGGCGACGTCGTCTTCGTCGAACTGCCGGAGGTCGGTTCGGAGGTGAGCGCGGGCACGCCGTGCGGAGAGATCGAGTCGACCAAGTCGGTCTCCGAGCTCTACGCACCGGTCGACGGCGAGGTCACGGAGGTCAATCAGGCCGTCGTGGACACCCCGGAGTCCGTGAACTCCGATCCGTATGAACAAGGGTGGCTGTTCAAGGTCCGCGTTGCGAGCGTGCCGGAACTGTTGGACGCCGCCGCGTATACCGCGCTCACCCAGGAGGGCTGACCATTGAGTTCGTTCGAAGCCGATCTGTCCACTGTAGACCCTGACGTGGCGGCTGCCGTCAAGGCGGAACTGGACCGTCAGCAGTCGACGCTGGAGATGATCGCCTCCGAGAACTTCGCGCCCGTGTCGGTGCTCGAGGCGCAGGGTTCGGTGCTGACGAACAAGTACGCCGAGGGCTATCCCGGCAAGCGCTACTACGGCGGCTGCGAGCACGTCGATGTCATCGAGACGCTGGCCATCGAGCGGGCGAAGGCGCTGTTCGGCGCCGAGCACGCCAACGTCCAGCCCCACTCGGGTGCGCAGGCGAACGCCGCGGCGATGGTGTCGCTGCTCAACCCGGGTGACACGATCCTCGGGCTCGACCTCGCGCACGGTGGTCACCTGACGCACGGCATGAAGCTCAACTTCTCCGGCAAGCTCTACAACGTGGCCGCGTACCACGTCGACAAGGAGACCGGCCGGGTCGACATGGCCGAGGTCGAGCGCCTCGCCAACGAGCACAAGCCGCAGCTGATCATCGCCGGCTGGTCGGCCTACCCGCGTCAGCTGGACTTCGCCGAGTTCCGGCGCATCGCCGACTCGGTGGGCGCGAAGCTGATGGTGGACATGGCCCACTTCGCGGGTCTGGTGGCCGCGGGTCTGCACCCGAACCCGGTGGAGTACGCCGACGTCGTGACGACCACGACGCACAAGACGCTCGGCGGTCCGCGCGGCGGCATCATCCTGTCCAAGGCCGAGTACGCCAAGAAGATCAACTCGGCGGTGTTCCCCGGCCAGCAGGGCGGTCCGCTCGAGCACGTCATCGCCGGCAAGGCGGTGGCGCTGAAGATCGCGGCGAGCGAGGAGTTCGCCGAGCGTCAGCGTCGCGTGCTCGAGGGCGCGAACATCCTCGCCAGGCGGCTGTCGGAGTCCGACGCCGCGGACGCGGGCGTGCGGGTGCTCAGCGGTGGCACCGATGTGCACCTCGTGTTGGTCGACCTGGTCAACTCGACGCTCGACGGGCAGCAGGCCGAGGACCGCCTGCACGAGATCGGCATCACCGTGAACCGCAACGCGGTGCCGTTCGACCCGCGGCCGCCGATGGTCACCTCCGGTCTGCGCGTGGGCACCCCCGCGCTGGCCACGCGCGGTTTCGCGGCCGAGGACTTCACCGAGGTCGCCGACATCATCGCGCGTGCGCTGCAGCCCACGATCGACGACACGGTGCAGAGCGAACTGCGCGGCCGGGTCGAGCTGCTGGCCAAGAAGCACCCCCTGTACCCCGGCCTGACCTGACCGGAACACAGCCGCGAAACGGCCCGTCCGCACCTTCCGTGTGGGCGGCGTTTCGCGTGAGATGTGAGATGCTGCCGCCGGTCGTGGGAGGGGGAGTCGTCATGCGGTCGCCACGGTTGGCGGGGTTGGCATCGACGGTGGTCGGAGCGGTGCTCCTGGCCGGGTGTACGACGACGGTCGCTGGCGACGCGGAGGTCGGCACCGAGGCGGGGGATGTGTCTGCCTTGCCGGACGGAATGGTGCTCCTGCAGGAGGACGGCGACGGTCCCTACAGGTTCGGCGGAACCGTGGCGTTCGACGCTTGTCAGCTCCTGTCGGTCGAGGATGCGGCCGATGCGGGTTTCGAGCTGCAGCTCGGCGTCGATCCCAGTGGACAGCTGATCAACTGGCATCAGATCGCCGATGGTGAGCACGATCCGGATCAGGGTGGTGGGGATACCGGGTTGACGAGTTGCACCATCCCCGGCGTCGGCGGCGGTCTGCTGGGGTTGACCGTGTATCAGGCTCCGTTCGACAACCCGTCCCGGCGCGAGGTCACCGAGCGCGTGTTCAGCCGGGATTTCACCTCCAACAGCACGGACAGTGAATTCGAGTCCGAGCAACGGGTCGCGGGGATACGTGTGGTCACCATGACGGGTGCTGTCAGCGACTGGTCGGTGGGGTTCTTCGCGGACGACTTCTACGCCACTCTGATGGTGAACGCCGGTGAGTCCGACGACTCGGAGGCCGTGCGTGACGCTCTCGTCGACTCGGTGGCCACCGCGCTCGCGGAGGGTCCGACCCCACCTGTCGCGTATTCCTACGTCGACCCCTACTCGTGGGTGCCGTCGCCGTGTGAGTTGTTCACCGCCGACGATTATCGGCAGGCGTGGGGACATCCCGATATCGGACGGGTCGAGGAACGTCTCAGCCTGTCCGAGGTGCTGCTCTCGCACGAGAAGGGGGAGGCCCATCACGTGCGCACCTCGTGCCAGCGGCAGAACGAGCAGGCGGCGAACATGGACGTGCCCAGTTCGGACGCGGAGCCGGACGGGTTGACGATGGAGCTCTCGCACTACCGCGAGGAATCGGGCGCCGAGATGTCGAACAATTACGATTGCGACGGGGACAAGAAGTACAGCCATCCGTTCGGCCCGCCGGTTCCGGTCGACATGGCGCTCGGTGACGGCCATGTCTGCCTGATCCAGTACGGCGACCAGGCACCCGGGTTCACCTTCAAGGTCGGTCGTACGGTCGTCGAGATCACGTCCTGGAACCTCGACATCTACGACAACGGCACACGCATGGACGAGGTCCTACTGCCTCCCGCGCAGAACGTGGCCACGCGGCTCGCCGGGCTGTGACGACGAGATACGTGGTCAGACGAGGTCTCCTGCCTGGTTCGACTCCGGTTGGGCGATCTGGACGACGGCGTCGCGCAGCGCCGCCCGGAACCTGCCGACGTCGAGCGGGCCGAGCACGGCCGTCTCCCCGGGCGGGGACACGACGACGACGTGTTCGTCGCTGGTGAAGACGGTGAGCTTGCGCCTACGTCCCGCCAGGTCACGACAGGGGACCACCCATTCGTTGTTCTCCGACACGTCGACCGCCTTCCTCCGATGCCATTGGGCTCAGCGGGGGTGGGACGTCGCCGTGGCCACGCCATGACGCGACTGACGCACGGATTGTCACGAAAATTCTCGCCGCCGGTGACAGCGGAGGTCAGTGCGGTGAGACCTGCCGGTCAGCGTCGCGGATCAGCGGTGGGGCGAACGAGGACGAGGAAGCTCGCCAGGCCGATCCCGAGGAACACCGCCATGATCGCCGCCATCGGCACGGCCGATTCCTCACCGAACAGCCCCACCAGCGGCGACGAGGCGCCGGCGACCACGAACTGCAGCACGCCGAGCAGCGCGGATGCCGAACCGGCCTTGTCGGGGTGATCGGTCATCGCCAGCGCGGTGGCGTTCGGCATGATCAGGCCGCACGCGCCCAGCACGAGGTAGAGCGCGGGCAGGATGGCGGCCAGGCCGAGCCCGGCCGCGGCGGCCACGGTCGCCATGATCGTGCCCGCGAGCGCCACCTGCAGACCCGTCCGCAGCAGGCTGCGCTGCGAGAAGCGCCCGACCAGCCGCGCGTTGACCTGGGTCATCAGCACGAGCCCGACGGCCCCGCCGCCGAACACGTAGCTGTAGGCCTGTGGGTCGAGTCCGTAAATGTCCTGCAGGACGAAGCTGGACGCGGAGATGTAGGCGAACATGCCCGCGAAGCCGAAGCCGACCGTGAGCGCGCATCCGAGGAACACCCGGTGCCGGAGCAGGCTCGCGTAGGTGCGCAGGGCGCTGCCGAACCGGGCCGGACGACGCTGCTCGGGGGCGAGCGTCTCGGGCAGTGCCAGCGCGGCGACGAGCAACAGCAGGCCGCCGAACGCGGCGAGCACGGAGAAGATGCCGCGCCACGAGGTGATGGCGAGCAGTTGGCCGCCGATGATCGGTGCCAGGATCGGGGCCACACCCGCGACCAGCATGAGCGCGGAGAAGAACCGGGCCATCGCGATGCCGGAGAACAGGTCGCGGACCGTCGCCCTGGCGATCACGATGCCCGCTGCGGCGCCCATCGCCTGCAGCGCCCGGGCGGCGATGAGCACCTCGATCGTCGGCGCGAGGGCACACAACACACTCGCGGCGATGTACACCGCGACGCCCACCAGCAGCGGAGTGCGCCGACCGAGGGCGTCCGACAGCGGCCCGGCGACGAGCTGTCCGGCGCCGAGGCCGACGACGAACGCCGCGAGGGTCAACTGGACCATCGCGTTGGGCGCGGCCAGATCACCGGCCATCGCCGGCAGACCCGGCAGGTACATGTCGATCGACAGGGGGCCGAAAGCGGTGAGACCACCGAGGATGAGGGCGAACCGCAGTCGTCCGCGCCGGTTGAGCCGTGTTCCGGCGTCGACGGTGTCGACGCCGGCGGGCGGGGTGGCTACTGCGGTCACAAGTCCTCCGATTCGGTGGCCGGCGTCGTGGGCCGGTGGGCTGGTCGGTCGGGTGTCGGCGTGGATCTCGCCGAGGCGCTGGGCGCGGGGGAGTGCGGATGGCTCCCTCGACGTACAAGTACCTAGCAATGCTTAATATTCCCGAGCCCACTCCCGCGTGTGCTCAACCGCACCCGAGGGCCCCTCGGGAGCTTGTGGCTCCGGAGCGGGTCAGAACCAGGCGGTGCGGATGGTGGTGTCGCGGAGGGGGTTGTCCGGGGCGGGGTCGGTGCCGTGCCGGTTGCCGATGGTCCACACGGGGGCGGACGTGTCGGGCATGCCGAAGAGGTGGTCGTCCTTGCCGCAGGTGTACGTCGGCTGCTCGGCGGGGTCGTCCGGGTCGGGGGTGCGGGCGAGCACGCAGCGCCTGCCGTCGGCGAGTTCGAGGAGCCAGGGCCGCTGGACGAGCTCGTGCAGCGGGCGCGGGCCGCGGTCCTCGACCATGTGGATGCGCACCGCGTCGGTGCTGTCCGGATCACGCAGGCACAGGGCCGTGTCCGCGCGGACGTAGCAGGGGTCGTAGAGCAGGTAGCCCTCGGTGGTCATGCAGCGGCGGGCGGCCGGGTCGGACAGGTCGACACCGGAGGCGGAGCATGTCGCCTCCGCGTCCTCGATCACGGTGAGCCCGGGTGCGGGTTCGCCGTTCGGGGCGAAGGGCTGGACGTCGACCCGGTCGGTGGCCGTCACCGGCGCATGATCCGCCCCGGCGCCGGGCCTCGATTCGGAGCCGGCCCCACTGCACCCGGACAGGACCAGGGCGAGCAACGTCGTCACCAGGACGGCGCCGCGGGAGATCGTGGGCATCACTGTCACAACCGGTCCTTCACAACCAGGCGGTGCGGATCTGCACCTCGTCGAGTTCGTGGCCGGGTTCGATCCTGGTGTCGGCCTCGCCGTGCCGGTTGGCCATGGTCCACACGGGGGATCGGGTGTCCGGCGCGCCGTAGAGGTAGTCGTTCTGGCCGCACGCGTAGGTCGGGATCTCGGCGGGGTCGACGCCCTCGTCGGGGCTCAGGAACAGCACGCACTGCCGGCCGTCGCCGAGTTCGAGGAACCACGGTTTGGGTTCCTTCTCCTCCGCGGGGCGGGGGCCGTCGTCCTGGACGACGTCGAAGGCGACCGCCTGACTCCTCGTCGGGTCGGCGAGGCAGAGCGCCCGGTCGGTGCCCTCGTCGGGGCGGACGTAGCACGGGTCGTGCACGATCTTCGACGTGTGCGGATCGCCGGTCGGCACGGGGGCGCAGCGCCGGGCGTGGTCGCTGTCGACGCTGACCCAGGACTGCCAGCAGGTGGCCTCGCCCTCGTCGACGACGTCGAGTCCGGCGGCGGGGTCGCCGTCGCGGGCGAACGGATACACGGGGATCACCCGCGTCGCGTGCACGGGCTCGGCGTCGTCCGGGGTGTCCCCACCGGCCGCGTCGGGGCCCGAGCAGCCGGCGAGCACGGCGCACGCGACCAGGGCCACCGCAAGTCCCGGGAGGAACGTCCGCACTTCCCGCTGTCCTTCCGTGTGCGCTCCATGTCCGCGGCGGCAGCCGGTGCTGCGGACCGCCTGCTGCCATGCGCAGCCTAGAGGGCGGGTGCGCTCGGGCCGAGGGGGCCCGCCGCGAGCCGATAATCACTCGGGGCGGGCGCGTGCGGCCCGGTAAGCTGGCCGACGGTATGTCTGCACGTTCCCCCCTCGATGAGCTGCGCCCGCGCCTGTCCGGTCTGACCGTGCGGGACGCGCATCGCGTGCGTCGCCGGATCGACGGCGCCCGCAAGGCCCGCGGCGCGACGCCGGCCAAGACCGAGAAGATCGCGGCGGAGATCTCCGCCGACATCGACGCGGCCGAGGAGCGGGTGCGCAGGCGCCGCGCCGCTGTGCCGCGGATCACCTACCCCGAGCAGCTGCCGGTCAGCGCGCGGGCCGAGGACATCGCCGAGGCGATCCGCGACAACCAGGTCGTGATCGTCGCCGGTGAGACGGGGTCGGGCAAGACGACGCAGCTGCCGAAGATCTGCCTCGACCTCGGACTGGGCGTGCAGGGGCAGATCGGGCACACCCAGCCGCGGCGGATCGCGGCGCGCACGGTCGCCGAACGCGTGTCGTCGGAGGTGGGCGCCGAGCTCGGCGGCGCCATCGGCTACAAGGTGCGCTTCACCGACACCTCGAGCGACGAGACGCTGGTGAAGGTGATGACGGACGGCATCCTGCTGGCCGAGATCACTCGAGACCGCATGCTGCGCCAGTACGAGGTGCTGATCATCGACGAGGCGCACGAACGCAGCCTCAACATCGACTTCCTGCTCGGCTACCTCAAGCAGTTGCTGCCGAAGCGGCCCGACCTGAAGGTGATCATCACCTCGGCCACGATCGACCCGGACCGGTTCGCCCGGCATTTCGCCGGCGCCGACGGCACGCCCGCGCCGGTGCTCGAGGTGTCGGGGCGTACCTATCCGGTCGAGGTGCGCTACCGGCCCGTGGTCGACCCGGACGATCCCGACGCGACCCGGACCGCGACCAGCCACAGGCCGTCGTCGACGCCGTGCGCGAGTTGATCGCCGAGGGGCCGGGCGACGTGCTGGTGTTCGCGTCGGGGGAGCGGGAGATCCGCGAGGCCAGCGAGGCGCTGACCGCGCTCGACCTGCCGAACACCGAGGTGCTGCCGTTGTACGCGCGGCTGTCGGCGGCCGAGCAGCACCGCGTGTTCCAACGGCACACCGGACGGCGCATCGTCATCGCGACCAACGTCGCCGAGACGTCGCTGACGGTGCCGGGCATCAAGTACGTCGTCGACCCGGGCACGGCGCGCATCTCGCGGTACAGCCATCGCACCAAGGTGCAGCGGTTGCCGATCGAACCCGTGTCGCAGGCCTCGGCGAACCAGCGCAAGGGCCGCTGCGGCAGGACGTCCGACGGCATCTGCATCCGGCTGTACTCCGAGGACGATTTCGACGCGCGCCCCGAGTTCACCGACCCGGAGATCCTGCGCACGAACCTGGCGTCGGTGATCCTGCAGATGACATCGCTGGGGCTCGGCGACATCGCCGCGTTCCCGTTCGTCGAACCTCCCGACCGCAGGCAGGTCACCGCGGGTGTGCAGCTGTTGCAGGAACTCGGGGCGCTCGACGCTCATGCGGGGAAGTTGACCGACGTCGGCAAGCAGCTGGCCCAATTCCCCGTCGATCCGCGGCTCGGGCGGATGATCCTCGAGGGTGCGCGCAACGGCTGTGTCCGCGAGGTCATGGTCATCGCAGCGGGCCTGTCCATTCAGGACCCGCGGGAACGTCCGGCCGAGCACAAGGAGGCGGCCGGTCAGCAGCACGCGCGGTTCCGCGACAAGGACTCGGACTTCCTGGCGTACCTGAACCTGTGGAACTACCTGCGTGACAAACAGAAGGAACTGTCGGGCAACCAGTTCCGGCGGATGTGCCGCTCCGAGTACCTCAACTACCTGCGGGTGCGCGAGTGGCAGGACGTACACAGCCAGCTGCGTCAACTGCTGAAACCGCTGAACATCACGCCGAACGACGTGCCGGCCGATCCGCAGCGGATCCACATGTCGCTGCTGGCCGGGCTGCTGTCGCACGTGGGCCTGAAGGATCCGGAGAAGGGCGACTACCTGGGGGCCCGCGGTACGCGGTTCGCGGTGTTCCCGGGGTCGGGGCTGTTCAAGAAGCAGCCGCGGTGGATCGCCTCGGCCGAGCTCGTCGAGACCTCGCGTCTGTGGGCGCGGGTCAACGCGCGGGTGGAACCGGAGTGGATCGAGCCGATCGCCCAGCACCTGGTGAAACGCACCTATTCGGAGCCGCACTGGGAGCGCAAGCAGGGCGCGGTGATGGCGAACGAGCGGGTGACGCTCTACGGCATCCCGCTCGTCGCGGGCAGGAAGGTCAACTACGGGCGGATCGACCCGGAGGTTTCGCGGGAGCTGTTCATCCGCCACGCGCTCGTCGAGGGTGACTGGGAGACGCGGCACAAGTTCTTCGCCGCCAACCGCAGTCTGCTCGACGAGGTCGAGGATCTGGAGAACCGGGCTCGCCGCCGCGACATCCTCGTCGACGACGAGACGTTGTTCGCCTTCTACGACGAGCGGGTCCCGGCGGATGTGGTGTCGGCGCGGCATTTCGACGCGTGGTGGAAGAAGGCGAGCCGCACCGATCCGGATCTGCTGAACTTCGAGAAGGCGATGCTGATCAACGCCGGCTCGGACGAGATCAGCGCCGCCGACTACCCGGACACGTGGACGCAGGGGCAGCTGCGGTTCCGGTTGACCTACCAGTTCGAACCCGGATCCGATGCCGACGGCGTGACCGTCCACATTCCACTCCCGGTGCTCAACCAGGTCACCGCCGACGGGTTCGACTGGCAGGTGCCCGGTCTGCGCGAGGAGCTGGTGACTGCGCTGATCAAGTCGTTGCCGAAGTCGCTGCGCCGCAACTTCGTGCCCGCGCCGGACACGGCCAAGGAGGTCCTGTCGCGGGTGGACCCGGCCGACGGCGGGCTGCTCGACGTGCTCGGGCGGGAGTTGGAGCGGCTGCGCGGTGTGGCGGTGCCGTTCGACGCGTGGCAGCCGGACGCGGTTGCCGACCATCTGCGGATGACGTTCCGGGTCGTCGACGAGAAGGGGCGCACGGCCGCGGAGGGCCGGGATCTCGAGGCGCTGCGGGAGAAACTGGGCGACAAGGTGCGCAAGTCGATCTCGGCCGCGGCCGACGACCTCGAGCGCACCGGGTTGACGACCCCGGCGTTCGGGGAGCTGCCCGAGGTGTTCGAGGCCACGCGGCGCGGTCACGTGGTGAAGGCGTACCCGGCGCTGGTCGACGAGGGCGAGTCGGTCGCGGTGCGGATGGTGGACACGCCGGAGCAGCAGGCCGCGGCGATGTGGGCCGGGACGCGGAAACTGGTGCGGCTCAACCTGCCGTCGCCGATGAAGTACATCAACCGCAGCCTGTCGAACACGGCGAAACTGGTGCTGGCGCGGAATCCGCACGGCGGCGTGCCGGGTCTGCTCGAGGACTGTGTGGACTGTGCGGTCGACAAGTTGATCGCCGAGACCGGTGGCCCGGTCCGTGAGGAGGCCGCGTTCGGCGACCTGGTGAAGGCGGTGGGGCAGCGGCTGAATCCGACGGTGCTGTCGGTGCTGCGGGAGGTCGAGGCGATCCTCACGGCGTTCCACGAGGTCGAGGCGGTGTTGTCCGATATGGACGGACCGGCGATCGCGGGCGGACTGGCCGACGTCCGGGCACACCTGGACGAGCTCGTGCACGACGGATTCGTGACCGAGACGGGCTACGACCGACTGCCCGATCTGGTGCGATACGTGCGCGGGGTCGGCCGCAGGCTGGAGAAACTGCCGAGCGACCCGGCGCGCGACGCCGAACGGCGCGGCGACATCGCGTGGCTGCAGGACGAGTATCGCGCGGTGCTCGCCGAGGTCCCGGCGGGCGCGAACCCGAGCCGCGAGCTCGCCGAGATCCGCTGGATGATCGAGGAGCTGAGGATCAGCTTCTTCGCCCAGACCCTCGGCACGGCCTACCCGGTCTCGCTGAAACGCGTCGTCAAAGCCCTCGACAACGCCCCGCTGTAACGTTTTTCGCTGTTCGAGAACTCGAAGACCGAGAGTCTCATGTGTACTGCCGAGGACGTTCCCCGTGCGCTTGCGTATGCAGTCAGACGAAGAGGGCGGCTGAGAGGGTGACGACGACGCCCGAACCGAAGAACCAGATAGCAGAGGTGACGGTGCGGAACTTGCGTCGTGCGATGCGACTCGTCGCCCATACCTGTTCGGCCAGCGCGCGCTGCATCTGCTCCTCGTGGGTGAACAGCGCCCGCGAGGCGCGCGAGAAGTCGTCGGGGTTGTCGAATCGTGCCGCAACATTGGCGAAGTTCAGTAGTGAGCGCGCTCCACGGAGACCCGTGCGCGGCATGAAGACGCGTAACGCGAAAAGTGTGCTGAGCAGTACCAGCACAAGTCCGAGCAGGATGAGGACCGCTTGTGCCCGGTTGGTCGTCCACAGGCCCGGCGACGTGGCTAGCTGTGTCAGGATGCCAGCCAAGACTCCGGACGCAGCGAGGACGAGCCCGGCTTTCGTGTCGGCCAACTTGACCAGTTCGTGTATTTGGCCTAGAGCTTTCCAGGTGTTCTCCGTCGCCGTCATGTTCTCCGATTGTTCGAAGTTGCTCGTTCCGCGCCAGGACCGTTGGAGTGAGACCGGCGTGACGCGCGGTGTGCGTGCTGCTCTTTTCGGGCGAAATGCGTCGACAACTGTTCTCCGTAGCCGGCCGGGCCGGTACGGAAACTGTCGTGCATCAAGAAGTCAATATCGCGTCGCGGGGGTTACGCGGCTTGCTGGGGGAGGAACTGTGGCGGAGTTTGATCGATTCCGGGCTCGAGCGCCGGCACAAGGCGGGCGACGTCCTGCTGCGTCAGGGTGCTCCCGGCGACCATCTGCTCGTGCTGAAGCATGGTCGGGTGAAAATACTGGCGTCAGAACCTGATGGAGCGGAGCTGTTGCTGTCCCTGCGCAGTAGCGGAGACCTGGTCGGCGAGATGTCACCGAGGGATGACAGGCGGCGCACGGCGACTGTGCAAGCGCTGGACAGATGCTCCACCAGCCTGCTGACCCGGGTGGCTTTCGAGGAGTTCCTGGAGCGTCACGGTGTCCATTCGGCGTTCAGTGACTACCTGGTGGCCAAGCTGTCGGAAACTGTGCCGTACCAGTTGCAGCAGGCTCATTTCGCGGCCCGCCAGCGCGTTGCGCGGTTGATCTACGAAGTGCTGATGCTCGCGGATCCGGATGATTCGGACCGGGCCCGTGTGCCGTTCTCGCAGGATGCCTTGGCCAAGGCTTTGGGGCTCTCGCGCAGTACGGTGGCCGATCAGATCGCCACGCTCAGGGCTGCGGGCGCCCTGGGGTCGGGCCCACGCATCGTCGTACGGGACGAGCGCGTGCTCTCTGTCGAGGCACGGTTGATCGCTAGGTGATTCACATCACACTCGGACTGTCCGGCGGTGGACAGTCCGGGTGTGTGCTCTTCCCGCATGGTGGGTCGCGTCCGGGAGAACGACCCAGGGAGAATTATGAACGCGGAGACAAACGGGACTGAGCTTCCGCCGTATCGCGCCGTCATGGTCGTTGACATGAAGAATTTCAGCGGGGAGCGCGGTCGTGACCACGCCCGCATCACCGAAAACATTCCGATGGTTCTGGAGAATTCTTTTCGTGCATGTGGGTGTGGGCACGTATGGGATGACATCCGATTCTCCGACACGACGGGAGACGGGTACGTCGTCGGATTCGACACCCGGTGGACGCCGTTCCTGCTGAATCCGGTGTTGCCGGCGTTGCAACTCGAGCTGGAACGTCAGAACCGGGTCGCTCGCGGCGTAGCACAGCCTATGCGGATGCGAGTCAGCCTGACGGCCGGCCCGATGACTGATTCGGGTACGAACTCCATCAGCGACGGCAGTGGTGCCACGCGAATCGAAGCTCACCGTATGGTCGACGGTGACGGCGTACGAGCGGTGTTGACCGATTCGGGCAATGCCACTTGTGTCGCCGCGATCGTTTCCGAGCAGGTCTATCGGGACGTGGTAATGGCGGGCTACAGCGGTGAGGACCCGGCGCTGTACGTACCGGTCGACGTGGCGGTGAAAGCGTATCGGGGTGCAGCGTACCTGCGGGTTCCGACGCCGTCCGGGGATCTCCTGCGTCGAGGACTCGTCCCGACGAAGGCGGATGCCGACCAGGAAGGCCTTGACCCCGCGGGGCCACATCGTGATGCAGCTACTCCTCAGCCTCGCTACGTCGGCGTGCAGGAGGTGCAGGGTTCGGTCGGGACCGTCGTGACGGGCGAAGGGAACACGGTCAACTCCGGCGGGGGCAATCAGTTCAATGGTGTCGAGATCAGTGGGAACGGGCCCACGGTACTCGGCACGAACCACGGATCCGACACTTCCGGACGGTGATGCGAGGTGGCTGTCGAGGACGATGTGCCTGCGCATACAACTGGTATCGGCCGGGTCGATGGAAATGTCGGGTTCGCGGTGACCGGCCAGAACAACACGATCTTCCTCGGCCGGCGGGAGGAGCGAGAGGAGAGGATCAACTGGTTGGCGGACTCCCGGATGCACCGGGAGTCGCTCAAGCGCCGATTCGTCGAGCCGGAGGGTTTCAGGGCTGCGGATTCGGTCTTGCGCATGCACGGGACGGTGTTCCTAGACGGGAATCCGGGATCTGGGCGCAAGAGTGCCGCGCTGATGCTCCTGTGGAGTCGGTTCGACGACGACGGATCGTGTCGCCGGGTCGCGTTCGACGACGATTCGAACGACGGTGCTGAGGCGCTTGATCCCAACACGGTCGCCGAGGGAGACCGCTTATTGCTCGACCTGTCCGAGGACCACGGTCCGGGCGGTGGGACGAACCTGAGTAGCCGCCTCGCGACGTTCTGCCAGTCGGTACAGGAGAAGGGCGCCGCGTTCGTCGTCGTCCTCCCGCCGGGCTGGCAACAGACGACTGCCTTGCATGAGCAGAGACTGGCCGGGGTCGTGAAGCGGCTCGGACGGCCGAGCGGAGAAGCGGTGTTCCGGAGTCACGTCCAGGCTGAACACAGCCTGGACGTCGTGGACCGGCACACACTGCCGCACCTTGCCGCATGCGTGGCCGACGCCCCGATGCGTGACATCGCGGAGCTGGCACTCCGATTTGTCGAGGTCCGACGGCGTGATCCACATGCGTCCGTGACGGACGCTTTCGCAGAGGCGCGCAAGAGCGCCGAGGACTACGTCGCGGACGTAGCCGCATCCGTGGGTAGGTATGCGCCACAACAACGAGCGCTTCTGTTGGCCGCGGCCCTGTTCGAGGGTTCCCACACGGACGCCGTCCATGAAGCGACGCGCTTGATGCTGGAGGCGCTGTCCTTTTCCTCCGAGGAGATTCACCTGCTGGAACAGGACGGCATCGACACGAGGCTCGCTGCCGTGGACGTCGCAGTCGATAGCCACCGGTGTGTCCGTTTCGGAAACGTCGGCTACCACTATGCGGTTGCCCGGTACTTTTGGGCGAACCACCCCGACCTGCGGGGTCCGTTACGGGACTGGATCGGTTGCTGCGTGGAGTCGTCGATGATGGCGACGAGCGACCGCGAGCGGGCGGTCGAGCGCTTTGCCGGGCAGGCGTGTCGGCACGGGCGGTCGGAGGATCTCCATATCCTCGCCGCCCGGTGGGCGAAGAGCGGCGATTCGGGGCGGGCGAATCTCCGCGCTGCGTGGGCGGCGAGAGCTCTCGACCATGCCCTGCGTTGGGACGGCGACGACGGCCACGTGGCACAGCTAGCCCGGAAGCAGCTCTACGACTGGGCGACCAAGGGGGCGGACCCCGGACTGGCGCGCGTCATGATCGAGGTGAGCGCGAAAGTGGTGGCCGATCAGTACCCCGATCAGGCCTTGGTGCGGCTGCGCTGGCTGGCCTGCCACGAGGATCGCCGTGTTCAGATCGACGCAGTGGAGGCAACGCGGGTCCTGGCTCGCGATCGCCGCGTGTATCGGCGGCTTCTGTGGCGGATGTCCGACAGGTGGATCCACCAGCGGCGGCCGTCCGATGTGCGGTTGTTCCTCGAGACATCGGCCGCCGACGTGATCATGCGTGTGGCCGGGTCCGACATACGCGCACTGATACAGGAGCGCGGGGTTCGGCAACAGTTGGTTCAGTGCTGGTCGGCCGTGTTCGCCCTCGACGACGTGTCGAGATGGGGTGAGCACGTTCGCGGGTGGCTCGACACGGCCGCGGATACGACTGCCGGTGGGGTCGGCGTCGACGTGCTCGTCGACGCTGCCGGGCCCGAGGTGCGGACGATGGCCCGGCTGTACGTCGTGGCGCGGAACTGGGCCGATGCTGCACCGGGCGTGCGCGGTCCGGTCCTCGAACGCCTGTACCGCGGAATCGCACAGGCACAGGGATTGGATGTGGCGTGAAATGACCATGCAACGCAAGGGAATACTGATCGTCGGGGTGGCGACGATCCTGATGTGCGTCCTGTTCGGAACGTTGCTCGGCTGGCCGATCTGGATGTGGGCCGTCGTCGTCGTTGTGCCGATACTCACGGCTACCGTCCTCTCGTGGCCCAGTTCCCGAGTCAGGGCAGTACCGGTGGCTCCTCGGCCGATGCCGCCACCGTCGCAACAGGTGGAGCCGAAGTCTCTGCCGCCGGGACGGCGGGAAGTTACCGATGTGCTCCTCCCGAGCGCACGTACCGGCTACTCGTTCGCGTTCTCGTGCGTCGTTCGGTGGATGGTCCCCGACGGGCGCTCGGATCGCGAGATTCACCCCAATCCAGGTGCACTAGCCATGGAGGCCGTTCTGGGGGACGCGGAGCGACTGTGCGCCGAGTTGCAACCGGCGCAGGCTGGCCCGGGTGCGTATCGGCTCGAGGCGGCTCTCGGGGATCCGCGTCACGACAGAACGGGGCGGCTCACCGTATGGGTGGAATCGGTGTCGCTGCAGCTTTCCGAACGTGACAGGGCGCGCGTCGAGGCGCTGGAGGAGGTCCACAAGGAGGAGGAAGTGTTCGATCGCCAATGCACGTTCGAACGCAAGGTGCGGGACTATCTCGGCAGTGACGTCCTCTCCAGCGCGGGCAGTGCGGTGGTCTGGCACTTGACGCGTACTGCGACACCCGAGAAGGACAACGTCAAACCGACCGTGGAGATGCTCGACAAACTGCGACAACTGGTCGACTCCGCCAACGGTGTCGATAACGCCGCGGCGGCGGGGGCGGAGCGCGGCGTGCCGTTGGGGAACGGTCAGGGCGTGCTGCCCCTGATACCGGAGATGTCGCCGGCGGAACCTGCGGCTACGTCGGCGCCGACAGTGGACGAGCATGCGATGGCCATCGTCGAGCACATCCCGGATCCGGACGAGCGGGTGCTTTTCGGTGACCACCTGACGCAACTCCTCCGCAGCCACGGTGGGGAGGATGCGGCGGAGAACCTCGAATCCCGAATCGGCTCGGCCGAACCGGGCGACGCTTCGGATGCCGACACACCCGCGGAACCGACACCGGAGTCCTGGTCCGGCGGTGACGAGGACAGTGATCGTGACTAGTCCAGAGCTTCAGTGCCGCGGGATCCACCGGGCCCCGACCGGCAGCGGGAGTTCCTGGGCCGCCGCGGCCGACAGCGTGTCGAGCAGCGCCCGGGCCGGTCGTGACATCGGACGCCGGGGGTCGTGGACGAGGCAGATGTCGCGTTCGACGACCGGGCCGGTGGCGACGCGGCGGTGCAGGCCCGCGAAGCCCATCATGGGCACGACGAGCGCCGGCACCATCGACAACCCGAGTCCGGCGGCGGTCAACCCGGCGACGGCACCGATGTTGCGTGCCTCGGTGATCGGGCCGAGCTCGACGCCCGCCTCGGCGAGGGTGCGGTCGACGTACGGGCGGATGCTCGTGCTGTGGTCGAAGGCCACGAACGGTTCGCCGGCGAGGTCCTTCCACGTCAGTCGTTTACGGGTGTCGAAACGGTGGCCCGGCGGGAAGACGCACACGAAACGGTCCACGGCGATCGTCGTCGCGGTCAGGCCGTCCGGCACCGTGGGCGAGACCGTGACGGCCAGGTCGGCCGTGCCGTCGACGACCCGGTCCAGGACCTCGTCGGACAGTCCGTCGCGCACGGTCACGGCGACGTCGGGCAGCGTGCGGCGCAACTCGGCCAGGACGGTCGGCACCATGCTCGCAGCGAGGGACGGCAGCGCCGCGACCGTCACGGCGCCGCGGGTTCCGGCGAGGTAGCCCTCGAAGTGGTGGAACGCGGCCTCGACGTCCGCGAGCAACCGCCGTGCGATGCGCAGGAACTCGACGCCGTCGGCCGTGGGGGTCACGTGCCGCGTGGTGCGTTCGAACAGCACGGCCCCGACGTGGTGCTCGACCTCCAACACGACCCTGCTCAACGAGGACTGTGCAATGTGGAGTTTCCGCGCGGCCGCGCTGTAGCCGCGCGCGTCGGCGACCGCGACGACGACCCGCAGCTGCCGCAGCGAGAGATCTATGCCCACGGCGCATCAATCTATGCCGAATCCATGCTGGACGCCAGGGGTGGGCTACCGCAGACTCTGCGGCGACCCCAACTGGAGAGGTCCAAGACAATGGTGTCTTTGCTGGGATTCCTGACCGTCGGCGTGATCCTGACGCTGCTGTTGACGAACCGGGTGGCCGCCGTCGTGGCACTGGCGGGCGTGCCGATCGTCGCCGCGCTGGTGGCCGGATTCGGTCCCACGGAGATCGGGGAGTTCGCGAGCGGCGGGATCGCCGATGTCGCCGGAACGGCGGCCATGTTCGTGTTCGCCATCGCGTTCTTCGGCGTGCTGCGGGACGCGGGCATGTTCGATCCGGTGATCCGGCGGATCGTCGGCATGGCCGGTGACTCGCCCGCCACCGTGTGCGCGGCGACGACGGCGCTGGCCTGTGCGGCGCATCTCGACGGGGCCGGGGCGACGACGTTCCTCATCACCATCCCGGCGATGCTGCCGATCTTCGACCGGCTCGGCATGAGCAGGCTGCTGCTGACGACGTGTGTCGGCCTCGGCGCGGGCGTGATGAACCTGCTGCCCTGGGGCGGTCCCACGGCGCGGGCGGCGTCGACGACGGGAGTTCCGGCCAACGAACTGTGGGTGCCGTTGATCCCGGCGCAGGCCGTCGGGATCGTGACCGCCCTGGTGATCGCGTGGCTGCTCGGCAAACGGGAGAGCAGGCGCATCGCGGCCGGGGCCGAGCAGGAGGTGGGCGTGTCGGCAGGATCGACCGGTGCGGGCGGTGGTACCGGTGGCACGGGTGACGCCGCGGAGCCGGCGCCGGCCACGGCGACCGAGTCGGGGACCGGGGCGGACGAGGAACACCTGCGGCGGCCGCGGCTGTTCTGGTTCAACGTCGTGCTCACCGTGGCCGTCATCGGTGCGCTGGTCGCCGCGGTGGCGCCGCCGGAGGCGGTGTTCCTGGCCGGACTGGTCGTGGCGTTGATCGTCAACTACCCGGGGCTGAAGCGGCAGACCGAGCGCATCGAGGCCCATGCCAAGGGTGCGATGCTGATGGCGACGACGTTGCTGGCCGCGGGTGTGTTCCTGGGCATCCTCGAGTCGAGCGGCATGATCGAGGCGATGGCGGTGACCGCCGCGGAGGCGATTCCGGCGGGTGCGGCCCCGGCGCTGCCGTTGATCATCGGTGTGCTGGGCGTTCCGCTCAGTCTGGTGTTCGGTCCGGATGCGTTCTACTTCGGCGTGCTGCCGGTGTTGACGGGGATCGGTGACCAGTTCGGCATCAGCGGCGCGGATCTCGCGCAGGCCGCGTTGATCGGCGAGGAGACCCTCGGGTTCCCGATCAGCCCGATGACCGGTGCGTTCTTCCTGCTGGTCGGGCTCGCCGGGGTGGACATCGGCAAGCACATCCGGCGGTTGATCGGCTGGGCGTGGCTGACGAGCCTGGTGATGTTGGCCGTCGCGTTCGCGACGGGGGCGGTTCCGGTGTGGGCGGCATGAGCGGGCGGACAACCGTACGGCTGGGCGCGGGGGCGGGGTTCGCCGGCGACCGCATCGACCCGGCCGTCGAACTGGCCGAACACGGGAACCTGGACTACCTCGTGTTCGAGTGCCTCGGCGAACGCACCGTCGCGGCGGGTCATGCGCGCAGGCTCACCGACCCGTCGGCGGGCTACGACCCGTTGCTCGCCGCCCGGTTGCGGGCCGTCCTGCCGCACTGTGCGGTGGCAGGCACGACGGTCGTGACGAATTCGGGCGCGGCCCATCCGGAGGCGGCGGGTGCGCGCGCGGTCGCGGAGGTCGACGCGCTCGGCCTGTCGTCGCGGGTCGCGATCGTGACCGGCGACGACGTGCTCGACGCCGTGCGCACGCGCGATCCGGTGGTGTGGGAGACCGGTACGCGGTTGTCCGAGATCGACGACGAGCTGATCTCCGCCAACGCCTATCTCGGCGCGGAGCCCGTGGCCGAGGCGCTCGCGGCCGGTGCCGATGTCGTGGTGACGGGCCGGGTGGCCGACCCGGCGTTGTATCTGGGGCCGCTGCTGCACGAGTTCGGGTGGGACCGCGCGGACTGCGACCTGCTTGCGCGGGGCACGCTCGTGGGGCATCTGCTCGAATGCGCCGGGCAGCTCACCGGCGGCTACTTCGCAGATCCGCCGGCCAAACCCGTGCCCGATCCGGCGCGGCTGGGATTCCCGCTGGCCGACGTCGATGCCGACGGCGCCGCGGTTCTCGGCAAGCTCGCCCGCTCCGGCGGACGGCTCGACACCCGTACGTGCGGGGAGCAGTTGTTGTACGAGGTGGACGATCCGGGTGCGTACGTCACCCCCGATGTGGTCGCGGACTTCTCCGGCGTCACGTTCGAACAGTCCGGAGTGGACAGAGTGATCGCACGCGGTGCGGCGGGCAGGCCGCGGCCGGAGTCGTTGAAGGTGACCCTCGGGTTCCGCGGTGGGTGGCTCGGCGAGGGGCAGATCACCTATGCGGGCCCGCGGTGCCTGGACCGCGCGCGGATGGCGGCCGACATCGTGCGGGAGCGGCTCGTCGCGGTGCACGGTCTGGACGAATCGTCGATCGAGGTCGAGTACATCGGGGCGGGAGCGGCGCTGCGCGGACTCGCGCCGGCCGGGGAACCCGTCGAGGTGCGGCTGCGGGTCGCGGCGCGCGTGCGACCGCCGAGCAGGCGTCGGCGGTCGGCTGGGAGGTGGAATCGTTGTACACCAACGGACCCGCCGGCGGTGGGGGAGCGCGCAGCGACCACAGGGAGATCGTCGCGGTCCGTTCGTGCCTGCTGCCGCGGATGGACGTCCGACCGGAGGTGACGGTCCTGTGAGCGCAGAGATGCCTGCGATGCCGCGGCGGACGGTGGACGATCTGGCGGACGTCCGCGCGGGGGACAAGGGTGACACCCTGATGCTCGCGGTGTTCCCCCGCTCGGCGGAGGCGTTCGCGGTGTTGCGGGGACGGCTGACCGGTGAGGTCGTCGGCGCCCACTTCGCACCGCTGGTCACCGGCGAGGTGCGCCGACATGTCGTCGCCGGCCTGCCCGCACTGGTCTTCCGCCTCCCCGGTGTGCTCGGCGGAGGGGTGACGGGCTCGGCCACCCTCGACGGCCACGGCAAGACACTGAGCTACCACCTGCTGACCCTCGAGATCACGTCCGGCTGACCCGGGTGCGGGCAACCAGACTTCCGAATTGGGCCGGTGTGGTGGTTGTTGCGTGGTATTCGGTGAATCGTTCACTCCACGGTCGGGCGCACGTCACACCAACGCGTTACGGTCCGCGCATGGCTAATCACAGATCACGCATCGTGACCATGGTCCTCGGCCTCGTCCTGGCGCTGCTCGGTTTCGCCGCTCCCGCGGCCGGCAGCACCGCCACCGACACCACCCACGCCGCCACCACCGCCGCCACGGCGGCAGCCACGCAGTCCGCCGTGTCCGTGGCGCAGAACGACTGCGGCGACACGTCCGGGTTCACGCAGGTCCGACTCAGCAGCCTGCCGCCCGAGGCGACCGATACCTACCGTCTGATCGAGAACGGTGGGCCCTACCCGTACCCGCAGGACGACACCGTCTTCCAGAACCGCGAGGGCATCCTGCCCGCCTGCAGCTCGGGCTACTACCGCGAGTACACCGTCGAGACGCCCGGTCTGGACCACCGCGGCCAGCGGCGCATCGTCACCGGCAACGGCGGCGAGTTCTTCTACACCTCCGACCACTACGAGAGCTTCAGCCTGATCATCGGCTGACCGGCGTAAGCGCATGCCGCGGCGGGTGCCCACGCGTACGGCACCTGCCGCGGTAGGCGGAGGCGTCAGCCGAGGATGCGCTGCAGTTCCGCCAGCAGGGTGCGGGCGCGGTTCAACTCGGCCGGCCCGAGGTCGGCGCGATCCAGGTCCGGACCACCCGGAGCGCCCGAACCACCCGAACCACGCGGCGCACTCGCAGCGCCCTGCGCCTCCGGCTCGCTCACCGTGCCGGCGGGGGAGCCCAGTCGCGTTTCCATCGTGTCGGAGACATCGATGTCGAAGGCGACGCGATCGGCGCGGTGCCAGGCGCTGAACCATTCCAGCGGACGGTCGTTCTGATCGGTCGTGCCGCCCTCGAGCAACAACAGTGGACCGCCGGGATCCACGCGCAGTTCGGCCGCCAGTTTGTCGTCCGCGGCCACCGCATGCACCCGCCGCGCGCCGCGCATCGGCCGCAGCCCGTACACCCGGGACAGCAGCCGATGCAGCGACGCGTCCGTCAGATCGTCGGCCGCGAGTCCCGGCACCCGTTCCGTCGGCAGCCACGTGCGTACGTACGACAACGGTTCCTCGTCCACGAGCCGGACCCGTTCCAGGCGCAACGCGTCGGCGGTGCCGAGGAACTCGCGCACCTCCGTCGGCGGGTCGGCCGGCACGAGCTCGCGCACCGTCGTCCGCAGCGCATGACCGCGCCGCGCGAACTGCTCGAACATGCCCGTCGCGCGCTGCACCAGCCGGCGGTACTCCGTGGGCGGCGCGACGATCGTGGGCCTGCCCTGCCGCCGCGTCACCAGCCCGTCGGCCGCCAACCCGGCGACGGCCTGCCGCACCACACTGCGCGCCACGCCGAACCGTTCACACAGGGCGGCCTCACTCGGCAACGCATCGCCCGGCGCGATGTCGTGGCCGAGGATCTCCTGGCGCAACGTGTCCGCGACCTGCTGATGCAGCGGTGCGCGCGTGCTGCGGTCGACGCCCATAGCGACTCAGTCTACGAACCCGGCGGGCCTCACGAGGCCGAACCCGCCTTCGCCGTCTCCCACACCTGGTGCCACCCCGGCGCGAGCTCGGCCGCCCGGCGTGCCGCCAGCACCAGGCTCGCCTCGCGCGCGATGCCCTTGCCCGCGATGTCGAACGCCGTGCCGTGGTCCACCGACACGCGCACCACCGGCAGGCCGACCGTGATGTTCACACCGTCGTCGCCGTACACCGCCTTGAACGGCGCATGTCCCTGGTCGTGGTAGCAGACCACGACGAACTTCCACGTGCCCTTCACCGCCTGCGGGATCAGCGCGTCCGCAGGCAACGGTCCGACGGCGTTGATGCCGGCCTCCCGTGCCCTCTGCACCGCCGGCTCCAGGACGTCGGCGTCCTCGTCGCCGAACAGGCGGTTCTCCCCGGCATGCGGGTTGAGGCCCGCGACGCCGATCGCCTCGTCCGGCTTGCCGAGCGCCCGCGCGAACGAGCCGACGAGCCGCAGCACGTTGTCGGTCCGCTCCGCGTCGACCCCGGTGATCGCGTCCCGCAGCGACACGTGCGTCGTCAGGTGGAAGAAGTACAGCTCGCCCGCCGACAGCACGAGGCTGAAGTTCTCGACGCCGAACTCGTGCGCCAACAGTTCCGTGTGGCCCGGCCACTGATGTCCGCCCGCGTGCATGGCGGCCTTGTTCAGCGGGGCCGTGACGATGCCGTCGACCTCACCGGCCCGCGCGAGCGCGCACGCCCGCATCACGAACCGCGCCGCCCCGTCCCCGGCGTCGGCGCTGAGCTCGCCGTAGGGCACGTGCCCCAGCGACGGTCCGTCCTGGACGACCTCGATGGTGCGCGGATCGTTCGTCGCCTCGGCCGGACTGTCGACGACACGCACCACACTCGCGTCACCGCCGAGCACGTCGGTCACGGCGCGGCGCAGCGCATCCGCATCGCCGATCACCACGGGCCGGCACGCTGCGCGCAGCTCGTCGTGCTCGAGCAGCGTCCGAGCCGTGATCTCCGGGCCGATACCGGCCACATCACCGAGGGTCACTGCCAGCGTGGGCACCTGCTGCTGGTTCAACGGGTACTCCTTCTTCCGCGGACCGCACGCGCGGCCCTGATCAACACGTCGGGTTCGCCGAATCCACCGGCCTTCGTCGCCACGGCCAGACCGTGCGAGGCACCGCCGACGACGGATCCCACCGCCACGCCCGGCCCCACCTCGGCGTCGCCTGTGGACAGTCGAATGCCGATGCCGTCGAGGCGTTCCAGCACCGCGCGGGCACCGTCGCCGCCTGTGACGACGAGCCCGGCGGGGGAGGTGGTCCGCACCAGCCGCGCCGCGGCGTCGGCGAGTCGTTGCGCCACGACCGGCGGGGGAACGGATTCCGGGCCGTCCGCCTGCCGCTCGGGAGCGCTGAGCACGACGACCTCCGCGTCGGGGTTCGTCGACAGCGTCGCGGCGAACGTCTCCCAGGCGTCGTCGTCGAGCATCGCCTCCGGCGCCGGCTCGTGGTGCGCGGCACCGGCGTCGGCCAGCGCGCGGACCTGCGACCGGGACGCCGAATGCAGACTCGTCACGACCACCAGGGCGGGTCCGTCCACATCGGAGGACGGTGTGGGATCCGGCTTCTCGGTGGCGGCGGAGGAGCCGCGCAGTCGTGCCAGCGCGCCCGCGAGACCCGCGGCGCCGACCGGCAGCGCACGGTCGCCGAGTTCGTCGATGGCGAGGGCGATGCGGTCGAGATCGGCGTCGGTCTCCGCGTCGACCACGACGACCCGGCCCGCCTTCCGCAGCTGCGCCGCATGCTCGGCCGGCCCGTCCGCGGGATCCAGGCGCAGCCCCGGCGCGCCCAGCAACGTCGGGACGTGGCTGCTCGTCACCGGGGTGACCGGGTCCCGGCCCACCGACGTCTCCGCCACCGGGGTGCCGTCGACCGACAACGTCCCGTCGGCAATCGTGCGGCCAACCCCCGGGAACGCGGGACACACGACGGCCACCACGTCCGGCCCGGCGACCTGAGCCAGTGCGTCGAGCGCCGCGTCGATCTCCGCGCGGATCGGACCGCGCACCGTCGAATCGATCTTCTTGAACACCCGGGCTGCCGGGGTGTCCGCGATCGCCGCGCGCACCCGGGCCGCGGCGTCGACGTCCGAGCAGGCCCGCGAATCCGTGCTGACCGCGACCACCCGGGCATCGCTCGCACCCGGCCGCAGCCGCAACTCGGCCGGCCGGCCCGCACCGGCGAACTGCACCGCCGTGTCCGCAGCCCCCGTGACGTCGTCCGCCACGATCAGCATCTCAGCGTTCACACGGCCTCCAGTGTCCTGCGGGACGCCCGCACCCGGTCGGCCTTAGTGAACGCAGCTCCGCAGGCTCCGCAATTCTCGTTCACACGGCCTCCGTCGGGTTCGGCTTGAGGACCCCTGCCCGCTTCAGCATGTACGCCGCGATGACGGGCGCAAGGATCGCCGTGACCAGCGCCGAGGCGGCGATCTGCGCGGTCGCCGTGCCCACGTACTGCTGGAACGTCGGGTCGGCCGCCGCGACGACCGCCGGCGTGGCGATCGCGTTGCCGGCCGTCGTGCCCGCCGCGAACCCGATGCCCGACATCGCACCGCGACGCAACAGGAAGCGGTAGCCGAGGTAGACGAAGAAACCGGTGACCGGGGCGACGATCACGCCGAGCACGAGGCCGCTGATGCCGCCGGTGACGATGTCCCCGAGATCGATGGCCGTGCCGAGCGCGAACGCGAAGAACGGGATGACGATGTTCGGCACCGGCTTGACGACCCGGCGCCACTCGGCGTCGATGTTGCCGACGAGCACGCCGAGCAGGAACGGCACGATCGCGCCGACGAGCGCCAGGAACGGGATGTCGCCCAGGCCGGAGGCGCCGAGGAACAGCAACGTCAGGAACGGACCGTCGTTGATGGCGCTGGCGATGTAGGCGCCGCGGTCCCGTTCGTCGCCGTACTGACCGGTGAACGCGAGCCACAGTCCGCCGTTGCTGTTGTCGACCGCGGCCAGCAGCGCGAGCAACGAGATGCCGAGCACCCCGTCGAGACCGACCCACAGGCCCAGCAGCACGGCCAGACCCGCCGGGATCAGGCTCTTCATCAGCAGCAACGTGCCCGCGGTCGCGAGGATCGGACCACCGGTACGCGCGCTCACCTGCGTACCCGTGGCGAAGATCAGCAGCGCGATCAGCGGCAGCGCACTGTCGGCCAGCAGGGCCGTCGTGAAGCTGCCCATCTCGAGGAAGCCCGGCGCGAACGTTCCCGTCAATGCCCCCAGGACCAGCGGGATCAGCATCAACCCGCCGGGGATGCGTTGCATCGTGGCGAACAGGGGAACGCGCGATGTCTCCAGTGTGCTCACGCCGGCCTCCTTGTCGGCTCCCGGCACACACCCCGTGCACCGGCACTTGTACGCATAAGCTGTACGGACAAGATGGCACACTACGCCGCCGGAGTGAAGCCCTGTGTCGGGGTCGGTTTCGGCGCTGGCAGGCTGGCCGGCATGAGCGAGTCGACGGAACCCGCGGCGGTCCGTGCGGTGGCGGTGTTGCTGCCGAACCTCACCCAGCTCGACCTGACGGGACCCGCGCAGGTGCTGTCGGCGACGCCCGGGGTGGTGCTGGATCTCGCGTGGCGCACCACCGATCCCGTGCGGTGCGACGGCGGCTGGTCGATCATACCGACGGTGACGTTCGACGAGGCCCCACAGGCGGACCTGCTGCTCGTGCCGGGTGGGCAGGGCGCGTTCGAGGTGTTGACCGACGACGCGGTCCTCGAGTTCGTCCGCCGTCAGGCGCGGGGCGCGCGGTGGGTGACGTCGGTGTGCACGGGTTCGTTCGTCCTCGCCGCGGCGGGACTGTTGACGGGTAGACGGGCGACGACCCACTGGGCGTCGCTGCCGATGCTGGCCGAGTTCGGCGTCGCGGCGGTGTCCGAGCGGGTCGTGGTCGACGGGAACGTCATCACCGGCGGCGGCATCACGGCCGGCATCGACTTCGGCCTGACACTCGCCGCGGAGATCGCCGGCGAGGACGTCGCCCGCGAGGTGCAGCTGCGACTCGAATACGACCCCGCGCCGCCGTTCGACAGCGGAACCCCGGACGGCTTCGGTGCCGAGGCCGCCGCAGCCATCGGCGAGCGGACCCGGCAGGCCCGCCGCCCGCTCGTCGACGCCGCCCTCCGGCACCTGCGTGGGTAGTCACCGCACCGGGCTCAGTGGACGGGGGCGCCGCCCTCGGCGTGCGCCTTCTCCTTGCTGAGCAGCAGTGACGTGCCGACCGCGATCAGGCCGATCACGCCGGCGCCCATGAACGCCACGCGCAGGCCGTCGGCGTCCGGTCGCACGGCGCCCACGGCGCTGCCGAGCGTGGCGACGGTGATGAACACGGCCGTGCCGAACGCGCCCGCGACCTGCTGCAGCGTCGCCAGGATCGCGCTGCCGTGCGAGTGCAGGTGGTGGGTCAACGAGCCGAGCGCCTGCGTCATCAACGGCGTCATCATCAGCGCGAGACCGGTCATCATGATCACGTGGTAGACGACCACGGTGAGCATGGACGAGCCAGGGCCGAGCGTCGTGTAGAGCCACAGGCCCGCCGCCATGGCGACCGTGCCGGGGATGACCAGCGGGCGCGGGCCCACCCGGTCGTACAGCGCACCCACCGGACGGCCGAGCAGACCCAGGACGAGACCGCCGGGCAGCACGGCCAGTCCGCTCTGGAACGTCGACACGCCGATGACCTCCTGCAGATACAGCGGCAGCAGGATCGACGCCACCCCGAGCAGGCACATGAACAGCAGACCCGTCAGCGTCAGGGACACGACGAAGTCGCGGATGGCGAACGGACGTAGGTCCAGCAGAGCCCGGTCCGCCCGCTGCAGGCGGAGCTGCCGGCGCACGAACACCGCCAACGCGACGGCGCCGAGGACGATCGGCAGCCACGGCGGCACCAGGTGCTCGCCGCCGCCCTCGCCGATCGACGAGAGCCCGTACAGCAGACCGCCGAAGCCGAGCGCGGACAGGATCACCGAGAACACGTCGAGCGGAACCCGGCGCGTCTCGCTGTGCAGATCCAGCCACTTGGCGCCGATCAACAGGGCACCCACGGACAGCGGCAGCACCAGCCAGAACATCCACCGCCAGCCGAGGCCGGAGAGGATCGCACCGCCGATCGTGGGACCGAGCGCGGGAGCGACGGCGATGACGATGCTGATCGTGCCCATCGTCGACCCGCGGCGTTCCTCGGGCACCAGGCGCATCACCGACGTCATCAGCAGCGGGATCATCACCGCGGTGCCGCACGCCTGGATCACCCGGCCCGTGAGCAGCACGCCGAACGCCGGCGCGAGCGCCGACACGAGGGTGCCCGTGCTGAACAACGTCAGCGACGCGAGGAAAACCTGCCGCGGGGTGAACCGTTCGAGCAGGAAACCCGTGGTGGGAATGACCACGGCCATGGTGAGCAGGAAACCGCTGGTCAGCCACTGGGCCGTCGTCGTGGTGACGTTCAGCTCGGTGCTGAGGTCGCGCAGCGCCACGCTCAGGATCGTCTCGTTGAGGATCATGACGAACGCCGACGCCACGAGCATGCCGATCAACAGCATCGCCTTCGGATCGGCGTTGGCGCTGCCGTCGGTGCCCCCGTGGTCGGGCTGCCCAGGCTGGTCCGACCCCGAGTCGGCGTGGGCAGTGTTGGTCATGCGGTCCCCCTTGTGCGCGTGGAGCTGGCGAGTGGTGCTGTTGCTGCCGCCGTGTGGGCACGGTCCGGCCCGGCGCGGCGGAGCTCTCGAGCGTCCCGGAGGGACCAACGCGCGGAAGGCCGTAACTATGCCCGGCAGGCGGAAACCGGGTAGAACGTACGGTGTACGGCGAATGACGGCGTGGCGGGACCACGGAGTCGTTCCCGGATGAGTCTAGGTTGGCACACCGACGGTTTCCCCTGCCAACGGGTTTTCCCGCACGGCGAACCCGGTGACATGCGTCTCAGCCGCGCAAGGAGCCCCACGCCGCCGTGTCAGCACCCCACGTCGCCGTGTCGGCAATGCACGTCGCCGTGTCGGCATCTCGCGTCGCCGTGTTGGCGATCTGTGCGCGAGATCGGCATTCGGCCCGTCGAGGGTGTGGTTCGTCCACAGTGGATGCATTGCGGCATTCGGGTGTCTTGTCGCGGTCCGCCGGCGGTGCTAAGAAGCCCGCCATGACTCCGACCTCGCACCACAACTCGCCATGGAAACGGGTCGCATCGAGCGTCCTCGCCGCCGTCCTGCTCGGCGGAATGACCGTCGGCACGGCCACCGCCGCCGAGGACAAGACACCGGCCACCGGCGGTGATCGCGCACCGGAATCGTTCGTCGCACTAAGTGACGTCGACCCGACGATCCTGCACGAGATCCGCTACGTCGGACACCACAACTTCGTCGGCAGGCCGATCACCGGTTACGAAGAGCCCCTGTGCCTGCTCACCGAGGACGCCGCCCACGCAGTCCGCGACGCCCAACAGGCCGCCCTGTCCCACGGCTACACCCTCAAGGTCTACGACTGCTTCCGCCCGCAACGCTCCGTCGACGACTTCGTCCGCTGGGCCCAACAACCCGGCAACGACCGCATGCGCGACGAGTTCTACCCGCGCATCGACAAGGACCGCCTGTTCCCCGAGGGGTACATCGCCGAACAATCCGGACACAGCCGCGGCAGCACCATCGACCTCACCCTCGTCGAACTCCCCGCGCAACCCCAGCGGCCCTACAAGCCCGGCGAACCGCTCGTCGAATGCTACGCCCCACAGGACCAGCGGTTCCCCGACAACTCCGTCGACATGGGAACCGGATTCGACTGCTTCGACGAGACCGCCGCCACCGAATACCCCGGCGTCCCCGACGAGGTGCGCGAGAACCGATTCCTCCTCCGCGACATCATGGCCGACGCCGGATTCGGTGATTACCCGGTGGAGTGGTGGCACTTCACCTTGGAGGACGAGCCTTATCCCGATGAGTACTTCGACTTTCCCATTTCTCGGGAGAGTTTGGAGTAGGGGGTTCGTGGGGCTGCGTTGGTGTTGCCGTGTCAGCAGTCTGCGGCGGCGCGTTGGCAGTTCACGTCGTCGTGTTGGCACCCCGTGTCGCCGTGTCAGCATTCTGCGTCGCCGTGTTGGCATTTCGCGTCGTTGTGTTGGCGGTTTGGGCGTGGGATCTGCGCTTGGGGTGAGCGGTGCCTCGCCGGCGGGCAGGTCTC
>NZ_MKKE01000034.1 GCF_001942305.1 Saccharomonospora sp. CUA-673 | reverse complement strand
CGACACCACCACCGCCTCAAACACCACCCACGCTGGACCCACAGCCACAACCCCACCCGCGGCACCACGACCATCACCACACCCCACGGCACCACCTACACCGCAACCGTCCCGGCCGTCCTCACCCCGCCGCCGTCCTGACCTCTCGCCGATGTCCTACGTTCGTCCCGTGGGATTCACCGGCTTCGGCGAGTACGCCATCGACTTCTACGACGGCCTGGTCGTTGACAACTCCAAAGCGTATTGGGACGCCAACTCCGCCACCTACCACCGCGACGTGCGCGCTCCCATGGAGCAACTCCTCGCCGAGCTGGCCGACGAGTTCTCCGACCTCGGCGAACCCAAGGTCTTCCGGCCCTACCGCGACGTGCGCTTCGCCAAGGACAAAACGCCCTACAAGACCCACTGCGGCGGCGTCATCGAAGCCGGACGCGGCGGCGGCGCCTACTACGTCGAGGTCGGCCCCGCCGGCATGCGCGTCGGCGGCGGATGCTTCCACCTTGCCGCCGACCAGCTTGCCCGCTACCGCCGCGCCGTCGACACGCCCGTCCACGGCACAGCACTCGAGACCGTCCTCGAACATCTCCGGAGCCGCGGCTGGGACATCGCCGGCGAACAACTCAGACCCGACCCCGCGGCGTCGACCCCTCCCACCCTCGCCTCGACCTGCTCCGCCACAAACGGCTCTACGCCATTCACACCTGGCCGCCCGACGACACCCTCCACGAACCGCACTGCCTCGACCGCGTGCGCACCGCCTGGCACCAACTGCGCGACCTCACGCCTGGGCCCGCGACCACGTCGGTGTGAGCGAACTCCCACGTCGCTGACCGGCACCGGAGCCGATACACCACCACCCCACGCGCGCCGCGCCGGATCGGTCAAGACGTGGCGACGCGGACACACTAGGCTGTGCAGGCGTGAGCCGACGAGCGAAGATCGTATGCACCCTGGGTCCCGCAACCGCGACGGCGGAGAAGGTCCACGACCTCGTCGTATCGGGCATGGACGTCGCCCGCATGAACTTCAGCCACGGCGACCACGACGACCACAAACAGGTCTACGAACTCGTGCGCTCCGCCGCCGCCGACACCGGACGCGCCGTCGGCATCCTCGCCGACCTCCAAGGCCCCAAGATCCGCCTCGGCACCTTCGCCAGCGGACCCGTCGAATGGCGCACCGGCGACACCGTGCGCATCACCGTCGAAGACGTCGTCGGCACCCACGACCGCGTCTCCACCACCTACAAGGGCCTCGCCGACGACGCCAAACCCGGCGACCGGCTCCTCGTCGACGACGGCAAGGTCGGCCTCGTCGTCGACAGCGTCGACGGATCCGACGTCGTCTGCTCCGTCACCGAGGGCGGCACCGTCAGCAACAACAAGGGCGTCTCCCTGCCCGGCATGGACGTGTCCGTGCCCGCCCTTTCCGACAAGGACATCGAAGACCTCGAATTCGCCATGGAGCTCGGCGTCGACTTCATCGCCCTGTCCTTCGTGCGCTCACCTGCCGACATCGACCTCGTCCACCAGGTCATGGACCGCAGCGGCAAGGGCCGCGTCCCCGTCATCGCCAAACTCGAGAAACCCGAGGCCGTCTACAACCTCGAAGCCGTCGTCCTCGCCTTCGACGGCCTCATGGTCGCCCGCGGCGACCTCGGCGTCGAACTGCCCCTCGAGCAGGTGCCGCTCGTCCAGAAACGCGCCATCCAGATCGCCCGCGAGAACGCCAAGCCCGTCATCGTCGCCACCCAGATGCTCGACTCGATGATCGGCAACTCGCGGCCCACCCGAGCCGAGGCCTCCGACGTCGCCAACGCCGTCCTCGACGCGCCGACGCCGTCATGCTCTCCGGCGAAACCAGCGTCGGCCGATACCCCATCGAAACCGTCGAAACGATGGCCCGCATCGTCGAAGCCGTCGAGGCCGACCTGCCCGCCGTGCCGCCCCTGTCCCACGTGCCCCGCACCAAGCGCGGCGTCATCTCCTACGCCGCCCGCGACATCGGCGAACGCCTCAACGCCAAGGCCCTCGTCGCCTTCACCCAATCCGGCGACACCGTGCGCAGGCTCGCGCGCCTCCACACGCGCCTGCCCCTGCTCGCGTTCACCCCGCTCGAAAGCGTCCGCAGCCAACTCGCACTCACCTGGGGCACCACCACCAACCTCGTGCCCAAGGCCGACTCCACCGACCGCATGATCCAACAGTGCGACCGCGCCATGCTCGAAACCGGCCGCTACCAGCACGGCGACCTCGTCGTCATCGTCGCCGGCTCGCCCCCCGGCACCGTCGGCTCCACCAACCTCATCCGCGTCCACCGACTCGGCGAGGAAGACCACGCCTGACCCATTCGGGCGGTAGTGCCAGAATCGCCCCATGACGGAACTGGCACGCGCCGCCGCCGCGGCCGCCGACGGGGGAGCCACCGGCCAACCGGTGCTCGACCAACTGGTGAACCTGCTCGACCTCGAGAAAATCGAGGAGAACATCTTCCGCGGGGTCAGCCCACCCAACTCGCCCACCCGCGTGTTCGGCGGACAAGTCGCAGGTCAGCGCTCGTCGCCGCCGGACGCACCGTGCCCACCGAACGGCATGTCCACTCGCTGCACGCCTACTTCATCCGCGGCGGCGACCCCACCGTGCCCATCGTCTACGAGGTCGACCGCATCCGCGACGGACGTTCCTTCACCACCCGCCGCGTCACCGCCGTGCAACACGGCAAGGCCATCTTCGCGCTGTCCGCCTCCTTTCAGAAGGACGAAGCCGGCGTCGAACACTCCTCGTCGCGGCCCGACGTGCCCGAACCCGAGACCCTGCCCACCCTCGCCGAACGCGTCGCGCCCTACGCCGACGCGCTGCCCATGCGTGCCGGCCCCCGCCCCCTCGACATGCGCTACGTCAACGACCCGCCCTGGGTCACCCGCGAGACCGGCAAATGGCCGGGCCGCAACCAGGTGTGGATGAAAGCCGACGGCGACCTGCCCGACGACCCGCTGCTGCACGTGTGCGTCCTGACTTACGCCTCCGACCTCACCCTCCTCGACTCCGTGCTCGCCGAACACGACGTGTACTGGGAGGTCGACCAGGTGCTCGGCGCCAGCCTCGACCACGCGCTGTGGTTCCACCGGCCCTTCCGCGCCGACAACTGGTTCCTCTACGACAGCACCTCACCCACCGCGTCCGGCGCGAGAGGCCTGGCCACCGGGCAGTTCTTCGCCCACGACGGTTCGCACATCGCCACCGTCGTCCAGGAGGGTCTCGTCCGCGTCCTGTGACCGGCCACGGGTCGTCACGTGCGCACCTGTGCGTGGTTTTCCCGGACAGGTAGGACGATTAAACAGCCGTGCAATTTGCAGTTTGTGCGAATGTTGGACAGAAACGGGATGAAGTGTTTCACCGTCAGTTCCTTTTTTTGCGCGCGATGGTTAGATGGGTCGGGTGTCGAGGTGGAGGTGAGCGATGACGCGTGGGCACGGCCCGACCGTCCGCCGTCGTAGGTTGGCGGGGGAACTGCGCAGACTGAGGGAAGCGGCGGACCTGACGATTGACGACGTGGCCGAACGACTCGAGTGTTCGGCCTCGAAGGTCAGCCGGGTCGAGACGGGCAACGTGGGGGTAACACCGAGGGACGCCCGCGACATGCTCGAGTTGTACGGGCTGATGGGGGAGGAGCTCGAAGCGCTGGTCCAGTTGGCCAGGCAGGCCCGCAAACGCGGATGGTGGCACGCCTACAACGAGGTCTTCACGGGCACGTTCGTCGGCCTCGAGGCCGACGCCAGCTCGCTGCGCGCCTACCAGGCGCTCCTCGTTCCCGGCCTGCTCCAGACCCGCAGATACGCACATTCGGTGATCAGGGCGATGCGGCCCGATGCCACCGAGAACGAGATCGAACGCCGCGTCGCGGCCCGGATGGAACGCCAGGCGTTGCTGCGCGACGTCCACCCGCCCGAATACTGGGCGGTCATCGACGAGGCCGTGCTGCACCGCGCCGTCGGCGGTCCCGAGGTGATGGCCGAACAGCTGTGGCGCATGGCCGACATCGCCACCCTGCCGCACGCCACGATCCAGGTCGTCCCGTTCGACGGCGGCGCACATCCGGGAATGGAAGGTCCGTTCGTCATTCTCGGTTTTCCGGAGCAGGCCGACCAGGACGTCGTTTACGTCGACAGCACGAATGGCGGTTTGTATCTCGAGGAGGCCTCCGAGGTTCACCGCTACGCGCTCATGTTCGACCACCTACGCGCCGCAGCGGCGAAACCGGACGATTCGGCCGACCTCATCGAGGCCGCCGCACGGCGGTTCGAGAAACACGACACCTGACACCCGGGGCCGGGCGGGCTGTGCACCAGGTGGCCCTGACCTGCCCGAACGGCCCCGGTCAGGCCCCAACGTACGCATACCGCACTGAAGTAGAGCATCACCCGGAGCGGCGACACTCCGGAGCCCGACAAGGAGAGCAGATGGCCAGCGCCCCGTTACCCGCGTCCTCGTTCCCCGTCCCCGGCGAACTCGGCTGGCGCAAGAGCACCTACAGCGGCGGCGGCAACGACTGTGTCGAGGTCGCGTTCCTCCCGGGAGGAACCGCGGTGCGCGACTCGAAGAACCCCGCAGCCGGCATGCTGCAGTTGTCGTCGGCCGAATGGGAGGCCGTGCTCAGCTCGGCCCGTCGCGGCGCCCTCGACCTTCCCTGAGCGCCACAATCCGCGATCCCTTACCCGGGGTGTGACCCGGCCACAGGCGGGTAAGGGGTCGGACGCGGATCGCACGGTCCGCACGTTCGAGGTCGACGTGATCGCCCGACGCGGCGGCCCCTGACTCAGGACCAACCTCTCGTGCACAGCATTCGTGGACGAGAGGAGCCGGCCGTCATGAGCCGCGACCATCAGTACCGGCCCTGGTTGGACCCGATCCAGGCCGAGGCGGAGTACCGCGCGGAGCAGCTGCGCCGCACCACCACCCGAACCCAACCCCCACCGTGCTCGCGGCACCAGGGCGAGCAGCGCCGGCATCGGCGTTCGTGGTTCCGTCGCCGCCGCACCGCCGAGGGGTGAGGAAAAAGCGACGAATCGGCGGCGACATGCGCGAGAATGCGTCGGTGGCTCGTCTGGGTTCCTCCGTTCCGCTCATCGGCCGTGACGCCGAGCTGACGCAGCTGGAGCGTGCCCATCAGCGGGCCCGTGACGGTGAGGCCGGTGGGGTGGTGGTGGCCGGCGACGCGGGGGTGGGCAAGACCCGGCTGCTGGCCGAGTTCACCGAACGCGCCGCCGCATCCGGTGCGTCGGTGCTGACCGGACGGTGCCTGGATCTGCAGTCCGGGGGACTGCCGTACCTGCCGATCGTGGAGGCCCTGGGCCTGCTGGCGGGCAGTGCCGGCGCCGAGGAGGCGCTCGCGAGCCGGCCTGCGGTGGGCCGGCTGCTGGCCCAGCTGTCGGACCCGGCCGCATCGCCGGTGTTCACGCCGGCGGCGTCGGCGGTCGGCGACGACCTCACCGGCGTCCTCGGCAGGTCGGCGCCGGCCGAGGCGGGCCAGCTGCAGCTGTTCGAGGCGATCCTCGGCCTGCTCGGCGACCTCGCGGCCACGCAGCCGGTCGTGCTCGTCGTCGAGGACCTGCACTGGGCGGACGCGTCGACCCGCTCGCTCGTGTCGTTCCTGTGTTCCCGGCTGGGCAGGCAACGGTTGCTGGTGGTGGCCAGCTATCGCGCCGACGACGTCCACCGGAGGCATCCGTTGCGCCCGGTGCTGGCCGAACTGGCCCGGCTGCCGCGGCTCGAACGGCTCGACCTGCTGCCGCTCGGCCCCGACGACGCCCGCAGCGTCGTCACGGCCCTGTCGGACGAGGCCGCCGGCGGGCTGCCGCCTGCCGTCGTCGACGACCTGGTCGCCCGCTCGGAGGGCAACGTGTTCTTCGCCGAGGAGCTGGTGGCCGCCGACGCCGTGGCCGACGAACTGCCGATGGCGCTCACCGACCTGCTGCTGGCGCGGGTCGAACGGCTCGGCGCGGCGACGCGGCGGGCGCTGCGGTGCGCGGCGGTCGTCGGTCACGGCATCGGACACGCCGCCCTGGTCGACCTGGTGGGCGACGACCCGGAGGAGCTCGAGGAGGCGCTGCGCGAGGCGGTGCACCACCACGTGCTCGTGGCCGACGGCAGCAGCTACCGATTCCGGCACGCGCTGCTGCGCGAAGCGGTCTACGCCGACCTGCTCCCCGGCGAACGGACCCGGCTGCACGGGGCCTACGCGGCATGGCTGGCCGGTGGCGCGCCGCGGCGCGGCCGCGACGCCGAGCTCGCCCACCACAGCCTGCACGCCAAGGACTTCCCGGTTGCCCTGGCCGCCGCGGTCCGTGCCGCCGACGAGGCCGAACGGCTCGGCGCCCCGGGCAGCGCCTTGCGGCATCTCGAACAGGCCCTCGACATCGTCGACGCCGTCCCGGCCGAGCAGCGTGACCCCGAGGCCGGGCACGACGAGGTGACCCTGTTGATGCGGGCGGCGGCCTGCGCGGCGGCGTCCGGTGAACCGGAACGCGCGATCACGCTCGCTCGCGGCGCCGTCGAGCGCGTGGGCACCGAGCCCACCGTCGACCCCGTCCTGGCCGCCCGCGCGTGGTCTCGACTCGCCGAGGTGCTGTCCTGGCTGGACAGCACGTTCGACGAGGGCCTGGACACCGTCGAGACGGCGTGGCAACTGCTGTGCGGTACGTCGGAGGGCACGGCCGCGGACCGCGCCACGGTCCTCGAGCTGCGGGCCCGGATGTTGCGGGCCGAGCAGCGCTACGAGGAGGCCAGGGTCGTCGCCGACGAGGCGCTCGGCTGGGCCCGCGAATCCGGTGATCCCGTGCTCGAGATCCTGGTGCTCGTGGTCGTCGGCGGGCTGGCCGACAACGCCGGGTATCCCGGCGAGGCCCGGACGGTGCTGGCCGAGGCGCGGGACCGGGCCCGGGAACTCGGTGCCTTCGACGTCGAGGCGCGCGCGGGATATCTGCTGGGCGTGAGCCACGAGGACGCCGGCGAGGTCGTACCCGCCCGGGAGCTGTACGGCGCGGCGCTCGCGCGGGCCGAGGCGGCGGGCCTGCGGTGGAGCTTCTTGGGGATCAGCCTGCGCGTGCGCCACCTGGCACTCCGGTTCGCCACGGGCGACTGGCCGCCCGAGGTCGGCGAACGCCGCGCGGCACCGTCGACGACCGCGGAGGCGTTCGTCGGTGCCGGCGACGTCGAGTTCGACATCGCCCGCGGCCGCCTCGACGAGGCGGCAGAACTGATCGAACGACTGCGCGAGCATCGCCGGGCCGACCTGTGGATCGCGCTGGCCGCGTCGCTGGGCGGTGCGACCGTGGGGTACTGGCGGCGCGAGTTCGCCGGCGCCGCCGCGCGCGCCCGCGAGGGCCTCGACTGGATCGCCGCCGACTTCCCGTACTCACCCGCGGGAATTCGGGTCGGCGCCGTGGGACTCGAGGCGTGCGCGGCGTGGGCCGCGGCCGCGCGCCGCGGTGGCGACGATCCCGCACCGGCCGTGGCAGCGGGCGAGGCGCTGTGGGCGGGGGTCCGTCACTGTCGGGACACGTCGATCCCGCGGAGCGGAGAGATGGGGCCGGAGGGTCGCGCCTGGTACGCCCGTGCCGAGGCCGCGGCCGGCGGACTGCACGGCCCCGCCGATCCGGCGGCGTGGCGGGCCGTCGTCGAGGCCTTCGACTACGGCGCCGTGTACGAGCAGGCCGTGTGCCGGCTGCACCTCGCCGAGGCGCTGCTCGCCGCCGGCGACCGGGACGAACGGCGCCGGGACGAACGGCGCTGGGACGAGGCGGCCGGCGAACTGGCCGAGGCCGATCGCGTCGCCACCGAGCTCGGCGCGCCGCCGCTGCGGGACGCCGTGCGTGCGCTTGCCCGCCGCGCCGGAATCGGCACCGGGCCTGCACCCGTGCCGGACGTCCTCACCGGACGCGAGCTGTCGGTCCTCGAACTGGTCGCCCTCGGACGGACCAACCGGCAGATCGGCGCCGAGCTGTACATCAGCGAGAAGACGGTGAGCGTGCACCTTTCCCGCGCGATGGGCAAGCTCGGCGTGCGGCGACGGGCCGAGGCCGTCGCCGCCGCCTACGAACGAGGTCTGCTCGTCGGCGAGGTCAGCGCCGGGGGAGATGCTTCAGCAGCGCGATACCCCACGTCATGACCCGTGCCCACAGCCGTGTCGGCACGCCGCGCATCGGGCGCAGGGGCAGCCCGCGCTGCACCGCGACGGCCTGCGCCTCGGTGTACTTGAGCAGACCCTCGTCGCTGTTGCGCCGGCCGACGCCGGAGTCCTTCATGCCGCCCATCGGCAGGCCCACGGTGCCGAACGTGGCGGCGTAGCCCTCGTTGACGTTGACCGTGCCCGCCTTGATCCGCGCGGCCACCTCCGCGCCGCGGCGGGTGTTGCGGGTCCACACGCTGGCGTTGAGGCCGAACTCCGTGTCGTTGCGCGCGCGATGGCCTCGTCGACGTCGGAGTAGGAGTAGACCGACACCACGGGGCCGAACGTCTCCTCGCGGAACAGCTTCGCCTTCTCCGTCACGCCCGTGAGCACGGTCGGCTCGTAGAACAGCGGACCGATGTCCGGCCGCGGCCTGCCACCGGTGACGACCGTCGCGCCGGCCGCGCGCGCGTCGTCGACGTGCGAGGACACGGTGTCGAGCTGGTCCTGCGAGGTCAGCGAGCCCACGTCGGCGCGGTAGTTCAACGCTCCGCCGAGGGTGATCTCCTTCGTGCGCTCGGCAAGGGTGCGCACGAACTCGTCGTGGATGCTCTCGTGCACGTAGATCCGCTCCACCGCGACGCAGAGTTGCCCGGCCGAGGAGAAGCAGGCCGTCACCGCGCCCGAGGCCGCCTTGCTGATGTCGGCGTCCGGCAGCACCACCATCGGGTTCTTGCCGCCGAGCTCCAACGAGTAGCTCGTCAGCTGTCCCGCGATCTGGCCGGCCATCCGCTTGCCGGTCGGGGTCGAGCCGGTGAAGCACACGTAGTCGGACTCGTCGACGATCGCGTCGCCGATCACCGAACCGCGACCGAGCACCACCTGCCACACGTCGGCGGGCAGGCCGGCCTCGGCGGCCAGTTCGTGCAGCCAGAGCGCCGACAGCGCCGTCTGGTTGTCCGGCTTCTGCACCACCGTGTTGCCCGCCGCGAGCGCGGGCAACACGTCCATCGCGGTGAGCGCCAGCGGGTAGTTCCACGGGGAGATCACGCCGACGACGCCCTTCGGGTGCCGGTTCTCCGCCGTCTTCGTCAGCACCGGCAGCACGCCGGAGGCTTCTTCGGCGCGAGGATGCGCGCGCTGTTCTTGCCGTAGTAGGTCGCCACGAGGCTCGTCGCGAGGATCTCGTCGAAGGCGTCGATGCGCGATTTGCCGGCCTCGACCTGGACGAGGTCCATCGCCTCGTCCTGTCGCTCCAGCACCAGGTCGACCAGTCGGGCCAGCACCCGCTGGCGTTCGCGCACCGGCTTGGCCGCCCAGGTGCGCTGGGCGTCGCGGGCCAGCTTGAACGTCGCCCGCACCTCGCATCGCCGGCCTGCGGCAGCGTCGCCATCGGCGTGCCGGTGAACGGCGCGGGCATCTCGACCGGACGGCCGTCGAGGCCGACGGTCACGCGGGCGAGCAGCTCCGCGGCCCGCTGACGGGAGGGCGCGCCGGGCACGCCGCCGATCGGGTCGGCGGGGCTTCCGGTCTGTCCGGACTGATCGGGCGCGCTCGGCGCGGTGCTGGTCACGGTTTCCCTCCGAACGAACAATGTCGTGTCCAGGGTGGGGGCGTGCACCTCCGGCGACCCGTCACCCATGACTGTTACTCCCGAGTAATACCTTACCTCCGCGCGCAACCCCGGCCGACCCGCCCACGCCCGCGCGCGTCGGGCGTGGGCGGGCGATTCAGGACGCGAAGTGCGCGGTCGCCATCTGTTTCCACTGCTCGAGCAGCTGCTCCCGGCGGCGCGGATCGCCGCCCAGTTCGGCGTCGAGCGCCAGTCCACGCGTGAGGTTCACGGTCATCCAGAACAGCGACTGCGCCTTGTCCTCGGGCAGATCGCCCGAGACCGACGTCAACAGCTCGAGCGCCGACCGCGCCAGTGCCCGGTCGACCGGGCGCATCGCCGCACGCAGTTCCGGATCGGTGCGCGCAGCGATCCACAGCTCCATCGCCGCGGTCGCGAGGGTGCCGGAGTAGGAGTTCCACAACAGGTCGATCGCCGCCGCGATGCGCTCCGGACCGTCGGGCAGCTGCCGCACGTCCGGCGCACCCCGCTCCTGGATGCGTGTGGTCAGGTGCTCGACGGCCGTGGCCATCAGCTCCGACTTCGACGCGAAGTGGTGCTGCACGGCGCCCTTCGACACCCCGGCCCGCGCGCAGATCTCCTGCATCGACGTCCGCGGGTAGCCCAGCTCGACGAGACAGTCGATCGTCGCGTCCAGGAGGGCGCCGCGGGTGTGCGCACGGCGCTGGGCCTGTGTTCGATGCGCCTGCGCTCGGGGCGCCTGGGCGCGGTGGTCGTGGGCGCGTGGGGTGGTCGGCACGGTCGATCCCTTTACCGGCTCGGGCGGCGGGTTGTAGATTCCGACCGGAACTTACATACCGGCTGGAATGTTTTCCACCCGGCGTTCGCCGGACCGCGCGCCAACAGTGCTGTTGATGAGGAGGCCACCCGTGCCGTTGCAGTTGCCCAGGAGTTCGTGGCTGACCGAGGAGCTCGACGACTTTCGCGGGCTCGCGCGTCGTTCTGCGAGAAGGAGCTCGTCCCGCACCAGGAGCGGTTCGTCGAGAACAAGCAGATCGACCGCGAGGTGTGGACCAAGGCCGGTGAGGTCGGCCTGCTGTGCCTGTCCATTCCCGAGGCCTACGGCGGGGGCGGTGGCACGTTCGCCCACGAGACGGTGCTCTACGAGGAGCAGGCCCGCAGCGGCGACAGCGCGTGGGGCGTGTCGGTGCACAACGGCATCGTCGCCCACTACGTGCTCGCCTACGCCGACGAGGAGCGCAAGAAGGAGTGGCTGCCCAAGCTCGCCGGCGGCGAGTGGATCGGCGCCATCTGCATGACCGAACCGGGCACGGGGTCGGACCTGCAGGGCATCACGACCCGCGCCGTGCGTGACGGCGACGAGTACGTCATCACCGGCGCGAAGACCTTCATCACCAACGGTGCGATGGCCGACTTCGCCATCGTCGCCTGCAAGACCGACCCGGACGCCGGCGCCAAGGGCATCTCGCTGATCGGCGTGCCGACCTCGGCGGCGGGCTTCCGCCGGGGCCGCACGCTCGACAAGATCGGCCTGAAGGGTCAGGACACCGCCGAGCTGTTCTTCGACGACGTCCGCGTGCCCGCGACGAACCTGCTCGGCAGCCAGGAGGGCGAGGGGTTCATCCAACTCATGCAACAGCTGCCGCAGGAGCGGCTGCTGATCGCGATCACCGCGGTGGCCGGGATGGAGGCCGTCGTCGAGCAGACCATCGCCTACACCCACGAGCGCCATGCGTTCGGTAGGCCGCTCTCGTCGTTCCAGAACACGAAGTACAAGCTCGCCGAGGCCGCGACCGAGGTCGCCGTGTCGCGCGCGTTCCTCGACCAGTGCGTCGAACGGCACCTGCGCGGCGAGCTCGACGTGCAGGGCGCGGCGATGGCGAAGCTGTGGACGACCGAGCGCGCCAACCGCGTGGTCGACGACTGCGTCCAGCTCTTCGGCGGCTACGGCTACATGACCGAGTACCCCGTGGCGAGGGCGTGGACCGACATGCGCATCTCGCGGATCTTCGGCGGGACCAGCGAGATCATGAAGGACATCATCTCCAGGACCCTGTAGCCGGCGGGCGCGGGCACCCCGCTCGGCGGCCTGTTACGCGGGGTGTGCCGGGCGGCGTGTCGCTGCGCCCGTCGCCGGGTCGGCGGGCCTACGCTGGCCCGGCTGGACGACGATGTCCGGACACGGTCTGTAACACCGGCTACGCCATTCGTGCGGGAAGCAGTATGCTCGCCCCTCGGATGTCGACGTTGCTGTTGAATGGGCCCTGAGGCGTCCCGGGCACGGGGCGGACAGGGTTGGTACGACACGGGCACCATGCACCGGTCCCTGTGGCGGACCGGGGTCCGAACACTCGGGTACGTCCGACGAAAAGAATGGGGTGGAGCCATGTCACCGGGACTGAAGAAAATCCTCATCTTCGGTGTCGTCGCTCTCGTCCTCTTCCTGTTGATCACCAGGCCGACCGAGTCCGCCGACGCCGTGCAGACCGCGCTGAGCTGGCTCCGAGAAGGTGCCGAAGCGATCGTGACGTTCGTCCAGAGTTTGTTTTCCTGACGGTTACGCCGTCGTGTCCACGTAGTAGAAGATCGGGTTCCCCGGAGTCGAAAAGGCGACTCCGGGGAAACGTCGCGTTCCCTACTTTGTAGTGATCACTGAGCGTGTGTTCCGCCCGTTTCAACCCCATTGACTGGACCATATGGGTGGATTCCGGGGCTTAAAGCGCAGGTCAACGAATCCGTCGCCGAGAGGGTCTGGCGCGGAGCCGAGTGGCTCTCCTACGGTGCTCACATTGCGTGATCGAGCCGATGCGGCGGCACGTTCGTCGGCCGGCCCGAACAGCTCGACAAGTCTTTCCGCCAGCGACTCCCAGTGCGTTGCAGAAGGAGGCAGGGATGCAGGATCCCGGCGTGGACGCGGTCATCCAGCAGTGGACCTCGGAACGCGAGCAGAGCGCCGAGGAGGTCGAGGCCAGAGAGATCGCCTCGTCCTGGCTCGCCGAGGCACCCCAGGCGGCACCGGGCATTCCCGGGCAGCGCGGAGCGACCGGTGCGGGCGCGTGGGCCGCGCTCGAGACCGCAGACACGACCTACCTGGACGCGATGCGTCAGCGTCTGCCGGACGCCCCGACGAGCTGCTCGTCGCCGCCGCAGGTTGGTGGCAGATGATCGGCGACGTGCGGGAGGCCGAGGCCTGGTGGGACGCCGGGATCAGCCCCCTCGACCAGCGCGCGCTCGACTACCGTGCCGCCGGTCTCACGCCGGACGACCTGGCCAAGTGGCTGGGCCCGCTCACCGTGCTGGAGCACCTCCGGCGCGGCAGCGCGCCCGCGTGGTGTGTCGCGCGGCTCGCGCGTCAGCGCCGCGACGCCGCCAGCTGAGATCCGCCCGGCGCGCCGGGCGCGTTCGCTTCCGGTCCGTAACGTTACGGTGAGCCCGTTCGTTGTTCTTACCGGTAAGGCCGGTACACGGAGGGGCAGGCGGTGCGCGCACGGGAGGCTCTGAGGGTCCTCGGACCCGTCGGCCCGGTGGCCATGCGGTTGATGGTCGTGGTGTTGGTCGTGGCGGTGGGTGCCGGCAGCGTGTGGTTCGTGGCCAGGGCCGCGACCCCGGAGGCCAGTCCCACGACGACCGACGTTCCCGCGATGGACGTCGAACCCGCGAGCGTCGCACCGGGATCGGCCGCACCGACCAACGAGGCCGGCGCCCCCGACGTTCCCAATGACGGCGCGAGCACCGGCGCCGGGGCTCCGCGCCAGCAGCCGGAGCAGGAGGGACCGGATTCCCTCGACGAGTGGGCCGCCGCGACGGCCGCGGCCACCGGCATCCCCGCCCGCGCGCTGAGCGCCTACGGGCACGCCGAACTGGCCCTGCGCGAGCACCAACCCGGATGCCAGGTCTCCTGGGCGACCCTGGCCGGCATCGGACGGGTCGAATCCGACCACGGCCGCTACGGCGGCGCGACACTCGGCGAGGACGGCCGGCCCTCCATCCCGATCATCGGCGTACCCCTCAACGGTGCTCCCGGCGTCCGCACCATCACCGACACCGACGGCGGCCGCCTCGACGGTGATCCGCACCACGACCGCGCCGTCGGCCCGATGCAGTTCATCCCCAGCACCTGGATGCGCTACGCCAGCGACGGCAACGGCGACGGCAACGCCGACCCGCAGCAGATCGACGACGCCGCCCTCACCGCCGCCCGCTACCTGTGCGTCGGCGGCCGCGACATGGCCAGCCCCGACGGTTGGTGGGCCGGCATCATGTCCTACAACAACTCCGTCGAGTACGCCCAGAAGGTGTTCGGTCTTGCCGACACCTACGCCGCGCAGGCCGCCGGCACCCGCGACTGACACCCCGTCCGCCATCGCGGCTCGAGGGGGCGCGTCGCGGCCAGGGCTGAAGTCCGAGTCACACCCGGTCGCCTGCTAGCGTCGGGAGGGTGAATCCCCGTTCCATCACCGCACGCGCCGTGGGCATCGGAGTGCTGTGCGTCGCGGCGATGGCGGTGTGTCTCGGCCTCGCGTGGTGGCAGTGGGACCGCTTCTCGTCCGCCGCGGGCAGCTACCAGAACCTGGGCTACGTGTTGCAGTGGCCGCTGTTCGGACTGTTCCCGCTTTTCATGGTGTGGCGATGGCACGTCCTCAGCCGGCGCCGCCCGGCCGAGGACGGTACCTCCGACGACACGGCATCCGCGGACATGACGGCCACCGAGACGGCACCGGAGGAGACGGCATCTCAGCCGGTGACCGCCGGGCGTGGGGAACCCGAGCGCCCGGGGCCGGCGCTCGCCGAGCAGGCGACGAGTGCGCCGGCGCCGCGCGAACCCGCGCCGGTGCGACGGTCGACGGGCAACCCGTTCGGACCGCGCAGCGGCGCCACTCACACGGCCACGCCGGGGGAGACCGGGACGGGCGAACCGGACGCCGGCGACACCCAACTCGCCGAATACAACCGCTATCTTGCCGATCTGTACGCACGTGACCAAGAGGTGAAGTGACGACATGGTGACGACCGACCGCGACGCCGACAACACGGGCGAGGGCGGGGCCGCCACGACCGCGACCACGACCACGACCGGCCAGGCCCCCGAAGGGCTGCGCGGACCGCTGAAGCGGTTCCGCATCGCCGCCTTCGCGACCGGCGTCGGCCTGCTGGGCATGCTCGTCGTGATGGTCATCCGCTACGGCTTCGGCAACGCCGCACCGTCGGCCGTGTACTCGCCGATCCACGGCGTGGTCTACATGTTCTACCTGGTGCTCGCCGTCGACCTGGCGCTCAAGGCCCGCTGGTCGGTGAAGGGCACCGTCGGCGTCCTGCTCGCCGGCTGCGTGCCGTTCCTGTCGTTCTGGGTCGAGCGCAAGGTCACCCAGCGCGTCATCGACGGCCGGAAGGTCTGACCGCCGCGCGGACCGCGTGCGGCGGCACGGCCGCGGCCCGCAACGTCTCCGCGTCGATCGACACCGGTCGGTAGCCCCGGCCGGTGTCGGCGATCGCCCGCAACCGTGCGGTCATGGCGGCCTGCGGGTCCTCGAGCGGTTCGCGGCGGCCGGACAGGAACGCCCACTCGTGCTCGTCCGAGCCGTGGTACACGGCCGTGCCGAACAGCTGCGTGAACCGCCGCCACGCCGCGACCAGCGTGTCGTTGCGCCACATCGTCGGACAGCCGCCCTGGCACGTCACGACGCCGCCCGGGGTGAGCACCTCGGAGCAGCGGCGCAGGAAATCGGCCTCGTACAACCGGTTGTGCTGGGCCTGTGGGTCGGCGCTCTCGTCGGGCAGATCGATCAACACGACGTCGTAGCGCACGCCCTGCTCCCACGCCTCGGCGAGGAAGTCCCACCCGTCGCGGTAGTGCACGCGCACGGTGCCCCCGTGCGCCTCGGCCGTGCGCAGTTCCTCACGCGTGTAGCCGTACGGCAGGTACTCCGCGCACAGCCGCACCGCCTCGGCATCGATGTCGACGTGGTCGACGACCGAGGCGCCGTGCCGGACGGCCATGTCACTGGCGACGCCCTCGCTCGACCCGATGATCAACACGCGGTCCACCCGGTCGGCGAGCAACAACGGCGGCACCGTCAGCGCCTCGTGGTAGACGAGCTGGGTGGCCTCGCTGCTTTGGCGTTCGTCGTCGCAGAACAGGGTCGTGCCGTGCGCGGTGCGGCCGATGAGCACATGCTGGAACTCGGTCCTGCGGTCCACGACCACGTCGTCGACCTGCCACACGCGGGCCATACCGTCCGACAGCGGTTCGGTGACGATGCGGCGAGCGGTGTCGTTCTTCTCCTGCGCGGTGCCTTCCGGCGGCCGGCCACGCCGGACGGACGTGACGACCGGTGGCGCGCCGCCCAGCGCCGCGCCCAGCAGCTCCACGGCGCGTGCGGGATCGGCCTGGTCCCCGCACGTGAAGACGTCGACGAACGCGGCGCCGATCTCCGGATAGGTGTGCACCGAGGCGTGTGACTCGGCCAGCATCGCCAGCACCGTGACGCCCTGTGGTTCGAACCGGTGCGCGATCACCTCCCGCACGGTCGCGCCCGCGCGGGTGAGCACATCGGCCAGCGTGTCGCGGAGGAAGGCCTCGTCGTCGAGCACCGCGGGGTCGACCCCGCGGTGCTCGGCCAGGACGTGCGTGCCTGAGAACACACCGATCACGCCGCTACCGGTGCGGTCAGTCGCCACGGGTGGCACCCCCTTCGTCGCTCTGCCCGTCGATGTCGTGCCCGTTGATGCAGTGGACGGGCAGGGGAGGGATGCCGTTGAACGCCACCGACGAGTAGCTCGCGGTGTAGGCCCCGGTGGCGAGGATGTCGACCCGGTCGCCGGCCCGCAACGACTCGGGCAGCCGGTACGGCGTGTGGAGGTAGAGCACGTCGTCACCGTCGCACGTCGGCCCGGCGATGATCACCGGCCCGTTCGCGTCGTCGGTGCGGGCGCCACTGTGGTCTCCGTCGCGGGGGACGGGTTCGAGGTGGTAGGCGATGGCCTCGTTCTCGGTCTCGGCGAGTCCGTTGTAGCGGCCTATGTCGAGGTAGACCCAGCGGTGTTCGTCGTCGGGGGCCTTCCGCGTCACGAGCACGACCTCGGCCCGGATCACCCCGGCCTCGGCGACGACCGCGCGACCGGGTTCGACGACGAGCTCGGGGGCGCCGGTGGGGAAGTGGTGGTCGACGGCGGCGCGGATCGCGCGGGCGTAGTCCGCCGGGGTCGGCGCCGCGTCGCGATAGGACGTGCCGAGGCCGCCACCGACGTTGATCCGGCGCAGCCGCAGACCCCGCACCGCCGTCGCCGCGAACACCTCGGCCGCGGCGGCGACGGCCGGATCCCACGCCGTGAGGTCGAGCTGCTGCGAGCCGACGTGGACGCTGACCCCCACCGGATCGAGGCCGAGCTCGGCCGCCCGCACCAGCAGGCGTGCCGCCTGCGTCGGTGCGCAGCCGAACTTGCGGCCGAAGGGGGTCACCGAGGCGGGCGCGTCGGTGAGCAGTCGCGCCGACACCTGTGCGCCGGGGGCGTGAGCCGCGATGTTGTCGAGGTCGCTGTCGGCCTCGCACGTGTACTCGGCCACGCCGGCCGAGTGGGCGTGGGCGATGTCGGCCGGCTTCTTCACGGTGTTGCCGTAGGACAGCCGCGCGCCGTCGGCGCCGGCGTCGAGGCAGAGGTCGATCTCGACGGGGCTCGCCACGTCGAACCACGCACCCTCGCGCGCGAGCGCCCGCAGGACGGCGGGCTCGGGGTTGGCCTTGACGGCGTACTGGACGCGGGTGTCCGGGAACGCGGCGGCAAGGCCGCGGTAGCGGTCGACGACCGTGGCGATGTCCACCACGAGGCACGGCGTGGGCGGGTCGTGCTCGGTGAGGAAGCGGTGCACGGCCCGGGGCGTTACCGGCGCGGGGACGGACGCGGACGTGGGGGTGGTCACGGTCCGAGGATCTCAGTGCCGGTGCGCCGGCACCCAGCGCGGTCCTGCCGGATGTGACATGCAACTTGAGACACCTCTTCGGGTGACAATGGTTCCCGGGTGGATGCTCTGAGTGGATTTGTGGCGGGATTGGCGAAAAACGGGCTGCCGGCATCTGCGGAACGTTCTCGGTGCGTTATTCATCGCCGGTTGAGTGGGTCCATTGAACGGCCGTCGACAACATTGTTCGACAATGCAGACTGTTGGTGGATTGCCAGCACATCTCCGTTGCATCCGGTGATCTATTTTTGTCACGCAACGGAGCAATCCGCTGGGTTTCGACCACGGTGAGCCACTGAACCGGGTGACGGCGCGACATGGCAGGTCCGGCGATGTTGCGGACCGTAGCAACCGCCGGCGGTCGTTACCGGGCGACGAGGCCGCCTGTCTCCGTGCTGAGCCGGGCGTCACGGTGTGCGTGATCACGAGGTCGGGTGGGGGTCGGCCACGCAGCGCCACCGAGTCGGGGCAGTGCGCCGTGAAGGTCGCAGATCGGTAACGCTACTAGATCGTGGACTCTTTGACTGCGAACCGTGGCTACCGGGTGGATCACGTGCCGCCGTTCGGGTGATGGGCAACCCCTGTTTGCGCCATGTGGGTGAAGCTTGACGGTGGGAACAGTGCGAATTCGGTGACCAAAAAACGGTCCGGAACCACCTTCCTGCCGGTTCGTGGCGCCGCCGGGTCGGGTGAATGGTCATTTGTGCTGGTCATCCAGTCGATATCGAGATCATTTGGTGACAACCCGTTTGGCTGTACGATTTCTGGCGCCCCGGCAAGCGAATCGAAAGCCACGTACGGGATCTGCCACCTCAAAGTGCAGATCGCAGCGCGCGGTTTGCGGCCGTAGCCCGACACGGACATCCGTGTCGGGGGCGTCCTTGGGGGAGGGCGCGAGCCGGGGCTGACGTGAACGACGGTGCCCGCTCCGGCCGGCTGTGCCGGTAGACCCTGCCGTCGTGCCGTGAGCGAGCCTGAGAGGGAGTCACGTACGTGACCGTTGCAGGAGAAGGCCGAGTGCCTGTGGGGCAACTCCTCGGTGAGGACGCCCCGAAGCCGTCCCCGTGGAAGGCTCTGGCGCGCTGGCGGGACTGGAAACTGCCCGCCAAGCTCGGAGCCGTCACGCTGATTCCCATCGTGATCGCGCTGGTGCTGGGCGGGCTGACGCTCAGCACGCAGCTCGACCGCGCCGAGCGCTACGACCAGGTCGCCGACCTGGCGCAGCTGAACGCCGCCTCGACCACGCTGCTCGACGCCCTGCAGCGCGAGCGCACCGAGACCGCGGCCGCCCTGACCAGTGGCACCGGTACCGACACCGACGACCTCGACGCGGTGCGCGGCGAGGTGGACGACGCCGTCGGCCCCGTGCAGATCGCGCTGGGGACCGCCTCGGCCGACCTGCCGGCGCTGGCCGAACCGCGCCAGCAGCTCAACGAGCAGCTCGACCGACTCGCGTCGCTGCGCGAGCGCATCGCGACCGGCCAGTTGGGCGCGATCGAGGCCATCTCGTCCTACTCGGTCATCACCTCGGCCGTGCTCACCACCGACGTCGCGGCCGTGTCCGGCATGGGCGACGACGCCATCGGCGGCACGCCGACCGCGCTGCACGACGTGCTCGTGGCCCGCGAGGAGGTGTCGGTCCAGCAGGCGCTCGTGTCCTACGGCATCGACCGCGGCGGGCTGGCTCCGAGCGAGTTCGACCAGCTGCGGACCTCGGGGGTGCGCCTGGAGGACCGGCTCGCCGAGTTCGGCACCGCCGCGACCGTGGCCCAGCGCAACTCCTTCAACGAGGCCGTCCGCGGCGAGGCCTTCGACAACCGCGAGCGGATGATGCGCGGTCTGCTGGCCGGGCAGGACGCCACCGCCGCCTTCGGCGACGTGGCCGGCCCGGAGTGGCAGGAATCCTCGAACGCCGTCTTCACGTCGATGGGCGAGTACGGTTCGCAGCTCGGCGGTGAGATCACCGCGACCGCCGACGACCGTGCCGGCGGTGCCCACGCGGGCATCGTGTGGCTGGCCGTGCTGTTCGTGCTGGCGCTCGCGCTGGCGGGCGTGGTGATCTTCGTGATCACCCGCCATCTGCTGCGCTCGCTGAACGTGCTGCGGACCTCGGCGCTCGACGTCGCGGACCGCGCGCTGCCCGAGGCCGTGCAGTCCATCCAGGACGGCCAGGCGCAGAACCCCGTGGTCCGGCCGGTGCCCGTCTCGACCGACGACGAGATCGGCCAGGTCGCCCGCGCCTTCGACGCCGTGCACAGTCAGGCGCTGCGGCTCGCGGTCGAGCAGGCGGGCATGCGGGCCGGCTACGCGGGCGTGTTCGTGAACCTCTCCCGCCGCAGTCAGAGCCTCGTGCAGCGCCAGCTGCAGCTCATCGAGCGGCTCGAACGGGACGAGGAGGACGCCGACCAGCTGGCCACGCTGTTCCAGCTCGACCACCTCGCGACCCGGATGCGCCGCAACAACGAGAACCTGATGGTGCTCTCCGGGGACGAGCCGAGCCGGCGTTCGGGCCGGCCGGTGAGCGTCACCGACGTGCTGCGCGCCGCCGTCTCGGAGATCGAGCAGTACCAGCGCGTCGCGGTGAACACGCCGCCGCAGGCCCGCATCGTCGGGTACGCGGCGGGCGACCTGGTTCGCCTGGTCGCCGAGCTGCTCGACAACGCCACCGCGTTTTCCGCACCCGAAACGCGCGTGACGGTGTCGAGCAGCCTCGCCGAGGACGGCAAGCTCCGGGTCGAGATCGTCGACCGCGGCATCGGCATGAACGAGGCCGAGCTCGAGGAGGCCAACGGCCGGCTCACCGACGTGGGCCAGATCGACATCGCCACCTCGCGGCGCATGGGCCTGTTCGTGGTCGGCCGCCTCGCCGGCCGGCACGGCTTCCAGGTGGAGCTGCAGGGCGGGCAGGGCATCCAGGGCGCTGGCGGCACCGCGGGCGTCACCGCGGTCGTGCAGGTGCCGTCCGAGGTCGTCACGGTCGACCACAGCGCACCCACCGAGCTCATGCCGACCCAGGCGCTGCAGGCGGCGGGCCCGACGACGCCCGCGGCGCCGACTCCGGGCACCGCAGGGCCGGCCGGATCGACCACGGTGGGCACCACCCGCAGCGGTCTGCCGCAGCGGGGCAGCCACGGCGCGTCCGTCCCGACCGCCTTCGCGCCATTGACGCAGGGCGGGGACGCGCCGTCGGAGAACGAGGTGTCCGGCACGGCCCTGTTCAGTCCGATCAGCACGGACGACCAGGGCGGCGGATCGTCGAACGGCACGGCCCAGAACGGCACCGCCCAGAACGGCACGGCCGCCAACGGGACGAGCCAGAACGGCACCGCCCAGAACGGGACCGGTCCGAACGGCACGGCACCGGCAGGGACCTCGTCGAACGACAGCGGCCCGGACCGGACCGGTGGCCTGGCCATCCCGCAACAGGGTGGACCCGCCGACGAGTCCGAGTCCGCCGAACCGGGGGACGAGGCCGGCACCAAGCCCTCGGGCCTGCCGCAGCGGCGGCCCGGTGCGAGCCGGAAGCCGCGTGGCGGCTCGGCGAGCACCGACGCCGGTCGGGACGGTGGACCGACCGGAGCGGCCGGAGAGGCAGCCGCCGCGCCGGCGCGGCGGACCCGGCGGGTACCGGCGGCGACATGAGCGGCAGTGCCCTGTTCGCGGCGCCCAACAGCGAGGTCACCGACTGGTGGAACGCCAAGACCTCGGAGAGCGCGAAGCAGGCGAGCGAGGCCGCCGGTGACGACACCGCGGCCACCTCGAGCTCGTCGACGTCCGGGGCGGGCACGCCGATCTTCAACGACACGTTGTCGGCGTGGTTCCGCAGCGAGAGCGACCCGGCGTCCGACCCGGGCTGGGGCGGGGCCGACCGCACCCGCCAGAACGCGGACGACGCGGCCAAGGCCGAACCGCAGGAGCAGACCGCCGCCGGACTGCCGCGGCGTCAGCGCGGCAAGAAGCTGATGCCGGGCAGCGCGAACGAGACCGGTCAGGGCGGTCGCGCCGCCCACGGCGTGAACGGGGTCGCCCACCCGCGGCCCGAGCCCGCGCCGCAGCCGCAGCGCGACCCATCCGACGTGCGCAGCCGCCTCAGCAGCTTCCAGCAGGGAGTCAGCCGAGGTCGGCGGCGCAAGCCGGAGCCCGAGGACACGACCGGGCAGACCGGGCAGCCTGCCACGGCCGACAGCGCGACGACGGCCGACGCGGCCACGACGTCGGAGGCCACTCCGAGGTCCGACACCTCGGCAAAGCCCGGGACGGCGACGCCCGACGCGACCCCGAAGCCCGAGACCGCGCCGAAGCCCGGAGCCACGGCGAAGGCCGACACACCGACGACGGCAGCGGGCCTCCCGCAGCGCCAGCGCAACCGTCGCCGCAAGCCCGAGCCGCAGGCAGTGGACTCGGCGGACTCGGCGGACTCGACGGACTCGACGGACTCGGCGGAGTCCACCGAGTCGACGGAGGCCGTGGATGCCTCGGAGTCGACCAAGGTCACGGCGGCCGAATCGACGGCTACCAAGGCCGACGACGAGGCGAAGACCACCGAGACCACCGAGACCACCGAGACGGTGGACACCTCGGAGTCGGAGGACTCCGCCGAGGCAAGTGCGACAGCCGCCACAGCCGAGACAGCCGGGACAGCCGGGATATCCGAGACATCAGCCTCGGTGGACACCGCGGACTCGCCGGAATCCTCGGACGGCTCGGAGAGTTGGACGTTCGCCTCCGACGAGCGGTGGCGAACGGTGCAGGCGGCGTCCGATGCGACGCCGTCCGGTTACACCCCGGCCGGATTGCCACGCCGCCAGCGTGGCCAGCAGTTGATGCCGGGCAGTGCGACGTCGACGGGCCCGGCTGGAAGCCGGCCGCGGCGAGAGCGTGACCCTGCCGACGTGCAGGGCAGGCTCAGCAGTTTCCAGCAGGGAATTCCCCGAGGTCGGCATCGGACCGCTCAGGCGAGCGACAGCAGTGAACAGAAAGTGGAGGGTGAATGACCGCGCCGGACCGGGCTCAGCCCCAACAGAACCAGTTCGGATGGCTGGTGAACGACTTCGCCGAGCGAGTGCCGGGTGTCGCGCACGCGGTCGTCGTGTCGGCGGATGGGCTGTTGCTCACCGCGTCGAACCGACTGCCGCTCGACCGTGCCGACCAGCTCGCGGCGGTCGCATCCGGCCTCATCAGCCTGACGCAAGGCGCTGCCCGATGCTTCGAGGCAGGCGCCGTGAACGAGACGGTCGTCGAGATGGAGCTCGGCATCATGGTGCTGATGTCCATCAGCGACGGTTCGTGCCTGGCCGTGCTGGCCGCGCCGAACTGCGACATCGGACAGGTGGCGTACGAGATGACGCTCCTCGTCGACCGGGTCGGGCAGATCCTCACCCCCGAGCTGCGTGCGCAGCTGCAGGGTGCGGGTGGGCCGCTGGTCGGCGGATCGGTGGGATGACCCAGTCGATGAGTACTGACTCCGGAACCGGGGGCGAGGAGCACGAGCGCGCAGTCGCTGACGTGCTCGACGGCTTCGCGCTCACGTCCGGATTGCGTCGTCGTCGGAAACGAGGGGGACGCAGGGACGAACCCGGCGACACCGGCACCGCCGAAGCGGGCGGTGCCGACACCAGCGCGGCCACCGCGAGCACCGACACCACCGTCGGCGCCGCAGCCGAGAACAACGCTGAGGACAGTCGGGGAGGACCGTCGTCCGCCGAGCCCGTGCCCACCGATGTGGTGTGGCCGGGTGAGGACGACCACAACCGGTCTACGACCGGAGAGGAGCAGTTCGTGTCGGCCGAAGCTATCCCCGTCGAACCGGTGGCGGAGCCGCCGTTCCCGGCAGAGGAAACCGGTTTCGTCCGTCCTTACGCCATCACCGGCGGCCGGACGAAATCCAACTATCCGCTGGAACTGGAAACGTTGATCTCCACCCGCGATGCCGCGGTGCTGCCGGTGCCCGACCAGGTCGAGCATCAGGTCATCATGGGAGAATGCCGTGCTCCACGTTCGGTGGCCGAGATCGCTGCGGTACTTCAGGTGCCGCTCGGAGTGGCGCGAGTGCTGATCAGCGATGCGGCGGACACGGGCTTGGTGACCGTGCACAGGACCGCATCGGGCAGCGAGAACGCCGAAGCGCATTTCATGTTGATGGAAAGGGTGTTGAGTGGACTCCGTCGGCTTTAAGGCACCGCGTCAGGCCGCGCCGAAGACGATGACCTCGGCGAAGATCGTCGTGGCCGGCGGCTTCGGTGCGGGCAAGACAACATTCGTCGGCTCGGTGTCCGAGATTGTGCCGCTGACGACCGAGGCGATGATGACGGACGCGAGTACCGGCATCGACGACCTCGCAGCGACCCCGAACAAGTCGACCACCACGGTGGCGATGGACTTCGGCCGGGTCTCGCTGGACGAGGACCTGATCCTCTACCTGTTCGGCACCCCCGGTCAGGAGCGGTTCTGGTTCATGTGGGACGACCTCGTCCGCGGAGCGATCGGTGCGGTCGTGCTGGCCGACACCCGTCGGCTCGCGGACTCGTTCGCCCCCATCGACTTCTTCGAGGACCGGGGTCTGCCGTACATCGTCGGCGTCAACACGTTCGACGGGGTGCTGCAGCACGACCTGAACGACGTGCGGGAAGCGCTGTCGATCGATCCGAGCATCCCGCTGGTGCGGTGCGACGCGCGCGAACGCGAGTCGACGAAGCGGACGCTGATCACCATGGTCGAGTACGCCATGCAGCAGTGGCTCGCGGTCCGGGGTGTGAACACGCCCAAGCCGGTCGGCTGACCCGCGACGGCCGGGCCGGCAGCGCGGGAGGAGGTCACCGCGCTGCCGGGAGAGACGGCCGTCACGGGACACGTCGCCGGCAGCGGGTGCGGCGCGTCTTGGAAATAGTAGGAAGTCCAAGTATTTTGGATCCATGACCACCGAGTTGCACCAGCCTGTGCACCCCGTCCGGTTCGTCACCGCCGCGAGCCTGTTCGACGGGCACGACGCCGCCATCAACATCATGCGGCGCATCCTGCAGTCGCAGGGCGCGAGGTGATCCACCTCGGGCACAACCGCTCCGTCGACGAGGTCGTCACCGCGGCCATCGCCGAGGACGTCCAGGGCGTGGCGATCAGTGCCTACCAGGGTGGGCACGTCGAGTACTTCACCTACCTCGTGGAGCTGCTCGCCGAACGCGGCGCGGGCCACGTGAAGGTGTTCGGCGGTGGCGGCGGCGTCATCGTGCCCGACGAGATCGAGCTGCTGCACTCGCGTGGGGTGGCGCGGGTCTTCTCGCCGGAGGACGGGCTCGAGCTGGGCCTGCCCGGCATGATCAACCATATGGTCCGGGAGTGCGACGTCGACCTCGCCGCGACCGCGGCGGGCGAGCTCGAGGCCCTGCTCGCCGGTGATGCGCGCACGCTGGCCCGGACGGTCACGCGGCTGCAGCAGGGCGTGCTGCAGCCGGAGTGGCGGGCCGGCATCGAGGAGGCTGCGCAGTCCAGGACGGTGCCGGTGCTGGGCATCACGGGCACGGGCGGATCGGGCAAGTCGTCGCTGACCGACGAACTCGTCCGGCGCTTCCGCGGTGACCAGGAGGACAAGCTGCGGATCGCGGTCCTTGCGGTCGACCCCACCCGCCGGCGCGGCGGCGGTGCCTTGCTCGGGGACCGGATCCGGATGAACAGCCTCACCGGCGACCAGGTGTTCTTCCGCTCGCTGGCCACCCGCACCACCAGCGGGGAGATCCCGCACGGACTCGACGAGGCCGTGCTGGCGTGCAAGGCGGCCGGCTTCGACCTCGTGATCGTCGAGACCCCCGGTATCGGCCAGGGTGACGCGGGCATCGTCGACCACGTCGACCACTCGCTGTACGTCATGACGCCGGAGTTCGGCGCGGCCTCGCAGCTCGAGAAGATCGACATGCTCGACTTCGCCGACGTCGTGGCCATCAACAAGTTCGAGCGCCGCGGGGCCGAGGACGCCCGGCGCGACGTCGCTCGGCAGCTCGTGCGCAACCGCGAGGCCTTCGGCGCCGACCCCGACGACATGCCGGTGTTCGGCACGAGCGCCGCGACGTTCAACGACGACGGTGTGACCGCGCTGTACCAGCACCTGCGCGATTTGCTCGCGACGGGCGGGCTGTCGGTGTCGGCGGGGGTGCTGCCCGCGGCCGAGGGCAAGGTGTCGACGAAGATCGCCACGGTCATCCCGCAGAACCGCGCCCGCTACCTCGCCGACATCGCCGAGACGGTGCGCAGCTATCACGCCGAGACCGAGCGGCAGGCCGACGCGGTGCGCCGGCGCGACCGCCTCGCCGCGACGCGGACCGAACTGGAGGCGGCCGGGGCGGACACGGCCACGCTCGACGAACTCGTGCGCGGCGCCGAGTCCGATGTGGACGCCAAGACCGGTGCGCTGCTCGAACGGTGGGCGGAGCTGTCCGAGGCCTACCGCGGTGAACGGTTGTCGTTCACGGTGCGGGACAAGGAGATCCACACCGAGCTGTGGCACGACACCCTGTCCGGCAGTCGGATCCCGCGTGTGGCGCTGCCGCGGTACAAGGATTCCGGTGAGCTCGTCTCGTTCCTGCGGCGCGAGAACCTGCCCGGCTATTTCCCGTACACGGCAGGAGTGTTCCCGTTCAAGCGGGACGGCGAGGACCCGGCGCGCATGTTCGCCGGCGAGGGCGACGCGTTTCGCACCAACCGGCGGTTCAAGTACCTGTCGGCCGATTCGGAGGCCAAGCGGCTCTCCACCGCCTTCGACTCGGTGACCCTCTACGGGTTCGACCCCGACACGCGGCCCGACATCTACGGCAAGGTCGGCACGTCCGGGGTGTCGATCGCGACGCTCGACGACATGAAGGCCCTCTACGACGGCTTCGACCTGACGGCGCCGACGACGTCGGTGTCGATGACGATCAACGGGCCCGCGCCGACGATTCTGGCGTTCTTCCTGAACACGGCGATCGACCAGCAGCTGGACGCCTTCCGCGAGGCCGAGGGGCGGGAGCCGAGCGCCGAGGAGGCCGGCGAGATCCGGACGCGTGCGCTGCAGCAGGTCCGCGGCACGGTGCAGGCCGACATCCTCAAGGAGGACCAGGGTCAGAACACGTGCATCTTCTCGACCGAGTTCAGCCTGCGGATGATGTCGGACATCCAGGAGTGGTTCATCGAACGCGGGGTGCGGAACTTCTACTCGGTGTCGATCTCCGGCTATCACATCGCCGAGGCCGGGGCGAACCCGATCTCGCAGCTCGCGTTCACCCTGGCGAACGGGTTCACCTACGTCGAGTCCTATGTGGCCAGGGGGATGGACATCGACGAGTTCGCCCCGAACCTGTCGTTCTTCTTCTCCAACGGCATGGACGCCGAGTACTCGGTGCTGGGCCGCGTGGCGCGGCGGATCTGGGCCGTGGCCATGCGCGAGCGGTACGGTGCGGGGGAGCGGTCGCAGAAGTTGAAGTACCACGTGCAGACCTCCGGGCGGTCGCTGCACGCGCAGGAGATGAACTTCAACGACATCCGCACCACGCTGCAGGCGTTGTGCGCGCTCTACGACAACGCGAACTCGTTGCACACCAACGCCTACGACGAGGCGATCACGACGCGACCGAGAGTTCGGTGCGCCGGGCCATGGCCATCCAGATGATCATCAACAAGGAATGGGGCCTGGCCAAGAACGAGAACCCGTTGCAGGGCTCGTTCATCATCGACGAGCTGACCGACCTCGTGGAGGAGGCGGTGCTCATCGAGTTCGAGCGCATCTCCGAACGCGGCGGCGTGTTGGGTGCGATGGAGACCGGGTACCAGCGCGGCAAGATCCAGGACGAGTCGATCACCTACGAACGGCTCAAGCACAGCGGTGAGCTGCCGATCGTGGGGGTGAACACCTTCCGGCACCCGGACGGGGACGAGGAGGAGACCGAGGTCGAACTCGCCAGGGCCACCGAGGAGGAGAAGCGCTCGCAGCTGACCAGGCTCGAGGACTTCCACAACCGGCACCACGCCGAGGCCCAGGAGGCGCTGCGGCGGCTGCGTGAGGCGGCCGCGCGCGGGGAGAACGTGTTCGCCGTCCTCATGGACGCCGCGCGGGTGTGCTCCCTGGGTCAGATCACCGACGCGTTCTTCGAGGTGGGCGGCCAGTACCGGCGAAGCGTGTGACGCACCCGGTGGGACGACGGCCGGGTACGTGGCCGGGCCTGCGTCACCCTGGATGGTGACGTGGGTCCTGCGGCGGGAATGCGCGGCGGCTCTCGTCGGTTGGCGTGGACATGAAGTTTGGTATCTCCACGTTCGTGACCGACGAGGGCATCAGGCCCGGCCCGCTGGGAGTGGCGCTCGAGGAGCGCGGGTTGGACTCGTTGTTCCTCGCCGAGCACTCGCACATCCCGACGAGCCGGGAGTCGCAGCTTCCCGAGGGTGGCGAGCTGCCGCGCAAGTACTTCCGCACCCTGGACCCGTTCGTGGCGTTGACCGCGGCGGCATCGACGACCAGCACCCTGACGGTCGGCACGGGCGTGGCCCTGCTGCCGCAGCGCGACACGATCCACACCGCCATCGAGGCGGCGAGCCTGGACCTGGTGTCGGGTGGACGGTTCGTGTTCGGCGTCGGAGTCGGCTGGAACCGCGAGGAGATGCGCAACCACGGCACCGACCCGGCGACCCGCGGCAAGCTCATCAACGAGCAGTTGCAGGCGATCCGGGCACTGTGGACCGAGGACGAGGCCGAGTTCCACGGCAACTTCGTCGACTTCGACCCGGTGTACGCGTGGCCGAAGCCGGCGCGTGAGCCGCATCCGCCGATCTACGTGGGCGGGGAGAGCCCGGCGGCGCTGCGCCGGACGGTGGAGTTCGGCGACGGCTGGCTCCCGCGCCCGCACACGAAGCCGGAGGAGATCCGCGACGCACAGACGTGGTTCGCCGAGCAGGGACGGCCGAACCTGCCGATGGCGATCTTCGGCGCCCCGTCCGACGAGCGGACCATCGAGGGCTGGGCCGAGGTCGGCGTCGAGCACGTGACCTTCATGCTCGAGACGGCCCCGAGTCCGACACCCTCCGCCAGCTCGACGACCTGGCGACCTTCGCCGAGCGCTACCGCTCCTGAGGCTCAGTCGAGGAGGAGGTGGACGGACAGTTCGAGGCGCTTGGCGACGTCGGCGGCGGAGGCGCGGCGGGTGACCCAGGCGACGAGGTTGGCCATCCACACGTCGGCGATGACGTGGAAGACGTCGCGGTCGTGGTCGGTGGGTTCGTCGATGCCCATGGCCTTCGCGAACATGTTCTCCATCATCGCGCCGACCTGCTCGACCTCGGCCGCGGCGGTGGTGTCGGCGAACATGAACGCCCGCACCATCGCCTCGGTCAGGTGCGGGTCGCGCTGCATCAGCCGCGTGTTGCGGCCGAGGACCACGAGCAGCCGTTCGGTCGCGTTGTCCCCGGGGATGGTGGCCCGGTCCAATTTGTCCTGTGCGCGTTCGAACTCGCGCGCGAGGCCGGACACCAACAGGTGGATCTTCGACGGGAAGTAGCGGTACAGGGTGCCGAGCGCGACGTCGGCGCGTTCGGCGACGGCGCGCATCTGCACCGCGTCGTAGCCGCCCTTCGCTGCCAGCGCCAGGGTCGCATCGAGGATGCGCTTGCGCCGGTCGCGCTGGGCCGCCGTGCCCGGTTCCTCGCTGCCCATCGGGCCGAGCGAGCTCGAATTCCGGGCGGCCGACTTGGTGGCGGCCGGCGCCTTGGGCTTGCTTGCCATCGGCTGTCTCCTGCGTGACGAACGTGCAGAACCTGTTCCACTCCAACTGGCCACTGTACCGAAGATTCGCTGGCGCCGTTGCTCGGGTGACCCCCAGTTAAGTGAAACATGTTCTACAATCGGCGTCGTGAGCATCGCGATGACAGACGAACAGCGTGCCCTGGCCGACGCCGTGACGGGTGCGGCCGCCGCGGCCGAACCCGAGGTCGCGATCGCGGGCATCGGACTGCCCGGCATCGCCGTCCCCGTCGAACTGGGCGGCGCAGGCGGCACCGTCGTCGACCTCGCGGCGGGTATCGAGGCGGCCGCCGAGAGGCTCGCGGGATCGGGTGTCGTCGGCACCGCGCTCGCGGCGCTGGCCCTGGCGCGGACGCCGGAGCATTCCGCGGCGGTGGAGTATGTTCCCGCGCTGGCCGGGGGCACCCTGCGCGCCGCCGTTGCCGTCTCGACCGGCACGCTCGCGGCCGAACCCCTCGCGGCCGAACAAGGCGCCGACGGCGGCCTCGTGGTCTCCGGGACGTCGCCGGCGCTGCTCGGCGACGCCGACGCCGACCTGCTGGTCCTCGCCGCGGACCGTGCCGGATCGCCGGTGTGGTTCGTGCTCGCGGCCGAGCGCGCGCGGCCCACCGCTGGGGAGTCGTTCGACCTGAGTCGGCCCGCGACGACGGTCGAGCTCGACGCGGTGACCGTGCCGGCCGAGGCGGTGCTGGCCGCGGCCGAGATCCCCGAACTGGCCGCCGTGCTCGCGGCGGCCGAGGCCTCGGGAGTGGCGTCCTGGTGTGTGCGCACGGCCTGCGACTACGCGCGCGTGCGCGAGCAGTTCGGCGCGCCGATCGGCACGTTCCAGGCCGTGCAGCATCTGTGCGCGGAGATGCTGTGTCGCGCCGAGACGGCGGCGGCGCTGGCGTGGGACGCGGCCCGCGCGGCCGACGGGACCAACGACGGGCGCGACGACGGGGGAGATGCCGCCGAGCAGCTGACCGTCGCCGCCACCGTCGCCGCCGCGGGCGGCGTGGACGCCGCCGTCGAGGTGGCCAAGGACTGCATCCAGGTCCTCGGTGGGATCGGCTTCACCTGGGAACACGACGCACACCGCTACCTGCGGCGGGTGGTCGCGCTGCGGCAACTGCTGGGCGGCGGGGTGCGCTGGCGCAGGCGGGCGGGGGAGCTGACCCGCGCCGGGCTCCGCCGCCGCGCGACGGTCGACATGGATACCGACACCGACGACGCAGCCACCGCCGACCCCGAGGCCGTGGGTGGGATGCGCGCCGCCGCGGCGGCGCTCGCCGACGAGCTCGCCGGCGTCGAGCCCGAACAGGTGCGGAAGCGGTTGGCCGACACGGGTTTCCTCGTGCCGCATTGGCCGCGGCCCTACGGGTTGGATGCCACGCCGGCCCAGCAGCTCGTGATCGACGCCGAGTTCGACCGGGCGGGCGTGGTCCGGCCCGATCTGGTCATCGGTGCCTGGGCGCTGCCGACGATCCTCGAGCACGGCGACGACCGGCAGCGTGAACGGTTCGCGGCGCCGACGCTGCGGGGCGAGATCACGTGGTGTCAGCTGTTCAGCGAACCCGGTGCGGGATCGGATCTGGCGTCGCTGCGCACCTCGGCCGAGGCCGTCGACGGGGGCTGGATCCTGCGGGGGCAGAAGGTCTGGACCTCGTTGGCACAGGAGGCCGACTGGGCGATCTGCCTGGCCCGCACCGATCCGGACGCCCCGAAACACCGCGGGATCACCTACTTCCTCGTCGACATGCGCGCCGAGGGCATCGACGTGCGGCCGCTGCGGGAGATCACCGGTGAGGTCCGGTTCAACGAGGTGTTCCTCGACGGGGTGTTCGTCCCGGACGCCGACGTCGTGGGCGAGGTCGGCGGCGGGTGGTCGCTGGCGCGCACGACCCTGGCCAACGAGCGGGTCGCGATCGGCGGCGGATCGGCGGTGGGCGAGGCGGTCGAGGGCCTGCTGCGGTCCTGTCCGGACATCGACGCCGAGCGGCTCGGCCGCCTGGTGGTCGACGGTTCCGCCGTGTCGGTGCTGGGCGTGCGCGACACGGTGCGCCGGCTGGGCGGCGGACAGCCCGGTGCGGAGTCGAGCGTGCGGAAACTCCTCGGTGTCCGGCATCGCCAGGAGGTCGCGGAGGTCGCGCTGGACGAGCTGGGCACCGGTGGGGTGATCGCCGATGGGGCGGCGGCGGACGCGCAGCACGAGTTCCTGCTGACCCGGTGTCTGAGCATCGCCGGGGGCACCACGCAGGTCCTGTTGAACGTCGTGGCCCAGCGGATCCTGGGGCTGCCCCGCGCGGCGAGCTGACGGCGAACCGGCCCGGCCATCCCCTTGCCAACGGGGACGTGTCCGCTACAAACTAGAACATGTTCCACTAGTTACCACCGCACCAGTCACCATCGTCGGCGGCCGTGAGGAGCAGCGTGGATTTCACCCCGACCGAGACCGAGCGTGAGGCGGGCGCTCTCGCGGCGCAGGTCCTGGCCGACACGGCGGTCGAACCGACCCGCGCCTGGGCGGCCCTGGCCGAGACCGGACTGCTCGCCCTGGGCGTGCCGGAACGGCTCGGCGGCGCCGGGCTCGGTATGACCGAGGTGGCGGCCGTCGTCCGGGAGGTGGGCCGGGCCGGTTCGCGCGCGCCCGCATGGTCGACGTTGACGACGGTACTGCCGACCCTGCTGGCCGCCGAACCCGACGAGACCCGCGACGACCTGGCGTGCGCGGTCGCCGCGGGGGAGGCCCTCGTCACCGCGGCGCTGCACGAACCGTCGGCGCCGATGACCGAATCCCCGGCCACCACGGCAGAACACCTGGGCGGGACCTGGCGGCTCGACGGGGTGAAGACCGCGGTCCCGTTCGCCGCCGTGTCCGAACGCATCCTCGTGCCCGCGAGCCTGCCGGGCGGCGACGTCGCCCTGTTCGTCGTCGACCCGACCGGAGCCGGGGTGCGCGTGACGCCCGTCCACACGGCCTCCGGCGCACCCGAGGCCGTGGTGCGGTTGGAGAGCGCGCCGGTCGACCCGCCGCTCGACACGGCTACCGCGCCGGGCGAGTCCCTGCGTACGTTGCATCGGCACGCCCTCGCCGGTGCGGCGGTGTTCGGTCACGGACTGCTGGCCGGTGCGTTGGCGCTGACGAAGGACCACGTGGCGACGCGGGAGCAGTTCGGCCGCCCGTTGGCCACGTTCCAGGCCGTGGCACAGCAGATCGCCGACGTCTACGTCGCCGCCCGCACCGTCGGCCTGGCCGCCGACTCGGCGGTGTGGCGACTCGCCACGGCTACGCAGTCCGATGCGGACACCGATCTCGCGGTCGCCGCGTACTGGCTTGCCGACCAGGCGCCGGCCGCCGTGGCCACCTGCCATCACCTGCACGGCGGCGTCGGGCTCGACGAGACCTATCCGCTGCACCGGTACTCGTCGCTGCTGAAGGACCTCGTCCGCGGCATCGGCGGCGTCGCGCTGCGGCTGGACCGGGTCGCGCGCCCGCGGAAGGGAACTGAATGGACATCGCGCTCACCGCAGACCAGCGACGGCTGCGCGCCGAGCTGCGCGCCTACTTCGCCGAGTTGCTGACCACCGAGGAACGCAGGTTGCTGCGCACCGAACGGCACGGGCCGACGTACCGCGAGGTCGTGCGCCGCATGGGCCGCGACGGCCGGCTCGGCGTCGGCTGGCCCGAGCAGTACGGCGGACGGGGCTTCGGCCCGATCGAACAGCACATCTTCGTCGACGAGGCCGCCCGCGCGGACGTGCAGCTGCCGTCGGTCACGTTGCAGACGGTCGGGCCGACGCTGCAGCGCTACGGCAGCGAGGAGCAGAAACGCCGCTTCCTGCCCGCGATCCTCGCCGGCGAGGTGCATTTCGCCATCGGCTACAGCGAACCCGAGGCGGGCACCGATCTCGCGGCCCTGCGCACGACGGCGGTGCGCGACGGGGATTCCTATGTGGTCAACGGGCAGAAGATCTTCACCACGGGCGGCCACGACGCCGATTTCATCTGGCTGGCCGCCCGCACCGACCCGGAAGCGCCGCGCCACAAGGGGATCTCGATCCTCGTCGTCGACACGTCCGACCCGGGCTACTCGTGGACCCCGATCATCACCTGCGACGGCGCCCACCACGTCAACGCGACCTACTACAGCGACGTGCGCGTACCGGCGTCGATGGTCGTCGGCGAGGTGAACGCGGGCTGGAAGCTGATCACCACCCAGCTCAACCACGAACGCGTCATGCTCGGCCCGGCGGGGCGGATCGGCGGACTGTACGACCGGGTCCGTGCATGGGCCGCCGCCCGCAAGACCCCCGACGGCACGGTCGTGCTCGACCTGCCGGACGTGCGCCGCGCGCTCGGCGAGATCTACGCCCTGCTGCGGGTGAACGAGCTGCTCAACTGGCAGGTCGCGGTCACCGACCCGGGCGCGACACCGGCGCGATCGCCGATGCGTCGGCCACGAAGGTGCTGACCTCCGACCGGCACCAACGCGTCAGCCGACTGCTCGAGGAGATCGTCGGCCGGCACGGCGATCCGTCCGATCCGGACACCGCCGAGCTGGCCGAGTGGCTCGACACGCTCACCAAACGCAACATCGTGCTGACCTTCGGGGGTGGCGTGAACGAGATCCAACGGGAACTGATCGCCCAGTTCGGACTGGGCCTGCCGAGGGTTCCCCGATGAGCAGGGGCGCGAGCGTGCAGCAGACCACCGACCGGCACACGGCCGACCAGGAAACCGCCGAGCAGGCGCGGATCCGGGAGGCGGCGGAGAAGGTCGCCGCGGAGGGCCCGTCGGCGCCGCGGCTCGCGCGCGACCCGGTGAACCAGGCGATGGTGAACAACTGGGTCGAGGCGATCGGCGATGCGAACCCGGTCTACACCGACCCCGAGGCGGCCGCGGCGTCCGTCCACGGCGGACTCGTCGCCCCGCCCGCGATGGCGCAGGTGTGGACCATGCGCGGGCTGCACGGCACGCGCGCGGCCGACGACCCGTTCGGGCGGATGCTCGAGGTGCTCGACGCGGCCGGTTACACCTCGGTCGTCGCGACCAACTCGGCGCAGACCTACCACCGCTATCTGCGGCCCGGAGAGCACGTCGCGTCGTCGGCGACGTTGGAGGACGTCGTCGGGCCCAAGCGCACGGCCCTCGGCGAAGGCTGGTTCGTCACCACGCGCACCACGTGGACGGTCGGCGACGAGGTCGTGGCCGAGATGACCTTCCGTGTCCTGAAGTTCCGTCCTACCGAGCAGGACCCGGCGCAGCCGCAGGACTCCGCTGCGGACAAGGTGGCCGCGGCCGACACGGCCGACACGGCCGACGCTGCGGACGAGAAGGCGTCGGCGCGCGCGCGGTCGGTGTTGCGGCCGGTCGTCACGCAGGACAACGCGTTCTTCTGGGAAGGGCTGCGCGAGGGCGAGCTCCGCATCCAACGGTGGGGCGAGACGCTGCGCCATCCGCCGGGGCCGATGTCCCCGCACGGCGACCTCGACGCCCGACCGGACTACGTCGTGGCCGCCGGCACCGGCACCGTGTACAGCTATCTCGTGCACCACCACCCGCCGGTTCCGGGCAAGGAGTTGCCGTTCGTCGTCGCGCTCGTCGAACTGGACGAAGGGGTACGCGTGCTCGGCGAGCTGTCCGGGATCGAACCCGAGGACGTCCGTATCGGGCTCGCGGTCGAGGTGTGGTTCGACCGGATCGACGACGACCTGACCCTGCCCGCCTGGAGGCCCCGAGCATGACCGTCACCGTGGGCACCGAACTGCCCGGCCTGACCGTGGCGGCGACGCCGACGTTCGTCGTCTCCACCGCCCTGGCCACCCGCGACTTCCAAGACGTCCACCACGATCGGGACGCCGCGGTGGCACGGGGGTCGAAGGACATCTTCGTCAACATCCTCACCGACACCGGCCTGGTGCAACGGTTCGTGACCGACTGGGCGGGCCGGGACGCGCTCGTACGGTCGATCGACATCCGGCTCGGCGTGCCCTGCTACGCCGGGGACACGCTGACGTTCAGCGGACGGGTGTCCGAGGTGGACGGATGCGACGTGACGATCGCAGTATCGGCCACGGGAAGTCTGGGCCAGCACCTGTCGGGAACGGTACGGATCGAGGTGGCCGCATGACCGGGGCGGCGATCGTGGGAATCGGTGCGACCGAGTTCTCGAAGAACTCGGGACGCTCGGAGTTGCGGTTGGCGGTCGAGTGCGTGCGCGCGGCGCTCGACGACGCGGGACTGACGCCGGCCGACGTCGACGGGCTGGTCACGTTCACCATGGACGGGAACGCGGAGATCGCCGTCGCGCGCGAGCTCCGGATTCCGGAGCTGTCGTTCTTCAGCCGGATCCACTACGGCGGCGGCGCGGCCGCGGCGACGGTCCAGCAGGCGGCGATGGCCGTCGCGACCGGCGCCGCCGACGTCGTCGTGGCCTACCGGGCGTTCAACGAGCGGTCGGGACACCGATTCGGGCAGGTGTCGTCGGCCGCGGCCCAGCAGATCAACACCTCGGGCGTCGACAACGGCTACCACTACCCGGCCGGCCTGGCGACCCCCGCGGCGACGGTCGCGATGGTGGCGCAACGCTACCTGCACGACTACGGCGCGACCACCGAGGCGTTCGGGCAGATCGCCGTGACCGCCCGCGCGCACGCGGCCACCAATCCGCACGCCTGGTTCCACGGCAAGCCGATCTCACTGGCCGAGCACCAGACCTCGCGCTGGGTCGCCGAACCGCTGCACCTGCTGGACTGCTGCCAGGAGAGCGACGGCGGCGTGGCACTCGTGATCACCAGCGAGCGCCGGGCCAGGGACCTGCCGCTCGCGCCCGCGGTGGTCGCCGCGGCGGCACAGGGCAGCGGGCCCGAGCAGTACATCATGACCAGCTACTACCGTGACGACCTCGCCGCCCTTCCGGAGATGGGCGTGGTGGGCCGGCAGCTGTGGGAGTCCTCGGGACGGTCGCAGTCCGATGTGGACGTCGCCGTGCTCTACGACCACTTCACGCCGTACGTGCTGATGCAGCTGGAGGAACTCGGCTTCTGCGGCCGCGGCGAGGCGCCGGACTTCATCGCCGACGGACGCCTCGACCTCGACGGCGAACTGCCGCTCAACCCCCACGGCGGGCAGCTGGGGGAGGCCTACATCCACGGCATGAACGGCATCGCCGAAGGGGTCCGGCAGATCCGCGGCACGGCCGCCAATCAGGTCTCGGGTGCGGAGACGGTGCTGGTCACGGCCGGGACGGGCGTGCCGACCAGCGGCCTCGTCCTCACCGGGGCGTGAGGACGGCGTCGGACAGCACGGGCGCCTCGTCGCGCTCGAGCGACGTCGCGGACACCACGAGCCGCCCGTCCTCCCGCCAGATCCGCACGCGCAGGGTCTCGCCGGGCAGCACGATGCCGGCGAACGTGGCCGACCACCCGCCCACGCGCGTGACGTCACCGTCGAGCGCCGCGTCGGTCACGGCCTTCGCGACGACGCCGTAGGTGCACAGTCCGTGCAGGATCGGGGCGTCGAACCCGGCCGCGCGGGCGAACTCCGGATCGGCATGCAGGGGATTGCGGTCACCGCACAACCGGTACAGCAACGCCTGCTGCGGCAACGTCGGCACGTCGGTGACGAGGTCGGCGTCGCGGTCCGGGGTCGGGACCCGCGCGGATTCCCCGCGGTGCCCGCCGAAACCGCCCTCGCCGCGGGCGAAGATGCTCGAGCGCGCCGTCCACAGGGGATTCCCGGACTCGTCGACGACCTCGGTCTCCTGCACGACGACGGCGGCCTTGCCCTTGTCGAGCACGTCGGCGATCCGGGTGCGCGCCGTGGCCTTGCCCGCGGTCGGCAGCGGGCGGTGCGCGAGCACGCTCTGGGTGCCGTGCACGACCTTGGCCAGGTCGATCTCGATGCCGGGCATGCGCACGGCGGGCGGTTCGGTGGCGTGCATCGTCGCCGCGACCGTGGCGAACGTGGGCAGCACGCGCAGGTCGTCCTCGAGCGCGTACCGCAGTTCGGCCGGGTCCGTCGGCCGCGCACCCGCGCCGATGGCCAGGTGGTACAGCAGGACGTCGGAGGCCGACCAGCTGAAGGTCGATTCGCCGAGCTCGGCGCCGATGGCGACGTCGGGGTCGATGGGCATCGACAGGCTCCTACTCGTAGCTGATGGACACGTCGTCGGTCAGCGGGAGCGACTGGCAGGCCAGCACGATCCCGTCGGCGATGTCGTCGGAGTCGAGCACCTCGTTGTTCAGCATCTTGACCTCGCCGCTGGTGACCCGGCAGGCGCAGGCACTGCACTGCCCCTCCCGGCACGAGTACGGCGCGTCGCGGCCCGCCTCGAGCAGCACGTCGAGGAGCTTGTCCTGGCGCCGCCACGTGTGCTCGGTGGTGACCCCGTCGAGCTCGACCGTCACCCGCGCCGGCGCACCCCTCGCATCCCCAGCAGCTTCCGGGCTCGCCGATTCCGCGCTCGCCTGTGCTGCGTTCGGTGCTGTGTTCGGTGTTGTGGTCGGAGACTCGGCGGGGACCGCGTCGGCGAACGGGTCGCCGCCCAGGGACACGAACGTCTCCTTGCGGATCGCCGAGCGCGGCGTACCGGCGGCCTTCAGCGCCTCGGTCACGGCCCGCATGTACGGACCGGGACCGCACACGAACGCGCTGCGGCCGGCCAGGGCCGCGGCGATCGGTGCGAGCCGGTCGGCCGTCGGCAGGTCCTGGAGGCTCTCGAGCCAGTGCACGACCGTGAGCCGGCCGGGATGGGCCTGTTCCAGTTGGCGCAGCTGCGCGGCGAAGATGACCGACGCCTCGTCGCGGTTGGCGTAGACGAGCGTGAGCCTGCCCGTGCCGTGCTCCAGCACGGACCGGAGGATCGACAGCACCGGGGTGATCCCGCTGCCGCCGGCGAACAACGCCAGATCGGTGTCGAGATCGGCCGGGGTGAACACGCCGGCCGCGGGCAGCACGTCGAGTTCGTCGCCGGGGGAGACGTTGTCGCACAACCAGTTCGACGCGTAACCGTCGCGTTTGACCGTCACCTGTGGACGGTCGCCGGACAGCGGCGAGCTCGACAGCGAATAGCACCGCGCCACGGAACCGCCACCGGCGGCCGGCACGCGCACGGTGAGGAACTGGCCCGGCCGGTAGTCCAGCTCCGCGTCGAACACGATCGAGCGCGCCTCGGCGGTCTCGTCGACGACGTCGGCGACCCGCAGGCGCAGGATCTCGGTGACCGCGGCCTCCGGGGAACCTACCTGGTCAGGCACGACGAAACACTCCCTCCCGGTCGGCGGCGGCGATGCTCTCCCGCAGCCGGGCGCACGGCCGGGCGCGCGCAGACGGTGTGCCCGCCGCGACCTGCTCGGCCAGTTCGGGACAGCTCGTGGCGGCGTCGCTGATCCACTGGATACTCGTGTGCTGCGGACTGTTCTTCTTCGCCAGCACCGTCGTCGCACACGCCGCGCACGTGACCGGGACCAGACCGGAGGTCAGGAACTCGTCGGTCTCGGCCCGGGTCTGCGTGCGCACCTCGTCGACCGGCGCCGGACCGATCGACGTGGGGGTGGTGTCGGCGGCCAACTCAGGAAACCCCGCTCGCCGTCGCGCCCGCAGCCTCGCGCTGCTGCCGCTCGACGTTCTCGGCCACCTCGCGCTCCCACACCTCGTTGGCGCGCGTGACATCGACCTCGAACTCGAACCGGCGGGTCATGTCCTCGTCGACCTCGGCGACGTCCACATAGAACTGCTCGTACCACCGGCGCAACTGGTAGACCGGCCCGTCCTCCTCGCACAGCAACGGATTGTCGATGCGCGTCTTGTTCTTCCAGATCTCGACGTCCTGGAGGAAGCCGACGCCGACACCCTCGGCGAACTTGCGGGCGATGCCGTCGGCCTGGTCGTCGGAGATGCCGGGAGGCTTGCGCACGGCCACACCCCACTGCAGGACGAACGACGTCGGGCTCACCGGATAGTGGCAGTTGATGAGCACCGTGTCGATCTTGAAGCCCTTGTAGTTGTTGTGCAGCGTGTTGATCATGTACGCAGGGCCGTAGTACGAGGCCTCCGACTCGAGCAGGTTGTCCTCGCCTCCGTAGTTCGACGACATGCCCATGTCGGCGCGGCCCTTGCTGTTGAGGTACTGCGAGGCGATGTGGCCCTCGAACACGTTCTTGAAGTACGTCGGGATCCCGTAGTGGATGTAGAAGAAGTGCGCCATGTCCACGACGTTGTCCACGATCTCGCGGCAGTTGGCGCCCTCGATCGTGACCGAGTCCCAGGTCCAGTTGCTCCACTCGCCGGAGAAGATGCCGTCGATCTGCGGGATCGTGACCTCGGCCGGCGGCGGGTTGCCCTCGGGGTCGTGCCAGATGAACAGCTGTCCGTTCTCCTGCATCGTCTGCCACGCCCGCGTGCGGGCGCGCAGGGGCACGCGCTTGGCGTAGGGGATCGATTTGCACTTGCCGTCGCCGCCCCACCGCCAGTCGTGGAACGGGCAGGCGATCTCGTTGCCCTTGACCTCGCCCTGGGTGAGGTCGCCGCCCATGTGGCGGCAGTAGCCGTCGAGCACGTTGAGCTCGCCGTCGCCGCCGCGGAACACGACGAGTTTCGTGCCGAACGCGTGGATCGCGTGCGGCTTTCCGTCGTCGAACTGCTCCACGAGGCCGAGACAGTGCCAGCCGCGGGCGAAGCGCTCGGGCGGAGCACCGACGTCGATCGTGCGGACCGGTCCTGCCTGCGTCATGACGAACCTCCAGCTTCCCGGGCTGCGGTGCCCGCGAACCATCCCTGCGCGTGTGGCGTGGCGCCTGCAACAGGTTCCACGCCGTTGGTCGGTGACAACGGTCGACTCCGCACACCATAGACGAGAACGTGTTTCAGTTCTACCGGTGATCCACCAGGTCGTGCGCCTGTCGGTCGCGAAAGCCGGTGTGCAGGGGTGGACTGTGTTCTCGCGGCTCCGGGATCTCGGGGCGCCTGTGACGCGCCGGTCGGGTGTGCTCCGCGTGACAAAAACGAGAACGTGTTCTACTGTCGGACGGGTACAGGGAACGACGGACCCGAGTCGGTCCGGCGGACAGGAACGGGGCAGGCATGAGCGAGCAGGGCACGGATGCGGTGATCGCCGGGATCGAGGAGTTGCTGCCCGTCCTGCGGGAGCGTGCGCAGGACGCCGAGGACGCACGCCGGATTCCCGATGAGTCGATCAAGGCCCTGCAGGAGACGGGGTTCTTCAAGCTGCTGCAACCACGGCCCTACGGCGGGTACGAGGCCGATCCGGTGACCTTCTACACCGCGGTCAAGCTCATCGCGAGCGCCTGCGGGTCCACCGGCTGGGTGGCGTCGATCCTCGGGGTGCACCCGTGGCATCTGGCACTGTTCGAGCAGCAGGCCCAGGAGGACGTGTGGGGCGGCGGTGCCGGCAGCGACGGCATCGACACGCTCGTGTCCTCGTCGTACGCGCCGATGGGCAAGGCCGACATCGTCGATAGTGGGGGCGCCCCGCCAATGAGGGCGTAGCCGGCGGGGGAGGCTACCGGCTGAGTGGGCGGTGGAGCTTCTCGTCGGGCTGCGGACACGCGACGTGGGTGCTGCTCGGCGCGCCGGCGTTCGACGCCGAGGGCAAGCCGGTCGACTTCTGCACCTACCTGCTGCCGGCGGCCGACTACACGGTCGACGACGTGTGGGACACGGTCGGCCTCCGGGGCACCGGCAGCAACGACGTCATCGTCGAGGACGTGTTCGTCCCGCAGCACCGCGCACTGAGCTTCCAGCTGACGTCCAAACTGGACACACCGGGGCAGAAGGTGAACCCGGGGCCGCTTTACCGGCTGCCGTACGGCTCGGTGCATCCGAGCACCATCACCGCCCCCATCATCGGCATGGCCCAGGGCGCCTACGACGCCCACGTCGAGCACCAGCGCAGCCGGGTGCGCGCGGCCTACGCGGGGGAGAAGGCGCAGGAGGACCCCTTCGCGAAGATCCGGATCGCCGAGGCGGCCAGCGAGATCGACGCCGCATGGCTGCAGCTGACCCACAACATCGACGAGCTGTACCAACTGGCGCGCCGCGAGGAGAAGCTGCCGTTCGCGACCCGGCTCCGCGTGCGCCGCGACCAGGTCCGGGGCAGTGAACGGGCCATCGCCGCGATCGACCGGCTCTTCGAGAACTCGGGCGGGCGGGCCCTGCAGGTCGGCACCCCGATCCAACGGTTCTGGCGCGACGCCCACGCCGGGCGCGTGCACGCGGCCAACGACCCGGAACGCGCCTACACGATGTTCGGCACCGGCGTGTTCGGGCTGCCCGTCCAGAACGCGATGGTGTGACCCGCCGTGACCGCGGTGATGACGGTCCAGGTACGTCCGAGGAGAGGCGAATGAGCGAGGGTTCGTACGTCACGACGGCCGACGGGCTTCGGCTGCACTACCACGAAACCGGCGGCGACGACGGCCACGCCGACACCGTGATCCTGCTGCACGGCGGCGGACCGGGGGCCTCGGCGTGGAGCAACTTCTCGCGCAATCTCGAGGTGTTCGGCAAGCATTTCCACACGATCGCCGTCGACCAGCCCGGGTTCGGCCGCTCGGACAAACCGACCGAGCATCCGCAGTACTTCGTGCACAGCTCGACCGCCGTGGTGGGCCTGATGGACGCGCTCGGCATCGAGAAGGCGCACCTGGTGGGCAACTCGCTCGGTGGGGGCACCGCGGTGCGGCTCGCGCTGGACCACCCGGACCGCGCCGGCCGGCTCGTGCTGATGGGCCCCGGCGGTCTGAGCGTGAACCTGTTCGCGCCGGACCCGACCGAGGGTGTGAAGAACCTGGCCCGGTTCGCGGCCCCGGCCGGGCCGAGCCGCGAGAAGCTCGAGGCGTTCCTGCGCGTCATGGTCCACGACCAGTCGCTGATCACCGACGAGCTGATCGACGAACGGTTCGCCGCCGCCTCGACCCCGGAGTCGCTGGCCGCGATGGGAGCCATGGGCGCCTCGTTCGGCGGACCCGACTACGAGAAGGGCATGCTCTGGCGCGAGGCCCACCGGCTACGCCAGCGGGTCCTGCTCATCTGGGGACGCGAGGACCGCGTCAACCCGCTCGACGGCGCGCTCGTGGCCCTCAAGACGATCCCCCGCGCGCAGCTGCACGTGTTCGGCCGATGCGGGCACTGGGCCCAGCTGGAACGTTTCGACGAGTTCAACCGGATCACGACCGACTTCCTCAAGGACACCTGATGGGCATTCGTTCACTGGCATACCTGCGGATCGAGGCCACCGACATGGCGGCCTGGCGCGAGTACGGACTCAAGGTGCTCGGCATGGTCGAGGGCGAGGGCACCAATCCGGACGCCCTGTACCTGCGGATGGACGACTTCCCCGCACGGCTCGTGATCGTGCCGGGGGAGACCGACCGGCTCGCGACGGCCGGCTGGGAGACCGCGAACGCCGCCGATCTGGAGGAGGTGCGCCGGAGCCTGTCGGCGCACGAGGTGCCCTTCAAGGAGGGCACCGCCGAGCAGAAGGCCGACCGCGGCGTCGACGAACTGATCGAGTTCACCGACCCGTCCGGCAACACGCTCGAGGTCTTCCACGGCGTGGCCCTACAACACCGCCGGGTGGTGAGCCCGTACGGCCACCGCTTCGTCACCGGCGAACAGGGCCTCGGCCACGTCGTGCTGTCCACGCACGACGACGCCGCGGCACTGCACTTCTACCGCGACGTGCTCGGGTTCCGGCTGCGCGACTCGATGCGCATGCCACCCGAGGTCGTGGGCAGGCCCGCCGACGGCGAGCCTGCGTGGCTGCGGTTCTTCGGCTGCAACCCCCGCCACCACAGCCTCGCGTTCCTGCCCATGCCGACCCCGAGCGGCATCGTGCACCTGATGGTCGAGGTGGAGAACACCGACGACGTGGGGCTGTGCCTCGACCGCGCGCTGCGCCGCAAGGTGCCGATGTCGGCGACCCTGGGCAGGCACGTCAACGACCTGATGCTGTCGTTCTACATGAAGACCCCCGGCGGCTTCGACGTCGAATTCGGCTGCGAGGGCAGGCAGGTCGACGACGACACGTGGATCGCCCGCGAGAGCACCGCCGTCAGCCTGTGGGGTCACGACTTCTCGGTGGGCATGCGGTGACCAGCGTCGAGGCCGGCGACCCGGTGGCCGGTGAGCCGGCCACCGGCGAGGTGGATGTGGCTGCGGACGTGGCGGAGCGGTTCCGCTCCGTGCTCGGCCACTTCTGCACCGGCGTCGCCGTGGTCACGGCATGCGAGGCCGACGAACCCGTGGGCTTCGCGTGCCAGTCGTTCGCCGCGCTCTCGCTGGACCCGCCGCTGGTGCTGTTCTGCCCGGCGACGACGTCGCGGACCTGGCCGGTGATCGAACGCGTGGGCCGGTTCGCCGTCAACGTCCTGGCCGGCGACCAACACGAGGTCAGCGTGGCCTTCGGCTCACCCGGCGGCGACAAGTTCGGCTCCGTGTCCTGGCACGCCGGCCCCGGCGGGGCGCCGCTCATCGACGGTGCGCTGACCTGGGTGGACTGCACCGTCGACACCGTGCACGAAGCCGGCGACCACTACGTCGTCATCGGTCGGGTCACCGGACTCGGGGCGGTGTCCACGGGCCGGCCACTGCTGTTCTACCGCGGACGCTACGCCGTCACCGAAGCCCCACCCTCCGGCGAGCTGTTCGACTGGCCCCGCCCCGACGACTGGTTCTGACCTGCGACCGGACCCACCTGCGGCCCGGGCCGCGACGACCCGTCGATAACCTTCGGGCCATGACGAAGGTTGCCGTGGTGACGGGTGCAGGAACAGGGATCGGCCGACAGGTCGCGCGGGCACTGCTGGGGGAGGGCTACCGCGTCGCGCTCGCGGGCCGGCGCCCCGAACCGCTCACCGAGGCCGCCGACGGCCACGCCGACGCGCTGACCGTTCCCACCGACGTCACCTCGCCCGAATCCGTCGAGGCCCTGTTCACCACCGTGCGCGAGCAGTGGGGCCGCGTCGACGTGCTGTTCAACAACGCCGGCACCACCGGCACCCGCGGCTCCGTCGACACGCTGTCCGTCGAGGACTGGCAGGCCGTCGTCGACGTCAACCTCACCGGCATGTTCCTCTGCGCCCGTCAGGCCGTGCGCATCATGAAGGAACAGGACCCGCGCGGCGGACGCATCATCAACAACGGCTCCGTGTCGGCCCAGACCCCTCGCCCCGAAACCGTCGCCTACGCCGCGACCAAACACGCCCTCACCGGACTGACCAAGTCCATCGCCCTCGACGGACGCGCCCACGACATCGCCTGCGGCCAGATCGACATCGGCAACGCGGCCACCGAACTCACCGCCGGCTTCTCCGCGTCGGCATGCCCCAGGCCGACGGCTCCCTCCGGCCCGAACCCACCTTCGACGCCGCCCACGTCGCCGACGCCGTCCTCGGCATCGTCCGCCTCCCCCTCGACGCCAACGTCCCCTTCATGACCGTCATGGCCAACGGCATGCCCTTCATCGGCCGCGGCTGACCCCGGGAGGGGGGCGTGGGGCTGGGGGCGCCCCGGGTCGCCGTGTCAGCACCCCACGTCGCCGTGTTGGCATCCTGCGTCACCGTGTTGGGGATCGGCGTCGTTGTGTTGGCGTTCTGGGGTGGGGTGCCTCGCCGGCGGGCAGGTCTCCGGGATGGTGGGCGGCTTCGCCGCTGCTCCGTGTCATCCCGTCGACCTCGGTTTTGGTGTATCACGCTCCAGGCAGGGCGCAAGGGTTCGC
>NZ_MKKE01000033.1 GCF_001942305.1 Saccharomonospora sp. CUA-673 | reverse complement strand
GCCGAGACCGTCAACGGGTTGTATAAGACCGAGCTGATCTACTCCCAGCCGGGTTGGCGGTCCCTGACGGAGGTGGAATTCGCCACTATGAACTGGGTTCACTGGTGGAATACCCACCGGCTGCACGAACACCTGAGGCACCAGACGCCCGCCGAGGTTGAGGCGGCCTACTATGAACACCAGCGGGAGGAACTTCCCGCTTCAGAACAACGGAACTGAACCCAGTACGGTTCATTGTCGGGTTCGGGCGGTCGGGGTTCGAGGACGGTTTCGCGTTTGTCGGTGTAGGTCACGCCCAGCGGTGTGGTGACCGAGGACGTGCCGTGGGCGGGGTCGTAGTGGTTGATCCAGCCGGGTGCGTTCTTGAGTCGGTGGTGCTTGCGGCAGCGTGGGCCTGCGTTGTCGACGGCGGTTGAGCCGTGGTCTTTGGTCCACTGTTGTTGGTGGTCGAAGTCGCAGTGCCGGGCGGGCCTGCGACACCAGGGCACGACGCACATCCGGTCGCGGACCTCGACGAGTGTGCGGATCGTCGAGGTCGGACGATACGAGGATCGGCCGAGGTCGACCGGGTTGCCGGTGGCCGGGTCGCACAGCACCTTGCGCCAGATCGACTTCGGGTTCGTCATGATCTCCCGGGCGTAGGTGGCCGGGATCGGTCCGATCCCGTCGATCGACGCGCCGGTCTCCGACATGGACAGTGCTGTGTCGATCGGCATGTGCAGATAGACCATCGCGGCCGACTGAGGCACGGTCACGCCGGGGTCGTTGCCCAGCAACAGGTCTGCGAACACGTCGGCGCGCAGCTGGTCGAGGTTGCGCGAGGAGTCGCCCAGTCGAAGTTTGCGGGCCATTGCATCCACCCGGGCAAAGGCGGCCGAGGCAACGTCGGACGGCAGGTCGGCCGAGATGCGCGATTGGGCGTAGACGCCGTGGTCGAGCGTCACCTTGCGTCCCTCATGCGCCATCCGAGCGGCGGCAGTCTCAGCGCCGGGATCAACCTGCTTGACGATCTGCGAGGCGTGCCAAGCCATGTTCCGAGGCTGCCACGCCGTAAGGGACAGACGGCCCAACTTCTCTTCCAGTAGCCGATCAACCTCCAGCGCATCGGAATCGGAAACCGGAGCCACCACGTTCAGCACCCGCTCAGCGCCATACCGATCCACCTGACCCTCCCGCATAGCCGCAAGCAGCCGAGCATCCGATAAGCCAAAGCCAAAGCGGTATAAATCCGATCCAACACACCCTGAGGCGACAGGCGAAGCTCAGGCGCCAACGCCTCAGATAACGACTGCCGCTCCCACGAATCCGACGACGACCCAGAGTCCAACGAGGCCAGAAACGACACCTCAGCAGCATCAGCCCGAGCCCGCAAAGCAAGCACCGAACGAGCCTCATCAACGATCCCCTCAACATCTCTCACAACACCAACACTACCGAACAAATGAGCGAGACGCATCACCCACTAGGCGACAGAAATACTGACTCAACGTAACCCCAACACCCCACAAACAACGCCCACCGCCGAAGCGAAGCAAGGCCAACCCCGCCAACCACTCCCACCCACAAAACCGCACCCCGAAGTGTCATCCCGTCGACCTAAAACGAAACCATCACACTGCAGTCAGGGCGCAACCAAAACCAAAACAGGAACCAAGAACCAAAACCTTGCGCTGACTGCAGTGTGATAAACGCAAAGCCGAGGTCGACGGGATGACACTTCGGACCAGCGGCAACGCCGCCCCACCATCCCGGAGACCTGCCCCGCCGGCGAGGCACCCCTCTACCCCCGAAACACGAAAACGACGCCACCAACTGCCAACACAGCGCCGCAAAACGCTGACACGGCGACGCGAACTGCTAACACGGCGACGCGAGGTGCTAACACGACGCCACGAAACGCCAACACGCCCGCGCAAACTGCCAACACGGCGACGCAGGTTGCCAACACGGCGTCCCCACGTGCCAACACGGCGACGTGGGGTGCTGACACGGCGGGGACGGGGTTAGATCCAGCCTCGGTCGCGGGCTACGCGGGCGGCGGCGTAGCGGTTCTCGGCCTCGGTCTTTCCGATGGCGGCGGACAAATGGTTGCGCACGGTGCCGGGGGAGAGGTGGAGTTGTGCGGCGATGGCGCGCACGGAGGCCCCGTCTGCGGCGGCGCGCAGGACCTCGCGTTCACGGTCGGTGAGGGGGTCGATGCCGCCGGCGAGGGAGTCGGCGGCGAGGGTGGGGTCGACGACGCGGTCGCGCGGTGGACGCGGCGGACCATCTGGGCGAGCTGGTCGGCGGGGGTGTCCTTGACGACGAATCCGGCGGCGCCTGCTTCCATGGCGCGCCGCAGGTACCCGGGCCTGCCGAAGGTGGTGACGATGAGGCACCGGCATCGGGCGCCGGAGGCGGTGACGGCGGCGGTGGCGTCGATGCCGTCGCCGCCGGCCATCTCGATGTCGATGAGGGCGACGTCGGGGTCGTGGGTGGTGACCGCGGGCAGGACCTCGTCGCCGCGGCCGACCTGGGCGACGACCTCGAGATCGGGTTCGAGCGACAGCAGCGCCGCGAGTCCACCTCGGACGAGGTCCTGGTCGTCGGCGAGCAGTAGGCGAATCATGGGCGGCTGACCTCCAACACGGTTCCCGGACGTTCGGCCCCGGCGTCGCGTTCCGACACCGCGAGCCGGGCACCGGCCTTCGAGGCCCGCTCCCGGAGGCCACGCAGCCCGGACCCCGCGCCGTCGGAGACGAGCTCGCCTCCGACCCCGCCCACTCCGCCGACGCCGTCGTCCTCGACCCGCAGCCGGCCCGGTTCGACCCGCACCCGGCAGGTCGAGGCCTGCGCGTGCCGGACCACATTGGTCACCGCTTCGCGCAGGGCCCAGGCGAACAGTTCGGCGTCGGTGTCGTCGACGCTGCGGACCTCGACGTCGGCGCTGATCCCGGCGGCGGCCAACGCCTCCCGGGCCGTCTCGACCTCGGAGGCCAGGTGGGGTGTGCGCAACCGGGCCACGGTGGAGCGGACCTGGGCGAGCGATTCACGCGCCAGGGCGTCGATGCGGTCGACCTCCTCCCGCGCCCGTTCGGGTTCGAGGTCGATGAGCCTGCGCGCCAACTGGGCCCGGATGGACAGCACCGTCAGCGAGTGGCCGAGGACGTCGTGCACGTCGCGGGCGATCGCGTCCCGCTCGGCGGCCTGGCGCAGTTCCTGTTCGGCGTGGTGCTGACGGTGCTCGAAGTTCTCGGCGAGCCGGATGACGACGATGAACAGCACGCCGAGCCCGGTGCCGAGGATCGGCCCCGGGTGCTCGGCGAACGGCAGCGACACCAGGGCCGCGGTCGCCCACACGGTGACGCCGCTGATCAGGCCGGCCCGCACCGGCAGGGTGAACACCACGATCGCGGTGATGAACGAGGCGTAGGTGATTCCCGTGTAGCCGGTGGCCGGGAGCGTCGCGGCGGCCAGGACCGCCAGTACCAACGCCCGGAGTGCCGCACGGCGCCCCGGACGCGGGCCGTCGTCCTCGTCCCAGAAGGCCGCGAGGTAGACCGCCACGAAGCACACCGTGGCGACCAGCGCGACGACCCGCAGCACCACCGGAACGTCCGCGCGGACGGCCACGATGACGGGGACGGCGAGGAACACCAGCCACACCCCTGCGTACAGCAGTCGGTAGATCCGGATCCCCATGGCCTCATCCTGCCTGATCGTCATCGCGGACGCGGTCAGCGACGCGAGGTGCGGCGCCGCTGCAGCAGCACGCAGGCGACGGCGAACACCAGGGTCCAGGCGCCGACGTTCGCCAACACCATCCACAGTGGATCGTGCCCGGGCCCCTCGCCGGGTCCCATGCCGACGAGGTGGCCGTCGGTGAGCGGATAGCGTGCCAGCGACACGATGCCGTACATCGGGGTGAACCTGCCGATGTCGAGCAGCACGCCCGACAGGGGCATGAACGCGTTGCCGAGGAAGCTGAAGATCACGAGCACACCGGTCGCCGAGCCCACGGCGGCGTCGGAACGGAAGCTGAGGCCCACGGCCAGGCCGTAGAGCGCGAACGGCAGCGATCCCACCACGGTCAACGCGGCGGTGGCCACCCAGGTGCCGAGCGGCATGTCGACGACCGTGAACACCCCGGCGAGGTTGAGTACGAGCACCGGCAGCACAGCGATGATCATCGAGACCGCCGCCTTGGCGGCGATGAACGCGGCGTGCGGCATGGCGGTCAGGGCCAGCTGCCGGCCCCACCCCTGTTGGATCTCCAACGCGGCCGCCCCCGCCATCGACGTCGTCGCCGTGGCCGCGCCGTAACAGGCGATCGCGATCATGGTCCAGGCGCTGGCGTTGCCGACGCGACCGGCTCGTCCGACCACTCCATGGACGCACCGAAGAACAGGAACAGCACCGTGGGCAGCACGATCACGAAGAAGCTGTTGCCGACGTTGCGCAGGTTGCGCCAGAAATCCATGGCGATGTAGTGGGTCAGGCCGTACCCGCCGCCTGTCCGGGCCGGTGCGATCGTGCTGGTCATGCCGGGACCTCCTCGTGGTCCGTCGTCGGCTTCTCGGTCAACAGGCGGAACGCCTCGTCCAAACTGGCCGGTCGGACCGTCAGCCCGTGGGCGACGGTCTCGGTGAGCAGGTACCGCGCGAGGTCGTCGGCGCGCTCGGTGCGGAAGGTGATCCTGCTGCCCTCGGTCTCCGCGGCGGCGAGGTGCGGTACGCGGCGCAGCTCCTCCGGTGCCGGCGACCAGGTGACCGTCACATAGGCGGAACCCGCGCGGGCGCGTACCTCGTCGGTGGGCCCGTCGGCCAGCACCCGGCCGCTGCTCATCAGCACCGTGCGGCGGGCGAACTGTTCGGCCTCCTCCAGGTAGTGCGTGGCGAAGACGACCGTCACGCCCTCGTCGGCCTGCGCCCGCATGCGCTGCCAGAATTCGTGTCGCGCGGACACGTCCATCCCGGCCGTGGGCTCGTCGAGCACGATGACGTCGGGTCGGGGCAGCAGCGCCAGCGCGAAGCGCAGCCGCTGTTGCTGGCCGCCCGAGCATTTGCCGACCTTCCGCGAGACGAACGGGCGCACGCCGGCGATATCGATCACCTCGTCGACGTCGGCGGGGTCGCGGTGCAGGGCGGCGATCATGCGCACGGTCTCGCCCGCGGTCAGGTCGGGCAGCAGTCCACCGGTCTGCAGGAGCGCCGACAGCGTGCCCGTCCGCACCGCCTGCCGGGGGCTGCGCCCGTCGACGCGCACCTGCCCGGACTGCGGGGTGGCCAGGCCCAGGAGGATGTCCAGCAGGGTGGTCTTGCCGGCCCCGTTGGGTCCGAGCAGCGCGAGGACCTCGCCGCGGGCCACGTCGAGGTCGACCCCGTCGACGGCGCGGACCCGGCCGCCGGCGCCGTCGGGGAACGACATCCGCACGTCCCGGGCGGAGATGACAGGTTTCTGATTCATGCCTCCAGTCTCGGCCTCCGGGGCGCCGGGACCGTAGGGCCGACGTCATCGATCGCCCATGACAGATGTCAGGTGGCCGGCGGCGTCCCCGGCGGGGCCTAGACTCGAGGTCGTGGGTGTGATCGCGCGGGGCGGGGAGCACGAGGTCGAGATCCAGCGATCGCTGTTCCGCTGCGCGCTCGCCCGGGTCGAGGACGTCGAGGACGCCAGGACGTTCATCGCGCGCGTGCGCAAGGCCGGGCCCGACGCGACCCACCACTGCACGGCGCTGCGCATCGGCGATCCCGACTCGGGCGCGCTCGTGGCGCGCAGCAACGACGACGGCGAACCCGCCGGCACCGCGGGCGCACCCATGCTCGAGGTGCTCACCCGCCGCGAGCTGACCGACGTGGTCGCCGTCGTGTCCCGATGGTTCGGCGGCACGAAGCTGGGCGCGGGTGGACTGATCCGCGCCTACTCCGGCGTGCTGGCCGAGACATTGGACGTGGTGGGCAGGCTGCGGCGGGTGCGGCACCACGAGCTGATGGTGTCGGTGCCGCACGACCGTGCGGGCCGGCTCGAGAACGACCTGCGCCACTCACCGTTCCGGCTGCGTGACGTCGACTACGGTGTCGACGTCACGCTCACCGTCGCGGTCGCCGAGGTCGCGCCGTTCGAGGAGTGGCTCGCCGAGCACTCCGGTGGCGGCGCCGCCGCCGTCTACATCGGTCCGCGCGACCTCTACCTGCCCTGACCTCACACCCCGAGATAGGCCTCCCGCACCGTTTCGTCGCCCAGCAGGTCGCCGGCGTCCCCGGACAGGGCCACCCGCCCCTCGGCGAGGACGTACCCGCGGTGGGCGATGCGGAGGGCGGCCTGCGCGTTCTGCTCGGCCAGCAGTACCGCGATACCGCCCCGGTTGATCTGGGCGACCGCCTCCAGCACCTGCTCGGTGACCAGGGGAGCCAGGCCCATCGACGGTTCGTCGAGGATCAACAACGCCGGATCCGACATCAACGCCCTGCCGATGGCGACCATCTGCTGCTGCCCACCGGACAGGGTTCCCGCCGGCTGCTGGCGTTTCTCGTGCAGCACCGGGAACAGTTCGTACACCGAGGCCAGTTGCCGGCGGATCCGCCCGCGGTCCCGCCTGCGCACGTAGGCGCCGAGCACGAGGTTCTTCTCCACGGGCATCTTGGGGAACAGATGCCGCCCCTCGGGGCAGTGCGCCAGTCCGGCCTTGACGATGCGATCGGCCGACAGCCCGGGCAGTTTCCTGCCGTCGAAGTCGATGTCGCCCGCGCGGGGCCGGATGATCCCGCTGATCGTGCGGAACAACGTCGTCTTCCCGGAGCCGTTGGCGCCGAGGATCACGGTGAGTTCGCCCTCCCGCGCCGTGATGTCGATCGAGTGCAACACGTCGGCCGTGTCGTAGCCGGCGGACAATCCGCGCACCGTCAGCATGCGTCGGCCCCCTTCTGATCGTCGGTGGTCTCGTCGTGCCCGGTACCGAGGTAGGCCTCGATCACCTGTGGGTCGGTGCGCACCGCCTCCGGCGTGCCGGAGGCGATCTCCTTGCCGTGATCGAGCACCAGGATGTGGTCGGCCAGGCTCATGACCATCGACATCCGGTGTTCGACGAGACAGACGGTGACGCCGCGGTCGACGATCCGGCGGATCAACTGTCCGAACTGGCCGGTCTCCTCCTCGGTCAGTCCGGCGGCAGGCTCGTCGAGCAGCAACAGCTGCGGTTCGGTGGCCAGCGCCAGCGCGATCGACGTCCGTTTCTGCACCTCCTGCGGCACGTGCCCGGCGAAGTCACCGCGGTACTCGCTGATCCCGGTGAACTCGAGGGCCTCCATCGCCTTGTCGAGGTTGTGCCGTTCCTCCCTGCGGTGGCGCGGGGTGTGCAGCACGGCGTCGAACACCGTCGAGCGCGACCGCACGATCCGGCCCGACAACACGTTGTCCAGCACCGTCGAGTCGTCGAACAGGTGCGTGGTCTGGAACGTGCGGGCGATGCCGTGGGCGACCGTCCGATGCGGACTCATCCCGGTGATGTCGCGGTCCTGGAACCGCACCGTGCCCGACGTCGGCCGGTAGAACCCCGCCAGCAGGTTGAACAGGGTGGACTTGCCGGCACCGTTCGGGCCGATGATGGCCGTGATGCGGCCGGCCTCGACGTCGAGGTCGACGTCCTGGACGGCGTGCAGGCCGCCGAACTGCTTGCCGAGTCCGCGTGCTTCGAGCAGCGTCATCGCGCCTCCTCCGGCTCGGTCGTGGACGATGTGGAGTCGGTGTCCCCGGGATCGCGAGTGGCGGTCCGGGAGCGACGGCGGGCGATGAACGTGTTGAGGTAACCGACGATGCCGCGCGGCGCGAAGATCACGATCGCGATGATGATCGGGCCGACGAGCAGGAACCGGTAGGCCTCGAACTCGCCGAAGAGCTCGAACAGGAACAGCACGATGAGCGTGCCGAGCACCGGCCCCATCACGGTGGCCAGTCCGCCGACGAGCACGAACATGAGCATCTCGAAGGTCAGGTCGACGCTCGCCGCCGACGGGCCGACGAACCCCTGCACCGCGGCGAACAGGCCGCCGCCGAGGCCGGCGAACGTGGTCGACGCGGCGAAGGCCAGCTGCTTGTTGAGCCCGACGTTGACGCCGATCGAACGGGCCAGGTCCTCCGACGTGCGGATCGAGACCAACGTGCGCCCGATGCCCGAGCGCCGGATGGCCCAGGTGACGTAACCGGCGCCGAGCAGGAACAGCAGCACCAGGTAGTACAGCACCGTCGGTTCGGAGAAGTCGAAGATCCCGAAACCCTCGGGGAACTTCACCCCGCTGACGCCGGAGTGGGCGTGGGTCACCGATTCCCACCGGCTGATCACCAGGTAGATGATGAAGCCCATCGCGAGCGTGAAGATCGCGAAGTACTCCTCGCGGGTGCGCAGCGCGACGATGCCGGCGACGTACCCGCCGACACCGGTGACCAGCACGGCCATCAGCAGTGCGGGCCAGAACGCCCAGTCGTGATCGGTGGTCAGCAACCCGACGACATACACGCCGATGCCGAAGAATCCGCCCTGTGCCAAGGAAAGCTGACCGGTCAGGCCGAGCAGCAGATTCATGCCGTAGACCGCGATGGCGTACGTCGCGCCGACGGTGAGCACCCGCAGGACGTACTCCTCGCCGGCCAGGGCGAGCGGGGCCAGCAGCAGCGCGAGCGCCACCAGCACCGTGCCCAGGGTCTGGGGCGAGAGGTTTCGGGGAGCGAATCGGGTCGTCATCGTTGCACCGCCTTTGCGAAGAGGCCGGTCGGCCGGATCGCCAGCACGAGGACGAGGACCACGAACGCGACGACCTCACCGGCGACCGCCGACACGTAGGTGGCCGTCATGACCTCGGCGAGCGCGAGGGTGAACCCGCCGACGATGGCTCCGGGCAGCGAGCCGAGCCCGCCCAGGATGATGATCGCGAACACCTTGATGCCCAGCGCGTCGCCCATCGTGGGCGAGAGCAGGTTGATCGGTGCCACGAGACCCGCGGCGATCGTCGCCAGTGCCGCGGCGAGGCCGAACGTCAGCATCGAGACCTTGTTGGGACTGATGCCGACGAGCGAGGAACCCGTGCGGTCCTGCTCGATGGCCTCGATCGTCTGGCCGTGGATCGAGCGCTTGATGAACCAGGTCAGCAGACCCAGCACCAGCACCGCCGTGAGGACGATGATGACCCGCTGCCACGACACCTGCGTCCCCAGGATGGTCACGCTGCCGGTGACCGGGGAGTCCATGCGGCGGAAGTCGGCGCCCCAGATGGCCTGCGCCAGCGCCTGGAAGAAGAACATCGCGCCGACCGCGGCGATCATGTGGTGGGTGTGGGGAGCGTTGCGCAGCGGATGGAACACCACGCGTTCCATCGCGATGCCGACCAGGGCCAGTACGACGGCCGCCAGGCCGATGGCCGCGATATAGGGCACGCCGACGCTCACGAGGAAGAAGTACGTGACGTAGGCGCCCAGCATGTACAGCGCGCCGTGCGCGATGTTGGGGATGCGGAGCACGCCGAAGACGAGTGTCAACCCGATGGCGGCCAGGCAGTACACGCCGCCGAGTGCCAGCCCGTCGAACAGCTGCTGGATGAAGAGGCTCATGTGCCGTCCTTGGTGGGGGCGTCGTTCATGCGCTGTCCTTGTCGATCAGTGCCGTGTCGATTGCTGCCGTGTCGTTCACGGTCCGGTCGATGCCTGTCCGTGCCGGTCACTCGTCGACCTGGTCGATCGGCAGGTACTCGTACTCGCCCTCCGGCGTGCGGTAGGCGACCTCGAGTTCGGTGTTGAGCAGGTGGCCGGCGTCGGTGATCTCGTCGGGGAAGCCCGTCACGTGGAAGCTGTCGTCAACCTCGCCGAGGGCCTCTTCCAACGCGCCGCGGATGGCGTGCGGGTCGTCGATCGACCCGGCGATCTCCATCGCCTTCACCACGAGCGTCATGGCCTGGTAGTTCAGCGACACCTCGGTGGTGAGGGGCCGCTCGTCGGTGATCTCGGTGTCCCACCGGTTGACCACGTGCTCGGTGCCCGGTTCGTCGTAGTGCTCCGCTGGCTTCACGCCGATGGCGTCGTTGAGGTTCTCCGGATCGGTGAACACCTCCATCTCCTCGAACTTCGGCTGGTCCATGAACAGGAACGAACCCTCGTAGCCCTGGTTGCGCGCCTCCTCGACGATCAGCGCGGTCGGCTGCGACGGTCCGCCGAGGAAGATGACGTCCGGATCCTGGGCGAGCGTGCGCGAGACCGGTCCGGCGAAGTCGGACACCTCGGCGTAGTCGATGCTGTTGTTGCTGAGGACCTCGCCGCCCCGCGAGCTCCATTCCTCGGACAGCAACCGGGTCCACTCCTGGCCGTACTCGCTGGAGGTGCCGAGCAGGCCGAGTCGCTCCACCCCGTCGACCTTCAGCTGGTCGACGAACGGCTCGATGTAGCTCTCGAAGTTCGGCGGGATCATCATGGTCAGCTCGTTGCCCTGGGCGACGATCTTGGGATCGGAGCTGTAGGCGCCGAGCAGGAACTCGGTGCGCGTCGAGTTGAGCTCCTGCGAGGCCTGGATCCCGCCCGCGTGCGGGACGAAGATGACCGCCGCGTCGTCCTGCTCGGCCAGCCGCTGGGCGTTGGTGGCCGCGACGTCGGGCGCGTAGTGATCGTCCAGCGAGCGCAGCTCCACCTGGTACTCCTGGCCGTCGACCGTGACGCCCTGTTCGTTGAGGTCGTCGATGGCGAGCTGCAGGCCGGACTGGATGTTCGTGCCGTAGGCGGCCGCGCCGCCGGTGAGCGGCCCCGACATGCCGATGACGATCGTGTCCGAATCGGACCCGCCCGCCCCGCAGGCCGCGGAGGCCAACAGGACGCCGGTACAGGCGGTCGCCGTGGCGACGGTCCGGATGCGCTTCGTTCGTGCCATGGCATTTCTCCTTTGAAATGTGTGGCTGGGGACTGGGTTGGGACGTGCAACGGGCGGTGCTTGTTCTCGGGTACTGCGGTGTTGCGGGTACTGCGGGGTGTTGCGGATGTGTCGGGTACGGGGGGACACAGGGATCGTTCGGTCAGGGGTCGGGATCGAGGGCGATCCGGCGTTTGAGGATCGTTCCGGCCGCGTTCGTCGGCAGGGTCTCGACGGTGCGGACCGACGTCGGGTGCTGGTGGGACGGGAGCGCGGCCGCCAGGTAGGTGCGCAGTTCGTCGCGGCCGACGGCGGCCCCCGGACGCAGCGTCGCGAGCGCGACGATGTCGGGGGAGCGGTCGAGCACGGCGGCATCGCGGACGGCGGGATGCTCGCGAAGTGCCTCCTCGATCTCGCGCGGGTAAATGGTGTGTCCGTCGTGGACGATCAGGTCGCTGGTGCGGTCGACGAGGTAGACGAAGCCGTCCTCGTCCCGGCGGCCGATGTCACCGGTGCGCAGCCAGTCGTCGGGACCCGCCCGGGCGAGGTCCGCATCGGCGGTGGGGTCGTCAGGTGCGGAACCGGCGGTGTAACCGGTGGTCACGATGTCCCCGCGGACGGCGATCTCGCCCGGTTCGGAGTCGCCGACCTCGCGGCCGCGTTCGTCGACGATGCGCAGGTCGAGACCGGGCAGTGGGATGCCGACCGAACCGACCCGTCTGCGGTCGATCCGGTTGCAGGTGGCCATCGGCGGCGCCTCCGACAGGACGTAGCCCTCGAGGACGACGCAGTCGGCGGTGCGCTCGAACGACAGCAGCGTCTCGACGGCGAGCGGGGCACCGCCGGACAGGCACACGCGGAGGCTGCTGACGTCGACGACGTCCAGCGGCGCGGGGCTGGGCTGGTCGAGCAGATCGAGGATGCCGCCGATCATCGGTGGCACCGCGGGAAGCGCGGTGACCCGGCGGCGGCGCACCGCCGACAGCACGTCGACCGCGTCGAGGCTGTCCAACAGTGCCAGGGACGCGCCCGCTCGGATCGCCGCGTGTAGCGCCGCGGTCTGCCCGAACGACTGGAACAGCGGCAGCGCGGCGAGGACGACGTCACCCGCGGACAGTTCGAACAGGTCCTGCACGACGATGTCCGCGGAGCGCAGCAGGGCGCCGTGCGTCAGCCGCACGCCCTTCGGCCGGCCGCTCGCGCCGGACGTGTAGACGACGGCCGCGAGGTCGGACGGCGCGCGCGGGGCGAGCTCCGCGGCGGCGCCGGCACCGTCCAGGGCCGTGAGGCTGCCCGGTGCGATCACGACGATGTCCGTGCCGGAGGTGCCTGGACTGTCGCTGTGCGGACCGTCGGTGTGCGGGTCGTCGGCCTCCAGGCTCGTGGACAGGGCCGTATGCCACACGAACGCCAGTCGTGGCGCCGCATCGGCGAGGCGCCGGGCGAATTGGTCGGCCGTCAGCTGCGGGTCCAGGGGGACCACGACGGCGCCTGCGTGGAGGATTCCGTAGTACAGCGGGGCGAACTCGAGCACGTTCGGGACCAGGAGCACGACGTGGTCACCCGGCCCGATCCCGCGTTCGGTCAGAAACCCCGCCACCTCGCGGCTCTGCCGGCCCAGTTCGCGATACGTGACGACCTCGTCGCCGCTGGAGGTCGCGACGGCGCGCGCATGGAACCGGGAGGATCGCTCGAGGTTCTCGGCCAGGTTCACGGCGGCTCCACTCGTCGTCGAGACGGAACGTCACGGGAGCCTCAGGTTTGTCCAGGTCGCACTGTTTCAGCCATAGTGACTGGACTCACGTATGTCTCGGATGTTTGTGCTCGGTGACAAGGAGGTCCGGTGAGCCAGCAGACGGCGATGACGACAGAGACCGGAACGGATGCGCGGGTGGTGGCCGCGTGCGAGGCACTGCTCGACGACCTGGATCGGTTGACCCTCGACATGGCGCGGCAGATCCGCGAGGACGAGTCCTACTACCGGGAGTACATGACCGACCAGCAATTGGCGGATTCGATTCGGCCGAATGTCATCTCGGGGTTGCAGAACGTCATTCAGAACGAGCCCAATCGGCCGACCGTGGCACGGCGGACCGGCAGGCAACGCGCCGCGCACGGGGTGCCGCTCGCGACCGTGATGCACGCCTACCGAGTCGGGACGTTGCGGCTGTGGCAGGAACTGGTGCGCCAGTGCGGATCCGATCCGCACGTCAGCCAGGCGTTGCTGACGTCGGCGTCGGTGCTGTGGAACTCGTTCGACCTGTCGTCGCAGGCGCTGACGACGGCCTACCGCGACGTCGAGACCGAGCAGCTGTTCCGGGACTCGCGGCTGCGGGAGGCGGCGCTGGCGTCGTTGTTCAGCGGCATCACGACCAACGGCAGGGGATTGGCCGACGTGGCCGCCGCCCTACGACTGCCGACGGTCGGGCTGTTCGTCGTGGTGGCTTCCGATCCGCAGGCGATGGATCGCAGCCGGCTGTCGGTGTCGGCCGAGCGCGCGCTGAGTTCGCTCGGCGTGCGGTCGGTGTGGCGTTCGGAACCCGACAGCGAACTCGGTCTGGTCGTGCTCACCCCGAGCTACCGCGCGGACCGGCTCGACCGGCATCTGGCGTCGATCACGTCGGGCCGGGTGGGTGTGAGCGAGGTGTTCGAGTCGATCGTCGCGACGCCGCAGGCGGTGACGCAGGCGCGGACGGCGCGCGACGCGGCGGCGATCGGGTCGAAGTGGTGCTCCGGTTCGACCAGGCCCGCCTGGCCGCACTCGTGACGTCGGTGCCCGAGCTGAGCGTCGGCCTGGCGCGGCAGGCGCTCGACCGGGTGCTCGAGCTTCCGGTCGAGGAACAGGACGTACTGCTCGAGACGTTGGCGGCGTGGTTCGACACCGACGGTTCGCCCGCCGACGCGGGCCGCCGATTGCACTGCCACCGCAACACGGTGCGCTACCGGCTCAACAAACTCGCGCAGTTGACCGGATGCGACCTGCGCAAGCCCGGTGACATCACCCGGCTGTATCTCGCGCTCGAGGCGGTACGCCTGCTCCCCGACCAGGTGCGGGGGTGAGCCGCGCTCAGCCGATGAGGTGCTCCATGGCCAGTCGCGACAGTTCGACGAATCCGTAGCCCCGCGCGCCGGCCTTGTCGGCGTCGAAGTCCTCGAACGCCGACCGGTCGGAGAGCAGGTCGCCGAGCGTCTCGCCCGGGGCGAGGGTCGGGCGGGCGAGCTCGTCGAGTCCGGCGTCGGCGACGGCCTGCCGCACGCGCGGGTCGCCGCGGAAGGCCTGCGCCTTGGCCTTCAGCATCAGGTAGGACTCCATGTTGGCGGCAGCGCTCGCCCAGACGCCGTCGGTGTTCTCGGTGCGCAGCGGCTTGTAGTCGAAGTGGCGCGGTCCCGTGTACGCGGGTCCCGCCTCACCGCCGGGCGTGCTGCCGTATTCGAGCAGGTCGACGAGGAAGAACGCGGACAGCAGGTCGCCGTGACCGAACACGAGGTCCTGGTCGAACCGGGTCCCCTTCTGGCCGTTGAGGTCGATGTGGAACAGCTTGCCCTGCCACAGGGCCTGGCCCATACCGTGGACGACGTTGAGTCCGGCCATCTGCTCGTGACCGACCTCGGGGTTCACACCGACGAGCTCGTGGTGGTCGAGCTGGGAGATGAACGCGAGGGCGTGCCCGATGGTCGGCAGGAAGATGTCGCCACGGGGTTCGTTGGGCTTGGGCTCGAGCGCCAGCCGCAGCGGATAGCCCTGGTCGACGACGTACTGGGCGAGCGTGTCGATGCCCTCGCGGTACCGGTCGAACGCGGCGGCGACGTCCTTGGCCGCGTCGGTCTCCGAGCCCTCCCGACCGCCCCACAGGACGTAGGTCTGCGCGCCGAGCTCGGCCGCGAGGTCCATGTTGCGCATGACCTTGCGCAGCGCGAACCGGCGCACGTCGCGATCGTTGCTGGTGAGCGCGCCGTCCTTGAACACGGGATGTTGGAACAGGTTGGTCGTCGCCATGGGCACCGTCATGCCGGTCTCGTCGAGCGCGCGGCGGAACCGGGCGATGCGGGTGCTGCGTTCGGCGTCGTCGACGGTGAACGGCGTCAGGTCGTCGTCGTGGAACGTCACGCCCCACGCGCCGAGCTCGGCCAACCGGTGCACGGACTCGACCGGGTCGAGCGGTGCGCGGGTCGCCGTGCCGAACGGATCGGCGGCCTGCCAGCCGACCGTCCACAGGCCGAAGCTGAATTTGTCGTCGGGTACGGGTTTCCTGACCACAATGTCCTCCCTCACCACGAATAAGTTTGGTCATTGAACTTATGTGGTGGGCGGGCCGGTCAAGGGCCGGTATCGGGCGGGTGTGGTTAGGATCGGCGGCCATGGGTACCGCGGAGCCTGCAGGTCAGCACACCGTGCGCCGGCACAACGCGGCGCTGGTGCTGGCCGCGATCGGGGCTGCGGCGGGCACGTCCCGGGCCGGGGTCGCCGCGCGAACGGGGTTGACGAAGGCGACGGTGTCCTCGCTCGTCGACCGGTTGGTGGCGGCCGGGCTGGTGCAGGTGTCCGGCCAGGAGGGCCGCTCGGGGCCGGGCCGGCCGGGTACGGCGTTGTCGCTGGCGCCCGCCGGACCGCACGGGCTCGGCGTCGAGGTCGCGGTGGACTACGTGGCGACGTGCCTGGTGGATCTGACCGGCGAGGTGCATCGGTTGCGGGTGCGCCGCCGTGACAACCGGGATCGGGGTGTGGGCCGGGTTCTGCGCCGCGCGGCGGAGGCGGTGGCGCGGGCGCGCGTGGATGCGGCGGAGCTGGGCGTCGAGGTCGGCGGTGTGGGCGTGGCGGTGCCGGGGTTGGTCGAGACGTCGTCGGGCCTGGTGCGGGTCGCGCCGAACCTGGGGTGGCGGGATGTGGACGTCCCGGGCGAACTGCGCCGACGGGTGGAGGTGCCGGCGCGGGAGGTGATGGTCGCGAACGAGGCGAACATGGCGGCGTTGGCCGAGGTGCATGTGGCCGGTGTGGATGGTCCGCGGAGCTTCGTGCACGTGTCGGGGGAGATCGGCGTGGGTGCCGGCATCGTGTTGGACGGTGCGGTGTTCCACGGGGTGCGCGGGTACGGCGGCGAACTGGGGCATGTGCAGGTCAGTCCGCGTGGGGCGCGGTGTTCGTGCGGGACGAGGGGGTGTGTGGAGCGGATGGCCGGCCAGGAGGCGATCCTCGAACGTGCCGGCGTGTCCGATCTGGACGCACTGGTGGCGCGGTTGGAGGCGGGGGATCGCCCTGCGGTGGCGGCGGTGCGCGCTGCGGCCGACTGGTTGGGAGTGGCGTTGTCGGGGGCGTTGAACCTGCTGGATGTGCCCGCGGTGGTGCTCGGCGGTACCTATGCGCGGTTGTATCCGTGGTTGGCGGGGCCGTTGGCCGATCGGTTGTCGGCGCGGGTGTTGTCCGCGCCGTGGTCCGAAGTGGACGTGGTGCGCTCGCGCCTGGGCACGGAGGCCGCGGTGCGTGGCGCCGCCCTGTCCGCCGTCCGTGCTGTCGTCGCCGACCCGGAGGCTATATCGCCGCTCGGGGTGGGGGATAGCTGCGGACGGCGGCGGGCCTACGTGGCCGGGTCCGCTGTGGACGCGGGGGACGTCGGGTCGGTCAGGCCGTGGTGGTGTCGAACGGGCTGCGCAGTTTGCGCATCGCGGCGTCGCTGTGGTCAGCGGTGGGCTGCGGCGCGGGCGCGGGGATTCGACTGTGGGCGGGTTCGAGGAACGCCGGCGGGGTGACCGCACTGCGGGCGGCCGTGGCGCGGGCGTTCGGGGCGGCGGGCGGAGTCTCTGTGGACAGAGGTCCGCGCCTGCGCACCGGTGTGGGTGTGGTGATGGTTTCCTTCCGTTCCCGGGTCGGTGACCACGGGAGGTGTACGGCCCGCGGCGTGTGCCGCGGGTGGGGTCGTGGTTGCCCGCCCTGACGGACGGGCAACCACCGGGTGTCGTGGGGGCCGTCAGGCCGGGCGCACGACGTCGGCCTGAGGGCCCTTGGCGCCCTGGCTGGCCTCGTAAGTGACCTTCTGGTCCTCTTCGAGGTTGCGGAAGCCCGCGGCGTCGATGGCCGAGTAGTGCACGAACACGTCGGGGCCGCCCTCATCGGGAGCGATGAAGCCGAAGCCCTTTTCCGAGTTGAACCACTTCACGGTTCCGGTGGTCATAATGTCTCCTTCGGGAGCTGGGGGTTGACGGGCAGCCACGAGGTGTGGAGGCCCGGGCCTGAGATCTCGGACGGCGGCCGACTCCAGCTGCAACCAAAGTAAGAAGCACGCCCGCATCAACATCCTGCGAGCATGTACGAACACGAACCCAGAAATATTTCGACCACCTTCGACACTACACGAGTCCTGGCCGGGTGACCACGTCGGTGCACGCGAGCCGCTCGACAGCGGCGAAGCATCACGTGGTTTCGCACTGGATCAGGTGAGGGACCCTCCGGGCCGTGACGAAGGGAGCCACGCGCATGACCAGGAACATTTTCGTGCTCGGTCTCGACGAGGGGAACCTCGACCAGCTCCGGAACATCCCCGGCACCGACGACTGTGTGTTCCACGGCCTGTTGAGCGAGGAAGAACTGGTGAGCGGCGAGCAGGTCGCCCTCGGCGAACTGCTGGACAAGGCGGAGCGGCAGCTCGCCGACTTCGACGGCACCGTCGACGCGATCATCGGCTACTGGGACTTTCCCACCAGCTCGATGGTGCCGATCCTCTGCCGACGGCACGGCCTACGGTCGGCGAGCCTGGACGCCGTCGTCACGTGTGAGCACAAGTACTGGTCGCGGCTGCGGCAGCAGGAAGTGATCGACGAGTACCCCCGGTTCGGACTCGTGAACCTCGCCGACGCCGAACCGCCCGACGGTGTCCGGTATCCGATGTGGATCAAACCGGTGAAGGCCTATTCGTCCGAACTCGCCTTCCACGTGCATGACGCCGACGAGTTCGCCGCCGCCGTCGCCGAGGCCCGCGAGGGCATCGACCGCATCGGCAAGCCCTTCCAGCAGGTGATGGATTTCCTGGATCCTCCGGACGAGATCGCGGCGATCGGCGGACAGGCCTGCATCGCGGAGGAGGCCGTCACCGGTTCGCAGGTGACCGTCGAGGGCTACAGCACGGGGGAATACACCCACGTCTACGGCGTGATCGACTCCCACACCTATCCCGACTCGTCGAGTTTCCTGCGTTACCAATACCCCTCCTCGCTTCCGGCGTCGGTCCAACGCCGCCTCGCCGACATCTCCATCCAGGTCATCGACCACATCGGACTGACCGACGTCGCGTTCAACATCGAGTACTTCTGGGACGCCGACAGCGACACGATCCGCCTGCTGGAGATCAACCCGCGGCACTCGCAGTCGCACGCGAGGCTGTTCACCGAGGTCGACGGTGTCCCGAACCACCAGTGCACGCTGCGCCTGGCGCTCGGCGAGGATCCCGACCTGCCGCATCGCCAGGGGCCGCACCGTCTCGCGGCCAAGTGGTTCCTCCGCCGGTTCGCCGACGGCGTCGTGCGGCGCGTGCCCACCGAGCAGGAGATCGCCGACCTCGAAGCACGGCACCCCGGATGCCACGTGGAGGTCGGCGTGGAGGAAGGCGAACGGCTCTCGGCCAAGAACGGTGAGGACAGCTACAGCTACGTGCTGGCCATGGTGCACGTCGGCGCCGACGACGAGCGCGAGCTGACCGAGCGTTACGAGCGGTGCGTCGAGGAGCTGCCTTTCGAGATCGAGGACGTCGATACGTCCGGGAGGTGAGGAATGCACGAGGTGACGTCCTTTCCCCACGACGTGCGGGAGGACCACCACGTCTGGATCCCGCTGAGCGACGGAACCCGGCTGGGCGCGCGCATCTGGCGCCCCGTCGACTCCGACGAGAACCCCGTGCCGGCCGTGCTCGAATTCATCCCGTACCGCAAAGGGGATTTCACCGCGGTCCGTGACTCGATCCACCATCCCTATGTGGCCGGCCACGGGTATGCGGCGGTGCGCGTCGACCTGCGGGGCAGCGGCGAGTCGGACGGCGTGTTGACGGGCGAGTACCTGGAACAGGAACTGCAGGACGCCGAGGAGGTGCTCGCCTGGATCGCGAGCCAGAGCTGGTGCACGGGACGCACCGGCATGATGGGTATCTCGTGGGGCGGGTTCAACGCGCTGCAGGTCGCCGCACGGCGCCCCGAGAGTCTGGGCGCGATCGTGTCGGTGTGCTCGTCGGACGATCGCTACGCCGACGACGTCCACTACATGGGCGGGTGTCTGCTGGGGGACAACCTGTCGTGGGCCTCGACGATGTTCGCCTACAACGCCTGCCCGCCCGACCCGGCGATCGTCGGTGAGGACTGGCGGCGGATGTGGCACGAGCGGCTGCACGGCAGCGGACTCTGGTTGCAGGACTGGCTGGAGCACCAACGCAGGGACGAGTTCTGGCGGCACGCCTCGGTGTGCGAGAACTACGCGGACGTCGCCTGTCCGGTGATGGCGGTGAGCGGATGGGCCGACGGCTACTCGAACGCCGTGTTCCGGATGCTCGCCGAGCTGGACGTGCCCCGGAAGGGGCTCATCGGACCGTGGTCGCACAAGTATCCGCACCTGGGACAACCGGGTCCCGCGATCGGTTTCCTCCAGGAGATGGTGCGCTGGTGGGACCACTTCCTCAAGGACGTCGACAACGGCGTGCTCGACGAGCCGATGCTGCGGACGTGGATGCAGGACAGCGTGCCTCCGTCGACGGCGTACGAGGAACGTCCCGGGCGCTGGGTGGGCGAGCCGTCCTGGCCATCGCCCCACGTCACGTCCGCGCGGTACGGCCTGGCACCGCATCGCATCCTGCCCGCGGGCGAGAACTCCGAGATCGACGAGGCGCTGCACGTGGAGTCGCCGCTGTCGGTCGGGCAGTTCGCGGGCAAGTGGTGCTCGTACAACGCGCCGCCCGACCTGCCGTACGACCAGCGTGAGGAGGACGGCGGGTCGCTGGTGTTCGACAGCGACGTGCTCACCGAGCGGTGCGAGATCCTCGGATCGCCGGCCGTGCACCTCGAGTTCACGGTCGACCGGCCGGTCGCGATGGTGGCGGCCCGCTTGTCCGACGTCGCTCCCGACGGACGGGCCACGCGCGTGACCTACGGACTGCTGAACCTCACCCACCGCGACGGTCACGACACTCCCGAACGGCTCGAGCAGGGCGAGCGGTACCGCGTCACGGTGCAGCTGAACGGCGTCGCGCAGGCGTTCCCGCCGGGTCATCGGATCCGGTTGTCGCTGTCGACGTCGTACTGGCCGCTGGCGTGGCCGCCGCCCGAGTCGGCGCGGCTCACCGTTTTCCTGGCGTCCTCGGCGCTGACCCTGCCGTTGCGGGACACCGGGGACGGGGACGACGTGTCCCCGCGCCCGTTCGACGAGCCGGAAGGCGCCGCGCCCCTGCCGACCACGGTGCTCCGGCCGGGGGAGCAGAAGTGGGACGTCGTGCGGGATCTGATCGACTATCACTCCGCGCTGGAGGTGGTGAAGGATTCGGGCACCGAGCGCATGGACGACACCGGGCTCGAGGTGACCAAGCGCGCCGAGGAGCGCTACAGCTCGCAGCGCGACGACTTCACGTCCGTCCGCGGCGAGGTGGCTTGGACGATCGGCTTCGCCAGGGACGACTGGCGCGTGCGGACCGAGACGCGCACGGTGCTGACGTCGACGCGCACCGAGTTCCTGCTGCACGCCGAGCTCGACGCCTACGAGGGGGACGAGCGTGTCGTCTCGCTGAACTGGAACACCACGATCCCGCGTGATCACGTGTGAGTGGCGCACACCACCGGTCGTGCCGACGTCACGGTCGTTCAGTGATGTGCCGGCGCGCGAGCCGGGTTCGTCAGCTGTCTCCAGGCGCTTGTGCCGTGGATGCGCCGGTCAGCTGACCGAGCCCGGCTCCGGCTCTGCCGTGAGGTCGACGGGCGCCATCCGCTCGATCGCGAGGCGGGTTCGCTGCATCGCGGCGAGGATCTCCTCGGTCCGCTCCTCGGTGAGTCGTTCGACGGGTACCGAACAGCTGATGGCGTCCGTGCCCGGGCTGGTGTAGCGCAGCGCGAAGCCGAAGCAGCGCACGCCGAGGTAGTTCTCCTCGTTGTCGACCGCGTAGCCGCGTTCGCGGGTGGTCTCCAGGTCGCGGGTCAGAGCCTCGTGGTCGGTGATGGTGTGCTCGGTCAGTGCCGTCAGCCGGCTCGGTACATGCGCGAGGGCGTCGTCGTCGAGCCGCTCGGCGAGCAGCGACTTGCCCATGGAGGTGCTGAAGGCCGGTAGCCGGCGGCCCACCCGGCTGAACGGTCGCAGGTACTGGCTGGACTCCTTCGTCGCCAGGTAGACGATGTCGCAGCGGTCGAGTCGTCCGAAGTGGATCGTCTCGTCGATCTCGGCGCTGAGGTCGTTGATGTGCGGCTGAACGATCCGCAGGTAGGGGTCTGTGTCCAAATAGGTCGTTCCGGCCAGGAGTGTGCGGATGCCGATGCTGTACTGGGTTCCGGACGGATCCGTGCGGACCCATCCGAGGTTCACCAATGTCCGGATCAGGGCGTACACGCTGCTGCGCGGTGCGTCGAGTGCCTCGCTGAGTTCGCGCAGTCGTGCCGGTCGGTTCTGCCTGGAGGCCAGTAGTTCGAGCAGCTCGACGGCGCGCGCGGCCGATTTGACGTCGCGCACGCCTCCCCGCTGATGTGCCTTCTCGGCCGTGGACTTACCGGGTGTGGTCATCGCACCTCAGTTCGCTCTCCCTGGGACGGCGGAGCGTCGCGCGATCGATGCCTGCTCCTGCGGATCGTCGTCTGCGCGGTGTTGACACGGTAGCAACCAGTGACGACGATGTTTCGTATGAGTATGGCATCTACATATGAAGACAACGATGTGCATGTGTGGACAAAGTGCGTGCTGATGGCACCTCCGCCCGCGGTCCTCGAAGCCTGATCCGCCCGTCGCCCAGGAGGTAGAGAATGGGACGCCCCGTGCCCCGCATCGTGCGGGCAACGGCCACGCCGATCCTCATCGGAGATCCGCCGCTGCTGAATGTGCTCGGCGTGCACCAGCCGTACACACCTCGCTGCATCATCGAGGTCGAGACCGACGACGGTGCGACCGGCGTGGGCGAGACCTACGGCGACGCCGAGTACGCCGCGCTGGCCGCCGCGCTCGCCGACGCGTCGTGGGTAGTCCCGTGACGGCGCTGAACGGACTGTTCGAACTCGCCTACGAGGCGGCCGGCATCGCCGACGACGCAGCTCCCGAGTTCGATCCCGCCGGGCTGCGGGGCGTGCGCACACCCTCGAAGCTGGTTCGCAGCGTCGTGTCGGCGTTCGAGATCGCCAGTCTCGACGCGCTCGGCAAGACTCTCGGGCTGCCCGTGCACGCCCTGCTCGGTGGCAAGGTGCGCGACCGGGTCGACTACAGCGCCTATCTGTTCTACCGCTGGGCCGAACACCCGGCAGACGGGGCGCTCGGCGAGCCCGTCCCGGCGGACGACTGGGGTGCTGCGCTCGACCCGGAGGGCGTCGTCGCGCAGGCGCGGCGCTTCGCCGCCGACTACGGGTTCGGCTCGTTCAAGCTCAAGGGCGGCGTCTTCCCGCCGGAGGAGGAGATCGCCGCGATCAAGGCCCTCGGCAAGGAGTTCCCGGACCACCCGTTGCGGCTCGACCCCAACGGCGGTTGGACCGTGGACGCCTCGGTCCACGTGGCGACCGAACTGGCCGGCACGCTCGAGTATCTTGAGGACCCGACACCGGGCGTCGAGGGGATGGCCGAGGTCCGTCGCCGGACCGGTGCGCTGCTGGCCACCAACATGATCGTGACGTCCTTCGAGGAGATCCCCGCCGCGTTCGCCGCCGACGCCGTCCAGGTCGTCCTGTCCGACCACCACTACTGGGGCGGCCTGCACGCGACGCGGGAACTGGCTGCGCTGTGCCGGACGTACGGGGTTGCGCTGTCGATGCACTCCAACACGCATCTGGGTATCAGCCTCGCGGCGATGACCCATGTCGCCAGCGTCGTACCGGACCTGCGCTACGCCTGCGACACCCACCGGCCGTGGCAGACCGAGGACGTCATCACCGAGCCCCACGTCTTCCGCGACGGCGCCGTGGCGGTGTCCGACGGCCCCGGACTCGGGGTCGAGCTCGACCGGGACGCCGTCGCGGCGCTGCACGACCGATGGCGCCGGCTGGACATCCGCGGCAGGGACGACGTCGCCGCCATGCGCGTGGCGCATCCGGATTGGACGCAACCGCCGTTACCGCGCTGGTGACGTCGGTCGACAACTGACGACGTGGAGGGTCAATGATGATGTCTCACCGTCCCCACCGGGCAGGCGTCGCCGTCGTGGCGCTCGCGTGCTCGGCCCTGGTCACCGCAGGATGCACCGTCCACGGCGGTGCGAACGGCGGCGGAACCGGCGAGTTCCCCAACCGGCCGGTCGAGTTCACGGTGCCGACCGAACCGGGCGGCAGCTCCGATCTGATCACCCGTGCCTTGGCCCAGAGCACGGAGGAACACCTCGGTGGCACCTCGATCGTGGTGAACAAGCCCGGGGCCAACGGCAAGGTCGCGGGCAACGCCGTGTTCCGGAGCCAAGCCGACGGACATCGCGTCGCCGTGATGCCGCAGTCGTTGTTCGCCATCGGTCCGCTCGCGATCGACGACCCCGAACCGATCGAGCTGGACGACATGTCGTTCGTCCGCGGACTGACCATCGAGGACTATGTCCTGGTCGTCCCGGCCGCGTCCGAGTACGACACCCTCGAGGAGCTGTTGGCCGAGGACCGGTTGGCCTTCGGCAACTCGGGAGCGGGAACCGGCGGCCAACTCGCGCAGGAGCTGCTGTTCAGCATCGCCGAGGTGAATGCCGCCGACATCCCGTTCGACGGGGGAGGGCCGACGTTGACGGCGGTGCTCGGCGGCCAGATCGACGTGGCCGCGTTGCATCCCGCGGAGGTCATGCCGCAGATCGAGGCCGGCGACCTCAAACCGCTCGCGGTGTTCTCCGAGGAGCGACTCGACGCGCTTGCCGACACGCCGACCGCCGTGGAATCGGGGTACGACGTCGTCGTCGACCAGCGCCGATTCCTCGCGGGACCGGCGGGCCTGCCGGACGAACTGGTGGACCGGCTCGGGGAGGCGACCGACAAGGCGACCCGGAACGCCGAGTACCGCAACATTCTGCGCAGCAACTACATCCGGGAGTGGAACGCCGAGCCGGACGAGGTCGGCGACCAGCTTGCCGAGAGCAGTCGCCGGTTCGAGGACCTGACCGAGGCATACCGCGTCGAGCTGGGTGGTGACGAATGACCGCCGAACAGGACAGCACCACCGAACAGAAGGCCACCGAACCCCAGGCCACCGAGCAGAAGGCCACCGAACCTCAGGCCACCGAGCAGGCCGCCGCCGAGGAGAACGCCGTTGCGGCCGGCAACGAGGTGTCGGAGCGGTACGCGCGGCGGCAGAACCTGATCGCGGCGGCCGTCATCATGACGGTCGGCATCGTGGCCGTGGTCATGTCGGCGAGCCTCGGCGTCGGAGATCTCGCCGAACCGGAACCCGGCATGTGGCCGATGATGATCAGCGTCGTGCTCGTCGCGATGTCGGCGGCGCTTCTCCTGCAATCCGGCCGCCACGGCGACGAGCAGGCCTTCACACGGGAATCCCTGATCGTCGTGGTCGCCGTCGTCTCCCTGCTCGTGTACGCGTCGCTGTTCGAACGCATCGGGTTCGAGGTGCCGACCGTGGCCGTGCTGCTGCTGTGGATCAAGGGGTTGGGACGCCAGTCCTGGCTCGTGTCCCTGGCCGTGTCGTTCGGATCGTGCGCGGTGATCTACGCGGTCTTCATCTCCGCCCTCGGCGTCCCCCTTCCGCACATCGTCGTGTTCTGAGCGAGGCGCATCATGGACTTCCTGATTCCCGTGATCGAAGGCTTCGGTGTCGCACTGCAGCCGATGAACCTGCTGTTCTGCCTCATCGGTGTCACCCTCGGCATGTTCGTCGGGGTGCTGCCCGGGCTCGGCCCGGCCGCGTCGATCGCGATTCTGCTTCCGGTCACGTACACGCTCGACGAGACCGCGGCGATCATCATGCTCGCCGGAATCTTCTACGGTGCGTTGTACGGCGGCACGATCACCGCGATCCTGCTGCGACTGCCGGGCGAGGCCTCCAGTGCTGTGACCGCATTGGACGGTTATGCGATGCGCGCGACGGGCGTGCTGGTACCGCACTCGGCGTCGCTGCGATCTCCTCGTTCATCGGCGGGACGGTGGCGATCGTCGCGCTGACGTTCATCGCTCCGGTCGTCGCCGGGTTCGCGCTCGACTTCGGCCCGCCCGAGTTCGCCGCGCTGGCGTTACTGGGCATCCTCATGGTGGCCACACTCGGCACGGGCTCGGCGCTGAAGAGCGTCGTCGCCGCCGCGCTGGGCCTGCTGTTGGCCAGCATCGGTCAGGACCCGATCGACGGCACCGGCCGCCTGAACTTCGGCTCGGACCAGCTCTTCGACGGCATTCCGTTCGTCATCGTCGCGATGGGACTGTTCGGCGTCGGCGAGATCCTCTACAACCTCGAATCCGTCCGGAACAAGCGCGCCGAACTGCCCGCGGTCGGCCGGGTCTACCCGAGAAAGAAGGATCTCCGCGAATCGAGCGGCGCGATGGGCCGCGGGTCGGTCGTCGGGTTCGTCCTCGGCGTGCTTCCCGGCGGCGGCGCGGTGATGTCGTCGATGGTGTCGTACGCCGTCGAGAAACGCGTGTCCCGCAAACCCAAGCTGTTCGGCCGCGGTGCGGTCCAGGGGGTGGCCGGCCCGGAGACGGCGTCCAACGCCGCGGCGTCGTCGTCGATGATCCCGCTGTTGTCCTTGGGCATCCCGGCGAACGCCTCGATGGCGGTCATCTTCGGTGCGCTGCTGCTGCAGGGCATCACGCCGGGTCCGCTGCTCGTGGAGGACCGCCCCGACCTGTTCTGGGGCGTGGTCAACTCCATGTACCTGGGCAATATCCTGCTGGTGCTGATGTGCCTGCCGCTGATCGGCGTGTTCGTGCGCATCGTGCGCATCCCGGTCGCGGTGCTCGGGCCCGTCGCGCTGATCATCACGTTGGTCGGCGTGTACACGGTGCGGATGAGCGTGTTCGACATGTTCCTGATGATCGGCCTCGGCGTCATCGGTTACCTGATGAAGAAGACCGGGTTCGAGCCGGCGCCCCTGGTGTTGGCCTTCATTCTCGGCGGGATTCTCGAATCGGCCTTCCGGCGGTCGATGCTGCTGTTCGACGGACAGGTCACCGGCTTCTTCGGCCAGCCCATCGCGGCGACCCTGCTGATCGCCACGGCACTGCTGATCGGGTTCACGGTGCTGAAGGCGATGCGGAGCAAACGGGTCGACAGAACCGGCGCGCAACGCACCGAGGACGACACCACCGTGGTCTGACGACCGCAGAAAGGAACGACCGTGACCGACCGTTTCGACACCATCAGTTCCGTTCGGCTTGCTCTCGTGCAGCTACCGCTGTCGGCGCCCATCAGCGACGCGAAGGTGCTCACCGGGCGGCAACGTCCGCTCACGAAGGTGGCGGTGTTGACGGCCGACATCACCACCGAGGGCGGACACCGCGGGTTCGGGTTCAGCTATTCGAAACGGGCCGGTGGTGACGGGTTGTACGCCCACGCCGCGGAGATCGCAGGCGATCTGATCGGTGAGGACGCCAACGACATCGCTCGACTGTGGACGAAACTCGTGTGGGCGGGGGCGTCCGTCGGGCGCAGCGGTCTGGCCACCCAGGCGATCGCAGCGTTGGACATCGCGCTCTGGGACCTGAAAGCACGCCGGGCCGAGCTCCCTTGGCCAAATTGCTCGGTGCCCATCGGGACGGCGTGCCGTGCTACAACACCTCCGGCGGATTCCTGTCGACCCCGTTGCCGGAGGTCCTCGAGAACATCGACGCGGCGTTGGGCAAGGGCATCGGCGGCATCAAGGTCAAGGTCGGTCAGCCCGACACGGCGGCCGATCTCGAGCGCGTCCGGGCGGTGCGTGAGCACCTGGGCGACAAGGTCGCGCTCATGGTCGATGCCAACCAGCAGTGGGACCGCGGCCAGGCACGGCGGGCGTGCCGCGCCCTGGAGCAGTTCGACCTCACCTGGATCGAGGAGCCGCTGGACGCCTACGACGCGGCCGGGCACGCCGCGTTGGCCGAGCGGTTCGACACCCCGATCGCGACGGGGGAGATGTTGACCAGCGTGGCCGAGCACTGGGACCTGATCCGACAGGGATCGGCCGACTTCGTCCAGCCCGATGCCGGGCGGGTCGGTGGCATCACGCCGTTCCTGCGGGTCATGAACCTGGCCGACCACAACCATCTGTCCATGGCGCCGCACTTCGCGATGGAGATCCACCTGCACCTGGCGGCCGCGTACCCGGGGCCGACGTGGGTCGAGCACTTCGAATGGCTCGAGCCGCTGTTCGAGGAACGACTCGACCTGTCCGACGGCCGGATGCTGGTCCCGGACCGTCCGGGCCTCGGACTCACACCGTCCGCACAGGCCGAGGCCTGGACGGTGCAGCACACCACGATCACCGAGCGCGCGGGGTAGGACTCCGACTCGATCGGACGGCGGGCCCCGCTACGGTGCGGGTCCCGCCGTTCGCGTGTCCTCGGCCGTGATCAGGGGAGGCGGTCGAACTCCGCGACCGACTCCCAGCGCTCGGCCAGCGCCGTTAACAGGGCCGCCACATCGGTGTTGCCTTCGAGGCCGGTTCCGCTGAGGAGGGCTTCGTCGAGCTTGCGCGTCTTCCGGTGGATGCGCGTCAGCTCCTTCTTGCCATCCGGCGTCAGGGACACGAGCTTGCGCCGGGCGTCGTGGGGCGATTCCACGCGCTGGATCAAGCCGCGGCGTTCCAGACGGCGGCACAGATCGGCCATGGTCGATGTGTCCAGTGCGGCCGCACCCGCGAGAGAACTCTGGTCGCTGTTCGGATGGGCGCGAATCGTCGACAACACGGCGAACTGCGGACCGGTCAGCACCGGGTCCACGTGCCGGTTCCACGCGGCGAGGTAGGCCTGGTAGAGCCGTCGAGCCCCATATCCGGGTGCGGCGAGAAGCTCCGCCGGCGGCGCCGGCGTGTCCGCCGTGGTCGTCTCATCGGTGTGCGCTGGTCGACCCATCACGTTCCTCCCCTTGGCGGGCATGTGCCCCGTGTGGAGCGCTGTCAATGATACGTGTCCGGACCGTTTCAGCGTGACGGAGGGTTGTGCCGAGCTCGGCGACAGCGGTGTTACGGCTGGGAAAACTGCCGGCAGACTATTGCGCATCCGGATAGTACGTGTTCGGATGAGTTCAGGAGGTGAGCACCATGGATCAGAACCTGTTCAACGATATCTGTCTGCAGCAGTTGACCCTCTCCGGTGTGCACGAGGGCGAGACGGTCGCCGTGCTGACGCGCGGTTCGGAGCGCGGTGAATATGCGGATGCGTTCCTGTGGGCGGCGCGGAAGCTTGGCGCGCAGGCGTTCCACATGCGACTGCCGGCGCCGGTGAGCGCGTCGGGTGCGTGGGCCGTGGGCGATTCCGGCCTGGCGGGCAACCAGCACGCCGTGGACGCGCTGAAGGCTGTGGATATGGTGGTGGACTGCACGTTCCTGCTGTTCTCGAAGGAGCAGTTCGAGATCCAGGGTGCGGGGACACGGATTCTGACCGCGGTGGAGCCACCGGAGCTGCTGGCGCGGTTGATGCCGACCCCGGAACTGCGGGAGCGGGTGGAGATCGGCGCCGAGTTGCTCGCCAAGGCCGGAACCATGCGCATCACCAGTCCGGCCGGGACGGACGTGACGTACCAGCTGGGCGTCTACCCGACGATGTCGGAGTACGGCTACACCGACACTGCGGGGCGGTGGGACCACTGGCCGGCGGCATTCGTCTTCACCGGTGGATCGGATGACGGCGTGGACGGACGGATCGTGTTGTCGCCGGGGGACGTTCTGCTGCCGTTCAACACGTATGTGCAGACCCCGGTCGAGATCATCATCGAGGCCGGCTTCATCCGGGACATTCGTGGCGGCGCGGGCTCATCGGGGTTGGATGCCGACCTGCTGCGTTCGTACATCGAGAGCTTCGAGGACCCGCGTGGCTACGGGATGAGCCACGTCGGATGGGGCCTGGACGAGCGCGCGCACTGGCACGGCCTGACCCAGTTCCCCGGCGGGATGGGCATGGAGCTGCGGAGTTTCTACGGGAACGTGATGTTCTCGATCGGGCCGAACAACGAGTTGGGCGGTCCGAACGACACACCGTGTCATTTCGACATTCCCATGCGGGGCAACAGTCTCTACCTCGACGACGAGCTCATCGTCGACGCCGGCGAGCTGACCGTCGCCGACATGCGACCGGTGGCCAAACGATGACCGCCCACTCGTCGACGTCACGCGGCAAGGCCCGCGATCACCACATCGGGATGATCGTGCCCAGCTCGAACCTGACGATGGAGACCGAGCTTCCCCGGATGCTGCGTGCGCGCGAGGGTGAAGATCCGGCCGATCGGTTCGTCTTCCACTCGGCACGCGCCCGGATGCAGCACGTGACGCCCGAACAGTTGCGGGCCATGAACGAACAGTCCACCAGGGCCGCGACTGAACTCGCGGACGCCAGGCCGGATGTGGTCGCCACGGCGTGTCTCGTCGCGATCATGGCACAGGGACCGGGTTTCCATTGCACGGCCGAGGGCGACATCAGCCGGTCGTTGCGTGCGGAGGGTAGCGAGGCACCGGTGGTGTCGAGTGCGGGAGCGCTGCTGTCGGGTATCGAGGCGTTGGCGGCTCGGCGCGTCGCGATCATCACGCCGTATCTCAAACCCTTGACCCAGGCCGTCGTTGAGTACCTGGAGGACGCCGGAATCACGGTTGTCGACTCGTTGTCCCTCGAGGTTCCCGACAACCGCGAGGTCGCGCGTCTCGACCCGGCCGACCTGCTGCAGCACCACAGGACACTGGACCTGTCCACGGCGGACGCTCTCGTGCTGTCGGCCTGCGTCCAGATGCCCTCGTTGCCGTCGATTCAACCGGTCGAGGACGAGGTGGGCATTCCGGTCCTGTCCGCCGCGACGGCGACCACGTACCGCCTGCTGTCGGAGTTGGGCCTCAAGGCCCGGGTACCGGGCGCCGGCCGCTTGCTGAGTGGCGACGTGTCACCGGCTGTGGCCTGACCGCCCACCGGTATGAAGACGTGAAAGGGAGATAGCTGTGGCTGCAAGTCAGTCATACGAAGTCGTCGTCGTCGGTGCGGGGCTCGGCGGTTTGTGCGCCGCGCTCTCGCTGCGACAGCGCGGCCTTCGGGTGACGGTCGTCGAGGCAGCGGCCGAGCTGGGCGAGATCGGAGCCGGGATCCAGACCGCCCCGAACGCGAGTCGGATCCTGATGGGGTTGGGACTGCGACGGAAACTCGAGGCAGTACGGACCCAGCCGGAGGACCAGGTTCGGCGCCGCTGGGCCGACGGATCGATCATCGCGCAGCTCCCGCTGGGCCAACGCGTGATCGACACCTATGGCGCCCCGTACTGGCACTACCACCGGGCCGATCTGCACCGCATCCTGCTCGATGCGTGCGTCGACCCGGAGGGCCACGGCCCGATTGTGGAGGTCCTGACCGATGCGCGCGTCGTCGCGCTCGACCGCACCGACCCCCGGCGGCCGGTCGTCGAGACGGCCGACGGCAGGCGTGTCGCCGGAGACCTCGTCCTCGGCGCGGACGGGATTCGCTCCACGGTGCGCGACCTTGCCGGCTTCGACGACACCTTGGTGTTCTCCGGGGAGATGGCCTACCGTGCGCTGATCCCCGGCGACGTGGTGGAGGCGGACCCGGCGACCCGGTTCCTGATGGACCGGTATCACTCGACGATCTGGTACGGACCCGACAAACACCTGGTGCACTACGTCATTCGCGGCGGCGAGTACCTGAACATCGTGGCGATCGTGCCGTGCAGCGAGCAGATCGAGCGGGACTGGAGCGGGCCCGCCACGGGTGCCGAACTGGCGCAGCACTTCGAGGAGTGGGACGACCGCGTCCCGACGTTGCTGGCCAAGGCCAAGGACGAGGACACCTCGGTGTGGGCGATGTACCGGCGACGCCGGGACCCGGTGTGGGTCGATGGCCGGGTAGCACTACTCGGCGATGCCTGTCACGCGATGTTGCCGTACCAGGCGCAGGGCGCATCGCAGGCCATGGAGGACGCGGCGGTGCTGGCCGAGGAACTCGGCCGCGTCCCCCGTGACGGCATCGACGGTGCCCTGGCCCGCTACGTCGACCGACGTGCGAAGCACGCCGGCATGGTCCAGGACGCGTCCCTGGAGAACATGCGGTTCTACCACTTGCCCGACGGTCCCGAGCAGCGCGAGCGGGACGAGAAGCTCCGCTGCTTCGACGGCGAGTCCGATGTGTCCTACGACTGGCTGTGGAACGGCAGCCCCCTGAACGACCACGACACGGAATCCATCCACTACCAGTTCGCACGCTGAGGCGTGCTGCCTGACAACCAGCAGCCCAGCCGCACGGACGGAGTCACCCATGCGTACCGGAGATCAAATCGTCCAGGATCTGCCCTGGCGATGGAACGTCCAGGGAAAGATCTTCCTGATCGGAGGATTGGGGTACATGTTCGACGCGTGGGATGTCGCGTTGAACGGGTTCCTCACGCCTTTGGTCGGCTTGGAGTTCGATCTGTCCTCAGGGCAGGCAGGCCTGGTGGCCACCGCCAACCTCATCGGCATGGCGGTCGGCGCCGTCGCCTGGGGCACGATTGCCGACCGAATCGGGCGGAAGAGTGCATTCAGTATCACCCTCGCGGTGTTCGCGTTGTTCTCCGTGCTCGGTGCGCTGTCGCCGAACATCGAGATGTTCCTCCTGCTGCGGTTCCTCGCTGGTATCGGCCTCGGTGGCTGTATCCCGGTGGACTACGCGATCGTCAGTGAGTTCTCCCCGAAACGGGAGCGCGGCAGAGTACTGTCCGCAATGGACGGCTGGTGGCCGATCGGTGCCACCCTTGCCGGGGTGTCGGCGACCCTGCTCGTTCCGTTCGACGGGAACTGGCGATGGATGCTGGTGTTGATGATCCTGCCCGCACTGCTGCTGTTCTGGGTGCGCCGCGGTGTGCCGGAGTCTCCGCTGTATCTGGTCCGTAAGGGCAGGGAGGCCGAGGCGCGCGAAGTGATCGACGACCTGGTCCGGCGTACGGGAGCCACGCCGGAACCGTATGTGATTCCCGAACCGGTCAAGGAGGACAAGCGCGGTGGCGCGGTGGCTGCCGCAGCCGACCAGCTGCGCCGGGTCTGGGCGTACAACCCGCGGATCACAGCCGTGTCGTGGGCACTGTTCGTCAGCGTCATGCTGGTCTACTACGCGGCGTTGAGCTGGATGCCGTCGATCCTGCAGGAGCAGGGCTTCGGCGAGATCGCGTCCTTTGCGTCCACGGCCTTGATGAACGCGGTCGGGATCGTCGGTGTCCTGTTGGCGGTGTTGGTGGTCGACCGGGTCGGCCGGAAGCGGGTCATTGCGATTGCGGGACCGGCGACCGCTGTGACGCTCGTGCTGTTCTCGCTGCTGCTCGACGTGCCCGCGGCTGCGATTGTCGCGCTCGGTGCGTTCGGTCTGCTGGCACTCGTCGTCATCCCGGTGATGTACGCCTACGTCTCGGAGTTGTATCCCACGGAGTTGCGGGCGTCCGGCTTCGGCTGGGCATCGTCGGCGAGCCGGGCCGTAACCGGGTTCGCGCCGTTGCTGTTCGGCAGTGTTCTGTGGCCGGTCCTCGGATTGCCGCTGACGTTCACCGTGCTCGGGCTCGTGCTGGTGGCCGCGGTCATCTACATGATGGTCGCCGCGCCCGAGACCACCGGTCGCGAACTCGACCGCATCGGCTCCGACGACGGTGCCCAGGACGGGCAGCAACCGACGCCCACGGTCTGAGTGTCACCGCCGGACGAACCAGGAGGTCGCCCATCGTGAAGCCCGCCGCGTTCGCATACCACCGTGCACACGACGTCGCCGACGCCGTGCACCTCCTCCGGGAGCTGGTCTCGGCGGGGGAGGAGCCGAAACTCATCGCCGGAGGTCAGAGTTTGATGCCGATGATGAACTTCCGGCTCGCCCGGCCGACCGTCCTGGTGGACCTCGGTGGTCTCCGCCGGGAGCCGGAGCTGCGGAGCATCCGGTTGGACGGCGACACGCTGCGGGTCGGGGCGCTCGTGACGCACCGGGAGATCGAACTCGCCGGCGACACGCTCGGGTCGCACTTCGGGGTGCTTGCCGAGGCGATGCGGTGGGTCGGACATCTGCCGATCCGCTCTCGGGGCACGGTGGCCGGAAGCATCGTCCACGGCGACGCCACGGCCGAATGGTGCCTGCTGGCGCTGCTCCTGGATGCCGTCGTCGTCGCCGAAGGGCCCGCCGGCACGCGGAGGATCCCGGCCTCGGACATGTTCCACGGTTTCTACACGACGGCCGTGGAACCCGACGAGGTCGTCACCGAGGTGCAGTTCACCCGTGGTGCCCGTCGCGCGTCGTTGACGGAGTTCGCTCGTCGACACGGGGACTTCGCCACCGTCGACGTCGCGGTCGCACTCGACGGTGACGAATCGGGCGACGGGGCGGTGAACGGTGTGGTGCCGGGCCGGGTCGTCCTCGGCGGGGTCGCGCCGGCCCCGGTGCAGGTGCCGGAGGCGGAGGCTGTGCTGGCAGAAGGCCCAGCCGGTCCCGCGCTGTTCGAGGCGTGCGGTGCTGCGGCGGCTGCAGCGGTGGATCCGCCGTCGGATGCGGCGGGGAGCGCGGCGTATCGGAAACGCCTGGTGCGGACCCTGGTGGAACGTGCACTGACGGAGGCGTGGACGATGGGAGCGGAGCGTTGACGGGGACCGAACGAGCACCAGGATTCGACGGCAGGCGAGGACGTTGGGTCGGCGCGTCCGTGCCGCGGAGGGAGGATCCGCGTCTCCTGCGGGGCCGGGGAAGGTTCGTCGGCGACATCGAGCTGCCCGGCATGCTCCACGTCGCCTTCGTCCGTGCCTCGATCGCGCACGGCAGGATCACCGCCGTCGACCTGTCGGCTGCACGTGCGGTCGAGGGTGTCATCGCGGTCTACACCGCCGAGGACCTCGCGCTCGGGGACATCGTGGCCCTGCTCGACCGGCCACCCGAGGAGTTCACCCCGACCGCCATGCCCGTGCTCGCGAAGGACAAGGTTCGCTTCGCGGGCGAACCGATCGCCATCGTGATTGCCCGTGACCCGTACGCGGCCGAGGACGGGGTCGAGGCGGCGGTGGTCGACTACGAGGATCTCGGCGCGGTCGTCGACGAAGACTCCGCGTTCGCGCCCGACGCACCGCTGGTGCACGACGAGGCGAGCGGCAATGTGCTCGTCGATGTGTCGATGTTCGACACCCCGGGCGTGGACGAGGCGTTCACGGCGGCGCAGCGCGAGGGCTGTGTCGTCGACGTGACCACGCGCAGCGGGAGGCAGAACGCGCTCCCGTTGGAGACCCGCGGCGTGGTCGCCTCATGGGAGGAGCACGACGATCAGCTGCTGGTGCAGACCTGCACCCAGGTTCCACACCAGGTCCGGACGGTGTTGGCCCGGTCGCTGAAGCTGGCGGAACGGTCGGTGCGGGTCACGGTGCCCGACATGGGCGGTGGATTCGGCCAGAAATGCGTGGTCGGGCGTGAGGAGATCGCCGTGGCCGCCGCCGCGAAACGGCTCGGTGTTCCCGTGAAATGGGTTGAGGACCGGGCCGAAGCTCTGACGGCGGCGTTCCTCGCCCGCGAGCAGCGCTACCGCACCCGCGCCGCGTTCGACGCCGACGGCCGGATCACCGCGCTCGACGTCGACGTCGTGTGCGATATGGGCGCGTACTCGTGCTATCCGTTCACCGCCGGGATCGAACCGCTGATGGCCTCGGCCGAGATGCCCGGCGTCTATCGGGTTCCGGCCTACCGGGTGCATGCGCGGGCCATGACGAGCAACAAGGCCCCGACGGCCCCGTATCGCGGGGTCAGCAGGCCCCAGTACGTCCTTGCCATGGAACGGGTGATGGACCGTGCTGGCCGCGAACTCGGCCTCGACCCGGTCGAGATCCGCCGTCGCAACGTGATCACCGAGTTCCCCTACACCGGCATCAACAACGTCACCTACGACCCGGGTACCTACCGCGAGACCCTCGAACTGGCGGAGGCGACGCTGCGCGACGAGGGGTGGTACCGCGTTCGCGACGAGGCGGCAGCCCGTGGCCGGTGTGTCGGCATCGGCTACGCGTGCTTCTCCGAACGCACGGGCTACGGGTCGGGGGCGTTCGCGCAACGCAAGATGCGGGTCGTGCCGGGCTTCGACATCTCCGAGATCCGGATGGACACGTCCGGATCCGTCGTGGTCACGAGTGGGACCATGAACCACGGGCAGTCGCACGAGACGACGCTCGCGCAGATCGTCGCCGACCGGCTCGGCCTGCCGATCGAGAAGATCAAACTGCGCCAGGGCGACACGGAGCGGATCGCCTACGGATGGGGCACGTTCGCGTCCCGGTCGGCGACGATCGGTGGCTCGGCGGTGTCGCTGGCGGCGGGCCGACTCGGCGAGGTGCTGTGCGCGATCGGCGCGCATCTGCTGGAGACCCGCCGGGACAATGTCGCACTCGACGGGGACGGCGGCGTCGTCACCCTCGACGACGCCGAACGCCGAGTGTCCTATGAGGACATCGCCGATGTTGCCTACCTGCGCAGCCATCTGCTGCCGAAGGACGTCGAACCAACCCTCACGGCGACGGCCAGCTTCGACGTGCCGGGCGACGGGACGTTCTCCAACGCCACGCACGCCGTGGTCGTCGAGCTCGACCGGGACACCGGCCAGGTGTCGATCCTGCGATACGCCTGCGCCGAGGACTGTGGTGTGCTGATCAACCCGAAGGTCGTCGACGGGCAGTGCCGCGGTGGCATCGCCCAGGGCATCGCCGGTGCGCTCTTCGAAGAGGTGACCTACGCCGACAACGGCGAACCCTCGGCGGCGAGCTTCATCGACTACCTCGTGCCGACCGCAACCGAGATTCCGGATGTGTCGATCACGCATCTCGAAACACCCAGCGGGTTCACCGAGAACGGGGCGAAGGGTGTCGGCGAGGGCGGCACGATCGGTGCGCCCGCGGCGGTGTTGAACGCCGTCAACGACGCGCTGCGTGACACGGGCGTCGAACTGGACACGACACCGGTGCATCCCGAAGTGGTCCTGGATGCACTCGACGGCGCCGCGGACACAGCCGGTACGAAGGAGGGCAGCCGATGGTGACCCGGCAGCTGATCGAACTCACCGTGAACGACACCGCGCACGAGGTGCTGGTCGAGCCGCGGAAGACGCTGCTGGACGTGTTGCGCCAGGACCTCGGGCTCACGGGTGCGCATGCCGGCTGCGAGCACGGCGTATGCGGGACGTGCACGATCCTCGTCGACGGAGAGCCGGTACGGGCCTGCCTGATGTTCGCCGTGCAGGCCGAGAACCGCGCGGTGCGCACGGTGGAGTCGTTGGACGACGACGGTGACCTGTCCGATCTGCAACAGGCGTTCAGCGAGCATCACGGACTGCAATGCGGGTTCTGCACGCCCGGCTTCCTCATGTTGGCCGAGGGGTTCCTCACCCAACAACCGGATGCGGATCGACAGGAGGTCCGGGAGGCCGTGTCGGCGAATCTGTGCCGCTGCACGGGATACCAGACGATCGTCGACGCCGTGACCGCCACGGCCGAGAGGCGGAGGTCGTGCGGGCGAGCCGGTGCGTGCGGTGACCGGCTGGGATATCGGCATTCCACATCGGACGACGCTGCGGCGGGGAAGGAAGGAGCAGCGTGATTCTGGAGAACCACATCGACGTACCGGCCGAACCGGACGCCGTGTTCGCCTTGATCAACGACGTCGAACGGGTCGTAACCTGCCTGCCCGGGGCGACCCTGGAGGGACAGGAGGGTGAAGCCTACCGCGGGAGGGTGCGCTTCAAGGTCGGCCCGATTAGTGCGACCTACGCGGGTACGGTGCGCTTCACCGACGTCGACGAGGGGGCGCGAACGCTGCGCCTGTCGGCACGAGGAGCGGATGCGCACGGCAACGGTGACGCGGAGGCCGACGTGACGCTCGTTGTCGGAGAGGCCTCCGGCGGCGCGAGGATGGACCTGCGCACCGACCTGTCGGTACGCGGGAAGATCGCACAGTTCGGCAAGGGCGCGATCAGTTCGGTGTCCACGCGCCTGCTCGACCAGTTCGCCCGCAACCTCGGCGAGCTGCTGCAGCAGCCTGCCGGTGCGACGGCGATTGCCGAGCCTGTGCAGTCTGCGGGGACAGCAGGCGAGCCCGCTGTCCAGCCGGATGCCGTCGACGGACTGGCCATGCTCGTCCCGCCCGGAATACGGCGCTACGCACCCCTTGCCGGTGTGGCGGCGGTGGCATTCGTCCAGGCTGGTTGCTCGGCCGGCTGCGCGGTCAGAATCGCTTGATCAAGGAGTTGCAGCATGGCCGCCGATGACCCGTCCGGTCTGCACGGCGCCGCGACCGACGAGACCTACGCCCGCGCCGGGTTCGGAGCACACGTCCCTCGCGGACCACGGCCCGCGGTGATCGTCGTGGACCTGACCCGGGGTTTCACCGAACCGGCGTTCCCCTCGGGCGCCGACCTCACTGCGGAGGTCGCGGCGAGTGCCGAACTGGTGGCACAGGCGCGGCGCGCCGGCGTCCCGGTGATCTACACGGCGATCAGTTACACACCGGCCGAGGCGGGTGGCGACAGTATCGCGTGGCTGCGCAAGGCCCCGGGTATGCGTGCGTTGACTGACGGGAGCGACGCCGTCGCGCTCGATCCGCGCCTCGACGTGATCGACACCGACCACCTCGTGGTGAAGAAGGGCGCGTCGGCCTTCCACAGCACAGGCTTGGCCGCGCTGCTGACCGGACTGGGGGTCGACACGGCGGTGGTCTGCGGGGCCACGACGTCCGGCTGTGTTCGCGCGACCGCGGTCGACGCCGTCCAATCGGGACTGAACACGCTGGTGGTCCGCGACGGATGCGGCGACCGCGCCCAGGGGCCGCACGAGGCGGCGTTGTTCGACCTGCACGCCAAGTACGCCGACGTGGTCGGACTGGCCGAGGCACTGCGCTACCTCCGGTCGATCGGTTGACGCGGGAAGCGTCGACCCGCCGGGGTCCCTCAGGAGAGAACACAGCATTCCCGAGTACGAGGTGGTTTTCGTGAGTACAGCCGTCCCGCCGATCTCCGTCGAGGCGCCGACCGCACGCACTATCAGCCAGCCTGCACTGGCCGATCTCGCCGACATCCCGGCGACCAGCCGGTGGGTCACCGCCGGATCGGTGCGCCTGCACGTCCTCGACTACGGACCATCGGACGCAGTTCCGGTGCTCATCATTCCGGGAATCACGAGCCCCGCCGTGACCATGGATTTCGTCGCACGGGAACTGACCGACCTGGTTCGGCCCCTGATCCTCGACGTGCGAGGGCGGGGACTGTCGGACAGCGCCCCGGAGACCGACGGCGCACTGCTGGGCTACGACCTGGCCACCTACGCCTCCGATGTGGACGCCGTCATCGCGGGACTCGGGTTGGGCGAGCCGATTCTGGTGGGACATTCGATGGGAGCGCGCATCGCCGCGGTCGCCGCTGCGGAGGCACGGGCGACCTGCGGGGCACGGTTCTGGTCGACCCGCCGATGAGCGGGCCGGGCCGCGGGACGTACCCCACAACCCTGCAGGCGTTCCTCGGGCAGCTCGAGCAGGCCCGCCGGGGCACGACGGCCGACGAGGTGGCGCAGGTGTGGTCCCGGTGGCCACGCCGGGAACAGGAACTGCGCGCACGCTGGCTCGCGTCCTGTTCGCGCACGGCCCTCGAGGCGACGCACGCCGGGTTCGAGTCCGAGGACTTCTTCACCACGTGGCCGCACGTCTCCGGGCCGACGACGCTCGTGTACGGCGGGGAGAGTCCCGTGGTGACCGCCGATGGGGCGGCGGAGGCACGTCGGGCCCACCCGTCGGCCGCTGTGGTGGAGGTTCCGGCTGCGGGGCACATGGTGTTCTGGGACCGACCGGTGGAGAGCGTGTCGGTCCTCCGGGAGTGTCTGCTGTCGATCCGCTGAGCCACCGCGGCCCCCTTCCGGCGGGCCACCCCTCCGGCGGCGGATCAGGCGGGTGGGGTGGGGAAGCCGCCGACGGACTTCTCGTAGGCGTCGGCGACGGTGAGGACGGTGGCGTCGGCGAAGCGCCCGCCGACGATCATCAGGCCTGTCGGGAGGCCGTTCACCAGGCCGGCCGGCACCGTGCACGCCGGGTGGCCCGACACGTCGAACGGGGCGCAGTTGGCCAGCATGCTCAGCGCCGTCGACAGGTACATCTCGAGCGGTGCGTCCGGATCGGGCAGCGGACGCGCGGTGTAGGGCACCGTGGGCATGACGAGGACGTCGTGGGTGCTCAGGGCGTCGTCGTAGGCCCTGCGCAGTTCGTACGCCAGGTTGCGCGCCATGGCGTAGTACTTGCCGCCACCGACTTCGAACGTGTAGCGCCCGGACAATCCGACGAGCTTGACCGTCTTCGACAGTTCGGCGCCGTGGGTGATCCGGTTCGCGGCGTAGTGCGCGATGAGTTCGGGGTCGTAGAGACCCCACGAGTTCATGCCGTAGGCGTTGCCGTCGACCATCTGGAACGCCGCGCCCTCGGTGGCGATGACGTTCCACACCGCCATCGCGTCGGCGTGCCACGGGATCGACACCTCCTCGACGATCGCGCCCGCCTCCCGCAGCGTGTCGATCGCGGACCGCACCGCGTCGTCGACCCCCGGTTCGGCGCCGTCGAGCCCGAACCCCTCGGACAGGACGCCCACACGCATGCCGGTGACGTCGCCGGTCAACGCGGCCAGGTGGTCGACGCGGTCCAGGTGCGTCGGCTGCCGCGGGTCGTAACCGTCGACGCCGGCGAGCACGTCGAGCATCGCGGCCGCATCGGCGACCGTCCGCGTCATGGGCCCGAGGTGGTCGATCGTCTGCTCGATGGGGAACGCGCCGGTGTACGGCACGAGTCCGTGCGTCGGCTTGTGTCCGACCCCGCCGCAGAACGCGCTCGGCATCCGCACCGAACCGCCCTGGTCGCCGCCGAGCGCGAGGTCGACCGCGCCGCTGGTGACCAGTGCCGCGCTGCCCGACGACGAACCGCCCGCGTTGCGCGCGGTGTCCCACGGATTGCGCACCGGCCCCGGCCAGGACGTGAAGCTGCCCCCGGAGAAACACAGGTCCTCGCACACGGCCTTGCCGGTGATCGTGGCGCCCGCCTCCAGCAGGCGGGTCACCACGGTCGCATCGCGGGAAGGCACGAAACCCTCGACCGTGCGCGAGCCGTTCATCATCGGCACGCCGGCGACCGCGACGTTGTCCTTGACCGCCACCGTGCGGCCGGCGAGCGGACCGCCCGCGGCGCCCTCGATCGACGTCGTGACGTACCAGGCGCCGAACGGGTTGTCGGCCGGTTCGGACCAGTCCCGTTCGGGCGGTGCCGGCGCGGACGCGGCGTAGAGCTGCTCGACCCGTTCCGGTGCACCGAGCGTGCCCGCCACCGCAGGCGCGAACTCGGCCAGTTCCGCGGGCGTCAGTCCGAAGGAGAAATGTTCGTCGAGTTCGGCCAGTCGGTCGTTGTCCGGGGGAGGTATCGACATGCCGGCTCCTCGATTCGCGGTCGATCCGTCGCCTGTGGCGAAGTTACGAGCGCCGTCGTGGGGTGTCAACGCGTGGGAGAATGGACGTCCGGGCAGTGTTGTGACGACCAGGGGGTGGGGAGTTGCCCGATACGGAGCTGAGACGGGCGTTGGCGGATCATGCCGGCGACATGGTCGTGTGGCTGGGGACGGTGACCGCGGCCGGTCGGCCGACGGTGCGTCCGGTGTGGTTCGTCGTCGACGACGGGAGGCTCGTGACGTTCTCTGCGCCGCGGGCGGCGAAGGTTCGGCACCTCGCCCGGAATCGGCACGTCGTGCTGAGTTTCCCCACCGACGCGCACGCCCGGAACGTGCGGGTGATCGACGGGACCGCCGAGGTCGATGCCGACGGGCCGCGCGCGTCGGCCATGCCCGGATTCCTGGACAAGTACGAACACCTCTACGCCGGACTCGGCTACGACCGCGCCGGATTCGACGCCGCACTGTCGACGCGCATCACGATCACCCCCACTCGCACGTGGGGTTGGTGAACCGCGGCCGGCGAACCGCCGCCGGCGACTCAAGCAGTGCGCTTAGGGTGGGCCGGTGATCGATCGAGCAGGTGGGCGGCTGCGCGCGTGGGCCGGGCTGGTGGTGGTCTTCGGCGCGGCGTCCGCGCTGTTCGCCGTGGCGGGACTGCCGTCGCCGTACCTGTTCGCGGGCGTCGTCGCCGGCGCCGTGGTGACTGGCCGGGCGCCACGAGATCACTCTGCCGAACGTCGGGCGGCGCACCGGCATGGCCGTCATCGGCGTCGCCGCCGGCTCCATGTTGGACGCCGGCCTCCTGCGTACCCTCGCCGCCCAGCCGGTGCTGCTGCTGTCCGGCGTGGTGCTGACGCTGCTGGTGACCATGGGCATCGGGCAGGTGCTGCGGCTGTCCCCGCACGTCGACGCCTCGACGGCCGTGTTCGCCTCGATCGCGGGCGGCGCGTCCGGGGTGTCGGCCTCGGCTCGCGAGGTCGGCGCCGACGAGGTCACCGTGCTGGCCGTGCAGTACTTCCGGGTGCTGTTCATCCTGCTGACCCTGCCGGTGGTGTCGACGGTCCTCGGCGCGGACGCGACGCGACGTCGAGGCGACCGGCGCCGGCTGGTCCGGGCTGGCGTTCACCGCGGTGGCGCTGGCCGCCGGGTTCGCCGTGACGAGCGTCGTGCGGTTCACCGCCTCCGGCCTCGTCGTGCCGCTCGTCATCGCGGCGGCACTGGCGGCGTCGGGACTGTTCACCACCACCGCGACACCCGAACCGGTGCTCGCCGTCGGCTACGGCCTCATCGGCGTCATGGTGGGACTGTCGTTCACCAGGGCGACCCTGCGGCGGCTCGTCATGCTCATGCCGCTGGTGCTCGTGCAGGTCGTGCTCAGCGTCGCCGTGTGCGCCGCGATCGGGTTCGGCTTCGCCGACATCGCGGGCATCAGCATGCTCGACGGCTACCTCGCGACCACACCCGGCGGCCTGCCCGCCGTCACCGCCGTGGCGCTCGGCTCGGCGACCAACGTCGGCCTGGTCATCGCGATGCAACTCGTCCGCGTGTTCATCGCACTGCTGATGCTGCCCGTCCTGGGCCGGTTCGTGCGCGGCCGGGGCGAGCCGGACGGCGGTTAGGCACCGTCCGGCAGGCGGAGCACCCGGTCGTCGCCGTCGGCGGGCGAACCCCGGCCGTCGGTGTTGTTGGTCAGCACCCACAGCTGGCCGTCCGGGGTGCGCGCCACGTCGCGCAGCCGGCCGTACTCGCCGGACAGCAGTTCCTCCGACGTCGTCGGATCGGCGACGGGAACGGTGAAGAGCCGCTCGCCGCGCAGGTTCGCGATGTAGATGGTGCCGTCGGCGATCTCGATGCCGCTCGGACTCGACTCGTCGGGCGTCCACTGCTGCACCGGATCGACGAACCGGTCGTCCCCGCCGATGCCCTCGACGTCGGGCCAGCCGTAGTTGGCGCCCGGTTCGATGACGTTGAGCTCGTCCCACGTGTCGGCGCCGAACTCGGAGGCGAACATCGTGCCGTCCTCCGACCACGCGATACCCTGCGGATTGCGGTGCCCGTAGCTGTAGACCGGGGAATCCTCGAAAGGGTTGTCCTCGGGAATGCCGCCCTCGGGCGTGAGACGCAGGATCTTGCCCGCGAGGCTGTCCGGGTTCTGCGCGTCCTCGGGGATTCCCGCATCACCCACCGTCGCGTACAGCATGCCGTCCGGGCCGAACGCGATCCGCCCGCCCGAGTGGTAGACCGCCGACGGCAGGCCGTCGATGACCGTCTCCGGCTCGCCGAGCGACAGCGAACCCGGCTGACCGTCCACTGTGAACCGTTGGATGCGGTTACCGTCGTGGGCCGTGGAGTAGACGTACAGCTCGTCGCCGTCGACCTCGAGGCCGAGCAGCCCGGACTCGCCGCCGGCCTCGACGCCCTCGACGGTGCCGACGACGCGCGTCGAGTCACCGGTGAGTTCGAGGATCTGCCCGGTGTCGCGGGCGCTGATGAGCGGTGTGTCGTCGAGAAACGTGATCGACCACGGCGCGTCGAGGCCGGTGGTGATCGGGTCGGCCGACCCCTCGTCCGGCTCGTGCGAACCCGACCCGACGGGGGAGCAGGCAGTGAGCACGGCGAGCGCGGTCACGCTCACCGCGGCGACGGCACGGGAGACGGTCTTCGGCGCGACCCGGCGGGAGGGGACACGGCGTGGGGGGACACGGCGTGAAACGGTCATAACTCCGACATTACGGACCTACGGAAGGTGATCGGCCGGGACCCCGGGGTGACGTGCGGGCTCAGGTGCCGGCGTGCTCGGCCGGCTCGGGCAGGAGCTGGGCCGCGAGCGACCGGGCCGTGGCGGTGAGCGCGGCGGCGTCCACGCCTGTGCGGCTCATGAACACGAGGCCCTGTTGTGCGGCGAGCAGGGCACGGGCGAGTTCCGTGGCGTCGGTGTCGGCCGGCAGGTCGCCCTCGCGGCGCGCGCGGGCGACGCAGTCGGCGATCAGCTCGGTGGTCGTCTCGTAGGTGCGGTGGGCGTGCGCGAGCACGTCGGGATCGGCGGTGCCGCGTTCGCAGGTGCTGTTGGCCAGCAGGCAGCCGCGGCGGGCGTCCGGGTCGTCGGACTCGCCGACCGGCGGGTCGAGGAGGGCTCGCAGGGCGTCCAGCGCACGCGGGGTCTCGGTGAGGGTGGCGCGCAGCTGGGCGTGCATGTCGTCGGTGTAGTCGCGGAGCGTGCGCAGGAAGAGCCGGCGTTTGTCGCCGAAGGCGGCGTACAGACTGCCCTTGCCGAGGCCGCTGACGCGCATGAGGTCGTCCAGGGATGTCGCGGCGTACCCGGCGTCCCAGAACTGCTCGCGGACGGCGCTGAGCACCGTGTTCTCGTCGAACGCGCGTGGACGGCCCATGGCGCCAGGATACGCAATGTTGACCACTCGGTCCATAACTGCCTATTCTGGACCTGGCGGTCCAGAAGTCCGTCGCACATCGAACAGGAAGCAGGCAGAACATGGGCAAGCTGGACGGCAAGGTGGCGATCGTGACCGGCGGGTCTCGGGGGATCGGGGCGGCGTCGGCCCTGGCGCTGGCCGACGAGGGAGCCGACGTCGTGATCAGCTACTCGTCCTCGGCCGAGCAGGCCAAGACCGTGGTCGCCGACCTGGAGGCGAAGGGGGTGCGCGCCGCGGCCATCCAGGCCGACCAGGCGGATGCGGCGCAGGCGGCCGGGTTGATCACCGCCGTGGTCGAACGGTTCGGGAAGTTGGACATCCTGGTCAACAACGCGGCCACGAGCGGCGGTGGTCTCGTCGACGGACCGGTCGACCAGGACGACGTCGATCGCCAGCTCGCCATCAACTACACCAGCGTCGTCGCCGCGATCCGGGCGGCCGTGCCGGTGCTGCCCGAGGGTGGGCGGATCATCACCATCAGCTCGGGCGTGGCCACCCGGGCGGGATTCCAGGGGATGGCGTACTACACGGGCACGAAAGCGGCCGTCGAGGGCTTCAGCCGGGGCGCCGCACGCGACCTGGCGCAGCGGGGGATCACCGTCAACATCATCCAGCCCGGTTTCGTCGACACCGACGGCAATCCCGCGGACGGTCCCGCGGCGTCGGTGTTCCTGCCGACGGCCGCGATGGGTCGGTACGGCCGGCCGGACGAGATCGCCGCGGGTGTCGCGTTCCTGGCCAGTCCGCAGGCGTCCTACGTGACCGGCTCCGTGGTGCGGATCGACGGTGGGTACGCGGCGTAGCTCGCCGGGTCACCTGGCCGGGTGTGATGGGCCGTGCCGGCTGGCGGATTCATGCATGAAAGCTAATGTGTGGCCCCGGACGTGAACAACGACGACGGGTGAGAACTATGACCACGGCACACACCCAGCACGCGGGCCACGACCATCAGCACGGCGAGGGCTGCGGCCACGTGGCCGTCCCGCACGGCGACCACGTCGACTACGCCCACGACGGGCACCTGCACCGGCTGCACGACGGCCACGTCGACGAGTGCGAACCGGCCGGGCACGAGGCCCACGGCGGGCACGACCACGAGCACGGCGAGGGCTGCGGCCACGTCGCCGTCCCGCACGGCGACCACGTCGACTACATCCACGACGGACATCGCCACGCCGCCCACGGCGACCACTACGACGAACACTGAACCGAACGGAATTGCGCTGCGGGGCGGCGCCGCTCAGATCCGGGCGGTGCTGCCCCGCGGCGTGAGTATCGGCGTCAGTACGACGTCCTTCGCGGCGGCGCGCTTGTCGTCGAGCCGCTCGGCGCACGCCTGGACGGCGCATTCGGCCAGTGCCGCCGCGTCCTGACGCACCGTCGTCAGGCCCACATAGGACAACCGGGACGCGCGCGTGTCGTCGTAGCCGACGATCGACACGTCGTCGGGGCAGCGGACGCCGGCGCGACCGAACGTGTGCAACAGACCCTCGGCGCAGCTGTCGTTGGCGGCGAACACGGCCGTCGGCAGGGTCTCGCGGCCGAGTAGTTCCCGCGCCGCGCGGGCACCGGATTCCTCGGTGTAGTCGCCGGGCAGCACCTCGGCGTACTCGTCGAGCCGGTGCGCGCGCATGCGTTCGCGGTAGCCGCGGCGCCGGTCGGCCGATCCGGGCAGGGCGGCCGCGTCGACGTGCACGATCCGGCGGTGGCCCAGCTCGGCGAGATGATCCACGGCGAGCCGGGCGCCGTCGACGTCGTCGACGCGCACGCTGTCGATGCCCGGCGCGCCCGTGTGCTGCCCGATCTCCACGACCGGCACCTGTTCGGCGACCTTCGTCAGATGCGCGGGCGCCTCGACCGACAACCCGATGAGGATCACGGCCTCGCAGCGCAGTCCGAGCAGCTCGTCGACCGCCTGCCGCACCCCGCGCGTCGGCAGGATGGCACCCAGCACGATGCTGTAGTCGAGCCCGGCCGCGGCGGCGTAGAGCCCCTCGATCACGAGCGGGTCCAGCGAGTGCTCCATCGTGAACAGCACCCCGAGCTGGCGGCTTCGCGCGCGCCGCAGCAGCTGGGCCGCCGTGTCGGCCTGGAACCCGAGGTCCTCGGCCGCGCGCAACACGTGCTCGCGGGTGCCGGCGCCCGGGCCCGGCTTGTCGCCCAGCACCAGCGACACGGTCTGTCGGGACACGCCCGCCCGCGCGGCGACGTCCGACATCGTGGGTCGCTTCGCGGCGTCGAATGAGCCGTCGTCGGACCGCGGCATCCGTTTCTCCTGCTCCGGGCGGGTGTGTGGCGGATGCTACCGGCGCGGCGGGCCGCGCCGCGGGGGCGTGGTCCGCCGAGGCCGATCCGTGGTCCGGCGAGACAGATCACGCCGGCGGCGACTTGAACGATCCCGACGGGGCCTGCGACCCTGGACTTGGCACGTGCCAAGAGCTCCCGGTGTTGCGAGTCCGGACGTGGCCCCGTCCTCCCGCTGGACCTCCCACCCCCTCGATTCGCCGGAGAAAGGTGCTGCCCTCATGGCTTTGGCGTTGTGCGCTCTGGCGCTCGGAGCATTCGCCATCGGCACGACCGAGTTCGTGATCATGGGCCTGCTTCCGCAGGTCGCGGGCGGACTCGACGTGTCCGTGGCGACCGCGGGCAATCTCATCTCCGCCTACGCGCTCGGGGTCGTGGTCGGCGCGCCGCTGCTGGCGGCGCTCGCCACCCGCGTGGGCCGCAAACAGGCGTTGCTGCTGTTCCTCGCACTGTTCGTCGTCGGCAACATCGCGACCGTGTTCGCCCCCGGGTATGCCGGCGTGTTCGCGGCGCGGGTGATCGCCGGCCTGCCGCACGGCGCCTACCTCGGCGCGGCGAGCCTGGTCGCCGCGCAGCTGGCGGATCCGTCCCGGCAGGCGACCGCGGTGGCGCGCGTGCTGATGGGGCTGACGGTCGCCAACATCGTCGGCGTGCCCGCGGGCACGTTCCTCGGGCAGATCCTCGGCTGGCAGGCGGCGTTCCTCGTCGTCGCGGTGCTGGGCCTGCTGGCGGTGGCGGGCGTCGCCGCGTTCGTCCCGGCGTTGCCGAAGCCCGCGGGCGGCGGTCTGCGCGGAGAGGTGCGCGCGATGGGCCGGCAGCAGGTCGTGCTGGGCCTGACGACGGCGGTGTTCGGGTTCGCGGGCGTGTTCGCCGTGTACAGCTACATCTCGCCGATGCTGACCGAACTGGCCGGCATGGGCGAGAGCGCGGTGCCCGTGGTTCTGGCGTTGTTCGGTGTCGGCATGACGGCCGGTTCGCTGATCGTCGGACCGCTCGCCGACCGCGCACTGCGCCCGACGATCTACGGCGCGCTCGCCGCGCTGGCCGTGGTGCTGGCGGTGTTCTGGTTCGCGATCAACTCGCCGTGGTCGGCCGTGATCATGGCCGTCGTGCTCGGCGCCGTCGGCTTCGGTGTCACCGCACCGCTGCAGGTACTGATCATGCGTAAGGCCGGCAACGCCCCGACGTTGGCAGCGGCGTCGAACCACTCGGCGTTCAACCTCGCCAACGCCGGGGGGAGCGTGGCTCGGCGGTATCGGTATCGGTGCAGGCCTGGGCTACGCCTCGCCCGCGCTGATCGGCGCGGTCCTGGCGGTGGTCGGACTGGGCATCGCGCTCGCCGCCGGCGCCGTCGACCGGGACGGCACCGATGCGCCGGTCACGGATGGTGCCGATGACGGGGCGGCCGATGGGGCGGGGGAGCGGGTGCCCGAGCGGGTCTGACGCCGACCGAATGGCGGTGGCTTGCGGTGTTTGCGCTGCTAACGTCATAAGTTATGGGTGTTTACTCCGTGACCGGGTCGCGTCCGGGATGGGGCTCGCGACGGCCGACGCGCTCCGCGCGGCAGGGCACACCGTCGTGGGCGTCGACCTCCGCGACGCCGACGTCGTGGCCGACCTGTCGACGGTCGAGGGCCGGCGATTCGCATCGCAGGAGGTGCTCCGCCGCAGCGGTGGACGCCTCGACGGTGCCGTGTTGGCCGCCGGACTGGGGCCGATGCCCCGGCGCGAGCACGACATCGCACGCGTCAACTACCTCGGCGTCGTGGACCTGCTCGCCGCGTGGCGAGCGGCGTTGGCGGAGACGGGCGCGGCGAAGGTCGTCGTCGTGGGCAGCAACTCCACGACCGTGACACCGCTCGTACCGCGCCGCTCGGTCCGCGCGCTCCTGGCCGGCGACCCCGACCGGGCCGTCCGCGCGGTCCGCATGTTCCGAACCGGCGCCGCGCCGATGATCTACGCGGCATCGAAACTCGCCGTCAGTCGGTGGGTTCGGCGCACCGCCGTCACCCCGGCGTGGGCGGGAGCCGGCATCCGGTTGAACGTCCTCGCGCCCGGCGCCGTGCGCACACCACTGCTGGAACGCCAACTCGACAGCCCCTCGGCGCGTGCTGTCGCCGGCTTTCCCGTGCCCGCCGGCAACTACGGCGACCCCGCCCTGCTCGCGACGTGGATGACATTCATGCTCTCCGACGCCGCCGACTTCCTCGTCGGCAGCGTCGTGCTCGTCGACGGAGGCTCCGATGCCTATCTCCGGCCCGACGCCTGGCCCCGGCCCGTGCCGGCGGTGGGGTTGGTCGGCTACATCCGGAGGATGGCGGCGTTCCGTCGGCGGCGTTAGGTGTCCGTGTCAGCACCTCGCGTCGCCGTGTTAGCAGTTCGCGTCGCCGTGTCAGCGTTTTGCGGCGCTGTGTTGGCAGTTGGTGGCGTCGTTTTCGTGTTTCGGGGACAGAGGAGGCGCGCCTCGCCGGCGGGCAGGTCTCCGGGATGGTGGGGCGGCGTTGCCGCTGGTCCGAAGTGTCATCCCGTCGACCTCGGCTTTGCGTTTATCACACTGCAGTCAGGGCGCAAGGTTTTGGTTCTTGGTTCCTGTTTGGGTTTCGGTTGCGCCTGACTGCAGCGTGATGGTTGCTGTTTAGGTCGACGGGATGACACTTCGGGGTGCGGTTTTGTGGGTGGGAGTGGGGTGGTGGCGTATTTGGCCTTGCTTCGCTTCGGCGGTGGGCGTTGTTTGTGGGGGTTTGGTGGTCACTTTGAGTCAGTGCTGTGTCGCCTAGCGGGTGATGCGTCTCGCTCAGTTGTTCGGTAGTGTTGGTGTTGTGAGAGATGTTGAGGGGATCGTTGATGAGGCCCGTTCGGTGCTTGCTTTGCGGGCTCGGGCTGATGCTGCTGAGGTGTCGTTTCTGGCCTCGTTCGACTCTGGATCGTCGTCGGATTCGTGGGAGCGGCGGTCGTTGGCTGAGGCGTTGGCGCCCGAGCTTCGGTTGTCGCCGCAGGGTGTGTTGGATCGGATTCATACCGCACTGGCGTTGACTCATCGGATGCCACGGCTGCTGGCTGCCATGCACGGCGGGCAGGTGGATCGATATGGCGCTGAACGCGTGTTGAACGTTGTTGCCCCGATTTCCAATGCCGATGCTCTTGAGGTTGACCGGCTACTTGAGGAGAAGTTGTCCCGTCTGTCTCTTACTGCGTGGCAGCCGCGGAATATGGCGTGGCACGCTTCGCAGATCGTCAAGCAGGTCGATCCCGGTGCCGAGACTGCCGCCGCTCGCATGGCCCACGAAGGTCGGAAGGTGACCTTGGATCACGGCGTCTATGCCCAGTCGCGGATCTCGGCCGATCTGCCGTCCGATGTTGCCTCGGCCGCCTATGCCCGGGTGGATGCGATGGCTCGCAAGCTCCGGCTGAACGACTCCTCGCGCAACCTCGACCAGCTACGAGCGGACGTGTTCGCCGACCTGCTTCTGGGCAACGATCCTGGCGTTCAGGTGCCGCGGTCGGCGGCGACGGTCTACCTGCACATGCCGATCGACACGGCACTCTCGATGTCGGAGACGGGTGCTTCGATCGACGGGATCGGACCAATCCCGGCCACCTACGCCCGCGAGATCATGACGAACCCCAAGTCGATCTGGCGCAAGGTGCTCTGCGATCCGGCCACCGGCAGCCCGGTTGACCTGGGCCGGTCGTCCTATCGTCCGACTTCGACGATCCGCACACTCGTCGAGGTGCGGGACCGGATGTGCATCGTCCCCTGGTGCCGCAGGCCCGCCCGGCACTGCGACTTCGACCACCAGAAACAGTGGACCAAAGACCACGGCTCAACCGCCGTCGACAACGCAGGCCTACGCTGCCGCAAGCACCACCGACTCAAAAACGCCCCCGACTGGATCAACCACTACGACCCCGCCCACGGCACCTCGTCGATCACCACACCACTCGGCATCACCTACACCGACAAACGCGAAACCGTCCTCGAACCCCGACCGCCCGAACCCGACAACGCCTCCCAACCCGACGACGACGAACCGCCGCCCTTCTGACCTCGGAGGCCCGATTCGCTCCCTGCCGGAGCGGTGCTGTCACGTTCTGCCGCGCTGTCTCGTCCTGGGGAGAGAAGACACATTCGGGAGGACAGCATGCCGAAGGAGATCACGGTCGTCGGTGGAGGACTGGCCGGGTTGGTGGCGGCCGTCGAGGCGGCCGAACGGGGCGCGAAGGTGACGCTGCACGAGGCGCATTCGTCGCTCGGCGGGCGGGGAGGGCGACGTCGGGTCCGTACGTCGCCCATGACGGGGCGCACGTGTTCTACGCCGACGGGCCGCATTGGACATGGTTGGTCGACCACGGGGTGGTCGGCCGGCTGGGACGGCCGTCGGTGCGCGATGCGCGCATCGGGTTCCGCGTCGACGGCGACCTGCGCGCGATACCGCCGCGGCGGTTTCTGAGCATGCTGTCGCTGCGGCGCATGACCCTGACCCCCAAGAGGGCCGCGCCGGTCGACCGGGACTTCCACGGGTGGGCATCCGAACGGTTCGGGGAGGAGACCGCCCGGCACGCGGCCAACGCCATCGCCGTCGCCACCTACGAGGCCGACACCGGACGCCTGTCCGCCGCCTTCGTCTGGGACCTCATCACACGCGTCTTCGCACCCAAACCACCGGCCGTGCGGTGGGTCGTCGGCGGCTGGCAGTCCGTTGTGGACAGGCTGGTGGCCGTCGCCAAGGAACGCGGCGTCGACATCGTGCTCGGCTCCCGCGTCACCGAGCTGCCGACCACGCCGACGATCGTCGCCACCGAGCTGTCCTCGGCGCGCGTCCTGCTCGGCGACGACACGCTGCGCTGGCACAGCGGACATGCCGCACTGCTCGACATCGCCGTACCCCGGGCGCGCACCGACCGGTTCGTCGCCTTCGACCTCGACGAAGGCGGCTTCCACGAGAACTACGCGGCCCAGGACGACACCGTCGCACCGGCCGGCGAATCCCTGTTCCAACTGCAGATGCCCGTGCGCGCCGCCGAGCGCAAGGCCGACGCCGCACACCGCCTGGAACTTCTCGCCGACCACACCGTGCCCGGATGGCGCGAACGTGCACGCTGGCACCGCACCGCCACGGCCAAGGGCCGCACCGGCGCGCTCGACCTGCCAGGACAGACCTGGCGAGACCGGCCCGCCATCGACCGCGGCGGCGACGTCGCCCTCGCCGGCGACATGGTCGCCGCACCGGGAATGCGCGGCGAGATCTCGATCAACAGCGCCCTGCGTGCCGTCACGACGCTGCTGGGCGAGGCTGATGAGGCGGAGACTGCCGGCGCCCCCGAACCGCGGCGAACCCGAAACGATGGGATCTACTCCGCCGTGTCAGCAATCCGCGTCGCCGTGTTGGCGGTTCGCGACGCCGTGTCAGCGCCCTGGGGTGGGTCCTTGTTGGCACCTCGGGCAGAACCACGTCGGTCGCTGCTCGACACCCGAACCCTGCGGCGCCACGCGCACCGGGCCGCCGCAGCGGAAGCAGCCGTGCCGCGTGCGTTCGTACACCCACGTGCGGCGCCTCGGTGCCAGCTCGCCAGTCGTGCTCTGCTGCCAACGATGCGCATTGGCGCGCAACAGCTTCCGCGCCAACGTCACCGCGGCCACCGGGTCCACATCGGACACCGGCGTCCACGGCGTCACACCCAACAGGAAACAGGTTTCCACCTTGTACAGGTTTCCCACCCCGGCCAGCGCCCGCTGATCCAACAGCGCCACGCCCAATTCTCGCGCCGGGTCCGCCGCCAGGTTCTCCGCCGCGCGACCGGCATGCTCGTCCGACCACTCGGCGTCCAACAGATCCGGCCCCAGATGGCCCACCCAGCGATGTTCGTCCGCCACCGGCAGCAACGCCACATCATGCACCCGCACACCGATCACCTCGGCCGCCCCCGTCGCCAACGCCACGCGCACCTGATGGCCCGGCGCGCTCCACCGCGCCCCGCGGCGCACCACCCGCCACTCACCGTCCATCCGCAAATGGCTGTGCAGGCTCAGCACATCCCCGGCGCCGCCGCGTCGGCGCCGAACCGGAAGAACAGGTGCTTGCCCACCGTGCGCACATCCAGGAACGTGCGGCCACGCACATCAGCCGTCGCCAACGCCGGCAGCCGGAAATCGCTGCGCGTGATCACCGCACCGGCCAACGCGCGCTCCACCACGCGCCCCGTGCGGAAAACCGTGTCGCCCTCCGGCACCGCTACGCCGAATCGGGCTGCGCGTGCTGCTCCGGATCCCCACCCAGGATGCGGTGCCGACCCGCACGGCTCGACCGCAGGATCTTCGCCAACACCATGTTGAACGTCAACGAGATCTCGTGCGCCCCCGGCGACCGCCACTCGTGAATCGGCAGACACGCGCCCTGCGCCTGCTGGATCGCCAACTGATCCGGGATCGCCGTCGGCATCACCGCCCTGCCGAACGTCTCCCGCAGCTCCTCCACCCGGTAATGATGCTCGTACGACCGCGGCCGCAACCGGTTCACCAACACCCCGGCCGACCGCAACCGCGGGTTCGGCCCACGGCGCACCGACTCGATCGCCTCGAACGCCCGCTCCGCGCCCGACACCGCATACATCGTCGGCTCCGTCACCAACAACGCCGAATCCGCCGCCAACAACGCCGACCTGGTCAACCGGCCCAACGACGGCGGGCAATCCAGGATCGCGATCTCGTACGGCCGGTCGTCCACCGCCGGCGGGCGCTCGCGCAACACGTCCAACGCCCGCGCCAGATTGTCCATCCGCCGCGCATCCGGCCCCGGCTCGTTCAGCAGCTCCAGATCCTCGGAACTGACGAACACGTCCAACTCGGGACTCCACCCGCTCGGCGCCAACGCCCGATCGATCACCGCCTCGCGCGGGGTGTCCAACACTGCCGTCAACGTGGACTCCGTCATCGGCGGATTCAGCGTCGCGGTCGCGTTGCCCTGCGGATCCAGGTCCGCGACCAACGCGCGAGACCCCCGCCGAAGCGCCGCGGAGGCAAGGCCGAGCGCGACCGTCGTCTTGCCCACGCCTCCCTTGAGGCTCAACACCGCGACCGTATGCACGCCCCGAAGCGTATCGGCTCGCGCAGCGTCACGGGGTGGTCCGGGCGTCCCGCGCGAGATCCCTCACGTGGGTGGCGGTGTGACTCGGGCAGTCACGCCCGGCGTGTCCGGCACACAGGGCGCGCGGTCGCCGACGCGCGTGACTACGCTGGGCGCCCATGCGAACGGAGTACGCGGCCGGCCACGGATCCCCGGCCGTACGGCGAGTGCTGGAAGACGAGCTGGCGCGGGTGCGCGAACAGCGTTCCAGCAGGCCACGGGTGGTCGACGTCGGCGGCGGCAGCGGCGGTTGGGCCGTGCCCCTGGCCCGCCACGGATGCGAGGTGACCGTCGTCGAACCCAACCCCGACGCGCTGGCCACCCTGCGCCGGCGCGCACGGGAGGTCGGCGTCGACGAACTCATCACCGTCGTGGCCGACGACTCCGACGCTCTCACCGGCGCCGTGCCCGAATCGTCCGCCGACCTCGTCCTCGCCCACGGACTGCTCGAGGTCGTCGACGACCCCGCCGCCGCCGTGCGCGCCTTCGCCGCCGTCACCGCACCCGGCGGCGCCGTGTCCGTGCTCGTCGCCAACCGCCACGCCGCCGTCCTGCAGCGTGCACTCGCCGGCCGCGTCGGCGAGGCCACCGCTCTACTGGCCGCACCCGACGGCGTGCTCACCGGCGATTCCGAAACCGTGCTGCGCCGGTTCGACACCCCGGGCCTCGAGATGCTGCTCGGTGGCGCCGGCCTGACCGTCGCGCACATGCAGGGCGACGGCGTCGTCGCCGACGTCGTGCACCACCTGGACGCCGCTCGCGACGGGGCCGAGGAGACGTGGGAACGCGACCTCACCGAGTTCGAGGACCGCGCCGCCGTCACCCCGCCGCTGCGCGACATCGCCAGCCGACTGCACGTACTGGCCCGCCGCCCCGCCTGAACCGCCGCGGGGTTCCGTGTGGCCCGGTTCTGTCGGTGGCCGCGGCTAGGCTGGCGCCGTGGGACGTAACGCGCAGCTGCCCGGCGGGCACGAGCGCTTCGTGGTGCGCACCGACACCCCGCGCGGTGACTACCCGGACGACACCGGGTGCCCGATCCTGCACGTCGACATGGACGCGTTCTACGCGGCCGTGGAACTGCGCGAACACCCCGAACTGGCCGAACGGCCCGTGATCGTCGCCGGCGAGGGCCCGCGGTCCGTCGTGCTGTCGGCCAACTACCCGGCACGCAAGTACGGCGTGCGCTCGGCCATGCCCGCCGGCGCGGCCCGCAAACTGTGCCCCGATGCCGTGTGGATCCCGCCGAGCAGGCACGCCTACCGCGAGGTGTCCGACGGCGTCATGGCGATCTTCCGCGACCTGACCCCGCTCGTGGAGCCCCTCAGCCTCGACGAGGCGTTCCTGGACGTCGGCGGCGCCCTGCGCCGGCTCGGCGCGTCCCCCGCCGAGCTCGGCGCGCGCATCCGGGCGCGCGTGGCCGCCGAACACGGCATCACCTGCTCCGTCGGCGTCGGCCGGGCCAAGTTCATCGCCAAACTGGCCTCCGGCATGGCCAAGCCGGACGCCATGGTCGTCGTCCCCGACGCCTGCACGCTCGAGTTCCTGCACCCGCTGCCCGTCTCGGCGCTCTGGGGCGTCGGCGCCCGCACCGAGGAGACTCTGCGCAACCACGGCTTCGCCACGATCGCCGACGTCGCCGCCGCACCCGTGCAGAGACTGCGGCGCAGTGTCGGCAACGCCGCGGGCCCGCACCTGCACGCACTTGCCCACGGCCGCGACGACCGCCCCGTGGTGGCCGAATCGGAGGAGAAGTCGCTCGGTGCCGAGCACACCTTCGACACCGACGTCCGCGACCGCGGCGTGCTCGACCGGGAATTGCTGCGCCTGTCCGAACGCGTCGCGGCGACGTTGCGGGCCAAGGCGCTGCGCGGCCGGACCGTGTCGATCAAGGTGCGCTTCGCCGACTTCCGCACGATCACCCGCGCCCGCACGCTCGGCGCCGCCACCGACTCGTCCCGCGAGGTGCATGCGCAGGCGTCCGAACTGTTCCGGGAGGCCACCGCGACGCCCTCCGGCGACCCGGTGCCGGTGCGGCTCGTCGGGGTCCGCATGGAGGGCCTCGCGGACGGGGATGCCGCGGAGCAACTGAGCTTCGACACGCTCGCGACGGAGACACCCGGAGTGACTGCGAGCCCGCGCTGGCGGGAGGCCGAACGGGCGGCCGATGACGCCCGGTCGAGATTCGGGTCCGCGGCGATCCGTCCGGCGTCGCTGTTGTCACCCGATGAGAGGTGATGTTGATCGCGTTCCGTGCAGGTCACGGTCCGCTCCGTCGTTGTCGCAGGAAAGAGTCCTGCCGGAAGGTGAGATCGGGTAGTCGCCGGCGCGAGGTCCTCGTATCCTGGGTGGTGACACCCCGACCCTGGGGCTTGTCAGGGTCCACGACGAATTGCGGTCCGGTGCGCGAGAGGCACCGGAAAGCGCTGTGCCGGAGGAGGAAAGATGCCACTCTCCGAGCATGAGCAGCGGCTGCTCGACCAGATCGAGCGCGAGCTCTATGCCGAGGACCCCAAGTTCGCATCGTCGGTACGTGGCGCCAAGGTGCGCCGCCCGAAGCGCGGTAAGCGTCTGCAGGGCGGTGCGCTGTTCGTACTGGGCATCGGCCTGCTGGTGCTCGGCGTCATCGTGCCGGTGCGGGTTGCGAGATCCCGCTGATCAGCGTGTTCGGCTTCCTGGTGATGTTCTTGGGGGTGGTGCTCGTCGTCACTGCCATGCGAGCAGGTGGGGAGCCGGAAGCGGAGGACGCCGACAGCGGCGGCACTGGGGGCTCCGGCGGCGGCTCGTCCGGCGCCGCTCAGGCCAAACGCAGCTCCTTCTCGCAGAAGATGGAGGATCGTCTCCGCCAGCGGTTCGACGATCGATAACACCGCGACCCGCTCCCGCGGGCCGCGACATGCACATACCGACTTCGAGCAGGGCACCGGCCACCGGTGCCCTGCTCGAAATCATGTCCGGGGCACGTCCCGCCGCCTGAGCTCCCAAGGGCCCTTGGGAGCTTCTGGGGTCAGCGGGAGAGGAGGGAGCGGGGGACCAGTTGGCCTCGCCAGGGGAGCGGGGAGTGGCGGTCCATCGCCGCACGCAGGCCCTCCACGGCCTCGGCCAGGTTCGGTTCGGTGCCGCCCGGCAGGCCGGCGCCTGCTGACGGGCCGGCGCCGGCCGCGCCGGTGGGGCTGTACCACGAGCGTTCGACCACCTGCACGATCGTCGACAGGTGGCGGCGGCCCTCGTCGTCGAGCGCGAGCCGGTCGGTGATGGTGTCGCGGGCCTGGCGGAGCGTCTCGGTCGACGGGATGTCCAGGCCGCGGTCGGCGCACTCGGCCAGCACCTCACGCCACGCGGCGTCCGCCGAGGCGGGCGTGCCGCGGGAGACCTCGGCGAGCCGGCGGCGCCGGCCGAACTCACGCGTGGCGGCCGGTCCGAGCAGGGCGGCGACACCGAGGAGCACCACGAGCGGCACCGCCCAGTGCAGCAGCCACCCGGCCAGCACCAGCGAGACCGCCCACGCGCCGCCGACCGCCGCGGCGACGGCAGTGCTCACCGGCGGGCCGCCGGTGACGAACCGCCGGCCGCCCAGCAGCACGGCCGCCGTCGTCGCGGCCAGCAGACCGCCGGCCAGCCATCCCGGCCACTGTGCCGGCGGGCCGGAGTGCGGGTCCGGCTGGGCCTGCGCGTCCTGACCGTCCTCGGGGGCGGGTGCGGGTTCCTCCGACGTCGGCCGGGGGTCGTCCGGCGCGGACTCGTCCTCCGCCGGGTCCGGCGGCAGCGGGTCCTCCTCGGTGTCGAGGTAGTCGGGCGTGTAGCCGCGGCCGTCGCTGAGCGGGGTGGGGTCGAACGTGACCCAGCCCAGGTCGTCGAAGTACACCTCGACCCACGCGTGCGCGTCCTGCGAGGTGATGACCCGCGAGCCCTGACCGTCCTGGTAGCCGCGGGTGAAGCCGACGGCGACCCGGGAGGCACGTCGATCGAGCGCAGCATCACGGCCATGGCCGAGGCGTACTGCTCGCAGAAGCCGCGTTTGCCGTGGAGGACGAAGTCGGCGAGCGCGTCCGGATCGGACGCCGGCGCGGTCTGGGTGTCGTAGACGAACCCGTTGGCCGGGTCGGTGAAGTGCCGCCAGATCGACCGGGCCTGGTCGAACGTCGTGTCCTGGTCGCGGGTGAGGTCCTCGGCGAGACCGCGCACCCGCGGGTCGACGTGGTCGGCCCGGAGGTACTCGGCGGATCCGCCGGTGACGGCGCCCTGGGCGCGCAGCTGCTCGGTGGACGGTTCCTCGAGCGAGGTCGTCATCGTGTACGCCTCGGGGCGACGCCGGTCCTCGCTGTACACGGCGCCGCTGCCGGGGTCGTAGTACCAGCCGGGCGACGGCGGATCGATGCTGCGCATCCGGCCGTAGGTGGGCAGCCAGACGTCGAGCCAGTTGACCGGCGTGACGCGAACGGTGCGCGCGTCGCCGGACGGGGTGTCGCCGGGGGCGGGCGGCAGGACGCCGTCGGCCGGTTGCCCGGCGGGCATCCGCCGGCCCTCCGGCAGCGCCCACCCTTCGCCGGGCACGTATCGGGACAGGGTGAAGGCGCGCATCAGCGGTACGTCCTCGCCGAGGCCGTCGACCTCGAACATCCGCGCATCGCCCCGTTCGCCGAGCATGCCGCGCAGCGAGGTGAACGGGGAGACGCCGAGTCCGCCGGGTGCCTGGCGCTCCTCGGAGTCGGAGCCGGGCAGGCTTCCCTCGGTGCCGACGACCGTGATGGTGGCGCCGGCGACGAGTCCCGCGACGACGGCGGTCACGACCACCGCCACGGGGGCCGACACCGACCCGACGCTGACGCCCGCGCGCGCACGGGTGTGCGGTTACGCCACACCCGGTGCCGGTGCTGCCGTCGACCGCCAGCAGCGCGGCGAACGCGGCGACGCCGAGGGTGAACGTCCACCACGGCAGCATGTCCGAGGTCAGCGCCGAGGGGACGGCGTACAGGCACAGCAGCACGAGGCCGGTGGCGGCCGGGGCGGCCGCGGTGATCGCGAGGATGTCGACGATCAGTGCGACCAGACCGAGCGAGATCATGATCAGACAGCGGATGCCGGCGCTCGCCTCGACGGGCGGCAGTCCGGTGCGAATGTCCTCGAATCCGCCGAGCAGCACGCGGTGCAGTTCGGCGAACGCCTCCGGCCCGGGCAGGACCGTGAGCACCCCCGTCGTCGTGAACGAGCCGGTGATGAGCATCAGCAGCACGAGCAGCTGCGCCGCGCCCACGACGAACGGGTGCAGCCGTGCCGCGCGGGTCGCGATGCCCGTCGCCGTGATCAACAGCGTGGCGAGCAGCACGTCGCCGAACCACGACCAGCCCTGCAGCACCCCGCTCAGCGACGTCGCGGCGGCGATCACCGCGAGCGCGGCCACGAGCGGGGCGACGACGCCGTGCACCGTGAGGGCCGGGCCGCGCCGGGGGGCGTCCCCGGCGCCGGGAGCGGTGGCGGGTTGCTGGGGCGGGGCCGCCGGGGGCGTGACGCTCACCAGCCACCTCCCGCCTGGACCGGGCCGCGGGCCGGGATGGAGCACAGCCGGGTCCACGCCTCGTCGATGCGCATGCTGCGGTCGGCGACGACGACGCCCCAGCCCGCGGACCGCAGCAGCGACGCGGCCTCGTCGACCGGCGGGCCCGCGGGTCGGCCCGGTTCGGGCCACGAGGCGGTGTCGACGAGCACGGCGAGGCTGCGGACGCCGCGGGTGCGCACGTTCGTCAGCTCGGCGACGCCCTGGGCACCGATGGTGCCGAGGACGGCGACGAGCTCCTGGCCGTGGCCCGGATCGGCGCCGGTGGCGAGTTCGCGGTCGTGCGTGGGTTGGAGCGCGGCGAGGGCGTCGAGCACCACGCCGTCGGCCTGCGGTCCCGACTGCTGCGGGGCGTCGACCACGGGCAGGCCGTTGCCGCTGACCAGCCGCACCGGCATGCCCGCGCGGCCGAGGTGCAGGCACGCGCTCGCGGCGAACTCGATCGCCCACTCGAGGCTGCCGTCGGGGGTGCCGATGCCGTGGTGGGCGGCGGCACGGTGGTCGAGCAGTACGGTCGTCCCGCCGCGCCAGGGCCGTTCCTCGACGCGCACCATGACCTCGTCGCGGCGGGCGGTGGAGCGCCAGTGGACCTTCCGCAGGTCGTCGCCGGTGCGGTATTGGCGCACCATGACGTCGGGTTCGCCATGGCCGGCGTGCAGGCGCACGTTGCCGGTCTCACCGCCACCGGTGCCGGCGCCACCGGGCATGCCCTGCAGGCGCGTGATGCGCGGGACGACGACGATGCGCGACGGCGGGGCCAGGTCGCGGTCGAACTCGCACAGTCCGAACGGGTCGGTGATGGTCGCGCGCAACGAGCCGATGCGGTGCACGCCGCGCAGTCCGGGGCGGATCGGGTAGCGCAGGGACACCGGATGGTGGGGGAGGCGTTCGACGACGAACCGCGGCCGCACGCCGAGGACCTGCGGCACGCGGTCCTCGAGCAGGATCTCGCCTGCGGGGAGTCGTCCCGTACGCCACAGGTCGAGTCGCACCTCCCCGTCGCCGCCGACGGGCACACGTTCCTCCGACAGCAGCCGCCGCGCGCCGATGCGCACGCGCGAGGCCGACGCCAGCAGCACGGTCAACAGCGGCAGGGCGATGACGAACACCGCGATGCGCAGTAAACCCCGCTCGTTGAGCACCGCGGCGCAGATCGCTGCCGCGACACCGGCGGCGAGCAGACAGCGTCCGCGCGTGGTCAGACCGGACAGTGCGCGCAGCAACGCGGGTTTACGCCGTCCCGCGGAGGTGGTCATGGCCCTGGGTCCGTACGTCAGCGTCCGACGTGGTCACCGGCGGTCCCGCGCGACCGTCGGGGTAGGGCTGGGCGGGAGGTGTGGCGGCGTGCTGCGGGTGATGCCCGTTCGTCGAGCCCCCGGCCTGCGTGCCGGCGGGGGCGCCCCGCTGGGGCACGGGCAGCCGCTGCAGCACCGAGCGCACGACGTCGGCTGCGGAGCGGCGCGCGGCCTGCGCCTCGGTGGTGAGCACGAGCCGGTGGGCCAGCACGGGTACGGCCACGGCGTGCAGGTCGTCGGGGACGACGAAGTCGCGGCCCGACAGGGCGGCCTGGGCGCGCGCGGCGCGCAGGAACTGGAGGGTGGCGCGCGGCGAGGCGCCGAGGCGCAGCTCGGGCAGCTGCCGGGTGGCCGAGACGATGTCGACGGCGTACTGCCGGACCTCGGGGGCCACGTGGAGCTGCTGGACGGCGGTGGCGAGCCGGTGCACGGTCGCGCCGTCGGAGGCGGGGGTGAGTTCGTCGAGCGGGCTGTGCCCGGCGTGCTCGTCGACCATCGCCAGCTCGGCCTGCGGGTCGGGGTAGCCGATGGACACGCGTGCGGTGAACCGATCGCGCTGGGCCTCGGGGAGGGCGTAGGTGCCTTCCATCTCGATCGGGTTCTGGGTGGCGATGACCATGAACGGCGACTCGAGCGGGTAGGTGGTCGTGTCGACCGTGACCTGCCGTTCCTCCATGCATTCGAGCAGCGCCGACTGGGTCTTCGGCGAGGCGCGGTTGATCTCGTCGCCCACCACGATGTTCGCGAACACCGGGCCGGGCCGGAACTCGAAGTCGGCGTTGTGCCGGTTGTAGATCGACACGCCCGTGACGTCGCTGGGCAGCAGGTCGGGGGTGAACTGGATGCGGCTCACGCTGCAGTCGATGGACCGGCCGAGCGCCTTGGCCAGCGAGGTCTTGCCGACGCCGGGCACGTCCTCGACCAGCAGGTGCCCCTCGGCGAGCAGCGTGACCAGGGCGATGCGGACGACGTCCGGCTTGCCGACGAGGACGCGTTCGACGTTGCCCGCGATGCGCCGGGCGGTCTCGTGCAGCTCACCGAGCCCACCGGTCTCGACGCGCTGCTCACGCTGGTCGGGGCCGCCGTGGTCGGGGTGCTCGGCGTTGGGGTGGGCGGCCGCGTGCGCGGGGCGATCACCGAACGTGTCGGCGGTTGCGGCTGAATGCCCTCTCGACGTCACACGACCTCCACGTTCCCACGTCCACGCCCGTTTTCCAGGTTCCCACGAAGTGTGTCAAACAGAAGCGAAATCGAGACATTCGCCCCGAGCGACGCGGGTCCGCGCCGGGCCTGGGGTTTACAGCGACCGGCAGACCTCTAGTATTGCCCACCGATATCGTGCGGTTACGTAGTGCTATGACTCGGCTGGGCTGTGGCTCGACCACGACTCGGACGACTCGGTCGGTGCGGGATGGGAGGCATGATGACCGGTGAGACGTCGGCGCCCGTCACGGGGCCGGTGGACATCCCGGCGGGTGCCTTCACGGTCTCGCCCGAGCTGGCCCAGGACAGCCTGCGCAAGATCAGCAGCCTGCAGGACGAGGTCGCGCGCATGGTGCGGGAGGCCAAGGTGCTCGGGCGCTCGGTCCCGTTGGGCGGCGGCTACGCGGGCGAGCTGGGCGAGTTCATGGCGCGCTACGGCATCGAACCCGGTGGCGGTCCCGCGGGCGATGTGTCGCAGGCGAGCACGGCCATCGGCGCGCTGGCCTCCGGTGAGGGCTCGGCGGCGGCGCGGGCGGCGGTGCCGGCGCTCGTCGAGTTCGGCAGGCAGTTGGCGGATCTGCGCGAGCAGATCGACGCCGCGCTCGAGCAGTACCGGGCCCGCGACGAGGACGCCGCGGGCGACATGGGCGGTGTGGATTGCGAAGGCGGCTGAGCCTGCTCGCCGTCCCGGCGATCGCCATGCTCGTCGCGGGCTGCGGTCAGGCCGTCGGCGGCGACCCCCGAGGAGACGCCGCCCAGGGGGACACAGCCGAGGGAGGCACGGCCCAGGACGACACCCGGCCGACGCGGAGCGCGCCCCCGTCGAGCGCGCCGAGTGCGGAACCTCTCGATCCGTGCGCGTGGCTGGACCCGGCGGACCGGTCGACGGCGGGGCTGTCGGTGGCGGGCGAGCCGCGGGACGTCGCCGGCGCGCCGGCGTGCGACTACACCGAGCCGGGTGTGGGCGGCGTGACGATCACGGTCGACGACGCGTCCGGGGTGGCCGACCTCGAGGCGGGCGCCGACGACGTCGAGCGGCTGCGGATCGGTGCGCGCGATGCGGTGCGGATGGCCGATCGCGCGGCCGACGACGGCACGTGCGCGGTGGTGCTGGCCACGGGGCCGGGGTCGTCGGTGCACATCGATGTGTCCTCTGTGGACTTCACCGACACGGCGTCGTCGTGCGAGCGGGCGACGACGGTGGCCGAGCTGGTCGAGCCCGAGTTGCCCAGGAGGGCCGAATGAGCGGAGACACGGCACCCGAACCGGTGGTGCGGTACGAGAGTTACAGCCACGAGCAGTTGAAGGCCGAGGTCGAGGCCGGTAACGACCCGGAGGCTGCGGGTGAGATCGCGCGCGGCTGGGTCGAACTGGCCGGGCGCCTGCAGTCCGCGGTGGACACGCTGAGCGGTGCCGCGGGCGGCTCCGAGGAGGCATGGCAGGGCGACGGGGGAGACGCGTTGCGGGCCGCGTTGGCGCGCGCGGGCGCGTGGGCGCGGCACGGCGCGGAGGCCGCCACGTCGGTGGGCGGTGCCGTGTCGGCCCAGGCGGGCGCGGCGGCGCGGGCGCGGGCGGCGATGCCCGAACCCGTCGAGTACGACCGGCCGGGATGATCCGGGACGTCGCGTCGTCCGGGAACCTGGTGGCGTTGGCGGGCCTGGCGGGTGCGCTGGCCGAACGTCGGCACGAGGCCGAACGGGCGCGGCAGACCGCCATCGACGTGATGTACGCGCGGGACCGCGCGCTGCGCGACGCCGTGCCGGGCGACGGTTTCGCGGCGCCGCCGTCGCTGAGCAGCAGGGCATGATCCGGGTCTCGGCCTCGGCGTTCGACATCCTCTGGTCGGACGTCGTCACGGATGCCGCGCCCCGGCCCGGCGTGTTGCGGATCCCGAGCGGCGGTGCGACCGACACCGAGCGGCGGTGGATCCGAGAGGACGTGTACGCCAATCTGGCCGATCGTGGCCTGTTGCCGGGCGGCCGGGTCGACGAGGTGTTGTGTGCGCGGCTGGAGGCGTTGGCGTCGGCGCCGGTGACGATCGAGTGCGAGTTCCTGTTCGACGTGGCCGCCGACGAGGAGCCGTTGCGGGCGGTGCTGGCCGGCAGCCGGACCGGCCCCGGTGTGCTGGCCGTGCAACCTGAACGCACGATCGGCGTGGCCGCCGTCGGCGAGGGCCGGCTGTTCGCCGACGCGGCGGGGGTGCTGCCGGACGTCGAGCCCGGCCCCGGTGCCGGGGTGAACCTCCCGTCGGACGCACTGTCGGCGGCCGACGATCCGGTGTTCGACGGCACGGCGTTCGACGGCAGGGCGTTCGACGGCACGGCGGGCTCGCGGGCGTACGAGCAGCAGGTCCGCGAGGCGCTGGCCATCCAGGCCCGTCCGGTACTGGCGGCCGGTCAGTTCACCCTGACCCGGCGTACGGCGGGGGAGCCGCCGCGCCGGCTGGGTGGCGCGACGTGGTTCCTGACCGATGTCGGCGCCTACACGGGTGTGACCCACCGCGGCGGCGACGGCCGGAGCTGGACGAGCGTGGCGCCGGCCGATCGGGACCGCGTCGCCGCGCGACTGGCCGATCTGGCTGATGCGGAGGACGGGGCACCGGTCCGGGGCTGATCGCGCCCGCCGCGGCTCTCCACCGTTCCCCACCCGGGGCTCCACGGCGCCCCACCACGGTTCCCCACCGTCGTCCCCGGGCGTTCCCCACGATCACCCACGGGCGGCCCCGGGCCGTCCGTGGCGGGTCGGCGACGCTCGAAAACCGGCCGGATCCGGCGTCCCGACGGGCCCGAACCCCGCCGAACATCCCCCGCCTCGGCGATATCCCCCCACCCTGCCCCACCTGCCAACCACCGCGCTGACCTGCGAATCTGTGGCCGATGTCCCGTGAATCCCCGTGTTTTCCCGTTGACTGTGGTGGGAAGTGGGGTACGGTGGTGATCAGTGGGGCGGAAGGGAGCTCCGTGGCCGGTTCCGGTGGGTCCGACAGGGAGGCCTGCTGGATCGGTAGGGGAGGTGGAGGCCGATGTTCCTCGGCACTCACACCCCGAAGCTGGACGACAAGGGGCGGCTGACGTTGCCCGCGAAGTTCCGGGAAGCGTTGGCAGGGGGCCTGATGATCACCAAGGGTCAGGACCACTGCCTCTACGTCTTCCCGCGGGCGGAGTTCGAGCAGATGGCTCGGAAGGTCGCCGAGGCGCCGTTCACGAACGAATCGGTGCGGGCGTATCAGCGGTACCTCTTCGCGGGGACCGATGAACAGCGACCCGACGGGCAGGGGCGCATCGCGATCGCGTCCGAGCTCAGGCGTTATGCCGGGCTCAACAAGGAGTGTGTGGTGATCGGTGCGATCACCAGGTTGGAGATTTGGGACTCCGAGGCGTGGCAGTCCTATCTCGACGACAACGAGGACAACTACGCGAAGGCGCAGGAGGAGATCCTGCCCGGCGTTTTCTGAGTCGCTCCGGCGGCGTAGGGAACCGTCGGAAATCGGCTTCGGTGCGGATGTCCTCAGGCTGCGGCCCTGATACACCTTCCCCGGTATCAGGCCCGCAACCTGAAGGCATCCGCCCGCCGCCGAATCGAATTCGGAACGTATTCGCGTTGAATTCGGCGGAAACGGGGCCGCCGGGAGGAAAGGGGGCGCGTCATGACCAGCGATGCCGCTCACCTTCCCGTTCTCCTCGACCGGGTCGTCGAATTGTTCACCCCGGCGCTCGCCGATCGCGACGCCGTTCTCGTCGACACCACGCTCGGTCTCGGCGGTCACGCGGACGCGCTGCTGTCCGCTCACCCCCGCCTCACCCTCATCGGTCTGGACCGCGATCCCGCGGCACTCGAACGCTCCCGGCAGCGGCTCGCGCCGCACGGCGACCGCGTCGAGTACGTCCACGCCGTCTACGACGAACTGCCCAGCGTCCTCGACCGACTCGAGCTGCCCGCGGTGGACGGCGTCCTGATGGACCTCGGGGTGTCGTCGATGCAGCTCGACGTCGCCGACCGCGGATTCGCCTACGCCCAGGACGCACCGCTCGACATGCGCATGGACCCGACCACCGGCTCCAGCGCGGCCGACGTGCTCAACACCTACTCGGTCGCCGACCTCACGCGCATCCTGCGCGAGTACGGCGAGGAGCGGTTCGCCCAGCGCATCGCGAAGGCCGTCGTGGCCGAACGGGACAAGGAACCCTTCAGCCGCAGCGGACGTCTCGTGGAGCTGCTCTACGACGCCGTGCCGGCCGCCAGCCGGCGCACCGGGGGACACCCGGCCAAGCGGACGTTCCAGGCGCTGCGCATCGAGGTCAACCGTGAGCTCGACGTGCTGCGTGCGGCCGTGCCGGCGGCGCTGGACGCGCTCGCCGACGGCGGCCGGATCGTCGTCGAGGCCTACCAGTCGCTCGAGGACCGCATCGTCAAGCGCGCCCTCGCCGAGCGGTCCACGTCCCGAACCCCAGAGGGGCTGCCCGTGGAACTTCCCGGGCACGGCCCCGAGTTCCGCCTGTTGACCCGCGGTGCCGAGAAGGCTGGTGCCGAGGAAACCGAGCACAACCCGCGTGCGGCGTCCGTCCGTCTGCGCGCGGCCGAACGGATTGGAGCGGCTGCCTGATGACCGCACCCGCACGTCCTCGCCCGCAGCCGGACGAACGTCCGCGGCAGAGCCCGCGGCGCGGCACGCGGCAGGCACCGGCCGCCGCACCCGACACCGGCGCACCGCGCCGCCGCAGTTCCGCCGCCGAACGCGCCTACGCCCGCCGGGCGCAGCGCGTCGACTCGGTGCAGCGCCAGACCGAACAGCGTGAGCAGGCCGAACCGCTGCGTCTGCGCCTCAAGCTGCGCCTGCCGCGCTCGCGCGCCTCGTTCGTGCTCATGCTGATGGCGCTGATGGCCGTGGGCGTCGCGACGACGCTGTGGTTGTCGACGCAGGCCATCTCCGATTCGTACCGGCTCGAGGAGCTGCGCCAGTCGAACGCCGATCTGGCCGAACGCACCGAGGAACTCACACACGAGGTCGCCACGGCCGAGGCGCCCGGTCAGCTGGCCGACCGGGCCGAGAAGCTCGGCATGGTGCCCGGCGGTGACCCGGCCCGGCTGGTCGTGGGCGACGACGGCAAGGTCCGCGTCGTCGGCGATCCGGAGAAGGCCGAGAAGCCCGCTCCGCCGCCCCCACCCGCCGCGCCCGACAACAACGCCGGGGACAACCCGAACGCCGGGGGGAACGGTGCCGCCGACGAACAGCGCGGCGGTGACAACGGCAACGGCGGCAACGGCGGCAACGGCGGTGGCGGCCCGGACGGCGAGAACCGCCAGGCCGACGCCGCGGCCGAGGGCCAGGGTGACCGTCCCGAGGGCGGCGCCGGACCCGGCGGTGACGGCGAGCCAGCCCCCGAGGCCCAGGGCTGACCGACACGCGCGGGGTACGCGCGTACGCCGGTGCGGGCGGTGCCGGCGGGGAGACTGTGGACTGACGGTGGGGCGAGCCGCGAGGGCGGCGGCCCGCGGGAGCGATCCGGAGGGGACCGATGCGACCGAAGCGACCGGCCGGCGGGGCGGGACCGAACCGGCCGTCGGCAGGGCGTGGCCGCGGGGGAGGCCGTACCTACTCGGCGAAGGCGCGCGGCGCCGTCGGCGGGGCGGCCGCAGCCACCGGTGGCACGCAGCAGCGCTTCGCCGTCGGACGCATCGTGTTGGCGGTGATCCTCGCAGCGACCTGCCTCAAGCTCGTGTACGTGCAGGGTTTCCAGGCCGAGGCGTTGTCGGCGCGGGCGGAGCGGCAGAGCACGGCGACCATCGACATCCCGGCCCAGCGCGGTGACATCCTCGACCGCAACGGCGCCCAGTTGGCGTTCAGCGTCGAGACGCGCACGCTGTGGGCGAACCTGCGGTTGATGCGTAAGGAATGGCAGGAGTTCGAGAAGAACAACCCGAACTCCGACGAGAACTACGACTCCCGCGTCCAGGAGATCGCCGAGTTCATCGCCCGCAAGGTGCCCGGCAAGACGACCGAACAGGATCTGCTCGAGGACCTGCGCGACCGCGAGTCGTCGTTCACGTACCTGGTCGACGACGTGCAGCCGTCGGTGGCGGACGAGATCCAGGCCAAGTACCCCGAGATCGGGTACGAGGAGCGGGCCAAGCGCGAGTACCCGGCCGGCAATGTCGGTTCGAACATCGTCGGTTTCGCGAACTGGCGCATGGAGGACCCGGACCAGTCCAAGCACAACATCGAGGGTCTGGCGGGGTTGGAGAGCGCGCGCAACGACGTGCTGACCGGCAAGTCGGGCCGGCAGGTGGTGCAGACCGCGCAGGGCACCAACGTCGTCATCCCGGGCACGGAACGCGACCTGCAGGAGGCGACGGCCGGCTCGGACCTCGAGCTGACGATCGACTCGGACGTGCAGTACAACGTGCAGCGCATGCTGGCCGACTACGTCGAGAAGTCGGACGCCGACGGCGGCAGCGCGGTGGTGCTGGACGCCGAGACGGGCGAGATCTACAGCCTCGCCAGCGACAAGACGCTCGACCCCGGCAACCTCGACCCGGATCTGCTGACCGACAAGGCCGTCACCGAGCCGTTCGAGCCGGGCTCGGTGAACAAGCTGATCACCGCGGCCGGTGCGATCGAGGAGGGCGTCACCAAGCCCGAGAGCGTGCACCAGGTTCCCGGGTCGATCCGCGTGGCCGACCACACGGTGCACGACGCGTGGGAGCACGGCACGCAGCCGTTCACGACGACGGGCATCTTCGCGAAGTCGTCGAACGTCGGCACGCTGATGTTGTCCGACGAGCTCGGTCCGGACCGGTACCTGGAGTACCTGAAGAAGTTCGGCCTGGGGACCCGCACCGGGGCGGGGCTGCCGGGTGAGAGCCCCGGCTACATCCCGCCGCGGAACCAGTGGTCGGGCACGACGTTCGGCAACCTGCCCATCGGCCAGGGTCTGTCGATGACGGTGCTGCAGATGACCAGCATGTACCAGGCGATCGCGAACGACGGCGTGCGTGTGGAGCCGCGAGTGGTGTCGGCGACGCGCGGTCCGGACGGCAGGCGCGTGGCCGAGCCGAAGCCGGAGGAGACCCGCGTGGTCAGCCCGAACACCGCCGAGCAGGTGCGTGACATGCTGCGCGGCACCGTGCAGGACGGCGATTCCTACGAGGCCGGCACCGCTCCGCAGGCGGCCATGGAGGGCTACCAGGTGTCGGGCAAGACGGGCACGGGTCAGCAGATCAACCTGAGACGGGCGCCTACAGCCGCGACCTGTACAACATCACGTTCGCGGCATGCTGCCGGCCGAGGACCCGCGGTTCGTCGTGGGCATCCGCCTCGACGCACCCGACACGACCACCCCCGAGGGCAGCTCGGCGGCACCGCTGTTCAAGGAGATGTCGTCGTACCTGGCGCAGCGCTACGAACTGCCGCTGTCGGAGAAGCCGGCCCCGCGAGTCCCGCTCATCCACCGCCACTGACCCCGCCGAGGCGCGGGCATCCGTGGTGGGCGGGCAGCGTGCGACGTCGACCTCGGCTTCGACGTACAGGTCTGACCCCCCACCCGGTGGCACGAGGTCGGGAACGGTGAACGCCCCTGGCACCGAGGGGTTCGGTGCCAGGGGCGTTCGCGTGCGCGGGACTTACTTCGCGTAGAGCGAGTCGATGTCGTTCGCGTAGTTCTTGCTGACGACGTTGCGCTTGAGCTTCATGCTCGGGGTGATCTCACCGCCGGCCTCGGTGAAGTCCTTCGGCAGGACCGAGAACTTCTTGATCGCCTCGGCCTGCGAGACGAGCTTGTTGGCCTCGTCGATCGCGGCCTGGATGTCTGCCCGCAGCTTCTCGTCGTCGGCCAGATCGGCGACCGTCGCGTCGGCCGGCTTGCCGTTCTGCTCCTTCCACGTCGGGAAGAACTCCTCGTCGACCGTCACCAGCGCGCCGATGTACGGACGCTGGTCGCCGACCACCATCGCCTGGCTGATCAGCGGGTTCGCCTTGAGGGCGTCCTCCATCGTGGACGGGGCGACGTTCTTGCCGCCGGCCGTCACGATGATCTCCTTCTTGCGGCCCGTGATCTTGATGAAGCCCTCGGAGTCGAGCTCGCCCAGGTCGCCGGTGTGGAACCAGCCGTCCTTGACCGACTCGTCGGTGGCTTCCTTGTTCTTCCAGTACTCGCTGAACACGATGTCGCCGGACAGCAGCACCTCGCCGTCGTCGGCGATCCGCACCGAGGTGCCCTTCACCGGGCGGCCGACCGTGCCGACCTTGAACGCGTCGCGGGTGTTCACCGCGGCCGCGGCGGAGGTCTCGGTGAGGCCGTAGCCCTCGAACACCGGCACGCCGATGCCGCGGTAGAAGTGCGCCAGGCGGGCACCCAGCGGGGCGCCACCGGACACGGCCGCGATGCAGCGGCTGCCGAGCGCGGCCTGCAGCTTGCTGTAGACCAGCTTCGAGAAGACGGCGTGCTTGAGCTTCAGCGGCAGGCCGACCTTGCCCTCGTCGAGCGCCTTGCTGTACTCGATGGCGGTCGCCTCGGCGGCGTCGAAGATCTTGCCCTTGCCGCCGGAGTGCGCCTTGAGCTTGGCCGAGTTGTAGACCTTCTCGAACACGCGCGGCACCGCGACCACGAACGTCGGGCGGAACGCGCCCAGGTCGTTGACCAGGTCCGTGGTGTCGGTGTGGCCGAGGGTCACCCGCGACGAGAACGCCGTCAGCGCGATCGCCCGCGCCAGGATGTGCGCCAGCGGCAGGAACAGCAGCAGGGAGTTGCCGTCGTTCATCAGGTCCGGGAACGCGTCGATGTCGGCGCGCACCTCGGCCAGCAGGTTGCGGTGCGTCAGCGTGACGCCCTTCGGGCGACCCGTCGTGCCCGAGGTGTAACAGATCGTGGCGACGTCGTCGGCCTTCACCGCGCGGCGGCGGGCCTGCAGGTCGTCGTCCGAGACCTCCGAGCCGGTGGACGTCAGCTCCGCGACGGCACCCTTGTCGCCCTCGATCTGCCAGCTGTGGGCCAGCTCGGGCAGCCGCTCGGTGACCTCACCGAGGGTGGCGCTGTGCTCGGTCGTCTCCACGACGATGCCCTTGGCGCCCGAGTCGGACAGGATCCACTGGATCTGCTCGGCCGAGGACGTCTCGTAGATCGGCACCGTGACGCCGCCGGCGGCCCAGATGGCGAAGTCGAACAGGGTCCACTCGTAGCGCGTCTTCGACATCAGGCCGACGCGGTCGCCCTGCTCGATGCCGGATGCGATGAGGCCCTTGGCCACGGCCCCGACCTCGGCGGCGAACTTGCGGGCCGTCACGTCGTGCCAGGAGCCACCCACTCGCCGTCGGAAGCTGACGGTGTCCCCGAATCGTTCAGCATTGGCCCACACGACATCCGAGGAGCTCTCGTCGTCGGCGATGGGTCGTAGTGCTGGGGCGCTGTACTCGCGCACGTCAACCTCCGAAATGGCGAAACTCAACAACGTTGTTACTCGCCGGTCAACCTAGCTGCTGTTCGCCCGATTCACCATGGGTGGGTGGGGGCTGTTGCGATGCGCATATCATTTCGCAACCGTGACCGGTTCTCCTGCCGAGCCAGCGCTCGGGCCCGCGCTCGACATCGTCGACGAGACCTTCCTGACCGTGCCGCCAAGTTCGTTGGCGACGGTCTTCGCGGACCCGGCGTCGTGGCGTAGATATTGGCCCGATTTGGTACTCGATGTCTACACCGACCGCGGTGACCAGGGACTTCGCTGGACCGTGCGGGGTGCTCTGGTGGGCACGATGGAGGTGTGGCTCGAGCCGGTGCTCGACGGCACGATGCTGCACTACTTCCTGCGCGCCACCCCCGCCGGACCCCCGCTCTCGCCTGCCGGACTGCGTCGCGAGTTCGACCGGCGGGCCCGTGCGGCCAAGGCGATCGCCCTGGAACTCAAGACGACGATGGAGGACGGCCGCGCCGCGGGGGATCCGCCTCCGCACGGCTCGGTAGGGTGATCATGTGCGGGTTCACGTGGTCTCCGACGTGCACGGCAATGCCGAGGCACTCGCCCGGGCGGGTGATGGCGCCGACGCGCTCGTCGTCCTCGGCGACCTGATCGACTTCGTCGACTACCACGAACACGGCGGCGGCATCCTGGGTGCGCTGTTCGGCGCCGAGAACGTCGCCCGGTTCGCCACCCTGCGCCGCGAGGGCCGCCGCGGCGAGCTGCGTGAACTGTCGAAACGCCTGTGGGGCGGCCTGGACGACCCGCGCGCGGCGATCGACGAGGCCGTGCGCGAGCAGTACACTCGCCTGTTCGCCGCCCTGCCCGCACCGACCTACGCCATCCCCGGCAACGTCGACGCGCCCGCGCTGTGGCCAGAGTTCGAGGCCCCCGGGCTGCACTTCGTCGACGGCAAGACCTGCGACATCGGCGGGTTGCGATTCGGTTTCGTCGGCGGCGCCGTCCTGCCCGACGGCGCGACACCCCGCACCGACCAGGCCTGGCGCCCCTACCTGCGCACCCGCGAGGACTTCGACGCCGCGGTCGCCGGGCTCGGCGCGGTCGACGTCGTCTGCAGTCACATCCCGCCTGCGCTGCCCGAACTGACCTACGACGTCGTCGCGCGGCGGGGCGAGGTCGGCTCGGCCGCACTCGCCGAGTTGATCACCGCCGAGCAGCCGCGCTGGGCACTGTTCGGCCACGTCCATCAGCCGTTGACCTCCGCACTGCGCGTCGGGCTGACCGAATGCCGCAACGTCGGCCACTTCCAGAAGACGGCACGCCCCTACGTGCTGCGATGGTGAGGCGCGTGAACGCTACGCTCTAGCGCCATGGCCGACCAGTCCACGCAGTCCATCGAGGTCGATGCCGCTCCCGAGCGGATCATGGCCGTCATCGCCGATCTGCCCGCCTATCCGGAATGGGCCAAGGCGGTGCAGCAGACCGAGGTGCTCGAGTCCGACGAGCAGGGCAGGGCGTCGCAGGTGCGCTTCACGCTCGACTCGGGGCCGGTCAAGGACGTCTACACGCTCGAGTACGACTGGGCCGACGACGGCCTGGCGGTGAGCTGGCACCTCGTCAAGGGGCAGATGCAGAAGGCCCAGAACGGCAGCTACGCGCTCGAGCCGCTGCCCGGCGGCGGTACCCGCGTGACGTACACGCTGTCGGTCGAGCTGGCCCTGCCGATGATCGGGATGCTGCGCCGCAAAGCCGAGAAGATGATCATGGATACGGCGCTGAAGGAGCTCAAGAAGCGCGTCGAGGTCAAGGGCTGAGGCGCGTGCGGCTGCTGCTGCTCACCGGAAAAGGCGGCGTCGGCAAGACCACGCTGGCCGCCGCGACCGGCGCCGCGCTCGCGCGCCGGGGCAGCAGGACACTCGTCGTGTCCACCGACCCTGCGCACTCGCTCGCCGACGCCGTCGACGTCCCGCTCGGCCACGAACCCGTCGAGGTCGCCGACGGCCTGCACGGGGCGCAGCTCGACGTGCGCGCCCTGGCCGACGACAGCTGGGACGAGGTCCGCACCCAACTTCGCAGTGCGCTCGTGCGCGGCGCCGGCCTCGACGGACTCGAGGCCGAGGAACTGACCGTCCTGCCCGGCGTCGACGAACTGCTCGCGCTCACCGAGGTGCAGCGCCTGGCCACGGGCGGGCGCTGGGACACCGTCGTCGTCGACTGCGGCCCCACCGCCGAGACGCTGCGGCTGCTGGCCCTGCCCGACGCCGTCAGCGGCTACCTCGCGCGCATGCCCGGACCGCTGACGAAACGCTCCGGCCTCGCCCAGTCCCTCCAGGCACTGGCCGCGCGCACCGGATCGCTGAAGGACCTGCTCGCCGACCCGGCCCGCACCAGCGTCCGGCTCGTGTTCACCCCGGAACGCGTCGTCGTCGCCGAGACCCGCCGGACCCTCACCGCGCTGGCGCTGCGCGGCATCCGCGTCGACGGCATGATCGCCAACCGCGTCATGCCCGCGCCCGGCTGGTGGCGCGGCCCGGCCGCCGCCTGGGTGCGCACCCGGCGCGCGCAGCAGGAGACGGTGCTCGGCGAGCTCGAACGGTCCGGATTCGGCTCCGCCGCCGAACGGCTCCGCACCGTCGAGCACCGGGCCGCCGAACCCGTGGGCCTGGCCGCCCTTCACGCGATCGCCGACGAGCTGTACGGTTCGTCCGATCCGCTGGGCGCCGGCGGCGGGGTCGACGGGGCCGGGGAGGCCGACGACACCAATCTCGCGCCGTTGTTGCGGATGTCCGCCACCGATGTCGGGTACCAACTCCGGGTGGCAGTGCCGCTCGCCCGGGACAGCGTGGTCGACCTCGCGCGGGTCGACGACGACCTCGCGATCACCGTCGACGGCGTCCGCAGGCTGATCGCGCTGCCCGAACCACTGCGCGCCTGCCGGATCACCGATGCCGAATCCGACTCGCGCGGCGTACTCGTGCACCTGGAGGGAACCGACTCATGAGCGGCGGCACCGAGGGCACCGACCCGTCCGGCACGTCCGGCGTCGGCGCGGACAGCGCGCGGCTCGCCGAGGAGATCCGGCTGCTGGTGGACCTCGTGACCGAACGCGCCGAACCGTGGTTGCGGGGCCTGTTCGCCGCGGGGCACGGTGGCGGCGACCCGACGTCCTGCCCCGCCCCCGACGGCGGATCCGCGGCCGAGGACGACGCGGGAACCGGATCGGCGTGCTCGTGGTGCCCGCTGTGCGCAGTGATCTCGGTGGTGCGCGGCGAGGCGCCGGAGATCGCCGCCCGGGTGCTCGAACAGGCCGCTCAGGTGATCGCGCTGCTGCGCGCCGTCCTCGCCGATCGGTGGCAGCCCGAGGAGGGCGTGCACATGCCCGGCTACCGGCCGACCTCGCGGCCCGGCCCGGTCCCGGAACAGGCCACCCGACCGCAGCCGGACCCCGCGACCGCGGGCGCCTCCGACACGCCGGGTACGGGCCGACGCGTCCACAAGGTCACGGTGCGCCGCCGCGACCACTGGGAAACCCAGTAGTCGGCCGCGCAGGGGCCGGGGCGGACAGGCGAGTCGGGACGACAGGGGAGCAGCGGCAGTGGTGGCGATCGGCATCGACGTCGGCGGCACGAGCGTGCGCGCCGGGGTCGTCGATGCCTCCGGCGGCCTGCTGGACACCGCCCGCACCGCCACACCCCGCAGCGAGGCCGCCCTCGAGGAGGCCGTCGCCGGCGTCGTCGCCGAACTGCGCGCCCGGCACGACGTCGACGTCGTCGGCCTCGCCGTGGCCGGGTTCGTCGGCCACGACCGCCGCACCGTCATCTTCGCCCCGCACCTGCCGTGGCGCGACGCCGACGTCGCCGACCGCATCGCCCGCCGCGTCGCGTTGCCCGTCACCCTCGAACACGACGCCAATGCCGCCACGTTCGCCGAGTACCGCTTCGGTGCCGCCCGCGGCTGCCGCGTCGGCGCGTTCGTCGCTCTCGGCACCGGCATCGGCGCCGGGCTGCTGCTGAACGGCGAACTGTTCCGCGGCGCCCACGGCGTCGCCCCCGAACTCGGCCACCTGTGCCTCGTGCCCGGCGGGCGCACCTGCCCCTGCGGCAAGGCCGGCTGCTGGGAGCGGTACTGCAGCGGCACCGCCCTCGCCGCCACCGCCGTCGAACTGCTGGCCACCCGGCCGGGGCGGTCCACCGTGCTCGCCCGCGAGGCGGCGTCCAACCCGGACGCCGTCACCGGCCGCCGCGTCGCCGCGGCGCCCGTGACGGCGATCCGCTGGCACGGATGGCGATGGCCGATCTGGCCCGCTGGCTCGGCGAGGGGCTAGCGCTGGTCGCCGACGTCTACGACCCCGAGATCATCGTCATCGGGGGCGGGGTGTCCGAATCGGCGCCGCTGTTCCTGGACGACGCGCGCGAGGTGTACATGCGGTCGGTCACCGGTGGCAAACGCCGGCCGCTGGCCCGGATCCGCACCGCCCAGCTCGGCGACGAGGCCGCCATCGTGGGCGTCGCGACCCTGGCCGCCGAAGCACCCGCGATCGGCTCTTCCGGTGCACCCGGTGCGAGGCGATAGATTCGGGCGATGCTGGTCGGTGACGGCGACGGGTTCGTCGCGTGTGCGTGCGGTCAACGGCACTGGGGTCTGTTCGGCGCGGCCGGACTGCTGCTGACCGACCCCCGCCGCGGCGTGCTGCTCCAACACCGCGCCGGCTGGACGCATCAGGGCGGATCGTGGGCGCTGCCCGGTGGTGCGGTCCAGTTCGACGAGACGTCGGCCCAGGCGGCGGCCCGCGAGACCGAGGAGGAGACCGCCGTTCCCGGCGAGGCGTTCCGCGTGCTCGCCCAGCGCGCCGACGACCACGGCACCTGGCGCTACACCACCGTGCTGGCGACGTTGGCGGCCTCGGCCGGAGCGGTCGAACCCCGTGTCACCAACGCCGAGAGCATGGCGCTGCGGTGGGTCGCACCGGCCGACGTCGACGGATACCCGCTGCACGCCGGTTTCGCCGCGGCCTGGCCCGACCTGCGGGCCCAGCTCGACCGTGAACTCGTGCTGATCGTCGGCACGGGCCAGGACGGCATGGGTCGGGACGCTGTCGGGCGGGAGCGGTTGGACGGGCTCGCGCGCGTGGGCGTGCGCGCCAGCGACATCGGTCTGGACGGGCTGCCGGGGGCCGAACACTGGACGTGGTGGCCACGCGTGGAGCTGACCGCCGACCCGGGGGCCGCCGAGCTCGCCGCATCGGTGCGGGCGCTGCGCGCCCAGCGGCCGCGCGACCATCTCGTGCTGGTGAGCGCCGACCCCGTCGAGGACGCCGACGCGGTGCTCGACCCCGCACGGTTGCGCCGCCTGCTCGAGAACTACCCGTAACCCGGCCCGGCCGGGTTGATCAGACCGGCTTGATCAGCGCTGCGTGTTCACACCTGGGCGCCGTTGTTGGGGTCGGCGCCGGGCGGCGGGCCCTGGCGCACCCGCAGTAGGAGCAGCGCGAGGCCGGCCGCCAGTGACAGCATGCCGAGCGGGGTCGCGATGCCCGCCGCCATGCCCAGCAGCGACGGCGTGATCAACAGCAGCACGCCCAGTACGAACAGCATCAGGATCAGGAACGCGCCCTTGCGCGGTGTGGGCAGCGGCGGCGGTTCGGGCGGGACGAAGCGGTCCTCGGGGTCGTTCGGATCGCCCGGCGCGGGGCCGAACATCGTCTCGTCCCAGGCGATCGGATTGTCCCGCCAGCCCGGTTCGTTCGGCTGGGCATCCCGGGCGGTGGTTTCCGGACGGTCGTCCTCCGGACGGCGCAGCTCGTCGACCCCGCCCGCGTTGCCGACGCCGGGGTCGTCGTCGAACCCGACCCCGCCGCGGCCGCGGTCCGCCCGGTCGGCGCCGTCGTCGGCGGAGGAGTCGTCGCTCCCGCCATCGGCGGTGCCGTCGCGATATCGGCCGTCGCGATGCCGCTCGTCGTCGGCGAAGCCCTTGTCGGCGAGCGCCTGCTCGCCGAAACCCTCCGCCCGAAGGTCGGCGACGATCTCCTCGAACGTCGCGTCGACGTTCTCCGGTCCGTCGGAGCCTGGTCTGCTCACTTCGTCCCCACCTGCCTGGCCGCACGTACGGAGTCGATGCTCTGTCGTCCGAGAACGCCGCGTCGACCGGCCCTGTATCGACAGGTCCCGCGTCGAGGGTCGTCCGGCGCGTCGTTCCCGAGGGTGGCGACGTCGGAGCCCCGGTGCAAGACGGGTGCGACGGTGCTGCCGGTCGTCCCGGGGTACCGGAACGGCTCGGCGCCGGCGGGCACGGGCATGCCAGGGGCCTTTCGGTCTGATCCTCGGACGGGTGAGTACCTCCATGGTTGCACGGATCGGTTTCCCGGCGGGGCGAGTGTGGGGATCCGGTGTGCTGCCGAGGTGCGGGCGGCGGCCGGTATCCGGCGCGGGCGCGGCTGTGAGAAAGTTCGTCGTTGGCCCACCCGTGTTGTTCGGCGGCCGGCTGTGTTCGTAGTGTGATCGACCTGCACGCAGTGAGGCCGAGCGGCCGAGAACGTAAGGAGGCGTGGCCCGGTGGTGTACCGGCTGCTGAAGTACGTGATCCTCGGACCGCTGCTGCGGTTGTTCTGGCCCACGAAGGTCACCGGGGTCGAGAACATCCCGGCCGACGGCGGCGCGATCATCGCGAGCAACCACCTGGCCGTGGCCGACTCGTTCTTCATGCCGCTGTACGTGCCGCGGCGCGTCACCTTCCCCGCCAAACGCGAGTACTTCACCACGCCCGGGGTGAAGGGCCGGCTGCAGAAGTGGTTCTTCACCGCGTCCGGCCAGTTCCCGATCGACCGCTCCGGCGCTCGGCGGCGCAGGCCGCGCTGGAGACCGGAGCGCGGCTGCTCGACGAGGGACGGCTGCTGGGCATCTACCCCGAGGGCACCCGTTCGCCCGACGGCCGGTTGTACAAGGGCAAGACCGGTGTCGCGCGGATCGCGCTCGAGGCGCGGGTGCCGGTGATCCCCGTGGCCATGGTCGGCACCGACAAGGTCAACCCCATCGGCTCGAAGATGTGGTGGCCGCGGCGGCTCGAGATCCGCTTCGGTGAGCCGCTGGACTTCTCCCGCTACGAGGGACTCGCCGGCGACCGGTTCATCGAACGCTCGATCACCGACGAGATCATGTACGCCCTGATGGAACTGTCCGGCCAGGAATACGTCGACGTCTACGCGGCCAAGGCCAAGGAGGAACTCGCCGGCGCGGTGCCGCTGCCCACGCCCGCCCAGCCGCCCGGTGTCGGCGACGTCGCGCGCATGCCGGAGAGCCGGGCGGGCTGAGACGCCCGGTGTCCGGACCGGACGGTCGGCACCGTTACTGTGCTGCGGTGCGATTCTTCTACGACACCGAATTCATCGAGGACGGCGTGACCATCGACCTGGTGTCGATCGGTGTCGTGGACGAGCAGGGCCGCAGCTTCTACGCCGTCTCGACGCAGTTCAACCCGGACAAGGCGGGCAGGTGGGTGCGCGAGCACGTGCTCGACAAACTGCCCAGCCCCGCCGACCCGGCGTGGCGCAGCCGCGAACGCATCCGCGAGGACCTCGTGGAGTTCTTCGGCAAGCGTCCGACGGCATCGAACTGTGGGCCTGGTACGCCGCCTACGACCACGTCGCACTGGCCCAGTTGTGGGGTCCGATGCCCAAGCTGCCCCGTCAACTGCCCCGCTTCACCCGTGATCTGCGGCAGCGCTGGGAGGACGTCGGCAAGCCCACCCTGCCGAAGCGCCCGCCGACGCCCACGATGCGCTCGCCGACGCGCGGCACAACCTCGAACGATGGAAGATCATCGACGAGGTGCGCCGGCGCGACGGCTTCGCGAACTGATCCGCCTCGAGCGCCGTCCTCAGGCGGCGGCCCGGCGGGCTCGCACGCCTGCGGCGAGCTCGTCGAGCAGCGCGGCCGTGGTGTCCCACCCGAGGCAGGCGTCGGTGATGCTGCGTCCGTAGTCGAGCTCGTCGGCCTGCCCGAGCGTCAGGTCCTGCCTGCCCTCGGCGAGGAAGCTCTCGATCATCACGCCGGTGATGCCCGGTTCGCCGCCGGCGATCCGTCCGGCCAGCTCGTGGAGCACCGCGGCCTGCCGGACGTGGTCCTTACCGCTGTTGCCGTGGCTCGCGTCGACGACGACCCGCTCGGGCAGATCCGCCTTGCGCAGCCGCGCGAGCGTGTCGGAGATCGTGGCGGGGTCGTGGTTCGGACCGCTGCTGCTGCCGCGCAGGATCACATGGCAGTCGGTGTTGCCCGCGGTCGTGAACAGCGCCGACAGACCGTCGGTGGTGATGCCGGGGAACACGTGTCCCGCACCGGCGGCGCGCGTGGCGTCGACGGCGACCTGCACGTCGCCCTCGGTGGAGTTCTTGATGCCGACCGGCATGGACAGCGCGCTGCAGAGCTGACGGTGCACCTGGCTGGCGGCGGTACGAGCGCCGATGGAACCCCAGGTCACGATGTCGGAAATGTACTGCGGCGTGATGGGGTCGAGGAACTCGCAGCCCACGGGCAGGCCCAGGCTCGAGACGTCCAACAACAGCTGGCGCGCCATGCGCAGACCCTTGTTGACGGCGAAGCTGCCGTCGAGGTCCGGGTCGTTGATCAGACCCTTCCACCCGAGCGTCGTGCGCGGCTTCTCGAAGTACACGCGCATCACGACGTGCAGCTCGTCGCGCACCGTCTCGGCGTGGGCGGCGAGCTTGCGGGCGTAGTCCAGGGCGGCGTCGGCGTCGTGCACCGAGCACGGGCCGACCATGACGAGCAGGCGGTCGTCCTGGCCGGAGAGGATGTCGACGGTCGCCTGGCGGCCGCCGCGCACGGTGCGGGCGATGTCGGCGTCCACGGGGTGCTCGGCCCGCAGCAACGCCGGCGACATCAGGGGGCTGACGTGCGTGATGCGCTGATTGTCGAGGTCGGCGCCCGCGAGTCTCGCTAGGGAGGGATCGGCATCGGACGCCGGGACGTCGCACCGTCCGGCGCCGACGTGGAGGGGCTGGTTGGGGTGGCCATCGGGGCTTCCTTTCCGCAAGCCGCCCCGGAATCCACCGAGCCGGCTTGGCTTCCGGCTCGAAGTGGGGGATGGTCAGCGCACGGCCACGCCGACCGGCCCACTCCGGGCCGGCCACGTAAACCAGTAGAAACGCTGCATGAGTGGCACCGTAGCACAGGCTAACCTTCCTTGACCGGTGCAGTGATGCACGTCCCGTGGCAAGATCATTGCCACGAGCTCGTCGACGCGTACGAGCCGCCCTTTTCGGCAACACAACTCTCGAAACACAACTCTCGAAACACAGCGACGTGTGGAGGCAGGCGAGCGATGCGAGTGGGTGTCCTGACCGGCGGCGGCGACTGCCCGGGACTGAACGCGGTGATCCGCGCCGTCGTGCTCAAGGGGGTGAACCAACACGGATGGGACGTCGTCGGCTTCCGCAACGGCTGGCAAGGACCGCTCACCGGCGACGTGCGCACCCTGAGCACCGACGACGTCGAACCGATCCTCACCCGCGGCGGCACCATCCTCGGCTCGTCGCGCACCAACCCCTACGCCGTCGACGACGGCCCCGCACGCATCGCGTCCGTACTCGCCGAACAACGCATCGACGCGCTCATCGCCATCGGCGGCGAGGACACCCTCGGCGTGGCACACCGGCTCGGCAAGGAGGGCATCGACGTCGTCGGCGTGCCCAAGACCATCGACAACGACCTCGGCGCCACCGACTACACCTTCGGCTTCGACACCGCCGTGCACATCGCCACCGAAGCCATCGACCGACTCCACACCACCGCCGAATCGCACCACCGAGCCCTCGTCGTCGAAGTCATGGGCCGGCACGCCGGCTGGATCGCACTGCACTCCGGCATGGCCGGCGGGGCCAGCGCCATCCTCGTGCCCGAACGACAATTCTCCGTCGACCAGGTCGTCACCTGGGTCGAACGACGCTTCCACCGCGAATACGCCCCCATCATCGTCGTCGCCGAGGGAGCCCTGCCCGAGGGCGGCGCCGAAGTGCTGCAGAACGGCGAGAAGGACGCCTTCGGACACGTCCGACTCGGGGGAGTGGGATCCTGGCTCGCCGACGAGATCGCCACCCGCACCGGCAAGGAATCCCGCGCCGTCGTCCTCGGCCACACGCAACGCGGCGGAACACCCACCGCCTACGACCGCGTCCTCGCCACCCGATTCGGACTCCAGGCTGTCGACGCCGTCGCCGACGGCGAATTCGACGTGATGGTCGCCTTGCGCGGGGTGGGGGTCGAGCGGATCGGCCTCGCCGACGCGGTGGATGTGTTGAAGACCGTTCCCGAGGAGCGGTTGGCCGAAGCCGAGGTGTTCTTCGGTTAGGGGGAGCGAGGAGGGCGGTGCATTTCGGGGTGCCGTGTCAGCAGTTCGCGTCGCCGTGTCGGAGTTTCGCGTCGCCGTGTCAGCATTCTGTGGCGCCGTGTTGGCAACTCACGTCGCTGTGTTGGCAGTTCGCGGCACTGTGTTGGCAATCCATGACGCCGTGTTGGGGTTTCGGGGTGGGTTGTTGGGGTTGCGTCCTTGGGGTGAGGGGTGCCTCGCCGGCGGGCAGGTCTCCGGGATGGTGGGGCGACTGGTGTCGCTGTTCCGTGTCATCCCGTCGACCTCGCTTTTCGTTTATCACGCTGCAGGCAGGGCGCAAGGTTGTGTTGTTTGGCTGCGGTGTTGGGGTGGGTTGCGCCCTGCCTGCAGCGTGATGGTTTCGTTTTAGGTCGACGGGATGACACGGTGGAGGTGCGTGTTTGAGGGGGTGGGGGTGGCGGGTTTGCCCTTGCTTCGCTTCGGGGGTGGACGGTTTTGTGGGGTTGTTTCTGGGGTGGCTTTTCGGGTTGCTTTTGGGTGGAGTTGTTGTGGGGTGTTTGGTATCATTTAGGGGTGTCGACGTTGACTTCTTCTCTTCTTGGTGAGCTTGATCGGGTTCGTGCCGATCGGGCTCGGCTTGATGCTCGGGAGGCGGTTTTGCTGGCTCGGTTGGAATCGGTTGAGTCCGATTCTGCGGGGTTGGTGGAGTCGTTGCGTCCGGTGTTGCGGGGGTCTCGGGCTCAGGTCGAGAAGCGAGTTGCCCTCGCCTCGACGCTGACCTCTGATCACCCTGGGATGTTGGGGGCGATGTCGCGTGGGGAGGTCGACTCGTACGGGGCTTCGCGGGTTGTTGCTGTGACGTCCGGGATGTCGTCCGCCGATGCACGCGCCGTCGATGCCCAGTTGGCCGAGAAGCTGTCGTCGTCTCCGGCCTCGACGTTCATGCCCGACAACTTGGCTGCGCATGCGCGGAGAATTGCGAATTCCGTTGATCCTGAGGGGCAGGCCGCGCGAGCCCGCACGGCGCGGCAGGGGCGGAAGGTCGAAATCATCCACGGTGAGAACGCCATGTCCCGACTGACCGCACACGTGCCCGTCGAAGTCGCCTCCGCCGCCTACGCCCGCGTCGACGGGATGGCTCAGGCCCTGCGGCGGGCCGGATCGTCGCGATCGATGGATCAGTTGCGGGCTGATGTCACCACAGATCTGCTCCTCGGGCGTGATCCCGGCGTCACCGCACCCGAAACAGCCGCCACCGTCTCCCTACACATGCCGGCCTCCACCGCACTCGGCATCACCGACGACGGCTGCACCCTCGACGGCTACGGCACCATCCCTGCACCCATCGCCCGAGAGATCATGACCAACCCCGCCAGCACCTGGCGCAAAGTCCTCTGCGATCCGACCACCGGCACACCAACATCCCTCGGTCGCACCCGGCGCAAACCCTCAACCACCATCCGAGACCTCGTCCGCATCCGCGACCGCGAATGCGTCGTCCCGTGGTGTCACCGACCCGCCACCCACACCGACTTCGACCACGAACAACCCTGGACAGATGGCGGACCGACGTCAGCCACCAACGGCACCAGCCGCTGTCGACACCACCACCGCCTCAAACACCACCCACGCTGGACCCACAGCCACAACCCGACCCACAGCACCACGACAGTCACCACACCCCACGGCACGACGTACACCGCGCCCGTCCCACCGGTGCTGCGACCATGAGCTCGGCCCGGCCGAACGGCCGCTCCGGATCAGTCCGGCAGGCGCCTGCCGATCACCAGCGAACTCGCCGCCGCGCCGAACAACGTCAGCGTGCCCAGCACCACCCACGGCCGGCTCGCGTCCGTGTCCTGAGTTTCGTAGCCGATCTGCTCGCCCAGGCTCGCGTACACCTCGCGCAGCTCCTCGGCCGTCGCCGCCTTGTAGAAATCGCCACCCGACAAGCGCGCGATCTCCCGCATCGACGGGTCATCCACCGGCACCGGCACTTCCTTGCCCTCGATCTCCACCGAACCGTGCGACGTGCCGAACGAGATCGTGCTCACCGGGATGCCCTTGTCCTTGGCCTCCACCGCCGCCGTGAACGCACCCCGCGGCGCATACTCGTCCTGCGGCACCGTCTGCTTGCCGTCCGTCATCAACACGATCCGCGCCGGCGGCGGACCCTCCGCACCGCCCACCACCGACGAGAAACTCTCGATGGACTGCAACGCCGCGAACATGCCCTCGCCCGTCGCCGTCGACTGCGCCAACTTCAAATTGTCGATCGCATGCGTCACCGGGCCCCGCTCCGTCGTCGGCGCCACCAACACCGTCGCCGTACCCGCGAACGAGATCAACCCCAGGTTCACCCCCGGCGTCAGCCCTCCGCGAACTCCGACGCCGCCGTCTGCGCCGCCTCCAACCGCGACGGCTCCACATCCGTGGCCTCCATCGACAGCGACACATCCATCACCATCATGACCGTCGCCCGATTCCGCGGCACCTTCTGCTCCGCCGTCGGACCCGCCAACGCAAAAGTCAACAACAACAACGACACGACCAACAACGCCGACGGCACATGCCGCGTCCACCGCTTCCCACTCGGCGCCACCCGCTCCAACAACGCCAAGTTCGAGAACCGCATCGTGCGCCGACGCCGCGCCCTCGACGCCAACACGTAGCCCACCACCACGGCAGCCACCACGATCAGCAGCACGAACCACCACGGCGACGCGAACCCCGTCAGATTCATGACACCGCCCCCGACCAACCACGTTTTCGCGCCACCACGAACCGCACCACATCCGCGATCCAGTCCGAATCCGTGCGCAACACCAAATGACCCGCACCGGCCTGACGCAACGCCCGCGCCACCTCCGTGCGATGCTCCTGCGCCGCCGCCGCGAACTCCTTACGCAACAACGCCGACGCGTGCACCTCCCGCTGCCGACCCGTCTCCGGGTCCGCCAACACGATGTCGCCCACCTCCGGCAGATCCACATCCCGCGGATCCAACACCTCGACACCGATCAGATCGTGCCGCGCCGACAACCCCCGCAACGGCCGCTGCCACGACATGTCCCCCAGGAAATCCGACACCACCACCGCAAGACCCCGCCGACGCGGCGGCCTGCGCAGCTGATCGACCAACTCCCCCAGATCGCCGCCCGTACCCTCCTCCGCGCGCGGCATCTCCGCGATCCGCCGAATCAAATTCCGCGCATGCGCCTGCCCACCCCGCGCCGCACCCGCACCGTCTCCGCGCCGTTCGAGATCAACGCGCCCACCCGGTTGCCGCCGCCCGACGTCAGATGCGTGATCGCCGCCGCCGCGCACACCACCAGATCCCGCTTCTCGCAGAACGCCGTGCCGAAATCCAGACTCGCCGACACATCAGCGACGAGCCACGTCTCCAACTCGCGGTCCGCGATCGTCTCCCGGATGTGCGGGGTCGTCGTCCGCGCCGTCACCGCCCAATCCATGCGGCGCACATCGTCGCCCGGCTGATACGGCCGCGCCTCCCCCGGCTCCGACCCCGGCCCCGGAACCAGACCCAGATGATTGCCCTGCAACAACCCGTCCAACCGGCCACGCACGTCGAACTCCAACGTGCGCAATCCGGCCTCCAACCGGTCGCCACGCAGCACCGGCGGCGCCCACCTCGGCCGCTCAGCGTCCCCGGAGGCACCCGCGGCCGACCCGGCCCGCTCGTCCTCCGGCTCCCGGCCGGCGTCCCCGGTGCGCTTCTGCCATGCCATATCGCCCGGTTACCTGCCCGGAACGCCTGCGGCCACCGGCTGCCCGCCCGTGGGACGAGCGGTCACCTGCGGCAACGGAACGGTCTGCAGGATGCGCGTGATGATGTGGTCCAACGGCACCCCGTCGGCCAGCGCGTCGTACGACAACACCAACCGGTGCCGCAACACATCCGGCACCACGTCCACCACATCCTGCGGCAACACGTAATCCCGGCCGCGCACCAACGCCACGCCCGCGACGCCGAGATGATGCCCAGGCTCGCACGCGGCGAAGCTCCGTACGACACCCAGCCGGCCACATCCGTCAGACCGTGCTCACCCGGGGTCCGCGTCGCCAACACCAGCCGCACCACGTAGTCCACCAGCGCGTGGTGCACGAACACCTGCGACGCCACGCCCTGCAGCCGCGCCAGCTCCTCGGGAGACAGGACCGCCTGCGGCTCGGGCGCCGACACGCCCATCCGGTAGACGATCTCCCGCTCCTCCTCCGCCGACGGGTACTCCACGATGATCTTGAACAGGAAGCGGTCGCGCTGCGCCTCCGGCAGCGGGTAGACGCCCTCGTTCTCGATCGGGTTCTGCGTCGCCAACACCAGGAACGGATCCGGCATCGGGAACGTCTCGCCGCCCAGCGACACGTGCCGCTCGGCCATCACCTCGAGCATCGCGGACTGGACCTTCGCCGGCGCGCGGTTGATCTCGTCGGCGAGCACGAAGTTCGCCACCACGGGCCCCAGCTCGACGTCGAACTTCTCGCTGCCCTGGCGGTAGATGCGCGTACCGAGGATGTCGGCTGGCACCAGGTCCGGCGTGAACTGCACGCGGGAGAACGATCCGCCCACCACCTTGGCGAACGTCTCGACCGCGAGGGTCTTCGCGACGCCCGGAACACCTTCGAGCAGCAGGTGACCCTTCGCGAGCAGGCCCACCAACATGCGTTCCACCAGTCGGTCCTGGCCGACGATGATGCGCTTGACCTCGAACACGGTCCGTTCGAGCAACTGGGCGTCACGTGCGGGTGCGCCGGGTTCCGCCCCGTTCGCGCCGTCGGGGATGCCGGGCTCCGTCACGCCTAACCTCCTAGCCGGTGATCTTCCCTCTCCGCCGGGACCGTACCGCCCGCCGAACCCGCACAACCGAGCGAGGTGCTCCCTGCACAGGGAACCGTCCGGGCGGTATGACCGGTGTGAACCGGGTGTCCGGAGGCGGTCACAGGTCCGCCGGTGTGTCCACGTCGGCGGTCTCGCCCGGCCGTGCCGGCACCTCGGCCGTCCGCAGCCCGCCGAGCACCGTCCGCAGCGCCGTGCCCGCCGGTTCCGGCGGCAGGGCAGCGCGCACGGCCGCCGTCCGCCACGCGCTCTGCAACCACTGGCGACGCCCGTCGTCGTCGACCAGCACGGCCCCGTCGAGCTCCGGGTCCGCGGCGAGCTGATCGACCAGTCGCGCCACCGTGTCCGGCCGGACGCCCGGCAGGTCCGCCGCCAGCAGGACCACCACGGCGGCCTCCACTGTGGACAGGCCCGCCGCGAGCGCGGCAACCGGGCCCCCGCCCGCCGCTCCTCCCGCGTCCACCGCACGGCCGGGTCGGAGCCGGGGCCGTCGAAGCCAGGACGCCAGGGGCCGACGACGACCACGTCCTCGGCCCGGTCGGGCCCGTCCTGCGCCGCGCGCAGCGAACGTTCCAACAGCGTCGTGCCGCCGACCTCGAGCATGGGCTTGTCGACGCCGCCGAGCCGCCGGGCCCGGCCGCCGGCGACGATCACGCACGCGAACGACATGCGTCGAGCTTGGCACGTAGGACCGATCGGCCGTCGTGCGCCTCAGCCGATCAAGCGGGTCGCGTAGGGCAGGATGTCGCCGTAGCGCACCGGCACGACCTGGACGTGGCCACCGGACTGCGGTGCCTCGATCATCTGCCCGTTGCCCAGGTACAGCGCCACGTGGTGGATGCCGGCGTTGCCCCAGAAGATCATGTCGCCGCGCTGCATCTGCGACAGCGGCACCTTACGGCCCGAGTCGTACTGGTAGCCGCTGTAGTGCGGGAGCGCCTGCACCCCGGCGAACGCGTAGATCATCAGCCCCGAGCAGTCGAAACCGATCTTGGCGTAGTCGCCGTGGGCGTCGGCCACACCGCCGTCGCGGATGCCGTAGGTGGGACCGCTGGCGTTGCCGCCGCCCCAGGCGTACTGCACGCCGAGCTGCGACATCGCCCGCTGCACGACGGCCTCGACCGTCGCGCCCGCGGGAGCGGAACTCGACGACGGGGCCGGCGCCGGCGCCGGCGCCGAGGATCCGCTGCTGCCGGCCGAGCTCGCCGCGGCCTGGGCGGCGGCCTGCGCCTGCGCGGCTTCCTCGGCCTCCTTCTCCGCCTGCCACTGTTCGTAGGCGTCGCGCTGCCCCTCGAGGCCGCTGACGTTCGACCGTGCCTCGCGGAGTTGCTCCTCGACCTCGCCGCGCTCGGACTCGAGGGTCTCGGTCCGGGCCGCCTGCGCCTGCCGCGCGTCGATCGCCGTCTGCTGCGCCTCCTCGGCGGCCACGCGCGCCTCGCCGGCCGCGGTCCGCTTCGCGCGGGCCTCCTCGAGCGCCTCGCGGGCGGCGGCGTCCTTGTTGGACTTCTCCACCTGGGCCCGGCGCATGTTCTCGAGCACGTCCATCTCGCTGCCGCTGACGGCCCCGAGCAGCTGTTCCCGCGACAGCAGGTCCTTCGGCGACTCCGCTCCGAGGTACGCGCTCAGGGAGCCGACCGTGCTGCCCTGCCGGTAACTGCCCGCGACGAACCGGTCGAGGTTCTCGCGCATGCCGCGGATCGCGCCCGACGCGGTCTCGGCCTCGGCGTTCGCCTCCTCCGCGGCCTGTTCGGCGCTGTCGGCGGCGGAACGGGCCCGCTGAAGGTCGACGCGGGCCTTGTTGGCCTCCTCCATCTTGCGCTCGACCTCGTTGCGCAAGGTGGTCAGCCGCGACTCGGCGTCGGCGAGGCGGCTGGTGAGCCTGCCGACCTCGTCTGCCCGGTCGTTGGCCTCCGCGCGTCCGGCCTCGAGCTCGGAATCGCTCGGGTTGGGCGGCGGTGGCGGCACGGCAAGAGCGGTTCCCGGCCCCGCCATCACTGCGGCGAGTGCCAGCGCCCCCACGGCCAGCACCGAACCTCGCGTCCTCGTCCCCACCTGGGCCCACCTCCTGCTCATCCGAGAAGAACTGTGCCATTTCGGTCACGGCATCACCAGTTGTCACATGCGAATCACTGTCACCTCCCATCACAATTCCCCGGTTCGGGTGACCCTTACCGAGTTGCGCAGGGCCGTTGTCGCCTCCACCCCGGTGACCTGCGACACCGCGAGATCTCGATTCGCACCGATTCACCGTCGCGGTCGGGGCCGCCACGGCACGATGGGAACTCATGTCGTCCGCCCGCACGTTCCCCATCACGGCCTCGGCCGCTGGCGCCTCGTCACGGCGGCCGGACTCGTCACCGCCGTGGTCGGCACGTTCCTGCCCTGGTTCGTCTCCGGCGCCGTGACCAGGGACAGCTACGAGGCGTCGGGCTCATCGGCGCCCTCGGTCTGGCCGGGGACGCGCAGCCGGTGCTCGAGCTCTGGGCCGCGGTTCCGCTGCTGTGTGCCGGGTCCGCGGCGCTGTTGCTGACGCGCTTCACCCGCACCGCGGCGGTAGCGTGTTGGATTCCGGCAATTCCGGTGGGAACCGTTTCGGTACTCCTGACCGTCCAAGCCTTCGATCGCGACGGACCGGTCGGCATCGCCGCCCCGGGCCCCGTCGTGACCGCCACGGGAACGGCCGTCGCGGCCGTCGCGGCCGTGGGCGTTCTCGCAAGCGCACACCTTCGGAAGGGTGCGCGCTGACGACCGAGCAGACAGGTAGGAATCCGTGACGACTCCCCAGGACCCGAACAACCCGTGGGGCGGGCAGCCCGGCCCGTACGGCGGACAGCAGGGCGGTTATCCGCAGGGTGGTGGCTACCCGCAGGGCGGCCATCCGCAGCAGAACTGGCCCCACGGCGGTCAACCCCAGCAGCCTTACGGCCAGCCCGGCCAGTTCGGCCAGCAGCCGTTCGGCCAGCCCCAGTACGGACAGGACCCGTACGGCCAGCAGGCCTACGGGGCGCAGTACGGCGTCACACCCGACGCGGGCGGAAACTCCGGTGGCGGCAAGGGCAAGCGCGGACTGATCATCGGTCTCGTCGCCGTGCTGGTGGTGGCGGTCGGCGTCGCGGGGTCGTACTTCGCGTTCTTCCGTCAGGCTCCGTGGCCGCCGGCGCCTCGTCGCCGACCGACGCGGTGCGCACGCTCGCGACCTCGCTCGAGGACGCCGACGTGGCGGGCGCGATGAGCGGCCTGGCACCGTCCGAGGCCGCGCTGCTGACCGATCCCCTCGAGGATCTCGTCGGCGAGTACCAGCGCCTCGGGGTGTTCCGTGACGACGCGAGCGCCGACGACCTGCGCGGCATCAGCCTGACCGCCGAGAACCTGCAGTTCGACGAGAGCGCCGAGGAGCGCGTCAACGACCGCGTCGTGATCACCAAGCTGACCGGCGGCACGCTGACCTTCACCGGCAACGCCGACGAGCTGCCGCTCGCGCCGGAGTACAAGGACGAGCTGGTCGGTTCGGGCAACACCGTCGAGACGCACACGGTCGACATCGCCGAGGAGACCGACGAGCCGATCCGCATCGCCGCCGTCCAGGAGGACGGCGAGTGGTACCCGAGCCTGTTCTACACCGCCGCCGACGCGATCCTGCAGCAGGAGGGCGCCGCGTGGCCCGAGGAGTCGGTGCAGCCGCAGGGCGCGGGTTCGCCCGAGGACGTCGTGCGCGAAACGGTCGATGCCGCGGTGGCCGGTGACCTGGAGCGCGTGCTCGCGCTGCTGCCGCCGGGCGAGATGAGCGTGCTGCACGACGCCGGTCCGCTGCTGCTCGAGCAGGCCTCCGACTTCCCGGGCGCGCCCGGTGCGGAGCTCACCGACCTGCAGACCGAGACCAGCGACGTCGAGGGCGGCACGCGCGTGACCGTCACCGCGGTGACGGTCAGCGTCGACGGCCAGACGTTCACGGTGCGCCAGGACGGCGACTGCTACGAGGCCGAGGCGCAGGGCCGCACGGAGCGGATGTGCGGGGAGGACCTGGTGGGGATGATGGCCTCCGAGTTCCGGGGCGCCATGCCGCGGCAGGCCGCCGAGATGATGGGAAACCTGGCCGGCGGCGTCATGGAGCAGGGCATCGGCGTCGTCACGGTCGAGGTCGACGGCGAGCACTACCTCAGCCCGGTGCGCACGGTCACCGAGCTCGGCCTGACGGTTCTGCGCAGCCTCTCGCGCGAGGACTTCGAGGCGATGACGCAGGGCGGGTTCTGACCCGCGCAGTCAACTCGCACATGCGGGGGTGGGCCGGAAGCCGGCCCACCCCCGCTTGCGTGTGTGGCGACCGTGCTCGAGTGCCGGCTCAGCTTTCTCGCCGGGCGTGGGCGCCCCAGCTGTTCCAGTGCACGACGTCCTCGACGGGCGCACGCTTGGGACGCGCCCACCGGCCCCGTTCCGGGTACCCCATCGGGATCAGCGCCATCGTCAGCGCGTCGTCCGGCAGTCCGAGCAGGCTGCGCAGTTCGTCCTCGTGGCCCGCGTACAGCGTGGTCAGCGAGGTGCCGATCCCCCGCGCTCGCGCCGCGAGGCACAGGTTCTGGACCGCACCGTAGATCGAGGACCCGGTGCGCGGGTCGGTCGCCTCGGCCGCACGCCGCAGCACGGGGAACACCCACACCGGCGCCTCCTCGAGGTGTTCGGCCAGGTGCTCGGCACCGCGGAACCCGGCAGGACTCAGTCCCTCGGCCGTGCCTGCGAGGAACTGTTCCTTCCGGCTGCCGTAGGCGCGCTGCCAGTTCTCCCGGTACCAGGGCGCTACCCGCTTCTTGATCTCGGGATCGGTGACGACGACCCAGCCCCACTCCTGCCGATTACCGCCGGAGGGCCCGCGGACCGCGGTGTCCAGGATCTCCCACAGCACCTCGTCGGGGATCGGGTCCGGCGCGAGGTACCGCCGTGCCGGGGTCGTGTTGAGCACCTCCCAGGCGGTCTGCTCCTCCACGGGCGGGTCGACATCGCGCATGCTGCGTACTCCGTTCGTCGGCGGCGCTGCTCGTCGCCGGTCCGTGTGTGCTGGTCCGAGGCCGGCACGGTCATCCCACCACGCGGACAACCGAGGCGGACGACACCCAGGACGATCACCACCGCCGAATACCAGACGCCGCCGACGACGTGCCCCCGTGGCCCTGGCTTGACATAAAAAAGGACAGGCGTACTGTTTGTGGGGCAGGGATCTTCCGAGCCCACCTCTGCGGGCGCGACGGGGGTGCGCAAGACTCGGCCCTGGGTACCCGAACTAACCGCCGCATGGAGTGAGACGTGACTGCACCCGCCAGCAAGAACAGCTTCGGCGCTCGCGACACATTGAAGGTGGGTGACGCCTCGTACGAGGTGTTCCGCCTCAACAAGGTCGAGGGCTCGCAGCGGCTGCCGTACAGCCTGAAGATTCTCCTCGAGAACCTTCTGCGCACCGAGGACGGCGCCAACATCACCGCGGAGCACATCCGCGCACTGGGCAACTGGGATCCGAAGGCCGATCCTTCCACCGAGATCCAGTTCACCCCCGCTCGCGTGGTCATGCAGGACTTCACCGGTGTGCCGTGTGTCGTCGACCTGGCCACGATGCGCGAGGCCGTCACCGCCCTCGGCGGTGACCCCGACCAGGTCAACCCGCTCGCCCCCGCCGAGATGGTCATCGACCACTCGGTGATCATCGACGTCTTCGGCCGTCCCGACGCCTTCGAGCGCAACGTCGAGATCGAGTACGAGCGCAACAAGGAGCGCTACCAGTTCCTGCGCTGGGGCCAGAACGCCTTCGAGGAGTTCAAGGTCGTCCCGCCGGGCACCGGCATCGTGCACCAGGTCAACATCGAGCACCTCGCGCGCACGGTGATGTCCCGCAACGGCCAGGCCTACCCGGACACCTGTGTCGGCACCGACTCGCACACCACGATGGTCAACGGCCTGGGCGTGCTCGGCTGGGGCGTCGGCGGCATCGAGGCCGAGGCCGCGATGCTCGGCCAGCCCGTGTCGATGCTCATCCCGCGCGTCGTGGGCTTCAAGCTCACCGGCGAGATCCCGCCCGGCGCGACCGCCACCGACGTCGTGCTGACGATCACCGAGATGCTGCGCAAGCACGGCGTGGTCGGCAAGTTCGTCGAGTTCTACGGTGAGGGCGTCGGCGCCGTGCCGCTGGCCAACCGCGCCACGATCGGCAACATGAGCCCCGAGTTCGGCTCCACCGCGGCGATCTTCCCGATCGACGAGGAGACGATCCGCTACCTCAAGCTGACCGGCCGCTCGGAGGAGCAGCTGGCGCTGGTGGAGTCCTACTCCAAGGAGCAGGGCCTCTGGCACGACCCGTCCGTCGAGCCGGAGTACTCCGAGTACCTCGAGCTCGACCTGTCCACGGTCGTCCCGTCGATCGCCGGTCCGAAGCGCCCGCAGGACCGCATCGAGCTCACCGACGCCAAGCCCTCGTTCCGCAAGTCGGTGCGCGACTACATCACCGACGAGCAGGCCACGCCGCACACCAACGTCGACGAGAAGGTCGAGGAGTCGTTCCCGGCCAGCGACGCGCCGGCCACCTCCGGCGCCGAGGTCGCCGCGGCGGTGCAGTCGGCCGCCAACGGTGCGACCGGCCGTCCGTCCAAGCCGGTCACGGTGCGCTCGGACGAGCGCGGCGAGTTCGTGCTCGACCACGGTGCCGTGGTGATCGCCTCGATCACCTCCTGCACCAACACGTCGAACCCGTCGGTCATGCTCGGCGCCGCCCTGCTGGCCCGCAACGCCGTCGAGAAGGGCCTGTCGGTCAAGCCGTGGGTCAAGACGTCCATGGCGCCGGGTTCGCAGGTCGTCACCGGCTACTACGAGAAGGCCGGCCTGTGGCCGTACCTGGAGAAGCTGGGCTACCACCTGGTCGGCTACGGCTGCACCACCTGCATCGGCAACTCCGGTCCACTGCCGGAGGAGATCTCGCAGGCCATCCAGGACAACGACCTCACGGCCGTGTCGGTGCTGTCCGGCAACCGCAACTTCGAGGGCCGGATCAACCCCGACGTCAAGATGAACTACCTGGCCTCGCCGCCGCTGGTGATCGCCTACGCCCTCGCGGGCACGATGGACTTCGACTTCGACAACCAGCCGCTCGGCCAGGACACCGACGGCAACGACGTCTTCCTGAAGGACATCTGGCCGTCGCCGCAGGAGATCCAGCAGACGATCGACCAGGCGATCACGCAGGAGATGTTCACCAACGACTACGCCGACGTCTTCGACGGCGGCGAGCGGTGGAAGGCCCTGCCGACGCCCGAGGGCAAGACGTTCGAGTGGGACTCCGAGTCCACCTACGTGCGCAAGCCCCCGTACTTCGACGGCATGGCCGCCGAGCCGGCGCCGGTCGAGGACATCTCGGGTGCGCGTGTGCTGGCGCTGCTGGGCGACTCGGTCACCACCGACCACATCTCCCCCGCCGGCGCCATCAAGGAGGACTCGCCCGCCGGCCGGTACCTCAAGGAGAACGGTCTCGAGCGCAAGGACTTCAACTCCTACGGTTCCCGACGCGGTAACCACGAGGTGATGATCCGCGGCACGTTCGCCAACATCCGGCTGCGCAACCTGCTGCTCGACGCCATCGTCGACGGCGGTGTGCAGGGCGGGTACACGCGTGACTTCACGCAGGACGGCGCCCCGCAGGCGTTCATCTACGACGCGGCGCAGAACTACGCGGCGCAGGGCACCCCGCTGGTGGTCCTGGGCGGCAAGGAGTACGGCTCCGGTTCCTCGCGTGACTGGGCGGCCAAGGGCACGAGCCTGCTGGGCGTGCGCGCGGTGATCACCGAGTCGTTCGAGCGCATCCACCGGTCGAACCTGATCGGCATGGGCGTTGTTCCGCTGCAGTTCCCGGAGGGCGAGTCGGCGAGCTCGCTCGGCCTCGACGGCACGGAGACGTTCGACATCGCCGGTATCTCCGCGCTGAACAACGGCGAGACGCCGTCGACGGTCAAGGTCACCGCGACCAAGACCGACGGGCAGAAGGTGGAGTTCGACGCGGTCGTCCGCATCGACACCCCCGGCGAGGCGGACTACTACCGCAACGGCGGCATCCTGCAGTACGTGCTGCGGAAGATGACCAGCGCCTGATCACCAGCTGATCGCGCACAGGGCGCCGTGGGCCGACAGGCCCACGGCGCCCTCGTCGTTCGGCCCGCGTTCGGTCCCGCGAGATCGGCGTTCAGGACTGCGACGTCTGTGTTCGATCCGGGGTGAGGACGAAGATCGGGAAATCGCGACCGGCCTCGTCGCGTTCCATCGCGTAGCCGGGCCAGAACGCCAGCAGTCGCCGCCAGGTCGCCTCACGGTCCATTCCGGACAGTTCCCGCGCGTGGACGTCCGTGGCACGGCCGCGGATCACGACGCGCGCCTCGGGTGTCGTCCGCAGGTTGTGCACCCATGCCGGCTCCGTCGGACGTCCCCAGTTCGATCCGGTGACGATGCAGGCGCCGCGGTCGGGCAGGTACAGCAGGTTCGTCTCGCGCGGCCGGCCGGTGCGCCGACCGGTGGTGACGAGCCGCAGCGACGGCAGTCCCGCGATACCCACGAGCGTCACCCTGCCGCGGGTCAGCCGGGTCAGCCGCGCGTCCGTCCACACGATGGCGGGCGCGAGCCGCATCAGGCCGCGCCGTTTTCCGAGGATGCGGGCCAGGGCGGGCAACGGATTGGACGACGTCGGCGAGGCGGGCGTACGGGACATACCGCCATTCGATCACCCACGGCCCGCCCACGCATCGGGGTTTATCCCCGATCCCGCCGGTCCGACCGCAGACCTCACGCGTCTGGATGCAGATCTGGCGGTTCTGGATGCAGATTTCGCGGGTCTGGGTGCAGGTCTCGGGGGCTGGGTGGGGGCGGGTGGCTAGGTGGCTTGTGCCAGGGAGAGGCCGAACCTGCCTGCCTCGTCGGTCCACCAGTGTTCGAGGGCGAAACCGGCCTCGGCGAGTTCGGTTCGGACCCGTTCGGGGCGGAACTTCGCGGAGATCTCCGTGCGGACGTCCTCGCCGCGGGCGAAGCGCACCTCCAGGTCCGCGCCGGGGATGCGCACCACGAGGTCCCGGCGGGCCCGCAGGCGCATCTCGATCCACTCCTGCTCGGCGTCCCACACGGCCACGTGGTCGAAATCGGCCGGGTCGACGTCGGCGTCGAGCCGAGTCGCGAGGACGGCCAGGACGTTGCGGTTGAACTCGGCCGTCACACCCTCGGCGTCGTCGTAGGCCCGCACCAGGGTCGCCGGGTCCTTCACCAGATCGGTGCCGAGGAGCAGCCACTCCCCCGGCTCAAGCACGCCGCGCACCGACCGCAGGAACCGCACCCGGTCGGCCGGCAGGAAGTTGCCGATCGTGCCGCCGAGGAACACCACCAGCCGCGGCGACGTGCCGGGCAGCTCCGCGAGGTTCTCCGTGAAGTCGCCGACCACGCCGCGCACGTCGAGATCCGGGTAGTCGGTGGAGATCGCCTCGGCGGCCGCCGTCAGCGCCGAGCCCGACACGTCCTGCGGCACGAACTGACGCACAGTGCCGTGGCGCACCAGCCCGTCGAGCAGCACCCGGGTCTTCTCGCTCGACCCGGCGCCGAGCTCCACCAGTGTGCGCGCCCCGGTGGTCGCAGCGATCGCGTGCGCCTCCCGCACGAGGATCTCCCGTTCGGCCCTCGTCGGGTAGTACTCGGGCAACGCGGTGATCCGCTCGAACAGCTCGCTGCCCCGCGCGTCGTAGAACCACTTGGAGGGCAACGATTTCCGCTGCGCCGACAGTCCTTCCCGGACATCGCGCCGCAGTTGCTCGTCGATCGCGACCTCGTCGACCGCCTCGCCGCTCGCGTCGATCCTCACGCCTGCCATGTCGCTCCTCCCTCGTCGATGGCCTCGACCGTCACGGTCACCTCGTCGGACTCGCCTGGCCCTGACGCACACCGCGCCGTGACGAGGCTGCGGTCCGGGACCTGCCGCCAACCGTCGTCCTCGTCGTACGGTTCGGACGTCAGCTCCACGGACCGCGATGTGGCCCGCAGGGCCAGCGAGTGCGTCCACGTGGTGGCGATCAGCGTCCCGGGCGCGGCGATCAGCAGGTTCAGTCGTGATCCCGGCGCCGCGCGGTCCACGTCGGACACGAGCCGGGCGACCTCGGCGGCCGGGTCACCGCCGCTCGCGAGCCGTCGGCGCAGCAACGCCCACAGCAGGGCCGAATCGGTGCGCGACTCGAGTCGCAGCAGATCCGTCGTCGGCAGCGTCGCAGCCAGGTCGGCCACGGAGTCGGGCCAGCCGCGCACGACCCCGTTGTGGCTGAACATCCACGTGCCGTCGAGCATCGGCGCACACGCCGCCTCCTCCACCGGCATCCCCGGCGTCCCGGAGCGGACCGCGCCGACGAACGCCGACGAACGCACCGACCGTGCCAAGCGCGGCGCGGTCTCGTCGGTCCACAACGGACGGGCGCGCCGGTACCGCACAGGCGCACCGTCCGCGGCGATCCAGGCGAATCCGAAGCCGTCGGCGTTGACGGTGCCGCCGCCGCGCATGTCCCGTGGCGCGTGGGCCTGCACCGACAGCGAGTGCGGCGCGTCGACCACCGCATGCGCCGGCGACGCCTCGGGCCCCAGGTAGGCCACGTGCCGGCACACCCGTTCAGCCCTCCCCGGGGCGGAGGTCGCGGGCGCAGCGAAAGCCGGTGAAGATCTGCCGGCGGATCGGGAAGTCCCAGTTGCGGAACGTGCCGCGGATAGCCACCGTGTCGGTGCCGAAGGACCCGCCGCGCAGCACCTTGTACCGCCCGTCGAAGAACACCTCCGAGTACTCGGCGTACGGGAACGCCCGGAATCCCGGGTAGCCGGCGAAGTCGCTGGAGGTCCACTCCCACACGTCGCCGATCAACTGCTGCACGCCGAGCGGCGAGGCCCCGGCCGGGTAGGCGCCGACGGGCGCGGGGCGCAGGTGCCGCTGCCCGAGGTTCGCGTGCTCGGCGCCCGGGTCGTCATCGCCCCACGGGTAGCGCCGGGACCGGCCGGTCTCCGGATCGTGGCGGGCTGCCTTCTCCCATTCGACCTCGGTGGGCAGCCTCCTGCCCGCCCACGCGGCGTAGGCCTCGGCCTCGTGGAACGACACGTGCAGCACCGGTTCGTCGTCGGGCACGGGTTCGTACACGCCGAAGCGGCGGCGCCACCAGCGTCCGCCGTCGAAGCGCCAGAACCGCGGTGCGGTGATGCCTTTCTCCGTGACGTACGCCCAGCCGTCGGCGCTCCACCAGCGTGGGTCGCGGTAGCCGCCGGCGTCGACGAACGCGGCGTACCGGTCGCAGGTCACCGGGAAGGTGTCGATGGCGAAGCCGTCGACGAACACCTCGTGTGCGGGCCGTTCGTTGTCGAGGGCCCACGGTTCCGCGGAGGTGCCCATCGTGAACCGGCCCGCGGGCACGACGACCTCCTCCGGCACGGCGCCGCAGCGGCGGACCGGCGGTGCGGGCGCGTGCAGCAGCGGGTCACCGCGGCGCAGCTGGTGGGTGGCGAGCATCGTCTCGTCGTGCTGCTGCTCGTGTTGGGCGACCATGCCGAACGCGAAGGCCGACTCCGTCAGCGGGCTGCCGTCAAGGGGTGCGGCGTCGAGCGTGTCGAGCGCCTTGCGCCGCACCTGGTCGATGTAGGCGCGCGCCTCGGCCGGCCCCAGCAACGGCAGCTGCGGCCGGTCGGCGCGGGGGTGCCGGAACGCGTCGTAGAGCTCGTCGATGTCGGGGCGCACCGCCTCACGTCCGCCGACGTCGCGGACGAGCCAGATCTCCTCCTGGCTGCCGACATGCGCGAGGTCCCACACCAACGGCGACATCAACGGCGAATGCTGGCGGGTGAGTTCGCCGTCGTCGACGTCGGTGAGTGTGGCCGTCCGTGCGCGGGCGCGTTCGAGTGCTGCGGCGGCCCGTTCGCGGAGGTCGCCCGGTGCCGTGTCGGGGCTGTCATCGGTGCCGGGGCCGGTGTGGGTGTCGACGGTGCTCATGGCGTCGTCCTCCTCGTGGTCGACGGATCGGCGGACTGTCGCGGGCGCGGACCGGTCTGTGGTGTGCGCGGTTGAGGCAGGGGCCCGGGTGGCGGCGGCACCCGCGGGGTGCGCGGCGGCGGAGTGGGACGGCCGGGTTCGCCCGGCCGGCGCGGTGCCGGTTCCCGGTCGAGGCGGGCATGCAGGGCAGCGGTGATGTCGTCGACGCTGTCGCCGGATAGACCGAGGGCGCCCAGTTCGCCGCACGCGAGGTCGACGAGCTGCCGTGCGACGCGGTTCAGGTCCGGATCGGCCGTTCCGTGCCGGGCGGCGTGGACCCACCGGTCCTCGCCGGTGCCGACGGGCGCGCAGAGGTCCAGGACCCGGTCGGTGACGTCCGGTCGGTGCAGCAGGGCGGCGAGCATCGCCACCGGGTCTATCCACCGGCCGGGAGGCTGGGCGTCGAGGTACCGCACCTCGAGGTGCCCGCGTGGCCGCACGGGCGGGAACAGCGTCGTGAGGTGGTAGTCGAGGTCGCCGAACGTGGGTGGTGGCCACGTGCGGGCGATGCCGCGGCGGGCGATCCAGTCGGCGAACGGCACGGCGGGCGGGGCGTCCCACCGCCCTCGCGCACGACGCCGGACCATCAGCGGGGTGTCGAGCACCCGGCGTGCCCATGCCGCAGGCGGATCGGCCGGTTCGGCGTCGAATCGGGTGCGGGGCGGGTCGGTGTCCAGCACCGACAGCCACCGCGCGGACGCTGCCCCGTGCGGCGGCCGGCGTGGTGGGTGGAGTTCGCGAACAGCGCCAACAGCACCGGACCGGCGGCGTGCAGTGCCGCCCACCGCGCGGGCAGGTCGGCGGGCTCCCCCGCGTCGAGACACACCTGCACCGCCGCGGTGGAGCACATCATGGTGATCCCACCGCTGCCCCGGGCGGCGAACCGGCGTTCCATCGCGGCGTACCGCTCGGTCTCGAGCAGGCGCGCGGGGGTTCGTGTGGAATCGATCGCCGTACGGCCGAGGAGGAGGCCCTCGGCGGCGAGCAACGCGGCGACGTGGTCCAGATCGGTGGTGGCCGCGGAGATCAGCCGGTCGAGCGTGGGATGCGGAGCGGTGGAGATCTCGACCTGTCCCCCGGGTTCGACGGTCAGGGCGGACCCGGCGGGCAGTTCCGCGGAGGACGGGCCGGGTGTGCGGCCGGGATGGCGGGCGAGGGTGGCCGGGGCGTGGCTGCCGAGGGCGCGCGCCAGCCGGTCGGGTGCGAGGCGCGCGGACGGGTCGGCGCGGTCGTACACGAGATGTTCGAGTTCGACGCCGACGAGCCGCGGCGGGCCGTGCTTGAAGCACACCGACGCGACGTACGCCTCGCCCTCGGCGCGGTCGGCGACCACGCGGGCCGCCCGATCGCGGGCCGCGGTGTCCGGCAGGGCCGGCTCGGCGACCTCGCCGCCGGCGCACGCTCGCTCGGACGGGGGTTCGGGAAAGGGACTGACAGGACCGTGCATCGCCGTCATGCGACCACCCGTATCGGTTTCCGGGACCGTCGCTGCCCGACGCTACCCCCGGGGTACGACACTCGCAGAGAACTCGAGCCGCCGGATCACACCGTCCTCACAGGACGTACGTACGGTTTGCGTTGGGTCCACGCGCGGTGTCAAGATCGATGAATGCCACGCGTGAGTCAGGACCACCTCGATGCACGCCGGCGCCAGATCCTCGACGGCGCTCGGGTGTGCTTCGGGCGCTTCGGCTACGAGGGTGCCACGGTCCGCAGGCTCGAGGAAGCGACCGCGCTGTCCCGCGGCGCCATCTTCCACCACTTCCGCGACAAGGAATCGCTGTTCCTGGCCCTCGCCGAGGACGATGCCGCGCGGATGGCCGACGTCGTGGCCGAACAGGGTCTGGTCCAGGTCATGCGCGATCTGCTGTCCGGCCAGTCCGAGCACCCCGCCGACTGGCTCGGCACGCGCCTGGAGGTCTCCCGCCGACTCCGCACCGACCCGGAGTTCCGCAGCCGCTGGGCCGAGCACTCCCAGCAACTCACCATCGCCACGCGCAAGCGACTCGAATGGCAGCGGCGGTCGGGCAACCTCCGCGACGACATCGCCGTCGAGGTCCTCGCCGACTATCTCCAGCTCGTCCTCGAAGGTCTCGTGTCCCACCTGGCGATGGGCCTGCCCGCCGACGATCTGGAGCCCGTCCTGGACGTCGTCGAGGACAGCGTGCGCCGACACCGCGGCGAGTGAGCCGCCGGGAACACCACCCACGCCGGCACCGTTTGTGCTGGTTAGGATGACCCGCATTTCCGTTCCCGCTCTTCGAGGAGTGACGTCGTTCGTGCGCGATGCGCCATCGCCGGGTGACAGTCCCGAGCCGGGCGCCAGGCCCGGCTCCCCGCGTTTCCACCCGGCCTCCCTCGTGAAGCCACCCGCACGGCAGGCGGGCGGCGCGCTGTGATGGACGTGTGCTGATGGACGTCGTACTCACCATCGGCGGACTGCTGGTCGTCCTGCTGCTGACGGTCGGCACCGGCCTCGCCGTGGCCGCCGAGTTCTCGCTCACCTCGCTCGAACGCAGCGCCATCGAGGCCAACGTGCGCCAGGTCGGCGACCGCCGTGCGCGCACGGTCCTGAGGGCACACCGGACGCTCTCGTTCCAGCTCTCGGGCGCGCAGGTGGCGATCACCATCACCACCCTGCTCACCGGATACGTCGCCGAACCGCTGCTCGGCCAGGTGATCCGCCCGATGCTGCACGCAGCCGGCCTGCCCGACGGCGCCGTGGCCGGGACCTCGCTCGTGGTGTCGCTGCTGCTGGCCACCACGCTGTCGATGGTCATCGGCGAGATGGTGCCCAAGAACCTGGCCGTCGCCCAGCCGCTGCGGACGGCCCGCGCCGTCGCCGGGTACCACTCGCGGTTCTCCGCGCTGTTCGGCTGGCTCATCACGTTCATGAACAACAGCGCCAACTGGGTCGTGCGCAAGGCCGGTGTGGAACCACAGGAGGAGCTGCGCTCGGCCCGTTCGGCGCAGGAACTCGGCTCCATCGTGCGCGCCAGCGCCGAGAGCGGCACCCTCGACGCCGCGACCGCCCAGCTGCTCGACCGGTCGTTGCGGTTCGGCGAGCGCACCGCCGACGAGCTGATGACCCCGCGGGTGGGCGTCGAGGCGCTGCACATCGACGACACGGTCGCCGACCTCGTCGAACGGTCCCGGGCCACCGGCACGTCCCGGTTCCCCGTGTACCGCGAGGATCTCGACGACGTTCAGGGCGCCGTGCACGTCAAGCAGGCGTTCACGGTCCGCGCCGACCGCCGCGCGTCCGTGCCGGTGAGCTCGGTGATGCGCCCCGTGCCGACGGTTCCCGAGTCCCTGCCGGGCGACGCGCTGCTCGACCGGCTGCGCGCCTCGCGGTTCCAGCTCGCCATCGTCGTCGACGAGTACGGCGGCAGCGCCGGTCTCGTCACGCTCGAGGACGTCGTCGAGGAGATCATCGGCGACGTCCGCGACGAGCACGACGACCGCGAACAGCCGACGTCCCAGCAGATCGGCAACGACAGCTGGGCCGTGTCGGGGAGGCTGCGCGACGACGAGGTGCGCGACATCACCGGGTTCCGCATGCCCACCGGCGACTACGAGACCATCGCCGGTCTCGTGCTCGAGCGGCTCGGCCGCATCCCGCAGCGCGGCGACGCCGTCGACGTCGACGGCTGGCGGCTGACGGTCACCGAGATGGACCGCCACCGCGTGGCCGAGGTCCGGGTCGAACCGGGCGGGCAGGGGGCGGAATGAACGACTGGATCGCCATCGCATCCATCGGCCTGCTGCTCGCGTTCAACGCGTTCTTCGTCGGCGCCGAGTTCGCCCTCATCTCCTCGCGGCGCGACCGGCTCGAGGCGCTGCTGGAACAGGGCACGACCCGCGCCCGGATCGTCATCAAGGCCAGTCAGAACGTCTCGCTGATGCTGGCCGGCGCGCAGCTCGGCATCACGATCTGCTCGCTGCTGTTGCTCCAGTTCGGCGAACCCGCGGTGGCGCACCGGCTCGAGGCCGCGGCCGTCGCCCTCGGTGTCCCGATCCCGGTCTACGTCGTGCACATCATCGCGTTCACCGTCACGCTCGTGGCGATCACGCTGCTGCACGTGCTGGTCGGCGAGATGGTGCCGAAGAACCTCGCGATCGCCGAACCCGAACGGCTCGCACTGTGGCTGGTGCCCGTGCACGTCGGGTGGGTGCGGCTCGTCAAGCCGTTCATCTGGCTGCTCAACGGTGTCGCCAACGGCATCCTGCGGGTGATGCGGGTCGAGCCGAAGGACGAGATCGAGACCAGCTACACCTCCGACGAGCTCGCCGCGCTGCTCAGCGAGTCCCGCCGGGAGGGGCTGATCGAGCAGGCCGAGCACCGCAGGCTCACCCAGACCCTGTCCTCGGCCGACAAGACGGTCGCCGACATCGTCGTGCCCATGGACCAGCTGCGCACCGTGCCGGACCGGCCGACGCTCGGCGACGTCGAGGAGGCCGTGTCGGCCACCGGCTTCTCGCGCTACCCGCTGCGCACCGACGGCGGCAGGCTCGTGGGCTACGTGCACATCAAGGACATCCTCGACCGGATCGGCGACGATCCGGACTCGGCCGTGCCCGCACACAAGATCCGGCGGCTGACCCAACTGGCCATGCACACGCGGATCGACACGGCGCTGTCGGCGATGCGCCGCGAGGGCAGCCACCTGGCCACCGCGGTGGACGGGGCGGGACGGGTCGTCGGCGTGGCCGCGCTCGAGGACCTCGTCGAGGAGTACGTCGGCACCGTCCGGGACGGCACCCATGTCACCTGACGCCCCGACCGTCCTGACCGAGCGGGAGTGGCGCGCCCGCGAGGAGGCGCACGTCGCCCGCATGCGCACCTGGACGGTGCCCCACCAGGCCCGCCGGTCCCGCGGCGAGAAGCATCCGGTGTGGGACTTCCTGTTCACCTACTACTCCCTGCCGCCGTCGCAGCTCGAACGCTGGCAGCCCGGCGCGGGGACCGTCGTGACCGGGCCGGGCGCGCGCACGTTCCTCGCCCGCACCGGCTACGTCGAGACCGCGATCCCCGGCGCCGCCGACGACGACGCCGACACCGCCGCGGTGACCGTGGACCCGGCGGCGCTGACGGCCAAGCGCGCCCGGATGGCGCGGCACGTGCTCGCGCTGCTCGAGGCGACCGCGTCCCGCACGGCGCGGCTGAGCTGTTTCGGCCTACACGAATGGGCGATGGTGTATCGCGACGCACCGGACCAGGTTCGTCACTCTCAGCTACCGCTACGGTTGGGCTCGGCCGGCACCGACGAGGTCGTCGACCGCATGGACATCCGGTGCACCCACTACGACGCCTTCCGGTTCTTCACCGAACCCGCACGGCCGCTCAACACCCTGCAGCCGACCAGGAACTCCCAGCGCGACCTCGAACAGCCCGGCTGCCTCCATGTGGGGATGGACATTTACAAATGGGCCTACAAACTGGGCCCGCTCACACCCTCGGAACTGCTCGCGGACTGCTTCGAGCTCGCCGCCGACATCCGTGAGCTCGACATGCGGGCCAGCCCGTACGACCTCTCCTCGCTCGGCTACGATCCGGTGCGCATCGAAACCGCCGCAGGCAGGGCGGAGTACGCGCGCCGCCAGGCCGCGTTCACCCGTCGGGCCGCGCCGCTGCGCGAACGACTGATCACCCTCTACCGCGGGTTGCTCGCTTCGGCCGAAGTCGGTCCCGAATCACACTGATTCGACGCGCTCGGCTGTTAGGGTGGTTACGTTTTTGTCACGTCGACAGAGTGTAGTCAGCGCTCGGCGCACGCGAGAGGACGCGAATGGGGCGGCACAGCAGAGCCGACGATCCGGCTCCCAAGCAGCCTGATCCGCAGGCGACGACCGGCAGACGCAGCCGGTCCTCGTACTGGTTCAGCGACACCACGACTCCCCCTCCGGCATACCGAGGGGCACCGGGTTACGCACCCGCCCCCGACGGCGTGCGGGAGACCAACCCGGCCATGCACGCCGTCGGCACCGCCGAGCAGCAGCCCCGTCCGGCTCCCCGGCCGAGGCGCTCCGCCGACGCCGGCACCCACCGAACCCCGCCCGGGCACCCCGTCCCCGAGGTCGAGCGCACGATCCCCGCGATGCCTGCTCCCTCGGCCCGGTCCGCGGTGCCCCGCCCCACCGATCCCCGTCCTGCCGACACTCCCCGCCCCTCGGCCACGCCCCGGCCCACCCCCGCTCCCTCCTCGACTCCCGAGCCCGCACCGGCAGACGAGCCCGCAGTGGCAGCCGAGCCGGCCGCCGCTGCCGAGGCCGACGCCCCGCCGGCGTCCGACTCCGTCGACGCGGCCGGGTCCACCAGCAACGACCGCACCGTCACCTCCACCGGCAGCCGCCGCGCGGTCACGTCGACGGGCAGCCGCCGCGCGGTGACCGCCAGCGGCAGCCACCGGGCCGTCACGTCCACGGGCAGCCGCCGCGCAGTCACCTCCACCGGCAGCCACCGCGCCATCGACACGGGCGTGAAGCGGCGCCGCGTGGCCGCGTGGCCGATCGCCTGCGGAATCCTCGTGCTGCTCATCGTGGGCGGCATCTTCGCCTGGAACTGGGCGGACGACGAGATGGCCCACCGCGCGCAGGCACAGGCCGCGGCCTGCCAGGAAGGCACCGCCACGCTCCGGGTCGCCACCGCCCCGGGCGCCGCCGACGCCGTCGAGCAGGCGGCCCGGTCGTGGAACGCCGACCGGACGGTCGTGCACGGCCACTGCATCGACGTCACCGTCCAGCCGGGCACGCCCGAGGTCGTCTACGAGGACCTCACCGGCAACCGCTCGCGCGGCACGCCGTCGGCGTGGATCGTCGACGACACGCAGTGGTCGGACAAGCTCCGGTCCGAGCAGCCGGAGCGCGTCGGCGCCACCCCCGAGACGCTCTCCGAGACCTCGGACGCGACGTTCACCTACGTCAGCCTCGCCGGCGACGGGGTCGACAGCATCCAGCAGCGGGCCGCCCAGTCGTTCCGCGCCTACCTCGGCGAACCCGCCCAGCAGGACGCCCTCACCTCCCGCGGCAGCGGCAGCGCCAGCGACCAGGGCTGACCGACACGCAGCGGCACCACGAACGCGCCGCCACCACGTTCGACCGTGGTGGCGGCGCCGGTGTCTGTCGGGGGCTCGCCTCAGCCGGTGCGGCGGGCCTTGCGCCGCTCGGACAGCTCGTCCGGGACGGGAGTCTCGAGCTCGCCTCCGTCGGCCCGCTCGGCGGGGAACTCGTGCAGCGAGCCGGTGATCTCCTGCATCGCGCCACTGACGGCGATGCCGAAGACACCCTGCCCACCCTGCAGCAGGTCGACGATCTCCTCGGGCGAGGTGCATTCGTAGACGGTCGCGCCGTCGGAGAACAACGTCACCCGCGCGAGGTCGCGCACGCCCCTGCCGCGGAGGTGGTCGACCGCGACCCGGATGTTGTGCAGCGAGATGCCGGTGTCCAGCAGCCGCTTGATGATCTTCAGGACCAGCAGGTCCTTGAACGAGTACAGGCGCTGCGAACCCGAGCCGTGCGCGGTCCGGATACTCGGTGCGATCAGCTTGGTGCGCGCCCAGTAGTCGAGCTGCCGGTAGGTGATGCCGGCGATCTGACACGCCGCCGGGCCACGGTAGCCAACCAGCTCGTCGGGCAACGAGTCATCGGGGAACAGCTCACCCTGTTCCCCACCGTCGATGCCTTGGATCGAACTGTCGTCGACCACGCATGCCTCCTCTCGCCCGGCCACGCGGCCGACGAAACAAGAACGCCGGCCCGGGTGGCGACCGGTACGACACACGCGCATCGGCGCTGCTGTCACCAGGTCCACGTGCCACGAGATCCACGAGCGACGAGGACCGCTCCGCAGCGCCGGCGCGATTCATCGTTCTTCGAACGGTATGCCCACCCCCTCAGGCGGTCAACGCGACGCGCGGGCACCCTGGCGACATCTCGACCGAACGCCGCAACGGCGATCGCCCTCCCGGTATCAACTTGCGCGATTTACTCACCTGGGTCACTATTTACTCATGCAGGTAAATGAAGAATCCCGACTCAGCGAATTCGGTGCGGGTAGCGGACTCACGGTCACCGAGGACGCACGGCGCAGGCAGATCGTCGACGCGACCATCGAGACGGTCGCCGACCTCGGTTACGGCCGTACCTCGTTCGCTCGCATCGTGGAGCGGGCCGGACTGTCGAGCACGCGGATGGTGTCGTACCACTTCGCGAGCAAGAGCGAGCTGATGTCGGCCACGCTCGGCGCGATCATCGACCGGCGCGACACGTTCGTCACCACGAGACTCGCCTCGGAGCTGGATGAGCCGGCGGCCAAGGACCTCCGACTCATCCTGCTCGGTCAGCTGCGCGCGGAGCTGGCGTTCCTCGCGCAGCACCCTCGGGAGTCGACGGCGCTCGTCGAGATCGGCACCCACGCCGGGGCCGATCCCGTATCGGCTCAGGTGGTGCACGCGGTGCAGGTCGGCCGCTTCGAACGGCAACTCGCCCAGGGAACCCGTGCAGGCGTGTTCCGGGACGTCGATCCGCGCGTCACGGCGCTGGCCATGCGGCAGGCCGTCGACGGGGTCACGCTCCGGCTGCGACAGGAACCCGACCTCGACGTCGAGGGCTACGGCCGGGAACTGGCGGAACTGTTCGACCGGGCGATCCGGGCGGACTGACCGCCGTACAGGGCGGACGACCCCGTGAAAAAGCTACGGCCGCGATGCGAGGCATCGCCGGCCGTAGCTGTCGTGGCAGGATCAGGTGTCCGCGCCACGGAAGTCTTCGGGTGAGACCGAGTCGAGGAACTCGCGGAACTTCTCGACCTCGTCCTCCTGCTCGTCGGGGATGAGGAGGCCGGCTTCCTCGAGGACACCCTCCTCGGCGTGAATGGGGACGCCCATCCGCAGCGCCAGCGCCACCGAGTCACTCGGCCGCGCGGACACGCGCACGTCACCGTCGAACACCAGCTCGGCGAAGAACGTGCTCTCCTGCAGATCAGTGATGATCACCTGTTCCAGGTCCCTGCCGAGACCACCGATGACATCCTTGAGCAGATCATGGGTCAGCGGGCGAGCCGGTTTCACCCCTTGTTGTTCCAAGGCGATCGCGGTCGCCTCCACCGAGCCGATCCAGATCGGCAGGTACCGCTCGCCTTCCGTCTCCCGCAGCAACAAGATCGGCTGGTTCGCGGGCAGCTCGACCCGGACGCCGACGACGCGCATCTCGCTCATCGGGCTTCGCCTCCCTCTTCTGCGCGGGCCGCAGCGCGTCGCCTGAGGGTAGCCCCGCTCGGCGCTGCCCCGCGATGGCTCACCGCGCGGACACCGTCGACGCTACCCGTCCGCGGTGCGCTGTGCTCGCTGCTCACTCTCGCCGGCCCGGTCTCTTCGAGCCCGCTTCAACCGTACGTCATCCCTACGGCTTCACCGAAGTTTCGCCGCACTGCTTAACAATGGCGACACGCCAGGTTGCTCCGTCCGGGCGTGGTTCACCCACCGGTCATGCCCCGAATGCCCGCTTTGACGAGCAGGGTGTGGAGCGTGACCGACAGGGCCGCCAGTTCGCGGACCAGTTCATCGCCGCGTTCGCGCGCGCCCGCGTCGCGATGCCGGTAGACCGGGGACGCGATCTGCTCGAGCAGTCCGACCTCGCGGTCGGCGGACACGCGCAGGGCCCGCAGATGCCGCGGTTCGATGCCGAACTCGGCCATCGCCGTCACGGTCCGGGCGATGTGCACGGCGTCGGAGTCGTAGAACCCGGCGGCGCCGGGCCGGATGAGGCCGTACTGGACGAGCTCGGCCAGCAGTGCCTCGTCGATGCCCGCGTCGGCGAGCACCTGCTCCTGCGTGAGCCGCAGGGGCGCACCGCCGGCGAAGTCGGCCGCCGTGGGCGCCGGCACTCCCCCGGTGTCCGGGCCGTCGACCGACACGAGCTTGCGCGGGGGACGCGGCCCCGCCGCACCCGCGCCGTCGCGACCGGCCGGGTTCCCCGCGGCGTCCACGCCGCCCGTTCGGGGGCCGGGGTCGAGTTCGGCGCCGCGGTCGGCAGCTTCCAGCCGTTCCTTGATCACTTTCAGTGGCAAGTAGTGATCACGTTGGGCCGTCAGGACGAACCGCAGACGTTCGACATCGGCGGCGGTGAACTGACGGTAGCCGGACGGCGTGCGACCGGGGCGGACCAGACCCTCGGACTCGAGGAACCTGATCTTCGAGATCGTGACGTCGGGGAAGTCCTTGCGCAGTTGCGCCAGCACGGCCCCGATGCTCAACCCCTCGCGTGGTTGCCGCCCGGCAGCCGTCACTGCGCCCCCTGGCCTCCGGTCAGGAACACCAGCCGGAACTTGCCGATCTGCACCTCGTCGCCACCGGCCAGGACGGCCTGGTCGACCGGCTCGCGGTTGACGTACGTGCCGTTCAGGCTGCCCACGTCGATCACCACGAACGAACCGCCCTCGCGGCGGAACTCCGCGTGCCGGCGGGACACCGTGACGTCGTCGAGGAAGATGTCGCTGTCGGGGTGCCTACCCGCGCTGGTCGTGTCGCGGTCGAGCAGGAAACGCGAACCGGCGTTCGGTCCCCGCTTGACCACCAGCAACGCCGAACCCGCAGGCAGCGCGTCGACGCCGGCCTCCTGCGGCTCGACCGCAGGGGCCTCCTGCCCTTCCACCTCCGACAGGAAGTCCGCCCGGAACACGGAGGTCTTCTCCGGAGCTCCCTCCGGGGGAATCTCGGGCCCGTCGTTCGTGCTCACCTGAGCTCTCCTTACGCACTGACAGTGTGTCGCTTGGCCTTCGGCCGCCGGCCAGGGGCGCTGCTCGCCTCCGGACCGGAAAACCTGGTGCGCCTCAACGTACCGCGCACGGGGCCGCCCGCGGTGCCCGGGCTCCCCGATCAACCCCCGATGACCCGCTGGTATGCCTCGGCATCGAGCAGTCCGCCGAACGTGTCGGGATCGGACAGCTTGATCTCGACGAGCCACCCCTCGCCGTAGGGGTCGCCGTTGATCAGTTCCGGGGTCTCGGTGACGCCGTCGTTGACGGCGACGATCTCGCCGTCCAGCGGCGCGTAGAGCTCCGAGACGCTCTTGGTCGACTCGACCTCGCCGAACGCCTCGCCGGCGGTCACGGTCGAACCGGACGCTGGTAGGTCGACGAACACGACGTCACCCAGCTGGTCCTGTGCGTACTCGGTGATCCCCACCCGCACGACCCCGTCGGTGCGTTCGGCGACCCATTCATGGTCCTCGGTGTAGCGCAGCTCCTCCGGAGCGGACTGAGCAGCCAAGGCCCTTCCCCTTTCACGTCACGACTGCTGCGCATCATGGCACGGTCGCCGCCCGCGCGTCAGTCCGAAACCGCACCCTTCGCCCCGGTGGCCCCCTGAGCCCCCTCGGACCGCTGGGCCCCGTCGGCGGGGTCCGGCTCGGGCTGTGGGGGTTGTTCGAGCGGGCCGCCGTCTCGAGGGTGCCGCGGCGGAAGCGGAAGACGGCCAGGACGGTCTGGATCACGTACAGGGCGCCGGACCACAGGTACAGGGCGCCGCCCCAGATGGTGAACGCGTACGCCAGCGGACGCACGATCTCGGCGGCCATGGAGTCGCCCTGCATGAGCAGCAGCAGGGGGAAGGCGTACATGAGTACGAACGTGGCGCCCTTGCCGACGTAGGTCACCTCGGGCGGCCGGAAGCGGTAGTAGCGCAGCACCAGGACGCACACGGCTGCCACGACCTCGCGGACGAGCAGGGCGACGACGGCCCACCAGGGCACGATGTCGCGGACCAGGAACGCCACGAGGGTGGCCACGATGTAGAGCCGGTCGGCGGCGGGGTCGAGGACCTCGCCGAGCCGGCTCATCTGGTTCAGCCAGCGGGCGAGCTTGCCGTCGAGCCAGTCGGTGCCCGCGCTGAGCACCAGCACCAGCAGGGCCCACCCGTCCTCCTGCGGGCCGAGGAGCAGCCACAGGAACAGGGGGACGCCGGCCAGGCGGAGGATGGACAGAATGTTGGGTGCGGTCAGCGCCTGGCGCAGCAATGACGCTTCGGACCCAGTACCGGACAACTCGCCATGCTGCCTAGATCCCGCAGACTCCCTCACTCGTTCACCGTAGCCGGAGCGTCAGGAAGAGGTGGCGGGGACGCACGCACACCCGACGTTCAGCGGGCGCGACGGTAGCTCCAGCCGCGGCGGCACAGCTCGTCGCCGGTGAGGGCCTGCGGACGCCCGTGCCGGTCCATGCCCATCCAGCGGGGCCGGCCGGCGCCGCTCTCGAGCACGAAGGGCCGGCCCTGGCTCCACACGACCGTGCAGGGCGTGGTGGGCGGGGCGGGCGAGATCGGTTGGGTCTGCGCGGCCGAGCCTGACGCGGGGCTGTCACTCTCGTTCATCACCCGGACCATCGGCAGCCGAGGCGCCCGCGTAACGGCAGGCGATCATGTTCACCCGCCCGCGCCGGTGACACCGCGCACGACCGGCGCCCGATTTGTCCACTGTGGACATGTGTGGACGCGCCCGGCGCCGGTCGTACCACGGGGCCGATTCAGCCTTTCAGCGCAGGGAAATCCTCGTCGCGATACTCCCCTGCGGGCCGCTCGGCCGCCTCGTTCTCCTTGCCGCGCAGCTCCACCCGGCGGATCTTGCCGGAGATGGTCTTGGGCAACTCACCGAACTCGAGTCGGCGAATCCGCTTGTAGGGAGCCAGGTTCTCGCGGCAGAAGGCCAGGATCCCTTCCGCCACCTCGGGACCGGGTTCGTGCCCGGAGGCGAGCACGACGTAGGCCTTCGGCACGGCGAGCCGGATCGGGTCCGGGGCGGGTACACCGCGGCCTCGGCGACCGCCTCGTGCTCCAACAGCACGCTCTCCAGCTCGAACGGCGAGATGCGGTAGTCGGAGGCCTTGAACACGTCGTCGGTGCGGCCCACGTAGGTGATGTAGCCGTTCTCGTCGATCGAACCGACGTCGCCCGTGTGGTAGTAGCCGCCGCCGAACGCGGTCGCCGTGCGCTCCTCGTCGCCGGCATAACCGACCATCAGGCCGGTGGGCCGTTCGGTCAGGTCCAGGCACAGCTCGCCCTCGGTGGCCGGCTCTCCCGTGGCCGGGTCCACGAGCACCACCGAGAACCCGGGCACGGCCCGGCCCATCGACCCGGGCTTGACGTCCTGGCCGGGCGAGTTGGCGATCTGCACGGTCGTCTCGGTCTGGCCGAACCCGTCGCGAATCGTCACGCCCCATGCGGCGCGGACCTGCTCGATCACCTCGGGGTTGAGCGGCTCACCGGCGCGACGACCTTCGTCGGCGGTGTGGCCAGCGCGGTCAGATCCGCCTGGATCAGCATCCGCCACACCGTCGGCGGGGCGCAGAAACTGGTGACGCCGCAGCGATCCATCTGCGTCATCAGCGCGCCCGCGTCGAAGCGCGTGTAGTTGTACAGGAACACGGTCGCCTCGGCGTTCCACGGCGCGAACACGTTGCTCCACGCGTGTTTCGCCCATCCCGGCGACGAGATGTTCAGGTGCACGTCGCCCGGTTCGAGGCCGATCCAGTACATCGTCGACAGGTGGCCCGCCGGGTACGACACGTGCGTGTGCTGCACCAGCTTCGGCTTCGCCGTCGTGCCGGAGGTGAAGTACAGCAGCAGCGGGTCGGCCGCGTTGGTGGCCCCGTCGGGGGTGAACGCCGCCTCGGCGTCGTCGGCGTCGGCGTAGGCCGCCCAGCCCTCGACCGGCTCCCCCACCGCGATGCGCGTGTAGTCGCCGGGGACGTCGTCGAACTTGCCCGCATCGGCCGACCGCGCCACCACGTGCCGCGCCTGCCCGCGCTCGACCCGGTCGACGAGGTCGGCCGGCCCCAGCAGCGTGGTCGCCGGGATGACGACCGCACCGAGCTTGATCGAGGCCAGGATCGTCTCCCACAGCTCGACCTGGTTGCCCAGCATCAGGATCAGCCGGTCACCCCGGCGCACACCCTGGGCGCGCAGCCAGTTGGCCACCCGGTTCGACCGCGCGCCATCTCGGGATAGGTCCAGCGCCCCTCGGTGCCGTCCTCCTCCACGATCCACAGCGCGTAGCGCTCGGCGTTGGCCGGATCGGCGGCCACCCGGTCGAACCAGTCCAGTGCCCAGTTGAACTCGGTCAGCGCCGGCCAGCGGAATCCCGCATAGGCCGTGTCGTAGTCCTCGCGGTGCTCCAGCAGGAAGTCCCGCGCCACGCGGAAAGCGTCGTGGGCCGAGTGGGCTGTGTGGGCTGTGTGGGCCTCGTTGCTCACGTGTCCTTCTTCTCCCTCGTCGTCGAGTTCCGCTACTCACCGGTGAAGTGCGGCTCGCGCTTCTCCATGAAGGCCTGCACCGCCTCGACCAGGTCCTTGCTCGGCAGGAACGCGGCGTTCCACGCCGCCACGTACCGCAACCCGGCGTCGACCTGCTGTTCGGTGCCCATGGACAGTACGTCCTTGATGCCGCGCACGACCAGTGGCGGATTGGCGGCCAGTTCCGCGGCCAGGGTGCGCGCCGCGGCGAGGAGTTCGTCCTGGTCGGCGTAGACGTCGTTGACGAGACCGATGCGCTCGGCACGGGCGGCGTCGATGTCCTTGCCGGTGAGCGCCAGCTCCCGCAGATGACCCTCGCCGATGATCCCGCCCAGCCGCTGCAGGCTGCCGATGTCGGCGACGATGGCGACCTTGACCTCGCGCACGCTGAACTTCGCGTCGGCGCTCGCGAGGCGGATGTCCACGGCGGAGATCAGGTCGACGCCGCCTCCGATGCACCAGCCGGACACGGCGGCCACGATCGGGGTGCGGCAGGTGGCGACAGCGGTGATGGCCTCCTGCAGACGGCGGATCTCCTCGAGGAACCGCGTCCGCGGCCCCGCCTGTGCGTCGGCACCGAGGAACTCGGCCCACCCGGGCAGCATCGCGTTCAGGTCCAGCCCGTACGAGAAGTTCCGTCCGCTGCCGGTCAGTACGATCGCCCGCACCTCGGGGTCGGCGTCGAGCGCGCGGAAGACCTCGGGCAGCTCCCGCCAGAAATCCGGGCCCATCGCGTTGCCCTTGGCGGGCCCCAGCAGAGTCACCTCGGCCACGTGGCCGGATCGGGTGACCTCCAACGAGACGAGGTCGGCGAACGGGTTCTCGGTACCGGCGGCTGCGGCGGGGTTCTCGGCGTTCATGGTCATCATCCTGGCCCACGGGTGCCGCCGAGCACCACAGCCGGGTCAGGCGCCGTCGAGCAGTCCCACCACCGGGCCGATGACCGTCACCGCGGGCGGGCGGATGCCCTCGCGCGCCGCGTCCACGCCGACCTCCTTGAGCGTCGAGCGCAGCACCTTCTGCGTGGCCATCGAGCCGTCCTGGATCATCGCCACCGGCGTGTCGGCGGGCCGGCCCGCGCTCATCAGTGCCTCGGCGAACCGGTCGATCCGCTCGACACCCATCATCAGCACGATCGTGCCCCGGAGCCTGCCCAGCGCATCCCAGTCCACCAGCGAGGCCTCGTGGTCGGGACCGACATGGCCCGACACGACGACGACCTCGTGGGTCACGCCACGATGCGTCACCGGGACGTCGGCGAGCGCGGGCACGGCGAACGCACTCGTGATGCCCGGCACCACGGTCACCTTCACGCCGGCCTCGACACAGGCCAGCAGCTCCTCGAAGCCGCGGCCGAACACGTACGGATCGCCGCCCTTGAGGCGCACGACGAACTTGCCCGCCTTGGCCTTGTCGATCAGTGCGCTGTTGATCACATCCTGGCTCGCGGCCCTGCCGTACGGGATCTTCGCGGCGTCGATCACCTCGACGTGCGGGGGCAGTTCGTCGAGCAGTTCCCGCGGCGCGAGCCGGTCGACGACCACCACGTCGGCACGCGCCAGCAGCCGCCGGCCGCGCACCGTGATCAGCTCGGCATCGCCCGGTCCGCCGCCCACGAGCGCCACGCCCGCCTCGGGACGACCGGCGCCGCCGGACTCCTGGCCGTACCCACGGCCGGGGTCCTGGGCGGCGCCGGACCGCAACGCGTCCAACAGGTTGTCCCGCACGACGGCCGAACGCTGGGGCTCCCCACCGGAGAGCACGCCCACCAGCACACCGTCGTTCTCCCCCGACGCCGGCGTCACCGCACTGCGTCGGGACCGGAGTCGGCACGGACACAGAAGATCCGCCTGCGCTCGGCCTCGGCGTACACCGCGGCGTTGACGTCCGCATCGTCGGTGCACGCCAGGACGTACCAGCGTCGGCGAGGTCACCGTCGGCGTAGGCCCGCCGCGTCCAGGTGATCTCCCCCTCGTCGGCCATCGCGCCGACCGACGGGGTGGTGTCCGGGGATACGAGTTCGATCACGGCCCCGGCCTTGACCAGCCGCGGCAGCCGCCGCTGAGCGACGGTGCCGCCACCGACGACGACCACACGTCGCCCGCTGAGGTCGAGTCCGACCAGGTAGTGCTCCTCCTGCGCCATGCCGGTCAGCATGCCGCATGCCCCGCCCGCAGCACGCGCTCAGGGCCGCGCAACGTGAGCAGGCCCTCTACCCCGCGGCACCCGACATCGGCGACGACACACCCCGAACGCTGCGGCTCAGCCCTTCTTGACCGGATACGGCAACAGGGCCATCTCCCTGGCGTTCTTGATGGCCCGTGCGACGTCCTTCTGCTCGCTCGGGGTCAACCCGGTGATCCGGCGGGCGCGGATCTTGCCGCGATCGGACAGGAACTTCCGCAGCAACGCGGTGTCCTTCCAGTCCACGTACTCGACGCCTTCGGCCCGCAGCAGATTCCGCTTGCGCCGCTTGGGCGGGGTCGGCTTCACCGTTCTCCTCCTACCAGCTCGACTTGCTCACACCGGGCAGCTCGCCCCGGTGCGCCATCTCCCGCAGCCGGATCCGCGACAGACCGAACGCGCCGTAGTAGGCACGCGGCCTGCCGTCGACCGCGTCGCGGTTGCGGATCCGCGTCGGACTCGCGTCCCGCGGCAGCTTCTGCAACGCCGACACCGCCGCGGCCTTCTGCTCCGGCGTGCTGTGCGGCGACCGGACGGTCTCCTTCAGCTCCGCACGCCGCTCCGCGTACCGCGCCGCGACGACCTTGCGCCGCTCGTTCTTCGCGATCTTCGACTTCTTCGCCATCAGCGCTCCTCCCTGTTCTGCGGGACACCCGCACCCGGTCGCGCCGTCGAACCAAGGACTTCGCGATCGTCACTCATCAGCGCTCCTCCTTGTTCTGCGGGACACCCGCACCCGGTCGCGCCGACGAGCCAAGGGCTTCGCGATCGTCACTCATCAGCGCTCCTCCTTGAACTCCACGTGCTTGCGCGCGATGGGGTCGTACTTGCGCAGCACGAGGCGGTCGGGGTTGTTGCGCCGGTTCTTCCGTGTCACGTAGGTGAATCCGGTGCCCGCGGTCGAGCGCATCTTGATGATCGGCCGGATGTCGGTCGTGCTGGCCACTAGAGCTTCACCCCCTGCGCGCGCAGGTCGGCCACGACGGCGTCGATCCCGCGCTTGTCGATCGTCTTCATGCCCTTCACCGACACACGCAGCCGCACCCAGCGGTTCTCGCTGGGCACCCAGTACCGCCGCGTCTGGATGTTCGGTTCCCACCGCCGCGACGTGCGCCGGTGGGAGTGCGACACCTGCTTGCCGTAGCCCGGGGCACGCCCGGTGACCTGGCAGATCGCCGACATCAACCCTCCTTGGTTCTGATAATCGTTTTCATTTACAGTACATGGCGTGACCGACAAGCACCGCGTACCCCTCGTCCTCGTGTCGGGGTTGGCGACCGCGGCCTCCCGCTGCCTGGCCGATCGGCTCGTGGGCGATTCCCGGACGACCGCCCTCGTGCACCACGACCTGCGCCTCGCGAGCGAGGGATTCCTCCGCCGCTACGTCAGCCTCGGCGACCACGACAGCCTCGAGACCGTGCAGCTCGACCACGACTGCGTCTCGTGCACCCTGCGCCGGGACCTGCTGCCGCTGCTGCGCAGCCTGGCCCGCACACCGGAGGTGGAGCGGATCGTGGTCCGGCTGGACGAGGCACTCGAACCCGAGCAGGTCTGCCAGGAGATCCATACGACGGTGGTGGGCGAGGCACCCGTGACCGACGATGTCGAGATCGAGGCGGTCGCCACCGTCGTCGACCAGGCCACGTGGCTGGCCGACGTCACCGGCGACGCACCGTTGCGCGAGCGGGGCCTGCAGGCGGGCCCCGACGACGACCGCACGCTCGCCCAGGTCGCGGCGGTGCAGCCCGAGTTCGCCGACGTGCTCGTCCTCGCGGGCGAGGCGCCCGACGCGTGGACCGCGGCGCGCACCGGGGCGGTCCTCGAGCGTCTCGCCCCACGCGCGGCGATCCTCGAACTGTGCCGAACCGACACCCCGCGGCTCGGCGAGGCCGTGCCCGGCAACGGGTTCCGCGGCACGCCCCGTGATCCGGGCGGCGCCGTGTTGTCCGGGGAGCCGCCGCTGGAACCGGACTGCGGTGTGTCCCTGCTCAGCTTCACCGCCCGGCGCCCCTTCCACCCCGACCGGCTCAACCGGGCACTCGACACCCTGCTCGACGGCGTCGTCCGGACCCGCGGACACGCCTGGATCGCCAGCAGGCCCGACGAGCGGCTGTGGGTCGAGTCGGCAGGCGGCGGGCTCGGCCTCCGCCTCGCCGGACAGTGGCTCGACGCCGACACCGGACCCGCGTGGGACGACGTGTCGCCCGAGCGCCGCGCGATCGCGTCGCTGCGCTGGCATCCGCGATGGGGCGACCGGGCACAGGAACTCGTCGTCCTGGCCGATCGCGCCGACCCCGCGGCCGTCGAGCACGAGCTGCGCGCGGCGCTGCTCACCGACGACGAACTCGCCGAGGGCGCCGATGCGTGGCGCCGCTACCCCGATCCGTTCGTGCCGGCCACAGCGAGGAAGCCGACACCGGCGACCCCGCCACAGAACAACCCGGCACCGAACAACCCGGCACCGACGCCGGTGCGACCGACCCGACATTCCAGGAGGAACGATGAAACGCGGCATCCATCCCGACTACCACCCGGTGGTGTTCCAGGACGCCAACACCGGTGACCGCTTCCTGACCCGTTCGACGGCGACCTCGGAGCGCACCGTCGAATGGGAGGACGGCAACACCTACCCGTTGCTGACCGTCGAGATCAGCTCCGCCTCGCACCCGTTCTGGACGGGCACGCAGCGGATCATGGACTCGGCGGGCCAGGTCGAGAAGTTCCGCCGGCGCTACGGCACGCGCACGTAACCCGGCTTCGGCATCGGTATCGGACGGCGGCGCCGGGAGGTTCGGACCACAGCGGTTCGGACCACGCCTCCCGCGCCGCCGCCCGCGCGTGCCGGTCGCGTCAGCCGAGTACGTCGGCGACGCGGCGCAGGGTCGCGGCGTCGCCACGCACGAGCAACGTGGTGACGACGGTCTTCTCCCACAGCGCCAGTTCGTCGCGGATCTTCGCGGGCGGGCCGATGAGCGCGATGTCCTCGACCAGCGACGTCGGGATCGCCGCGGTGGCCTCGTCCTTGCGGCCGGCGAGGTAGAGGTCCTGCACCGTGTCGGCCACCTCGGCGTAGCCCATGCGCGCGAACACGTCGTGATGGAAGTTGACGTCCTTGGCGCCCATGCCGCCGATGTAGAGCGCCAGCGAGGGCTTGATCATCGCGGCGGCCTGTTCGACGTCGTCGTGGACGATCACCGGCACCGACGCGGCGACCTCGAAGTCCTCGGGTGTCTCCCCGCGCGCGGCGAACCCGTCCTCGAGGGCGGCGCGGTAGAAATCGTCGCTCTTCGGCGAGAAGAACAGGGGCAGCCAGCCGTCGCAGATCTCCGCCGACAGCGCGACGTTCTTCGGCCCTTCCGCCGCGAGGTGGATCGGGATCCGCGGGCGCAGCGGGTGCACGGTCGACTTCAGCGGCTTGCCCAAGCCGGTTCCGCCCTGCAGCGGCAGTTGGTAGTGCCGCCCGTCGTGCACGACGGGTTCCTGCCTGGCCACGACCCGGCGCACGATCTCGACGTACTCACGGGTGCGGGCGAGCGGCTTCGGATAGGGCTGGCCGTACCAGCCTTCGACGACCTGCGGCCCGGATGCGCCCAACCCCAACACGAAGCGGCCGCCGGACAGGTGGTCCAGGGTGAGCGCGGCCATGGCCGTGGCCGTCGGCGTGCGGGCCGACATCTGGATGATGTTGGTGCCGAGCGTGACGCGTTCGGTCGCCGCTCCCCACCATGCGAGCGGGGTCAGCGCGTCCGACCCGTACCCCTCGGCGGTCCAGACCGAGTCGAAGCCGAGTTCCTCGGCGGTGGTGATCGCCTCGAGCGCCCCCTCCGGCGGACCGGACGACCAGTACCCGATGTGATAGCCCAGCTTCACGTCACATTCTCCTTCCGGCCGCACGTAATGGGTCGACCACGAACGTTCCGCCTCCGGCGGCAGATTGCGGTCCGGCGTCTCCACGGCGGGGGCGTCGGGCGGGTCCATGCCGAGGGCGCGGCGCCATCCGGCACGGGCCCGCGGGTGGTACCGACGTTGCCACGGCACGAACCGGAACGCGACGGCGATCGCCGAGCCGACGAGCCGGTGCACCCGCTCGTCGCGCCGGCTCCACCGGTAGCCCAGCAGGTCGCGCACCGGCTGGTCGTACATGCCGACGGTCAGCCACACGAATCCGCGGTGCACGAGCGGACGCACCAGCGCCCACGCCGGCCGCGGCAGCCACGACAGGAACGGCGGCCGGTCGATCCGCGACAGGTCGAGCACGTCGCGCGTGGCCTTGTTGTCCTCGAGCACCTCGCGGCACATGTGGTCCCAGTACTCCTGGAACTCCTCCCACGTGCCCGGCACGGACCGCATGGGCATGTCGTACATCCGGTACCAGCGCCGGTGTTCGTCGAACAGCTGCCGGCGCTGCGCCTCGGTCAGTCCGCCCATGAAGTGCTCGGCGATGACGAGCGTGCTGACGAAGAACGTGGCGTGCGCCCAGTAGAACGTGTGGGGGTTCAGCGCGTGATAGCGGCGGCCGCGGGCGTCGACGCCCTTGATCGTGTTGTGGTAGCCACGCACCTCCAGCGCCGTGGCGTGGGCACGCGGACCGTCGTAGATGACGCCGCCGATCGGGTACAGCGAACGGAACAGGCGCTGCCAGCGCTCGTCGAAGAACCGCGAGTGCTGCTCGACGCCGGCACCGAGTTCCGGGTGCATGTTCTGCATGCTGCCCGCCCACAACGCGATGAGCAGGCCGCGCCAGTCGCCGAAGATGCGCCACGTCAACGAATCCGGGCCGAGCGGTTCGGTCGAGCTCTGCGTCATCGTCGACTCCCAGGACTGACTCGAAGAACTGGCACCAGAACTGACTACGGCCGTTGTCAGCTGTCTCGTCCACGGTACGGTTGGCCACGTGCCTGGTCAACCGGAGGAAACGCCATGTCCGACGTAGACCGCACGTGGGCAGGCACCACGCTGGCCGACCGGCGGGCGACCCGGCGGACGCAGCTGCTGGACTCCGGCCTGGAACTGCTCGGTGCCGGCGGCAGCGCCGCCGTGAGCGTGCGCGCGGTGTGCCGCCATGCCCGCCTCACCGAGCGGTACTTCTACGAGAGCTTCACCGACCGGGACGAACTGATCATCGCCGTGCACGACCTGGTGGTGACCGAGGCGCACCAGGCCCTGGTCGACGCGGTCGCCGCGGCGCCGGTCGACGACCGTCCCGCGCGGGCGCGCGCCGCGGTGACGGCGTTCGTCGAGCTGATCATCGACGACCCGCGCAAGGGTCACGTGCTGCTGCTCGCCCCGCTCGCCGACCCCGCCCTGAGCAGCCGCGGCGTCGAGCGCATCCCGATGTTCGCCGCGCTGGTCCGCGACGAGCTGTCCGACAAGGTCGACGAACAGGACCGCGCGATGACCGCGACCGCCCTCGTCGGCGGACTCGCGAACCTGTTCACCGCTTACCTCGACGGCACCCTCGAGGTGGGCCGCGACCGACTGGTCGAGCACTGCGTCAAGCTCGTGCTCGGGATCGACGCGCTGCACGCCTGAGCCCTCACGCGCCGGCCGCAGCGGTCCTGCCCTCCTCGACGAGTTCGAGCGCGATGTCGATGATCATGTCCTCCTGGCCGCCGACGTAGCGCCGCTCCCCGACCCGCAGCAGGATCTCGTGGGCGGGCACGCCGTAGCGTTCGGCGGCGCGTTCGGCGTGCAGCAGGAAGCTCGAGTACACCCCGGCGAAGCCTGCACGATCGACGAGCGGTCCATCACGGGCAGCCGCGTGATGTAGGGCTTGACGACGTCCTCGGCGGCCGCCATCAGCGCGAAGGCGTCGACCCCGGTCTCCACGCCGAGCCGGTCGAACGTCGCGGCGAGCACCTCGGTCGGCGAGTTGCCCGCGCCCGCGCCGAGCGCGACGAGCGACCCGTCGATCTGCCGGGCACCGGCGCGATGGGCCAGCACGGAGTTGGCCACGCCGAAGCTCAGGTTCTGATGTCCGTGGTAACCGACCTGCGCGTCCTGCCCCAGTTCGGCGACGAGAGCGGCGACGCGGTCGGAGGCGTCCTCCAGGATCAGCGCGCCCGCCGAGTCGACGACGTAGACGCACTGACAACCCGCGTCCGCCATGATCCGGGCCTGCTTCGCCAGGGCCTCCGGTTCGGACATGTGGGAGAGCATCAGGAAACCCACCGTCTCGAGGCCGAGCTCGCGGGCCGCGGTGAAGTGCTGCACCGACACGTCGGCCTCGGTGCAGTGCGTGGCGATCCGCACCGTCCCGGCGCCGAGGTCGGCCGCCGCGCGTAGGTCGGCCACCGTGCCGAGACCGGGCAGGAGCAGCACCGCGATGCGCGCACTGTGGGCCTCCTCGACCGCCGCGGCGATCAGGGTGCGTTCGTCGACGAGCGAGAAGCCGTAGTTGAACGTCGAGCCGCCCAGGCCGTCGCCGTGGGTCACCTCGATCAACGACACCCCGGCCTCGTCGAGCGCGCGGACGGTGTCGCGCACGTTCTGCTCGGTGAACCGGTGCGCCATCGCGTGGCTGCCGTCGCGCAGCGTCGTGTCGACGATCCGGACCGGGGCCGTCATGCGCGCACCGCCTTCTGCTCGTGGGCCGCACCGGCGACGCGATCGGCCAGCAGCTCGCCGACGCGCGCCGCGGCCGCGGTCATGATGTCCAGGTTCCCGGCGTAGGTCGGCAGGTAGTCGCCGCCACCGGCGACCTCCAGGAACACGCCCACGCGGGCGCGACCGTTCCAGTCGGGCCGGGGATCGTCGAACTGCGGATCAGCCTTGAGGGTGTAGCCGGGTACGTACTCCTGCACCCGCGCCACGGTGTCCACAATGGAGTTCGCGATGGCGTCCCGGTCGGCGTCCGGGTCGATCGCGCAGAACACCGTGTCGCGCATGATCATCGGCGGGTCCATCGGGTTGATGATGATGATCGCCCTGCCACGGCCCGCTCCCCCGACGACCTCGAGACCCTTGGCCGTCGTTTCGGTGAACTCGTCGATGTTGGCCCGCGTCCCGGGGCCCGCCGACCGCGACGACACCGACGCGACGATCTCGGCGTACGGCACCTCGGTCACCCGGCTCACGGCGTGCACGATCGGGATGGTCGCCTGCCCGCCGCAGGTGATCATGTTGACGTTCGGGGCGTCGAGGTGGTCGGTGAGGTTCACGACCGGGCACGTGAACGGGCCGGTCGCCGCCGGCGTCAGGTCGACGGCGCGGATGCCCGCCTCGAGGTAGCGCGGCGCCGCGGCCAGATGCGCCTTCGCCGACGTCGCGTCGAAGACCAGGTCCGGCAGCTCGTCCCGCTCGAGCAGCCAGTCGACGCCGCCGGCCGAGGCCTCGACACCGTAGGACGCGGCGCGTGCCAGGCCGTCGGACTCCGGGTCGACGCCCACCATGTACCGCACATCGACGCGCGTGCTGCGGCGCAGCTTCTCCAGCAGATCCGTGCCGATGTTGCCGGGACCGACGATGGCCGCCGTGGCGGTGGGAGTTGTCATGCAGGTGACGCTGCCCCAGTCGATGAGGCACGATCAACGCATGTGTTCCGCTAATCGGAACGATGACGTTCCTGGTGTGCGCGGTGGTGCGGGCGGCGGCGTGGGCGGTCGTCCTGGCGCCGAGTCGGGTGCGGCCGAGACCAGTGGGGCCACGGCGGCGCGGCTCGCCGCGGTGCTGACGGCCTTCCGGCCCGGTGAGGAGACGCTCGGGATCTCGGAGCTCGCGCGGCGTACCGGCATGCCGAAGTCGAGCACGCATCGCCTGGTGGGGCATCTCGTGGACCAGGGTCTGCTCGATGCCGGCGAGCGGGGCAGGTTGCGGTTGTCGCTGCGGTTGTTCGAGATCGGGCAGTTGGCGGTCCAGCAGCGCGGTCTGGTCGACGCGGCCCGGCCGCATCTGGCGGATCTGCGCGAGGCGACGCGCAACACGGCGCATCTGGCGGTGCTCGACGGCGACGAGGTCGTCTACCTCGACATCCTGCGGGGCCCGGACGCGCCGACGTTGCGTCCCGGGTCGGCGGGCGGTTCCCCGCGCACGCGACGTCGGTGGGCAAGGCGATCCTCGCGTTCTCCCCGCCGTCCGTTGTGGACGGTGTACTGACGGGCGAACTACGGCGGGTCAGTTCGCGCACGATCACCGCACCGGGGTTGTTGCGCCGCCAGCTGGCGACGATCGCGGAGGAGGGAATCTCCTACGATCGCGAGGAATCCGGGATCGGCGTCGTCTGCGCGGGCGCCCCGCTGATCGGCTCCGACGGCATCGCCGTGGGCGCGCTGTCGCTGTCCGGCTGGACGGGCCGCATGCGCGTCGACCGCGTCGCCCCGGCCGTCCGCACCGCCGCCCTCGCCCTCTCCCGCCTCCTGCCCTGACCGGCGGTCCGCGGCAACCTCAGCCACCGGCCTCCGCGAGTTGCTGATCGGGCACGCCTAGGGTCGTCGGTATGACTTCGCTGCCTGCGGATCCGCCGACCGATGCCCTCGCCGAGTTCTGGCGGGAACGCCACATCGCGACCCTCACGACGCCGCGCGCCGACGGCACGCCGCACGTCGTGCCGGTGGGCGTCACCGTCGACGAGACGTTCACGACCGCGCGCGTCATCTGCTCGCGCGACAGCGTGAAGGCCCGCAACGTCCGCCGCGCCGGACCCGACGGTGCGCCCGTGGCGGTCAGCCAGGTCGACGGCCGGCGGTGGTCGACGCTCGAGGGCCGTGCCGTGGTGCGCGACGACCCGGACTCGGTCGCCGAGGCCGAACGACGCTACGCCGCCCGGTACCGCACACCCCGCGTCAACCCCGAACGTGTCGTCCTCGAGATCACCCTCGCCCGCCGACTCGGCATGTCCTGAACTGCCGACACCAGCCGCAGGACGCCAACACGGCGACGTGAGATGCCAACACGGCGACGCCAGATGCTGACACGGCGACGCCAGATGCTGACACGGCGACACGGGATGCTGACACGGCGACACGGGATGCTGACACGGCGACACGGGATGCTGACACGGCGACGTGGGGTGCTGACACGGCGGACTCAGGCGCCGAACATGGCTCGGAAGTGCTCCAGGGACTTGGCGCGGTAGACGAAGTTGTCGCGGGTGACCTCGTCGAGCGGGGCCGACGGTTCGGCCGAGTACAGGTGCCCCGGGTGCACCACGGGGTTGCCGGCAAGACCGGCCAGGGCCTGCAGGCTGTGGTACATCGCGTCGCGTCGCCGCCGGGGAAGTCGGTGCGCCCGCAGCCCTCGAGGAACAGCGTGTCGCCGGCGACGAGCTTGTCGCCGACCAGGAAGCACTGGCTACCGGGCGTGTGCCCGGGGGTGTGCAGGAAGCGGATGCCGATCGAGCCGACCTCGAGCAGGTCGTCGTGGGCATGGGCCACCAGGTCCGAATCGGACACGCCGGTCACGCGCCGCACCCATTCGGACTCGGCGTCGTTGACGTGCACCGGAACCTGCTGCTGCCCGAGCAGTTCGGCCAGACCGGGCAACGAGAAGCCCATGAAGTCGCCGCCGACGTGGTCGGGGTGATGGTGGGTGGCCAGCACCCCGGTGAGGCGCATGTCGTCGGCGGCCAGCACGTCGAGCAGGTCGCCCACGGCGTAGGCGGGGTCGACGATCACCGCCTCGCCGGATTCGCGGTCGCCGATCAGGTAGGCGAAGTTGCGCATCTGCGTCGCGACGGGATCGCCGACGGCGAAGTCCCGGCCCGCGAGCAACTGACGGAAGTACAGCTGGTCGGCCATGTCGCGAGAGGCTACCGGTTGGCCGGCCGCGGCCCGGGTACCCGCCATTCGGGCGGACCGGGTGGACGCGGTGCGTGTCCGCCCGGTCACGGATGTCACAATCCTCGGGCCCGCAGATCCACCGTCAGGAGGGGCCATGCGCGCACGCCGCGTCACGGGCGCCGCGATGTCCGTCGTGGTGACCGCCGCGATCCTCCTCACCGGCGCCGGAAGTTCGGCGTTCGAACCGGTCGAGCCGGGCGCGGCGCACCCGTCCACGGCGACGGCCCACGAGGCGCCCGATGACGACCGCCAGCACCCTCATCGGGATCAGGCCGACGGTCCGCACCGGGTGGAGATCCATGTCGCCGGCCCCGAGGACACGTTGATGCGGGTCGTGCGCGATCGCCAGGGCAGCGAGGTCGCGTTGCAGGGCGAACCGTTCGACCACGCCTTCACCGAACCGGCCGGCAGCGACGGCTACCTCGGCATCCAGGTGGCCGCGGCCAGCAAGCAGGCCGGCCACCCGGCCGTGAGCTGCAGCATCACGGTCAACGGCGTGGTCGTCTCCGAACAGGAGTCCGTCCGGGCCGACCACACGGGCCTGGCGCAGGTCCTGTGCACCGTGCCCCGCGACGTCTGACCGTCCGAGGTTCCGGCTGCCGGATCCTCACTGGTCGTCCGCGCCCGCCGCACCGGACTCCGCCGCGTCGAGGACCTGAGCGAGCACTCCCAGCGCAGCAGTGATGCGCTCGACGTCGAGTCCGTTCTCCCGCTGATGCAGGTACACGTCGGGCGCGACCGGGGCCAGCAGGGCATCGGCCAGCGCTTCGGCGTCCGCCGCACCGGCCTCGCGCGCGAGGGCGAGCACGTGCGCACGCCAGAACCCGTAGGCACCCGTGGAGAAGCGTGCGTTCCCCACTTCTGCCCCGAGGACCAGCCGGCCATGGTGCTCGAGCAGGTCGACCATCCGCCCGTAGAACGCGGCCAGCCGCCGGGCGGGCGGTGCGCCCGGCCCCAGTGGCGGCGGACCCGAGATCAGGTCCTCCTGCAACTGCCGTTCGTGGTCGTCCAACAAGGCCACCGCCACCGCGGAGATGGTCGGGTACCGGCGATACAGCGTGGCCCGGCCGACGCCGGCCTCCCGCGCGAGCTCGTCCATCGTGACGACCCGGGGATCCTTGCGCGCGAACAGCGCCGCTGCCGCCGTCAGCACGCGTTGCCGGTTGTGGGCGGCGTCCGCACGTTCACTCATCGCCCCCAGGATACGGGAATAGGTGGACACGCTGTCCGGTTGACCTCGAGTGTCAGACATCCGGACACGATGTCCACTTACCTGGGAGACGAGATGCAGACCCTGCTCCACCTCGACGCCAGTGCCCGCACCCGATCCTTCAGCCGCGAACTCGGCAGGACCTTCGCCGCGTCGTGGAAGGCGGCCCACCCCGACGGCACCTACGTCCACCGTGATCTTGCGGCCGACCCCGTCCCGCAGATCGACGAGGCGTGGACCCAACTGTGCGACTACGTCCTCGCCCACGGGATCACCGACATCGACCGTTACGCCGAGGCCGCACGGACCCCGGAGCAGCGGCAGGCGTGGGCCGTCGTCGAGCCGCTGCTCGCCGAACTGGTGGCCGCCGACGTCGTCCTCATCGCCACCCCGATGTACAACTACTCGGTCCCTGCCTCCCTCAAGGCGTGGATCGACCAGGTCACGTTCCCTCGCATGTCGCTGGCCGGCCGCACGTTCGTCGTCGCCTACGCCCGTGGAGGCGCCTACGGCCCGGACGCCCCGAAGCACCCGTACGACCACCAGGAGCGATACCTCCGGGACTTCCTGGCGGGACATTTCGCGATCGACGACCCGGTCGTGTTCGGCACCGAGCTGGCCAACGCGACCGTCGATCCGGCGCTGGCGCGGCTGCGCACCGCCCACGAGGAGTCTCGCGCCGCGGCGCTCGCGGCCGCGGCCGACCTCGGGAGCCGGCCATGAGCTGGGTGCTGCTCGTACTCGCCGGCGTCATCGAGGTCGCCTGGTCCCAGAGCATCAAGCCGACCGAGGGATTCACCCGGCCCCTGCCCACCGCGCTCTGCTTCGCCCTCGCCGCGGCCGCGGTCTACCTGCTTTCGCTGGCCATGCAACGGATTCCCGTCGGCACGGCCTACGTCGTGTTCACCGGGATCGGCGCCGTCGGCGCGGTCGCGATCGGCATCCTGGTGCACCACGAACCGGCGACGACCAGCAGGCTGGTGGCACTCGGTCTGATCGTCGGCGGCATCGCCCTGGCCAAGGCGACCGCGACCGCATGAACGGCCGCAGCGAGCGGGCCGGGCGTCACGGCGGCCCACCGGCCGTGGCGCTCCGGTCCCGGACGAGGACGATCCGGCCACGAACACCGCCGGCGGCCACGCGCCGGTAGGCGGGCACGACGTCCTCCAGGCTCATGGTCGCCTCCACACGCACCGGGAGTTCGCCTGCGGCCACGCGGTCGAGCAGCCGGGCGAGCAACGGGCCGTCGGGACGTGCGACCACGACACCCACGGCGATGCCGCGCTCCTCCGGCGGCGGGGCGGCGGGTTGCACGCCGACGAACCGGCCGCCGTCGCGCACGTACCGCAGCGCAGTCCGCTGCATGGCGGCTGCGTCGGCAACAGCATCGGCCGCGACCCCGACTGCCGTGTCCGTGGAGCCGGCGGCTGAATCAGGACCGGAGGCGGAATCGGGTGCCGGCGCGAATTCCACGCCGAGACCGCGCACGAACCGCTCGTCCGCGGGCCGCGCGACGCCGGTCACCCGCCACCCGCGCTCGCGGGCCAGGACGGCGACATACGCACCGACCGCGCCGGCGGCACCGGTGACCACGAGGCGGTCTCCACCGGCGGACGGCTCGCCGAGCAGGTCGACGAGCTGGGCGGCCGCCGTGGCGGTGAGCGGCACGGCAGCAGCCGTGACCAGGTCCAGTCCGTTCGGCACGACGGCGACCTGCGTGGCGTCGACGACGAGGTGCTCGGCGTGGGCGCCGTGGTCCCGGTCGAAGCCGTCGACGAACCCCGCGATGCGGGTACCGAGTGGCAGGTCGACGCCGGCTCCCGCGGCCTCGACGGTGCCGGCGAAGTCCCAACCGAGGCCCGTGTACTCCGGCTGGTTCACGAGCCCGAGCTCGTGGAACACCCCACCGGCCACGCCGACGTCGACCGGGTTCACGGCCGCCGCCGCGATCCGGACCCGAATCTGCCCGGCGCCCGGGTCGGGCACCGGGACCTCGACGAGCTCGGTCGCCTCCGGTCCGGACGGGCGGCGGACCACGGCCCTCCGGGAGGTCCCCTGTTCGATCATCGTGCGCCCCTTCGCGTTGTCGTCCGCGGCGCCGGCGACTGCCACGTGTTGCGCCGCTGTCTGTCCGCCCCTCACGATGAACAGGTCACTCTCCGCAAGGAAGTAGGCACCTTGAAGTGCGTAAGTCACCATCACGTCCGGGAGGTGCCATGGCCACCAGGTCCGCCGCCGAACGCCGCGCCGCGGCGAAGGCCGACTACGACGCGTTCCTCGAGGCCTGCCCCAGCCGCCGGCTCCTCGACCGGATCTCCGACAAGTGGGTCGGCCTGGTGCTCGCGGCGTTGGCCGACCACGAGCGCGGCGACGGGCCGGCTCCCATGCGGTACTCGATGCTCGCGCGCAGGATCGCAGGCGTGAGCCAGAAGATGCTCACCCAGACGTTGCGTTCGCTCGAACGCGACGGCCTGCTGACCCGGACCGTCACCCCGACCGTCCCGGTCACCGTCGAGTACGCCCTGACCGACCTCGGGCACTCGCTCCAGGACGTGATGGTCCACATCAAGTCCTGGGCCGAGACCCACATGGATGAGGTCCAGATCCACCGGGATCGCTACGACCGCCAGCAAGGGCGGTGACCGCCCGAGACCCCACCCCTTCCGGGACGGGCGGCGTGGGTGGGCAGGCACACTGTCGGCCATGAACGGAACCGTCGTCGTCCTCGGCGGCCGCAGCGAGATCGGTCTCGCCGTGGCCACGAAACTCGCCCGTGCCGGATCCACGGAGTTCGTCCTGGCCGCGCGCCGCAGCCACGAACTCGACGAGCAGGAGCGCGAGCTGCGTGCCGCCGGCGCCACGCGCGTCGACCGGGTGGAGTTCGACGCCGACGACACCGACCGGCACGCCGACGTGCTCGGCGAGATCATGACCGCCCACGGACCGGTCGACGTCGTCGTCACCGCCTTCGGCATCCTCGGCGACCAAGCGCGCGCCGAGACCGACGCCGCGCACGCGCTGCAGATCGTGCACACCGACTACACCGCCCACGTCAGCGTGCTGACCCACGTCGCGAACCTGCTGCGCGCCCAGGCCAGCGGCCGGCTGGTCGTGTTCTCCAGCGTCGCCGGCGTGCGGGTGCGCCGCGCCAACTACGTCTACGGCTCGGCCAAGGCCGGACTCGACGGGTTCGCCTCCGGACTCGCCGACGCCCTCGCCGGCAGCGGCGTGCACCTGCTGCTGGTGCGGCCCGGGTTCGTCGTCGGGCGGATGACCGAGGGCATGTCACCCGCACCGTTCTCGAGCACCCCGGACCAGGTCGCCGCCGCCACGGTCGGCGCGCTGACATCCGGCAGGCACACCGTGTGGGTGCCGTGGATGCTGCGTCCGCTGTTCTTCGCGCTGCGCCTGCTGCCCCGCGCCGTCTGGCGGCGCATGCCCCGCTGAGGCCGGACCGCACGGTTCTCACCGCGGCGCCAGCAGCACCCACACCGGGCCGCTGTCGGACATCCGGATCGGCTCACCGGACTCGGTCCGGTAGGTGATCGGATCGCCGCGGTTCTCGCGGACCCACTCGCCCTCGAACGCCCGACCGTCGCGCAGGATCGTCGCCTCTCCCCTGCCGACCGAGACCGCCACGGGCGAGAACCGGCCGCCGGAGTCGCGCACCTGCCTGCCCTCGCGGATCTCCGTGCGCTGCACGACGACCGTGCCGGCGACCACCTCGCCCGCCTCGGTCGTGGTGACCGGCGTGCCGTTCAACACGACGCGATAGCCGCCGTCGGCCTCCGACCAGTGGAACCGGTAGCCGGCCGCGCGGAACGCGACCTCGTGGTCCGCAGCGGCGCGTCCGCCCTCCGGTGCCGCGCCGGCGTCGACGACCGCGGCCGGGCCGGTGTCGCGATCCTGGCCGGGCAGGCTGTCCGGGCGGACGTACAGGTTGTGCGGGATGGGCCGGTCGTGGCCGCGGAAGAACGCCTCCGGGCGCATCCGGTCGGTCACGAGCTCGATGGGTGCGTTCCGCAGCAGCGGCTCGATCTCGGGGGCGCCGCCGGAGTAGGCCAACACGGGCCGGTCGAACTGTTCGATCAACGCGATGTCGGTCTCGCGGGCACTGCGCACCGGGCCGACGGCCTCCGGCAGCTCGCTCGCGTACACCGCGGCGAGGCGGGTCAACCCGCCCTCGACGGGTTCGACGTAGACGATGTCGGCGGCCGACAGTCCCGTCTGGGGCCGTGCCTGGTCGACGTTGTCGACCTTCACGACGACCACCGGGCGCCGCTCGGGACCGGTCTCCGGGGGCGGCGACGGCTGCTGCCCACCGCCCCGGTCGGGGGCGTCACCGCCGGACAGCAACACCAGCGTCACCACGACCGCGGCGGCGACGAACACGGCCACGGCGGCGATCAGCTGCACCGCCGACTTCGACACCGCCATCGCGCCGCCACCTCCTCACCGAACCACCGCATGCCGGGCGCGTCACCGCGTGCCGGGCGCGGCTTCGAAGTTCCCGACCCGCCGTCGGCCTAACCAACGAATGGTGCCCGGGCGCGGATACGGCGGCGGGCCGGCACCCGATCGTGGTGCCGGCCCGCCGCCGGAGGTGGATGCTGCGCGACGACTACTACGACACGCTTGCCAGGTAGTCGGCCGCCTTCTGCGGATCCATGAACCAGTGCTGGAAGTCCGTCGGGTCGGAGAACCCGTTGGCGAACCGGTTGGCCACCGCGGAGTTCACCTGAGCCGCGCCCAGGATGTCCATCACGTGCGGAGGCGGCGGCGTCAGCAACGCGTTCGTCCACGCGGTCACGTGCTGGGCGTGGTCCCAGTACTTCTCGAACGTGTTCGACATCCACTCGGCGTCGAACGGCTGGTCACCGCGCTCGAGGATCTCGTGCAGGTAGGTGTGCGCGCACTTGGCCGCGTTGTTGGAGCCCTGACCCGTGATCGGGTCGTTGGCCACCACGACGTCGGCCATGCCGAGCACCTTGCCGCCGGAGGGCAGCTCGCCCACGGGCTTGCGCACGACCGGCGTGTAGCCGCCCGCGAGCGTGGCCCGATCGTCGGTGAGCTCCGCGTTGCGAGAACGCTCGTACTCCCACGGCAGGAACTTCTTCATCAACGCGAGCGTGCGGTCGAGGTGTTCCTGCGGCGACGGCCGGTCGCTGAAGCAGTCCAGCGGACCGCCGGGGATGCCCTCGAAGAACAGGATCTCGCAGTTCCCGCTCAACGTGTAGCCCGGGATCATGAACAGCTCGCCGACACCCGGGATCAAGTTGAACCGCACGGCGCGATTGTTCGGGTGCTCGGGCCGCGTCTCCACGCCGTGGGCGTAGACGACCGACAGCGCGCGCTGCGGCTTCGTCCACACCGAACGCTCGTTGTCACGGTCGAACAGCTGCACCAGTTCGCCCTTGCCCGCCGCGACGACCGTCAGGTCGTACATCGTGGACAGCGAGTTCAGGTCGGCCGTGGTCACGCCGTGGATGACGAGCTTGCCGCCGCGCTCCTCGAACAGCTCGAGCCAGCCGGCCATCTTCACGCGCTGGTCCACGGACTGGCCGTAGGCGTCGAGCCACCCGGCCCAGTTCATCACCCGGCTGCTGTCCTCACCGGCGACGGACACCCCGAGACCGTCGACGGTCACGCACTCGGCTTCCCACAGGTTGAGGCCGACCTCGCGCTCGGTCTGCAGGGCATCGGCGAACATGCACTGGGTCGACATCACCCGGCCGCCGCGGATCTCCTCCGAGGTGCGGGCCGACATCACCGTGACGTCGTATCCGTGGTGTTGCAGCGACAGCGCCAGCTGCAGACCCGACTGGCCGGCTCCGACGACCAGAATCTTACGCATGTGTTCGTGTCCTCCCGGGGTCAGACAATTCGGCCAGCGACAACGTGTAGCTCACGAGCTCACGCAACGTCTCGGCCGTGGATTTCGGATCCCGCGCGTCGACGGTGACCAGCGGGACCGACTCGTCGAGCGCCAAGGCGTCCCTGACTTCGCTGAGGTCATGGTGCATCTCGCCGTCGAATCGGTTGATCGCGACAATGAACGGCAGGTCCGAGTCGTTCTCGAAATAGTTGATCGCGGCGAACGACTGGTCGATCCGGCGGGTGTCGACGAGGACCACGGCGCCGAGGGCGCCACGGGACAGGTCGTCCCACAGGAACCAGAACCGTGCCTGCCCGGGCGTGCCGAACAGGTACAGCAGCAGATCCGAGTGCAACGTGATCTTGCCGAAGTCCATCGCGACGGTCGTGGTCGACTTCTGGGCGCCGTCGGGCGCCTCGTCGATTCCGCTTCCCGCCTCGGTCATCCAGGCTTCGCTGTTGATCGGCGGTACCTCGGAAACGGAGCCGACGAACGTGGTCTTGCCGACGCCGAAACCGCCGGCCACCACGATCTTCGCCGACACCGTCAACTGTTCCGGGTCGGCGGCCTCCACGGCGCCGTTCCCGCCGGCCGCCGTCGGGCCGTCAGACCGGTAGCCGCTTGAGTCCATCGAGGATCCTCTCGAGTACGTTCCGATCGTGCGCGTACGCGTACGCCGTCGGGTGGATGTAGATCGCGCCCTGCGCGGCCAGGTCACTGACCAGGACTCGGATCACACCCAGCGGCAACGCGAGCGACACCGACAACTCGGCGATCGACACGCGTGTGCGCGCACGCTCGTAGAGCTGACGCGACTCCGGCATCAGGGAGTCGGCCAGGCTCGGGTCATAACGCGGCACCGAAATGAGCGTTTCGACCAGTAGGTCGTAACGCGATTTGGTGCGGCCGCCGGTGAGCGCGTAAGGACGGATCCGCTTGCTGCGCATCCGTGTCGGCTGACCGGCCCCGTTTTCTGTGGACACGGTGGTCACTTCCTCACCAGTGGGGTCGTCACGCCTGCGCCCTGCGGGCGGTCAGCACGCGTCGCATGTCGGCACGAATTTCCGGAGTCAGGGCATGGCCGGCGTTGCGGACGAACTGCGTCATCTCGTACGCGACCACCTTCATGTCGCATTCGGGCCCGGTCAGCACAGCGAGGCCGGCGCCGTTGCCGATGCCCATGAACAGGAAGTAGCCGTGGGTGAGCCGGATGATGATCTGCTCACACCCACCCTTGTCGAACAGCGTCGCGCTGTTGCGCGCGAGGCTGAGCATGCCGCTGGCGATGGCCGCGAGCTGCTCCGACTCGTCGGTCGTGACCTCGTCCGACGACGTCAACGGAAAGCCGTCCGACGACATGATCAACGCGTGCGTGACCCCGTGCACCTTGTGGACGAAGTCGTTGATCAACCACGAGAAGTTGTGTTTTCCGGCGCTGGTTTGTGGGTTCACTCGGCGGCCCCACCGGACTCGGGTCGGGTGTCGTCGAGCCGGTGCTTCGGCTGCGAGGACTGCTCCCCGGACTCGGCACCGCCGGCCGCGCTCTCGGACTCGGAGGTCTCGGCGGCGAGCTGCTCGCCGTCGGAGAACGCGTCCAGGTCGGCAAGGAGTTGGTCGTGGCCCTGCTCCAGCGCCACGGGGTCCTCCATCGGGTCCTCGGGAGCCGCCTCGTGCGGCACCGAGGAACCGGAACCCGCACCGGCCGCCGTGACGTCCTTCAGGCTCTGCGACACCCGCCGCGGCAGACCGCTGGCGGTCGTGCCACCGGTCGCGGTCGGGCTGGGTGCCGGCCGCGGACGCGGACGCGGGGACGGCGCCTCCTCCGGCGGAGGGGCCAGGGGCGGCGGCGGGCTCGCCGCGGCGCCGCTCTGCTGCGGCACGCGACGGGGCAGCTCGCCCGAGATCGCACCGGACGAACGGGGGGCCGTTCCCATCGCGGGGCCGGCCGCCGGGGACCGGTCACCGACCGGCGGTTCCGGCGCGGGCTCGACCAGGCCGGGGCCCTGCGAGTAGAACACCGTCTCGTTGCCCGACCACATGGCGTCGGGAACCTCGGTGACCAGACCGGACGGCAGCAGCACCGTCGCGGTGGTGCCGCTCGGCAGCCGATTCGCCAGCGACACGGTCAGCTTGTGCCGGTCGGCCAGGCGCCGCACGACGGTCAACCCCATGCTGCGCACGGCCGCGTCGTCGAGGATGACCTCGTCGACCTCGGACGGCGACAGGCGCCGGTTGAGCTCGTCGATCCGCTCCTCCGGCAGGCCGATGCCCTCGTCCTCGATGCGCATCAGGACGCTGCCGGTCTCGGTCAGGTGCGCGCTCACGCGCACCGGCGCGTTGGGCGGCGACTGGTTCGCCGCGTTGTCGAGCAGTTCCGCCAGCAGTCGGCTGATGTCCTCGGCGGCGAAGCCGACGACACCGAGCGACACGACGCGACCGATGGTCACGCGGGCGTACTGGTCGATCGACGACATCGCACCACGGACAATGTCCACAAGGGACGATGCGTCATTACCGGGCCCACCTGCGTCCCGACCCGCGAGCACCCGCAGGTTCTCGGCGTTGCGGCGCAGCCGCGTCGCCAGGTGGTCGAGGCGGTAGAGCTGCTCGAGGCGCTCGTCGTCCTCCTCGCCGGTCTCCATCTTCTCCAGCTCGGACAGCAGCGTGTCGACCAGGTTCAGGTCACGCAGCGCGAGGTTCGCGCACATGTCGACCAGGGCCTGCTGCTGCTCGCCGGTGTCGTGCGCAGGAAGTGGCTGCGCATACGTCGTGATCGCCGCCGCATCGGCGGTCTCCCCGTCGTACCGCGGGGGGTCGAGCAGCTGCGCCGCCGCCACCCGGGAGCGGTCAAGTAACACACGAGAGCGCTCCAGAATCTCTCGCGCTTTCGCCCGCCTCGCCATTGGTGTCCACACTTTCCTTGAGTCGCGTACGGGCCTCGGATTCGGCCGTAACTCCCCCGACCAACGGACGCCTATGCAAGCAGAAGCCCTGGCCGATGTCCACAACCAGTCCCTGGTTCGACGCGCGGCGTGACCGCCTATGCTCACGTGCGCCGAAGGCCGCACCGTACACCCGTTCGTGGGACATGAATCACGGTGCGTAGCCCATGTACTGACGCACAGATCACACCTAGAGTGTTCTCGTCCGAGGCAGGGCACAGGCGAGCAGTCGGGGCCGCCACCTGGCCGTGACCGCCCGCTGCGTGGGCTCGGGGTGCACGCCCCTCCGGGCCCGGTCGTCCTGCAAGATGTGCCAGTCCGGTCCGAGTGGCACGCGGCGCGGAAGGATCACGAGTGAGCACCCACACCGCACAGGTCGACGACATCCGGCTCGTCGCCGTGCCCAGCGCCCTGAACTGCGCGGCGATGTTCGCGGAGTTCTCGCTGAGCGAGTGGCAGCTGCCGATGCTGCGGGAGACCACGAGCGAGGCGGTGCGCACGCTGGTGCAGAACGTGCTCGACCACGCCCAGGGCCGGACGGGATTCGTCAGCGTGCGCCTGCGACTGAAGGGCGACTGCCTCGTGATCGAGGTGGAGGACGACCAGCTCGCGAACGCCCACGACGACGCGCCGGTGATCGAGGGCCGCCGCACGGGCGCGATGCCGGTGCAGGGCCGCGGCAAGCTCGTGTGGTGCGAGATCCCGTTGCCGCCGGGCATGTCGGCGACGCAGGTGCGCCTTCCGCACCGCGGCGAGCGCCGCAACCTTCCGCCGGAGGCCGCCGCCGCTGCCCCGGAGCCGCCGTCGAACGTCGACCCCTCGCTCGCCGACCGGGTTCTCGTCGGGCTGAAGAACCGCGAGTGGTGAGCTCGCAGATCCCCCGGGTGCCGCAGTCGCCGCAGTCCCTGGCCGAGGACTTCTACACGCTGTGTGGCCGTCGCCGGGATGTGCGCGGTCAGTTCACGGGCGCACCGGTCGACGAGGACACCCTCCGCCGGGTGCTCGGTGCGGCCCACGCGGCCCCGAGCGTCGGGATGAGCCAGCCGTGGGACTTCGTGCTCGTGCGCGACCGCGACACGCGCGCCGCGTTCCGCGAGCACGTCGCGGCCGAACGCGAGGCGTTCGCGGCCGAGCTGTCGGGCGAGCGCGCCGAGACGTTCGCCAAGATCAAGATCGAGGGCATCCTCGAGTCGACGCTGTCGGTCGTGGTCACCTACGACCCCGACCGCGGTTCCCCCGCGGTACTCGGCCGGCATGCGATCGCCGATGCCGGGCTCTACTCGGTCTGCCTGGCGATCCAGAACCTGTGGCTCGCCGCGACCGCCGAGGACCTCGGCATCGGCTGGGTCAGCTTCTACCGCGAGCCCGTGCTGCGCGAGCTGCTCGGCATCCCCGAGCGCGTGCGCCCGGTGGCGTGGCTGTGCCTGGGCCCGGTGACGCACCTCGAGGAGACGCCCGATCTGGAGCGGCACGGCTGGCGCGAGCGGCTGCCCCTCGACGCCGTCGTCCACGAGGAGCGCTACCCGTCCACCTGAGGTGGTCACGCACCCGGTGGGCGGTTTACACCCGGCGCGGACGCGAGCACCCTGGATCGACGAGGCAGTCGATCCTGCGTCGAGACAGTCTGCACGGGAGCCCGGGATGGAGTTCGCCGATCGCCGTGCCGCCGGCCGCGAGCTGGCGGCCCGCCTGCGCTACCTCGACGGTCAGCGGCCGCTGGTGCTCGGTCTCCCCCGCGGCGGCGTGGTCGTGGCCAAGGAGATCGCCGATGCGATCGGCGGCGAGCTCGACATCATCCCGGTGCGCAAGCTCGGCGTGCCCGGCGATCCGGAGCTCGCGCTCGGCGCCATCGCCGAGGGCGGCACGGTCGTGACGAACCCGGACGTGTTGCGCCAGCGCGGGCTCGGCCCCGCCGACGTCGACGAGGCCGCCGCCCACGCGTTCGCCGAACTGGAACGGACCGCGGCGACGCTGCGCCGCCATCGCCCGCCCGCGACGTTGCGCGACCGCGCCGTGGTCGTCGTCGACGACGGCGTCGCGACCGGGGCGACGACGCGGGCGGCCCTGCGGTCGGTCGCGAGCCGCGGCGCACGCTGGTTGACCCTCGCGGTGCCGGTCGCCCCCGCCGAGGTGCTGGAGGAACTGGCCTCGGCCACCGATCACACGGTGTGCCCCAACCCGCGGGTGTGGATGCGCGCGGTCGGCAACTGGTACCGCGATTTCCGCCCGGTGACCGACGAGGAGGTCATCGCCCTCCTGCACCGCCAGCCCGCCTGAGCCCCCACGTTCCCGTGCCGCGCGGCCCGGTCACTCGGCCATGGTGCGCTGTCCGTCGAGGGTTTCGCGGATGATGTCGGCGTGCCCGGCGTGCTGGGAGGTCTCGGTGATCACGTGGAGCAGGACCTGCCGCACCGACCAGCGCTCCTCCGGCTCGAACCACGGCGCCTCCGGCAGTTCGTGGGTCACGTCGAGGTCGGCGGCGGCGAGGAACTCCTCGGTGCGCCGCGCGACGGCCGCGTAGTCGTCGAGGAGCCCGGCCAGCGTCTCGCCGGGCAGCAACCGGAACTCGTCCGGGTCACCGGCCACGGCCTTCGCCCCGGCCACGTCGCGGGACTCTGCCGAATCGGCGCCCGCGAAGTCGAGCCACCCCCGTTCGACCGCGGCGACGTGCTTGATCAACCCGGCCACGGTCAGCGCACTGACGGTCGTCGCCCGGTTCGCCTGCTCGTCGTCGAGCTCCCGCGCCGTGTAGCGCAGGAACCACCGTTGCCGCGCCAGCATCCCGAGCAGATCGGCGCGCTCCCGCTCAGCGCCCGCCGTTCCCGCAGCGCCCGCCGCTGCCGTGTCGGCCGTGGTCGTCCCTGTGGTGCCCATCCTCGCGTCCCTTCCTCGTCCGGTGCTGCCGAGGACGCTACGAGCGATGCCGGACAGCTCCGGTCCGCGATGCCGATGCGGCGAATCAGTCGCGGAGGGAATCGGCGCCCAACATCGACAAGGGGTGGTCGTACAACTGTGTGAGCAGACCCGTGCAGGCCGCCATCGCCTGCACGTTTCGCCCGAATTGTGTCATCACGACCAAATCCTTTCCGGGCAGCACGGTATTCGCGGCGAATTCGTCCAACACGGTGTCGAGATATTCGGGTGCCTCGGTGATGGCCTGACCACCGAGCACGACGAGATCCGGATTCACCAGATCGCGTGTCCGCGCGATCGCGCGCCCGAGCGCGCGGGCACGTTCGGCGAGGATGTCGGCCGCCTTCGGGTCGGTCTGCGCCGCCTCGACCACGTCGCTGAGCTCGGACCCGGCGATGACCCCGGCCCGCCTGGCGCGCTCGACGACGGACCGGTCGGCCACCGTGGCCTCCAGGCAGCCGGTGCGCCCGCAGTCGCACTCCACGTCGCTGCCGATCGGCAGGTGGGCGATGCTGCCGGACTGGCCGGGACCGCGGTGCAGCACGCCGTCGACGGCGATCGCCACGCCCACCATCTCGCGCGCGTAGAAGTACAGCGAGCTCGACGCTCGGCCCGACACCCCGAACAGCAGCTCGGCGGTGGCCATGGCCGGCACGTGGCCGTCGAGGTGCACCGGCAGGCCGGTGACCTCCTCGAGCAGCGCCTTCGCCGGCACGCCGTGCCAGTCGAGCGGCTCGTGCTCCAGCAGTCCGCGTTCGGCGTCCACCTGACCGCCGATCGCGAGCCCGACGCCGATGATGCGCCGCTGCGGCCACTCGGCGAGGAAGGTGCTGACCTCGTCGCCGATGGCCCGCAGCACCTCGGCGGCCGAGCCCTTCGGCGTCGGGATCCGCTCACTGCCCAGCAGCTCGCCGGACAGGTTGGTCAGGCCGTAGGTCGTGGTCACGATCCCGATGTGCACACCGCACGCGGCGATGACGTCGTCGTTGAGCCGCACCGGAACGGTGGGCCGACCGATGCCGCCCCCGGTCGCGTTCTCCGGCGCCTCCCGCAGCAGGTCGAGGTCGGTCAGCGTCGCGACCTGCCTGCTGACCGTGGGCATGCTCAGCCCGGTCAACCTCGCGATCTCCGCCCGCGACAACGGACCGTCCGTCCGCGCCGCGGCGAGCACCGCCGCCGCGTTCGACTCCCTGACCCCGCCCGCACCCGGGACGTCCCGGACCGACGCCGGTAGCTGCCTGCCCACTCGCATGCCTCACTTTCGTCTCGCCCGGAAACACTACGGCGGTCCGACCCATCTCACCCGACTTCCCGCCACCCGGAACAGGCAGGGTCTTCTTTTCTTCACGTTAAAAATCTTCTTTTCACCTAGTTAGTAAGAATGTGTGTTAAACCACGATCCTGAAATGCGGACACGCGGTGTACCGCACAGCGAATGCGTGTCACCATCCAAAACCGCGGCCGACGGACGTTTTCGCACCGGCATTGCGCTGCCGCCGGCCGACAGCGAACCGTTTGTCCGCATTTTCCGAATCACGATTCCTTGATTGACCGAGGTCGGCATGCAAACACTTCTGTTGTTCGGTCTGGCCGGATTCCTGGCGCAGATGGTCGACGGGTCGCTCGGCATGGCGTTCGGCGTCACGGCCACGACGACCCTGCTGGTCGCCGGCACCGCCCCGGCGGTCGCGTCCGCGGCGGTCCACCTCGCGGAGGTCGGCACCGCGCTGGCGTCGGGCCTGGCCCACTGGAAGATGCGCAACGTCGACTGGCGGGTCGTCGGCACCCTGGCCCTGCCCGGGGCGATCGGTGCCGTCCTCGGCGCCTACGTCCTCACGTCGCTGGCCACCGAGTCGGCCGAGGTGTGGATCACGACGATCCTGCTCGTGCTCGGCACGTACGTGCTGATCCGGTTCTCGTTCCTCAAGCTCGGCCGGTTCGTCGCCTCGCGCAGGCCCGGTTCGCGGTTCCTGGCTCCGCTGGGCCTGGTCGCCGGGTTCATCGACGCGAGCGGTGGCGGCGGCTGGGGGCCGGTCGCGACCACGAGCCTGCTCTCGTCCGGACGGCTCGAACCGCGAAAGGTCGTCGGCTCGGTGGACACCTCCGAGTTCATCGTGGCCGTGGCGGCGAGCCTCGGCTTCCTGTTCGCGCTCTCGGCCGAGGAGTCGATGAACTACACGGTCGTCGCCGGCCTGATGATCGGCGGTGTCATCGCAGCGCCGTTCGCGGCCTGGGTGGTCAAGAAGCTGCCGGCACGCATCCTCGGTGCCGCTGCCGGTGGCCTCATCGTGCTGACCAACATGCAGACCCTGCTGTCGTCGTTCGAAGCCTCGTTGAGCGTCACGATCGCCGTGCTCACCGCCGTGGTCGCGCTCTGGGCGACCGGCCTCACCACCGCGATCCGCTCGGTGCGCGCCGAACGCCGCACCGCCGAGGCGGAGGCCGACCGGGAACGCGAGCCGGAGCCCGCCTGAGGGACCCACACCCGACGAACGCGAGCGTGCCCCCACGGCCGTGGGGGCACGCTCGCGTTCGCCTCAGCTGCGGGTGATGGCGTCGATGATCGCGGGGCGCAGGTCCTCGGGCCGGATGACCGCGTCGACCGACCCGACCTCCACGGCACGCTGGATGCTGTGTACCGCGTCGAACTCCGCGGCCACCTCGCCGAGCTTCTCGGCGCGCACCTCGGCCCGGACGTCGGCGAGTTCGGCGCTGCGCGCCGCCCGGTCGACGCCCTCGGCCTCACCGACCCGCGCCTGCGCCGCGTGGACCCGCTCGTCGGCCGCGGTGCGCGCGTTGACCTCGCCGGAGAACACGACCGCCGCGGCGGGCGCGCCGCCCAGCACCGACGCGTACGACCCGTCGACGGCCAGCACGGTCATGTTGGGGTTGAGCGCCTTGGAGAACACCACGAACGCACCGCCGTGGTAGCGCGAGATCACGCAGAACACGATCGGGCCGTCGAAGTTGACGATCGCGCGGCCGATCTCCGCGCCGTACTCCAACTGGAGTTTGCGCATCGACTCGGGCGATCCGTCGAATCCGGACAGGTTGGCCAGCACCACGAGCGGACGGTTGCCGCTGGTGGCGTTGATGGCCCTGGCCGCCTTCTTCGACGACCGCGGGAACAACGTGCCTGCGGTGTAGGTGTCGGGGCCGTCGGTCGGCGGGAAGCCCCGCCGCGGCACCGGCCTGGACTCGATCCCGAGCAGGCACACCGGGCGACCGCCCAGGTGCACGTCCTGCACGACGGCGGTCTCGGCGTCGGCCATCCCCGCCCACCGCTCGAGCACCGGGTGGTCCTGATCGGACAGTGCGCGCATCACGGTGCGGATGTCGAACGGCTTCTTCCGGTCGGGATTGGCCTCGGCGGAGAAGATCTCGCCGACGGTCGTGAACTCGCTGCCCGTCACGTGGTGCGGGAACCCGGTGACATCGCGGCCGGCCGGATCGCTCGTCGCCGCGTTCCGGGGCGCGGTCTCCCCCGGTGCGATGTAGGTGTGGTCGTAGTGCCCCATGAGCACGTCCCGCGCGCCGGCCAGGTCGGCGGCCCAGTACTGGGCCTGGCCGTTCGGTCCCATCACGCGGTCGTAGCCGCCGATGCCGAAGTTGTCCTCGGCCGACACGCCACCGGAGAAATCGAGGGACTGCTTGCCGGTCAGCACCATCGCCGAATCCGGCGTCATCACCAGGATTCCCTTGGTGTGCATGAGCATCGTCGCCTCGGCGTTCCAGTACGGCTGGGCACCGACGGTGATCCCCGCGACGACGATGTTGATCTCACCACCGGCCTGGGTGAACTCGACGATCCGCTTGAGCGCCGCAGCGACCCAGTCCATGTTCTCGGTGCCCGAGTCCATCGCGATCCGCGCGCCCGCCGACAGCGCGAACCACTCGACCGGCACGGCCATCCGCTCGGCCAGGTCCAGTGCCGCGATGACCCGCGCACACTCCGGTTCGGACAGTGAGCCCAGCGACTTGGTCGGGTCGCCGAACAACGCCACCCGCGTGACGCCCTCGGGATAGCGGTCGGTCGGCGTCGTCACGACCCCGACGACGATGCCCGCGGTGTTGCCGCCCTTCGGCCGGTCCACCGGAGCCAGCGCGCCGTCGGCGTCGAGGTCGTACTCGGTGAACGTGCCCTGGGCCCCGGCGAGCATGCCCGTCAGTTCGTACGGATAGACCGCACCGCGGCGGCGCGCCCGCAGGACCTTCTGGCCGTACTCGTCGAGCGGCCGGATCTCCTCCGACGGCGGCTCGATCACCTCGACCCGAACCCCGGACGAGACATCCGACGAGATCCGCACGGCGATGTCGGTCAGCTCGCCGCTGTCGTCGACCGGCCTTCGGCCGATGAGCAGCACCTCCTCCAGGCCCGCGCCGTACGTGGTCGGCAGGACGCGGCGGGCGATGGCCTTCAGCTCCTCGACGCTCAGCGGGTTCGGCGGCCACACGTAGAGCAGGACCCGGTTGGTGTCGAGGCGTTTCTTCGCGGGCCGCCGGGCCTGCTCCGCCCGGATCGCCGCGACACACGCCTCGAGCGCGTTCTCGCGTCCGGGAGCGCGAGGATGCGACCGGTCTCGTCGTCCTGCAACGGCGTCAGGTCGCGAACCTGGGCCATGGCCAGCAGCCGTTCGTCGGCCGGATTCTCGGTGGCCGCGCAGCGGTAGAAGTAGACCTCCTCGTCGGTCGAGGGCAGCCGGGTGAGCTCGAACCGGCGCCACCGCGCGAGCTGCAGCCGCTGGGCGATCATCGGGTGCAGACCGCGGATCAGTCGGTCCTCGGTCAGCTCCCCCGCCTCGGCGGTGAACGTGAAGTGGTGGTGCATCGCCGAACCGCTGCGACCCGCGACGCTGGCGGTCACGCGCACGGTGCGCTCGGGCAGTCGTGCCGCGCGCAGCGTCTCGCCCAGCTGCGCGGCCATCGCGTCGACGTCGGCGGGCTGGTCGGCCCACGTGAGATAGACGTCGGCGACGAGGTCCGCCGCGCCGTCCTGCGCGGCCAGGTCGCTCAGCGCGGAGAGCGCGTCGTCGAGCCGTTCGACGTCGGTTGCCGTGCTGAGGAGTCGGAACGCCGTGCCGCCGCGCGCGTACTCGGCACTCGCGCAGTCGAACCCGTCGCGGTGTTCCGTGCGGAATCCGTGCAGGCGGCGCTGGTGGTAGTAGCGCTTGGCCAGCACCTCCAGCATCGGGCACTGGTCGGTGCCCGCCCTGCCGATGCGTTGCGCCAGCACGCGCACCAGCGGTTCGGGTGTGGCCACCATCGCGGCGATGCGCTCCTGCCGGTCCGGGGCGTCCGGATGCCGGTCGAGGTGGCGCAGATGCCGCCGCACCGCGGTGTAGCTCTCGGCGCGGTTCCGGCGGTACATCGGCTGGCCGAACCACCGGAACACCAGCGTGCGGGCGAGGTCGGTGACGACCGGGAACCGCAGCTGCGTCGCGACGACGAGATGCTCCAACGCCTCGCCGACGGTCAGCTGCACCGCGCTCGGCGGCGCGGGCTCGGTGAGCCACTGCTGCAGGACCGTCGTCACGACGCTCGCATCGGCCGACAGCCGCTGCTGGGCCAGGAAGATCCGGAACACCGCCTGCTCGAGTTCCGACGTCCGGTCGAGGTCGGTGATCCCGTAGTGCCCGAGCACGCGCCGGAGCCGGTCGAGGAACGCGTCCGACAGGCCGGCGCGTTCGGTGTCGAGGCTCTGCAGGTACGTGTGGAAGTACTCGCGTGCACTGTGCACCGCCACAACACCCTCGGCAGCCTCGGCGCCCTCGCCAGCCTCGGCGTCGGCCGGCCGGTTGCGGGTCAGCTCGCACAGATCGGCGAACACGCGCACGAGACCGACCTCGCCCTCGAGCGGCCGGTGTCCGTCGGCGACGAGCTGATCGCGCGCCTTGAGGTAGGCCGCCAGTGCGCGGCTCTCCCCGTCGGAGGCCGCCTCGGAGCGACGTCGAAGCCGAGCAGCCGGCTCCGCAGCTGGTCCAGACCGCGCTCCACCCGCTGCGCCGCGGGCTCCTCGGGCGGCGGCGACGGCAGTTCCAGGTCCACCGCGGGGGCGGCCGCATCGGCACCGGCGTCGTCGGTCTCGTCGGCGGCCGGCTCCAGACGCAGCAGCGGGGCGCCGGCCTCGACCTGACTGCCGACCGCCACGGGCCGGGCGACGAGCGTTCCGCGGAACGGCGCCCGCAGGATCGTCTCCATCTTCATGCTCTCCAGCACGAGCACCGGTGCCCCGGCCTCGACCCCGTCGCCGACCTCCAGCGGCGTGGCCACCACGAGGGCCGGTGCGGGCGAACGCAGCACGCCGCCCTCGTCCCTGCTGACGCGGTGGGTGACGCCGTCGACCTCGACCAGGTGCACCGGTCCGTGCGTACCGGTGACCAGGCGGTAACGGTGTCCGTGCACGGTGAGTTGGCCGCTGCTCGCGTCGAAGCGGCGCAGGTCCACGTCGAACGGCGGCGCCGCGCCGGCACCGTCGATCGCGATGCGGAACCGGCTCTGCCCGGTGCGCGCCACCGCCACGCGGTACCCGGCACCGCGCAGTTTCAGCTCGATCTCCGCCGAGGCGTCCGTGCCCTGCAGGCGCACCTGCGGACGTCCGCCGTGGGCGCTCGTCAGCAGGCGCTGCTGCTCGGCGTGCTCGCTCTCCTCGTAGGCCTCGATCGCGGCCGCGGCCAGCGCGATGCCCGCGTGGCGGTGCGAGGCGAGCCGGCCCTCGGCCCGCACCCGGTCGATCCAGCCGGTGTCTGCCGTGCCGTCGACGACCTCGGGCGCGTCGAGCAGGTCGAGCAGGAAGCTCTTGTTGGTGGCGCCGCCCTCGATGAGCACGGTCGTGTCGCGCACGGCGCGGCGCAGGCGGGCGAGCGCCTCGTCGCGGGTCCGCCCGTAGGTGATGATCTTCGCGATCATCGAGTCGAAGTCGGCGGGGATCTCGTCGCCGGTGCCCACACCGGTGTCGACCCGCACGCCCGGCCCGCTCGGCAAGGTCAGCAGCGCGATCCGCCCGGGTGCGGGGGCGAAGTCGCGATCCGGGTCCTCGGCGTTGAGCCGGGCCTCCACCGCGTGTCCGGACTCCGAGGGCGGCGCCCCGGTCAGCGCGCCGCCCTCGGCGACGTGCAGCTGCGCCTTGACCAGGTCGAACGCCGTCGTGGCCTCGGTGATCGGGTGCTCGACCTGCAGCCGGGTGTTGACCTCGAGGAACGCCAGCAGTCGTTCGCCGGGGTGGTAGAGGAACTCGACGGTCGCCGCGCCGCGGTAGTCGACGGCCACGGCGAGCCGCTCGGCCGAGACCTTCAGCTCGGCGACCTGGTCGGCGTCGAGGCGCACGGACGCGGACTCCTCGATGACCTTCTGGTTGCGCCGCTGCACGGAGCAGTCGCGGACGCCCAGCGCCCACGCCGTGCCCTGGCCGTCGGCGATCACCTGCACCTCGACGTGCCGGGCGCCGGTGACGAGCCGCTCCAGGAACACGATGCCGCTGCCGAACGCGCGCTCGGCCTCCGAGCTGGTGCGTTCGTAGGCATCCGCCAACTCGTCGGCGGTCCGGACCACGCGGATGCCGCGTCCGCCGCCGCCCGCGGTGGCCTTGAGCATCAACGGGTAGCCGATGTTCTCCGCGGCCTGCAGCGCCCCGTCGAGGCTGTCGACCGAACCGCGGCTCCACGGCGCCACCGGGACGCCGACCTCCTCGGCGATCAGCTTCGCACCGATCTTGTCGCCGAGTTTGCGCATCGCCTCGGCCGACGGGCCGACGAACGCCACACCCAGCCGCGCGCACAGTTCCGCGAACGCCGGATCCTCCGCGACGAAGCCCCAGCCGACCCACGCGCGTCCGCACCGGACTCGACCAGTGCCCGCTCGAGGACCTCGAGGTCCAGGTAAGGCCGGTCGGCGGCGGCGCCGAGATGGTAGGCGCGGTCGGCCTCGCGCACGAACGTGGCGGCGCGGTCGACGTCGGTGTGCAGCGCGATGGTCTCGCGCCGGCCGCCGTCCTCGGCGTTGAGCTCGCGCACGGCTCGGATCAGCCGCATCGCGGCCTCACCCCGGTTGACGATGGCGATGCGGGTGAACAAGCTCGGCAAACCTCACAACCTGCTGTCGCGGGCGATCATTCGCGGTGTGCGGGCGCGCGCCGGGGTCATGGCGCACAGGCCCGCCTGTACACCCCAACCCTCTCCGGTCACAGGGCGGCACCGGAATGATCGCACCCGCCACGGCGCGCGGGGACCGTTTGTAGGAACCCACCAAAAACGGCCCCGCAGCCCGCGGTCACGAAGAAGCAGCAGCGACGAAGCGGTTCGCTCGAGCTCACCCGTCCCGGCCGGTGGTCACTCCCCGGCCGGGGGCGTCTCCTTCCGTCGGTCCCGTGCCGCCTCGGCGGCGGCCTGTGTCGCGTCGCCGGATGCGCTCGCCCGGTCGGCGAGTTCGCGGTAGGTCAGCGGGGCGCGTTCGAACCGGCCCTCGTGGGCCGCGACGGCGTCCCGTTTCGTCGACAGTTCGGGATAGGACTCCGCGAGCCGTTGTCGACGTTCGAGCGTGCGCCGCCATTCGGCGACGTACTCCCGGTTCCCGCGACCGGTGCCCTCCCACGACGTCGGCGCCCCGTCCGGCCCCGCGGGTGGCCGGGCCGCCCCGGTGAGCGCCACCGAGCCGGGCAGTCGGCGCACGCCCGCGCCGCACGCGGGACACAGCGGGTCCGGCGCGTGCCAACTCGACTGGAGTCGCTCGAACCGCATCCCGCATCCGCACCGGTAGTCGAACAGCGGCATGGCCGCCTCCTTCCCCGTCCGCTCGGCGGTCAGGTGTAGTAGTTGCCGGGTCCGGTCCGGAGTTCGGCGAGCTGGTCGGCCGCGTGACCGAACACGATCGTCGCGCCCGTCTTCTCCTCGATCGCGCGGATCTTCTCGACCGATTCGAACCACGCGACGGTGTCGTAGACGATGCCCGCGGCGATGGGCGGCGGGCCGTAGCTCTCCTTGAGGTACAGCGAGTCGGACGTGAACACCATGGGCCCGTGGTCGGCAAGGTCGACCTTGAGCGACAACGTGCCCCACGTGTGCCCGGGTGTGCGCAGCAACGTGACGCCGGGCAGGATCTCGGTGTCCTCGGCGATGGTGTCCAGTTCGAGACCGTCGTAGTCGGACTTGATGTGGGCGCCCTTGGCGAAGCGTCGAAGCCGAGTGCGCCCTCCTTCTCGGCCTCGTCGACGATGATCGTGGTCCCGGTGTCCTGCCACAGCTTCGCGTTCGCCGCGTGGTCCATGTGCAGGTGCGACAACAGCAGGTAGTCGATGTCGCCGGGTTCGAGGCCCAACTGCTGCAGGCGCGAGTCGACCCACATGTCCTCGGTGACCTCGTCGACCGGGAAGTACTGGTCCAGTCCGGTCGGGCCCCAGCGCTGTTCCCAGTCGCGCGGCACACCGGCGTCCCACATGAGCTTCTGCCCGTCGGGGTGTTCGATGTAGACCACGTGCGTGGGAACCGGCACCCAGTCGCGCTGCTTGCCGGGGTTGTGCCGCGTGGCCATGCGTCCGGGGTCGATCAGCAGCCACGTCAGGTCGGCGTGCATCGTTCCGGTCGGCAGAATCGTGACCTTGATCTTGTCGGCGTCCCTCATCGCTGTCATCGCTGACCTCCGTGATCTGGAACACATCCCGAGATCAGAGTGCGTGACGTGCGTGAACGGCGTCAACATGCGACCGGGTGTCACCGATCAACGGCGACACCCGGTGCACAGGGACTCGGCGGCAGTCAGCTCACGAGCGCGGCGAGCCTGCTGCGGATCAACTCGTCGGCCTCGCCGGCGATGCGCTCGACAAGCTGGGCAACGGTCGGGATGTCGTCGATGAGGCCCTGCACCATGCCGGCCGACCAGATGCCGCCGTCGATGTCGCCCTCCTCGAGCACCTTGGTGCGCCCGCGGTTGCCGGCGACCAGCTCGCGCACGTCCTCGAACTGTCCGCCGTCGTCCAGAATGGACACGACCTCGCGGCTGACGGCGTTGCTCGCCACGCGCGCGGTGTTGCGCAGCGGACGGAAGATCAGCTCGGTGTCGCGTTCGGTCGCCTCGACCATGCGCTGCTTGACGTTCTCGTGCACGGGCGCCTCCTGCGTGGCGACGAACCGCGTGCCCATGTTGATGCCGTCGCGCCGAGCGCCAGTGCCGCGACGAGACCGCGCGCGTCCCCGAAGCCGCCCGAGGCGACCATCGGGATGGAGACCTTCTCCGCCGCCGCGGGGATGAGCACCAGACCCGGGATGTCGTCCTCGCCGGGGTGGCCCGCGCATTCGAAGCCGTCGATCGAGATGCCGTCGACGCCGAGTTCCTGCGCCTTCACCGCGTGCCGCACGCTCGTGCACTTGTGCAGCACCTTGACGCCGCCGCCCTGGAACGTCGGCAGGTGCTCGGCCGGGTTGAACCCGGCGGTCTCCACGACGGGAATCCCCGATTCGACGATGACGTCGCGGTACTCGGCGTAGGGCGGCGGGTTGATCGACGGCAGGATCGTGAGGTTGACGCCGAACGGCTTGTCGGTCATCTCCCGGCAGCGCGCGATCTCCTTGGCCAGATCCTCCGGGGTCGGCTGCGTGAGCGCGGTGAGGAAACCGAGTGCGCCGGCGTTGGCCACGGCCGAGACGAGTTCGGCGGTGCCGACCCACTGCATCCCGCCCTGCACGATCGGATGCTCCACCCCGAACACATCGCAGAACCGCGTGCGCACCATGACTTTCCCTTCGCCGAACAGGTGAGACCGGGGCGCCTGCGTCCTCGTCGGTCCCGGTCGGTCCTGGCCGCCGCGAGGAAAGCGCCCGCTTACCTCGCACTGTAGCGTCCCCGGCCTCCTGCGCCCATGACTCACGTCTCCCCGTCCCCGATGATCTCGGCGCTCGTCCCGGTGCCCGGGACGCGATACCGTCGCCGCGGACCGGCAGAGCCCTAGCCTTGCCGGCAGCGACGACGAACAACCAGCGTCTGACACAACGAGGTGAACGAGAACGTGCCTGGCCCACTCAGCGGTCTGAAAGTCGTGGAACTGCCCGCCATCGGCCCGGTCCCGCACGCGGGCATGATCCTGGCCGACCTCGGCGCCGACGTCGTACGCGTCGAACGCCCGTCCGGGGCCCTCGACATCCGGGGCGGGCAGCGCGACCACATCATGCGCGGCAAGCGCTCCGTGGCCGCCGACCTCAAGTCCGCCGAGGGCACGCAGTTCGTCCACTCCCTGGCCGCCAAGGCCGACGTGCTGATCGAGGGCTTCCGGCCCGGCGTCGCCGAACGACTCGGCGTGGGCCCCGACGACTGCCACGCCGTCAATCCGCGGCTCGTCTACGGCCGCATGACCGGGTGGGGGCAGGACGGGCCGATGGCCCCGCGCGCCGGCCACGACATCAACTACATCGGCCTCACCGGAACGCTGCACGCGATCGGCCGCGCCGACACTCCCCCGGCGCCGCCGCTGAACCTCGTCGGCGACTTCGGCGGCGGGTCGATGTTCCTGATCACCGGTGTGCTCTCGGCGCTGTGGGAGCGCGAGCGTTCCGGCGCCGGGCAGGTCGTGGACGCGGCCATGGTCGACGGTGCGAGCGTGCTCGCGCAGATGATGTGGGCGCTGCGCGGGGTCGGCATGTGGTCCTCGGAGCGGGCCGGCAACCTCCTCGACTCGGCAGCGCCGTTCTACGACACCTACGTCTGCTCCGACGGCCGCTACATGGCGGTGGGCGCGCTCGAACCGCAGTTCTACGCCCAGCTGCTCGACGGCCTGGGCATCGCCGACGAGGACCTGCCTGGCCAGCACGACCGGGACGCCTGGCCGACGCTGCGGGCACGGTTCACGCAGCTGTTCGCGAGCCGCACCCGGGACGAGTGGGCGGCCGTGTTCGAGGACCGGGACGCGTGCGTCACCCCGGTGCTCACGTGGGACGAGGTCGCCGACCACCCGCACGTCGCCGCGCGGCAGACGTTCCTCGACATCGACGGCGTCGTGCAGCCCGGCCCAGCGCCACGGTTCTCCCGCACGGTGCCCGACACCCCGGAGGCCCCGCCCGCCCCGGGCGGGGACAACGATGCCGTCACCGCCGACTGGGGTGTGTGAGGGCTCCGCGCGCCGCGCCCCTGTCCGGGCGGGCGACGAAGGCCACCGACGCCCTTGACAGGATGTCGGACATGGCCGGAATCGAGATCCCTCGCAACGTCGTCCGCGGCATGGTGGTGCTCACCCTTCTCGCGGTCGCCCTCCTCGTCCTGATGTTCACCGAGGCCGAGGCGAACGTCGGCATGTGGGTCTTCGCCGTGATCATGGTGCTGGCGGCCGTGGGATTCTGGGCCGCCTACTTCTACCAGCGCGCGCAAACCCGCAAGGGCAAGTAACCCAGCGAGAACGACGATCGGGCGCTGCCGCGGCTGCGGCAGCGCCCGATCGTCGTGGTGCGCGTCGCTCAGACGCCGTCGAGGATGGCCGACAGCTCCCGCTGCACGATCGGCGCCATCGTCTTCATGTACGTCTTCGTGATGTGGTTGTTGTCCATGTACACGAGGATGTTGCCGATCATCGGCGGGCACACGTCGCCCTCGCAGAAGTAGTCGCCGAAGTCCAGGAAGTGCACACCCTGGGGCATGTTCGGAACCTCGTCGTACGGCGGGATCTCCGCGTAGACCCTGTCCCGCGGCCGCGAGCACGACGGATCCTCGGGGCCGCGGTTCTCCGCGCAGTCCGCCAGCGAGACGTCGAACCGCGGGTTGTCACGGGCGGCGATCACGGGGATACCTGCTTCGCTGAGCGTGCGCCACTGGTCGACGTAGCCCTCGGGGGTGATCTCCTCCCGGCCCGGGTGCGCGTCGCGCGTGGCGATCGTGAACACCGCGTCCGGCTGGATCTCGAGGATCTCCTGCATGACGGTCTCGTTCCACGCCGCGCACTCGGGGTTGTTCGGCGCGTGGTTGGTCAGCGGACAGCCGCCGCGACCCATCGAGATGATCTGCCAGCCGGCCTCGTGGGCCGCCGGCCGCAGCGCCGCGTTGAACTGCTGGGAGTGCGAGTCGCCGGCGACCACGATCCGCCGCGACGGGTTGTCCTCGACGCCGTCGTAACAGATGGCGACGATCTCGTTCTTGTCGGAGCGGCGACACTCCTCGGAGGTGAAGCTGTCGAACTCCTTGGGCAGCGCCGCGTACGGCGGGATCGGCTCGGCGTCCGCGGCCGCCTGCGGCCCACCGGGCTCCAGCACCGCGGCACCGGGGTGGCGCGGGTCGTTCTCCGGCGGCTCGAAGTTGGCCTTCTGCACGGCCGCGACCTGCCAGGCCCCGGCCGTCGCGAGCACGACCGCGAGGCTGGCCGCCACGAGGCGGTACGAGCCCCAGATGGAGCGCGTGTCGATGGACTTGGCGTTGCCGACCGGCTTCTCGACCAGGTGGTACGTGAGCGCGGCGAGCACGAGGGAGGCGGCGATGATGGCCGCGCCCCCGCGCAGGCCGACCGTCGACTGCTCGCGCACCATCACGTAGAACAGCAGCAGCGGCCAGTGCCACAGGTACAGCGAGAAGCTGATGTTGCCGAGGTAACGCAGCGGCCGTGACGACAGGAACTTGTCGGCGCCGAACACGGTGCCGGTCTGGCCCGCGAGGAGCACCAGCGCGGCCGACACGACCGGCCACAGCGCGACGTAACCGGGGAACATCGTGCCGACCTGCAGCACCATGCCGCAGGACACCAGGCCGATGACGCCGAGCCAGCCCATGACGATCCGCAGGCCCCGGTTGATGACGATCCGGTCGATCATCAGCATCACGAGACCGCCGAGCGCGAACTCCCACACGCGGGTGAGCGAGGAGAAGTAGGCGAACTGCTGGTCGACGTTGGTCAGGTACACCGAGTAGGCCAGCGAGCCCGCGAACAGCACCGACAGCAGGCCGAACAGCGCGATGCGCAGGTCCCAGCCGAACTTCTTGAACGCGAACACGAACAGCGCGATCAGCAGCGGCCACACGATGTAGAACTGGCCCTGGATCGACAGCGACCAGAAGTGCTGCAGCAGGCTGGCCTGGTCGTTCTGTGCGAAGTAGTCGGCCTGCTGCGCGGCGAGCTGCCAGTTCTCGAAGAACAGGGCCGAGGCCACGACCTCGCCGACCGTCTGTTCCCAGCGGCCCTCGGACAGCAGGAAGTACCCGGCGATGACGGTGGCGACCAGCACGGTCGCCATGGCGGGCAGGAGGCGCTTGAAGATGCGGCCCCACGTGGCGCCGAACTTGATGCGGCCACGGGCGCTGGCTCTGTACAGCTGGCCGGTGATGAGGAAGCCGGTGACGAAGAAGAACACGTCCACGCCGCCGGACACACGGTCCAGCCACACGTGGTAGATGACCACCAGCAAGCACGCCAGTGCGCGCAGGCCCTGCAACTCGGGCCGGAACCGGGCCTTGACCGGTACCCCGCCTGGTGCCGTGGCCGACAACTCTGACGGTGTTGGCGGCGACTGCGTCACGGCGAACCTCACTCTCTTCCCTGACCGGCGGTCCATGATGCCAACCCGCATTCGGGTGGTTTCCACCACTTCCGTGCACTGTGACGCAGAATTCGCCCACAAGGTTGCTCGGGCGAATCTCGGCGGTCGTCACACTACGCGACCCCCCGGCTGAATCCGCTGGTCAGAGACGTTTCTGTCCGACAGAAGTCGCGGCGCCGGCGCGGACACGCGACCCGGGTCAACTGCGGGTGCGACCTGATGCCACACCCGAGCACGGCCCGTGACATCAATCACGTCCAGACCGGGGATCGTCGGTCACGCGGCGCCACTCCCCGTCACAACGAGGCCAGGGGCCGGCGCACCGTACCCCAGCAGGGAGTCACTCACCGGAAGGGGACCGCCGCAGGCGGATCGGCACGGCGGATCGGCCGGTGCCTACGTCACTGTCGTGCGGCTGCGATCCGGCCGGCGACCTCGCCGAGGCCGATTCGGCCACCGCCCGTTCCCGGGGCCGTGGCGCTGATGACGACCTCGTCGCCGTCCTCGAGGAACGTGCTGGGGCGACCGGCGACGTCGACGGGGTCGCGCCCACCCCATGTCAGCTCGATCAGGGCGCCCCGCTCCCCCGGTGTCGGACCGGACACGGTGCCGGAGGCGTAGAGATCGCCGGTGCTGCACGCGGCGCCGGCGGCGGTGAGGTGGGCGAGCATCTGCGCGGGCGACCAGTACATGTCGCGGTAGGCCGGGTACGAGACGAGCTGTCCGTTCCAGCGGAGCGCGAAGTCGATGTCGAGCCCCCGGTCCCGATCGTCGCGCAGGTAGGGCAGCACCGCGGGATCCTGCACGGGCCCGGGCACGCGGGCCCGTTCCAGGGCGGCCAGGGGCACGACCCACGGGGAGATAGACGTCGCGAAGCTCTTGCCGAGGTGCGGCCCCAGCGGCTGGTACTCCCAGGCCTGGATGTCGCGCGCCGACCAGTCGTTGACCAGCACCACACCGAACACGTGCTCGGCGAAGTCCGCGGTCGCCAGCCGCGTGCCCATGCGGGAGCCGGTGCCGACGACGAATCCCAGTTCGACCTCCAGGTCCAGCCGCTCGGTCGGGCCGAACACCGGACCGTCGGGGCGCGCCTTCTGCCCGCACGGTCGCGTGATCTCCGTACCGGACACCACGACGGTGCTCGAGCGTCCGTGGTAGCCGACGGGGAGGTGTTTCCAGTTCGGCAGCAGCGGCTCTGCGTCGGGCCGCAGGATCCGGCCGACGTTCGCGGCGTGGTGCTCGGAGGCGTAGAAGTCGACGTAGTCGGCCACTTCGAACGGCAGGTGCAGGGTGACGGCCGCCGCGGCGTGCACGGCCGCTGCGGGGACCTCACCGGCGACGAGCGCGCCGACGCGTTCGCGGACCTCGTCCCACCGCGGCTTTCCCTGTGCCATGAACGCATTGAGCGACGGGCTCGCGAACACGTCGTCCCCGAGCGTCGCGGCCAGGTCCACAACGGACTCGCCGACGCGGACACCGATCCGCGGCGCGCTGCCGGGCGTGGAGAACACGCCGTAGGGCAGGTTGTCGGTCCCGAACGGCGAACCGTCGGGGATCTCGAGCCTCGTCGGGTTCGACACCGCGTTGCCTAGCGCCCCGGCCCGCGGCCGGCCCACGTCCACGTGTAGTTCGGGTCCTCGCACGCCCGCGCGCCCTCGCCGAGTTCCAGCGGGCGGAAGGTGTCGACCATGACGGCCAGTTCGTCGAAGAACTCGGCGCCGAGGCTCTTCTCGACGGCGCCGGGCTGTGGTCCGTGTGCGTGGCCGCCCGGGTGCCAGGAGATCGATCCCTGTCCGATGCCCGAGCCCTTGCGTGCCTCGTAGTCGCCGCCGCAGTAGAACATGACCTCGTCGGAGTCCACATTGGAGTGGTAGTACGGCACGGGAACGGCCTGCGGGTGGTAGTCGACCTTGCGTGGCACGAAATTGCACACGACGACGTTCTGCGCCTCGAACGCCTGATGCACGGGCGGCGGTTGGTGCACACGTCCGGTGATGGGTTCGAAATCGTGCACGCTGAAGGTGAACGGGTACAGGCAGCCGTCCCAGCCGACGACGTCGAGCGGGTGCTCCGGATACACCAGGACGCTGCCGCCGATGGCGCCGCCGACGCGATGTTTGACGTACACCTCGACGTCGGTTCCCTCGCCGAGAAACGGTTCGGCCGGGCCGTGCAGATCGCGTTCGCAGTACGGCGCGTGCTCGAGGAACTGCCCGTACCGGGACAGGTATCGGCGCGGCGGCGCGAGGTGGCTGTTGACCTCGATCGCGTACGCCCGCAGCGGTTCGTCGCCGCGGGGCAGCCAGCGGTGGGTGGTGGCGCGCGGGAGGACGACGTAGTCGCCGGCGACCGCGTCCAGGGCGCCGAACACGGTCTCGACGCGTGCGCTGCCGGATTCGACGTAGACGACCTCGTCGCCGGTCGCGTTGCGATACAGCGGTGAGTCGGCGGCCGCCACGACGTACGACAGGCGCACGTCGGCGTTGCCGAGCACCAGGCGACGTCCGGTCACCACATCGGTGCCGTCCCACGTGCCGGCGGGAAACAGGTCGTGGAGGCGCAGATGCCGTGGGACGAGCGGATGGTTCGGCGTGGTCGACAGGTCGGGCAGTTCCCAGACGCGCGAGTCGACGATCGCCGACGGGACGCCGCGGTGGTACAGCAGCGACGAGTCGGAGGAGAAGCCCTCCTCCCCCATCAGCTCCTCGTAGTAGAGGCCCCCGTCCGGCCGCCGATGCTGCGTGTGCCGTTTGGGCGGCACGCTCCCGACCCTCCGGTAGTACGCCATGACCGCCTCCTCGCCGTCACGCTGCACCGCCTGCACAGCCGCCGCTCCAGGTTAGTTAACGCATGTACTACTGGCAACGACGCGGGATCGGTGCCGGTGGTCCACCAGGTCTAAGTTCGGACGCTATGCGGGTGGAGCTGGCCGCGTTGGTCGTTGACGACTACGACCGCGCTATCGATTTCTTCGTCGACGCTCTGGGCTTCGAGCTTGCCGAGGACGAGCAGTCGCTGACAAACGACGGGCGGCCGAAGCGGTGGGTCGTCGTGCGACCGCCAGGTGCGCAGACGGGTCTCTTGCTCGCTCGCGCGGACGGCGACCGCCAGGCCGCTGCTGTGGGTGACCAGTTTGCCGGCCGGGTGGGGCTGTTCCTGCGTGTGGATGACTTCGATGCCGCGTTCAACCGCATGGTCGCGGCGGGCGTTGAGTTCGTCACCAAGCCGCGTACCGAACCCTACGGGCGGGTCGCCGTTTTCCTGGACGTCGTCGGCAATCGATGGGACTTGCTCGGGCCAGCCTGAACGAGTCCTCAACCATGGTGGCCACGCCGACCAGGCGGATGAACTCGACCTCGACCCCGGTTCGGTCTCCGTCCCCGGCTAGTTGCGTCCTCGGACGTCGAACTGGTCGCGGTTGGTGACGAGCTTGTCGAGCAGCACGATCAGAATGCGTTGTTCCTCGGCCGAGAGGACGTCCGCCCATTCGGCCTCGCGTTCGTTGTGCTCGCGGAAGATCTCGACCATCTCGGAGTGTCCGGTGTCGGTCAGCGACAGCAGCACCGAACGGCCGTCGTGTTCGCCCTGTTCCCGGGCCAGCAGCCCGTCGCCGACGAGCGTCTTGGCGAGGTTGGACACGGCGGCGCGGCTCATGCCGGTCAGCTCGGCCGCCTTCTTCGCCTCCAACGGACCGGCCAGCCACGTGACGAACAGGAGCCGGAAACCCGACCACGACAGCCCGCGCGGACGGTGCACCGACGCCTCGAGATCGTAGGTGACCATGTTCGCCGCCCGGTTCAGGGTCAGCAGCAGTTCGGTCGCGACCTGGTGCTTGAAGCCGTACTCGCCGGAGAGTCGGCGGTGGGCGAGCTCCACGAACGACCAGAAGTCGAGCCCGTTCGCGTCGCCGGCTGCCATGGGCCAACCCTACCGCCGAACCGGGTGGTCAACCCCTGAACGAAACGCGAACCCGGCTCACACCAGCGGCTTGCCGGCACGCAGCCGGCGCCGCAGATCCCACAGGCACACGTTGTACGGGAACGCCCGCACGACCTGGGGCGATGCGCGGATGATCCGGCCGAGCACGCGGTTCATCCCGTCGAACCGGCGCTGCTGGCGTGCGGTCCACCGCAGGCGCATCTGCTCCCGGAACTCCGGAGGCAGGAAACCGGTGGTCACGAACAGGTTGAACCGGCGTGTCAGCAGGTGCAGCGGCCGCGGGAGGAACGAGGCGGTCGCGATGCCGCGGAGGTACTCGCGCACCGTGTCGTCGATGTGGACCTGGTCGAGGCCGCGCCGCCAGTACTGTTCGAACGCGGCCCGATCGGCCGGCCACATGTCCTCGGGCACCTGCAGGGTCGTGCCGAGCGGGGCGGCCGCGCGGTAGACCTCGTCGAGCTCGTCGGCGGGCAACGGGCACAGGTAGGCGGTGTGGACGTCCTCGAAGCCCTTGTACAGACAGGCCGCCACCCACAGCTGCAGCTCCGGGTCGAACGCGTTGTACGGCACGGGACTCGACGCGGTCGAGACGACCTGGGCGTGCTGGGCGTTGACCGCCCGCCGGTAGGCGGCGCGCTCCTCGTCGGTGCCGAGCATCGCCACGGCCAGGTAGGTCAACGTCGTCCGGCCGCGTTTGAACGGACGCCGGTAGACGTTGCCGTCGTCGACCCGGCTCTCCACCACGCCGTACCCGACGCCGGGCCTGCCCAGCTGCATGATGATGTTCGCCGCGGCCGCGAGCAGCCCCGCGCCGAGGATCACGTCCTCGCGCATCACCACGTGCCGGTCGCTGCCCACCGGATGCTCAGCCCCGCCGCTCCTGCGCCTTCCGGATCTGCTTCTCCACCCAGGATTCGACGTCGACACCGGGCGGTTTGCGTTCCGTCACGGTCCCCACCTCTCTTCTGGCGGCGCGCCTGTCTACGACGTTAACCCGCGGCGGCGCCGGGCGACCACCGCGATCTCCGGGTCCGACTAGGGGACGTCCCGGATGCGCGGGCCGCGGTCGGGGTGCACCGTGGAGGTATGAACACAGTCTCACGTTCGACACTCTCCCGGCCCCGCAGCGGCCGCATGCTCGGTGGCGTCTGCGCGGGCCTCGCCCGCCGGTTCGGCTGGCAGACCTCGACCGTGCGGATCCTCGCGGTCGCCTCGTGTCTCCTGCCGGGTCCGCAGTTCGTCGCCTACATCGCACTGTGGATCATCATGCCCAACGACAAGTACTGATCGACCGCATCTCCCGCGGCCGGGCCGGGCTCACGGCAGCGTCGAGCTCGCGCCCAGCCCCTTCTCCGCGGCCGCCGCGCGTACCGCCTCGATGACCAGGCGCACCGACGGCCGCGGCGTGCCCTTGGCCCGGTAGGCGATCGACACCCGCCGCATCACCGGTTCGGTGAGCGCCACGATGTCGACCCCGGGCGGCAACAACGTCAGGCCGAGATCGGACACGAGCGACACGCCCAGGCCGGATCCGACCATCGCCAGGGCCGTCGCCTGCTCCTCCACCTCGTGGACGATCTTCGGTTCGAAACCTTGTTGCTGACAGGCGATCCGCACCGCGCGGCCGAAGTGCGACCGCGGACCGGCCAGCACCCAGGGATGCTCGGCCAACTCGTTCAACGAGACCGCCGGTTCCGGCAACACGCCCTTCGGTACCGCGGCGTGCAGCCGCTCCACCGCGACGACCTCGCGGGCCAAGGCCGGGTCCCACGGCATCGGGTAGTCCGAGTAGTCGATGACGAACGAGAAGTCGAGCGTGCCGTCGCGCACCGCGCCGGCCGTCTCCTCCGGTGCCAGTTCGCGGGTGCGGACCTCGATGCCGGGATGGTCCGAGGCCAGCGCCGTCAGCGCCGCGGGCAGCAGTCCCGACGCCACCGACGCCCACACCCCGGCCGTCAACCGCGCCGACAACCCGTCCTGCGCGTTCTCCAGCGCGTGCGTCGCGCGGCCCACCGATTCGAGGATGTCCTCGGCGTGCTCGGCCAGGAGCGTGCCCAGTTCGGTCAGCTGCACGCGCCTGCCGAGTCGCTCGAACAGCGGAACACCAACGTCGCGTTCGAGTTGGGCGAGCTGCTGGGACACGGCCGAGGCCGAGTAGTGCAACGCGGTGGCGGCGGCGGTCACCGTGCCCCGCCGGTGCAGTTCGCGCAGCATGCGCAGCCGGTGCAGCGACAACTCCATAGGGCTCAGCGTAGGCCTCCACGGAGCCTGTGCAGGAAGCGTGAACGGTTTCGTCCGTGATCTTTAACTGGACGTGCCGGCGCGGGCGGCCCCACTCTGGGATCACGACAGCGACCAGGCGAATCCGAAGGTGGAGGTGGGATTCAGGTGACCACGATGGAGAACCGTCCGGCACCCGGTGGACACGACGCAGCCGCGGTGGTCCGCGCAGCGCCGGCGACGCATGCGGCGGGCGGAACCGACATCCGTACCAGCGAGCCGATGCTGCGGCTCGTCTGGACCGACGCGGTCACCGGAGCCAAGGGTTATCTCGTTGTCCACACGCTCGCCTCGGGTCTGGCCACGGGCGGGACCCGCATGCGCGCCGGCTGCACGATGCAGGAGGTCGAGGACCTCGCACGCGGCATGGCCGCCAAGACCGCCACGTTCGATCTGCCGGTGGGCGGCGCCAAGGGCGGCATCGACTTCGACCCGAAGGACCCGCGCGCCGTCGAGGTCCTCGAGCGTTTCTGCCAGGCCATGCGGCCGTGGCTGGACGCGCACTGGGTCACCGCCGAGGACCTCGGCGTCCCGCAGCACCTGATCGACGAGGTCTTCGACAAGCTCGGCCTCGGCCAGTCGTACCACGCGGCCATCAGCAGGGCCACGCAGCCGGAGCGCACGCTGCGCCGGGTTCAGGCCGGGCTCAACGCCCCGGTGCCGGGCGGGCTGCTGCTCGGTGACGTCATCGGCGGGTACGGCGTCGCGCAGGCCTGCCTGGGCGCCGCGAGCGCATGGAACTGGGACCACGAGGCCACGACGGTCGCGATCCAGGGCATCGGCACCATGGGCGGCGGCGCCGCGTTCTACCTGCACGAGGCGGGGATGCGCGTCGTGGCCGTGGCCGACGCCGCCGGCACGCTGTACCGGGCCGAGGGCTTCGACGTGCCGCAGCTGCTGGAGCTGCGCGACGCCTACGGCGAGATCGACCGCACGCAGCTGCCGGCCGACGTCGAGCTGCTGCCGCGCGACGCGATCATCGGCGCCGACGCCGACATCCTGGTGCCGGCCGCGATCTCCTACGCCGTCACGCCCGACAACGCCGCCGAGGTGACCGCGAAGGTCGTCGTCGAGGCCGCCAACTCGGCCACGACGCCCGAGGCGGAGGCCATGCTGGCCGCGAACGGGATCCCCGTGATCCCGGACTTCGTCGCCAACGCCGGCGCCGCCGCGTGGGCTGGTGGTTGCTGCTGGGTCAGGTCGACGCCGACCCGGCGACCTCGTTCCACCGGCTGCGCACGGAAATGCAGTCGCGCGTGGCGATGCTGCTCGGCGAGTGGATCGTCGACGAGGTGCCGCTGCGCCACACGGCGTGGCAGTTGGCCTCGGCCAACCGCGAGGCGGCCGCCGCCGAGCAGACCGGCGAACTGGTCATCCCCTGACGACCACACCACCGACCGACGAAAGGCGCCCCGTGGAGCGATCCACGGGGCGCCTCTCTGTCCTATTCGGATATTCCGCGTGTTCCGGGCTTTTCCGGCTCAGCCCTTGAAGTAGACGAGCTGGTGGGTCGTGGCCAGCAGTGCGCCGTCGCGGCCCCACAGCTGGGCGGACTGGTCGAAGTAGCCGTGGCCGAAGCGGTTCGACCGTGCGCGCGCCAGCACCGGACGGTCGCCCTGGGCCTCGAGCGCCGCGGCATCGGCGTGGAAGTAGATCGTCAGCGTGATCGTCCCGGCGGGCATGGCCTGTCCGCGGCGGAGGAACACCCGCGGGTAGAACACGTCGCACAGCGACGCCAGCGCGGGGAAGTCGAGCTCGCGTGCCGGCGAGTCCCGCACCCACAGCGTCGTCGTCGAGTCGGGCGATTCGGCGCCCTCGACCGTGGGCAGCAAGCCTTCGAGGAAGCGCATCTCGTAGTTCTTGGCCCACTGCACGAAGTCCGGCATCGGAGTGAGCGCCGCGTCCTCGGGGGCCGGGAACTCGGGCATGACGGTCTCGGTGGCCGCCCACGTCTCGCGCCGCACGGCGTACACGGCGGTCGCGGTGGTGACGACCGTGTCGTCCTGGGTGAGTTCGAGGGACCAGTGCTGGGTGGACCGGTTGGTGCGCGCCGGGCGCGCGGTGACGGTGAACTTGCCGTCGGCGACCGGGCCGGCGTAGTTGACGGTCAGCGACACGGGCACGCCGAGACGTTCGGGGTGCTGCTGGACGGCCTGCAGCAAAGTCGCGGCGGTGATGCCGCCGTACGGGCCGACCATGTTCTGGTAGGCGGGGCTCGTCTCGCCGGTGTACGTGTTGTCGCCGCTCGGGGTCAGCGTGATCGCGTCGTCGAACGGGTGGAGCGCGTCCGCGCCGTCCCACGTACTCGGGTCGCCCATGCCCACTACCTCCCTGTCGCCGTTTTATGACAACCTACATAGTCGAGTCCGGCCACGACGAGACGGAGGAGACGAGCGTCATGCCCCGGAAGTACGATCCCCGCGAGGCGATGATCACCAGCGCCGTCGACCTCATCCGCCGACAGGGGGTCGCGGCGACGTCCTTCGCCGACGTGCTCGCCCACAGCGGAGCGCCCCGCGGCTCGATCTACCACCACTTCCCCGACGGGCGGACCCAGTTGCTCGACGAGGCGACGCGCGCAGCCGGCGCCCGGATGAGCGCCGGGGTCGGCCGCGCCCTGGCCGCGGGCGACACGGTGTCGGCGCTGCGCACGCTGGTGGACCTGTGGCGCGCACCCGCCGAGTCCGGGGACCTGCTCGGCTGTCCGGTGGCCGCCGCGGCCCTCGGCACCGATCCCGGTGCGCGCACGCGCGCCCGCGAGATCTTCGACGACTGGACGGCGATGCTCACCGAGTCGCTCGTCGCCGACGGTCTGTCCACCGAGCGCGCACGGTCCTGTGCGGTGGTGATCCTGTCCGCTGTGGAGGGTGCCCTCGTGCTCGCCAGGGCGCAGGGCAGCGCCGCGCCCCTCGACGACGTCGTCGACGAACTGGAGCGGTTGATCGGCTAGGCGGGCCCGTCCGATCAACCGCTCCGGTTCAGTCCACGCGGGACGGTTCTCGGTCCCGCTGCTGCTCGGTGTCGTCGGCGAGGTACAGATCGCGTGGTCGGATCGCCAGGGTCGCGATCGTGCTGACGACGGCGGTGAACACCAGGTACCCGCACACCCACCACAGCGATCCGCCGCCGAGTGCGAACAGCGCGGTGATCAGCATGGGCGTCAGGCCCGAGGCGTAGATCCCGGAGAACTGGTACACCACGGACATCCCGGTGTAGCGGGTCTCGGTCGGGAAAAGCTGTGCGAACAACGTGCCCTCGGGCGAGTAGCTGATCGCGTAGGCGATGCCGAGGGTCACCACGAGCACCGCGCCGACCACCCACGGATCGGCCGTCCGGAAGCCGAGGAACGCCGGTACCGCGCTCAGTCCGAACAGGACCATGCCGGTGATGTAGGTCCGGCGTGCGCCGAGCCGGTCCACTCCCCTGCCCACGAACGGGATGAGCACGGCCATCACGACCGCCGCCACGGTCACGCCGAGCAGCACCGAGGTGCGCGACATGCCCAGGCCGGTGCAATAGGCGATGGCGAACACGGCCCACGTGTTGAAGGCGACGCCGTCGCCCCAGCGGGCCAGCATCCCGAGCGCGAGGTGGCGCCGGCTCAGCCGATGCCGGACGAGTGCGGCGACGGGCAACCGCGAACGCTGTTTCACGGCCGAGAACGCGGGTGTCTCCTCGACCTTGAGGCGGATGACCAGGCCGACGACGACCAGCACGATGCTCACGCCGAACGCGATGCGCCATCCGTAGGTCATGAACGCGTCGTCGTCCATGACCTCGCCGAGCAATGCGAACAGCCCGGTGCCGAGCGCCAGGCCGATACCGAGACCTGCCTGCGGCCAGCTGCCGTAGAAGCCCTTCCGGCCCCGCGGCGCGTACTCGACCGCCAACAGCACGGCCCCGGCCCATTCGCCGCCGATGGCCAGTCCCTGCAGCACCCGCAGCAGCACGAGCAGGGCGGGTGCGAGCACACCGGCCTGATCGTAGGTGGGCAGCACGCCGATCAGCGCGGTCGCGATGCCCATCAGCAGCATCGTGGTGACGAGGGTGCGTTTGCGGCCGAGGCGGTCGCCGATGTGGCCGAACATGATCGCGCCGATCGGCCGGGCCAGGAAGCCGACGAAGAACGTCGCGAACGACGCCAGCGTGCCGACCGCCCCGTCGCCCGCGGAGAAGAACAGTTCGCCGAACACGATGCTCGCGGCGGTGCTGTAGAGGAAGAAGTCGTACCACTCGATGGTGGTGCCGATCAGGCTGGACGACAGGACCGTCCGATGTTTCGTGCCGCCCTCGTGGTTCCCGCCTCGGCCGTCGTGGCCGGGGCGGGCGTCGATCGTGGTCGTCACCGGGTGGCACCGGCGAACGGGATCTCGGCAACCTCGCCCCCGTCGGCGTCACCGTCCGGGTGCGACCACAGGCCGCGGCGACGCAGCTCGGGCAGCACGCCCTCGCCGAACCAGTACGCCTCCTCGAGGTGCGGGTGCCCGGACAGCACGAACTCGTCGATGCCGAGCTCGCGGTACTCCTCGATCCGGTCGGCGACCTCCTGGTGGCTGCCGACGAGCGCGGTGCCCGCGCCGCCGCGCACGAGGCCGACGCCTGCCCACAGGTTGGGGTAGATCTCGAGCTCGTCGCGCGAGCCGCGGTGCAGCTCGCGCATCCGCTGCTGGCCGGTGGACTCGCTGCGGGACAGGCCCTGCTGCACGCGCTCGATCAGCGCCGGGTCGAGGGCGTCGAGCAGCCGGTCGGCCTCGGCCCACGCCTGCTGCGCGGTGTCGCGGGTGATGACGTGCAGGCGGATGCCGAAGCGGACCTCGCGGCCGCGGTCGGCGGCGAGTTTGCGGATCCAGCCGATCTTCTCCGCAACCGCGGCGGGCGGCTCGCCCCAGGTGAGGTAGACGTCGGCGTGCTCGGCCGCCACCTGGCCGGCCGCCGGCGAGGAGCCGCCGAAGTAGATCGGCGGCACCGGGTCGGGCAGCCGGGAGAGTCGGGCCCGGTCGACGGAGATGTGCTCGCCGTCGTGGGTGACGGTCTCGCCCCGCCACAGCCCGCGCACGATGCCGAGGAACTCGTCGGTGCGGGCGTAACGACCGTCCTTGTCGAGGAAGTCACCGTACGCACGCTGTTCGGCGCTCTCCCCGCCGGTGACGATGTTGAGCAGCAGCCGCCGGCCGGAGTGCCGTTGGAACGTCGCGGCCATCTGGGCGGCCAGCGTCGGCGACAGCACTCCCGGCCGGAACGCGACGAGGAACTTCAACCGGCGCGAGACGCTCGCCAGCATGGCGGTGGTGAGCCACGCGTCCTCGCACCACGCGCCGGTAGGGGTCAGTGCGCCCTCGAAGCCGAGCTGTTCGGCGCCGCGCACGATCTGACCGAGGTACTCGAGTGTCGCTGGCCTGCTGTCGCCGGTCGTGGCGGTGGCGACGCCGTGGCCGCCGCCGACCAGGTAGCGGCTGTCGCCGTAGGTGGGAAGGAACCAGTGGAACCGCAGTGACATTCGAGTCCTTTCCTGGGGGCGCCGTGCGTTATCCCGGGCGCCGGGTGATTCGTTGCGGGTGAAGCTACGCGTGTGCGGATAATTCATCCGGCGGTAATTGGCGCCGAATGGGTGCCCAATTTCCGCCGTGGGAACCGTCAGGACACGAGCGCGATGTCGCCGGTGGCCAGCAGCGCCTCCGAGAAGTCGTCCACACGGGACAGCAGGTCGCCCCGGGCGTCGTCCTCGACGGACACGCCGGTCTCGTCGACGGTGATCAGCCGGTCGAGGAGGAAGTAGCCGCGCATGACGTGGTCGGCGCCGAGGGCGTGCAGCATCGGCCGGAACGCGTAGTCGATGGCGAGCACGTGGGCGGGTGTGCCGCCGGTGGCCAACGGGAGCACCTTCTTGCCCGCGAGGGCGTACTGCGGAAACACGTCCAGGAGGAGTTTCAGCAGGCCGCTGTAGGCGGCCTTGTACACCGGCGACGCGACGATCACCCCGTCGGCGCGGGAGACCGTGTCGACGACGGTGCAGATGTCGGGGTGCGCCGCGTCGGCGGAGACCAGCGCGCCCGGCGGCAGGGTGCGCACGGGTTGCACCGTGACGTCGTGTCCGTAGCCGCGCAGCCGGGTGGCCAAGTATTGGACGACGGCCTCGGTGCGCGAGGCCGCCGACGGACTTCCGCTGAGCGCGACAATTCTGGACACCGGTTCTCCCAACGTGCCGGAACACACCCGCCGGTGGCCGGCGAGGTGTTCGTCGAAAATTTCGGCGCGATCGCCATCCCATGGGAGCAACGGAACCGGTCGACTGTCAACGCCGATTCGACCTGATCACAGAACATTCCAATTGTTGGAATTATCTTCAGAAAATAAGAAAAGGATCGGGCGAATCGCCCGATCCTTGACGAGAGCCTGCGCCCGGCCACGTGCCGCCGGAGGTCGGAACACCGACCCCCGGCGGGCACGGGACCACAATCAGGCCGGGTGATCCTCGATCGACGGACTCATCTGCGGATCGCGGCCGCGTTGCCCCGGAACCGGGGCGACGACCGGACCGGACTGGCGCGATGCGGTGTGCTGCGGGGACGCGCCCCGCCGCGGTCCGGCATCGACCACTGTCCGCGGCTCGGCGAACGTGCCGAACGCGGTCATCGTCACGGCGTGGGCCACGGCCAGCAACAGCAGCAGCACGCCCAGGTTGCCGACGATCGGGCGGATCGCCCCACCGCCGAAACTCAGATCGAGCACGACCAGCAACGCCAGCGCGCCCAGCATCGCCAGGTGGAACAGCACCGTGACGAGCCGCACCTGGGAGCCCACGTCGGAGCCGCCTGCCTCGACGGCTCCGGCGTCGGCGTTCGCCAGGTACCGCTTACCGCTGCGGTACAGAATCTGCCCGTCGACGGCGATCATCAGGGCCCCGAGCACGAGCACGGCCACGAACGCGTCGGTCGGCATGTCTCAACACTCCCTTCGTCGAGTGCGCGAAGGTCGGACACACCGTCGGCTACCCGCACGACAAGATCGAAAACGCAGGGTAGGGAAAGAACGCCCCGCGGACCGCGGCCGATGTGCGACGAAACGCACCGAAACCCCAGGTCGGACGCGAAATCCCAGGCCAGAAGGTCTGCGGTACCCGCTGTGAGCAGGCGATCGCCGGGCAGGTACAGTACTGCCATCACCCCGACACGGGGCGATGGCCGGGCTGTGGCGCAGTTTGGTAGCGCACTTGACTGGGGGTCAAGGGGTCGCAGGTTCAAATCCTGTCAGCCCGACCGGCAAGGGCCGTCTACGCAGGTAGACGGCCCTTTTTCATTGCCTGTCGGTCTTCCACGAGCGCGCAACCCCTTGACCCCGGATCAATCACGCCGCTGTGTCCGTAGGACAGGGAACCTCGTCGGCCGTCGTCGACCGCGGCTGTCGGATGGGCTCAGTGGGCGGTTCGGCCTTGGACTGCCGAGGTTCCTAGGTCGCTCTTGTCCAGGGGCGCCTTCGCCGCGACCGCCTCGGCCCAGGTGGCGGTGTCGGTGACCGCGGCCCAGTTGGAGTGGAGCAGGACCATCAGCGTGTCGTGCACCTGCCGGGCGGAGACCTTGCCCGCCTCGTTGGAGAGGTGGATGGCTCCGGTCGCGTCGGAAAGCACCTCGACGGCGAAGCCGAGCGGTTCGGCAGCCGCCGCCGTGGCGAGCACGCAGTTGTTGGTCATGTAGCCGACCAGGGTGATCGTGTCGATTCCGTTGGCACGCAACCACTCCGTGAGATCACCGGCACCGAACACGCTGGAGTAGCCCTTGACGAGGTGCTTCGACGCCGATGGTGCGCGGCGCTCGATCGCTGGGTGCAGCTTCCAGCCCTCCGAGCCGGGGGCGAACACCGGTGCCCCTTCCGCGGTTTCGTGCTGAACCGTGATCACCGGAAGGCCGGCGTCGGCGGCGGTATCCATCGCACCCGCGATCCGCGCCAGGGACTCGTCGCGGGGCGGGTGCTGCACGATCAGCGGCCCGTCGAAGTACTCCTGCTGGGCGTCGATCACGATGAGGGCTCGGCGTGGGGCGTTCACTGACAATCCTCCGGAGCTGTGGCGGTGATGGCCGGTCGCACCATCGCCTCCGATCCTGCTGACCACCGCTCCGGTAGCGTGAGTGGCAGAGATGTCGCTCTTCGATGAAATCAGGCCAACCATGCGGATCGCCATCCACGCCTTCGACGGGATCACCACGTTCCACCTCGCGGCGCCCCTGCTCACCTTCGGTGAGGTCACCCGTCAGGAGCTGGCCGAAGGCTGGAGTACCACCGTCTGGAGTGTCGACGGCAGCCCCGTTCGGGCCGATGAAGGCGTCCTCATCGACGACCTCGCCGGCCCAGACGCGACCGCATCGGCCGACGTACTGGTGTTCCCGTCCTGGCCGGTGTCCCTGCCCGACCCGGAGCCGGGATTCCTCGACCGCATCCGCGATGCCCACACGCGCGGGGCGACGATCGTGGGCCTGTGCCTCGGTGCCTTTCCGGTCGTCGCCAGCGGCATCCTCGACGGCCGTACTGCGACCACCCACTGGGCCAGCGCCACCGAGCTGGCCGACAAGCATCCGACCGTGCAGGTCCAGGCCGACGCCCTCTACCTCGACCACGGCGACGTCCTCACCTCGGCGGGCACCGCCTCCGCGCTCGACGCCTGCCTCCACCTCGTCCGGGCCCGGCTCGGATCCACCGCGGCCACCACCGTCGCGCGTCACCTCGTCATCGCCCCGCACCGCGACGGCGGCCAGGCCCAGTACATCGAACGCCCGCTCTCCAGCAGCGACGACGGCCCCATGGGCGCGGCCATCGCGTGGGCGCTGGCCAACCTCAACCAGTCGCTCACCGTCCAGGACCTGGCCGCCCGCTCGTCGATGAGCCCGCGGAACTTCTCCCGCCGTTTCCGCGACACCACCGGAATGAGCCCCGCGCGATGGGTGCTCACCCACCGCCTCGACGAAGCACGCCGGCTGCTGGAGACCACAACCTGGAGCGTCACCCGCATCGCCGAAGCTTGCGGGTTCGCCAGCGCGGTGACCTTCCGGCAGAACTTCGTCAAGCACTACAACACCACGCCGACCTCGTACCGGCACCGGTTCACCACCACGCCGTGATGACCGCCGCCGGCGGCAATGCCGTATCCGGTGCGCCGGTCAGGATGCGAAGTTGCCAAGGCCCTCGTTGAAGCGGTCGGGTTCCTCGGAGAACGGGGCGTGCCCGCTGCTGGCGAACGGCACGGTCTTGGCCTTCGGCAGCTGACCGGCGAGCCATTCGTCGAGCGGGTCGCCAACCCCTACCGGCTCGTGGGCGTCACCGCCGGTGTCCACCGACCCGGTACCGGTCAGGGCACGAGTCCGAACAGGACCGACGCCTGCTGATCTCCGCCCCACAGCACCACCGCGCCACCGGCGTCGAGCATGCGAGGTCCATCGGACGAGAGGGAGGCGACGGTCGTCCCGCGAGGAAGCTCGATCTCCTCCTCGTTGCCGGCGCTTTTCCCGAACGGCGCGACCACCAACCCCGGGGTCTCCAAGTACTCCGAGGCGAAGACCACCGCGTCGTCGAGAACCCGGAACACGCCGTTCGGCACGGTGGCCGACAGGGGAACCTCGGACACCGCCGTATCGATGACCTGCCCGTCGGCGTCCCCACGGAGGATCCTCGTGTATCCGGAGGACCTGACCGCGGTGACGCTGCCGTCCGCGTCCGCCTGAAGGACCCCGCTGTCGACGTATTCCCCCCGATCCAGTTTCTCGGGCAGCACGGCGAGCTCGTCACCGCTGTCGGCGTCGAACGCCACGGTGCGCCCGCCCGGTCCTCCCTCGACGACGAGGGTGTCGTCACCGAGGTCGGTGATGCGAGGCGAACGGCTGGTGTCCGGGTACGGGATGTGCCAGTCGGTGCGCCACAATTCGGCCTCCCGGTCGCGGTCGACCGCCGCCACCATCGCGTCGACGTCCGACCCGACCCAGCCGAACGCGTCCCCGGTCTCGGTCGACGACCGGACGTATCGCCCTTCGACACAGCCGATCAGCCCGGTCAGACGCGTTCCCGCCTGCTCGACCTGGGACACGACGCAGTTCTCCGGCAGCGACAGAATGTCGCTCACCGTGTCCCGGCGCCGCTCGTCGCCGATCACCCTTTCCGGCGGCAGCCGCGAGGATTCGCCGACCACCGCTCCGCTCTCGGAGTCCAGGTGCACCGTCGTGTCGTCCGCCGGATCGCTGTCCTCGGGCCTCGACCTGCTGCTGGGCGAGGAATCGTCATCGGTGCGAGGCCGGTGCCGTACGTGCACGTGGTCGTCCTCGAGCCACACATCACTGACGACGTCGTACGGATGCCGGTAGGACCAGACCTCGCTGCCGTCCGAGCCGTCGAGGGCGACGGCTCCGTCGTCGAGCAGCACGAGCGGACCGTAGGGGCCGTCCTCGACCGCCTCGACATCGCTGCTCCCCGGCGGCCGCCACGACCAGCCAACCTCGGACACGTGAGCCGGCGCCGCACCCGGCTCGCGTGGGCCGTCCGCCTCCCGGTGGTGGACCCACGGGAAGACGACCTGCGCCAGCAGGACCGCGATCAGTACCACCGGCAGCACACCGACGGCGGCCAGACCGGCGCTGCGGCGGAAGGGCCGCACCGCCGCCGCACCCGGCCCGGACGCCACGAGTCCGCATCCGACCACGATCACGCACGTCGCGACGAACAGGTGCACCTCGTCCGGCGAGGATTCGAGAAACCGCGAGCCGTCCACGCCCGTGGAGAACGCATCCCGCGGGATGGCGTGCCAGAGCGCGAACAGCGCGAGACACAGTGCCGGGATCATCCCGGACAGGTGGCTGCCGGTGGTCCGCTCCGCACCCGTCACGTTCACGACGCCGAGGACGAGCACGGCCGCGCCGGTCAGGTAGGCGAGCATCCACGAGCCCCACAGCTCGTCGCCCCGCACTCCCCCTGCGTAGACCGTGACCACGAACGTGGCCCACACGAGAGCGCCGGCCAGCAGGCCGGCTCCCACCCACAGGAGCGCGGTGCGCACCGATCCGCGCTGCTTCTCCCCCGTCTTCTCCGGCTGCGTCGCTGCCGGCTGCTCCCCCGTCACCGGGCCCCCAGATCTCGCGTCGTCGCTGCGATGTCCCGATCCAGGATGTCATCGCAGCGACGCCGAAATCTCCCGAACAACCGACAACAGGGAGAACGACGGGCCGGGTGCGGGCCCAGTGGGGCCCGCACCTGGAACGCATCTCAGCCGCGCAGGGCGGGCGGGAAGATCTTGAGCAGGTTGACCCAGCTACGCTCGCCGCCGTACGCGGCGAGGGCCCGGCCGGTCTTCTCGGCCGTCTTCGCCGTGACGAACCACGGCATGGTCGGCGCCATCGTCAGCTCGCCCTTCAGCACCGACCGCGGGAACGGCCGGAACGGCCCGCGCACCACCGTCTTCTCCGAGTCGGCGATGAGGTTCGTGTTGTGCACGACGCCGATCCCGGAACCGACCTCGTCGAGCGTGTGGCCCGGGTAGGCGCCCCAGGTGGCGCCGCCGAGCAGGAACGCCACACCGGACCAGACGTTGACGCCCACCGCGCCGTAGCGCAGTTCGACCAGCAGCTCCTCGAACCGCTCGCCCATCGCCGTGAGGTCGGCGGGAGCCGCGATCACCGACGCGCCCAGCGTGCCGTCGAGACGGTCGTTGGCGAACGTGACGGCGTTGCCGAGGAACTCCGCGCCCGTGCCGGGCAGTTCCGTGATGCCGAGGACGCCGGCGAAGTACTCGCCGTCGTAGAGCTCGGTCGGCGCCTCGTCGTCGAGCGACACCAGCAGGCACGACCCGACCTGCTCCGCCGCGTCGCCGTATGTGGCGGCCGCCCGGTCGACGGACGCCTGACCGCCCGGGTACCACGGCGCGCGCGGCGTGATCTTCCGCAGCACGGCGCGGATCGCGTCGAGGAAGGCGTCCTTCTGGTCCCAGTCGGACGAGATCAGCAAGGCCTGACCGCCGATGCAGTTGTGGCCCGCGTTGTGCAGCCGCTGGGTGACGACGTGCTCGGCCTGGTGGACGAGATCCGCCTGGTCCCACTGCCCTGGCACCACGATGATCGGCGAGACACCGCCCAGTTCGGACGTGATCTCCTTGGTGATCTTCGGCGTGCCGGCCGCGCGGTTGCGCTCGCCCTCCTCGCCCACGCCCCACACGATCGCGTCGTGGGTACGGGCCGAACCGGTGATGTGCACGTGGCCCACCCCGTCGTGGTTGACCAGGTGCTCACCGACGTCGGCACCGCCGTTGACGACGCGGACCAGGTCGGCGTCCACGAGCGGGGCGAGCGCCGCCTCGTAGACGGGCTTGAGGCTCGCGAACGTCGGGTTGAGCTTGATGACGCTCGTGCGGTTGAAGGCCACCAGTTCGTACACCGCGTCCAACGGGGCGATCGCGGAGATGTTGCCCGCGCCCAGCACGACACCGACCCCGCCGGCCGAGTCCGCACCGTCCTTGGCGCCGAGTCCGGCGGACGTGCGCGCCCGCACGGGCGTCACCCCGGGCGGCAGCCACACGTCGGCGCGGAACCCGTTGTAGAGCAGGGTGTCCTTGAGATCGCTGGGCAGCACGCGCACCGTCGTGCGGCCGCCCGCCGTGCCGAACTTCAGCGTGTCCAACGGGGACTTGCCCGCGGCCAGCGTATCCAGCGTCGCGGCGTACTCGCCGAGCATCGGCGCGACCGCGCCGGGACCGGAGATCCACTCCTCGCCCTCGAGGTGGCCGGCCGGGACGCCCTTGGCACCGCATGCGGCCTCCGCCCACCGCGCGGCCTCCGCGGCGACCGTCTGCTGAGCCTGCCGCAACAACGCGGCGCGCCGGCTCAGCGGCAGCCCGGCCCACCACGCCGCCCCCGCGGTGAGGGCCTCGACGGCCTGGTCCAGTTCGGCCTGGGTGGCGGGCGTCGCGTCGTACGCGGTATCCGAGCTCATCGTTCTCCCGTTGTTCGTGGTGGCGGCCATCCTGCCACGGGTCCGCGCACAGTCTGCCCGAAGCGCGGCCCGCACCGGACACGGCTCGCGGCGCCGCGCCGGATCGACCGACCAGGTGATCCGGGGGTTCCTCACGAGTAGGCGGGACGCTTCGGGGGAAAACGGTGGGCACGTTCGCCCGCGCGACGTCGGCCAGACTGGAGGAGACGATGGCACGCTCACGGTCGTCGGCAGCCGACCACGACGACACCACCGACACCGGCCCCGGAACACCCGGAGCGCCCCCGGCGCCCACCGGCAGCACGGTGGAACGCAGCCGCTCCGGCGGACTCTGGGTGGGCCTGATCGTGGCCGCCGTGGTCCTCGTGCTGCTGCTGGTGTTCATTCTCCAGAACCTGCAGAGCGTGCAGCTGAACCTGCTCGGTTTCGACGGTCACATGCCGCTGGCCGTGGCGATCCTGCTGGGTGTCGCCGCCGGTGCCGTGCTCATCGCCGTGCCGGGATCGGTGCGGATCATGCAGCTGCGCCGCAACGTCCGCCGTTCGGGCCCGCCGCACTCGCCCTGACGAGCACGCGTGGCGCGCGCGGTCGTTCAGCGTCCCGGTGACCCGCGGTCCCGGCCGTGCCCGATGTCCGGCATGGCGTATGTCGCGGCGAGTCGATCGAATGCCCGTTTGGGTCGCCAGGCACCACCGGTGGGAACGCCGGGCAGTGTGCGGACGATGCCGTAACTGGCTTTGTCCAGGTCGAGAGCCGGGTCCGGCGAGTAGGGATTGGACGGTTCACTGAACGCGTAGACGAAGCACCCCGCGACACCCTCACGTGCGTAGAGGGTGATCAACTCCGCCAGGTGCTCGGCTTGCGCGGCCTCGTCCCGTGGCAATGCCGGATCGATCCGAGGAGGCGTGGTGGCGAAGTCGACGACGTCGTGTCCGCCGCCACCGGCGCTGTCCGCGCCCGCGTAACTGCAGATGCCGAACTCGGTGATCACGACGGGTTTCTCCGACGCGACGAGGTTGCGCACGGTCTCCGCGTAGCCGCTCCGGTTCTCGTCCTGGCGGTACAGGTTCACGCCCACGAGATCGAAGGCCGACCAGTCCACCGTTTCCCACTCGCCCGCCGCGTACGTGACCGGGCCGGCGAACACGTCACGGGCCCGAGTGCGGGCGCGGACGAGGTAGTCGTCGAGCCGTTCGTCCCACTCGCCCGGCAAGGGCCACGCGTTCGACAGCAGCTCGATCCGTTCGGTGTACGTGTCGCCGGGCAGCACACCGGGCAGGAAGATCGTCAGCTCGCAACCGACGTGCAGATGGACCGACGCCCCGTCCCTGCGCAGCCGCTCTGCCACGTCCCCGGCGGCGGCGAGATGGTCGAGTACCTCCCGCTGCGGGCGATCGATCAGTCGCGGCTGTATCCAGACGTCGAGTCCGAGATCGGCCGCGCTGCGTGCACAGGATTCCACCCGGTCGAGTTCGCACCCGAAGATGTTCACCGACGTGCAGTGCAACTGCTCGGCGATCACCCGCATGTCGCGCTCCGCCACCAGTGGATCCCATGCCACTCGTGACAGTTCGTCGGGGAGGTAGTTGAGCCCCGTGTCGTAGTTGATGCCGCGATGTGCCAGCACGCCGTCACAGTCCCAGCACGAGGTGGGCGATGAGGAAGTAGATCACCAGGCCCGTGGCGTCGACCAGAGTCGTCACCAGCGGGGCGGAGATCACCGCCGGGTCGATGCCGAGTCGTTTCGCCACGAGCGGCATCGTCGCGCCCACCGTCGCCGCCCAACTGCAGATGACGATCAGCGACAGGGCCACCGTCATCGCCACCGGTACGTCGACGAGCACGCTGCCGATCAGCAGACCCACGGCACCGAGCGCCGTTCCGACGAGCAGTCCGACCCGGCTCTCCCGCCACGCCACGCGGAACAGGTCCCGCGTGCGCACCTCGCCGACGGCCAACGCGCGCACCGTCGCCGTCGCGGCCTGTGAGCCCGCGTTGCCGCCCGCGCCGGTCAGCAGCGGGATGAACAACGCCAACGCCGTCACCGCGGTCAACTCGGCCTCGAAGATCTGCAGCACGTTGACCGTCAGCGTCGCCGCGACGATGAGCAGCAACAGCCACACCACCCGCGACTTGGCCAGTTGCACCACGCCCGCCGACATGTAGTGACCGCTCCAGGGCGCGGCCGCGGCCTGCCTCGCGATGTCCTCGGTGTCGGCCGCTTCGATGACCTCGAGGGCGTCGTCGATGGTCAGCAGGCCGAGCACGCGGTTCTCACTGTCGACGACCGGCAGCGCCAGCACGTTCGCGTCCTGCATCAGACGCGCCGCGTCCTCGGCCTGGCCGGTCGCCTCGACGATCGGGTAGTCCTCCTTGAGCAGCTCCGTGATCGGCCGTTCGGGTGGACTCAGGACCACGTCGCGCAGCGACACGACGCCGACGAACCGGCGTTGGTCGTCGGTCACCGGCAGCGTGTAGACGGTCTCCGCGTCGGCCCCGCGGTCGCGCACCACCTCGAGTGCCTCGCCCGCGGTGCGCCGCTGCCGCAACGTCACCGTTTCGGGGGTCATGTAGCGGCCGACGGAGCCGTCCTCGTAGCCCAGCAGGGCGGCCGTCATCGACCGTTTGCGCGGGCTGAGCCCGGCCAGCACCTGGCGGGCGAACTTGGCGGGCGCCTCCCCCAGCAGCCGCGCGCGGTCGTCGGGATCCATCTCCTCGACGACGTCCTGGAACGCCTCGCCGCGCAGCTCCGAGAGCACCTTGTGCTGGTCGGTCGGGTCGAGCTCCTCGAACACCGTGAGCGCGCGGTCCTTGTCGAGCAGCCGGAACAGCAGGACCGCCCGCACACCGTCGGCGCGGGCGAGCTCGTCGGCGACCTCGTGCGGCGGATGGTCGGCGACCCACTGTTCCAGTCCCGGCAGGTCGTGTGCGTCGAACAGGTCGTCCAGCAGGTCCGTGTCTGCGGTCATCCGCTGCTCCTCCGCCACAAGCTGCCCGAGACACCTCGGTTCCTGTCGCGTTCCATCATTCGCGATCTCGGCGCCGATGCACGTTCGCCACGCACCAGGGTGCCGTGGGACACAGCCGAACGGGGCATACCGCACGATCGGCACAGGACGGCCGGCGGACGTTCGCACGGCCGGGCACGGCGGTGTCCGACGACGCCGCGACACGTATCCGATTCGTCCCGATCACGGGTGCGAAATGGCACAGCGAGAGCACGCTGAGTGAGACCGTGCATCCTAACCGGTGAGTCCTACCTCACCTCTCATGTTCATCAAAACGGAATGTGAGACCCTCGGCACCCATGCGGACAGCGGAGATGACCCTCTGGGTGGCGGTGGGTCTGGCAGCAGTGGCGATCATCGCCGTATCGCTCGCCGGCTGGCAGCTCGTGAAGGCCCGCAGACAGGCCCAGCAGATCCACCGGCTGGCCCTTCAGGTCCGCGACCTGTCCACCGAGACCCAGCACCACGCCGGCCACGCGGCCGAGGCCGACCAGAGCGCCCGCGACCAGGCCCGCTGGGCGTGGGAGCAGGTCAAGCTGGCCAACACGCAACTCGAGCAGGCCCAGCAGGACAAGCAGGCCAGCACCCAGGCCGAGCAGTGGGAATGGGCCTACGCCCTGACCATGGCCGCGCGTGAGCTGGTCGACGCCAGCACCGAGCTCGTCCGCATCGGCCTCGACACCCAGGTGGCGCCGCACTACCGGCAGGCCGCCAACCGTCACTACCGGCAGTCCTGCCAGCGCTGGCAGGACACGATGATCAAGGCGCTCTCGCGCACCTCCCCGAGCCTGGAGGTGCAGCACCAGCTCATCGCCTTCGGCTACGTGCACCAGCGGCTGCACGGCCACATCGACGTCCTCCTGCGCTCGGTCGAGACAGACACGCTGTCCGAGAAGGACCCCGTGGCCCAGGGCGTGCACGCGCTGCGGCACGAATTGGCCAACGTGCACCGCCAGTTCCAGCGCACCATCAGCGCCAGCCTCGCCACCGTCGGCGACGCCGAGATCCACGACGAGGCGATCGCCGAGCCGGACACCCGCAGCATCAGCGCACCGGCACCCGAACCGCCCACGCAGGTCGGTACGCCGCCGGCGCCGCGCAACGGCTCCCGACCCGACCGCTCCCAACCGAGCTTCGGCAGCAACGGACGCCCGGCGCAGGCATCGCAGACACACGCCGCAGGAACGCCGAACCCCGGAACGCCGGCTCCGGCCGGGACATCGGCACCGGCGAAGGCAGCGCGGAACGGCAGCGACCGGACCGCCGCATCCCGGCCCCCGGCACCCCAGGGCCCGCCGGCCAAGGCGCCGACCACCCACGCCCGCACCGCCTGACGCCCGCTCGGACCTACACCGCTCAGCCGTCGGCGAGCCGCCGCATCCACGCGATGCCGACCGGACCTCAGGCACCGATGCGGACCAGCAGGTGTTCATTGAGGTTCTGCCGGGCCACCTCCACCTCGTCCGCCAGGGGTTGGAGGTACCCCGCTGAGACCAACTCCTGCGTGAGGGCCCAGATGAGTTCATGCACCACGATGAGCGTGCGTTCGTGAGCGCTAGCGTTCGGGATCGCCGCGAAGAGCGCTTGTGCCTGCGTCTCCGTTGTGAGCGTCTCGGCGATCGTCTCGGCGATGGTCACACTGTGGACATGGAGCATGTCGCTCATGTCCGGCACGAGTACCGGAATCTCGATCTGCGCTGTCGGGTCCTTGAGCAACTGCCGGGCTGTTTCGGAGAGAGCGACTTCCTGCAGGGCGTGGCGAGTGCTTTCGGTCCAGACCATGACAAGTGTGCCGGCCTCTCCCGAAATCTCATTGACGCCGGCACCGGCTGGAATCGGCGGATAAATCGCCCAGAACGCGCCGTTCCAGAGCGGCCGGTCCAGCGACAGCCCGGTATCGGGAACCATGTCGGTAGCGCGCAGCCGGTCCCACAGCAGTCCATCCACAGCATGACCGAAGACGACAGCGTAATCGTGCCCGTGGTGGCCGCGGCGGCGCAGTTCCTCGCGAATTGCCCGGACCTCAGCACTGACCTTGTGCGTCAGGTCTGTAGCCAACTGGCGGATCCTCGGGCGTAACGGGTCGAAGATGTCGGGCCCGACGACCGGAAACGCTGTGGTGACACGGTCGTCGTCGACTTCGATGAGGTCATACACCTGCAATAACTTCAGCTGGCTCTGCGAAGGCGCGATCCCGTTGGCCTCCAGCTCGGACAGGGTGGCGCCATCTCTTGCCGCGTAGAGGAGCGCGCCGTTGTCGTCCAGGGCAACGATTCCGTGCGGAGTGCTGCGAGCTCCGAGCGCGAATGCGTGGAGCCCCCACTCGGTGAGGTCACTCGGTTCCAGCCGATGGGCGTTGGGGCGGACCGGTGCGTCCATCGTTATCTCCTCGCCAAGTTCACCAGGTGTCGCACGTTCCGGGAGTAGTAGGGCGTCAAGGTCACGCTACCGGCGGGTCGAAGCGGCCACGTGCTTGTCGTGGACATGGATAACGCAGTCCGAGAGGCCCACACATCCGGGACGTGGAGCGCCTGGGGCTCCGGTGGCGCAAACGGGCCCTGCAGGAAAAGCCGAGCCCCTCCACCGCTCAGCCGACGGCGGCGACGTGCGCATCGGCGGCGGCGTCGCGACGCTGCGCCGCCACCGTCCGGTCGTGCGGCGCGGGGCCGGCGAACGTGCCGCGGACGATCCATGATGATGGGCCCATGACCCGAACCCGCCACTGGGACGTGCTGCTCGCCGTCGCGGCGGGTGGTGCGCTCGGCAGCCTCGCGCGTTACGGACTCGGGCTCGCCCTGCCCTCGCCCGCGGGCGTCGCGACGGTGCTGGCGAACGTCGCGGGCTGTCTCGCGCTCGGTGCGCTGATGGCGATCTTGTCGCTGCGCGCGCGGTCGCCGCGGCTGCTGCGCCCGTTCCTGGGGGTCGGCGTGCTCGGCGGGTTCACCACCTTCTCGACCTACGTGCTCGACACGCTCTCGGCCGCCGACGGCGGACGGCTGGTGGCGTCGTTCGCCTACGCCGCCGGGTCGGTGTTCGCGTCGCTGCTCGCCGTCGTCGTGGGGATCTGCCTGGCCCGGCTCGCGGCGCGCGGGAAGGGGACGGCGCCGTGACCGGCGTGATGGTGCTGCTCGGCGGCGCGGGTGGGGCCGTGCTGCGCTATCTGATCGACCTGCGGCTGCGCCGCGGGCAGACCGGGGCGTTTCCCCGCGGCACGTTCGTCGCCAACCTCGTCGGCTCGGGGCTGCTGGGCGTCCTCACGGCGTGGGTGCTGTCGGCCGGCGTCGAGGGCGAGGCCGTGTTCGCACTGGCCGGGATCGGGCTGTGCGGTTCGCTGACCACGTTCTCGACGTTCGGCTACGACACCGTCCGGCTCATCGAGCAGCGCCGCAGCGGCACGGCCGCCGGCTACGTGCTGCTCACGATCGCCGGCGGCCTGTTGGCCGCCGGCGCTGGACTCTGGGCCGGTTCGACCCTGTTCGGCTAGCCGAGCTGTTCCTTGATCCAGCGGACCTGGGTGAGCATCAGATTCTCCGCGACCTCCTCGGCCTGCGGCGTCATGTGCGTCGCACCGGCCAACGGCAGGAACGTGTGCGCCCGGCCCGCAGCGAGCAGTTCCGACGACAGTCGCAGCGCGTGCGCGACGAACACGTTGTCGTCGGCCAACCCGTGCACGATCAGCAGCGACCGCTCCAGGCTCGGCGCGTCGGTGATCAGCGAGTTGCGTTCGTAGGCCTCGGGATTCTCCTCCGGGTGCCCGAGGTAGCGCTCGGTGTAGTGGGTGTCGTAGAGGCTCCAGTCCGTCACGGGCGCACCCGCCACGCCCGCGGTGAACACGTCCGGCCGGCGCAGCACGGCCGCCGCGGCGAGGTATCCGCCGAACGACCAGCCGCGGATCGCGACCCGGCCGAGGTCGAGCTCACCGAACCGCTCGGCCGCGGCGTGCAGCGCGTCCACCTGGTCGGCCAGGGCCACATCACCGAGATCGCCGGACATGGCGCGCTCCCACGCGGGTCCACGTCCCGGCGAGCCGCGCCCGTCGACGACGAGCACCGCGAATCCCTGATCGGCCAGCCACTGGGGCGTCAACATCGCGTTGCGGCTCCGCAGCACGCGCTGGGCATGCGGACCGCCGTACGGGTCCAGCAGCACGGGCAACGATCCGCTGCCCGGTTCGTGCCCGGTCGGCAGCACCAGCGCCGCCCGCAGGCCGCGCTCCCCCAGTTCCAACCACTGCACGTTCGGCACGACACCCGGTTCGACCGCCACCGACGCGATGCGGCCGACCTCCCCGCCCGCGGACAGCACCGACACGCGAATGCCGGCATACTCCGGACTCCACGACGACAGCACCGCGGTGTCCACACTGCCCGATCCATTGTGGACACCGTCGCCGGTCGACAGCCGCCGCACCGAACCACCGTCGGTGCGGTACACGTGGATCTGTGTCGGATCCGCCTCGGACGCGCTGAACAGCACCTCGTCGCCGACGTCGACGACCGACCGCACCTGCAGCTCCGGGCCCGTCACGGCCGTACCGTCGACGTAGAGGCGGTAGGCGTCGTCGGCGACCCCGACGTGCACGAACCGCCCGTCCCTCGTCCACGCCGGGACGCCGGGCACGAGCTCCACCCAGTCCGGATCGGTCTCGACGTGCAGCTGCTTCGTCGACCCGTCCGCGACCTCGAGGGCGTGCACCTCGAGCCGCTTCTGGTCCCGCGTCTGCAGGGTCAGCAGCGGCGCGCCGCCGGCCGACCAGTGCACCGCGGCCAGGTACTCCCAGTCGCCGAGCGACACGTCCACCCGGTCCCCGTCGAGCGACACGACCGCGAGCGACGCGTCGACGTTGGTCGTCCCTGCGGCCGGGTAGGCCACCGTGTTCACGGGTGCGGCCGGGTTGACCGGATCGGCGATGCTCCAGCGCGGCACGCGCGTCCGGTCGGCGCGCTCCACCAGAAGGCTGCGGCCGTCCGGGGACCACCAGTAGCCGCGCACCCGCCGCATCTCCTCAGCGGCGATGAACTCGGCCAGACCCCAGCTCACCTCGGGGTCGTCCTCCACCACGACCGCCCGATCGTCGCCCGTCGCGACGTCCACCACGCGCAGCCGCCGGTCGGCGACGTAGGCGACGTGGGTGCCCTGCGGGTTGGGCCGCGGGTCGACGACGGCGGCGTCGACGAGCATGCGGGTCGCGCCGGTCGCCAGATCGGCGGTGTAGAGCCGGCCCGACAGCGAGAACGCCGCCATCGTGCAGGCCGCGTCGGTCGCGTAGCCGACGACGCCACCCGAGGTCTCGCGCGCACGCTCGCGGCGGGCCCGTTCCTCGGCGGGCAGATCCTCCTCGCCCGGCAGCAGTTCCGCGGCGTCGACGAGCTTGGTCTCCACCCCGGTGGCGACCTCGAGCTGCCACAGACTGTTCCGCCGATCGGTGCCGCTCTCCGACCGCAGGAACAGGACCCGCGAACCGTCGGGCGTGACCTGGAACTGGCGCGGCGTGCCGAGGGTGAACCGTTGCGTCCGCGCCTGCGCGCGCAGGAAGGAAGATCGTCCGTCACGGGATCCCACTCTGGCAGACCGCCCGCCGCGGCGTTACCGGTACCACCCGACCAGCACCACGCCGGCGGCGCACAACGATTCGCCGTCACGGGCGGTGATCCGCGCAATGTTCGGCGACAGCGAGCAATGTCCGGCGGCTGATCTCGACGCCGCCCGCGCCTAGTCTGAACGTATGACGACCTTCGCCGACCGCACCCGTTCCGCCGGCAACCACGCCGACGACTCCGGCACCCACGACGGCGCACCCGCAGCGACCCTGTCGGGCCCGGCCGACTACATCGCGCTGGACGAACGGTGGAGCACGCACAACTACCACCCGCTGCCCGTCGTGATCTCCGCAGGCGAGGGCGCGACGGTGACCGACGTCGAGGGCAAGCGCTACCTCGACTTCCTGTCCGGCTACTCGGCGCTGAACTTCGGGCACGGCCACCCGGCGCTGCTGGCGGCGGCGAAGGAGCAGCTGGAGCGGCTCACCCTGACCTCCCGGGCGTTCCACCACGACCAGCTCGGCCTGTTCTGCCGCGAGCTGGCCGCGCTGACCGGCACCGAGATGGTGCTGCCGATGAACACCGGTGCCGAGGCGGTCGAATCGGCCATCAAGGTGGCGCGCAAGTGGGCGCACCGCGTGAAGGGCGTGCCCGACGGCGAGGCGCGCATCGTGGTGGCGGCGTCGAACTTCCACGGCCGCACCACGACCATCGTGTCGTTCTCCACCGACGAGACGGCGCGCGCGACTTCGGCCCGTTCACGCCGGGCTTCGACGTCGTCCCGTACGGCGACGCCGAGGCGCTCGCCGCCGCCATCACCGACCGCACCGCCGCGGTGCTGGTCGAGCCGGTGCAGGGCGAGGCGGGCGTGATCGTGCCGCCACCGGGCTACCTGGCCGAGGCGCGCAGGCTGTGCGACCGGGCCGGCGCGCTGCTGATCGCCGACGAGATCCAGTCGGGTCTGTGCCGCACGGGATCGGTGTTCGCGCTCGAGCACGAGGGCGTGCGCGCCGACCTGTACACGCTGGGCAAGGCGCTCGGCGGCGGCATCGTGCCGGTCTCGGCGGTCGTCGGCCGCAAGGACGTCCTCGGCGTGTTGCAGCCGGGCGAGCACGGTTCGACGTTCGGCGGCAACCCCCTGGCCTGCGCCGTCGGACGCGCGGTGGTGCGACTGTTGGCCGGCGGCGAGTTCGCCGAGCGCGCCACGACGTTGGGCCACCGTCTCCACACGCGACTGGCCGGACTCGTCGGCCACGGGATCGCCGAGGTGCGCGGCCGCGGCCTCTGGGCCGGGGTCGACATCGCCCCGGACGGGCCGACCGGCCGCGAGGCGTCGCAGGCGCTGCGCGAGCGCGGCGTGCTGTGCAAGGAGACGCACGGTTCGACGCTGCGCATCGCACCGCCGCTGGTGATCACCGAGGACGAGTTGGACACCGGTCTGGACGCCCTGGAAGCGGTCATTCGGCGCTGACGCGCCGAATCGGGCCCGGCGCTGCCGCGGGGTGCGTAAGAATGGCGGGATGGTCGACCTTCGCACACCGGTGAGCAGCGAGGCCGTGCTCGCCCGGGGCACGGCGCTGCGGGACGCCGTGCCGCCCGCGTCGCACGATCACGACGCGGCCCCGCCGACGCGTCCCGGCGTGCTCGAGTTCCTCGAGGCGAGCAACTGTGGACGCCTGCCGGAGTTGGTGCCGTTGCGGATCGGCCGCATGCTGGCCTCGCCGTTCGCGTTCTACCGCGGCGCGGCCGGGCTGATGGCGGCCGATCTCGCCGGCACACCCGCGAGTGGTCTGGACGCGCAGCTGTGCGGGGACGCGCACGCCGCGAACTTCGGGCTCTACGGCGCGGCCGACGGCGAGATCGTCATGGACATCAACGATTTCGACGAGACACTGCCGGGACCGTGGGAATGGGACCTCAAACGACTCGCGGCGAGCCTCGTGCTGGCCGGCCGCGAGGGCGGCGTGTCGGAGAAGAAGTGCGTCGAGGCGGCCGAGGACGTGGTCAAGTCCTACCGGCGGACGGTGCGGGAGCTGGCCGAGGTGCCGTTCCTGCAATCGTGGAACGCCCTGCCGGACGCTCGGCCGTCGAACGTGCCAAGGCCGACGAGCTGATCGACGACTTCGCGAAGGCGGCGGCGAAGGCCCGCAAGAACACGAGCGCCAAGATCGCGGCGAAGCGCACCGAGGAGTACACCCACGAGTCGGGAACGAGTGTCTGGCGGTTCACCGAGGAGCCGCCGAAACGGACCCGCGTCGACGCGGCGACCGCCGACGCCGTCGTCGCCGGACTCGAATCCTATGTGGACACGCTCCGGGAGTCGCGGCGCAACCTCATCACCCGCTACGCCGTGTCCGATGTGGCCTTCCGCGTCGTCGGCACGGGCAGCGTCGGCCGCCGCGCCTACATCGCGCTGCTGCGCGGCAACGGGGACGAGGCCCTGGTGCTGCAGCTCAAGGAGGCGTGCCCGTCCGCGCTGGCCGACCACCTGCGCGCCGAGCACTGGGAGCACGAGGGTCGCCGCATCGTCCACGGCGGCCGGCTCGTGCAGGCCGAGACCGACATCCTGCTCGGCTGGACGAGCATCGACGACAGGCCGTTCATCGTGCGCCAGTTCCGCAACATGAAGGGCGACATCGACCCCACCGGCCTCGACGGCGGCCATCTCGACGACTACGGCCGGCTCGCCGGCGCCCTGTTGGCCCGCGCGCACACCCGCTCGCTCGACCCGCGCCTGCTCGCCGGCTACTTCGCCGACGACAGCGAGATGGACGAGGCGGTCGGCCGCTTCGCCGTGCGGTACGCCGACCGGACCGAGGCCGACCACGCCGAACTGGTCGCCGCCGTCCGCTCGGGTGCGCTGGACGCCGAGATCGAGGACGACTGATCCCGCCCATGCCCCGTGTCTCGCTGCTCGGCGTGCCCGCGTGCCTGGCCGGGTGGCTCGTGCTCGGTCTGCTCGTGGCGGGCGGCACCGCGCCGACACCGCCGGACGCGGTGGTCGAGGGGTTCGCGCTCGGACTGCCCCGTGGCGTGCTCACCGTGTTCACGTGGCCGACGCTCCTGCCCGTGGTCGCCGCGGTGCTGCTCGCCGTCGCGGTCACGGCACTGCGCCGCGGGCGCCCGGAGGTCGCGGCGCTCGCGGTCCTCGCCCCGGCCCTGGCGATCACGGTGAACACGTTTCTGAGCAAGCCGCTGTTCGACCGCTGGTACGACGAGCACCTCGCCTACCCGAGCGGGCACACCGTCAGCCTCGTCACGGCGGTGACGGTGCTGGCGGCGGCGACGGCGGGCCGCGTCCGCACGGTCGTGCTCGCCGTCGGCGCGGTGCTCACCGCGCTCGCGGCGGTCGGCATGGCGGGACTGGGCTACCACTACGTCACCGACGTCGTCGGCGGAGCCGCGTTCGCCGTCGCGGTCACGACCGCCGTGTGGTGGGCTCTGAACCGCTTCCCCGGCGATCGGCCGGGCGTCAGCGCAGGGCCGTCGCCTCGGCGTCGCGGGCCAGGGCGGTCAGCCGGCTGACGGCCCGCAGGTACTTCTTGCGGTAGCCGCCGGCCAGCATCTCCGGGGTGAACAGCTCGTCGAGCGAACCGCCGGAGACCAGCACCGGGATCGCGCGGTCGTAGAGCCGGTCGGCGAACGCGACGAGCCGCAGCGCGATGGCCTGGTCCTCGGCCGGCCGCACACCGCGCAGATGCACCGCCGACACCCCGTCGACGAGCAGGCCGTAGGCCGACGGGTGCAGGCTCGCCAGGTGCTCGCACAACGCGTCGAACTCGTCGAGTGTGGAGCCGTCGCGTCGGCCTGCCGAGGCGGCGAGGTCCTCGTCGCTCAGGGCGGCGGGCGGTTCGGGCAGACCGCGGTGCCGGTAGTCGGGCCCGTCGACCCGCACGACCCCGAACCGCGCGGACAGGGACTGGATCTCACGCAGGAAGTCGTCGGCGGCGAACCGGCCCTCGCCGAGCTTGTCGGGCAGCGTGTTGGAGGTCGCCGCCACGAACACGCCCGCCTCGGTCAGCTCGCGCAGCAGCCGGTTGACGAGCATGGTGTCGCCCGGGTCGTCCAGTTCGAACTCGTCGATCGCCAGCAGCCGGTGCTGGGACAACTGCCGCACGGCCTCGGCGAATCCGAGGGCGCCCACCACATGTGTCAACTCGACGAACGTGCCGTACGACTTCGGGCCGGGCACCGCGTGCCAGATCGACGCGAGCAGGTGCGTCTTGCCGACGCCGAAGCCGCCGTCGAGATACAGCCCGGGCTTGCCGTCGGCCGCGGCGCCGCTGCCCGAGCCGTTCTTGCGGCCGAACAGCCCGCGCAGCCCGGACCGCTTGCCGTGGCCGGCCGCCACACGCTCCGCGAACGCGCCGCAGTCCTGGACCGCGGCGGCCTGGCTCGGCTCGTCGGGATTGGGGATGTAGGTCGAGAGCCGCACGTCGTCGAACCGGGGCGGCGGCACGAGGGTCGTGACCAGCTCGTCCGCGCCGAGGGACGGCCGGCGTTCGGTCAGCTTCTCGACAGACATGCCCACCAGGCTAGACGGCGGCCCGATGTGACCTGGGCCGCGCGCCCGTGTTGGGATTGATCTCGTGCACCGTCTCTGGCCCCCCGACCCGTCCGACACCGGGCACGCCCTGTCCGACGCCGAGCTCGAGCAGTTGTACGACTACCCCGCGGGCCTCGAACGGCCGTGGATCCAGGCCAACTTCGTGGCCTCCGCCGATGGTGCGGTCGCCGTCGACGACGCCTCCGAGGGCCTGTCGAGCCCCGCCGACAAGCAGGTGTTCCTGCTGGGCCGGGACCTGGCCGACGTGATCCTCGTCGGGGCGGGCACCGCGCTCGCCGAGGGCTACCGGGGCGCCCGGAGCGGCGAGCGTCGACGCGCACGCAGGCGCCGGTTCGGGCTGAGCGACGTGCCGCCGATCGCCGTCGTCAGCCGCCGCTGCACCGTGCCCGCCGACGCCCCGGTCATCACCGACACGTCGGTGCCCACGATCGTGCTGACGACCACCACCGCCCCGCCCGAGCGCCGCGCGGCGCTGGCCGACGCGGGGGCCGAGGTCGTCGTCGCGGGCGGCGAGACCGTCGACCTGGCCGCGGCCGTGACACTGCTCGGCGAACGCGGACTGCTCCGCATCGACTGCGAGGGCGGACCGCACCTGTTCGGCTCGCTCGTGGCCGCCGACCTCGTCGACGAGCTGTGTCTGACCTACGCGCCGCTGCTGGCCGGACCCGGTGCGGGCCGCATCGTCGCGGGCGCACCGGACCCGGCAGCCGCGATGTCCGCACCGCGGAACATGGAGCTCACGTCGCTGCTGCACGAGGACGGCTTCCTGCTCGCCCGCTACCGCAGGGATCGCTCCCGGTGACACCCGGTCACTCTGCCTCACGGGTCCCACACCGGACACGTGCGACGGTAACGTCGCCAGCCGCCGCCCGCGGGTCGCAGCTGCTCAGCCGTGCCACCCCGCCGAACCACATCGACAGCAATGCCACTTCGAGAACGGGAGACCTGATCGTTGCCGCGCCGTGGTCGTGACCGCCTCGTGGCGTTCGCCGCGCTCCTGCCGGTCGTCGTGCTCGCCGCCTGCACCGTGGGCCCGTCGACCCGTCCCGCCGTGGTCGAGAACGACGCACCCGCCCCGCAGGAGCGCCCCGGCGACGACTCCGAACCGGCACCGCTGCCCGAGGCCGAGCCGCCCGGCCCGTCGAGCGTGAACTGGACCGACTGCGCCGAGGAGACCCGCGAGCAGCTCGGCGACGCGGCCCGCGGCGACCTGAGCTACGAGTGCGCCACCGTCACCACCACCCTCGACGCCCCCGGCGCGCCCGGACACGGGCTCTCGCGCACCGCGGTACTCAAGGCGGGCGACGGTCCGATCCCGCTGGTCGTGGTCAACGACGTCGACGGCGAACCCGGCAGCGTGCACGCCGCCCGCCTCGCGGCGAGCATGCCCGACGAGATGCTCGAGCGGTACTCGCTGGTCGGCGTCGACCGCCGCGGCACCGGCGCGTCCGACGGCGTGCGCTGCATTCCCTCGACCGACCGGCCCGGACTGTTCGACGCCGACCCCTCCGAGGACATCGAGCCGCCGCTCGACGCGGCCCGCACGGCGGGTCAGCAGTGCGCGATCAACCTCGACGACGAACAGGCCGCGTTCGACAGCTGGCGCACGACCGGCGACCTCGAGACCGTGCGCGAGCACCTCGGTGTGGAGCATCTGCATGCCCTCGGCCACGGCGAGGGTTCGCGGGTGCTGGCCCTCTACGCCGCCCGCTACCCGGACAAGGCGGGACGCATCGCGCTCGACGGCATGCCGGATCCCTCCGACGACCGTCCGGCGGCGCTCGGTGACGTCGCGGGCGGGGCGGAGGCCACGTTGGACGCCGCCGGCGAGCAGCTCGGCCGCGACCTGCGCGGCGACGTCACCGCGATGGCCGAACGTCTCGACCGGACGCCCGAGTTCACCCCCGACGGCTACCGGATGACCGGGCCGATGGCGCTGCGTGCGGTGCTGAGCGGACTGGCCGAACCGCACCGTTGGCGCGCGCTCGCCGATGCCGTCGGCGCCGCACGCGGCGGCGACGTCGGCGGGCTCGCGGCGTTCCTGCAACCACACCTGGTCGAGGACCAGCACGCGCCGGCGCGGATCGACGGCACGCTCGCCACCCGGTGCAACGACACCGAGGCCCGCCTGCCTGCCGAGCAGATCACCGAGGCGGCCAACCAGCTCGCGCAGGATCATCCGCTGTTCGGCGGGGTCGTCGCGCAGGAGCTCGTGTGGTGCAGTCCCTGGCCGACGCGCTCCGACGAGGCCGGGGACATCACCTCCGACGAGACCCCGCCGATGGTCGTCGTCAGCACCGCCACCGACCCGGTCACGCCCGAGCAGGGCACCGTCCGCGCGGCCGAGCAGATGCCCTCGGCGGTGCACGTGGCCTGGCAGGGCGCCGGGCACGGGGCACTGGAGTCCGGTTGCGTCGCCGAGGCGCTCAGCGGCTTCTACCTCGACGGGGACGTCCCTCGCGACGGCACGCTCTGCCCGGCCTGACGCGTGCACGTCGAGCCGGGAGTTGATCTTCAGTTGATCTTCCGGCCGGGGACGCACCGAGGGCGTCGACCAGTACTTGACGGGGACCGTGCGGGATGTTTCGCTGACCCGCGGTGAACCTTCTGTCGTTGCTCTCCGGCCTGACCAAGCGCGACCCACACGCCATCATCGCGATCGACGCCGATCCCGTGCAGCCCGTGCACGTCAGTCGTTCCGAACTCTGGCGTCGCACCCTGCAGCTGCGCGCGGATCTGGCCACAGCGGGAGTGGGTCGCGGGGACGTCGTCGCGGTGTGCCTGCCCAGCTGGTCCGATCTGCTCGGCTGGCAGCTCGCCACCGCCTCGCTCGGTGCGTGCGCGGTGGGACTGGACCCGGAGTGCCCCACCGACGATCTCGTCGACACGGTCGCCGACGCGCGGCCGCGCGTGCTCGCGCTCGACGTCGGCGTGCGCCCCGAGGTCCTCGACAAGCTCCGCGCGGCGATCACCGCCCACGGCGGCGACGCCGACACCGCCGAACCACTCGCCCCGGCCGTGGCCGTCGTGCCGGGCCCGCACGCCGAACCGCCCGTCGATCCGTCCCCGTGGGACCTGGGCGGCGGTGCATGGCAGCCCAGCGCCGCCACGGCCGGCATGCCGATGCCCGCCGCCGGCGGCGACGAACCGGCCGTCGCGTTCGCCCCCGGCCTGGCCGCCTACCGAGAATCGACCCTGCTCGCCCACGCCACCGCCACCGCGGAGGCGCTCGGACTCGGCGACGGCGATCTCGTGGTCTGCACCCGCCCGGCTGCCCAGCCCCTCGCCTGGTCGTTCACCCTGGCCGCGGCGGCCGGAGGCGCCACGTATCTGTTCGACCCGCAGCTCGACGAGACGGCCCTGCCCGCGCAGCTGGCCCGGTTCAGCGCGACCCACCTCGTGGCCGACGAGGCCGCGGCCCGCCACCTCGCCGCCGCGCACACCGACCCGGCGGCCGCGCTGCCCACGCTGCGCTGGGTGGGCATCCCCAACGCCGAATCGGCCGAGGCCGCCCAGAGCCTCGAGGCCGCAGGCGTCGCGGCCCGCGGCTTCTACGCACCACGCGGCATCCTCGCCCCGTTCGCACTGTGGCCCGACGACCGCTCGACCGCCGACCGGTGGCTCGGCGGCGGCACCCCCGTGTGCCCCGACGTCGAGCTCCGTATCACCGAGCCGGACGCCGGGACCGTCCCGGACACCGCGGCCCCCGATCCGGCCGCCGCGAAGCACGGCGTGCTGGAGATCCGCGGCGGCTGCGTCCCCGACAACACCACCGGGTGGTTCCGCACGGGCGACCTCGCGTCGCTGACCTCCGACGGCGACATCCGCTACGAAGGGCCGGCACCGCAGCACCGGTGAGTCCTGCTCTACCGTGAGTACCGTGCCGCGCCGGACCAAGCTCCTCCTCGGGCTCCTGTTGTTGGCCGGGCTCGTCGTCGCGGCGTTGGTCCTGCCGATCCCCTCACCCACCACGCTGCGGGCGTGGGCCGACGACGCCGGCTCCGGCGCGGTGTGGCTGTTCCTGGTGGCCTACGCGGTGTGCACGATCGCGCCGATCCCGCGGACGGTGTTCAACCTCGCCGCCGGCCTGCTCCTCGGCGAAGCACTGGGCATCGGCGTCGCCTTCACCGCCACCCTGCTGTCGGGTCTGCTCGGGTTCCTGCTCGCCCGCGCGCTGGGCCAGGAGTTCGTGACCAGGAACATGCACCGCACGCCGGTGCGCGCCGTCAACGCGCGGTTGGAATCCGGCGGCATGCTCGCCGTCGCGTCGCTGCGGCTGATCCCGATCGTCCCGTTCGCGCCCCTGAGCTACTGCTGCGGCATATCCCACATCGGCCTGCGGCCGTATCTCGTGGGCACGGCGCTCGGCAGCCTGCCCGGCACGATCGCCGTCGTCGTCCTCGGCGACGCACTGACCGGCGACACGCCGCCGGCACTGCTCGCCTGTTATGCCGTTTTCGCCGGGCTCGGAGCCGTCGGACTGATCCGGGTGATCCGTGCCGGAACACCGCAAAACCCGCAGGTAGCAGACGCGCACCCGCAACCGGAACGCGCACCGGACTGACGCGTCGCACTTCACACAGGTCCGTCCGGGCCGTTTCGGCGGGCCGCTACACTCGACACGGGCGCTAGCGGGGTGGCGCACCGGTCCCTTTCCGAGACCTCGAATCACGCCGACGTGCACCACGCGGAGTTCGCGGGTTCGAGGAGCAGCAGAGCAGTAGCCGAGGAGTAGGCGTCATCGACACCGGTCAGTTGGTCGCAGGCCACTATCGCCTCGTAGAGCACGTCGGCACCGGCGCCATGGGCATCGTGTGGCGCGCCGTCGATGAACGCCTCGAGCGAGCGGTCGCCGTCAAGCAGATCCTGACGCAGCCGGGTCTGTCCGAGACCGAGCGCGCCACCGTGCGTCAGCGCGCCATGCGCGAGGCGAAGAACGCGGCCCGATTCCAGCACCCCAACGCCATCGTCGTGTTCGACATCGCCGAGCACGACGGCGATCCGGTCCTGGTCATGGAGTACCTCCCGTCGCAGAGCCTGTCGGCGATCCTCGCCGAACGGGGTCCGCTTCCGGTCCCGGAGGTCGCCCGCATCGGCGAACAGGTCGCCGCGGCCCTCGTGGCCGCGCATCGCGCCGGCATCGTGCACCGCGACATCAAGCCGGGCAACCTGCTGATCGACGCCAACGGCACCTGCAAGATCACCGACTTCGGCATCTCCCGCGCCAGCGGTGACCTCACGCTCACCCAGACCGGGCTGATCGGCGGCACCCCCGCCTACCTCGCACCCGAACTGGCCCGCGGCGCCGACCCGACACCCGCGTCCGACGTGTTCGCGCTCGGCGCGACGCTCTTCCACGCCATCGAGGGCCTGCCGCCGTACGGTGACAACACCAACCAGCTCGCGCTGCTCTATGCGGCCGCCAACGGGCAGATCAATCCGCCGCAGCACGCGGGCCAGTCGACGGCGCTGCTGATGAGCCTGCTGCGCACCGATCCCGACGAGCGTCCGAGCATGGGCGAGGCCCGCGAGCGGCTCGGCGCGCTCGCCTCCGGTGCGGCGGCGCCGGCGACGCCGTTGGCCGCGACCGCCGTGTCGCCCGCCGTGTCCGACGGCGGCGGCCGCAAACCGGCCGGCGCACCGTGGCAGCGTGAGCACCAGACCCCGCCGCCCCACCAGCCCACCGCCGCGGGCGCACCTGCCGTCGCCTCCGACGAGGGCGGCGGCGGATCCCGCAAACCGCTGCTGTTCGCCGCGCTCGGCGTCCTGGCGCTGGCGATCGCCGCGGTGCTGGTGTTCACGCTCGGCGGGGACGACGAACCCGCCGCGGGCGGGGGGCCCACGACCTCCCAGCAGCCGACGACCACCCAGTCGCCCTCCCCGAGCCGCGAGACGAACGCCGGCGGCCCGGTCGAATGGGGCGCGGCCGGCCAGCTGGTCGGCGAGTTCTACGGCCGGCCCGACTGGGACGACCTCACCCCGACCGCACAGGACGTGTACGGCTCGGAGGACGAGTTCGACACCTACTGGGAGGAGCACCGGCTCAGCGGCTGGAGCAACGCCCGCGTCCCGGGGGCCAACCCCGACGGTTCGGTCGACGTGCACGTCAACCTCGACTTCGGCAACGGCTCCGCGCCCTACGTGGTGACGGTGGTCAACATGGGCGGCGACCTGCTCCTCGACGGGGACACCCGCGTCGACGGCGCGGCCGCGCAGTAGCGGACGTTCCACCGGTGGGCGCCGCACGCGGTATGTCCTACGGTGGGCACCATGCCGGATGACGACCAGACCCGCCGTCGGCGGCAGTTCGACGACGAGCTGATCGGGCTCGACCCGGATGATCCGGAGGCCCAGGAGTTCGCCGACCACCTGCACAAGATGCAGAAGGCCGAACCCGCGTTCACGGTGGAGAGCTCCCTGCGCGGCGTCGCCGAGTTCGCCGAGGGCAGCACCCGCGCGACCGGGCTGCGGTGGTGGACCGCCGTGGCGATCGTCGTGCTGATCCTGCTCGGCGTGATCGTGGCCGCATGGGATCAACTGAGCGCCGTCGTCGAGCACGTCTCCCGGTAACCTGGACGGCATGGAGCCCGCCGCGAACCCCACCCCGGACACCGACCGTCCCGGCGTCGATCGGCCCGGTGTCGATCAGCCCCGCGCCGATCAGCGAGTGTCGTGAAGTCGGACGAGCAGTGGCGCGCCGAACTCGGCCCGGACGCCTACGCCGTGCTCCGCAAGGCCGGAACGGAACGGCCGTTCACCGGGGAGTACAACGAGACCGACACCGAGGGCGTCTACGAATGCCGCGGATGCGGCGCGGAACTGTTCCGGTCGACCACGAAGTTCGCCAGCCACTGCGGATGGCCGTCGTTCTACGACCCGGCCGACTCGGACGCCGTGATCCTGCGCAAGGACGTCTCGCTCGGCATGGTGCGCGTCGAAGTCCTGTGCGCCACCTGCCACGGCCACCTGGGCCACGTCTTCGAGGGCGAGGGCTACGGAACCCCCACCGATCAGCGCTACTGCATCAACTCGGTAGCCCTGAGGCTCGTCGCCACCGACTAGCGACCACCCACGTCGCACCCAGCCCCCGCCCGCGTGGGACACCCTCCTCACCCAGCGGCGGGCACGACCTCCACAGCACACGGCAGCCCGTGCGCCCTGCCCAACCGTGCATCGGCGGTCACCAGTGGGAGGTCGAGCCGGGCGGCCAAACTGACGTACAGCCCGTCGTAGAACCGGACGCGGTCGCGTAGGTCCCAGGCACCGCGGCTCAACGGCCCCGCATGGGGATACCGTTCGTCCACGACGAAGTCCATCGCCGCCATCGCCGCCGACGCACCGTCGGCCGAGAGATCACCCCGCAGTACGTGCTTCCGGAGCACGTCGCCCACCTCGGCATCGACGAGGTGAGGCGCGTGCACCGCACCCGCGGCAAGACGTCTGCCCAATTCCTCCGCCCGTCGGGTCCGCTCGATCAACATCACGATCAACGTCGAAGCGTCGGCGACGACCTCATCACCCACGGTGCGCCGTGTTCTCCTCGCCCGGCCACGGACCGCGGATGTCGTCGAGATCGGCCAGGACGCTGTCCGCGGTCACGCCCGGCTCGTTTCGCTCGGCCAACTCCGCCCGCAGACGTTCGAACACGGAGCGCTTCCGGGCAACACGCGCCAGAAAAGCCGCCTGCTCCCGCATGTAGGACTGCAGCGACTTGCCCTCCGCACTTGCCGCGGCACGCAGGGCCTCGTACTCCTCGTCCGGGATGTCACGGATCTGAATGGTCGCCATAGCGCTACTTTAGCGCTACGGCGACCATCTTGGCCACTTCGCCCGGGTCAGGGCAGGTTCTTGACCAGCTCGCCCGGTTCGACGCGGGGCCCGGTGTAGAACGGGATCTCCTCCCGCACGTGTCGGCGCGCCTCGGTGCCGCGCAGGTGGCGCATCAAATCGACGATGCGGTGCAGTTCGTCGGCCTCGAAAGCGAGGATCCACTCGTAGTCGCCGAGCGCGAACGCCGGCACCGTGTTGGCCCTCACGTCCGGGTAGTCGCGGGCCTCCTTGCCGTGGTCGGCGAGCATCTTCCGGCGCTCGTCGTCCGGCAGCAGGTACCACTCGTAGGAGCGCACGAACGGGTAGACGCAGACGTACTTCTTGGGGTCCTCACCGGCCAGGAACGCCGGGATGTGGCTCTTGTTGAACTCCGCGGGCCGGTGCAGCGCGACCTGGCTCCACACGGGCCTCGACGCCCGGCCCAGCGGGGTCGACCGGCGGAATCCGCTGTAGGCGTCCTGCAGCTGCTCGAGTTCCTCGGCGTGCCACCAGATCATGAAGTCCGCGTCGGCACGCACACCGGCGACGTCGTACACCCCGCGCACCGCGACGCCCTTGCCCTCGAGCGCCTCCAGGTACTCCGTGGTGGCCTGGGCCGCCGCGCCGCGGTCGTCGTCGCCCAGCTTGCCGGGTTCGACCCGGAAGACCGACCACATGGTGTAGCGGATCGTGTTGTTGAGTTCGTCGTAGTTCAACCGAGCCATGACCCTATGGTCCCACCGTGACCTGGGTCGCCACGCGCCGGGCGGCCGCATCGGCCGTGCCGATACACGCGGGAATGCCCACGCCGTGCAGGGTCGCTCCGGCGACGGCGAGCCCGGGCAGGCCGACGACCGCGCGTTCGATCCGCGCGACCCGTTCGGCGTGGCCGACGCCGTACTGCGGCAGGCCGCCGCCCCACCGCTGCACGGCGACGTCGACGGGGTCGGCCGTGATGCCGGTCAGTTCGGCCAGGTCCGCGCGGACGCGGCGCACGAGTTCCTCGTCGGTGGCCCGCAACGCGGTGGTGTCACCGAACCGGCCGACCGATCCGCGCAGCAGCACCGGGCCGTCCCCGACCGGTGCCTGATGGGGCCATTTGCGGGCGGAGAACGTGAAGGCCTTCGCGGTGAACCGCCCACCGGCGGCGGTGTGTTCGGTGGCCCCGACCAGCACGCCGGACGCGTCGGGCAGCTCCGTCCCCGCGGGCAGGGCGAGGGAGACGACCGCCATCGACGCCAGCTCGACCTCGCCGTAAGCACCCGCGGCGGCGGGTGCGACGTCGGCCAGCAGCCGCGCGGCGGCGGGTGCGGGCACGGCCAGCACGACGGCGTCGACGTCGAGGTCCCGCTCGGCCGGGGCGTGGCGTCCGGGACGGCGCCGAAGGTCAGCCGCCAGCCCGCGGCGCGGCGTTCCAGGGCGCGCACCGGGACGCCGAGCCGCACCTCGGCCTCGGCCCGTTCGGCGAGCGTGGTGATCAACGTGTGCAGACCGCCGACGAGGGTGCCGAACACCGGCGCCGGAGCGGCCGGCGTCGCCGGGTCCCCGGACGTCGCGGGCAGCTGCGCCGCGACGGCCGCCGACAGCGACGTCGGCCCGCGGTCCAGGGCGGCCGCGAGGGCGGGCAGCACGGCGCGCAGCCCGAGTCCGTCGCGCCGCCGGCGTAGACGCCGCCGAGCAGCGGGTCGACGAGCCGGTCGACGACCTCGTCGCCCAGTCGCTCGCGCACGAGCCCGCCGAGGGAGACGTCCCGGTCACCGAGTTCCAGCGGCGGCAGCTCCCGCTCGGCGGCCACCCGTTCGACGCCGCGTTCCGACAGCACCCCGGCGACGGAGTCACCGTCGGCGGGGATTCCCATGACGGTGCGTTTCGGCAGACCGACGGTGCGCCCGCCGGCCCGCACCCCGGACGCGGCCCCCGACGGGTGCCGCAGGCGGTCGCCGAGCCCCAGTTCCGCGATCAGGTCGAGCGCCTCGGGCCTGCGCGCGAGGAACGCCTCGGCGCCGACGTCGCACGGGCGGCCGGCGAGGCTCGTCGTGCGCAGCTTCCCGCCGAGTTCGGACCCGGCCTCGCACACGGTGATCGCGGTATCCGGGCCCAGCAGCGTGCGGAGCCGGTAGGCGGCGGTCAGTCCCGAGACGCCTCCCCCGACGACCGCGACCCTCACGCGTGCCTCACAGGCTGTGCACGAGCTGGGCGACGCGGGTCAGCACCTCCGGATCGGTCTCCGGCAGGACGCCGTGGCCCAGGTTGAAGATGTGTCCCGACGCCGCGCGGCCCTCCTCGACGATGCGCCGCACCTCGGACTCGATCACCGGCCACGACGCCATCAGCAGCGCGGGGTCGAGGTTGCCCTGCACGATCGGCTCCGGCTGGCCGGCGGCGCGCAGTCGGCGCGCGGCCTCGTCGAGGGGCACCCGCCAGTCGACGCCGACGACGTCCGGACCCGCGTCGTGCAACGCCGGCAGCAGCTCGCCGGTGCCGACGCCGAAGTGGATGCGCGGCACCTCGTAGTCGGCCACCCCGGCCAGCACCCGCGCCGAGTGCGGCAGCACGAACTCCCGGTAGTCCTTCGGCGAGAGCGCACCGGCCCACGAGTCGAACAACTGCACCGCGTCGACCCCTGCGTCCAGCTGGGCCTTGAGGAAGGTCAGGGTCACGTCGGCGAGCCGGGACGCGAGCCGGTGCCACAGCTCGGGCTCGGCGTGCATGAGCGCCTTGGTGTGTTCGTGGTTGCGGCTGGGCCCGCCCTCGATCAGGTAGGACGCGAGGGTGAACGGGGCGCCCGCGAAGCCGATCAGCGGCGTCTCGCCCAGTTCCTCCAGCAGCATCGACACCCCGTCGGCGACCGGGGCGACCTGCTCGGGCACGAGCTCGGGCAGCGCGTCGACGTCGGCCGCCGTGCGCACCGGGTGCGCCACGACCGGTCCGGTGCCCGGGACGATGTCGATACTCAGCCCCGCCGCGTACAGCGGCACGACGATGTCGCTGAACAGGATCGCCGCGTCGACCCCGTGCCTGCGCACCGGCTGCATCGTGATCTCGGTCAGCAGCGCCGGGTCGAAGCACGCCTGCAGCATCGGCACACCCTCGCGCACCGAGCGGTACTCGGGCAGCGACCGGCCGGCCTGGCGCATGAACCACAGCGGCACGTGCTTCGGCGTGCCACCGCGGGCGGCGACCAGGAGCGGGGCGTCGGGCAGGTGGCGGCGGGCGGCGGAGGGCCCGGCCTGCCCGGACTGCGCTGCCGTCCCCACGGCGGCCGACGTGGACGAGGAGGTGAACGGGACTGTCATCGCCTTTCATGGTGCCACGCCCGGATCGTCGGCCTTCCGTCGGCGCGTCCTGGCGGGCGCGGGCGCCCGGACGGCTTAGGCTCGGAGAGTGACCGCGATAGCCCAGGCGCCGGAGGAGTTCCGCAACGCCGTCGCCGCGCTGCAATCGTTGCGGCCGCGGCCGGAGGTGAGCCTCGAGCCGATCAAGGCTCCCCAACGGCTGGCGCCTGGGCCTACGCACTCAGTTGCGAGACCACCGGACCGGACGAGGTCGAGGTGTCCGGCCGGCTGGTGCTGCTGCACGACCCCGAGGGCCAGGAGGCGTGGAACGGCGTCTTCCGCCTCGTGGTCTACGTGCGCGCGGGCATCGACAAGGAACTGGCCACCGATCCGTTCCTGCCGTCGGTCGGCTGGTCCTGGCTCACCGACGCGCTCGAGGCCACCGGCGCCGACCTGACCGCACTGGGCGGCACCGTCACCGAGACCTCCTCGGCCCGCTTCGGCGAGATCTCCGGACCCTCGCGCACCGACGACCTCGAGCTGCGCGCGTCCTGGACGCCGCTCACCGCCGAACTCGGACCCCACGGCGAGGCGTTCTGTCAGCTGATCGCCAGCTACGCCGGCCTGCCGCCGGCGGGCGTCACGATGTTCGAACAGCGCCGCTCGTCCTGACGCCGCTCCCCCACGCCGCTGCCCCACGCCACTGGCCATCGGGCCTTGGTCCGTTCGGACGCACGCGCGCGAGGCCTCCGAACCCCGCCGAAGGTCGGTTCCCGGGTCGCCGACGCCGAGCCGTTCCGGACCCGTGTGGACCCCTCGGACCGCCCCGAGACCGCCCGCAGACGAGTGCGTCATACTCGGTCCGCCCACCTGCACGCGTCATATGCACGCCCAGTTCATGCACCGTAAACGGGCAATATCGCACAGCCTCACGCGCGTGTTACACCTTTCTCCCGGATTAATCCCATCGCGCTACAGCAGAGGCGTCGAACCGCAACTCGATCGGGATAGATACCCGTTTGATGCCCCCACTACCCCACTCAGGCGGCTAGAGTGCCTCTCGACGACACCACTTTCGGTCTAAAGCTGGCGCGGCTGATCGGCCGAAAGTCCCGGTGCCGGTCGGGGGGCACGACCGACTCCAGGGAGGTAGTGACGTGGCTGCCGTCGGCTTTACTCAGGCCGTTCGATCCACGCCAGCCGGCGCCTTGCCGGCGAGCATGGTTCCGCATCCGCGGGAAGAGTTGTTTTCCGTGATGGTGGTCGATGACCACCCGTTGTTGAGGGAGGCGATCGCCGGGCGACTGGCCCAGATGGGCGCCGGAACGGTGCACGAGGCCGCTACGGTGGCCGAGGCGAGGGCGCGAGCGACGGCCACCGGGCCGTGCGATCTCGCCATCCTCGATCTCGGACTGCCGGACGGCAGCGGCATCGAGCTGGTCACCGAGCTCCGCAGCAACGGCTGGCCACGGGTCGTGGTCCTGGCCTCGTCGGACGATCCCTATGCGGTCCGTTCGGCGTTCCAGGCAGGCGCCCAGGCCTACCTGTTGAAGTCCGCGTCGCCGGTGGTCGTCACCGACGGCGTGCGCCGGGTCCTCGACGGGGGCGTGTACGCGACCCGAGTGTGGCCCCGGTGCTGGCGACCGGAACCCGGGTTCCGGGCACCGACAACACCCCGCGTGAGCTCTCGGCTCGCGAGGTGGAGGTCCTGCAGTTGGTGGCCGACGGCCAGTCCAACAAGGAGATCGGCGAGGAGCTCAGCCTCTCCGCCCTCACGGTGAAGTCGCACCTGTCCCGGATCGGGCGCAAGCTCGGCACCGGCGACCGGGCCCAGATGGTGGCGCTGGCCATGCGAGCCGGCGTCATCCGCTAACACCATCAAGCCCTACGGGACGGCTCGCCAGGGGCAAGGCGGCCGTCCGTAGGGTTCGTACTCGTGCAGAACGCCGAAAACACCTCCTCAGCGACCGCCGCGGCGTCGGCGGGCACGGCACCGTCGGTGCCGGCAGGCGAGGAGCAGGCGCCTGCACCGCAGCTGCTCACCGAACCGGTGGGCGGCACCCCACCGGTCGTCGACGACGTCGACGGCCTCCACGACGCGTGCACGCGCCTGGCCGCGGGCACCGGACCGATCGCCGTCGACACCGAACGCGCATCGGGCTACCGGTACTGGCCGAAGGCCTATCTGGTGCAGATCCGGCGCGAGGGCGCCGGCACGGTGCTCATCGACCCGATCCCGCTCGCCGAGCAGCTCGGCCCGCTGGCCGAGGTCCTGAACGACACCGAGTGGGTCCTGCACGCCGCGTCGCAGGACCTGCCGTGCCTGACCGAGCTGGGTCTGCATCCGCCGTCGCTGTTCGACACCGAACTCGCAGGCCGGTTGGCCGGCCACGAACGGGTCGCGCTCGGCACTCTCGTCGAGAAACTGCTGGGCTACACGCTCGAGAAGGGCCACAGCGCCGCCGACTGGTCGACGCGGCCGCTGCCCCAGGACTGGCTCAACTACGCCGCCCTCGACGTCGAACTGCTCGTCCCGCTGCGCGCGGCCCTCGAGGCCGAGCTCACCGAGCAGGGCAAGCTCGACTGGGCCCGGCAGGAGTTCGAGGCCGTCCGCACCGCGCCTGCCCCGGCCCCGCGGGCCGAGCCGTGGCGCCGCACCTCCGGGGTGCACAAGGTGCGCACCCCGCGTGGCCTCGCCGCGGTGCGCGCCCTGTGGGAGGCGCGCGACGAGATGGCCCGCAAGCGCGACCGGGCGCCCAGTCGCGTGCTGCCGGACAACGCGATCGTCAACGCCGCGCTGTCCGAACCCGGCACCCAGGAGGCGCTGCAGGCGTTGCCGGTGTTCGGCGGCCGCGTCCAGCGCCGCTACTCGGCGATGTGGTTCAAGCACCTCAAGGCCGCCCGGGAACTGCCGAAATCGCAGCTGCCGAGCACCACGACCCAGAACGACGGACCGCCGCCGGTGAACCGGTGGGGCGACAAGGACCCCGACGCCGCCGCTCGGCTCGGGGCGGCGCGCACGTCCCTCGGGGCGATCGCCGAGCGGCACGCCCTGCCGGTCGAGAACCTCCTGCTGCCGGATCTGCTCCGCCGGACCTGCTGGCGTCCGCCGGAGGACCGCTCGCCCCAGGGTGTCGCCGCGGCGCTCGCCGAGGGCGGCGCCCGGCAGTGGCAGGTCGATCTCACCGCCGAGGTCCTCAGCGAGGCCCTGCACAAGACGGCGTAACCAGCAGATCCTTCGGGGGTCGCTGAAGTGGGCGAGCCCACCCTGCACACTCCCACGCTGCGGGACTACCATCGCGGTTACCGGCCGGTAACAACGTCGTCGGTCGGTCTCGAGTTCCCACTTCCCGAAGGAGCACCCGTGTCCGCACCCGCGCGCACCGTGGCCTTCGTCGACGGGGTACGAACCCCGTTCGGCAAGGCCGGCGACAAGGGCATCTACGCCAACACACGGGCCGACGATCTGGTCGTCAAGGTCATCCGCGAGCTGCTGCGCCGCCACCCGGAGCTTCCGCCCGAGCGCGTCGACGACGTCGCGATCGCGGCGACCACGCAGATCGGTGACCAGGGCCTGACCATCGGCCGCACCGCCGCCCTGCTGGCCGGCCTGCCGAAGTCCGTGCCCGGCTACTCGATCGACCGCATGTGCGCAGGCGCCATGACCGCCGTCACCTCGGTGGCGGGCGGCATCGCTTTCGGTGCCTACGACGTCGCGATCGCCGGCGGTGTCGAGCACATGGGCCGGCACCCGATGGGCGAGGGCGTCGACCCGAACCCGCGGTTCCTGTCCGACAAGATCGTCGACCAGTCCGCGCTGGTCATGGGCCAGACCGCGGAGAACGTCCACGACCGCTTCCCCGGCATCACCAAGGACCGCTGCGACGCCTACGCCGTGCGCAGCCAGGAGCGCTACGCCGACGCGGTCAAGGCCGGCAACATCGGCCCCGAGCTGGTTCCGGTCGCCACGCGCCACCCCGAGCTGGGCTGGGGCCTGGCCACCGAGGACGAGCCGCCGCGGCCGGGCACCACGCTGGAGAACCTCGCCGGCCTCAAGACCCCGTTCCGGCCGCACGGCCGGGTCACCGCGGGCAACGCCGCCGGCCTGAACGACGGTGCCACCGGCGCCCTGCTCGCCGGTGAGGACACCGCGCGGGAGCTCGGCCTGCCGGTCGGCATGCGGATGGTCGGCTACGCGTTCGCCGGCGTCGAGCCCGAGGTCATGGGCATCGGCCCGGTCCCGGCCACCGAGAAGGTGCTGCAGCGCACCGGCCTGTCGATCTCCGACATCGGCCTGTTCGAGATCAACGAGGCGTTCGCCGTCCAGGTGCTCTCGTTCCTCGACCACTTCGGCATCGACGACGAGGACCCGCGGGTCAACCAGTGGGGCGGCGCCATCGCCTGCGGTCACCCGCTCGCCTCCTCGGGCGCACGGCTGATGACCCAGCTGTCGCGCCAGTTCGCCGAGCGCCCCGACGTGCGCTACGGCATGACGACCATGTGCATCGGCATCGGCATGGGCGGAACGGTCATCTGGGAGAACCCGGCATGGGAGGGCAACAAGTGATCACCGCTGAGCAGGCCAGGACGGCCTTCCCCGACGAGGTCGTCACCCACGCGGTGACGCGCCTGGTCTCGGTGCCCGGCCTCGACAAGCCGGTCGCCCTCATCACCATCGACAACGGCCACGACCACACGCGTCCGTCCACGTTCGGCCCGCAGAGCCTGGTGAGCCTGAACGCGGCGTTCGACGAGGCCGTGGCGGCCGACCCGGCGGCGATCGCCGTGACGGGCAAGCCGTTCATCTTCGCCGTGGGCGCCGACCTGTCCGGTGTGGAGCAGATCTCGGACCCGGCGCTGGCGACGCAGATCGCGCAGACCGGGCACGACGTGTTCCGCCGGTTCACCGAGTCGCAGATCCCGACCTTCGCGTTCGTCAACGGCGCGGTGATGGGCGGCGGGCTCGAGCTGGCGCTGTCGTGCCACTACCGCACGATGGCCGACAACGTCGCCGCGATCTCGCTGCCCGAGGTGTTCCTCGGGCTGTTCCCGGGCTGGGGCGGCACGCAGCTGCTGCCGAACCTCATCGGCCCGGACGCCGCGGTGACCGTGATCATCGAGAACGCTCTCAACCAGAACAAGATGCTCAAGCCGGCCCAGGCCGCCGAGCTCGGCATCACCGACGAGCTGCTGCCCTCGGCCGACTACCTCGAGCAGTCGCTGCTGTGGTTGTCCAAGGTCGTCCGCGGCGAGGTCGCCCCGGCCCGCCGGGAGATCGACCGCGGCCAGGAGTGGGACGCCGCCCTCGGCCGCGCCAAGGCCGTCGTGGCCGGCAAGACGAAGGGCGCGTCGCCGGGTGCGGAGAAGGCCCTCGAGCTGCTCGAGCTGGCCCGCAACGCCGACCTCGACACCGGCTACGCCGCGGAGACCGAGGGTCTGGCCGAGCTGCTGATGTCCGACCCGCTGCGGGCCGGGCTGTACTCGTTCAACCTCGTCAACAAGCGTGCGAAGAAGCCCGCCGGCGCCCCGGACAAGTCGCTGGCGCGCCAGGTCGGCACGGTCGGCATCGTCGGCGCGGGTCTGATGGCCAGCCAGCTGGCGCTGCTGTTCGTCCGCAGGCTGAAGGTTCCGGTCGTGCTCACCGACGTCGACCAGGGCCGCATCGACAAGGGTGTGTCCTACGTGCACGGCGAGATCGACAAGCTGCTCGAGAAGAAGCGCGTGAGCCCGGACGAGGCCAACCGCCTGAAGGCGCTGGTGTCGGGCTCGCTGGACAAGGCCGCGTTCGCCGACGCCGGTTTCGTCATCGAGGCGGTCTTCGAGGACATGGGCGTCAAGCGCCAGGTGTTCGCCGAGCTCGAGCAGCACGTGAGCCCCGAGTGCGTGCTGGCGACGAACACCTCGTCGCTGTCGATCTCGGAGATGGCGGCCGAGCTGCAGCACCCGGAGCGGGTCGTCGGCTTCCACTTCTTCAACCCGGTCGCGGTGCTGCCGCTGCTGGAGATCGTCCGCGGCGAGAAGACCGACGACGCGACGCTGGCGACCGCCTTCTCGGTGGGCAAGCAGCTGAAGAAGTCGAGCGTACTGGTCAAGGACGCGCCCGCGTTCGTCGTGAACCGCGTGCTGACGCGGTTCCTCGGCGAGGTGCTGGCCACCGTGGACGAGGGCACGCCGTTCGACGTCGCCGACTCGGCGCTCGACCCGCTGGGCCTGCCGATGTCGCCGATGACGCTGCTGCAGCTGGTCGGCCCGCCGGTGGCGCTGCACGTGGCCGAGACGATGCACGAGGCGTTCCCCGAGCGGTATGGCGTCAGCGACAACCTCAAGCGGTTCGTCGACGCCGGCAAGTCGGCCGTGTGGCAGTGGGACTCGTCCGGCAACCAGACGGTCGACCCGGAGGTCGCCGAGCTGTGGCAGCAGGGCGATGCGCCGTCGACGGCCGAGCAGGTGCGCGAGCGCGCCCTGGGCGCGCTCGCCGAGGAGATCCGGATCATGCTCGACGAGGGCGTGGTCGCCGAGGCGCAGGACATCGACCTGTGCATGATCCTCGGTGCGGGCTGGCCGTTCTGGCTGGGCGGTATCACGCCGTACCTCGACCGCGCGGGCGTGTCGGAGAAGGTCGCGGGCAAGCCCTTTCTCGCTCCGGGCGTCGCCTCGGTTCCCACCGCATGAGGTGAGCTGACCGCGAGACCGCAGACGGGGCGTTGGTGCGCATGCGCACCAACGCCCCACTGTATAGGTCATTATACAAAACAGTGCCGTGTCAGCATCCCGCGTCGCCGTGTCAGCATCCCGCGTCGCCGTGTCAGCACCCCACGTCGCCGTGTCAGCATCCCGCGTTGCCGTGTGCGCATTTCAGGTCTCCGTGTGCGCAGCTCGCGGCACCGTGCCTCGACATCGCCGCCGCCGATCGACAACACAGCGACGCCAGGTGCCAACACGGCGACGTGGGGTGCCAACACGGCGACGTGGGGTGCTGACACGCCCGCGTGGGGTGCTGACACGCGACTCGGGGTCAGGCGGTGGCGGGGACGCGGACGGTGACCGACAGGCCTCCGCCGACGACGGGTTCGGCGTGGACGGTGCCGCGGTGGGCCTCGGCGGCCGCGCGCACGATCGACAGGCCGAGTCCGGCGCCGGACCTGGCCGTCCTGGCCACGCCGGCGCGGCGGAACGGTTCGAACAGTTCGGTGACCGTCGCCGGGTCGAGCAGCGGCCCCGAGGAGCGCACCGTCAGCGCCGTCCACCGCTCCCCCGCGCTCGTCGTCACCTCGATCCAGCCGCCGTCGATGTTGTGCCGGACCGCGTTCTCCAGAAGGTTGCCCGCGACGCGTTCGAGCAGCGCCGCATCGCCCTTCGTCGCCGCCGGCGTCAACCGCAGGTCGGCGCGCAGGTCGCGGCCGGCCGCCTCCGCCTCGACGGCGCTCCAGGCCCGCTGCACGACCTCGGAGACGTCGACGCGTTCGGTGAGCACGAGCCCCGCCCCGTCGGTCCTGGCGAGCAGCAGCAACGACGACACGAGGCGTTCGGCGCGTTCGGTCGCATCGCGCACCACCTCCGCCATGCGGCGCAGCTCCGCCTCGTCGGCGTCCTCATCGGACAGTGTGACCTCGAGTTCGGTGCGGATCACCGACAGCGGGGTGCGCAGCTCGTGACTCGCGTTGGCCACGAAATGGCGCTGTGCGTCGAAAGCCGACTGCAACCGGTCGAGCATCGCGTCGATCGTCCGCGCCAGCTGCGCCAGCTCGTCGCGTGTGGACACCTCGCCGATCCGCTCGCCCATCGACTCGCCGGACAGCCGTTCGGCGGTGTCGGTGATGTCGCGCAACGGTTGCAGCACGCGCGAGGTGAATGTCCACGCGAGAATCCCGGCGGCCGCCACGACGAAGCAGAACGCGATACCGCCCGCGATGACCACCCGGCCGCGCGCCTGGCTCCGCAGATGGTCGGCCAGGTCGGCGGCCTTCACGTGCACGCCGTCGACCTCGACGATCGTGCCCGGCGGCAGTTGGGGAACCGCGGCCACGGCGTCGCCGACGAGCGTCCACGCGAGCCACAGCAACAGCGCGCTGACGATCGCGACGAGCACCGTCGCGAGGATCGTGATCCGCGCGCGGAGACCACGCGCCGGGACTGCCGTACGTTCGAGCACCTACGTCAGTGAACCGGACTCCGACGACGTGCCCGCACCGGGTTCGGTGACGCTGCCCGAACCGGAGCCGGAGCCGATCTCGTCGACATCGGCCGCGGGCTCCGCCGTCGCCGCGCCGGGCACGCGGTACCCGGAGCCGACGACGGTCTCGATGACCCCGGGCTCGCCGAGCTTCTTGCGCAGCGTCATCACCGTGACCCGCACCGTGGTGGTGAAGGGGTCGGCGTTCTCGTCCCACACCCGTTCGAGCAGGTCCTCGCTGCTGACCACGGCGCCACCGGCCGACAACAGCACCTCCAGGACGCCGAACTCCTTGCGGGTCAGGTCCACGGGCTCGCCGGCGCGCCGGACGGTCCTGCGCGAGGGGTCGAGCTCGATATCGCCGGCCGTCAGCACGGGCGGGGCCGCGGGGGTCGCGCGCCTGCCGAGGGCCCGCACCCGGGCCACGAGCTCGGGGAAGGCGAACGGCTTGGCCACGTAGTCGTCGGCGCCGAGCGAGAGTCCTTCGACCCGTTCGGCGACGGCCGTGCTCGCCGTGAGCATCAGCACGCGGGTCAGCTCGCCCGACTGCACGATCTCCCGGCACAGGTCGTCGCCGGACATCCCGGGCAGGTCGCGGTCGAGCAGCACGACGTCGTACCGCGTGACGGTCGCCTTCTCGTGCCCGTCTCGCGTCGAACGCGACGTCGACGGCCATACCTTCACGGCGCAGCCCGCGGGCGATCGCCTCGGCGAGCGGCGCCTCGTCCTCTACTACCAAAACACGCACGTCACCCACGGTGCCACACATTCCTGACAGCTTCCTGAGATGCGTGGCCGGCCCGGATCGTCGGGCCGGCCACGGACGTCGGGCGCGCAGGTGGACGCGCGGTGCGGTGCCGGTCAGTCGCGGGTGCCGCCGGCGACGTCGGCCGCGGCCGAGACGCCGATGCGGCCCGCGGCCCATTCGGTGACCTTCCTGGCCACGTCCTGGACCGTGAGCCCGACTGCGGCGAGCACCTCGCCGCGGCTGCCGTGGTCGTGGAACTCCTGCGGCACGGCCAGATCACGCAGGGGCACGTCGCAGTCGGCGTCGCGCAGTGCGGCGGCCAGGGCCGAGCCGAACCCGCCGTGCCGCCCGCTGTCCTCGACGGTGACGACGAGCCGGTGCCTGCGGGCCAACTCGATCAGGTCGCCGGGCACCGGCACGACCCAGCGCGGGTCGACGACGGTGACGCCGATGCCCTGGTCGGCGAGCCTGCCTGCGGCGTCCACGCCGAGGCCGGCGAACGCGCCGACCGACACCAGCAGCACGTCCTCGGACTCACCGCGGCGCAGCACGTCGACCGTGCCGACGCGTTCCACGGCGGCTACGGCGTCGACGACGGCGCCCTTCGAGAAGCGCAGCGCGGTCGGCCCGTCGTCCACGGCGACCGCCTCGTTCAGCTCCTCGCGCAGCGTCTCGGCGTCGCGCGGCGCGGCCACCTGCATGCCCGGGACCATGCCGAGCAGCGACAGGTCCCACATGCCGTGGTGGCTGGGCCCGTCGGGACCGGTGATGCCCGCCCGGTCGAGCACGAGCGTCACGGGCAGGTTGTGCAGCGCGACGTCCATGAGGGTCTGGTCGAACGCGCGGTTGAGGAACGTCGAGTACACGGCGACGACCGGATGCCGGCCGTCCATGGCGAGGCCGGCGGCCGAGGTGACGGCGTGCTGTTCGGCGATGCCGACGTCGAACCACCGGTCCGGGTAGGCCTCGGCGAAGGTGTGCAGGCCGGTCGAGCGCAGCATCGCGGCCGTGATGGCCACGACGTCCTCGCGGGTGGCGCCGATCCGGGTCAGCTCCTCGGCGAACACCGACGTCCAACTCGGACCCTTCACCGGGGGCAGGCCGGTCTCCGGGTCGATCGGGTCGGTCTGGTGCATCTGGTCGGCCTCGTGGTTCACGGCCGGTGCGTAGCCGTGGCCCTTCTCGGTCGCGACGTGGACGATGACCGGGCCGCCGAAGCTCTTCGCGCTCTGCAGGGCGCGTTCGAGGGCGCCCAGGTCGTGCCCGTCGACCGGGCCGAGGTACTTCAGGCCGAGGTCGGAGAACATCACCTGCGGGCTGAACGCGTCCTTGATGCCGGCCTTCGCGGCGTGCAGCGCCGTGTAGAGGGGCTTGCCGACGACCGGAGTGTTCTGCAGCAGTTCCCGGCCCTCGTCGAGCAGGCGTTCGTAGCTGGGCCGCAGCCGCAGCGCCGCGAGGTGCTCGGCGACGCCGCCGATGGTCGGCGAGTACGAACGTCCGTTGTCGTTGACCACGACCACGACCGGAAGGTCGGGCTGGCCGGCGATGTTGTTGAGGGCCTCCCAGCACATGCCGCCGGTGAGCGCGCCGTCGCCGACGACCGCGACGGCGTGGCGGTCGGTCTCGCCGGCGAGCCGGAACGACTTGGCCAGGCCGTCGGCGTAGGACAGCGCGGTGGAGGCGTGGCTGTTCTCGATGTGGTCGTGCTCACTCTCGGCGCGCGCGGGGTAGCCGGAGATGCCGCCGCGCTGGCGGAGGCCGTCGAACTCGTCACGGCGGCCGGTGACGATCTTGTGCACGTAGGCCTGATGTCCGACGTCGAACAGCAGCGGGTCGCGGGGCGAGTCGAACACGCGGTGCAGCGCCAGGGTCAGCTCGACGACGCCGAGGTTGGGGCCCAGGTGTCCGCCCGCCGCGCAGACCTTGTCGACGAGGAACGTCCTGATCTCCTCGGACAGCTCCACCAGCTGCGCGTGGTCCAGCCCCTTGAGATCCGCCGGTCCGTGCACGGACTCCAGCACCGTCACTCTCCACCTCATTCGCCGTCGGGTCAGTACTTGGTTGCGGCTCGACCGCTCAGTCTAAAGAGGGACGCGGCCGCGCCCGTGAGCGCGACCCGAACCCGCCGTCATTCCCGACCCCACAGTGCCACCATCGCGTCCCGGACCTCACCCAGCAGTTGGCGCATGGCGTCCTCGGCGTCGCGTTCGCGGCCCGCGGCGACGGCGGCGGCGACGCGTTCGTGGGTGTCGAGCGCCTCGGGCACCGGGTGGTGGGGCATGAGGCCGAGCTGGGTGCGTCCCTCCAGCACGACGGCGACGACGTCGGCCAGCGCCCGGAACATCTCGTTGCCGCCGGCCTCGAGCAGCAGCGTGTGGAAGGCGATGTCGACGTCGAGGAACTCGTCGAGCCGGCCGGCCTCGCCGAGGCGACGCATCTCGGCGCCCAGTTCGACGATACGGACCCGGTCGCGCTGTTCGGCGTTGCGCGCGGCGGCACCGGCGGCGAGGGGTTCGACGGCGATGCGCAGTTCGGTGAGCGAGCGCAGCTGGGCGTCGCGTCCGCTGCCTTCGAGGCGCCACCAGATGACGCGCGGGTCGAAGACGTTCCAGGACGTGCTCTCGCGGACGGTGATGCCGACCCGGCGGCGCGAGGACACGAGCCCCATGGATTCGAGGATGCGCATCGTCTCCCTGGCGACGGTCCTGGACACGCCGAAGCGGCCCTGGATGCCCTCCAGCGTCAGGACGTCTCCCGCCGCGAGGACACCGGCCGTGATCTCCCGGCCGATGGCGTCCAGCACCGTTCCGTGTCTGCTCGCGATATCCTCCCTGCGCACGCTGGCCAGGCTAGCGGGAACTCGCAATGCTGTTTCCCAGGCGGCACAAACAGGACACGATGGCGGGCTGGTGTCGCATCCCTCCGTCAATGGTGTTACCTTTCGCCGAGTCCAAAGGTAGTATCTTTCTTTCGTTCACCGAGGAGCGCCGTATGCCTGCCATGTGTCTGGTCGTGATGGGGGTGTCCGGCGCCGGTAAGAGCACCATCGCCGCGCAGCTGTCCGGCGAGCTGGGCTGGCCCATGGCCGAGGCCGACGAGTTCCACCCGGCCGACAACATCGCGAAGATGTCCGCAGGCACCCCGCTGACGGATGCGGACCGGACGCCCTGGCTCGAGGCCATCCGCACGTGGATCGACGAGCGCGCCGCCGACGACGAGAGCGTCGTGGTGACCTGCTCGGCGCTCAAGCGCACCTATCGGGACATCCTGCGGACGGCGTCCGCGGACGTTCGGTTCGTCCACCTCAGCGGCACCGCGGGCACGGTCGGCGGACGCCTGTCCGGCCGGTCGGGTCACTTCATGCCACCCGCACTGCTCGACTCCCAGTTCTCCGACCTCGAACCGCTCGCGGCCGACGAGGAGGGTCACGACGCCATCGCCGTCGACGTGACCGCCACGCCGGAGGAGATCACCGCCGAGACGCTCCGCCGACTCGGCCTGCCCACACGACACTCACGACACTGACAACGCCGACGACGCTGTCGGAAACGGAGCCGGTATGAACACCGACGAGTGGACACAAACCCTCGGAGCGGGACCACTGCTCGGTATCGCCGCAGGCGCGGTCGCCGTGCTGCTGGTGCTGATCATCGCGCTACGCGTGCACGCCTTCCTCGCACTGGTGACGGTGAGCATCGCGACCGCGTTCGTGGCCGGCATCCCGGCCGGCGCGGTGATGGACACGTTGACCGACGGGTTCGGGTCGACGTTGGCCGACGTCGCCCTGCTGGTCGGTCTCGGTGCCATGCTCGGCCGCCTGCTGGAGATCAGCGGCGGTGCGCGGTCGCTCACGGACGCGCTGATCCGCCGGTTCGGTGAGAAACGTGCGCCGCTGGCCCTCGGTGTCGCCTCGTTGATCTTCGGCTTCCCGATCTTCTTCGACGCCGGTCTGGTCGTGATGCTGCCGATCGTGTTCTCGGTCGCGCGGCGCCTCGGCGGCGGCATGCTGCGCTACGGCCTGCCCGCGGCGGGTGCGTTCTCGGTGATGCACATCTACGTGCCGCCGCATCCCGGCCCGGTCGCGGCCAGTGGCCTGCTCGGCGCGGACGTCGGGTTGGTACTGCTGTTCGGTCTGCTCATCGCGGTGCCGACGTGGTACGTCACGAGCTATCTGTACGGCATCATGATCAGCAAGCGGATCGCGCTGCCGGTGCCGGAGATCCTGCGCGGCGGCGCGGACAAGGAACAGGACGAGGACCCGCCCGCGGCGGCGACGGTCATCGGCCTGCTGATGATCCCGCTCGTGCTGATCTTCGCCAACACGGGTCTGAGCACCGCGGGCGAGGCCGGCTGGGTCGATGCCGACACGAGCTGGGTGCAGGTCGCGCTGGTGCTCGGATCGACGCCGGTGGCCCTGTTGATCACCGTGTTCATCGCCGGCTACGTGCTGGGCACTCGGCGCGGCAAGCAGCAGAGCGTCGTCGAGCGCCTGCTGGACTCCTCGCTCGGTCCGGTGTGCACGATCATCCTGATCACCGGCGCGGGCGGCATGTTCGGCGCGGTGCTGCGCGCGAGCGGCATCGGCGACGCGCTCGCCGAGGCACTGTCCGATGTGGGCCTTCCGGTGTTCGTCGCCGCCTACGTCATCGCCACGGCGCTGCGGATCGCGCAGGGTTCGGCCACGGTCGCCCTGACGACGGCGGCGGGCCTGGTGCAGCCGTTGGTCATGGCGGGCTCGTTCTCGAGCATCGAGGTCGTCGCGATCGTGCTGGCACTTGCTGCGGGCTCGGTGACGGCCAGCCACGTCAACGACTCGGGCTTCTGGCTCGTCGGCCGGTTCTTCGAGATGGACACCAAGACCACGCTCAAGACGTGGACCGTCATGGAGACCACGATCGGCCTCGTCGGCTTCGGCTTCGCCTCGATCCTCTACGCCCTCGGCTAGCGCATCACCGTCGGTCGTGAGTGCGGACACCCGAGTGGCAACACGTTCTCACTCACGACCGGCGGCGTCGTCGGCGGCGGCAATGCTCTGCGCGAGCCGGACGAACTCGCGTAGGCGCCGGGTCTCGCCGGCCGCCGGCCACACGATGCCGTACTCGATGGGCGGGGCGTCCGAGAACGGCACGTAGGCGATGTCGGGCCGCTGGTGGTAGCGGGTGCCCTGCGCACCGACCACCGCCACTCCCCTGGAAGCGCCGACCAGTGCGAGCAGCTCCTGCCGGGAGGTCACCACGTTGTGCCGCTCCAACGGGCTGCCGCTGGGTGTGCACGCCGGGACGTACCGATCGAGCAGGTAGCCCGGTGCCCCCGCCGGACCGATCACCGTCTCCCCCGCGAGGTCCTCCATCGTCACCGAATCGCGCCCGGCGAGGCGGTGCCGCGACGACACGGCGAGAAACCGTGGATCGCGCAGCAACACGCCGCCCTGCACGAGATCCGGTTCGTCCACAGGGGACTCGCACACCTGCAGGTCCAGCTCGCCGTTGCGCAACGGTTCGAGCAGATGGGAGATGTGCACCTCCCCCATCTCCACCTCGCAGTCCGGGTGGCGCGTGCGGAAGTCGTCGGCGATCCGCATGATGAGCTCCGCCACGAGCGGGCTGGAGAACCCGACCCGCAGCACTCCCTCCACGCCCCGGCCGGCCGCGGCGGCCCGCTCGAACCCGACATGGAGCCGGTCGAACGCCGGCCGCCATTCGTCGTGCAGCGCGCGGCCGATCGCGGTGAGCTCGACCCGCCTGCTGGTCCGGTCGAACAGCGGCGCGCCGATCTGGCGTTCGAGCTTCTTGATGGTCTGGCTGACCCGGGCGCCGGTCACTCCCAGCCGCTCCGCGGTGCGGCTGAAGTGCAGCTCGTCCGCGAGCGTCAGGAAGATCTCCACCTCGCGCAGTTCCACGCGGACCTCCACGGCTCGCCATCGCTAACCCACAGGTTAGCGATCATTGCGCACATCGTCGTTGTTCCGGCACCCGGGCGCCACCACTCTCACAAGTATGGGATCGGAAGAACGGACCTCATCCGCAACCGGCGCGATCCGCGTGGAGATCGTCCTGGACCTCATCTGCGTGTGGTCGTACCTGGCCTTCGCCCGCTTCCGGCGGACGCACCGCCGGTTCGGGGAGGACGGCGGGCGCACCGACGTGGCCATCCGCCCGTTCCAGGTCGATCCGGACGAGCCCGGCGGACGGTCCAAGCTGGCGCAGACGGAGGAAAACTTCGGCCCCGGGGCCGGTGAGGCGCTCGCCCGGATCAGCGCGCTCGCCGAGGCCGAGCACCTGCCGCTGGACTACAGCAGGGCGATCACCGCGAACACCTTCGAGGCGCACCGGCTCGTCGCGGCGGCTGCGCGCCGCGGACTGGCGGAGCCGATGGTCGAGCGGCTCTTCCGCGCGCACTTCGCCGAAGGACTCCACATCGGCGACCCGACGGTCCTCGACGCGATCGCCGACGAGCTCGGCGTCACCCGGCACGGCGCCAGCACCGACGAGTTGAGGGCCGAGCTGCGCAGCGTGCGCGACCAGGGAGTCACCGGCGTGCCCCGGTTCCGGTTCGGCGACCGGCCGGCGCTCACCGGAGCGCTGTCGGAGGACACGTTGTACGACGCGCTGACGCGCGAGCACGCCCTAACCGGCACCCGACCCCGGTGAGCGACACGACGTCTCGTCGCGTGGACACCGGCGCGCACACGGCTACGCGACGAGAAGGCCGCGCGGCGCAGGAGAAAGGCGGGACTCCCGTGACCACGAATGCCGAGCAGGCCGAGGAATCCGCGTCGGAGACCACGCGGGTTCCCGGTTCGCTGTGGCTGACCGCCGCAGTACTCTCGACCGGGTCGATGATGGCCGGGCTCGACACGTCGCTGGTCAACGTCGGGCTCGACACCATCAGCCGTAGCTCGGCGAGCCGCTCGCCTCGGCCCAGTGGATCAGCAGCGGCTACCTGGTTGCGCTCGCCGCGGCCCCGCCCGCCAGCGGGTGGTTCAGCCGCAGGTTCGGTGCGGGACGGTTGTGGCTGTGGTCGCTGGCGGCGTTCACGGTGGCCTCCGCGCTCTGCGCGATCGCCCCGACCGTTCCCACGCTCATCGCCGCGCGCGTGCTGCAGGGGCTGGCCGGCGGCTTGTTGATCCCGGCCGGCATGACCATCCTCGGTGAGGCCGCGGGTGGCGCGCGCATGGGCAGGGTGATCGCGATCTCCAGCGTCCCGGGGATCCTCGCGCCCGCATTCGGCCCGGCGGTGGGCGCACTGTTGATCGCCAGCCTCTCGTGGCCGTGGCTGTTCCTGGTGAACATCCCGGTCGGGCTCGCCGGTCTGCTCGCGGGTCTGCGCTGGGTGCCGCGCGGCGAGCGTGCCCAGGCGGGGCGACTGGACCTGGTGGGCCTCGGCCTGGTGTCGGTGGGACTGCCGCTCCTGGTGTTCGGCATCAGCAAGGCGGCGGAGACGCGCACGTTGACCGCATCGTCGTGGCTGCCGGTACTGGCGGGCGTCCTCACGCTGGCACTGTTCCTCCGGCGCTCACTGCGGACCCGCACGCCGCTGACCGACCTCCGCCTGTTCGTGAACCGGGTGTACGCCGCCGCGGCGGCCGAGATCTTCCTCGCCAGCGCGGTGCTGTTCGGCGGCCTGATCGTCATGCCGCTGTACTTCCAGATCCAGGCCCGGCAGGACATCGTGGACTCCGGCCTGCTGTTGATGGCCTTCAGTCTCGCCGCGGCGGCGACGTTCCCGGTCGGCGGCTGGCTCACCGACCGGTACAGCGGCGGCATCGTCACCGTGGCCGGACTGCTTCTGTCGCTCGCGAGCACCGTCCCGATGGCCCTGCTGCCCGCCGACGCCGACCTGGTGACCGTCGTGGTCCTGCAGATCCTCAGAGGAGTCGGCATGGCGCTGTCGGGATCGCCCGGTGTGTCCGCCGCACTCGCCAGCGTCCGGCGGGACCAGATGGCGGACGCGAGCACCCAGGTGAACACCTGGTCCCGGGTGGGCGGGGCCCTCGGCAGCGCCGTGTTCGTCGTGATCCTGGCGGGCTCGATGCCCGCAGGCGCCGAGCACGAGGCGATCGCCGACGCCTTCCGCACGACGTTCTGGTGGCTGAGCGCGGGCACCGTCCTCGCTCTGGCCGCGGCGGTATGGCTGACCGTCCGGCAACGGGGCACGACGGGACGGAGGTGAGGTGACGGTGTTGCCCCACCGCCACCTTGGTGCCATCATGGCACCATGAAGCGAATGAACCTCCGCGACGTACCGGACGACGTGTACGCCGCGCTCGCCGACGCCGCGGCTGCGAACCGCCAGTCCTTGTCGGCGTTTGTCGTTGACCGCCTCGCCGAGATCGCCGAGGTGACACGACTCGATGCCTACGTCGACTCCTACCAGCCGCCGCGCGGTAGCGGACTCACGATCGACGACGCGACAGCAGCAGTACGCGACGTGCGAGAGGCTTCATGAGCCTGGCCGTGGTCGACGCATCCGTGCTCGCGGCCTTCTACGCAGCCGACGACCCGCGGCGGGACAAGGTGGCCGACCGTTTGGCCGTCGGCGACGCCCTCTTCGCCCCCGCACATCTGGATGCCGAGGTCGTCTCCGCGTTACGCGGCATGGCGCGGCGCAGCCCCACCCTGCATTCCGCGGTACCTGCTGCACTGCAACACCTGGCGGGTTTCCCGATCCGACGAATGCCCCTCGCTCCCCTGCTGCCGCGCATCTGGGAGCTCCAGCACAACGTCACGCCATACGACGCCGCCTACGTTGCGTTGGCCGAACGTCTCGGTGGCCCACTGGTCACTGCCGACGGCAAGCTCGCCGCAGCAACCGGTCCGGGGTGCCACGTCGAACTCGTTGCCTGAGCCAGGCGGCATCGTCGTATTAGCGCGCGGTCAGGGGGTGTCGGTGGGTTCGAGGAGGGCGATGCATTCGACGTGGTGGGTCATGGGGAAGGCGTCGAAGGCGCGCAGGTCGCGGAGTCGGTAGCCGTGTCCGTGGAAGGTCGCCACGTCGCGGGCCAGCGCCGCCGGATCGCACGCCACGTACACCACCCGCGCGGGCCCCGCGGCGGCGATCGTCTCGACGACGGCGCCGCCGGCGCCCTTGCGCGGCGGGTCGAGCACCACGACGTCGGCGGCACTCTCCACAGTCGACAGAACGCGGTCGACGCGGCCGCAGTGCCACTGCACCTGCGGTAGATCGGCCAGAGTGGACTGTCCATCCCGGACGGCCCTGCGGCCCGACTCGATCGCCACCACCGAACCCTCGCCGCCGACCTGCCCGGCCAGCACGGACGCGAACAACCCGGCCCCGGCGTAGAGGTCCCACACCCGCCCGCCGGCAGGGGCGTCCGCCCACTGCGCGACGACCTCGGCGAACGTCGTCGCCGCCGCCGGGTGCACCTGCCAGAACCCGTGCGCGTCGACCCTCCACGTCCGCTCGGCCGCCTGCTCCACCGCGAGACCGCCCTGCAGCTGCTTCGGCCGCCCACCGGGCCGGATCTCGGCGACGTGCACCGTGTGCCGGGAGTCCTCGGTCACCTCGAACTCCGTGCCGGGACGGGCCGTCCGGGACAGGCCGGCCTCCGCGGCGCCGGCCATCGTGATCGGACAGTCGTCGAGGGCCACGACGTCGTGACTGCGGTGCGCGCGCAGACCGGGCCGTCCGTCGGCGCCGGTCACGAACCGCACCCGGCTGCGCCACCGCAGCCCGGGTTCCCGTTCGTCGAACGACTCGACCTCGACCGGCCACGACAGTCCTGCGAGCCGCTCGAGCTGCTCGGCCACGACCCGCGCCTTCAGCGCGCGTTGCGCCGGCATCGAGGCATGCTGCCAGTCGCACCCGCCGCACAGTCCCGGGCCGGACATCGGGCACGGCGGCTCGACCCGGTCGACCGAGCCCTCGAGGATCTCGACGGCGTCGGCGCGGCAGAACGACTTGCCGCGGTCGTCGGTGACCTCGGCCCGGACCCGCTCCCCCGGCAGCGCGTGGCGGACGAACACGACCCGCCCCTCGACGCGGGCGACGCAGTGTCCCCCGTGCGCCACGTCGCCGACCTCGAGTTCGAGCACACGGCCCGTCCAGTCCTCGCTCACTCGTCACCCTTCGACCGGCCCTCGCCGGTATCGCGACCGCCCCGCACGGGCGGTCTGCTGTCGGTCAGTCCACGCCGCACATCGCCCGCGGCCGGACGCGGCGCGTCCGGATCCCCGCGGCGCGTCCGCTGCTTCTGCTTCGACGACTCCAACTGCCACGGCACGCTCGTCACCATCACGCGCGACTGGAACAGCAGACGGGTCTTGAGCCGCAGCGCGCTCTGGTTGTGCAGCACCTGCTCCCACCAGTGGCCGACCACGTACTCGGGAATGAAGATCGTCACGACGTTGCGCGGGTTGTCGCCCCGCACGCGCCGGACGTAATCCAGCACCGGCTTCGTGATCTCGCGGTACGGCGACTCGACGACCTTCAGCGGCACGGTGAACTTACGCCGGTTCCACTCGTCGGTGAGCTTGCGGGTCTCGATGTCCTCGACGTTGACCGTCACGGCCTCCAGCACGTCCGGCTTCGTGGCTTTCGCGTAGGCCAGGGCGCGCAGGGTCGGTCGATGCAGCTGGGAGACCAGGACGATCGCGTGGTTGCGCGCGGGCAGGGTCACCTGCTCGCCCTCGACCTCCTTGATCTCCTCGGCCACCCGGTCGTAGTGCCGGCGGATGCCGCGCATCAGCAGGTACAGCCCGCCCATCGCGACGATGGAGATCCACGCGCCGGCCAGGAACTTGGTCACGAGCACGACGACGAGCACGCATCCCGTCATCGCCAGTCCGAAGCTGTTGATCACCTGGGCGCGGCGCATCTGCTGCCGCGCATGCGGATCGGTCTCGACGGCGAGCTTGCGGTTCCAGTGCCGGATCATCGCGCTCTGGCTGAGCACGAAGGCCACGAACACACCGACGATGTAGAGCTGGATGAGCTGCGTCACGTCGGCCTCGAACGCGACGACGAGCAGCATCGCGAGCCCGGCCAGGAACAGGATGCCGTTGCTGAACGCCAGCCGGTCGCCGCGCGTGTGCAGCTGCCGCGGCAGGAAGCGGTCCTGGGCGAGCTTCGAGGCGAGCACGGGGAAACCGTTGAACGCCGTGTTGGCGGCCAGCACGAGGATCAGGCCGGTGAAGAAGATGACGTACCAGACGGCCGGGGCGAACCCGCCGAACACGGCACCGGCGAGCTGGGCGACGAGGGTCTTCTGCTCGTAGCCCGCGGGCGCGCCGATGAGCTGGCTGTCCGGGTCCTCGGCCATGATCACGCCGGTGATGTTGGCCAGGAACAGCAGGCCCAGGAACATCGCCACGGCGAGGATGCCCATCAACAGCAGCGTCGTCGCCGCGTTCTTGCCCTTCGGCTTGCGGAACGCGGGCACGCCGTTGGCGATGGACTCGACGCCGGTCAGGGCCGCGCTGCCGGTGGAGAACGCGCGCAGCACGAGGAACGCCAACGCGATGCCGCCCAGGTGGTGTTCCTCGGCGGCCAGTTCGAAGCCGGCGCTCTCGGCGCGTACCTCGTCGCCCAGGAACACGGTGCGGGCGAAGCCCCAGGCGATCATGCCGAGAATGCCGACGAGGAACGCGTACGTCGGGATCGCGAACGCCGTGCCCGACTCGCGCACCCCGCGCAGGTTCACCGCCGTCAGCAGCACGATCGCCGCCACGCAGAACAGCACCTGGTGTTGGGACACCAGCGACACGACCGAGCCGATGTTGGCGGCCGCCGCGGCGATCGACACGGCCACCGTCAGCACGTAGTCGACGAGCAGCGCGCACGCCACGCCCAGACCCCACGTCGGGCCGTGGTTGACGGTCGCGACCTCGTAGTCGCCGCCGCCGGAGGTGTAGGCGCGCACGTTCTGCCGGTACGAGGCGACCACGGCGGCCATGACGAGGGCGACGACGAGACCGACCCACGGGCTGTAGACGTACGCCGAGGCGCCGGCGACCGACAGGACGAGGAGGATCTGTTCGGGTGCGTAGGCCACACTCGACATGGGGTCCGAGGCGAACACCGGCAGCGCGATGCGCTTCGGCAGTCGGGTGTGCGCCAGGCGATCGCTCCGGAACGGACGACCCAGCAGCAACCGTTTCGTCGCGGTGGCGAACTTGGACACCCGAGAAGGGTAATAGCCGACCAGGTAGGTTCTGCGCAGTCGCCGGTCGACGGCAAGCCGACACCGGTCAGCAGGACACAGACTGGGCACAGACCGGGCGCGAACCGGGCACACACGAGGAGGCATCGGGCACCGTGCACGTGGTGATCATGGGCTGTGGCCGCGTGGGTGCGTCGCTGGCCACCGCCCTCGAGCGGCTCGGCCACGACGTCGCCGTGGTCGACCGCGACCAGGAGTCGTTCCGCAGGCTCGGCAGCGACTTCCACGGTCAGCAGGTCGTCGGCATGGGCTTCGACCGGCACGTCCTCGAGGAGGCCGGCATCGAACGGGCCGGTGCGTTCGCGGCCGTGTCCAGCGGCGACAACTCCAACATCATCTCCGCGCGCGTGGCCAGGGAGCTGTTCGACGTCGAACACGTCGTGGCGCGCATCTACGACCACAAGCGCGCCGCCGTGTACGAACGGCTCGGCATCCCCACGATCGCCACTGTGCCGTGGACGACCGACCGGTTCCTGCGCACCCTGCTGCCCGACACGGTGGCCGCGTCGTGGCGCGATCCGACGGGCACGGTGGCATTGCTGCCGTTGCCGCTGCACGAGGACTGGATCGGCCGCACGGTGCGCCAGATCGAACGCGCCGCCGGGGTGCGGGTGTCGTTCGTGATGCGGTTCGGCACGGGCGTTCTGCCCGACGCCAAGACGATCCTGCAGGCAGGCGACGAGGTGTACGTCGCCGCCCATTCCGGCACGGTCAGCGAGGTCACGGCCGTGGCCGCCCGCCCGCCCGAGGAGGACGACTAGATGCGCGTCGCGATCGCCGGTGCCGGCGCGGTGGGCCGTTCCATCGCCGCCGAGCTCATCGACTCCGGGCACGCCGTGCTGCTCATCGAACGGCTGTCGCACCAGTTCACCCCGGAGGTCGTCGAGGAGGCCGAGTGGGTTCTCGGCGACGCCTGCGAGATGTCGACGCTGGAGCTCCGGCATCGAACGCTGCGACGTCTCATCGCCGCGACCGGCGACGACAAGGCCAACCTCGTCATCGCGTTGCTGGCCAAGACCGAGTTCGCCGTGCAACGCGTGGTGGCGCGGGTGAACAACCCGGCCAACGAGTGGCTGTTCAACGACAGCTGGGGTGTCGACGTGGCCGTCTCGACGCCGCGGATGCTCGCCGCGATGGTCGAGGAGGCGGTCAACGTCGGCGACCTGGTGCGCCTGATGACGTTCCGTAAGAGCCAGTCGAATCTCGTCGAGCTGACCCTGCCCGACGAGACGCCGCTGGCCGGCACGCCGGTGCAGCAGTTGCACCTGCCGAAGGACGCCGCGCTCGTGGCGATCCTGCGCGGCGAGCGCGTGATCGTGCCCCAGCCGGACGACCCGGTGGAGGGCGGCGACGAGCTGTTGTTCGTGGCCTCCACCGACGTCGAACCGGAGCTGCGCGCGGCGCTCGGCCGCGAGGAACGCCGCTAGCGGCTGCCCGGGCCCCGGAGTACGCCGCGGGCCCGGTTCAGCCTGCGGCGGGACGGTCGTACTTGGCGCGGAGTTCGGCCTCGATCTCGGCGTCGCTGCGCGCGGCGGCCGCACGGACCTCCTTGAGCCGCGCGTCCGAACGACGCACCGCCCACACGACCACGAGCAGCGCCAGGCCCCACAGCGGATAGCCCATGGCGATCTTCGCGAAGGCGAGCCAGCCGGTCTGGTCCTCGTCGTAGAGCCACCGCTGCACGACGAACCGGGCGGCGAACACCGAGCCAGCGCGATGGTGGCGATGTCGTAGCCGCGCAGGGACGGCTTGTCCTTGCGCCAGTCCATGCCGGTGCCGTTGAGCGCGTTCCACACCACGCCGGCCAGCGGCCAGCGCACCAGCACCGACACCATCAGCACGCCGAAGTAGACGACCGAGGTCCAGATGCCGAACAGGAAGAACCCACGCGCCTCCCCTGTGCGGTAGGCGATGAACGCGGCGATGCCGACGCCGAGCAGACCGGAGATCGCCGGCTGCAGCGGCTGCTTGCGCACGATCCGCACCACGGTGATCGCCACGGCGCTGCCGACGGCGATCCAGATGCCCGGCATGAGCCCGAAGATCGTGTTGGCGATGACGAACACGACCACGGGGACACCGGAGTAGAGCAGTCCGGACACGCCGCCCATCTGCTCGAGCATCGTCGGCTGCCGGTTCTCGTCCGACGGCGCCGTGTCGGTCGATGCAGTGCCGGTCGGTGCAGTGCCGGTCGGTGTTGCGCCCGACTCGGAGGTTTCGGACTCGCCGGGGGCGCCGATGCGGTCGGACGGGCGGTCGGGCTCAGTCACGCGGGAACTCTCCGGATCGGGTGCGAAAGGTCTGCGAACGTCCTACGTCGGCTGCAGCAGCTCGTAGTACGGGTTGTACAGCACCTTACGGCCATCCCGCTCGGCCATGCGGCCGCGGGCTTTGATCGTCCGGCCGGGTTCGATACCCGGAATCCGCCTGCGTCCGAGCCACACGAGCGTCACCTCGTCGGTGCCGTCGAACAGCTCGGCCTCCAACGTGGCGGCCTCGTTGGCGGGGCACATCTCGACGCTGCGGAGCCGTCCGACGACGGTCGCCTCTTCCCCGCACCGGCAGTCGCACGCCCGCTGGGCGCCGCTGGCCTCGGATTTCTCGGAGAGATCGTCGGCGTCGAGTGTGTCGACATCGCTGGTGAGCTTCTTGACCAACCGGCTGAAGTAGCCGCCCTCTTTGGCGGGCATAGCGCCTGCTCCTGTGCTGTCCGAGGGCCCCCGACTGTGTTTCACGGCCCGTGCTTCAAGCGTATCTCCCGTGCAGGCCCAGGAAATCCGACGGAGGTGGTTTATCGCAACGTGACCTGCGTTATGCCCGATCGTGGTCGCCGCCAGCCGGCCGGGAAGATGATCCGCGTGCCCGTTCCGTCCTCCACCACGCCAGGCCCCCATGTCTCCGGCCCGCACGTCGTCGTCCTGCCCGGCACGGGCTCGGACGAGGTCTTCGCCCGCCGCGTGTTCGGCCCCGCGGTCGCCGAGCTCGACGGCGTGCTGCACGCCCCGCGCCCGGCATCCGGTTCGGCGTTGGTGCGCGAGCTGCTGACCGCGCTGGACACCGCGGCGTCGCGCACCGCCGCGCCGCTCCTGGTCGGCGGCGTGTCGTTGGGTGCGCACGTCGCCGCCGAATGGGCGCTGCGCAACGCCGAGCGCTGTGCCGGGGTCCTCGCCGTGCTGCCCGCGTGGAACGCCTCCCCCGACGACCACCCAGGCGGACCCGCCGGCGCGGCTCCCGCGGCGACCGCCGCGCGGGCGTCCGCGGACCTGATCGAACGCCACGGGCTCGAGGAGGCCCTGCGGCTGTCCACCGACGGCGTGCCGGCCTGGCTCGCCGACGAGCTGTCCCGGGCGTGGCGCCGTCACGGCGACGGCCTCGCCGCCGGTCTGCGCACCGCCGCGGGACATGCCGCGCCCACGCTCGAGCAGTTGCGCGGATGCCGCGTGCCGGTCGGGATCGTGGCCTGCGTCGACGATCCGGTGCATCCGGTGTCGGTGGCCCGCGCGTGGGCCGAGGCGCTCCCCCACGCCCGCGTGCACGAGACGACGTTGGCCGCGTTCGGCGCCGATCCGGCCCTCGCCGGCCGCGCCGCGGCGGCCGCCTGGCGCGCCGCCGCCGACCACCGGTCGCGCTGAGCCCGCGCGGCGTCGGCGCGGCCGTCAGCCCTTCGCGGCCTGCTGGTCGGCGATGTGCTGGGCGACCTGTTCGGGCAGGCGGACCGGAAGCGGGGTGCGCACCGGCATCGGCGCGTCGCCGCGGGCGACGATCGTGCCGCGCACGATGGCCCGCAGCGCTGCCGGAGCCGCGGAGGCCTGGGTCTGCGGACCGGCGATCACGCCGCGCAGCATCCACCGCGGGCCGTCGACGCCCACGAACCGCAACGCCATCTCGCCGACGACGGCCGAGAGCTCCATGCCCCACTCGCCGCGGCCCAGCGACACCTTCGCGCCGTCGGAGCGCAGCTGTTCGGCCAGCTCCTCGCTGACCGAACGCCACTGGCCACCCGAGCGCGGCGCCGCGTAGGCGCTGACGGTGACCTGGCCCTGCGGCACCACGATGTGCACGGCCCGCACGTTGCCGCTCTGCTGGTCCATCTCGACCTGCACCTGGGAGCCCTCCGGCACGGGCACGCGCACCGACCCCAGGTCCATCCGCGCGAGCCCGTCGTCGGGCGCGTCGGCCTCGTCGTACGGTCCGCTGCCGCCGTCGACCCGGTCGTCGTCGGCGTCGTCGATCTCGTCGTCGGCGTCATCGAGCGCGGCGGCCGCCGTGTCCTCCTCGACGTCCGCTTCCTCCGCGCGACGGCGCTTCCGTCCGAAAATCCCCACTAGTTCTCCGTTCCCAGGGTCGCGTGCCCGCCTGTGGAACCGTAGCCGCTCGCGCCGCGTTCGGTGGACTCCAACTCGGCCACTTCCACGAACTCGGCCTGCGCGACCTGCTGCACGATCAGCTGAGCGATCCGGTCCCCCCGCTCCAGCTCGACCGGCGCCACCGGGTCCAGGTTCACCAGACACACCTTGATCTCGCCGCGGTACCCGCGTCGATGGTGCCCGGCGTGTTGACGATCGACAGACCGACGCGGGCCGCCAGCCCCGACCGGGGATGCACGAAACCCGCGTACCCCGGGGGCAGGGCGATCGCCACGCCCGTCCCGACCACGGCCCGCTGCCCCGGCGCGAGCACCACGTCCTCGGCGGTCACGAGATCGGCTCCGGCGTCTCCCGGCCGCGCGTACGACGGCACCGGGACCTCGGGATCGATGCGGGTAAGCAGGACCTGAACGCTGGACACGGCTGGCGAGACTACCCTGGACCCGTGAGCACGAGTGCAGGCGCGCGGTCCCCCGAACCGCAAACGGACGAGACGGACACGCCCGCGGCGAACACCGCACCCACCCGGTTCGCCGAACGGCTGTACATGGCGTGGTGGGGCTGGCCGCTGCCGCTGATCGGCGCGGCGCTGCTGGCGGCCGAGATCCACATGGGCTACCCGGGCGTGCGCGCCTGGCTGCCCTACGTGCTCCTGCTGCCGCTCGCGGTCGCGCTGATGCTCCGCCTGGGCAAGTTGCGGATCGCCGTCACCGGCGGTACCGACCCCGAGCTGTGGGTGGGCACAGCGCACCTGCCGCTGCGCTACATCGGCGCGGTCGACGTCGTCGGCTCCGAGGGCAAGCGCAAGGCGCTCGGCCCCGAGCTGGACCCGGCCGCCTTCGTCGTCAACCGCGGCTGGATCCCCACCCTCGTGCGGATCGAGGTCGTCGACCCCGAGGACCCGACGCCGTACTGGGTCGTCTCGACGCGCCGCCCCGAGCAACTGGCCGAGCTGCTCCGGGAGGGCAGGCCCGCCGACGTCGTCGACCCCGACCCCGCCGAGGTGGACATCGACCCCCGCTGACCGAGCCCACTCGGACACGACAACGGCGAGGGCCGGGTGATGCGGTGCATCACCCGGCCCTCGCCGTTGTTCTCCGTGTCAGCCCGTCGGGCACCCCGTGTCGGCCTGCCCGACGCCTGTTCGCTGCTGCCGGTCTCCCGCCGCGCGTCACCCCTCACCACGCGGCCCGGCCGGCCCGGTCGGGCCGGCACGGGTGGTCGGGTCACGCGCAGTCGCGACAGATCAGCTGCGAACCCGCCTCGTCGGCGAGCCTGCTGCGGTGGTGCACCAGGAAGCACACGGAACACGTGAACTCGTCCGCCTGCTTCGGAACAACCTTGACGGTCAGGTCCTCGCCAGACAGTCCCGAGAGGTCCGCACCGGGAAGCTCGAAGTTCTCGGCACTCGCGTCCTCGTCGACGTCGACGACACCGGACTGGGTCTCGTTGCGCCGCGCCTTCAGTTCCTCCAACGAGTCTTCGGCGAGCTCGTCCGCCTCACTGCGGCGCGGAGCGTCGTAGTCGGTCGCCATTGTCCTTCACCCCTGCGATCAGCATTTCTCTCGATACGTGGACACCGGAATGGCCCTTCCGGTAAATCCCCGCTTCCGCCGGTCAACGTCCCAGCGCCTGTGTTTGTGCCCGGGAAAAAAGTGAGTGTCGTCTCGTCTCTGTTGCCAGATCGTCACTCGGCTCCACTGCCCGGGAGCCCGGAGAGGGTAGCCCACGGCGTACCCGACGCCGAACCAGGTCACCCCCGCCACGCCCCATGTCACTCGGGCGGGGCATTTGACATCGGCCGCGTCGGGTTACCCCAATATCCGCCGGATCAACGCACCGACCGGCGACGATCGGCACCCCGTCACGAGCGCACCGCTGGCACCCGGCCGGCGAACGTGACGGTAAGCACGAACAACCGGAAAGACGACCCTCTTCGTGTCACACGATCGGGGGGTTACGCGTCACACCACGTGTCAGGGTTCATCTCCATGCCACAGCCGGCGTGGTGACATGAGGCCGCAGTGCCACCCATGGCATCGACCGGCACCCCGCGATCCGACGCCGGACACGGCGGGTCGCGACAGGTGCCGCCGCTGTAACGCCTAGGCTGCTCAGCGGCGACAATGACGGTAGTTGGGCGGGGATCGACGAAGGGACGGCGCAGTGGTGTCGGGGACCGGTGGCTTTCGGAGAAGCCGTGTGAGGCCGTACCGGAAGCACAAGCCCCTGCCCGCGCTCATCGTGGTGGCGGTGCTGGGCATCACCGCCTCGGTGATCTGGATCAACGCGGTGTCCAACACCGTCGACCTCGAAGAGGCGATGCGCTGCACGCCGTCCGCGCAGCCGCCCGAGGGCGTGACCTACGACCCGCAGCCCTACGACGCGCTCTCCACCACCCAGCCCGCCCCGCCGCAGCACGTGAACGTGCAGGTGCTCAACGCCAGCGGCCTGCGCGGCGAGGCGGGGATGACGAGCATGGCGCTCGAGCAGCTCGGCTTCACCCAGGTCCAGGACCCCGGCAACGACGAGGCGTTCCCGAAGGGCGAGGCCGTCTGCCACGGGCAGGTGCGCTACGGCACCAACGGCGAGGCCGCGGCCCGCACCCTCCGCCTCATCGACCCGTGCCTGCAACTGGTCGAGGACGGCCGCCAGGACGCCACCGTCGACCTCGCCATCGGCACCGGCTTCAACGACGTCCGCCCCACCAGCGAGGCCCTCGACGTGCTCGAGCAGCTCAAGAAGCCGGATCAGAGCGCCGAGGGCGGCAGCGAGCAGTCCGCGGGCGGCGAGGGCGCGCAGGCCAACGGCGGCAGCTCCCTCATCGACCAGGAACTGCTCGACAAGACCGTCGCCGAACACTGCTGAACCGGCCCGAAGCACCGAGCCCGAAGCACCGAGCCCGAGGCGCCGACTCGAGGCGACACAGCGGGAGGCGACACAGTGTCCCCGGACGACTGCTCGGGCGGCCCGGCTCGGCCGGCTCAGATGTCGCGCACCCCGAGCTCCAGCACCATCGCGCGCAGCTCGTCGGCGATCGACGGGGCAGCGGCGAACGTGCCGTCCTCGCCCAGTTCCGGATCCTCGCCGGGTACCGACACCACCGCGCCGGCCTCCCGCGCCACGAGCGCACCCGCGGCCCAATCCCAACGCGACAGACCGTGCTCGACGAAGGCATCGGTCCAGCCCGCGCCCACGTGGCACAGATCGAGCGAGGCGGCGCCGGCGCAGCGGATGTCGCGCACGTGGCCGGCCAGCCCCGACACCATCGCCGCCTGCCGGCGCCTGCGCTCGGGCAGGTAGGCGAACCCGGTACCCAGCAACGTCATGTCGAGCCCGCTCGGCTCCGACACGGCCAGCCGGCGCCCGTCCAGCCACGCCCCGCCGCCGCGCACGGCCGTCCAGCGCCGCCGACTCACCGGCTCGACGACCACGCCCGCGACCGACTCACCGTCGATCTGCGCGGCCAGCGACACCGCGAAGTGCGGCGCCCCGTAGAGGAAGTTCACGGTGCCGTCGATCGGGTCGACGACCCAGGTGACCGCGTCGGCGCCGGTGCCGGCCTCGCCGCCGGCCTCCTCGCCCAGCACGGCATCGCCGGGACGCAGCTGCGCGAGCCGGTCCCGCACGAGCTGCTCGGAGGCCACGTCCACCGCGGTGACGACGTCCGTGCGGTGACTCTTGGACTGCACGTCCACGGCGGTCCCGTCGAGCATCTTGGTGCGTTCGGCGGCGACGAACTCGGCCGCCTCGACCGCGACCTTCTCGGCCACCTCCAGCAGGGCGGCATACGGGAGGGCGGATCCGGCGTTCGTCTGTTCAGCAGCGTTCACACCGCCTATAGGAACACACCGGCCTGCGGTCTCCCGCTACAGTCTCCGGCCAGGAATCTGAATCGAACAGGAAGGGGCGACGCCGATGACGGCGACGCGGGGGTTCGGCATCGATGTCGGTGGCACCGGGATCAAGGGTGCGCTCGTCGACCTCGACACGGGTGAGTTCATCGGCGACCGGCTGCGCATCGAGACGCCGCATCCGGCGACCCCCGAGGCCGTGGCCGACGTCGTGGCCGAGATCGTCGAGCACTTCGAGTGGGACGGTCCGCTCGGTGTGACGTTGCCGGCCGTGGTCAAGAAGGGCATCGCGCAGACCGCGGCCAACATCGATCCCAGCTGGATCGGCACGGACGCCGATGCGCTGTTCGCCAAGCGGCTCGGCCGCTCCCGCGAGGACGTCGCCATGCTCAACGACGCCGACGCCGCGGGCATGGCGGAGATGCGCTTCGGCGACCCCGCGGCCCGGCAGGGCGTCACGGCGCTGCTGACCTTCGGCACCGGGATCGGCAGCGCGCTGTTCGACGACGGCAAGCTCACACCCAACACCGAGTTCGGGCACATCGAGGTCGACGGCCACGACGCCGAGACACGGGCGGCAGCCTCTGCCAAGGAACGCGAGGAGCTCTCGTACGAGCAGTGGGCGGTCCGCGTCGATCGTTACCTGACCGTGTTGGAGAACCTGATCTGGCCCGATCTGTTCATCGTCGGGGGCGGCGTGAGCAAGAAAGCACACAAATGGGTACCTCTGCTGACGAATCGGACACCGGTCGTGGCGGCGTCGTTGCAGAACAACGCCGGGATCGTCGGTGCGGCGGCCGCGGCCGCCGAGGGCATCGAGCCCTGAGCGGACCGGGGACCCAACCCCTGGTCGAGCGCGGACCGGACCGCTCCGCACGCGCACCAGCCCGGGAGGGCCCGGGCGTGACGGGCCTGTTGCGCCCGTGCTCGCCGGTGTTTCCGACGCGAAAAACGTGATCGCTCGCCGACTCTGAGCGGTGACGTCGTTACAATGGAACACGGCCCTCGACTGCGGGACTCGAATCCGCAGGTTGGGGGCATGTCCCCCGAATCCAAGGCAGCCGGGACGCTTGCGTACCGGTTCGTCATGATCGACCGCTGCGAAAGGGCGTACGTGGCAGCCGCAAAGACCGCAACCCGAAGCGGGACGAAGACAACGAGCCCCGCCGAGCAAGCGACAGCCGAGGAGACGGCGGCCGCCGACGGTACGGACGCGACGGAGCCGGAAGCGACAGCGGCCAAGCCTGCGCGCAAGACGGCCGCGAAGAAGTCTCCCGCGAAGTCCACCACTCGGAAGAAGGCGGCAGGCTCGGCCAAGTCGAAGAAGGACGCCGAGGGCGCCGAGGGTGCCGATGGCGCGGAGCTTCCGGCCGACGGCGCCGATGTCGAGGACGTCGACCTGTCCGACCTGGATGTCGACGCGGTCGAGGTCGACGTCGTCGACGCGACCGTGACCGAGGAGGAGGCCGAGGAGGCCGAACCCGAGGCGGAGGAGGCTCCCAGCGGCAAGAAGAAGCAGGCCTCCGCCGACGGCGACTTCGTGTGGGACGAGGAGGAGTCGGAGGCCCTGCGGCAGGCCCGCAAGGACGCCGAGCTCACCGCCTCGGCCGACTCCGTGCGCGCGTACCTGAAGCAGATCGGCAAGGTCGCCCTGCTCAACGCCGAGGAGGAGGTGGAGCTCGCCAAGCGCATCGAGGCCGGGCTCTACGCCACCGAGCGGATGCGCGTCATCGAGGAGAAGGGCGAGAAGCTCACCACCCAGATGCGCCGCGACCTGAAGTGGATCATCCGCGACGGGGAGCGTGCCAAGAGCCACCTGCTCGAGGCGAACCTGCGACTGGTCGTGTCGCTCGCGAAGCGCTACACCGGCCGCGGCATGGCGTTCCTGGACCTCATTCAGGAAGGCAACCTCGGTCTGATCCGCGCCGTCGAGAAGTTCGACTACACCAAGGGCTTCAAGTTCTCCACCTACGCGACGTGGTGGATCCGCCAGGCGATCACCCGCGCCATGGCCGACCAGGCCCGCACCATCCGGATCCCGGTGCACATGGTCGAGGTCATCAACAAGCTCGGCCGGATCCAGCGTGAGCTGCTGCAGGACCTGGGCCGCGAGCCCACGCCCGAGGAGCTCGCCAAGGAGATGGACATCTCCCCGGAGAAGGTCCTGGAGATCCAGCAGTACGCTCGCGAGCCGATCTCGCTCGACCAGACGATCGGCGACGAGGGCGACTCGCAGCTCGGCGACTTCATCGAGGACTCCGAGGCGGTCGTGGCCGTGGACGCGGTGTCGTTCACGTTGCTGCAGGACCAGCTGCAGTCGGTGCTGCAGACGCTCTCCGAGCGTGAGGCCGGCGTGGTCCGCCTCCGCTTCGGCCTCACCGACGGCCAGCCGAGGACTTTAGACGAGATCGGTCAGGTCTACGGGGTCACGCGCGAGCGGATCCGGCAGATCGAGTCGAAGACGATGTCCAAGCTGCGTCACCCGTCCCGGTCCCAGGTGCTGCGCGACTACCTGGACTGACGCTTTCGGATAATTGGGCCGTTGACCTGCGAAAATGCGGGTCAACGGCCCTTATCTTGTCAAGCATGCCGGAGACAGTCAAGATATCGCTCTATGAGCGATAGTCTCGACCTGCCCGCGTTGCTCGAGTCGTGGACGCTGCACCTGAAGGCCGAACGCAAGAGCCCGCAGACGATCAAGAGCTACACCGACGGCGTGCGCGCGTTCGTGGCCTACTGCGAGCGCGAGGGCATCCCGCCGGTGCTCGACCGGGCCACCGTCAACGCCTTCACCGCCGCCCTGCTCGACGACGGGCGGGAAGCCTCGACGGTGCGGTCTCGCCAACTCGGCGTGCGCCGGTTCTCAGCCTGGCTGGCCGAGGAAGAGGAGATCGACCGCGACGAGCTACTCGGCCTCAAGCCGCCGAAGCTCGACCACAAGGTGGTCGAGCGGCTGTCCGACGAGCAGTGCCGCGCGCTGATTCAGGCGTGCGGCGGCAAGGCGTTTCGCGAGCGGCGAGACGAGGCGATCGTGCGGTTCATGCTCGAGGCGATCGTGCGCGCCGGCGAGGTCGTCGACATGACCGTCTCCGGTATCGACCTCGCCCACGGCTCGGCGGTGATCCGCGGCAAGGGCCGCAAGGGCCGGGTCGTGCCGTTCGGCCCGCAGACCGGCCGGGCCATCGACCGCTACCTACGGTTGCGCAAGGCCCACCGGCTCGCCGACACCGATCAACTGTGGCTCGGTGACCGTGGCAAGGGCTTCACCTATTACGGCCTGCACTCGGCGCTCAAGTACCGCGCCGAACTGGCCGGTATCGAGGGTTTCCACCCGCACCTGACCCGCCACACCGCGGCGCAACGGTGGCTGTCCGCCAAGGGGTCCGAGGGCGGGCTCATGACCGTGGCCGGCTGGACCCGGCGGGACATGCTCGACCGCTACACGCAAGCCACCGCCGCCGAACGCGCCGCCGCCGAAGCGCGCGGCCTCAACCTCGGAGACTTCGGATCGTGACCCTCCCCGAGGGTCAGAGTGGAAGTCGGATCACTCGCCGCGACCCGTGCTGCTCGCGGAGCCGCGCGAGGACGACACGGGTGAACGTCTGCCGGTTCGGGCGCCAGCTTTCGCCGCACTGGCACTGGAACTCGAGCCAGAGTCCGCCAGGGTTGCCGTTGTGCTGGTATTCCCACGGAGGCCCCTGGCCGATCTTCCGGCCGCAGCGGCAGACAATCCGCACGCGGCGCGCGGGACCAAACTCCGCTTTCGTAGCACCTGGCATGCCGCATGCTAGCATCGGCGAGGTAACTGCATAGGCCACCGGCGGGCACTGGCCACGCTCCCCGCCGCCGCCGCGCCCCACTCTCCGGGCGACGGCGAGGAGAGCCTATGTCGTCCTCGCTCACTCCCGAGCAGCGATCTCAGCGCGCCCGTATCGCAGCACTCGCCCGCTGGGCGAAGGAGACGCCGGCCGCGAACGCCGCGCGCGGACAATCCGGCCTACTGGAGAAGTTCCGGCAACAGGTCCTGGCCGACGACCCGAACGTCGCTGAGCCCGAGCTGTCCCGGCGCGCCGAGGCTGCCCGCCGGCTCCACATGCAACGGCTTGCGTTCAAATCCTCCCGCGCCCGCTCCAAGATCCGCGCCGCCGAGGCTGAACTGTCCGAACTGGACTCCCCCGGCAAGGGCGAGGCGGCCTGACGTGGGGGCACAGAAACGCCCCGGCGCCGTGACAGGCAGCACCGGGGCGGAAAGCGATCACCAGGGCAGCGGGACCACGGCCAGTGTAGCGCCGCACCCCGACGTGGGCCTCGACCGTCGTCGCCGCGCCGTGTCACGCCGGTTGGCGCCGTTGCCCTGCGGCCACGTCGACCCGCTCGACCACCTCGCCGCCGTAGTGCCCTCGCCCCGGAACACCGAGGCCGCCCGGCTCGCCTGGTACCACCTGCGCGACCTCGGCCTGCTCTCGGAGATCTCCGAGGCCGTGCTCGCCGAGGGGGTGGCCGCGTGATCCCCGAGGGCTACGGCCACGAGGCCCCGGCCGACTGGGACCCGGAATCAGGCGAGGTCGTGTATCTCGCCGGTCCCGAGCACGCCGAGGCTGTCGACACGGTGGACACCGCCGGCGGCCCGCCGTCGACGCCGCCGCCGGAGCAGTCGCATGCGACGCGGTATGTCGACGGCGCGGCGTTCGTCCTCGACGCGCCCGCCCGCATCCCGGCGGTCTGGGGCACCGGAAACGATGTGCTCTGGCCCGAGGGCGAAGCGCTGATGATCGCAGCGGGAAACGGGCTCGGAAAGACCACGCTCGCCGTGCAGCTCGTGCGCGCCCGCATGGGCCTGAGTAACCAACTGCTCGGCTTGCCCGTCACGCCGGGCGGTCGACGCGTGCTGTACCTCGCGATGGACCGGCCACGCCAGATCGTGCGAGCGATGGGCCGCCAGTTCACCGAAGCCGACCGCGACGCGCTCGCCGAGCGGCTCACCGTGTGGCAAGGGCCGCCGCCCTACGACCTCGCGCAGCACCCGCGACTGCTCGCGCGCATGTGCGACGACGCCGGCGCCGACACGATGGTCGTCGACAGCCTCAAGGACGCCGCCGTCGGCCTGTCGGCCGACGAGGTGGGCGCCGGCTACAACCGCGCCCGACAGGCCGCGCTCACCGAGGGCGTGCAGGTGCTCGAACTGCACCACACCGTGAAGCGCAACGCCAACGGTGGCGAGCCGAACAGCATCGCCGACGTGTACGGCTCGACGTGGCTCACGACCGGATGCGGGTCGGTCGTGCTACTCGTCGGCAGTCCCGGAGACCCGCTCGTCGGAATGCGGCACGTGAAGCAGCCCATGAACGAAGTCGGGCCGTGGACGCTCACCCACGACCACGAACACGGCACCACCAACGTGCAAGGCGACATGGACCCGTTCGCCGTATTGCACGCGGCTGGCGCCAACGGTGCGACCGCGAAAGACCTAGCCCGGGCGCTGTACACCACGGAGACGCCCAGCGCGGCGCAAACCGAACGCGCCCGCCGCAAGCTCGAACGGCTCGCGGCCGACGGGCTCGCGAAGCGCGTCGACGGCACCCGGGAAGGCGGCACGCCCGCCCGCTACTACGCCGCCGGGGGTGCCTGGTGACCTTCACGCGACCCCTCACGGACCCTTCACGCACCCGTTCCGGCGTGACCCCCTCACGTTCCCCTTCACGGGCTCCACGCTCCGAACATTTCAGCACGTCAGAGCTTCACGAAGCCCTTCACACACCCTCACGCCCGGACCCCCTCACGCTCCCCACTGTCCCTTTAGGGACAGGGGGCGTGAAGGTCCCCCGGATCAACCGACAGGAGAACACCCGCATGACCCACCCGTACGCCGAGCACGACATCACCGCCGAACTACTGCACCGCGCCGACTGCTCGCACGTGCTCGAGATTGCCGTCGACGACGCGCTTCGCAACGTTCTCGGCGAAAGTCGGTGAGCGGCGTGGACCTCGTGGATGTCATCAACGCCGCTGCGCTCGCCGCTGTAGCCGCGAACCTCGCCATTGCCGTCGTCACCGCGCGACGACACCGCGCCGGCGACCGGAACCACCACCTGTGAACCCCGGGTGTCCTTTTGGGACAGACCCACCCGGACCCCCGGGGCGAGTCGGGATCTCTCCCCGCCATTTTCCACACAACCGCCAGGCACGCGGCAGGGCGTGCAGCCGTAGTGAAGACCGCAACAGGAAGGAAATCAGGCATGTCTAACAGGGATGTTCCGCTCGACCGGCTGGCCGGCGAGTTGTCGATGACGCCGGCGGCGCTGGCCGAGCAGTACGCGGACCGGCTGCGGGTGCCGCGCCAGGTGGCCGAGATGGTGCGGTCGCTGGTGTTTGCCGAACGGGCCGCCGAGGCCGAGCGGGTGGCCACTGCCGAGGCGCAGGCTGCGGCCGAGCGTCAGCGCGAGCGCGACCGTGCCCGCGTGCTGGGCCGGGGCCGGCAGCTCGAGGAGAACGTGCAGAACGCCAAGGAGCAGTACGCGTTGGCGCTGCGGATGCGGGACGACCGCGCCCCGTCGACGGACGGGCCGAGCGAGGAAACCGCGGCCTACTGGGTCGAGTACTGGTCGGCCGAGTACGACCGCGCGAAGGCCGAGTTGGATGCGTTCGTCGCCGAACACCCGGCCGCCGTCGAGGGGGTGGCGGCATGAGCGAGTGGCAGCAGGACCCGTTCGCGGTGGCCGAGCACTGGCCGGCCGCCGACCGTGACGACCTGGCCGAACATCCGGAGCTGTGGTGCTGGGTCAAGGACGGCGACGCCGACATCAAGCCGGCGCACCGGCGCCGCGACGCCTCGCAGGTCGAGGCGCTGGAGGTGGCGCTGCGTGAGGGCGTGGCGATCCGTTCGGCGATGACGGTGCGCGGCATGCGCACCACGGCACTGGCGACGGAGGTGGACCGTGGCGAGAGAGGTGGCGACGGTTGAGGTTGTCGACGGTGGCCGGTTCCTGACCGGTGTGGCCGTGCCGTTCGATGAACCGGCCCTGGTGAACGACCGCACCCTCGGCGTGGTGCACGAGGTGTTCGACGAGCAGTCCGTGCCCATTTCGCGCCGGCCCCGCGGCGTGCCGCTGCTGATCTCCCACGACCAGACACGGCCACCCGTGGGCCGCGTCGACGCCTCGGAGATCGTCGTCGGCCGTGGCCTGACGTTCACCGCCGAGCTGGTAGGCACGGAGGAGGAAACCGAGGGGTGGCGGCGCAGGTGGGCGGCCGGGCTCATGTTCGCGATCAGCATCGGTTTCCACCCGTCGCCGCGGGACGACGAGCACTACCGGCCCGAGCGGGACGGCCTGCCGCCCGTGGTGGTGCGCCGCAACGTGCGCATTGCCGAGCTGTCGATCGTGTTGCACCCGGCGTTCCGTTCGGCCCGTATCGACCGGGTGGCCGACCGGCGGCCCACCCCGAAGCTCGACGGGGTGCTCGCCGACATCGCCGCGAACGGCTGACCGGCAGGACGAAGCATCGCCCGTCCCGAACGCTGGGGCGGGCGTTGCTCATCTCGCCGAGCTGCGCGTCGACAGCCGCCAGCCTTACTCATCCCCCGTTCAGGGGTCTGCGCGATTGTTGGGAACCCTGTGACAGGCAGTGGACGTCACAGCTAGAGTCACGCACGGTGCGCAGCCGATGACGAGAGGGGAACCCATGTCGACACCCGAACCAGCCCAGGGCATGCCTATGCCGATGATGGGCGTCGCTTCAGGCGCCGCGGTAGGTAGCTTCATTGCGGAAGCCAACGCCAGCGGCAACGGCGGGGGCTACCGGTTCGACCCGGAGGAGATCGACAACGTCATCAGGCAGTGGGAACAGCTGCGCGACGATCTCGAGAAGGACCTCATCCAGGTGGAGAAGGTCGCGAACGTGGACAAGCCGGCCGAAGAGCCGGCCAGCACCATGTTCGTCGGCTCCGCCGGCCAATCCGGACAGGCGCTGCTCGAGCAGACGAACGCCATGATCAACCACTGCAACGAGTACATCAAGGCACTCAAGAACGCGAAGGGCGTCACCGAGGCCACCGACGAACAGGCCGCCGACGACGCACGCCAGTCCGGTAACGGGATGCTGTGATGCACAACCGCCGTCGCGCCACAGGCGCTGCTGTCATTGCCGCCGTCGCTGGTCTCATCCTGGCTGGCTGCGGTTCGGACACCGAAGGTGATGCCGTCGCGCCGAGTCGCCGGCACCGAGTCCGTCGGCACCGGCGACGTCCGCGCCGGCCGATACCGGTGGCGAGGTTCCGCAGGTCGCCAACCCGCTCGACACCGCGCCGCTCGAGCAGGATCCCTGCGCGGCGTTGTCCGACCAGCAGCTCAGCGAGCTGCGGCTGAACCCTGGCGAACCCGATCAGCTCGACGACGGCGAGTGGGTGTGCCAGCACCGCTACAGCGCCGACGAAGCATCCACGGTGACGTTCGTGCAGCTACCGACGATGACGAACGGTCTCGCGGACGTCTACGCCACCAGGAACGACGTCGCGGTGTTCGAGCCGACCGAGGTCGACGGCTACCCCGCGGTTGTCACCGGCAACCAGGGCGACCTGCGCGACCAGGGTGTGTGCAGCTTGCAGGTTGGCCTGTCCGACAACTACGTCGTCACGGTCATGGCGCGCCTGGATCCGGGTAACGACGACTACCCGCAGGGATGCCGCGTCGCCGAGGTCGTGGCCGGCGCGATGATCGAGAACCTGAAGTAGACATACCGAGGGGCCCTCCCTCGCTTCGCTCGGTCGGGCTTTATCCCTGCTCCGTTTACACCCGCCCAGCACTACCGGCCGCGCGTCGACAAGGACGCGCGGCGTGCCGAGGTATGTCCACTGGCCGGGATCAGCGGCCGAGTAACCGTGCCTACGTCACGGCGGCTTACGTAGGGACCCGTCTTCCCGTGCTCGAGGCCGTGGCCGACGACCGAGCAGGGTTCACCGCGGCGAACGGTGCCAAGGAAACCGCGGAGTCGACACACTGCCGACAAGGCCGCTGACGAGAGTCTCGTCAGCGACGTTGACGGCAGGTGCCTTAGGGCGTGATGCGAGCGACCAGCGCGGCCAGGGCGCGCGCACGGGTTGGGTACTCGAGTTCGGACGACCACCGGGCGGCGGTGTCGCCGTCCTGGCGCCAGCAGGCCCACCAGCGGCGGCCGCCGTAGCCGTGGCCGCGCCACGGGGCACCGTCGCCGACCCAACCGACCCACCGGCCGGCGAGCGTGACGCGGTAGGCCACGACGCCGCCGTCGTGCATCGCCTCGACGCGTTCGAGCGCCACTTCGTTGGCGGCCGCGGTCACTGGACCTCACCCCACCGCGCGGCGTGCTCGAACTTGTCGGCAAACATCTCCGCGACGTCAGGGCTGAGCCCGTGATCGGAGTGGGTGCGCAGTCGCTCGGCAAGCTGTTCCACAGCGCCGCGGGTGCGGGCCGCAGCGCCGCTGGCGGCGCCGAACGCGATCTTGTACTTGTCGGCCTGCCGTCGCCAGTGGCGGGCGCGCAGAGCGAACGTGAGAGCAGTCGCGACGAGTAGTGCGCACGCGACCGCGAGACATATCGTGAACACGGGCCGAGGTCCCTTCTCGGTCAAGGCCCCGGCCGGTGGTTGAGTCACCGCGTCCGGGGCCGCCTCAGTCCAAGGTATTTCCGCCTCGCCGGATGCTGGCGACCTGCATATTCGCTGGTCAAGCATGCCGCTCGAGTCTCTAACACTGCGCGACTACCTGGACTGAGACTCCGCGCACCGGCCACGGCCGTCGACCCCACCCGGGTCGGCGGCCGTCGCCGTATCGCGACCCGGCCCGAACCTGAAACATCCACATGCGACGTGGACACGGTTTCCCGCTCCCTCAACGGAAACCCGCGCCCACCGGTGTCCACTGTGGCCGGAAACCCGGCCGGCGTCGCTACGGGGGTTCGCGGACGGATCTGTCGGTGTCGGCCGACCGGAGCAGCACGCCGCCGACGACGGCGAGGATGCCGATCGCCTCCGTCAGCGCGGGCACCTGGTCCAGCACGAGGAACCCGACGATGCTCGCCGTGACCGGCAGCAGCGCCAGCAGCACCGCGAACCGCGCCTGCCCGACGCGCCGCAGCACGATCTGGTCGAGGCAGTAGGGCACGACGGTCGAGAGCACGCCGACGCCGATGCCGAGCAGCATCAGGTCCGGCTCGCCCCACACGCCGCCCGTGCCGAGCGCCAGGGGGCTCAGCACGACGGTCGCGACGGTGAAGCCGACCGCCAGGCTGTCGATGCCGTTGCCGCCGAGGGCGACCTTCTTGCCGAGCACGATGTAGCCCGCCCAGGCCGCCGCGGCGGCCAGCGCGAACGCGACACCGGACGGACTGCCGCTCCACTGGACGTCGGCGATGGCCAACACCCCCGCGATGACGAGGGTCAACGCGGCGAAGTCCCGCTTCGTGCGCGAGCCGAGCGCGGCGACGAGCACGGGGCCCACGAACTCGATCGCGGTGGCCGTACCGAGCGGCAACCGGGCGATCGCCTCGTAGTACACGACGTTCATCAGGGCCGTCACGACGCCGAACGTGCCCGCCAGCAGCAGCGGCTTGCCTCGCCAGGCCTCCCGTCCGGGCCGGCGCCATGCGAGCAGGATCACAGCGGCACCCAGACAGCGCAGCCACGCCACACCGGCCGGGGTCGCGGCCTCGAACAGCCACACGGCGACGGCCGCGCCCACGTAGATCGAAATTCCGCTGAGAACGAACAAGGCCGGCGCCGGAACGGTGTCAAGACGTCGTTTCGCAGCCGAGATGTCCACGTCATCATCCTGCCTGAGCATGGAAAACGCCCTGCTCAGGGGCCGGGACCGCGGACCTGCGGAAACGGCCGTGCGACGAGTGGAGTAATGCAACGTGACACACCTCCCACCGGCGTGGGAACACTTGCGGACACGGAAACGTCTGTAAGAGTGGAAGCAGCGAACGACGAAGTCGGCCAACGGAGCCGGATCGTTCTCGCGGCTGAATTGATGGCATCGGTTCGCCGATGCCGGGACGGAGGGAGACTCCCATGACTTCACCGACGCTCACCCGCCCCGAACTGACCCGCGCGGACCGCTGCGACCGGTGCGGAGCCGCCGCCCAGTTGCGGGCGGTACTCCCCAGCGGTGGCGAACTGCTCTTCTGCGGACACCACGGCCGTGAGTACGAGGCCAAGCTCAAGGAAATGCAGGCCGACATCCAGTCGTAGGCCATCAACCAGCCGTGACCCCTACCTGACCGAGCCTCGGCAGGCACGGCGCACAACGTGAGACACGAAGGGCCGGAACCCGGGCGGGTTCCGGCCCTTCGTGCATCGTCGGGTCCATCGCGCACGGGTGACCCCGGACGGCCCAGCGGCGGCTCACCAGGAGCGCAGTGCTCACCAGGAGCGCAGTGTGGCGATCCGCTCCTCGAGCTGCTCGATGGTGGCCATCGCGGTCGGCGGCCCACCGCAGATCCGCCGCAGCTCGTTGTGGATCGCGCCGTGCGGCTTGCGCGTGCGGTGGTGATGGACGCCCACGAGCGCGTTCAGCTCCTTGCGCAGGGCGTGGATCCGCTCCCCGACCGCCTGCGGCTTGGCCGCAGGCTCGGGCGCGGTCTGCTCCTGCGGTTTGCGCCGCTTGTCGTCCGCGAGCTGCTCCTCCTGCCGCTTGCGCAGCAGGGCCCGCACCTGGTCCGGTTCGAGCAGCCCCGGCAGGCCCAGGTACTCCTGCTCCTCCTCGCTGCCCGAGAACACGGCGGTGCCGAACGAGTTGCCGTCGTAGATGACCTGGTCGAGCTCGGCCGAGGCGCCCAGTGACGTGAACGCCTTCTCCTCCTCGCCCGGTTCGTCCTCGGTGCGGTTGGCGGCCAGCAGCAGCTCGTCGTCCCAGCCGTCCTTCTCGCGGTGCGGCTTGCCCAGGACGTGATCGCGTTCGGCCTCCAGCTGGCTGGCCAGCTCGAGCAGCACGGGCACGCTGGGCAGGAAGATGCTCGCCGTCTCCCCCGGCTGCCGGGCACGCACGAAGCGGCCGATGGCCTGGGCGAAGAACAGCGGCGTCGAGGCGCTCGTGGCGTACACACCGACGGCCAGCCGCGGCACGTCGACGCCTTCGGAGACCATGCGCACCGCGACGAGCCAGCGCTCGGTCGACTCGGCGAACTCGCCGATGCGTTTCGTGGCCTTCGGATCGTCGGAGAGCACCACCACCGGCGGCTCCCCGGAGATGCGGTGCAGGATCTTCGCGTACGCCCGAGCCGAGTCCTGGTCGGTGGCGATCACGAGGCCACCTGCGTCCGGCAACCCACCCGCACGCAGCTGACTCAGCCGCGTCTCTGCCGCCTGCAGCACGGACGGCACCCATTCGCCGCCCGGGTCGAGCGCCGTGCGCCACGCGCGGGCGGTCTGTTCGGCCGTGAGCGGCTCGCCCAGGCGCGCGGTGAACTCGTCGCCCGCGCTGGTGCGCCACGACGCCTCACCGGAGTACGCGAGGAACACCACGGGCCGCACGACGCCGTCGGCCAGCGCGTCGGCGTAGTTGTAGCTGCTGTCGGCCTTGCTGCGCAGCGCGCCGTCGGCGTCGGGTTCGTAGGTCACGAACGGGATCGGCGAGTCGTCGCTACGGAACGGCGTACCGGTGAGGGCGAGCCTGCGCACGGCCGGTGTGCAGGCCTCCTCGACTGCCTCGCCCCACGACTTGGCGTCGCCTGCGTGGTGGATCTCGTCGAGGATGACGAGCGTCTTGCGGTTCTCGGTGCGCACCCGGTGCAGGTTCGGGTGCGCCGCGATCTGGGCGTAGGTGACCGCGACGCCCTGGTAGTCGGACGAGGTGACCCCGGTCGTGTTGCGGAAGTTCGAGTCGATCGCGATGCCGGCGGCCGCCGCAGAGGCGGCCCACTGGTGCTTGAGGTGCTCGGTCGGCGTGACGATCGTGATCGCCTCGACGGTGCGGTCCGAGAGCAGCTCGGCGGCCATCCGCAGGCCGAACACGGTCTTACCGGCACCCGGCGTGGCGACCGCGAGGAAGTCCTTCGGCCGCTGCGTGAGGTACTTGGTCAGGGCCCGGCGCTGCCAGGCGCGCAACGGGCGCGCGGTCGCGTCGTTGCCCGCCTCGGGCGCAGCAACCGCGCGTTCGGCCTGCTGGGTCCGAGCCGCTTCCTGACCTGACGTCGCCGACAAAGCCGATGCACTCCCCTTCCCACCAGAATCGACACCCTCACCCGGCACACAGCAAAAGCCCCCACGCGGGGCCGGCTCCTGCGCTGGCCGTCGCACGCGAGGGCGCGCCGGACAGACTACCCGGCCGGTGCGGGGCTCCGGTGGCCGTGGCGGCCGCCGCGCGGCCCCCGGCACCGTCCCCAGCAGCACTACCACGGACTTCGGGTGCGACACGCCGACACCGATCGCGTGGCCGGACGCGACGTCGGTGGCCGGATGGACCATGCTGGGACCCGCCATGAACGGACAGCACTCCGACAGCCCCGCCGACGGGCACGACCCAGCAGCAGCACCCGCCGGCCCGGCCGACCCAGCCGGTTCGGCAGCCTCGGTCGGCCCGGCCACCGGTGCGCAGACCGGGCCCACCCGCAAGGGCCCGCTGCGCCTGCTCGGCCGGACCATGAGCAAGGCGTGGGAGGGCAACATCTTCTCGGAGGCCGCCGAGGCCGCGTTCTGGCAGACGCTGTCGCTGCCGCCGCTGCTGCTGGGCCTGCTGGGCGCGATCGGCTACATCGGCGACTGGTTCGGCCAGAAGGTCGTCGGCCAGGTCCACGACAACATCATCGCCTTCTGCGAGATGGTGTTCTCCGAGAACGTCGTCGGCCGGATCATCGAACCGACCGTCAACGACATCCTCACCACGGGTCGCGGCGAGATCGTGTCCGTGGGCTTCCTGATCTCGCTGTGGGCCGGGTCGTCGGCGATGTCGTCGTTCGTCGACGCGATCACCGTGGCGCACAACCAGTACGGCGTGCGCAACGAGGTGTGGCAGCGGGTCTTCGCGCTGCTGCTGTACATGGCCAGCCTGGCACTGCTGATCGTCGGTCTGCCGATCATCGCGATCGGCCCCGAGCTGCTGCCGCAGTTCTTCACCGAGAGTTGGCGCCCGACGATCGCCGAATGGGTGGGCAGGCTGTACTACCCGACCGCGGCGATCATGCTGGTGCTCGCGCTGGCGACGCTGTACAAGCTGTCGCTGCCGCGGAAGCTGCCGTGGCACCGGGGCCTGCCGGGCGCCGTGCTGGCCATGGTGATCTTCCTGCTCTCCAGTGTGGGCCTGCGGCTCTACATCGGCTGGATCACCACGACCGGCTACACCTACGGCGCACTGGCCACCCCGATCGCGTTCCTGCTGTTCGCGTTCGCCATCGGTCTGGCGATCGTCGCCGGCGCCTACTTCAACAGCGCCATCCAGGAGCTGTGGCCCGCCAAGCCGACCCGCAGGCAGCGCCGCGCGTGGCAGCGGCTGGAGCGGGAGCGGGCCGCCGAGCGGCTCCGGGCCGAGTCCGGCCCCACACTGTGGCAGCGCACGACCGTGCCGCTGCGCAGGCCGCGCAGGAACGGTGGGAACGGCGGGTCCGACGAGCAGTCCCCGCCCCCCGAGTCACCGCCCGCCGAGGACCGCCCCGGCGGCCGGTGACGACACCGGCCCGACTCAGTCGTCGCCGCCGCCGGGGGGAAGGTTGTCGAAGACCTTCTTGCAGTCGGGGCACACCGGCGAACCGGGCTTGGCCGACTTGGTCACGGGGAACACCTCGCCGCACAGTGCCACCACGTGAGTTCCCGTGACCGCACTCTCGGCGATCTTGTTCTTCTTCACGTAGTGGAACACCTCGGGCCGGTCGTCCTCGGTGCTCTCGGTGCCTTCGGGGCGAGTGTCGACTTCGGGCAGCGTTGCAGTGCTCATAGGCACAGTTTGCCACCCACCGCCCGCGACGGGCGGAGGAGATAGGTCAGAATTGTCGCTCGTGACTCCTCCGCCCCGCCCCGCCGCGCCCCACTCAGCTGCCACCGCCGTGACCCCGTCGGCCGAGGTCGCCGACGCGTTGGCGACGGGCCGCGCCGTCGTCGCCCTCGAGAGCACGATCCTGTCGCACGGGCTGCCGCCGGGTCGCAACCTCGAGGTCGCCGCGCGACTGGAGGACACGGTGCGCGCAGCCGGCGCGGTTCCGGCGACGATCGCGGTGCTCGACGGCACCGCGCACGTCGGGCTCACCGGGCCGCAGCTCGAGCGCGTGTGCGCCGCCGACGCCGACCTCGACAAGCTCTCCGCGCGCGACCTGGGCCCGGCGATCGCCAGGGGCGAGTCCGGCGCGACGACCGTGGCCAGTACCTCGCTGTTGGCCCACGCGGCGGGGATCGGCGTGTTCGCCACCGGCGGGCTCGGCGGCGTGCACCTGCCGGCCCCCGGCGAGACGGCCACGTGGGACGTCTCGGCCGATCTCGGCGTGCTCGGCCGCACCCCGGTGCTGGTCGTGTGCTCGGGGATGAAGTCGATCCTCGACATCCCGGCGACGCTCGAGGTCCTGGAGACCGGTTCGGTGCCGGTGCTCGGCTACGGCGTCGACGAGTTCCCTGCGTTCTACCTGCGCTCGTCCGGACTGCCGGTGCCGCACCGGGTCGACGACCCGGCGCAGGTCGCGGCCGCCGTCGCCGCGCACCGCGCGTTGTCGGCAGGCGTGCTGACCTCGGGTGTGCTGCTGGCCAACCCGATCCCCGAGGCCGCCGAGATGGACCGCGGGCTGCACGACCGGCTGTTGGCCGAGGGGCTCGCCAAGGTCGCCGACGAGGCCGTGACCGGCGCCGACGTGACGCCGGCGCTGCTCGAGCACTTCCACACCGCCTCGGGCGGCGTCAGCCTCGACGCCAACGAGGAGCTCGTCGTCGCCAACGCGGAGCTGGCCGCCCGCGTCGCGGTGGAGCTGGTGCGATGAGGATCGTCGTGGTCGGGGACGCCGGCCTGGACGTCGTCGCCCGGCACGAGGGTCCGCTCGTGCACGGCGGGGACACCCGCGCGCGGGTCGGGCTGACCGGCGGCGGGGCGGGCGCCAACACCGCGCTGTGGCTGCGCGCGGCGGGCGCCGAGCCGGTGCTCATGGCCCGCGTCGGCGACGACCCCGGCGGCCGGCTGCTGCGGGCCGAGCTGGAGTCCGCGGGTGTGACCTGCGCCTTCGCCGTGGACCCGGACGCGACGACGTGCTGTGTCGTGGTGCTCGTCGACCCCGACGGTCAACGCACGATGCTGCCCGACCGCGGGGCGAACAAGCGGTTCGTCCCTGCCGACGTCGACGACACGGCGCCGGCGGCGTTCGCGGGAGCCCGGCACCTGCACCTGTCCGGGTACGTGCTGCTCGACCCGTCCTCGCGCCCCGCGGGTCTGGCCGCGTTGGCGGCTGCCCGGGCCGCGGGCCTGACGACGTCGGTGGACCCGCAGGCGGCCGCGCTGATCACCGATCCGGAGAGGTTCCTGGCCGACGTCCGCGGCGTCGATCTGCTGCTGCCCAACGCCGACGAGCTGGCCGCACTCACCGGCGACCGCTCCCCCGCCTCGGCCACGGCGCTGCTCGAGCACGTCGGGGCGGTCGCGGTGACGACGGGGCTCGACGGCGCCAGCTGGGTCGAACCCGACGGCATCCACGGGGTGCCCGCCCGACCGGCGCACTGCGTGGACAGCACCGGTGCGGGCGATGCGTTCAACGCGGGCCTGCTCACGGCGTGGCTGCGCGACGAGGACGTCACCACCCGGCTGGACGCCGGCGTGCGCCTCGGCGCCGCCGTCGTGGGCCAGGTCGGCGCCCAGCCCACCCCGGCAGCGCTGCAGGTCTGACCGGCGGACCCGGGCTCAGTCCGCGTCGGTTCGGCGGCCGGAGGCCGCCTCCTCCTCGGTGGCCCCGCTCGCCGGGGCGCTCACGTCGATGACCTGGTGTGTCGGGTCGAGCGCCGGTTCGGGCGTCGCCTCGATCGCACGGTGCTGCCGCCGGTACTTGTTGACCTCCTCCGCCTTGCGCGGAGGACGGTCGTTGGCGATCAGCACCGCGATCCACGGCAACGGAACCGACAACAACAGGATCGCCACGGCCAGCCACCAGGTCTGGTAGAAGACGCCGGCCAGGATCAGGCACGGGAAGCGGAAGCTCATCGTGATGAAGTACTTGCGCTTGCGATCCGCGAGCTCGTCGTCGTAGGAGGGCGCGGCCTCGGTGATCAGAACCGGGTCACCGGACCTGTCGCCGCTGTCGCCGGCCGTGCTGTGTTCGCTCACCGACCTCACCTCCATCGCTCCATCGTCCCACCGCCGCCGACGTGAGCACAGGCGGGGAGCACCACGGAAATCGGACATGCGGGGGTCGGACATCTCACCCCGCAGCCGGGGAATACCCGCACGCTCCCCCCGGGCACCGCGAACACGCCGTGGCGTGCCTACGCCGCGCCTCGGCCGGGCGCGGCGTGCAACGATGACCCACTGTGAACAGTCCCCACAGCAGCGCCGACAACACCACCCCGAGCCGCCCGCAGCGCGACACCTCGGCGGGCGCGTCCGTGCCCGACCTCACGCCCGACGTCCTGACGCGCCTGCGCGAGGCCTTCCGCCGCTGCGGTTACGACGCCGACGGTGTCGTGTCCGTGCTGGGCGGTGCGGCGCACGCCGCACTCGGCCGCGGTGAGCCGCTGCCCGCACTGCACGCGAGTTCCGGGGCCGGCCAGCTCGGCGCGCTGATCCGACTGTTCCTGCTCGGCCGCCCCGAACCGGCCGACTCCGTCGTGGCCGCGTTCGCGCCACTGTCGACCGACGACGCCGTCGCCGCGGGCATCCTCGTGCCGGAGGGCGACGCGGCGTTCCGGGCGGGCCTGGACATCCGTCCGCACGGCGACGACGAGGGTTCGTGGTGGGTCATCGCCGACCTCGACTCCGACCACAGCGGCCGGCCCGTCGACCGGGAACACGTGCTGGGCGTCGGCCACGCGTCGCTGAGCCTGGTGCGTGCCACCAGCAGGCGTCCGGTCGGCTCGTTGCTCGACCTCGGCACCGGCAACGGCGTCCAGGTGCTGCACGCCGCGCGGCACGCGGAGCGGATCACCGCGACCGACGTGTCCCCCCGCGCGCTCGCGCTCGCCCGCGCGACGTTCACGCTCAACGAACTGGACGTCGAGCTGCTGGAGGGCGAGTGGTTCACACCGGTCGCGCGCCGGAAGTTCGACCAGATCGTCTGTAATCCGCCGTTCGTGGTCGGCCCGCCGCGGGTCGACTTCACCTACCGCGACTCCGGGCTCGGCGGGGACGACGCGAGCGCCCTCGTCGTCCGGCAGCTGCCGTCGCTGCTGACCGACGGCGGCGTGGGCCAGCTGCTGGCGTCGTGGCTGCACGTCGGCGACGAGGACTGGTCCGATCGCGTGACCCGCTGGCTGCCGCACGGCACGGACGCCTGGTTCGTGCAGCGCGACGTCGCCGATCCGGCGCTCTACGTGGGCACCTGGTTGCGCGACGCGGGGATCGATCCGCGTTCGCCGGAGGGGCTGGCCAAGGCCGAGGCGTGGCTGGAGTGGTTCGCCGCCCACGACGTGCGCGGCATCGGGTTCGGTTTCGTGACGCTGCGCAAGACCGACGGCACGCCGACGATCGTGTGCGAGGACCTGCGCCAGGCCTACGACGACCCGCTGGGCGCCGAGGCCGCGGCGTGGCTGGACCGGGTCGACTGGCTGCGGCCCCGCGACGACGAGGCGTTGCTGGGCACGGCGCTGCGGGTACCGGACACCGTCGTGCTCGAACGCATCGACGCGCCGTCCGACGAGGGTTGGGAGCCCACGGTGCGCCGGTTGCACCGCATCGACGGTCCGGGCTGGCAGCACGAGGTGGACGAGTTGGCCTCGGCGCTGCTGGCGGGCTGCCGCGGGATGCTGCCGCTCGAGGACCTGCTCGAGTTGCTCGCCGCGGCGCACGGCGAGGACGTCGACGAGCTGCGCGACGCGGCCGTGCCGATGGTCCGCGAACTCGTGCGGCACGGCATGCTCGAACCCGCCGACGGTTGGCAGGAGGGTGCGCAGCGGTGAAGGCGGTCGTCTCCCGGGTCGCCGAGGCGAGTGTGACCGTCGACGACACGGTCGTCGGCGCCCTACCTCAGCCAGGTTTGTTGGTATTGCTCGGAATTCACCGTGACGATACATCCGACAAAGTCGACACGATGGCGCGGAAACTGCACGAACTGCGGCTGTTGCGCGGCGATTCCGACAGCAGCGGTGACACGGGAGGCACGGGCAGCGAGGAATCGGCGGCAACACTCGGCGCGCCGCTGCTCGTGGTCAGTCAGTTCACCCTCTACGGCGACACCCGCAAGGGCAGGCGTCCATCGTGGACGGCCGCGGCCCGCCCCGAGCAGGCCGAACCGATGGTCGAGGCCGTCGTCGAGGCCCTGCGTGCCCGCGGCGCGCACGTCGAGACCGGCCGCTTCGGCGCCATGATGCAGGTCCACAGTGTCAACGACGGCCCGTTCACCGTGCTGGTCGAACTCTGAACCCACAATCGCGGTCGCTCCCCCGACCCGCCTGCCCGACCCCGCTTCCCGACCCGCAATGGGCGCTGCTCAAACGCGGGAGTGACCCGTTGCACAGCAACCGAAAACGGCGGGAACGATTTCGCATGGGTCGACGTTGTTCGAGGTAACCGGCCACGAAGCCGGCCGGTGCGTAACAGTTCCACAGGCTTGATCGACTGCTTGAGAGAACCCACGCGCGGCAACACACAGGCGGCGGGCACACCGCACGCGCCGCGGGGCACCACACGCGAGCCCGCCATCCGGGGAGGCAGAATGACCGTCCAGACTCTCGAACGTGACGCCGGTGGCATCCGCCGCGAGCACAGCACGCGTTCCGGCAACGCGGTGCCTGCTCCCGACACGATGTCCACGCCGACCGCGGACGCGCCCGTCGCGGACGTGGTATCCACCGTCGACACGGTCGCAGCAGTGGACACGGTGAACGCGGTGGACACGGCGGACACGGCCGTCCCCGCGCCCCCTGCCGTGGGGGACCTCGACGCGCAGGGCCCGTCGGCGGACCTCGTGCGGGTCTACCTCAACGGCATCGGCAAGACGGCACTGCTCAGCGCCTCCGAGGAGGTCGACCTCGCCAAGCGCATCGAGGCCGGCGTCTATGCCCAGCACCTGCTCGACACCGCCGAGGACGCGAGCGACGAGCGCCGCTGGGAGCTGCGCATGGTCGCCCGCGACGGGCGCCGCGCGAAGAACCACCTGCTGCAGGCGAACCTGCGGCTGGTCGTGTCGCTCGCGAAGCGCTACACGGGCCGCGGCATGCCGCTGCTCGACCTGATCCAGGAGGGCAATCTGGGGCTCATCCGCGCCGTCGAGAAGTTCGACTACGCCAAGGGCTTCAAGTTCTCCACCTACGCGACGTGGTGGATCCGCCAGGCGATCACCCGCGGCATGGCCGACCAGGGCCGCACGATCCGGCTGCCCGTGCACCTCGTCGAGCAGGTCAACAAGCTCGCGCGCATCAAGCGGGACCTGCACCAGAAGCAGGGCCGGGAGGCCACCAACGAGGAGTTGGCGGCCGAGTCGGGCATCGCCGTGGAGAAGGTGGCCACCCTGCTCGACCACGCCCGCGACCCGGTGAGCCTCGACATGCCCGTCGGTAACGAGGAGGACGCCCCGCTGGGCGACTTCATCGAGGACTCCGAGGCCGCCGACGCCGAGAGCAGCGTCATCGCCGGGCTGCTGCACGACGACCTGCGCCGCGTGCTGGGCACGCTCGACGAGCGCGAGCAGAACGTCATCCGCATGCGCTACGGGCTGGGCGACGGCCAGCCGCGCACGCTCGACCAGATCGGCCGGCACTTCGGCCTCTCGCGCGAGCGGGTGCGCCAGATCGAGCGCGAGGTCATGACCAAGCTCCGGCAGGGTGAGCGCGCCGACAAGCTCCGCGCGTACGCCAGCTGAGGCACCGGGCGACGCACGTCACGCGCCCCGCTCCACCGCAGCTCAGACGCTGGTTCGGACATTTTCTGCGCGACCGACGCAACCTTATCCGCCGCCGGACGTCTTCCTAGTGGGGTTAGGGCAGCGTGGCATGCACGTCCACGGAGCATGTCACTGCCTGTAGAAGGCCGGGTCCCTCGGGGTGGGACCCGGCCTTCGTCCTTGCGTGATCTGCATCGCGCGCGGTGATCCTGGCCGCCCGTGGCCGTCGTAATCCGTTGTACGGTCGACTCGTTTCGTGAGTTGACCGCCACCACCGCGCGCAATGGAGCAGACGGAGCAGCCGTGACCTCTTCCCCCCAGTTCGAGTACACCGACGTACTGCCGCTCGGCAAGGACACCGAGACCGAATACCGGCTCGTGACCGCTGACGGCGTCCGGACCGTCGAGGCAGCGGGACGCACCTTCCTCGAGGTCTCCCCCGAGGCGCTCACGACCCTGGCGCGTACGGCCATCACCGACATCCAGCACCTGCTGCGCACCTCGCACCTACAGCAGCTGCGCTCGATCGTCGACGACCCGGAGGCCAGCGGCAACGACCGGTTCGTCGCGATGGACCTGCTGCGCAACGCGGCGATCTCCGCCGGCGGCGTGCTGCCGATGTGCCAGGACACCGGCACGGCGATCGCCATCGGCAAGCGCACCGAGGGTGTGCTCACCGGCGGTCACGACGAGGAGGCCGTCTCCCGCGGCATCTTCGAGGCCTACCGGGACCTGAACCTGCGCTACTCGCAGATGGCGCCGGTGAACTTCTGGGAGGAGCGCAACACCGGCACGAACCTGCCCGCCCAGATCGAGCTGTACCACAAGGACACCGGCGACGAGGCGGCCAAGACCGACCCGTCGTACGAGTTCCTGTTCATGGCCAAGGGCGGCGGCAGCGCCAACAAGACGTTCCTGTACCAGGAGACCAAGGCCGTCCTGAACCCGAAGCGCCTGGCGAAGTTCCTCGACGAGAAGCTGCGCAGCCTCGGCACCGCGGCCTGCCCGCCGTACCACCTGGCAATCGTCGTGGGCGGCATGTCGGCCGAGTACAACCTGAAGGTCGCCAAGCTCGCCTCTGCGCGCTACCTGGACGACCTGCCCACCGAGGGTTCGCCGCTCGGTCACGGCTTCCGCGACACCGACCTCGAGCAGCAGGTCCTGGAGATGACCCGTCAGTTCGGGATCGGCGCCCAGTTCGGTGGCAAGTACTTCTGCCACGATGTCCGCGTGATCCGCCTGCCCCGGCACGGCGCGTCCTGCCCGGTCGGCGTCGCCGTGTCGTGCTCGGCCGACCGCCAGGCGAAGGCCAAGATCACCTCCGAGGGCGTGTTCATCGAGCAGCTGGAGCGCGACCCGGCGCGGTTCCTGCCCGACGTCACCGAGGAGGACCTGTCGGACGAGGTCGTGTCGGTCGACCTGAACCGTCCGATGGACGAGATCCGCGCGCAGCTCTCGCAGCTGCCGGTGAAGACGCGGCTGAGCCTGACCGGCCCCCTGGTGGTGGCGCGCGACATCGCGCACGCCAAGATCGCCGAACGGCTCGACGCCGGCGAGGAGATGCCGCAGTACCTGCGCGACCACCCGGTGTACTACGCGGGTCCGGCGAAGACCCCGGACGGCTACCCGTCCGGTTCGTTCGGTCCGACGACCGCGGGCCGGATGGACTCGTACGTCGCCCAGTTCCAGGCCGCGGGCGGTTCGATGGTGATGCTGGCGAAGGGCAACCGCTCGAAGCAGGTCACCGAGTCGTGCCGGCAGCACGGCGGGTTCTACCTGGGTTCGATCGGCGGCCCGGCGGCGCGACTGGCGAAGGACTGCATCCGCAGCGTCGAGGTCCTCGAGTACGCCGAACTGGGCATGGAAGCGGTGTGGAAGATCGACGTCGAGGAGTTCCCGGCGTTCATCGTCATCGACGACAAGGGCGGCGACTTCTTCGCCGAGACCTCGGAACCGGTCCTGCAGATCTCGTTCCGCTGACGGCTGGTTCCACGGCTTCTGCCACCACCGGCTGCTGGTTCCGGGCGTCCGCCCGCCCACCCCCGCTGCGGGGGTGGTGGGGTCGGGCGGACGCCCGGACGTCACTGCGCGAAATGCTGCGCGAGCCGCTCCAGGGACTTGGTGATGGCGGCCTTGTTACGGCCCGGAATGGGCGAACGGTCGAAGACGAACGCGAGGCGCGCCGGCGCCCAGTCGAACGTCTCGGTCACCTCCGTCGTGCCGTCGTCGTTGGGGCTCAGTTCCCAACGCCACCGGTGGCCGTAGAAGTGCCGCCACGCGATGAGCCGGTCCTTCTCGTACTCGACGACCGTGTTGGTGATGCGGTACGGCAGGCCGAGCTTCATGTCCATGCCGAAGCGCGAGCCCAGTTCGAGTTTCGGCGGATTGGCGCGACGTGCGCGCTGGATCGTGTCCGACCCGTCGACGATCGCGTGCTTGTCCGGGTCGGTGAGCAGCGCGAAGATCTCCGGCGCGGACGCGGCGATGGTGCGGCTGCCACTTACCTGTCGTGTCATGCACCCACGCTACGACACTGTTGATCTCCCGTTCCGCTTGATCATTCCTTGCGGGTCGTGTGCTCCAGCACGAGCGTCCGCTCCCCCAGCGGCGCGTCGAGGCCGACCTCCACCGGCGGGTACCGCATGTCCATCGTGCACATCATCTGGTCCGCGGGTTCGGTCTCGACGAGCAGCACGGTCACGGTGTCGGCGTTCTGCTCGGTGACCTCGGCACTCGCCTTCCCGCAGCCGCCCTCCTGCGCGGTGATGCTCAGCGAGCGGCCCTGGGCGGTGACGTCCTGCGGGTAGCCGTCGGGCAGACCCCGACCGTTGAGCTGGTCCTTGTCGACGGGGCCGTCCTGGGCCTCGTGGTCGGCGGGCTGCTTCTTGAGCGCCTCCGACGCCGATTCCGACGGCGCGTGGCCACTGCCGGGCTGCTGGTCGGCAGGACCTTGCGCGCAGCCCGCGAGCACGAGCGCACCGAGGGCGGCTCCGGTGATCGTCGCTTTCCATCTCATGTTCGTCCAGACGTAACGGGCGCCGGGTTAGGTTGCACGGGATGACCGGAGATCGACTCGCCCGAGGACTGGGCACGCGGCAGGCCGTCGTCGTCGGCGTGAGCGCCATGATCGGGGCCGGTGTGTTCACCGCGTTCGCCCCCGCGGCCGATGCGGCAGGTGCGGCACTGCCGCTGGCGTTGGTGCTGGCCGCGGTGGTGGCGTACTGCAATGCGACGTCGTCGGCGTGGCTGGCGGTGCGCTACCCGGAGTCGGGCGGCACGTACGTCTACGGCCGCGAACGGCTCGGGCCGTTCTGGGGGTACCTCGCCGGCTGGGGTTTCGTCGTCGGCAAGACGGCCAGTTGCGCGGCGATGGCCCTCGCGGTCGTGGCGTACGCGGCGCCGAACCTGGACGGGCCGTGGCCGGGTCTGCTGGCGGCGGCCGTCGTGGCGGCGTTGACGGCGTTGAACTACCACGGGGTGCAGCGGTCGGCCCGGGCCGCGGCGGTGCTGGTGACGATCAGTCTGCTGGTGCTGGCGGCCGCCGTCGTCGCCGTGTTCACCGTGGGCGAGCCGGAGGCGCGCGGTCTGGATGTCACGACAGGTGCCGGTCCGCTGGGCGTGTTGCAGGCGGCGGGTCTGTTGTTCTTCGCCTTCGCCGGGTATGCGCGCATCGCGACGCTCGCCGAGGAGGTCCGCGACCCGGGGCGCACGATCCCCCGTGCCGTGACGTGGGCCCTGGGCCTCGTGCTCGTCGTGTACGCCGCGGTCGCGGTCGCCCTGCTGGTGCAGCTGGGCCCGGAGGGCATCGCCGCCGCGCAGGATCCGGTGGCCGAGGCGGTCGCGTCGACAGGACTGACCGCGCTGGTGCCGCTCGTGCGGATCGGCGCGGTGCTCGCCGCGCTGGGCGCGCTGTTGGCGCTCGTGCTGGGCGTGTCGCGGACGGTGCTGGCGATGTCGCGGGACCGGCACCTGCCCCACAGCCTGGCGGCGGTGCACCCGCGGCACGGCGTGCCGCATCGGGCCGAGATCGTGGTCGGCATCGTGGTGGCGGTCGTGGCCGCGACGGTGGACCTGCGCGAGGCGATCGGCTTCTCGTCGTTCGCGGTGCTGGTGTACTACGCGATCGCCAACGCCAGCGCGTTCACCCTCGGCCACCGCCTCGTGCCGACCGTCGGCCTCACGGGCTGCGTCGTGCTCGCGGCCACCCTGCCCGGCATGTCCGTCCTCAGTGGACTAGCAGTCCTGGCAGCCGGCGCCCTTGCCTACGCTGTCCGCCGCCGCCGCTAGCTCCCGAGGGCCCCATAGTCGCGTTGAACGCGACTAATCTTCTTCGCGCCGGTGGGGCCCTCGGGAGCTCCTCCACGCCGGGGTCAGGACTTGTCGATCTCGGTGAGGCGGGTGACGGCGTCGGTGAAGCCCGAGGCGAGGTCGGCAACGACGTCGGCGACGGGGCGGACCTCGTTCATGCGACCGACGATCTGGCCGACCGGCATCGACACGACCGACGGGTCGGACGAGGCGTGGATGCGGTTGTGCGCCGGTGCGACGAGCAGGTTCTGCAGCGGCATCGGCAGCGGTTCGGGCGCGTCGGGTTGCGACCACGCCTCGGTCCAGCGCGTCTTCAACAGCCGCGCGGGCTTGCCCGTGTAGATGCGGGTGCGCACCGTGTCGGCCGACGTGGCCGCGACGAGCGCCTGCTGCATCGGCTCGGACTCCGGCATCGTCTCCAGGTACTCGCGGGTGGCGAGCCAGATCGAGCCGGTCCAGACCCCTTCGGCCCCCAACGCCAACGCCGCCGCGGCCTGCCGACCGGAGCCGATGCCGCCCGCCGCCAGCACCGGTGCGCGGTCGCCGACAGCGTCGACGATCTCCGGCAACAGCACCATCGACGCGATCTCACCCGTGTGCCCGCCGGCCTCGTGGCCCTGGGCGACGACGAAGTCCACGCCGTTCTCGACGTGCCGCACGGCGTGCTCGGCCTTGCCGGCCAGCGCCGCCACCGGTACGCCCTTGTCGTGGGCCTGGGCGATCACGTCGGCGGGCGGCGAACCGAGCGCGTTGGCGATCAGCGCGATCGGATGCTCCAACGCCACCTCGACGTGCGAGCGGGCCACCGAGTGCAGCCAGCCCAGTACACCGTCCCGGTCCTGACCCTCGCCCAGCGCCGGTACGCCCAGCTGCTCGAGGGTCCGGTCGACGAATGCCCGGTGCTCGGCCGGAATCAACGTCGTCGGGTCGATGCCCTTGACCTCGTCGGGCACCTTCGCCGGCATCACCACGTCGACGCCGTACGGTTTGCCGCCGGTGTTGGCGTCCATCCACCCGAGCACCTTGTCGAGCTCGTCGGCATCGTTGAACCGCACACAGCCCAGCACGCCGAGTCCGCCCGCCCGGCTGATCGCGGCCGCGACGTGCTCGGACGGGGTGAAGCCGACGATCGGCAGATCGATGCCGAGGGTTTCGCACAGGGACGTGCGCATCACGTTCCTCCTCGTGGAGCTCGCGTACTCGGGTGGACTCGACCGCTCACGCGGTGACCCGCTCGGTGTCCGGATCGGACGCGGTGGCGTGGCGTTGGGCCCACGGGTAGTCCGGTTTGCCGCTGGGGAGCCGTTCGACCTGGTCGACGATCCACACGCTGCGGGGCACCTTGTAGCCCGCAAGCTGACCGCGGACGTGGGCCTCCACGGCGTCCAGGTCGAGCGTCGCACCCGGCCGCGGTTCGACGACGGCGCCGACCCGCTGGCCCATCCGCTCGTCGGGAACGCCGATGACGAGGGCGTCGAAGACGTCCGGATGCGATTTGAGCGCACCCTCGACCTCCTCGGGGAACACCTTCTCGCCGCCGGTGTTGACGCACTGCGAACCCCGGCCGAGCAGGGTGACAGTACCGTCGGCCTCGTAGCGGGCGTAGTCGCCGGGCACGACGTACCGCGCGCCGTCGACCTCCACGAAGATCGTCTCGCTCTTGGCCTTGTCCTTGTAGTAACCGAGCGGAACGTGCCCGCGCCGGCCGATCCGCCCCACCGCGCCCGGCTCGGCCGGTACGACGTTGCCGTCGTCGTCGAGCAGCACCGCGTCCTTGCCGAAGTTCACCCGCGGCCCGGCCGAGTGGTCGGCGTCGCGCGCCATCATGCCGATGCCGGTGAATCCGCTCTCCGACGAGCCGATCGCGTCGGTCAGCACGAGGTTCGGGAACTCGGCCAGGTACTCCTGTTTGACCGACTGGGAGAACAACGCCGCATGGCTGGACACGGCGACGATCGAGGAGGCGTCGTACGTGCCGCGGCGGTAGGCGTCGAGCAACGGCCGCGCCATCGCGTCGCCGACGATGGTGACGACGTTGACGCGGTGCTGTTCGATCGCGCGCCAGATGTCGTCGGCGTCGAACTGCGGGACGAACACGACCGTGCCGCACGCGAAGAGGGCTCCGAACGCCGCCCATTGCGCGGCGCCGTGGATCAGCGGCGCGGCCGGCAGGCGCACCATGGCCCCGTCCCGACCCTGCTCGGCGAGCGTCCACTCGTCGGGGACGTACTCGCCGCTGAGGAAGTCGATTCCGCCGCCGAGGGCACGGAAGACGTCCTCGTGGCGCCACATGACGCCCTTCGGATATCCCGTCGTGCCGCCGGTGTAGAGGATGTAGAGATCCTCGCCGCTGCGGGCCGGGAAGTCCCGGTCGGGACTGCCGGACGCCATGGCGTCCTCGTAGGCCGTCGAACCGGGTGGGACATCGTTGTCCGACCCGTCCTCGACCACGAAAACATGTTTCAGTTTCGGCAATCCGTCCCGAACGGCGACGACCTTGTCGGAGTACTGCCGCTCGTGGACCAGCGCGACAACGTCGCCGTTGTCGAGCAGGTAGGTCAACTCCGCCTCCACGTAGCGGTAGTTGACGTTGATCGCGATCGCCCGCAGCTTGTACGCCGCGAACATCGCCTCGATCATTTCCAGTGAGTTTCGGGAGTACACGCCGATGTGATCACCCGTGCCGACTCCGAGGGACGCCAGGTGGTGCGCGAGCCGGTTGGCCCGCTCGTCCAGTTCGGTGTAGGTCAGGCTCCGATCGCCACAGATGACCGCGGTGCGATCGCCCGCGACGTCGACGGCGTGCTCCAGCAGGTCTGCGATATTGAAGGCCACGACGACCAAAGTAGAACATGTTATCGTTCTGGGCAATAACCTCTGACAAACCCCGACAAACCCCCGACATCCGGCAGCATCCTCGAAGCGGAAGCGAGGCGACATGACCGAGGCGCACGCTCTGGTGGAACAACGCGGGCACACGCTCGTGGTGACGCTCAACCGTCCGGAGGCGCGCAACGCGCTCACGGCCGACATGTTGGCGATCATGTCCGAGGCGTGGGACCGGGTGGACTCCGACACCGAGATCCGCAGCTGCGTCCTGACCGGCGCGGGCGGGACGTTCTGCGCGGGCGCGGATCTCAAGGCGATGCGCAGCAACCGTCCGTCCGACGCGTTCGAACAGGGCACGTTCGACCCGAGCCGCATGGACGGACTGCTCAAGGGCCGCAGGCTGACGAAACCGCTCATCGCGGCCGTCGAGGGGCCGGCCATCGCGGGCGGCACCGAGATCCTGCAGGCCACCGACATCCGCATCGCCGGCGAGAGCGCGAAGTTCGGCGTGTCGGAGGCGCGGTGGGGTCTGTTCCCGCTCGGCGGGTCGGCGGTGCGCCTGCCGCGGCAGATCCCCTACACGGTCGCCGCCGAGATTCTGTTGACCGGCAAGCACATCACGGCCGCCGAGGCCCGCGACATCGGTCTCGTCGGCCGCGTCGTCCCGGACGGCACGGCGCTGGAGCAGGCGCTCGAGGTCGCCGACGCGATCGCAGCCAACGGGCCGCTCGCCGTGCAGGCCATTCTGCGCACGATGCGCGACACGGAGGGCATGCACGAGGAGGAGGCGTTCAAGCTCGAGTCCCAGTACGGGGTGGGCGTGTTCGCCAGCGAGGACGCCAAGGAGGGCCCCCGCGCCTTCGCGGAGAAGCGCACCCCGAACTTCCGCGGCCGGTAAGAGCTCCCAGGGGCATAGTCGCCATCAAATTCTGCCGCGCGTCAGCGCGTCGTCGGGGGGTGGCGGTCGGGCGACGGGTGGGCGCGACTATGGGGCCCCTGGGAGCTTCTCAGATGGCGCGGTCGCGGCCTTCCCAGTAGGGGTCGCGAAGCGGCGCTTGTAGAGCTTGCCGTTGGGGTCGCGCGGGAGGGTGTCGCGATAGTCGACGCTGCGGGGCAGTTTGAACTTCGCCAGCCGACCGCGGGCGTAGTCCAACAGCTCCTCGGTCAGCGCCTCGGACGGCTCGACGCCCTCGGCCGGCTGCACGACCGCCTTGATCTCCTCGCCCCAGTCGTCGTGCGGCACGCCGAACACCGCGACGTCGGCGACCTTCGGGTGCACGGCGAGCTCGCCCTCGATCTCGGCCGGGTAGATGTTCACCCCGCCCGAGATGATCACGTCGCTCTTGCGGTCGTGCAGGTACAGGTAGCCGTCCTCGTCGAGATGCCCGACGTCGCCGAGGGTGAACAGCTCCCCCACGCGCGCGCGTTCGGTCTTCTCGCGGTCCTTGTGGTACTCGAACCGCGACCCGCCCATCTGCATGTACACGGCACCGACCTCGCCGGCGGGCAGTTCGTTGCCGTCGTCGTCGAGGATCCGCACGGTCGAGTTCGGCCACGGCCTGCCCACCGATCCGGGCTTGCGGAGCCACTCCTCGCCGCTGATCACGGTGCCGCCGCCCTCGGTCGCGGCGTAGTACTCGGTGACCACCGGACCCCACCAGTCGAGCATGCGCCGTTTGATCTCGTCCGGACACGGCGCGGCGCCGTGGATCATCACGCGCAGCGACGAGACGTCGTACCGCAGCCGGGTCTCGTCCGGCAGCGCCAGCAACCGGCGGAATTGGGTGGGCACCATGTGGCTGTGCGTCACGCGGTGCCGCTCGATGAGGCGCAGCATCTCCTCCGGGTCCCAACGGTCCATGAGCACCGCGGGATGCCCGAGCTGGATGGAGATCGCGACGAAGTTCAGCACCGCCGTGTGGTACAGCGGCGAGCCGCACAGATGCACATGCCCGTCGAACGGCGTGATGCCGAACAGCGCGAAGAACCCGCTGGAGGCGAGCGGCACCTCGTCCGGGTCCGCGCCGGTCAGCGGCCTGCGTACACCCTTCGGCCGGCCCGTCGTGCCCGACGTGTAGAGCATCGGGGATCCGGCGGTGCGCCGCTCGGGCCGCCCGTCACCCTCCCCCGCGCCGAGCTCCTCGATCCGACGGAAGCCCTCGACCGCACCGACGGCGAACCGTCCGCCGGCGTCGACACCCGCCTCGTCGGCGGCGGCGATCGCGGTCTCGGCGAACCGCTCGTGGGCGAGGAACGCCTTGGCCTCGGAGTCGGTCAACAGGTAGGCGACCTCGGGTCCGGTCAGGTGCCAGTTGGCCATGACGACGTAGAGCCCGGATTGGATGGCCGCGAAGTACGCCGCGACGAGTTCGACGCCGTTGGGCTGAAGCACGACGATCGCGTCGCCGGTCTCCAGCCCGAGCGCCTGCAGGCCCCGTGCGTAGGTGTTGGCCTTGGCCGCGAGGTCTCCGTAGGTGATCTCGGCGCCGTCGGGATCGACGGCGGCCACCAGTTCGGGACGCTCGGCCGCGATGTTCCACAGCCCGGTCGTCTCGGTTGCAGGGTCGGTCCCGGATCGCTCGGCGCTCGTCGACGTCATACCGCAAATCTAGAACTCGTTCCACTTTCGGGCAACCCTACGCACACATAAGGCGATGCCGCTTGCCGAGCAAATAGAGAACGTGTTTCACTTCTGGCTGTGACTGCTGTCGAATCCGAGACGCCTGAGTCGCCCGAGATCCCGCTGTCGGCCCCGCTCGACGTGGGCTTCGACTACACCCGATCGGTCGGGCCCGTCCTGGGCCGGTTCATGACCGAGCTCGCGCGGCGCCGCATCGTCGGCGTGCGCGGCTCCGACGGGCGTGTGCACGTCCCCCCTGTGGAGTACGACCCGGACACGGCCGCGCCGCTGACCGAGTTCGTCGACGTCGGCGAGGAAGGCACAGTCGTGTCGTGGTCGTGGCTGCCGGCACCGCTGGCGGGCCAACCGGTGCAACGACCGTGCGCCTGGGCACTGATCCGCCTCGACGGGGCCGACACCGCCCTGCTGCACGTCGTCGACACCGGCGGCGATCCGACATCCATGCACACCGGACTCCGCGTCCGGGCGCGCTGGGCCGCCGAGCCGGTGGGGCACATCCGCGACCTCGCCTACTTCGTGGCCGTCGAGCACCCGCCCGCCGACGACCCGCCCACCGAGGCGCCGCCACCGGCCGGGAAACGCGCGAGCGACGGCACGGGCGGCACCGACGGGGACGGGGACGGGGACGGGGACGTCACCACGATCGTCACCCCGGTGCATCTGAACTACGAACACACGGCGTCGATCGAGGAGAGCCGGTACCTACGCGCACTCGCCGAGGGGCGCCTGCTCGGCCGGCGCTGCCCGGCCTGCACGAAGGTCTACATCCCGCCGCGCGGCTCGTGCCCGACGTGCGGGGTGCCGACCACCGACGAGGTCGACCTGCCGGACACGGGCACCGTGACGACGTTCTGCATCGTCAACGTCCCGTTCCTCGGTCAGACCATCACGCCGCCGTACGTGGCCGCCTACGTCCTGCTCGACGGCGCGGACATCGCCTTCCTGCACCTCGTCCTCGGTTGCGAGGCCTCCGAGGTGCGCATGGGCATGCGGGTGCGGGCGGAGTGGAAGCCGCGCGAGGAGTGGTCGACGACCCTCGAGAACATCGCGCACTTCGCGCCCACCGGCGAGCCCGACGCACCGTACGACTCGTACGCCCACCACCTGTAGGGAGGCCAGCCATGACGGATGTCGCGGTGGTCGCGTTCGCCCAGGCACCGAACGTGCGGCGGACCCACGGCACCACCAACGGTGTCGAGATGCTCGTGCCGATCTTCGACGAGGTCTACACCAGAACCGGACTGTCCAAGAAGGAAATCGGGTTCTGGTGCTCGGGTTCGTCGGACTACCTGGCGGGGCGGGCGTTCTCGTTCATCTCCGCGGTCGACGCGATCGGCGCGTTCCCGCCGATCCACGAGTCCCATGTCGAGATGGACGCCGCCTGGGCGCTGTACGAGGCGTGGCTCAAGATCCGGATGGGCGAGGTCGACACCGCGCTCGTCTACGGCTTCGGCAAGTCCTCGGCGGGCGAGCTGCGCAAGGTGCTGTCGATGCAGTTGGACCCGTACACGGTCGCTCCACTGTGGCCGGACTCGGTGAGCATCGCCGCGTTGCAGGCACGGATGGGCCTCGACGCCGGGCTGTGGACCGAGAAGGACCTGGCCGAGATCGCCGCCCGCAGCAGGCGGGACGGCGCCGCCAACCCGCGCGCGCAGCTCGGCGGCGAGACCGACGTGGCGACCCTGCTCGCGGCCGAACCGGTCGCCGATCCGCTGCGCGCCCACGACATCGCCCCGGTCACCGACGGTGCGTCCGTCGTCGTCCTGGCCTCCGCGGAGCGCGCACGGGACCTGACCGAGCGGCCCGCCCTGATCACCGGCATCGACCACCGGGTCGACACCCCGGCGCTCGGCGCGCGCGACCTGACCGCCTCGCCGTCCACCCGCATCGCCGGGCAGGTCGTCGGCACCGACGGCGTCGAGGTCGCCGAGCTGCACACCCCGTTCACCCACCAGGAGCTGATCGTGCGCACCGAGCTCGGCCTCGGTGAGGACGTGCGGATCAACCCGTCCGGCGGGACGCTCACCGGCAACCCGATGTTCGCGGCCGGACTCGCCCGCATCGGCGAGGCGGCCCAGCGCATCCTCGACGGCGACGCCGGCCGCACGCTGGCGCACGCCACGAGCGGACCCGCTCTGCAACAGAACCTGGTCACCGTCCTGGAGAGGGGCTGAGCAATGAACGGTCGGGGCATGGCCACCACAGCGCCGGGAGCGCAGACGTCCGGTGCGAAGCAGGGCGGCCGCAAGTACCGCGCCGCGGTGCTGGGCACCGGGCAGACGCACCATCGCAGCAAGCGCGCCGACGTGTCGATGCCGGGGCTGCTGCGTGAGGCCGTCGACCGTGCCATGGTCGACGCGCAGGTCGACTGGGCCGACATCGACGCCGTCGTCGTCGGCAAGGCGCCGGACCTGTTCGAGGGCGTCATGATGCCGGAGCTGTTCCTCGCCGATGCGCTCGGCGCGAACGGCAAACCGCTGTTGCGCGTCCACACCGCGGGATCGGTCGGCGGGTCGACGGCCCTTGTCGCGGCGAGCCTCGTGCAGTCCGGTGTGCACCGCAGGGTGCTGACGGTGGCGTACGAGAAGCAGTCCGAGTCGAACGCCATGTGGGCGTTGTCGATCAAGGTGCCGTTCACAATGCCGGTCGGTGCCGGCGCGGGCGGCTACTTCGCGCCCCATGTGCGTTCGTATCTGCGCCGGTCGGGCGCCCCGGAGCACGTCGGTGCGATGGTGGCGGCCAAGGACCGTCGCAACGGTGCGCTCAACCCCCACGCGCACCTGCGCCAGTCCGACATCACCGTCGAATCGGTGCAGGCCTCGCAGATGCTGTGGGACCCGATCCGCTACGACGAGACCTGCCCGTCGTCCGACGGTGCGTGCGCGATGGTCATCGGTGACGAACAGGCCGGCGACGCGTGCGAGTCGCCTGCGTGGATCCGTGCGACGTCGATGCGCACCGAGCCGACGACGTTCGCCGGCCGTGACCAGGTCAACCCCCAGGCCGGACGCGACGCGGCCGCCGATCTGTGGCGTCAGGCGGGCATCACCGACCCGGTGTCCGATGTGGACGTCGCCGAGATCTACGTGCCGTTCTCCTGGTTCGAGCCGATGTGGCTGGAGAACCTCGGGTTCACCGCGGAGGGCGAGGGCTGGAAGCTCACCGAGTCCGGCGAGACGGCGCTCGGCGGACGTCTGCCCGTGAACCCCTCGGGCGGGGTGCTCTCGTCCAACCCGATCGGGGCGTCGGGGATGCTCCGGTTCTCCGAGGCCGCCAAGCAGGTCATGGGCCGGGCGGGCGACTACCAGGTCGACGGTGCCCGCACGGCGCTCGGCCACGCCTACGGCGGCGGTTCGCAGTACTTCTCCATGTGGCTCGTGGATGCCGACAAACCCGAGTGACCCACTCCCCCGCAACACGAACAAGGCGGGCGCACCCTTCGGAGGATGCGCCCGCCGTTGTCGTTCGCGCCCGGTGGCGTGAGGCCTACTCGTAGGCGACCTCGTAGTGCTTGATGCCGTTGAGCCACCCGGAGCGCAGCCGGTCCGGTTCGGACACCTCGTGGATGTTGGGCATGGCGTCGGCGATGGCGTTGAAGATCAGTCGATCTCGAGCAGCGCCAGGTTCGCGCCGATGCAGTAGTGCGCCCCGGTGCCGCCGAAGCCGACGTGCGGGTTGGGGTCGCGGGTGATGTCGAACGTCTCGGGCTCGTCGAAGACGTCGGCGTCGAAGTTGGCCGAGCTGTAGAACATCGCGACCCGGTCGCCCTTGCGGATGTGCTGGCCGCCGAGCTCGGTGTCGGCCGTGGCCGTCCGTTGGAACGCCACGACGGGCGTCGACCAGCGGACGATCTCGTCGGCAGCGGTCGAGGGCCTTTCGCGCTTGTACAGCTCCCACTGGTCGGGGTGGTCGAGGAACGCCTTCATCCCGTGAGTGATGGCATTGCGGGTCGTCTCGTTCCCGGCGACGGCCATGAGGATGACGAAGAAGCCGAACTCGTCCGAGGCCAGCGACTCACCGTCCACATCGGCCTGGACCAGCTTCGTGACGATATCGTCGGTCGGGTTCTGGCGGCGTTCCTCGGCCATCGCGAACGCGTAGCTGACGAGCTCGGCCGACGCGGCCATCGGGTCGACCTCGTACTCGGGGTCGTCGTAGCCGACCATCTGGTTGGACCAGTCGAAGATCTTGAGCCGGTCCTCCTGCGGGATGCCGATGAGGTCGGCGATGGCCTGCAGGGGCAGTTCGCACGCCACGTCCTCGACGAAGTCGCCCGTGCCCTTCTTCTTGGCCTCGGCGACGATCGCGTGGGCACGTTCGCGCAGGCCCTCCTCGAGCTTGTTGATCGCCCGAGGCGTGAAGCCCTTGGACACGATGCGACGCAGCTTGGTGTGCTGCGGGGCGTCCATGTTCAGCAGCACGAGGCGGTTGGCGTTGAGGCCGTCCTCGTCCATGTTCTCGTCGAACCGCACGATCGCGGTCTTCTCCCACGACGAGAAGAGCTCGCTGTCCTTGGACACCGCCTTCACGTCCTCGAGGCGGGTCACGACCCAGAAGCCGTCGTCGCCGAAGCCGGCGATGTTGTGCGGCTGGTCGTTCCACCACACGGGCGCGGTGCGCCGCAGCAACGCCAGCTCGTCGAGCGGCAGTCGCCGCGCAAGCAGATCGGGATCGGTGAAGTCGAAACCTTCGGGCAACAGCGACGTCGTCATGCGCCGGACCTCCGCGAACAGCCGTCATGGAACTCGTTCTACTCGACCGAGTGAAGCACACGGGGTTGCCACCGAGAAGACCCAAAGTGAAACCCGTTTACTGAATCGATTGAGGGCCTCTGACCGCGAACGGTGACGACGTCGCCACTCCCACCTCGGATGTCGCAATCCTTGCCCCGAATAAGAACATGTTCTACTTTCGGTGTTGCTGGTGTTGTGCCGAGTCGTGTCGAGTGCTGTCGAGTCCGAAGGAGCTGCGCCGTGGGCGATCCCGTGATCGTGGAGGCTGTCCGTACCCCGATCGGTAAGCGTGGTGGGGTGTTGGCCGGTGTGCATGCGGCCGAGTTGTTGGGTGCGGCGCAGGCGGAGGTGCTCGTGCGCGCCGGCGTCGATCCGACGTTGGTGGAGCAGGCGATCGGTGGTTCGGTGACGCAGTTCGGTGAGCAGGCCGGCAACGTGACGCGCACGGCGTGGTTGCATGCGGGCCTGCCCGAGGAGTGCGGCTCGACGACGATCGATGCGCAGTGCGGTTCGGCGCAGCAGGCGACACACCTGGTCGCGGGCCTGATCGCGACGGGTGTGATCGACGTGGGCCTGGCGTGTGGCGTGGAGGCGATGAGCCGGGTGGGGCTCGGTGCGAACGTGGGTGATCCGGCCACGCGCGTCCGCCGGGTTGGTCGATCGATATGCCTGATCAGTACGGCGCGGCGGAGCGGATCGCCGTGCGGCGCGGGTTGACGCGCGAGCAGTTGGACGCGTTCGGGTTGGCGTCGCAGCAGAAGGCTGCGGCCGCGTGGTCGGAGGGCCGGTTCGATCGCGAGACGATGCCGGTGAAGGCGCCGGTGTTGGGCGCGGATGGTGCGCCGACGGGTGAGCATCGGGTCGTGGAGCGGGATCAGGGTCTTCGGGAGACGAGCCGGGAGGCGTTGGCGGCGTTGAAGGCGGTGGTTCCCGATGGTCTGCACACGGCGGGTACGTCGTCGCAGATTTCCGATGGCGCGTCGGCGGTGTTGTTGATGGATGCCGACCGGGCGCGTGAGCTGGGTGTTCGCCGGCGCGCGCGGATCCGCGCGCAGGCGTTGGTGGGTGCCGAGCCCTATTACCACCTGGACGGCCCGATCCGTGCGACGGAGCGGGTGTTGACGCGGGCGGGCATGACGGTCGGCGATGTGGATCTGTTCGAGGTCAATGAGGCGTTCGCGTCGGTGGTGTTGTCGTGGCAGCAGGTGCATGAGCCCGATCCGGCCAGGGTGAACGTCAACGGCGGCGCGATCGCGTTGGGCCACCCGGTCGGCAACACGGGCACGAGGTTGTTGACGACGGCGTTGCACGAGTTGGAGCGCAGGGACGCGGAGACGGCGCTGGTGAGCATGTGCGCGGGCGGCGCGCTGTCGACCGCGACGATCCTCGAGCGGATCTGAGGCGTCGAGCGTTCAGAACGGCGGCGGCGAGTCGTCGGGGTGGGGCGATCGCGGTGGCAGGACGGTTTCGCGTTTGTCGGTGCAGGTCACGCCGAGTGGTGTGGTGACCGACGACGTGCCGTGGGTGGGGTCGTAGTGGTTGAGCCAGCCCGGGGCGTTCTTGAGCCGGTGGTGCCGGCGGCAGCGCGGTGCGGCGTTGGCGGTGGAGGTCGTGCCTCGGTCCTTGGACCACTGCTGCTGGTGGTCGAAGTCGCAGTGCCGGGCGGGACGCCGGCACCAGGGGACGACGCACATCCGGTCGCGCACCTGGACGAGCTTGCGGATCGTCGAGTTCGGACGATACGAGGTGCGGCCGAGGTCGACGGGGTTTCCGGTGGCCGGGTCGCACAGCACCTTGCGCCAGATCGACTTGGGGTTCGTCATGATCTCTCGGGCGTAGGCAGCCGGGATTGGTCCGATTCCGTCGATCGATGCGCCGGACTCGGACATCGACAGGGCGGTGTCGATGGGCATGTGCAGGTACACCATCGCCGCCGACTGCGGCACGGTCACACCGGGATCGTTGCCGAGCAACAGGTCTGCGAAGACATCGACGCGAAGCTGGTCGAGGTTGCGTGACGAGTCGGAGAGCCGCAGCTTGCGCGCCATGGCGTCGACCCGCGCGTAGGCGGCCGAGGCAACGTCGGAAGGAAGATCGACCGACAACCGCGACTGGGCATAGACACCGTGATCAAGCGCGACCTTCCGCCCCTCGTGCGCCATGCGAGCCGCAGCAGTCTCAGCCCCGGGATCGACTTGCTTGACGATCTGCGAAGCATGCCAAGCCATATTCCGAGGCTGCCACGCAGTAATCGACAACCGCGAGAGCTTTTCCTCAAGTAGCCGATCAACCTCAAGAGCATCAGAATCAGAAATCGGCGCAACCACATTCAGCACCCGCTCGGCGCAATACCGATCCACCTGACCCTCGCGCATCGACTGCAACAGTCGAGGCATCCGATAAGTCAGAGCCAAAGCGGTGTGAATCCGATCCAAAACCCCCTGAGGCGACAACCGAAGCTCCGGCGCCAACGCCTCAGCCACGACCGCCGCTCCAACGAATCAGACGACGACCCATCATCCACCGAGGCCAGAAACGACACCTCAGCAGCATCAGACCGAGCCCGCAAAGCAAGCACCGACCGAGCCGACTCAACAATCCCCTCAACATCCCTCACAACACCCATATACCGAACAAATGACCCCACTAACTCACCCACATGAATGACACAAAACCACGCAAAGTAACCCCAATACCGTCACCACAAATACCGCCAACGCCGAAGCGAAGCAAGGCCAAAACCGCACCCCCCCCACGCACACAACAAACCCGTCCCCGGAGTGTCATCCCGTCGACCTGAAACCGAAACCATCACGCTCCAGGCAGGGCGCAACCCGAAACAAAA